>NZ_JACSNX010000100.1 GCF_016902445.1 Oscillibacter valericigenes | reverse complement strand
CTGGACCGTGCTTTCAAAATATTCCGGGGAAATTGCTACCAGAAACCGCTTGCTTCGAGCTGAATATCAATCGATTTCTGTCAAAAATGTTGAGATACGTACTCTTCTGACGAAAAAGTTGGAAAGACGACGGCGAAAACTCAAAAGGAGGAGAAATCCGAATGAAGAAGTTCCTTTCTCTGGTGCTTGCTCTGGTGATGACCATGTCCCTGGTCACCG
>NZ_JACSNX010000099.1 GCF_016902445.1 Oscillibacter valericigenes | reverse complement strand
GCCCGCCTAACAGTGTCCCCCGACCGGATTCACGGCCGCAGGTTAGAAATTCAGCAATCCAAGAGTGGTATCCCACCGGCGGCTCCACAAAAGCTGACGCCTCTGCTTCTAAGCCTCCCACCTATCCTGTACATGGGTTACCGAATTCCAGTATTAAGCTGCAGTAAAGCTCCATGGGGTCTTTCCGTCTAGTTGCGGGTAACTGGTATCTTCACCAGT
>NZ_JACSNX010000098.1 GCF_016902445.1 Oscillibacter valericigenes | reverse complement strand
TGGTCACCGTCAGCGCCGGCGCCAAGGACTTCGGTGACAGCGCCGACCTCAGCGGCGAAGCCTATGAGGAAGCTGTCAACGTCATGTCCGAGATGGGGATCATCGACGGCTATTCCGATGGTGATTTCCGTCCCCAGGGCACCCTGACCCGTCAGGCTGCCGCCAAGATCATCGCCTGCATGATGCTGGGCAAGACCACGGCGGAGTCCCTGGGCACTC
>NZ_JACSNX010000097.1 GCF_016902445.1 Oscillibacter valericigenes | reverse complement strand
CAGAGAAAGGAACTTCTTCATTCGGATTTCTCCTCCTTTTGAGTTTTCGCCGTCGTCTTTCCAACTTTTTCGCCAGAAGAGTACGTATCTCGGTCCCCGGAGCCCAAAGCCGCTGATGCGGCTGATTTTCTTACAAAATATGGTAGCAAAACCGCCGTTTCCTCCTTTCGCTATTCTTTGATTTTTCGGCTGGATCTTCTGTGCAGCCTTTGTTTTCGC
>NZ_JACSNX010000096.1 GCF_016902445.1 Oscillibacter valericigenes | reverse complement strand
CCGAAGTCCTTGGCGCCGGCGCTGACGGTGACCAGGGACATGGTCATCACCAGAGCAAGCACCAGAGAAAGGAACTTCTTCATTCGGATTTCTCCTCCTTTTGAGTTTTTACCGTCGCCTTTCCAACTTTTTCGCCAGAAGAGTACGTATCTCAACATTTTTGACAGAAATCGATTGATATTCAGCTCGAAGCAAGCGGTTTCTGGTAGCAATTTCCCCG
>NZ_JACSNX010000095.1 GCF_016902445.1 Oscillibacter valericigenes | reverse complement strand
CCGCCCTCCCCAAGGTCTGGCCGCTTCGCGCCCAGACGCTTGTGACGCCGCATTTGCGGCGGGCGCGCCTTGCGCGCCGTCGCCCGTTGTCTCAGGTCTTTTGCGCCGTTTCCGCCGCGTCGTTCTCGATCCGCAGCTTCCGCGCCTGCCGCCCCACCGCGCCTGCAGCGCGGCGGGGGCCCCGGATCTCATTTTGGTCGGGCAGGCGGAGCCCGCCCTCCC
>NZ_JACSNX010000094.1 GCF_016902445.1 Oscillibacter valericigenes | reverse complement strand
CCTGACGGGTCAGGGTGCCCTGGGGACGGAAATCACCATCGGAATAACCGTCGATGATCCCCATCTCGGACATGACGTTGACAGCTTCCTCATAGGCTTCGCCGCTGAGGTCGTCGCTGTCACCGAAGTCCTTGGCGCCGGCGCTGACGGTGACCAGGGACATGGTCATCACCAGAGCAAGCACCAGAGAAAGGAACTTCTTCATTCGGATTTCTCCTCCTTT
>NZ_JACSNX010000093.1 GCF_016902445.1 Oscillibacter valericigenes | reverse complement strand
CGACCGCCCCAGTCAAACTGCCCGCCTAACAGTGTCCCCCGACCGGATTCACGGCCGCAGGTTAGAAATTCAGCAATCCAAGAGTGGTATCCCACCGGCGGCTCCACAAGAGCTGACGCCCCTGCTTCCAAGCCTCCCACCTATCCTGTACATGGGTTACCGAATTCCAGTATTAAGCTGCAGTAAAGCTCCATGGGGTCTTTCCGTCTAGTTGCGGGTAACTGGTATCT
>NZ_JACSNX010000092.1 GCF_016902445.1 Oscillibacter valericigenes | reverse complement strand
CGCTGTCTTAACCACTTGACCAACGGGCCATGGTGCACCTTCACGGACTCGAACCGGGGACCCACTGATTAAGAGTCAGTTGCTCTACCAACTGAGCTAAAGGTGCAAACTCGAGGGGCTTGCTTTTCCCTGCACCCTCAAAACCGAACAATGTGACGCCGCGTTCAAGCACGCCTGCTTCTTCTCGTAGGTCAAGCCCTCGGGCGATTAGTACCGGTCAGCTCCATACATTAC
>NZ_JACSNX010000091.1 GCF_016902445.1 Oscillibacter valericigenes | reverse complement strand
CATCACCAGAGCAAGCACCAGAGAAAGGAACTTCTTCATTCGGATTTCTCCTCCTTTTGGTGTTTTGCCGTCGCCTTTCCAACTTTTTCGCCAGAAGAGTACGTATCTCGGTCCCCGGAGCCCAAAGTCGCTGATGCGGCTGATTTTCTTACAAAATATGGTAGCAAAACCGCCGTTTCCTCCTTTCGCTATTCTTTGATTTTTCGGCTGGATCTTCTGTGCAGCCTTTGTTTTCGC
>NZ_JACSNX010000010.1 GCF_016902445.1 Oscillibacter valericigenes | reverse complement strand
CTCTTTCCGCGCGTTCCGCTTCGCTACGCGCTCCCCCGGCGGGCGTAGGAGCTGTTGCGTTGTCCTATGCTGAAGCCTTCATCGACCACCGGCCAGCGGCAGCGAAAAGAGAAGCTGGATGTATCCCAGACCTCCCCGGGCCGGAGGTTTCCCCAAGGGCAACGCGTTTCCGTCCCTGACTTCTACACGGGACAGCCAACCATCCCCCGCCGGCGGCAGGAGGTCTGCGCGGGCGCAGACCGACCCGCCGAACATTTTTTCTTTTCCACCGGGCGCGGCGCATTTTCTTTTTGATGTCTCTATGCGGGGCCCCCACCGCGCCCCGCGCGGTGGGGAGAGGAGGAGCAAGGGAGCGGGCGCAGTTTTCGCCGCAGGCGGAAACGGAGCTTAGCGGACTTTGCGACGACGACAATGGGGGGCGCATCCCCCGTGGAAGCGGCCCCCAGCGGGCGCTGTTTCTCACGCCCAATCGGGCGATTCCCCGGCCAAACGGCCGCCACCCACACCTCGCCGCCGGACGGCGAAAAAGGAGGCTTCTGCTCGTGACGAAACAAACACGGCTATCCAATCTGAGCTTTATTCTGCTGGCCATCGTCATCCTGCTGTGCGTGAACTGGCTGTGGCAGAGCGACAGCCAGGCGGACCAGATGGAGTACTCCCAGGTCCGCCAGCTGTTCCTGCAGGAGAAGGTGGAGAGCTTCTCCATCGACAGCGGCGGGACGCTGACCATGGAGCTGCGGGGCCAGGAGGACGGCGAAGAGCCCGTCCGGTATGAGCTGTACAGCTTCCAGCTGTTCTATGACGACTTCAACGACCTGGTCCAGGAGCAGTACGCCGACGGGATCATCCTCCACTACGACTACCCGGAGCCCATCCGCACCAACTGGCTGCTGGAGCTGCTGCCCTTCCTGCTGGTGGCGGTGGTCTTTGGGCTGATGTGGTACTTTCTGGTGGCCAGGGCCCAGGGCGGCGGCATGGGGCCGGACAAGATGGCCAAGTTCGGCTCCGCCCACACCCGGACGCTGACGGACAAGGACAAGAAGACCACCTTTGACGATGTGGCCGGCGCCGACGAGGAGAAGGAGGAGCTCCAGGAGATCGTGGAGTTCCTGAAGGACCCCAAGAAGTATATCTCCCTGGGGGCCCGCATCCCCAAGGGCGTGCTGCTGGTGGGCCCGCCGGGCACCGGCAAGACCCTGCTGGCCAAGGCCGTGGCCGGGGAGGCCGGCGTGGGCTTCCTCTCCATCTCCGGCTCCGACTTTGTGGAGCTGTACGTGGGCGTGGGCGCGTCCCGCGTCCGGGACCTCTTTGAGCAGGCCAAGAAGAACGCCCCCGCCATCGTCTTCATCGACGAGATCGACGCCGTGGGCCGCCAGCGGGGCACGGGCCTGGGCGGCGGCCACGACGAGCGGGAGCAGACCCTGAACCAGCTGCTGGTGGAGATGGACGGCTTCACCGCCAACGAGGGCGTGGTGGTCCTGGCGGCCACCAACCGGGCGGACGTGCTGGACCCGGCGCTGCTGCGGCCCGGCCGGTTCGACCGGCAGGTGTACGTGGGCCTGCCGGACATCCGGGGCCGGAAGGAGATCCTGGAGGTCCACGCCAAGGGCAAGCCCCTGGCGGAGGACGTGGACCTGGGTCAGCTGGCCCGGGGCACGCCCGGCTTCACCGGGGCGGATCTGGAGAACCTCATCAACGAGGGCGCCCTGCTGGCCGCCCGGCGGGGCCGGAAGTTCATCACCATGCAGGACCTGAAGGACGCCGAGATCAAGGTCATCGCCGGACCGGAGAAGAAGAGCCGGGTGATCCCGGAGCACGAGCGGAGGCTCACCGCCTATCACGAGGCGGGCCACGCCGTGGTGATGCACGCCCTGCCGGACCAGGACCCGGTGACCCAGATCACCATCGTCCCCCGGGGCCAGGCGGGGGGCATGACCATCTCCCTGCCGGAGGAGGACCGGTCCTACCTCTCCAAGCGGTATATGGAGGACCAGATCGTGGGCCTCTTGGGCGGCCGGGTGGCGGAGAAGCTGTGCCTGGGAGACATCTCCACCGGCGCCAGCAACGACATCCAGCGGGCCAGCCAGATCGCCCGGAAGATGGTGGCCACCTACGGCATGAGCGACCGGATCGGCACCGTGTCCTTCGAGTCCGGCCACGAGGAGGTCTTTATCGGCCGCACCATGACCCAGGGCCGCAGCTATTCCGAGGCGGTGGCGGCCCAGATCGACGAGGAGGTCCAGCGGCTGGTGGCGGCCGCCTACGACCGGTGCGAGCAGATCCTGCGGGATGACCGCGACAAGCTGGAGACCGTGGCGTCCTATCTGCTGGAGCATGAGACCATGGAGCAGGAGGCGTTCCTGGCGGTGTTCGGCGAGGCGCCGGCCCTGTCCCTGAAAAAAGAAGAGACGTGAGCGAGACCGCCGTCCGGACATCCGGGCGGCGGTTTTTTCCCGCCGGAGCGGGGGAATAAACCGGGGGAAACCGTCCAAAACTGTTGGAGTGACGGAAAAAGCCCCTGTTTTTCCAGGGCGGAATTGGCAAAATCACCAAACAGACTGTCTCTGTATTACGGACAAATGCCTGCGCTTTTCTCCGTGAATGTTTGGCATCGTCCGCTATAGAAAGACAAATGACCGGAATATGCGGAAAAATTTTGAACTTTTTTTGAAGGAGCCGGAAAACTTTCTGTGGATTATTCACCTTGAAAAGACTGGAAAAAACCTGTAAAATGCCTTTCATACGTGAGGGAACAGCGATTCTCGATCATTTGTCAGGAGGAAAAGAAGATGAAAAGAGTTTTTGCGCTGGCTCTGACCCTGGTCATGGTTCTGAGCCTGGCCGCCTGCGGCGGCAGCAGCGATACACCTGCCGACGACGGCGGTGCCTCTGAAAGCGGCGATCCCGTGGTCCGCATCGGCGTGTTCGAGCCCGCCACCGGCGACTCCGGCCCCGGCGGCAAGCAGGAGATGCTGGGCATGCAGTACGCCAACCGGGAGACGCCCACCGTGGACATCGGCGGCACCACCTATACGGTGGAGCTGGTCTATGCCGACAACGGCTCCACCACCGACAAGGCGCCCACCGCCGCGGCGGAGCTGGTCAGCAAGGACGTGAGCCTGGTGCTGGGCTCCTATGGCTCCAGCGTGGCCATGGCCGGCGGCCCGGTGTTTGACGAGGCGGGCCTGGCTGCCATCGGCGTCACCTGCACCAACCCCCAGATCACGGCCGGCAACGACTATTACTTCCGGATCTGCTTCCTGGACAACTTCCAGGCCCAGGTGCTGGTGAACTTCGCAAAAGACAAGTTCAGCGCCCAGAAGGCCTACTGCCTGGGCGAGCTGGGCAATGAGTACGACCAGGGCCTGATCGCCTTCTTCGAGCAGAACTTCGACGGCGAGGTCATCAAGGACTCCTTCCCCACCAACACCTCTGACTTCAGCACCTATCTGACCAAGGCCGTGGCGGAGGATGTGGACGTGATCTTCTGCCCCGTGTCCATCGCCTACGCCACCCAGATCGTGAAGCTGGCCGCCTCCATGGATCTGGACATCCCCCTGCTGGGCTCCGACACCCTGGACAGCAACATGGTCCTGGAGGCCGCGCAGGGCAGCAACGTGCAGCTGTATGTGTCCACCTTCTATCAGGAGGGCGGCTCCCCTGAATTCGACGACGGCATCAAGGCCTGGCTGAACGAGGACTCCACCGCCATGACCAACAACGGCGGCAACGACACCATCGCCGCCGTCACCGCCATGGGCTATGACGCCTACTACGTGGCCCTGGAGGCCCTGAAGGCCGCCGGCTCCACCGATCCCGGCGCCGTGAAGGCCGCCCTGCCCGGCGTGACCTATGACGGCGTGTCCGGCTCCATCGCCTTTGACGAGCAGGGCGACGCCATCCGGGACACCGCCTATATCAAGACCGCCGACACCGCCAACAACGCGTGGGCGCTGGAGACGGTCCAGACCGTGGAATAAACGCCTGCCATTCGGCCAGCCTGGCGGGGGGCTCCCCCGCCAGGCGGCTTGTTCTCTTCTGCGGGCGGGGCCGCCTCGAAAGGGGCCGGTGTCCGGCCTTTTTGGAGACGGTCCTTCCCACCCGCCACTACTGAAAGGAAAAGGGGGAACTCCCTGTGCAATACGGAATCTCCATCCTGCTGTCCGGCATCTCGCTGGGCGGGCAGTATGCCCTGATCGCCATCGGCTACACCATGGTGTACGGCATCCTGCGCCTGATCAACTTCGCCCACGGCGACGTGTTCATGGCGGCGGGCCTCATCATGGTCTATCTCAGCGCCAGCCTGCCCATCGGCGCGGCGGTGCCGCTGATGATCCTGCTGACGGTGCTGCTGGGCTTCGTCATCGAGCGGGCGGCCTACAAGCCCCTGCGCTCGGCACCCCGGATGAGCGTCATGATCTCCGCCATCGGCGTCAGCTATCTGCTGCAGAACCTGGCCACCTATATCACCGGCGGCCTGCCCCAGATGTATCCCAATCTGCCGGTGCTGTCCGATCAGATCACCATTGCCGGCACGTCCACCAAGATGGTGACGGTGATCACGCCGTTCCTGGTGGTGGCCCTGGTGATCGCGCTGACCCAGCTGATCAACCACACCAAGATCGGTATGGCCATGCGGGCCGCCTCCCGGGACTTTGAGACGGCGCAGCTGATGGGCATCAAGATCAACAACGTCATCAGCTTCACCTTCGTCATCGGCTCTCTGCTGGCGGCGGTGGGCTCGGCCCTCTACTTCACCAACTATCCCTCCATCGTGCCCCTGTCCGGCTCCCTGCCGGGGCTGCGGGCCTTCGTGGCGGCGGTGTTCGGCGGCATCGGGTCCATTCCCGGCGCCGTGGTGGGGGCCTTCCTCATCGGCCTGAGCGAGACGGTGATCAAGAGCTCCGACTGGAGCGTGTTCTCCGACGCGTTCACCTTCGCGCTGCTCATCATCATCCTGGTGGTAAAGCCCACCGGATTGTTCGGTGAGAAGTCCACCGATAAAGTGTAAAGGGGGCGGTCACGATGCTGCAAGAGAAAAAGAGCAAACGGGGCACATGGATCGCCCTGGGCTGCGTGGCAGCCCTGCTGATCCTGGTGATGGTGCTGGAAAACACCATGCAGCCCACCAGCATGCTGTTCACGGTGCTGAAAAAGGGCGCCGTGTACGCCCTGGTGGCGGCCTCCCTGAACCTGCTGAACGGCTTTACGGGCCTGTTCTCCCTGGGGCAGGCGGGCTTCATGCTGCTGGGCGCCTACACCTACGCCATTCTGACCATCCCCTCCGCCGACCGGGAGAGTGTCTACTACCTCTACGGCGGCTCGGCGGTGAACTTCTCCCTGCCGGAGCTGTTCGGCGGCGGCACCCTGGGGCTGATCCTGGGGGTGCTGGCGGCGCTGATCCTGGCGGGCTGCGTGGCCGCTGTGGTGGCCTGGCTCATCGGCCTGCCGGTGCTGCGGCTGAAGAGCGACTACCTGGCCATTGCCACCCTGGGCTTCGCGGAGATCATCCGGGCCATCTTCCAGTGGGACGCCCTGGGCCCTGTCACCAACGGCGCCAACGCCCTGAAGAACTTCCCCACCTTCTCCAGCTTCAATATCGAGAACGCCAATGGAGAGGTGGTGTTCCGGCTGTCCACCTTCGTGCCCTTCCTGCTGGCGGCGGTGTGCATCGGCATCATGGTGCTGCTGATCAACTCCACCTACGGCCGGGCCTTCAAGGCCATCCGGGAGGACGAGGTGGCCGCCGAGGCCATGGGCATCAGCCTGGCCAAGCACAAGCGGATGGCCTTCTGCATCAGCTCCTTCTTCGCCGGTGTGGGCGGCGGCATGTTCGCCATGTTCGCCAACCAGGCCCAGGCCAAGACCTTCACCACCTCCATGACCTATGAGATCCTGCTGATCGTGGTGATCGGCGGCATCGGGTCCATCTCCGGCAGCTGCATCGCCTCGTTCCTGTACGTGGCGGCCAGCGAGTGGTGGCTGCGGTTCCTGGACACGGAGACGTATATCGGCGCCTTCAAGGTGCCCTTCCTGCGGACCGGCTTCCGGATGGTGGTGTTCTCCATCATCATCATGGTGGTGGTGCTGTTCTTCCGCCGCGGGCTGATGGGGGACCGGGAGCTGGGTGACGTGGCCCGGAGCCTGGGGAGACGCCTCTCCGGAAAAGGGAAAAAGAAGGAGGCGGTGAAATGAGCGGCAACATCCTTCAGCTGGAGAATATCACCATGCAGTTCGGCGGCGTCATCGCCGTGAACAACATGAACCTGGAGGTCCGTGAGGGGGAGATCGTCTCCCTGATCGGCCCCAACGGCGCCGGCAAGACCACCGCCTTCAACGTGATCACCGGTGTGTACCAGCCCACCAACGGGGCGGTGTGGTACCGGGGGGAGAAGATCGTGGAGAACTACCCCCAGGGCAAGATGAAGAAGCTGTACAAGGGGGAGCACGCGGGGGAGTACACCCACGTCCTGGCCCCCACCCCGGACAGGATCACCCGGATGGGCATGGCCCGGACCTTCCAGAACATCCGGCTGTGGAAGGACCAGACCGTGTTCAACAACGTGCTGACGGCCATGCACTGCCGGTCCACCAGCAACCTGTTCTCCGCCACCTTCCGGCTGAACCGGAAGGAGGAAGAAGCCCAGCGGCAGCGGGTCTCCCAGCTGCTGGCGGAAGTGGGCCTCAGCAATGTGGCCGGGGAGAAGGCCAACTCCCTGCCCTACGGCAAGCAGCGGCGGCTGGAGATCGCCCGGGCCCTGGCCACGGACCCCCAGCTCCTGCTGCTGGATGAGCCGGCGGCGGGCATGAACCCCCAGGAGACCGACGAGCTGACGGCCTTCATCGGGGAGATCCGCTCCAAGTTCGGCCTGACGGTGTTTTTGATCGAGCACCACATGGACCTGGTCATGGACATCTCCGACCGGATCTACGTGCTGGACTTCGGCAAGCTGATCGCCGACGGCACGCCGGCGGAGATCCAGAACAATCAGCGCGTCATCGACGCGTACCTGGGGGTGGCGGAAGATGCTTAAAATTCAGGATTTGAAAGTGTCCTACGGCGGCATCCAGGCCCTGCGGGGCATCGATCTGGAGGTGCCGGACGGCAAGATCGTCACCCTGATCGGCGCCAACGGCGCCGGCAAGTCCACCACCCTGCGGACCATCACCGGCCTGGTGAAGGCGGAGTCCGGCTCCATCCAGTGGAACGGGGAGGAGCTGCTGGGCAAGTCCATCGACAAGATCGTGGCGGCGGGCATCGCCATGAGCCCGGAGGGCCGGCGTGTGTTCGCCGACCTGACGGTGCTGGAGAACCTGAAGCTGGGGGCCTATCTGCGGAAAGACAAGGCGGAGATCGAGAAGGACCTGAAGTGGGTGTTTGAGCTGTTCCCCCGGCTGGAGGAGCGGAGCTGGCAGTCTGCCGGCACCCTCTCCGGCGGCGAGCAGCAGATGCTGGCCGTGGGCCGGGCCCTCATGTCCCGGCCGAAGCTGATGATGCTGGATGAGCCCTCTCTGGGCCTTGCCCCGCTGGTGGTGCAGGACATCTTCTCCATCATCCGGGAGATCAACCGGCAGGGGGTGACGGTGCTGCTGATCGAGCAGAACGCCAACATGGCCCTGAAGATCGCGGACCTGGCCTACGTGCTGGAGACGGGGCGCATCACCATGTCCGGCACCGGCGCGGAGCTGCTGGCAAACGAAAAGGTCAAGGAGGCCTATCTGGGCAAGCACAGATGATCATATGGAACGGAAAAGGAGAGAGGCGCAGCCTCTCTCCTTTTTTTGCGGGCGGCAGTCCGCCGCCGGGACGGAAGAACGGACGGGATGTCCGTTCTTTTTTTCGGCGGATCTGCCGGAACGGCGCATGAAAACGGAAAATCCAGAGACCCTAAACCAGAGCGATTTCCCTGTACCTTTCCCAGAACAAAGGAGTGAGCTTTTTGGAAACCGGAATTCACAACACCTCCGAGATCGGGCGGCTGAAGAAGGTGCTGCTCCACCGCCCCGGCGGGGAACTGGAAAACCTGATGCCGGAGTATCTGGAGCGGCTGCTCTTTGACGACATCCCCTATCTGAAGGAGGCCCAGCGGGAGCACGACGCCTTTGCCGACTGCCTGCGCCAGCAGGGGGTGGAGGTGGTCTACCTGCGGGACCTGGTGGCGGAGTCCATCACCGACGCCGACGTGCGCGCCGACCTGATCCGCCAGTTCCTGGAGGAGTCCGGCGTCAGGGACGACCGCCTCCGGGAGAGCCTGGAGGACTACCTCTCCGCCCTGCCGGACAAGGAGATGGTGTCCGCCATGATGGCGGGGGTCCGCAAGTCCCAGCTCCGGACAAACAGCGCCCGGCTGGGGGACTACCTCTCCGCCGCCGGGGACGATTATCCCTTCGCCGTGGATCCCCTGCCCAACCTGTATTTTACCCGGGACCCCTTCGCCACCATCGGCACCGGCGTGTCCATCCACAAGATGCACACCGCCACCCGGAACCGGGAGACCCTGTTCGGCAAGTTCATCTTCGAGCACCACCCGGACTACCGGAACGTCCCCCGGTGGTATGACCGGGGCGAGACCTCCTCCCTGGAGGGCGGCGACATCCTGATCCTGTCCCCCCAGGTGCTGGCGGTGGGCATCTCCCAGCGGACGGAGGAGGACTCCATCGACGCCTTGGCGGAGACGGTGCTCTCCGAGAGCAAGACGTTCCGCAAGCTGCTGGCCTTCGACATCCCCAAGAGCCGGTCCTTCATGCACCTGGACACGGTGTTCACCATGGTGGACCGGGACAAGTTCACCGTCCATCCCAACATCCTCCAGCAGATCACCGTGTTCGTCATGGAGCTGGACGAGAACCGGAAAATGAAGATCCGCCAGGAGGACGGCCGCCTGGAGGACATCCTGAAGGAGCACCTGGGGCTGGACCGTGTGACGCTGATCCCCTGCGGCTCCGGCAGCGAGATCGACGCCGCCCGGGAGCAGTGGAGCGACGGCTCCAACACGCTGGCCGTCGGCCCCGGCGAGGTGGTGGTGTACTCCCGGAACGCCGTCACCAACCGGGCGCTGGAGGAGGCGGGGATCCGGCTCCACACCATCCCCAGCGCGGAGCTGTCCCGGGGCCGGGGCGGGCCGCGGTGCATGTCCATGCCGCTGTGGCGGGAGGATCCGTAAGCGGCCGCTGGGCGGGGAATGCGGGCCGCCGGACGGCGGCCACCGGGTCTCTGCTCCCGCAGGGGGGGCTTGTCCAGCCAGGATGCACCCCCCATTTCTCTTTTGTCGTGCCAAAAGAGAAACGGGCCGTGCACGGTCCAAAGAGAAAAGCGTTAGGCGCGCTCCGGTGCAGTGGCCCTCCGCGCGCGACGGGGTCGGCGGATCGGTGCCTGCTCCGATTTTGCCTGGCCTTCGGGCACGCTAGGGTCTTCTGCCAGGTCGATACTGCCGTCCCGTGGCGGATGGTGCCCAGGTCGTCGGGGTGCAAGGACGCATTTGACCAGCTCCTCCTTCCGCGCGTTCCGCTTCGCTACGCGCTCCCCGGGTCGGCGTAGAAGTTGTTGCGTTGGTCTATGCTGAAGCCTTCATCAACCACTGGCCAGCGGCAGCGAAAATCGGCGCAAAGGGTATCCCAGATTTCCCCGGGCCGAAGGTCTCCCCAAGGGCGGTGCGTTTCCGTCCCTGACCGCCGCAAGGGACTGCCAGCCATCCCCCGCCGGCGGCAGGAGGTCTGCGCTTGCGCAGACCGACCCGCCGAACATTTTTTCTTTTCCACCGGGCGCGGCGCATTTTCTTTTTGGTGTCTCTATGCGGGGCCCCCGCCGCGCCCCGCGCGGTGGGGAGAGGAGGAGCAAGGGAGCAGGCGCAGTTTTCGCCGCAGGCGGAAACGGAGCTTAGCGGACTTTGCGACGACGACAATGGGGGGCGCACCCCTGTGGGAACAGCCCCCTGCGGGAGCAGACACCCCCGAGGCCGCCGCCCGGCGGCCCGCATCTGCCCCCTCAAAAGCCCTCATCATGAACATGACTAAAAAAGGAGTGCATTTTATGGCAATCAATCTGAAAGGCCGGAGTTTCCTGACTCTGGAAGACTTCACCCCTGCGGAGATCCGCTATCTCCTGGACCTGGGCCACGACCTGAAGGCCAAGCGCCGGTCCGGCATCTGCGACCCCGCCCTGCAGGGCAAGCACATCGTGCTGCTGTTTGAAAAGACCTCCACCCGCACCCGCTGCTCCTTCGAGGTGGCCGCCACCCAGGAGGGGGGCCACGTCACCTATCTGGACGCCGGCAGCAGCCAGATGGGCAAGAAGGAGTCCCTGGAGGACACCGCCCGTGTGCTGGGCCGGTTCTTTGACGGCATCGAGTACCGGGGCTACGACCAGAAAGTGGTGGAGGACCTGGCAAAGTACGCCGGCGTGCCGGTCTGGAACGGCCTCACCGACGCGGACCACCCCACCCAGATCCTGGCGGACATGATGACCATTGAGGAGCACTGCCACAAGCCCCTGAACCAGGTGAAGGTGGTGTTCCCCGGCGACGTGCGCAACAACATGTGCTACGCCTGGATGATCGGCGCCGCCAAGATGGGCATGCACTTTGTGGGCCTGGGGCCCCAGGAGCTGGCCAAGGAGATGGACGGCGCGCTGGTGAAGCGGGTGTTCGCCACTGCCCGGGAAAACGGCGGCCTCATCGAGATCACCGACGACAGGAATTCCCTCAAGGACGCGGACGTGATCTACGGCGACATCTGGGCCTCCATGGGCGAGGAGGACCTGATCCCGGAGCGGGCCAAGCTGCTGTCCCCCTACCGGGTGACGGAGGAGACCCTGAAGGCCACCGGCAACCCCAATGTGCTGTATATGCACTGCCTGCCCTCCTTCCACGACTTTGAGACCAAGCTGGCCAAGGAGTGGCACGACAAGGGCGTGGACATCCGGGAGGTCAGCGACGAGGTGTTCCGCAG
Source organism: Oscillibacter valericigenes (assembly GCF_016902445.1). Taxonomy (GTDB): domain Bacteria; phylum Bacillota; class Clostridia; order Oscillospirales; family Oscillospiraceae; genus Oscillibacter; species Oscillibacter avistercoris. The sequence goes on along the minus strand of NZ_JACSNX010000010.1, from coordinate 64,493 downwards.
CCGCCACAGCGTGGTGTTCGACGAGGCGGAGAACCGGATGCACTCCATCAAGGCCGTGCTGGTGGCCACCATCGGAAAATAAAGCGAGGGGGGAGACCTCTTTGAAAGAGCGGAAATTCCACATGCCCACCGCCTACACCATCTTGTTCCTGCTGCTGATCCTGGTGGCCGCCGCCACCTGGATCATCCCGGCGGGCAGCTATGACTATGTGGACGGCGTGCCGGTGGCGGGGACGTACCACGCCGTGGCGCAGAACCCCCAGGGGGTGGGCGATGTGCTGAAGGCGGCCTTTTCCGGCTTCTACGACGCCGTGGACGTGTGCATCTTCATCCTGATGGTGGGCGGCTTTCTGGGCGTGGTGATGAAGACCGGCGCCGTGGACGCCGGCGTGTCCAACATCATCCGCCTGCTGGGAGGGCGGGAGAAGTGGCTGATCCCCATCCTGATGCTGCTGTTCGGCCTGGGCGGCACCACCTACGGCATGTGGGAGGAGACCATGGCCTTCTACCCCCTGCTGATCCCGGTGTTTCTGGCCGCCGGCTACGACGCGGTGGTGGGCATCAGCGTGATTTTGCTGGGGGCCGGTGCCGGCGTCATCGCCTCCACCGTGAACCCCTTTGCCACCGGCATCGCCGCGGGGTTCGCCGGCGTCTCCCTGGGCGAGGGCATCCTGCTGCGGCTGCTGGAATGGGTGGCCTTTGAGGCGGCGGCCATCTGGTTCGTGATGGCCTACGCCGCCCGGGTGAAGCGGAATCCCTCCAAGTCCGTGGTGGGCGTGGGCGCCGGCAGGATCCAGGTGACCATGGACCAGCAGGTGCCCTTCACCCCAAAGCGGAAGGTCATCATGGCCATCTTCACCCTGACGTTCCTCATCATGGTCTACGCTGTGGTGCCCTTTGACGAGATGGGCCTGTCCCTGCCCACCCTGGGCTGGTGGTTCCCGGAGCTCTCCGCCCTGTTTCTGGTGGGGGGCGTGGTCATCGGCCTCATCGACCGGATGAGCGAGGAGGAGCTGACGGAGACCTATGTGGCCGGGTGCGCGGACCTTTTGGGCGTGGCCTTCATCATCGGCATCAGCCGGGGCATCACCGTGCTGATGCGGGACGGCGCCATCACGGACACCATCCTCCACTGGGGAGAGGCGGCCCTCTCCGGGGCCGGGGCCGTCAGCTTCACGCTGCTGGTGTTCGCCCTGTATCTGCCTCTCACCATCCTGATCCCCTCCTCATCGGGACTGGCCACGCTGTCCATCCCCATCGTGGCGCCCCTGGGCAAGTTCGCCGGCGTGGGCGGGGACCTGGTGGTGACGGCCTTCCAGTCCGCCTCCGGCCTGGTGAACATCCTCACACCCACGGCGGCGGTGGTGATGGGCGCCCTGGCCCTGGGCCATGTGCCCTATGACCGGTGGGTGAAGTACGTGTGGAAGCTGATGGCGGTATTCCTGCTGCTGGCGCTGGCGTTTCTTGCGGCAGGCGTGCTGCTGGGGTAGAGGCGTATCCGGAAGAAAAAGCGCGCACGGAAAAATTCCGTGCGCGCTTTTGACAGACCTCGTGGGGCCGGAGCGAGTCCGGCGGAAAAACGGCGGGCGGACACATGGGTCCGCCCCTGCGGCCCTTCCGCCGGAAACCCTTCCGGCATCGAACGGGCCCCGCAGGCAGCTCAATACCCCACGATGAGCCCCTTCTCCATGGCGTAGAAGCTGGTGAGGCCCCGGCAGGACAGCAGGTCCACGTGCTTTACCGGCAGATCCTCCAGGATCTGGCGCTTCAGCGCCATGGCCCCCTCCAGGTTCTCACAGTGGGAGATCACCACCTCCGCATCGGTGCAGTCCTTGCTGGCGCCCATCAGGGCGGTGATGGCCCGGTAGGTCTTGTTCACGCCCCGGGCCTTGTCCGCCACGCGGATGGTGCCCTCCGGCGTGGCGTCGGCGATGACGTGGATGCCCAGGGAGTGGAGCAGCGTGCCCACGATGGGGCGCATCCGGCCGCTCTTGATGAGGTTGTCGAAATTCTCCAGGGTGAAGCAGGTCCGCAGGGAGGCCTGGTACCGGCGGAGCTGGCCGCACACAGCCTCGAAATCCGCCTCCGGGTCCGCCTCGATCAGCGCCCGGGCCCGGCGGATCAGCAGCACCATGGCACCGGCGGCGGAGCGGGAGTCGATGACACAGATCTGCTTGTCCGGGTGTTCTTCCAGGACCATGTCCCGGGCGATGCAGGCCGCATGGTAGGTGCCGGAGAGCTGGGAGGAGATGGTGAAGCAGACGGTGCGGTCCCCGGCCTTGAAGGCCTCGGCAAAGGCGGCGGGGGAGGGACAGGCGGACGAGGAGGCGGCCTTCTCCGCCGCCATGGCGGAGAGCATGGCGGGGACAGACAGGCTGTCGTCATCCACAAAGGTCTGCTCCCCCACCTGGATGTGGAGGGGGACGGACGTGAAGCGGACGGAACCGCTGTGGAAAGAGGATGCCCGCAGGTCACAGCTGCTGTCACTTACGAGATTCCATGTCATAAACAACACCCCGAAATCTGATTTTTGAAACCATATTTTCTATATCATACGTTAGCCGGCGGGAATTGTCAAGGCAAATCGGAGAATTCTTGACAGGCGGTGCGGAACGTGCTATGCTGAAAAAGTTCTGACAAGAACTGTTCTGAAACGAACGAATGGAGAGCGGTGCATGAAAGTGAACAGTACCCGTCTGCTGTGGGTGGTCCAGCAGTTCAGACGGTATTATGACCGGCAGTTCACGGACCTTCTGGCCCGGTCGGGCCTCACCATGCGGGAGATGGATGTGATCCTGTTCCTGACCAACAACCCCGGGCACGACACGGCCCGGGACGTGACGGAGCTGCGGGGGCTTTCCAAGTCCCAGGTGTCCGCGGCGGTGGACCTGCTGGCGGAGCGGGGCCTGCTGGACCGCCTGCCGGACAGGGCGGACCGCCGGGTGGTCCACCTGGCCCTGACGGAGGCGGGCGCGGCCCTGGCCCGCCAGGGGCGGCAGATCCAGAGCGCCTGCCTGGAGAAGCTGTTCTCCGGCCTGACGCCGGCGGAGACAGACCGGTTCCAGCAGCTGCTGGAAAAGGTGCTGACCGGCGCGGAAACACAACTGAGAGAGGGAGCGAACACATGAGCCGTCAAAACGTGGACTTAGGCAGCGGCAGCGTGGGGAAGCTGCTGTTTTCCCTGGCTGTCCCCACCATCACCTCCCAGATCGTCAACATGCTGTACAATCTGGTGGACCGGGTGTACATCGGCCACATGCAGCCGGTGGAGACTGTGGGCAAGCTGGCCCTCACCGGCGTGGGCGTGTGCCTGCCCATCATCATGGTGATCTCCGCCTTCGCGGCCCTGATGGCCTTCGGCGGCGCGCCCCGGGCCTCCATCGCCGAGGGGCGGGGGGACCTGGAGGAGTCCGAGCGGATCATGGGCAACAGCATGACCATGCTGGTGGCTGTTTCGGTGGTGCTGACCGTGGTGTTCCTGGTGTTCGCGGAGCCCATGCTCCGCATCTTCGGCGCCAGCGACAACACCATCGGCTACGCGCTGGACTACATGCGCATCTATGCCCTGGGCACCATCTTCGTCCAGGTGACCCTGGGCATGAACGCCTACATCACCGCCCAGGGCTTCACGGTGGTGGGGATGAAGACCGTGCTCATCGGCGCCATCCTCAACACGGTGCTGGACCCCATCTTCATCTTCGCCTTCGGCATGGGCGTGCAGGGGGCGGCCCTGGCCACCATTTTGTCCCAGGCGGTGTCCGCCGTGTGGGTGCTGAAATTCCTCACCGGGAAAAAGACCAAGTGGCATCTGCGGCGGGAGCATCTGCGGCCCCGGGCCAAGGTGGTGCTGCCGGCCCTGGCGCTGGGTGCCTCCCCCTTCATCATGCAGTCCACGGAGAGCCTGATCACCGTGTGCTTCAACTCCTCGCTGCAGACCTACGGCGGGGACCTCGCCGTGGGGGCCATGACGGTGCTCTCCAGCATCATGCAGTTCGCCATGATGCCCCTGCAGGGGCTGACCCAGGGGGCCCAGCCCATCGTCAGCTTCAACTACGGCGCCCGGAACCCCCAGCGGGTGCGGCGGGCCTTCCGGGTGCTGCTGATGGCCTGCCTGGCCTATTCCCTGCTGCTGTGGGCGCTGGTGCAGCTGGTCCCCCAGCTGTTCGCCCTGATGTTCACCTCCGACAGCGAGCTGGTGGCGTACGCCTCCTGGGCCCTGCGGATCTACATGGCGGCCACGGGCATCTTCGGCATCCAGATCGCCTGCCAGCAGACCTTCGTGGCCCTGGGCAACGCCAAGATCTCCCTGTTCCTGGCGGTGCTGCGGAAGATCATCCTGCTGATCCCCCTCATCTATATCCTGCCCCACTTCTTTGCCGACAAGTCCTTCGCCGTGTTCCTGGCGGAGCCGGTGGCAGATGTGCTGGCAGTGTGCACCACGGCCACCATGTTCGCCGTCCACTTCAAAAAGAGCATGAACGCGCTGGAGGAGAAGCCCGGCCTGTAAAGGCGTTTTCCGGACAGAAAACCGGCTGCCGTTAGGCAGCCGGTTTCTGCTATGCGCCGAAGATTTCCGCCAGCAGGTCCATGGCCTTCGGCAGCGCCGCTGGGCTGAGCCCCGCATAGTTCACCACCAGGGTGTGGGCATAGGCGGGGGAGGGGATGGCGGCGTACGCGGACAGGAAGCCCAGCCGCACCCCCAGAGCCGCGGCCCGGGCCTGCAGGGCCGCGTCACTGTGCCGGGTCTCCAGCTTCAGCAGGAAGTGGAACCCCGCTCCCTGCTCCGAGATGGTGATCCGGTCCCGGAAGGGGCTGGACCGGAAGGCGGAGAGCACCGCGTCCCGGCGCTGGCGGTACTCCTTGCGCATCCGGGCCAGATGCTGCTCATAGTGGCCCCGGTCCAGGAACCGGGCCAGCACGTGCTGGTCCAGGGCCGGGACCGTGCAGGAATAGAAGTCCAGCTCCCGGCGGTACCGCTCCAGCAGCCGGGGCGGCAGCACCAGGAACCCCACCCGCATGGAGGGGGAGATGGTCTGGGAGAACGTGTTCATGTACACCACCCGCCCGGCGGTGTCGATGCTCTGGAGCGTGGGGATGGGGCGGCCTGTAAAGCGGAACTCGCTGTCATAGTCATCCTCGATGATGACGGCGTCCGTCCGCTCCGCCCACCGCAGCAGGGCCTGCCGCCGGCCGATGGGCGTCACCAGCCCGGTGGGGTAGTGGTGGGCCGGGGACAGGTGGACCACCGTGGCTCCCGCTGCCTCCAGGGCCTCCGGAGGGATGCCCTGGCTGTCCAGAGGCACCGGGCGGCAGTCCGCGCCGCACTTGCCGTACACCTGACGGATCTTGGGGTAGCCCGGGTCCTCCACGGCGAACACCGCCTCCCGCCCCAGCAGCTGGGCCAGCAGCAGGTACAGATACTCCGCCCCGGCGCCCACCACGATCTGGTCCGGCGACACCGCCATGCCCTTGTACTCCCGCAGGTCCCGGGCGATGGCCTGCCGCAGGGCGGTCAGCCCCTGATGGGGCACCGGGCGCAGAAGGGCCTCTCCGTCCTCCGTCAGCACCTGGCGGGTCAGGCGGGCCCAGGTGGCCACCGGGAAGCGGCTGGCGTCCACCCGGTTGCTGGCCAGGTCCAGCCGCCAGGCCGGGGCCTCCGGCGCCGGGGCGGCCGGCGGCGCAGGCGGCGCGGGCCGGGGCCGCTCCACCTCCGCCACGAAAAAGCCCCGCTTGGGCCGGGTGTAGACGTAACCCTCCGCCTCCAGCTGCTGATAGGCCCCCTCCACCGTCATGACGGAGATGTGCAGATGCTCCGCCAGGGCCCGCTTGGAGGGCAGCCGCTCCCCGGCGGCCAGGGCGCCGGCCAGGATGTCCTCCCGGATGCAGCGGTACAGGTATTCATACAGCGGCGTGCTGCCGCGGTCTTCCAGAGCGTAGGTGCGCATGGCCGGCCCTCCATCTGACCTGATAAAAAAATCAAAAATTGGCTATTTCAATCATACCATATTTGTTCTATGATGGCAACAACAAACAGGGCCGGAGCGAGACGCCCCGCCGGAAGGAGCGCGCGATATGGAGAAGACAGCGGAGCGGGAGACGGTAAGATCCTCCCAGCGGACACGGTTGATGGTGATGGCGGCGGTCTTTGCGGCCCTGGCCTGCGTGGCCACCATGGTGATCAAGGTGCCGTCCCCCACCGGCGGCTACATGAACCTGGGGGACACGGTGGTGCTGCTGGGGGGCTATCTGCTGGGACCGGCCTGGGGCGCCCTGGCGGGCAGCATCGGCCCGGCGCTGGCGGACGTGCTGCTGGGCTCGGCCATCTACGCGCCCGCCACGCTGGTGATCAAGGCGGTGATGGCGGTGCTGGCGGCGGCGTGCTGGCAGGCCTTCGGCCGGGGGCGCGGGCCCCTGGGCCTTGCGGCCTGCGGCGTGGTGGGCGAGCTGCCCATGGTGCTGGGCTACTGGCTGTACGACGGAATGCTGATGGGGAGCCTCACCGGCGCCGCAGCGGGCATCCCCAGCAATCTGGTGCAGGCGGCCTTCGGCATCGCGGCATCCACGCTGCTGGCGGCGGCCCTGGGCCGCAGCGCCTATGTCCGGCGGGAGTTCCCCCGGCTGTGAGGAGCGCAAAAGGGCGCAAGGCAGAACAGATCCCCCGGCGGGTTCTAAAACCCGCCGGGGGATTGTACGTTTAAGGAGGACCTCAGAATCCGCCCCAGCCGCCGTCGTCCGGCTGGTCGGGCCCGCCGGCACCGCTGAGGCTCACGCCGGAGGTGTGCTTGGCGATGTCGAAGTACCCCAGCTCCGTGCACTGGTAGACCGGGAGATAGAACAGGGCCACCGCCAGGGGCCACAGGCAGCCCAGCAGCACCTGGACCGGGAGGGGGAGCGGCAGGGAGAGGGCGTAGACCCGGGTGGGGTCCGCCAGGAAATAGCCCGGGTCTTGAAAAACGGCGGCGTAGATGTAGCCCACCTGGATCAGCGAGGGGAGGGAGGCCAGCAGATACCAGCCGGTGTAGCTCAGGTCCAGCAGGAACAGCTGGCCCTTGTAGCCCAGGGTCTGCTGCTTGCTCATCTCCAGGGCCTCCATCACCCCGATGCCCGGGTTCTCATAGAGGTCGTACAGGGCGAAGCGGTAGCGGTAGGCGGCGATGATGCCGGGGATCACAAACAGCAGGGACCACAGGAAGATGAAGAGATACTCCACGATGTTCAGCAGGATGATCCTGCCCACGAAGGAGAAGCCGTCGAACAGCGTCAGGTACTCCGCCCGCTCGCCCCGGCGGACGGCCATGCAGTACAGCACGAAGCCGGCGGAGAGGACCATGCCCAGCAGGCTGGTGAGGATGCTGACGAACATGGCCGGCAGGCCGTCGTTCACCAGGCCGGTCAGGCTGTCCGTCAGGTTCAGGGCGCAGACCAGCGCCAGATACAGGAGCGTCATGCCCCGGGCGCCGACCTGCGCGGAGCGCAGCAGGTCCTTCATCTGCTGCTTCAGCTGCTTTCGGTCGATCAGTTGTGCCATCATAAGGTCTTGGCCTCCAGATTGTCCAGATAGTTTCCGGGCGGGCCGGATGCCCGGCCGCTGCCGTATGACAAAGCATATCATGTTTCGTGAAAATTGACAAGAGAGATCCCGGCAAAAGACACAGACTGTCAGGTTTGGAGAATCCTGTAAAAAGTTGCAAAGAACCCGTATAAAAAAGCATATTTTTTTAAAAAGTTGTCGTTCACAGTCTGGACATTTTTCAAAATAGGGTGTAGAATGAGGCGCAGTATGTGGTAGTGTCGCCTGGCCGGAGAGACCACGCTCCCGGAAACGCGGGAGAGAGGAATCCTTCGCCCGGGCCGTCTATCAAGGAGTAAAAATGAGGTGAAGACAATGGCACAAGCTTTCTTTGGCGGCGTTCATCCCCATGACATGAAGGCCGCGACCAATGAAAAGGCCATCGAGCAGCTGGCGCCACCGGCTGTTGTGGTCATCCCCATGTCGATGCACTTTGGCGCGCCCTGCACGCCCCTGGTCAAGGCCGGGGACCACGTGAAGGTGGGCCAGAAGATCGGCGAATTCCACGGCCTGGGCGCCCCGATCCATGCCAGCGTGTCCGGCACGGTGAAGGCGGTGGAGCCCCGTCCCTATTCCATGGGCGGCAACATCATGTCCGTGGTCATCGAGAATGACATGCAGGACGAGCTGAGCGAAGAGGTGAAGGCCCCCGCCGACCCCAACGCCCTGAGCGTGGAGGAGATGGTGGAGATCGTCAAGAACGCCGGCATCGTCGGCATGGGCGGCGCCACGTTCCCCACCCACGTGAAGATCACCAGCGGCATCGGCAAGGTCAGCACCGTCATCATCAACGGCGCGGAGTGCGAGCCCTACATCACCGGCGACCACCGCACCATGCTGGAGCGTCCCGAGGAGATCATCGGCGGCGCCAAGTTCCTGGCCAAGATGTTCGGCGTGGACAAGGTCGTCATCGGCGTGGAGGACAACAAGCAGAACGGCATCGACGCCATGAACAAGGTCATCGCGGAGCAGAAGGCCCCCGTGGTGGTGGAGCCCCTGCGCTGCCGCTACCCCCAGGGCGGTGAGAAGCAGCTGTGCCAGGCCATCACCGGCCGTCAGGTGCCCCCCGGCGGGCTGCCCGCCGACATCGGCTGCGCCGTGTTCAACATCAATACCACCTGCGCCATCTACCGGGCCCTGACCACCGGCATGCCCGTGGTGCGCAAGATCGTCACCGTCTCCGGCTCCGGCGTGGTGGAGCCCAAGAATCTGGAGTGCCCCATCGGCACCCCCGTCACCAATCTGCTGGATGCCTGCGGCGGCCTGAAGGACGGCACCTTCAAGCTGATCGCCGGCGGCCCCATGATGGGCATGGCCCAGTACACCGCGGACATCTCCGTGGCCAAGGGCACCGGCGCCATCCTGGCCTTCTGCGAGAATGAGGAGAAGACCGTGGAGAACCCCCAGTGCATCCGCTGCGGCAAGTGCGTGTCCGTGTGCCCGATGCACCTGGAGCCCCTGTTCATGTACCAGTACGCCTCCAAGGGCATGGTGGAGGAGCTGAATGCCGCCCACATCATGGACTGCATGGAGTGCGGCGCCTGCTCCTACATCTGCCCGGCCCGGATGCACCTGACCCACATGTTCAAGACCGGCAAGCAGCTGGTGAAGGACAAGGCCGCGGCTGACCGGGCCGCCGCCGAGGCAAAGAAAAAGGCCGAAGAAGCAAAGGAGGCCGCTGCGAAATGACTGACTACAAGAATCTCAAACTGATCGCCACTTCCTCTCCCCACATCCGGGCGGCGGAGAACACCCGCTCCATCATGCTGGATGTCATCATCGCCATGATGCCCGCCCTGATCTGGGCCATCGTGAAGTTCGGCTTCCGCGCCCTGCTGCTGACGGCTGTGTCCGCGGCCGGCTGCGTCTTCTTTGAGTGGGGCTACCGCAAGATCATGAAGAAGCCCCAGTCCGTGAACGACCTCTCCGCCGTGGTCACCGGCATCCTGCTGGCCTTTGTCTGCCCGGTGAACATGCCCTACTGGATGATCCTGGTGGGCGACTTCTTCGCCATCGTGGTGGTCAAGCAGCTGTTCGGCGGCATCGGCAAGAACTTCATCAACCCCGCGCTGGCGGGCCGTGCCGCCCTGGTGGCCAGCTACGCCGGCACCATGAGCGGCGCCTGGGCGGATCCCCAGGCCGGCTGGGTGCCCGTGGTGGGTACCGCCGACGTGGTCACCGCCGCCACGCCCCTGGCCTATATGAAGAGCGGCGACATGGCCGGTCTCACCAGCCAGTACAGCGTGACGGACATGTTCCTGGGCAACATCGGCGGCTCCCTGGGCGAGATCTCTGCCCTGCTGCTGATCGTGGGCGGCCTGTATCTGATCTGGCGCAAGGTCATCAACTGGCAGACCCCTGCGGCCTACATCGCCACCGTGGCCGTGCTGACCTTCCTGTTCCCCAAGGGCGGCGCCGACAACCTGCAGTTCATGCTGTACAGCATCTTCGGCGGCGGCCTGATGCTGGGCGCGTTCTTCATGGCCACTGACTACACCACCTCTCCCGTCACCAAGGCCGGCCAGCTGATCTTCGGCGTGGGCTGCGGCCTGCTGACCGTGTTCATCCGCTACTTCGGCTCCTATCCCGAGGGCGTGTGCTACTCCATCATGATCATGAACCTGGTGGTGGCGCTGATCGACAAGGCTGTGAAGCCCTCTCGCTTCGGCGTTGTGAAATCCGCTGAGAAGAAGGAGGCGGCTGCGAAATGAGCAACGAAGTCAAGACCAAGGAAAAGGTCGATATGGACCCCAAGTACATCATCACGCTGACGGTGACGCTGTTCATCACCTGCGTCATCGTGGCGGGCCTGCTGGGCCTGGTCAACGGCGTGACGGCCGGCCCCATCGCTGAGATCAACCTGCAGAAGACCCAGGAGGCCATGCTGGCAGTCGTGGCCGACCCGGACAACACCACCTTCTCCGAATCTCCGCTGGAGAACACCCAGGCCATGACCGACGCGGCCAGCGCCGCCGGCGGCACCCTGGGCGACATCTACGAGGTCCAGGTGAACGGTGAGGCCGGCGGCTATGCCGTCACCGTGTCTGCCTCCGGCTCTCAGGGCACCATCGAGATGATGGTGGGCGTGGATGCGTCCGGCGCTGTCACCGGCGTCTCCGTCATCAACCACTCCGAGACCTCCGGCATCGGCACGAAGGTCGTGGGCAATGAGCCCACCGCCTCCGGCGTGGGCGTGCTGGATCAGTTCGTGGGCAAGAGCGCCGCGGACGGCACGCTGACTGTGGGCACCAATGTGGACGCCATCACGGGTGCAACCGTCTCCACCAGAGGCATCACCACCGGCGTCAACGCGGCCCTGGCCGCCGTGGGTGCCATAGGCTGAGAAGGGAGGAGCGATTTACATGAAATTGCGCAAACAGTTTATGGAGGGCCTGATCACCAATAACCCCGTGCTGGTGCAGGTCATCGGTATGTGTTCCACCATGGCCATCACCACCTCGCTGTTCAACGGCGTCGGCATGGGCGTGGCCGTCACGGTGATCCTGACCCTCTCCAACATCATCATCGCCGCGATCCGCAAGATCATTCCCGACAAGATCCGCATCGCCATGTTCATCGTGGTGATCGCCGGCTTCGTGACCTGCGTGGACCTGCTGATCCAGGCCTTCGTGCCGGCCCTGTCGGAGTCTCTGGGCGTGTTCATCCCCCTGATCGTGGTGAACTGCATCATCCTGGGCCGGGCCGAGGCGTTCTCCTACAAGAACGGCGTGGTGGCCTCCTTCTGGGACGGCATCTTCCAGGGCATCGGCTACACTGCCGTGCTGGTGGTCATGTGCGTCATCCGTGAGTTCCTGGGCGCCGGCACCTTCGGCGGCGGCATCCTCAACGGCGGGGACGGCATCCAGATCCTGCCGGAGCAGTTCCCCATGGGCATGCTGACCCTGCCGGTGGGCGGCTTCCTGGTGCTGGCGTGCCTGATCGCCGCCATGCAGTGGGCCCTGAGCAAATCCAAGAATAAGGAGGAGAGCAAATAATGGATCAGATCACCAATCTTCTCTCCATCACCCTGGGTGCCATCCTGGTGAACAACTTCATTTTCTCTCAGTTCCTGGGCTGCTGCCCCTTCCTGGGCGTTTCCAAGAAAGTCGACACCGCCGTCGGCATGGGCATCGCCGTGACGTTCGTCATGGGCCTGGCCTCCGCCGTGTGCTATGTGGTGGATGAGTTCGTGCTGGGCCGGTTCGGCCTGGACTACATGCAGACCGTGGCCTTCATCCTGGTCATCGCCGCGCTGGTGCAGTTCATCGAGATGTTCCTGCAGAAGTCCATGCCCTCCCTGTACACGGCCCTGGGCATCTATCTGCCCCTGATCACCACCAACTGCGCCGTGCTGGGCGTGGTGCTGCTGAACGTGCAGAACAGCTACAACTTCATCGAGTCCGTGGTCTACGGCATCACCGGCGGCCTGGGCTTCCTGCTGGCCATCGTGCTGTTCGCCAGCATCCGGGAGCGCCTGGTGTTCGCGGACTATCCCAAGGCGTTTGAGGGCTTCCCCATCGCCCTGGTCACCGCAGGTCTGATGGCCCTGGCGTTCATGGGCTTCTCCGGCCTGAAGGTCTGGTAAGAGGAGGCAAGAGGAAAAATGGATATCGGTAATGTCATTGCTGCCGTCGTGGTGCTGGGTGTCCTCGGCGCCGTGTTCGGCTTCGTCCTGGCCGTGGCCTCCAAGATCTTCGAGGTGAAGAAGGACCCCCGGGAAGAGGAGATCCTCAGCCACTTGGCCGGCGCCAACTGCGGCGGCTGCGGCTATCCCGGCTGCTCCGGCTGCGCCGCCGCCATCCTGGCCGGCGAGGCCCCGGTGAACGCCTGCGCCCCCGCCGGCGCGGAGAACCACGCTGCCATCGCCGCCATCATGGGCGAGGCTGCCCCCTCCGGCGAGCGGAAGGTGGCCTTCGTCCGCTGCAACGGCGGCACCAACGCCGTCAAGCGGTATGAGTACATCGGCGTGAAGGACTGCCTGTCCGCCACCAAGGTGGCCGCAGGTCCTCTGGAGTGCCAGTTCGGCTGCCTGGGCTTCGGCTCCTGCGTGGCCGCCTGCCAGTTCGGCGCCATGTCCATCGGCCCCAACGGCGCCGCCGTGGTGGATCCGGACAAGTGCACCGACTGCATGGCCTGCGCCAAGGCCTGCCCCCGCCACCTGATCACCGAGGTGCCCGTCTCCAAGAAGGTCCACGTGGCCTGCGCCAACCAGGACAAGGGCAAGGCCGCCATGAGCGTCTGCTCTCACTCCTGCATCGGCTGCGGCCTGTGCCAGAAGGAGTGCAAGAAGGACGCCATCCACGTGGTGAACGGCGTGGCCGTCATCGACTACGACAAGTGCGTGGGCTGCAAGCTCTGCACCAAGGTCTGCCCGCGGGACGCCATCCTTCCCATCGCCACCGCGGAGGAGAAGGAGAAGTACAAGGCCATCAAGAAGGCCCAGGCGGAGAAGGCCGCTGCCGCAAAGGCTGCGGAGACCGCCGGCGCCGCGCAGTAACGGCTGGCTTTTCAGCAAAAGAACACCCCAGGCCCAACGGGCCTGGGGTGTTTTCCGCCTATTCGGGGAGCTCCACATGGTAGGACCGGTCGATCAGGATGCAGGGATACCCCCAGGTCCGGCACATCTCCTGGTAGTGGGCGTTGTCTGCCAGCAGGGCTTCCTGCGTGCAGGCGGAGTCGTCCAGGCGCCGCTCGACCACGCAGGCGTATTTCTGGATGTCCGAAAAATGCGCTTCGACGTATGCGGGGGTCATCACCAGGCAGTAAAACCGGATCTCCCGGAGATAGGCGGGCGGGAAGTCCCACCTCCAGCGGGCGGGGACGTAGCAGCCCTCCACGATCAGGTCCTGGCGGTTCTCGACGGCGGTCTTGATGATCTCCCGCACGATGGGCCACAGACAGGCTTCCAGCTCTTGGTCATCCTCCGGGGTGAGATGCGTATTGCCGCTTCGGATGAGCCCCATTTTCAGAAGGTCCATGGACAGGCAGGAACAGCCGTATTTTCTGACAAGCCTCCGCGCCAGCAGGGTCTTGCCTGTGTGGGAGGCGCCTGTGATCAGAATGACCATGGTGTGAAGACCTCTCCTTCCCTCCGGGTTACCGCCATCTTAGCACAGGGGAGGGATCCCCGCAAGCCGGGGCGGCGGAAAGGACAGGCCCCTGCTGCAGAAAAGCAGGAAGGCCTTGCTTTTTTCCCCGAAAGCCGTATAATGGACAGGAACCAACTAGGCAGAGTAGGGACATACGTGTCATTCCAGTGCCGGAAAGACGGGGAGTTGCTTTCCGGACGAAAGGGCCGCGAGCCCGCAGTGTGTGTCCCGCATCCCGCTGCCGCATACTGGGATGTTTCGGCCTTCCTCTGTGCGGCATTTCCGAGCTTCGGACTGCCGAAAACAGAAGGAGGTCTTTTCATGTACACCCACCCCTTTTCCGCCTGGTACTGGCGGGACGCCTCCCGGGAGCTCCGGGACCTGCGGAAGCTGCTGTTCGCCGCCCTGATGATCGCCATGTGCGTGGTGCTGGCCCAGGTGCCGTCGGTGCCCCTGTTCGGCGGCGCCAAAGTCACCTGGGGGTTCCTGGCCCGGTCCGTCTGCGCCTGGGTCTGCGGCCCGGTGCTGGGCCTGCTGTTCGCCTTTGCGGAGGACATCCTCAGCTTCTTCCTCACCGGGGGCGGCGGGTATCCCTTTTTCCCCGGCTACACCCTGACCACCATGCTGGGGGTGCTGACCTACGCCCTGTTTTTGTACCGGGCGCCCCTGCGGATCTGGCGCATCTTCTGCGCCAAGCTGCTGACCAACGTGCAGAACGTGGTGCTGGGGGCGCTGTGGATGGCCATCCTCAACAGCAACGGCCGCTTCAGCCTGGAGACCTGGTATGCCAGCGCCTCCCTCAGCGCGGCAAAGAACCTCATCATGCTGCCGGTGCAGACGGTGCTGCTGGTGGTCCTGCTGCGGGCGCTGCAGCCGGCTCTCCGGCAGATGGGGATGCTGCCCCGCACGGCCGCGGCAGCCCCTCAAAACCGCATCTGAGAGTCCAGAGGGCCAGCCGCCTCAGGCGGCTGGCCCCGCTGCGTCTGAGGGGCGGAAAAACGTTCAAAGATCCCACAACATTTGTTTACAATTTGTTTATATCCATCCGTTGACAATGGAGGGGCGTGGTGGTAAACTCATTTTAGCACTCCGGGAGAAGGAGTGCTAAAACCAAATGCGCAGATCTTCTGGACCAGAGGTGCTTTTTGTGGAGCTCACGGACCGGAAAAAGCAAATACTGAAGGTGGTGGTGGAGGACTACGTCCGCACGGCAGAGCCGGTGGGGTCCAAGGCCATCGCCGCGGAGATGGGGGGCGTCAGCTCCGCCACCATCCGCAACGAGCTGTCGGACCTGACGGAGCTGGGCTATCTGGAACAGCCCCACACCTCCGCCGGACGGGTGCCCTCCCCCAAGGGCTACCGGCTGTACGTCAACGAGCTGATGGAGCGCCAGCGGCTCTCCATCGCGGAGACGGAGCGGATCAACCAGTCCCTCCAGATGAAGATGGAGGAGCTGGACCGGGTGATCTCCCAGGCGGGCCGGGCGGTGAGCTCCCTGATGAACTATCCCGCCTATGTGGCCGCCAGCGGCAAGAAGCAGATGACCGCCCGGCGGTTCGAGCTGCTGCAGGTGGATGAGCACAGCTGCATCGTGGTCATGATGATGGGCGACAACCGGGTGAAGAGCCAGCTGCTGCGGATGCAGCTGAAGGTGGACGCCGAGCAGATGCCTGTGCTGGTGAATCTGCTGAACAGCAACTTCACCGGCGTCTCCGCCGACGAGATGAACCGGCGGCTGATGGACGTGTCCGAGCAGGTGTCCCCCCAGATGTTCCTGTTGCTGAGCCAGACCATCGCCTATGCGGCGGATGTGCTGGAGGAGGCGGGGCAGAAAGAGGTGTTCACCGTGGGCGCCAGCCAGCTTCTGAAGCTGCCGGAGTTCCGGGACGCCGACAAGGCCCACCAGCTGATGAGCTTTTTGTCCGACAGCAAGGAGAACCTCCCGGTGCCGGACGAGGGGCCCATGAAGATCCTGATCGGCCCGGAGAACGTCAGCGAGGCCCTGCAGGACACCAGCGTGGTGGTGGCCAGCTATGACATCGGCGACGACATGCGGGGCCTGATCGGCGTGGTGGGACCCACACGAATGGATTACGGGGCGGTGGCCGCCCGGCTCTCCGGCTTTGCGGAGGGGCTGACGCGGCTGTTTGGAAAACAGGAGCTGCCCCCGAAGGAGGATACAGACAAATGAGCGAAGAGACGAAGCGGCCCGCGGAAGAGACTCCGGAGGAGCCGAAGGAGGTGCCCCAGGAGGAGGCGCCCCCCGCAGAGGAAGCCCCGGAGACCGCAGAGAAGACGGAGAAGGCCCCCAAGGGCAGGAAGAAAAAGGAGAAGACCTACACCCTGACCCGGGAGCAGATGGAGGCAGCGGAGCTGGCCGCCAAGCAGCTGGAGTCCGTGAAGGACCAGTTCGTGCGGCTGACGGCGGAGTACGACAACTACCGCAAGCGCACCGCCAAGGAGAAGGACAGCCTCTATCAGGACGCCAAGGCGGACACCATCCGGGAGTTCCTGGCGGTGTACGACAACCTGGAGCGGGCCGTGTCCACAGAGGGCGACGAGGACTCCCCCCACAAGAAGGGGCTGGAGATGATCTTCCACCAGTACCAGGAGATCCTGAAGAAGCTGGGCGTCACGGAGATCGAGGCCCAGGGAGCGCCCTTCGACCCGGAGAAGCACAACGCCGTCATGCACATCGACGACGAGAACTTCGGCGAGAATGTGGTGAGCCAGGTATTCCAGGCGGGCTTCATGCTGGGCGACAAGGTCATCCGGCACGCCATCGTGCAGGTGGCGAACTGAATTAGGAATTAGAAATTAGGAATGAGGAATTGAGCGTCCGGCAAAGCCGGGCAGATTCCAATTCATCCGCCGGAGGCGGATTCCACAATTCCTAATTCCTAACTCCTCATTCCTAATTCTGTATATTTCCAATCAATGATAAAAATTTCGAGATAAATTGGAGGCAATCATTATGTCTAAGGTTATCGGTATCGACTTAGGTACGACAAATAGCTGCGTGGCCGTCATGGAGGGCGGCGAGGCCGTGGTCATCCCCAACGCGGAGGGCAACCGCACCACCCCGTCTGTGGTGGCGTTCTCCAAGACCGGCGAGCGGATGGTGGGCCAGGTGGCAAAGCGCCAGGCCATCACCAACCCCGACCGCACCATCTCCTCCATCAAGCGGGAGATGGGCTCTGACTACAAGGTCACCGTGGACGGAAAGTCCTACACCCCCCAGGAGATCAGCGCCATGATCCTGCAGAAGCTGAAGGCGGACGCCGAGGCCTATCTGGGCGCTCCCGTCACCGAGGCGGTCATCACCGTCCCCGCCTACTTCACCGACTCTCAGCGCCAGGCCACCAAGGACGCCGGCAAGATCGCCGGCCTGGATGTGAAGCGGATCATCAACGAGCCCACCGCCGCGGCCCTGGCCTACGGCGTGGATAAGGAGCAGAGCCAGAAGATCATGGTGTACGACCTGGGCGGCGGCACCTTCGATGTGTCCATCCTGGACATTGACGACGGCGTCATCGAGGTGCTGGCCACCGCCGGCAACAACCGCCTGGGCGGCGACGACTTCGACGAGTGCATCATGAAGTGGATGGTCAGCGAGTTCAAGCGCACCGACGGCGTGGACCTGTCTACCGACCGGGTGGCCATGCAGCGGCTGAAGGAGGCCGCCGAGAAGGCCAAGGTGGAGCTGTCCGGCGTCACCACCACCAACATCAACCTGCCCTATATCACCGCCGACGCCACCGGCCCCAAGCACCTGGATCTGACCCTCACCCGGGCCAAGTTCAATGAGCTGACCGCCCACCTGGTGGAGGCCACCGCCGGCCCGGTCCGCCAGGCCATGAACGACGCCGGCCTCACCGGCAGCGACATCTCCAAGGTCCTGATGGTGGGCGGTTCCAGCCGGATCCCCGCCGTGCAGGACGAGGTGAAGAAGCTCACCGGCAAGGAGGGCTTCAAGGGCATCAACCCCGACGAGTGCGTGGCCATGGGCGCTGCCCTCCAGGGCGGCGTGCTGACCGGCGACGTGAAGGGCCTGCTGCTGCTGGACGTCACCCCCCTGTCCCTGGGCATTGAGACCATGGGCGGCGTGTTCACCAAGCTGATCGACCGGAACACCACCATCCCCGTGAAGAAGAGCCAGATCTTCTCCACCGCCGCCGACAACCAGACCAGCGTGGAGGTCAACGTCCTCCAGGGCGAGCGGGAGATGGCTGCCGCCAACAAGTCCCTGGGCCGCTTCCACCTGGATGGCATCGCCCCGGCTCGCCGCGGCGTGCCCCAGATCGAGGTGACCTTCGACATCGACGCCAACGGTATCGTCAACGTCTCCGCCAAGGACCTGGGCACCGGCAAGGAGCAGCACATCACCATCACCTCCTCCTCCAACATGAGCAAGGAGGACATCGAGAAGGCTGTGAAGGAAGCCGAGCAGTATGCTGCCCAGGACAAGAAGCTGAAGGAGGAGGTCGAGGTCCGCAACCAGGCCGACCAGATGGTCTATCAGAGCGAGAAGACCCTCTCCGAGATGGGCGATAAGATCCCCGCCGACGACAAGAACAAGGTCCAGGCCGGCATCGACAAGCTGAAGGAGGCCCTGAAGGGCACGGACACCGCGGCCATCAAGACCGCCACCGACGAGCTGACCCAGGCCTTCTACGCCGTCAGCGAGAAGCTGTACCAGCAGGCCAATCCCCAGGGCGCCCAGGGCGGTGCCCAGCAGCAGGCCGGCGGCGATGCCGGCAGCCAGCAGGGCCAGTACTACGACGCCGACTACAAGGTGGTCGACGATGACGACAACAAGAAGTAACAAGACATCATGCGGCCGCGCGGGCGGGGGGACACCCCGCCTGCGCGGCACGCTCGCGCGAGTTAGGAATTAGGAGTTAGGAATTAGGAGTTATGAAATCCGCCGCAGGCGGATGGAACCATAAGATCCGTCCGGCCTTGCCGGACACCACAATTCCTCATTCCTAATTTCTAATTCCTAATTGAAAAGTTGGTGATTCTATGGCAGAACAGAAACGAGACTACTACGAGGTCCTGGGGGTGAGCCGCGGGGCTTCGGAGGACGAGATCAAAAAGGCATATAAGAAAATGGCCCGGAAGTACCACCCGGACCTGAACCCCGGAGACAAGTCGGCGGAGGAGAAGTTCAAGGAGGTCAACGAGGCCTATGAGGTCCTCTCCGACGCGGACAAGAAGGCCCGGTACGACCAGTACGGCCACGCGGGCGTGGATCCCAACTTCGGCGCCGGCGGCTTCGGCGGCGGGTTCGACGGGGGCTTCGACTTCGGCGACCTGGGGGACATCTTCGGCAGCTTCTTCGGCGGCGGGTTCGGCGGCGGACGGCGCACCAATCCCAACGCCCCCCAGCGGGGCGAGAGCATCCGCATGTCCATCGCCATCAGCTTTGAGGAGGCGGCCTTCGGCTGTGAGAAGGAAGTCACCGTGGAGCGGTACGAGACCTGCGACACCTGCCACGGCAGCGGCTGCGCCCCCGGCACCTCGCCGGAGGTGTGCCCGGACTGCCACGGCACCGGCACGGTCCAGGTCCGGCGGCAGACGCCCATGGGCGTGTTTGCCACCTCCGCCCCCTGCGCCAAGTGCGGCGGCAAGGGCCGCATCATCCACCAGCCCTGCAAGGACTGCCGGGGCAGCGGCATGGTGTGGAAGAAAAAGACCATCCAGGCCAGCATCCCCGCCGGCATCGACAACGGCCAGACCATCTCCATCCGGGGCCAGGGCAACGCCGGCAAGAACGGCGGCCCGGCGGGCGACCTGCTGATCACCATCACCGTCCGGCCCCATGAGCTGTTCCGGCGGGAGGGCACCAGTGTCCTGTGCGAGGCGCCCATCACCTTCACCCAGGCGGTGCTGGGGGCGGAGCTGGAGATCCCCACCATCGACGGCAAGGTGAAGTACACCCTGCCGGAGGGCACCCAGTCCGGCACCACCTTCCGCCTGAAGGGCAAGGGCATCCCCTCCATCAACGGCCGGGGACGGGGCGACCAGTACGTCACCGTCTATATCGAGACGCCCAAGAATCTGAACAAGGAGCAGAAGGAGGCCCTGCGGAAGTTCGCCGAGACCATGGGCGAGAGCGAGACTCAGGGCCGGAAGGACTTCTTCAAGAAGTTCAAGAAGTGAGGCACCATGTATTTCGCGGACTATCACACCCACTCCCGGGTCTCGCCGGACGCGTTTTCCTCCATGACCGAGATGGCGGAGGCCGCCATCCGGCAGGGGCTTCAGGAGATCTGCTTCACAGACCATGTGGAGCCCATCTGGTTCGGCAACACGGCGCCCCGCAAAACCTATGACTGGGCCCCGCTGACGGAGGAGTTCCGCGCCGCCCAGGCGGCGGTGGGGGACCGGATCCGCCTGCGGCTGGGCGTGGAGCTGGGAGACGCCGTCTGGGACCTGGACAGGAGCGAGGCCATCATGGCCCGGGCCCCGGCGCTGGACTTCGTCATCGGGTCCATCCACATCCTGTCGGAGCAGATGGACGGCCGGGACCTGTACAGCCTGGCCCCCAGGGACGAGGCGGAGACCCAGGCCTGCCTGGCCGACTACCTGGGCCAGATCCAGCGGCTGGCCCGGTGGGGCGGCTTCCACGTGCTGGGCCACCTGACGCTGCCCCTGCGGTATCTCAACGAGAACCGGGGCATGCACGTCAGCTTTGACGGCTTTGAGGCAGAGATGGAGGACATCTTCCGCACCATCATCCCCAAGGGCATCGGCATCGAGCTGAACACCAACCGGGGCAACACGCCCCTGCCGGACGCCAAATGGCTGAAGCTGTACCGCGGCATGGGCGGCGAGGTCATCACCCTGGGCACGGACGCCCACGCGCCGGACGCCGTGGGCTGCGCCATCCGGGAGGGGCAGGCCCTTCTCCGGGAGTGCGGCTTCCGGCGGTTCTGCACCTTCCGGCAGGGCCAGCCGGTGTGGCACGATTTGTGATTTGCATTTCGGGGAAAATCTGGCTATAATAAAGGCAATTCCAACTCCCATCCCCGGGCGGCGGATGGGAGAACTTGAAAAGGAGATCGATCACCATGAAAATCGCTCTGGGTTCCGATCACGGCGGGTACGCGCTGAAATGCGACATCATCCAGCTGCTGGAAAAGCTGGGCCACGAGTACAAGGACTTCGGCTGCTACTCCACGGAGAGCTGCGACTACCCCGACTTCGGCGAGGCGGCGGCCCGGGCCGTGGCCTCCGGCGAATATGACTACGGCATCGTCATCTGCACCACCGGCATCGGCATCTCCATCGCTGCCAATAAGGTGAAGGGCATCCGCTGCGCCCACTGCGCCGACTCCCTGGAGGCGGAGATGACCCGCCGCCACAACGACGCCAACATGCTGGCCATCGGCGCCGGCTTCACCGGCAAGAACCTGGCGGAGCGGATGGTGGAGGTCTTCCTCTCCACGGATTTCGAGGGCGGACGCCACGCCCGGCGGGTGGAGAAGCTCAACGCCATCCAGCCCTGAACGAGAGACAGCTCTCCGGAAGTGAGGTGACCGCATGGGAGGAACAAAGGGCTACCGCAGCTACCGGGGCCGGACTTCCAAGGGGAAGATCGCGCTGGCCGTGGTGCTGGTGCTGATCATCCTGGCGGCAGTGGGCTTTTTGTGGCTGCAGGAGTATATCGTCTACGACGCGGACGGCAACGCCCGCCTGGACCTGCCCTGGCGGCAGGAGGCATCCGTTCCGCCTGCGGAAGAGGAGGATCCCCTGCAGAATGTGGAGATCACGGTCCAGGAGCCGGAGGCACCGGCAGAGCTGGCGGCCTTTTCCGCCGGGGCGGCACCGCTGACCCGGGCGGACTGGCAGGAGACATGGATGGGGGCCACTATGATGTCCGCCCCTGCCTGGAACGCCGCCGCCGTCACGCTGAAGGACAGCGCCGGACACATCTGCTTTGCAGCCGCCGGCGCCGCAGCCGGCACGGTGAGCACGGCGGAGGACACCGCCGCGGCCCTGGCAGAGGTGACGGAGAGCCGCTACCACACCATCGCCCGGATGAGCTGCTTCCTGGACCCCATCGCTGCCCGGGCGGACGTGGAGGGCATGGGCCTGAAGAACACCGGCGGCTATATCTACTATGACGGGAACGATCTGAACTGGCTGGACCCCAGCAAGCCGGCGGCCCGGCAGTACCTGTGCGGCCTGGCCCGGGAGATCGCGGATCTGGGCTTTGACGAGATCCTGCTGACGGACGTGGGTTATCCCACAACGGGCCCCCTGGACAAGATCGACTACAACGGCGCCGACCGGGCGGAGAGCATCCGCACGTTCCTGGAGGAGCTGCGGAGCGCCCTGGCGGAATATGACGTGGTCATCTCCATCGAGCTGCCGGCGGAGGTCCTCACCGCCGGGACTGACGACACCGCCGGCCTGGTGCTGGCGGACATCGCCCCCCTGGTGGACCGGATCTACGCCGTCACCACGGCGGACCAGATCCCGGCGCTGACGGCAGCGGTCACCGCCGCCAGCGAGGCCGCGGACTTCGCGGCGGAGCTGACGGCCTACGGTCCCGATGTGACCGGCAGCTGCCTGATCCTGCCCCAGGCCTGAAAAGAGAGCGAGGAGTGGAGAGTGACGATCACGGAACGCTCCACGCAGAAAAGAGCCGGACCCGAAAGGGTCCGGCTTTTGCCGCTTATTCCCATGTGAACTGCTGGCCTTGGCGCACCACAGGGACGGTCCGGTCCCGGAACTGGGGACAGGCCGCCAGAAACTGCTCCGTAAAGGCGAAGTCCCCCCACTGGTGCATGGGCAGGAAGCGGCGGATGTCCGCCAGCTCCAGAAAGGATCGGGGACCCCGGAAGCCGTCCGCCCCCAGCCGGGGGTCCAGAGGCAGCATGGCCAGGTCGATCCGCCGGCCCCGGAGGGGCTCCGCATAGCGCTTGAAATCCGCCTCCATGTTCCGGTTCCAGGCGGGATCCTCCCCCTCCCAGTGCCACCAGTTCAGGTCCCCGGCGTGAAAGATGGTCTGACCGTCCGCCGTCACCAGGAACGCCACGCCCTCGTCGGTGGAGGGCAGCGTCTCCACCGTGACGCCGGACAGGGGGGAGGCGGTCTCCCCGCCGGAGAGCACCTGGCACTTGGCGGCGGTTTCCTCTGAAAGCCCCCATTTTTCCCGATTCCGGTCCGTCAGGCGGATGCCCCTGCCCAGGAGGAAGCGGACCTCCCGCCGGCCGTCGTCCAGGGAGAAGATCTTGGGGTCGAAGTGGTCCGGGTGCCGGTGGCTGGCGCACACCAGCAGGGGCTTTCCCGCCGGCAGAGGGGGCAGCTCTCCCTTCCACCAGTCGAAGAGCAGACACACCCCCGGCAGCTCCACCAGGAAGCCGCTGTGGTCCAGAAAGGTGACGGTCATCCCTTGAACTTCACCGCCGTGCCGTAGGCGATGACCTCCGCCGCCCCCTGCATCACAGAGGCGGAGCCGTACCGCAGGCCCACCACGGCGTCGGCCCCCAGGGCTTCCGCCTCGTCCACCATCCGCTTGGTGGCGATCTGCCGGGCCTCGATGAGCATCTCTGTGTAGCCCCTGATCTCACCGCCCACGATGGTCTTCATGCCCGCCATAAAGTCCTTGCCGAAGTTTTTGGACTGGACCACCGTGCCCTTTACCAGGCCCAGGGCCTCGATCTCCCTGCCGGGAACATACTCAATCGTCAACAGAATCATACAGTTCTCCTTTCTCGATTTCCCGCAGCCGCTCCCACAGGGCTCTGCCCAGGGACACCAGCTGCGCAAGGTCAAAAATCACCAGGATCAGAAGCAGGCCGGAGAGCCAGCCCGACACGCCTGGGATCGTCCGCAGCCACAGCAGGCCGGCGGCCAGCACCAGCAGGATCGCCCCGCAGACGATGGCGGAGAGGATGGCCTGCCGCCGCTCCCGGGCCTTCTCAATATCGTTTCGCATCGTCTTCCTCCCCCTGCTCGATCTCCCGGATCCGCTGGACCAGGGCGATGATCACGCCCACCACCACTGCGGCCGGAATGACCACGAACAGGGCCAGCACCGGCAGCGGCGGCGCCCCCGCCGGGTCCACGGCAAAGGCCCACAGGAAGAGCCAGATCAGCCCTGCCATCAGCACCGCCATCAGGATCGCTGCGAGCACGGGCGCCACATACCGGCGGCGCTTCGTGTCCTGCTTCTGCTTGTTCATAAAGGTCGTTCCCTCCCGTTCCAGCTGGGCCATCTCGTCCAGAAGCGCCTGGGCGTCCAGCTCCTCCAGCGGTTCCTGCCGGTCCGTCAGGCCGGCGCACAGACGGAGCGAGGACTCTATGTTCTTCCGCTCCCGCTCCAGCGTGATGAGATGGCGGCGCATGCCGTCTCCCACCGTGTGGACGCCCTGCTGCATCTGCCGGATCTCCTCCAGCGGCACCCCCAGCTTCCGCAGCAGCTTGATCCGCCGCAGGGCCTCCACCTCCGCGTTCCCGTAGTCCCGGTAGCCGTTCTGGCTGTTCCGCCGGGGACAGAGCAGGCCCTCCGCCTCGTAGAAGCGGATGTTCTTTCGGGTGATGCCCACCAGGGCCTCCACCTCGTTGATCTTCAAGCGTATCACCTCACATCTGTGGGCAGCATACACCTTCCACCCGGGGGAAGGTCAAGGAACTTTCAAAATTTTTGCCCAGGGGGTGGGAAGTTTCCGCCGGATGTGGTACAATAACCGAAACGCAGTGCCTGTGCGGCCGGGGGCGGCACGGCGGCGGACCTTCGGAAAGGGTGCCGTATCCGTTTGGCGGATCTGGTACAATCATACCATGTCCCAGGAGAATTTGACAACTGAAAACATCTTACAGCGCCTGCCGGCGCCTCTGCTGGACTGGTACCGGGCCAATGCCCGGGACCTGCCCTGGCGGCGGACCCGGGACCCCTACCGCATCTGGGTGTCGGAGATCATGCTGCAGCAGACCCGGGTGGCGGCGGTGCTGGGGTATTATGCCCGGTTTCTCACGGCCTTCCCCACGGTGGAGGCTTTGGCCGCCGCCCCGGAGGAGCGGCTGATGAAGCTGTGGGAGGGCCTGGGCTACTACAGCCGGGCCCGGAACCTGCAGAAGACCGCCCGGATCGTGGCGGAGCAGGGCGGCCGATTCCCGGACACCTATGCGGGACTGCTGAAACTGCCCGGCATCGGGGACTACACTGCCGGCGCCATCGCCTCCGCCGCCTTCGGGCAGCGGGAGGCGGCGGTGGACGGCAACGTGCTGCGGGTGGTGATGCGGCTGACGGACTGCCATGACGACATCGCGGACCCGAAGGTCAAAAAGGCGGTCCGGGCCCAGGTCCAGGCCGTCATGCCGGAGACGGCGGAGGACATCCGCGTCTTCAACCAGGCCACCATGGAGCTGGGGGCCACGGTCTGCGCCCCCAACGGCCCGCCCCGGTGTCTGGAGTGCCCGGCCCGGGACTTCTGCCTGGGCCGTCTCCGGGGCACGGCGGAGGACCTGCCGGTGAAGGGGGCCAAAAAGCCCCGCCGGGTGGAGGAGCGGACGGTGTTCCTGCTGCTGCGGCAGGGGCAGGTGGCCCTGCGGAAGCGGCCCAAGACCGGGCTGCTGGCGGGGCTGTGGGAGTTCCCCAATGCGGAGGGGACTCTGGACGAGGCTGCCGCCTCCGCCGTGGTGGAGAGCTGGGGGCTGACGCCTAAACAGTGGGAGAGCCGCCTGACCGCCAAGCACATCTTCACCCATGTGGAGTGGCACATGACCGGCTACACCCTGGAGGTGGCCGGAGACGGTCCGGCGGACTTTGTCTGGGCCGGCGCCGAAGAGCTGGGAGAGCGGGCGGTGCCCTCGGCTTTTGCCCGGTATTCCGAGGAGGCAAAGCGCCGCCTGGGCGGCTGGAAGGAGGACTGACAAATGAGCTTGCTGGTGGGCCTGCCCCTGACGCTGTTCCGGCTGCTGGGGAGCTTTTTGCTGTTGGCGCTGCGGTTCGCGGTGCCCATCCTGCTGATCGTGGCGGTGATCCTGGTGGCACGGCGGCTGAAAAAGACCTCTGCCCGCTATCGGGACGAGGACAGGCAGGAGCCCAAATTCCACGGCCCCGTGTACACGGTGGATTACAAGGACGTGGACGACGAGGACGAAAAGGACAAGTGAGGCACCATGGAACTCATCAATCTGGCGGGGCTGCTGTTGCTGGCCCTGCTGATCCGCAAGCTGGTCTGGTGCCTGCGGTGGCTGTGGTGCTACTACCACGGCCGGGAGACGCCGGCGCCCATCTCTTTTCTGCCCCGGCGGACGGGAGAGACCTTTGATGCCCACGTCCGCCGGGCGCGGACGCAGGACGAGGAGGATGTGTGATGCCCTTCTGGAAGAAAAGCGAGGACCCCTGGGACTATGCGCCGGAGCGGCGGGATCCGGTCAGGCGGGAGGAGGAACCTCCGGTATCCCCTGACGGCGAGACACAGGACCGGAGCGCATGCAGGATACCGTTTCAGTCAAGAGATGCGGGATCACAAAGCCCCCC
Source organism: Oscillibacter valericigenes (assembly GCF_016902445.1). Classification (GTDB taxonomy): domain Bacteria; phylum Bacillota; class Clostridia; order Oscillospirales; family Oscillospiraceae; genus Oscillibacter; species Oscillibacter avistercoris. Next base: position 38,332 of record NZ_JACSNX010000010.1, on the reverse strand, counting down.
GCCCATGGCCTGCCCCTGGTGCGGGCGGGAGATGGAAATGGGATATCTCTCCGGTTCCCGGGGAGTGTTCTGGATCCGGGGCGTTCCGACTGCCAGGAAGTTTTGGCTGGGAGCGGGGAGAGGCAATATCATCCGGGTAGACACAGAAGGGGGCCTTATGACACCCCACCGCACGGCCTGGCTCTGCCGTGCCTGCCGCCGGATGGTGCTGGAGGCCCCCGGGAACATGTGGAAGATCCCCCCGGCGGAGAACAGCGGAGAGCGGACAGCGCCGGCAGACTGCCGGACAGACGAGACAGAAGATACATAGAGAGGGAGAAAACAGACAAATGGCACAGCTCTATTTCAAATACGGGGCCATGGGCTCCAGCAAGACCGCAAACGCCCTGATGACCCGGTTCAACTACGAGGAGCGGGGGCAGAAAACCCTGCTGGTCAAGCCCCGGCTGGACACCCGGGACGGGGACCACATGGTGGTCTCCCGCATCGGCCTCACCTACCCCTGCATCTACTTTGACGAGATGCAGCAGCTCTCCGTCATGGAGCTGCAGCAGAACGCCTGCGTCATCGTGGACGAGGCCCAGTTCCTGACAAAGGAGGAGGTCATGTACCTGGTGGGTCTGGTGGATGACCTGGGCATCCCCGTCATCTGCTACGGCCTGCGGGCGGACTTCAAGGGGGACCTGTTCCCCGGCAGCGAGGCCCTGCTGGTGATGGCCGACAAGATCGAGGAGGTCAAGACCATCTGCTGGTGCGGCAAGAAGGCCACCTTCAACGCCCGGTTCGACCACACCGGCAAGGTCCTCAAGGAGGGCGAGCAGGTGGTGCTGGGGGCCAATGACCAGTACATCGGCCTGTGCCGCAGACACTGGATGGCCGGGGACCTGGGCCCGGACTTCCACCCGGAGGACCTGCTGTGATCTGCCGCCTGTGCCCCCGGGACTGCGGCGCGGAGCGGACGGAGACGAAGGGGGGCGGCGTGTGCCGCCAGCCCAGCCTTCCCGTGGCGGCCCGGGCCATGCTCCATCAGTGGGAGGAGCCCTGCCTGGTGGGGGAACATGGGGCCGGGACGGTGTTCTTCTCCGGCTGCAATCTCCGGTGCTGCTTCTGCCAGAACAAGCCCATCTCCCAGGGGGACGTGGGGAAGCCCCTGACCGTGGAGCGGCTGCGGGAGATCTTTCACGAGCTGATCGATCAGGGCGCCGCCTGCCTGGACCTGGTGACCCCCACCCACTTCACCGACGCCGTTCTGGAGGCCCTGGGGGACGAGGAGTGGCCCGTGCCGGTGGTGTGGAACTGCGGCGGCTACGAGAAGCCGGAGACCCTCCGGCGGCTGGAGGGGAAGGTCCGGGTGTATCTGCCGGACCTGAAGTACGCCCTCCCCGAGCCCGCCCGGAAGTACTCCGCCGCGGCGGACTACTTTGACTGGGCCAGCCGGGCCATTTTGGAGATGTTCCGCCAGACAGGGCCGTACCGGATGGAGAATGGACTGCTGAAGCAAGGCGTGCTGATCCGCCACCTGCTGCTGCCGGGGGAGCTGGAAAACACCCGACGGGTCATCGACTGGGTGGCGGAGACCTTCCGCCCCGGGGAGGTGCTGTTCTCCCTGATGGCCCAGTACACCCCCCAGCCGGGGGCCGTGGGCAGCATGGCCCGCCACGTGACGAAGGCGGAGTACCGGGCGGCGGTGGCGTACATGGAAAACTGCGGCATCACCGACGGCTACACCCAGGAACGGACGTCGGCCAAAGAGGAGTACACCCCGGACTTTGACCTGCGGGGGCTGTAAAGCCTGGAAATTTTACACGGATTTGATGGAAGCTGCCCTTTGCCTGTGGTATTCTGAGGGTAACTGCGGGAAGGGAGCGGTGCTTTCATGGCTCGAAAACTCCGAAACGGGATTTTGATCCTGCTGGCGGCGGCTGTTTTGGCCTTCGCCCTCTGGATGCTGTGGCCCCGGTCTCTCACCGGCACCCTGGGTCTGGAGGGGCGGGAGATCAGCGCCTCCATTGTCACTACCGGCTGGGAGGAAGTCCGGGACGAGGGGAACTTCTACAACCGGCCCACCATGGACATGGAGCGGTACACCCTCCCGGCGGGCAGCGAACAGGCCCTGGCGGTGCTGGCCCTGCTGGACGGCTACACCTGGCACCCCTGCTGGGACACCCTGACGGGGGAGACCGGCATCTCCGGCATCGGCAGCCTGAGCGTGACGCTGTATGATCCCCAGGACACGGAGCGGGAGTTTGATGTCTACAGCGGCACCGGGAAAATTTGGCTGAACGGCAGGATCGTCCGGCTGGACTACTTCGGGAACGGCACGGCGGAGGCACTGAGCCGTGAGCTGGCCAACCTTCTCCGGGGCGAATCCGGGGTTGCAAACTGAAAATCTTGTATTATAATGAGAGGGCTGTCCGATGCGGGCAGCCCGATTTTTGTGTGTTTCAGGAGAGACCTGTTATGAAGCTGGAGAACAATCTGGGCACGGATCCCATCCGGCCCCTGGTGCTGCGGATCGCCATCCCCAGCATGCTGGCCCAGTTCGTCAGCGTGCTGTACAGCATCGTGGACCGCATCTACATCAGCAACATCCCGGTGATCGGGGAGACCGCCCTGGCGGGGGTGGGAGTCTGCGGCCCGGTGGTGACGCTGATCGGCGCCTTTGCCTCCCTCATCGGCGTGGGGGGCGCGCCCCTCATGAGCATCCGCATGGGGGCCGGCAAGACGGAGGAGGCCCGGAAGATCCTCTCCAACAGCTTTTTGATGCTGTGTGTCTGCTCCGTGGCCCTGATGGCGGTGGTCTTTCCCCTGCGGCAGCCCATGCTGATGGCCTTCGGCGCCAGCGGCGCCACCTACGGCTATGCCAATACGTACTTCACCGTCTACCTCTGCGGCACGGTGTTCAACCTGCTGGCCCTGGGGCTGAACCAGTTCATCATCTGCCAGGGCTACGCCCGGAAGGGCATGATCTCCGTCATGCTGGGGGCGGCGCTGAACATCATTCTGGACCCGGTGTTCATCTTCGGCTTCGACATGGGGGTGGCCGGGGCCGCTGTGGCCACGGTGCTCTCCCAGCTGGCCAGCTGCCTGTATGTGCTGCGGTTCCTCTTCAGCAAGTCCGTGCCCGTCGCCGTCACCTTCGGCGGGTATGACGGGCGGCTGATGCTCCGCATCCTGGCGGTGGGCATGACGCCCTTCCTCATCATCGGCGTGGACAATATCATGATCATCTCCATGAACGCCATCCTCCAGTCCTACGGCGGGGCGGAGCTGGGGGACCGGCTGGTGACCTGCGCCACCATCGCCCAGAGCTTCATGCTGGTGGTGACCATGCCCCTGGGCGGCATCTCCGCCGGCACCGGCACCATCCTGGCCTACAACTACGGCGCCCGGCGGCGGGACCGCATCCTGAAGGCCCAGGCCTTCATCGCCGGGCTGTGCGCGGTCTATGTGACGCTGCTGTTCCTGGCGGCCCGACTGGGGGGCGCGCTGTTCGTGCGGCTCTTCACCACGGAGCCGGCGCTGGCGGCGGAGGCCCTGGACGCCATCCACATCTGCACCCTGGCCCTGATCCCCCTGGGGCTGCAGTACGCCATTGTGGACGGGTTCACCGGCATGGGGAAGGTGCAGCTGGCCCTGCCCCTGTCCGCCTTCCGGAAGGCGGTGTACTTTATCGCCCTGTTCGCCCTGCCGGCGGCCTTCGGCGCCCGGGCCACCTTTTACGCCGAGCCCATCTCCGACATTCTGGGCCCCGTCGTCAGCATCGCCGTGTATGCGCTGGCCATCCGCCGGATCCTGAATTTTCCGCCCTCCCCGCCCGCCGGGGAGGGGAAGGCCCCTCTGCCCTCCTGACAGCAGACAGACAGCGGCACAGCCGAAAGGCTGTGCCGCTGTGCGCTTACTTGCCGTCCTCCCGGCGGTCGCCCAGCTTCCGCAGGGATTCCAGCGCCTCGGAAAAGGCCTTGGCGGTGGCGGAGGGATTGCCCCGCAGGATCCGCAGGGACTGACGGTACCGCCTGGCCGTGCGGGCGCGGATGACGGCCTCCCGGTCCCGGAGCTGCTCCAGCAGCTGCTGGACCTCCGCCATACGGGCTTCCAGGGCCTCTCCGGTCAGGTCCCTGGCTGTCTCCAGGCGGTCCCGGTAGGCTTCCAGGGCCTCCCGGATATTGTCCAGGGCCTTCAGCTTGGCAGTGGTCCGGCGGCGGAGGGACTCCTCCAGCAGCAGCTGGCGCCGCCGGGCCCGCTTGATGCGGGCATCCCGGAGCTGCTGGAGCGTATCCTCCCAGCGCTCCTGCCGCAGCAGCCGCTCTACCTCCGTCTTCTCCCGGAAGCGGCGCAGGTCCTCCTCCGCAAAGGCGGAGATCACCTCTGCCCGCTTGGCAAGGCGGCGCAGGTCCTCATTCTCCTCCGTAAGCCGGGTGAGGATCTCCCGCAGGTCCATGGCGGCCTGGAAGGACCGGACGGTGTCTGCGGTGAAATAGACCGTCAGCACACAGGCCAGGGCGTCCGCCAGGAAGGCGGGCAGCCGCAGCACCAGATCCTCAAAGGGCGGGTGGAGGACCTTTACCAGCAGGACGGAGAAGGCCCCCCAGGCCAGAGAGCAGGTGAGGCAGATGTGGCCGTTCAGGTTGAAGGGCTTGCCGGAGTAGTCCCAGTACCGGACCTTGAACAGGGCCTCCATGGCGGCGCCGGTGACATACTCCAGCGCCGTGGCGGCCAGCATCCCCAGCAGAAAGATGAGGGGCAGGCTGCCCCGCACCGGCAGAGTGGCCCACAGGATGATGACGGCGCCGAAGCCGTAGATGGGCAGCAACGGGCCGTGGAGGAAGCCCCGGTTCACCCACCGGCGCTGCCTGGCGGAGACGTAGCAGGACTCCCACACCCAGCCCAGAAAGCAGTAGAGAAAGAAGAACAGCAGCCACTGGCCCAGGGTATAGACGTACATGAAACCTCCTTGTGAGAAAGCTCCGCCGCCCGCCGGCGATGCACCGGCAGGGCGGCGGAGGATCAGTGTTCAGCTCCGGCCTCGGCAGGCTCCGGCTCCTTTGCGGCCACAGCCACCCGGACCTCCAGCACCCGGCGGTGGTCCACACGGGTGACGGTGACGTCCAGGCCCTCCGCCTGGAACCGGTCCCCGGCCTGGGGCAGGCGGCCCAGCTGGTCGATGACCCAGCCGGAGACGGTGCTGGCGTCGCAGTCCCCCTTGATGGAGAACAGATCGTACAGATCGGTGAGATCCGCCCCGGCGGACACCAGGAAGCTGCCGTCCGCCTGCTTGCGGAAGGACTCCACCACCTCGTCGTGCTCATCCCAGATCTCGCCCACCAGCTCCTCCAGGATGTCCTCCATGGTCAGCAGGCCCTCGGTGCCGCCGTACTCGTCCACCACGATGGCCATGTGGGTCTTTTTCTTCTGCAGCGTCCGCAGCAGCGCCCCCAGCTCCGCGTTGGCGGTGGTGTAATGGACCGGCGTGATGCAGCCGGAGATGTCCGTCTGCCCCCGGTAGCGGGCGGCGTTGAAGTCCTTCTCATGGATCACGCCCACAATGTCGTCCACGTCCTTGTGGTACACCGGCAGGCGGGAATAGCCGCTCTCCGCGAAGGTGGCGGCAATCTCCTCCATGGTGGCGGAGTCCTCCACCGCCACGATGTCCACCCGGGGCGTCAGGATGTCCCCAGCCTCCAGATCGCCGAACTCGATGGCGGAGCGGATCAGCTGGCTCTCATGCTGGTCCAGGCCGCCCTCGTTCTCCGCCTCGGAGACCATGGTGATCAGCTCCTCCTCCGTGATGCCCGGGTCCTCCGAGGGGCGGAAGATCAGGTTCAGCAGCCGCTTCCACTGGGAGAACAGGAAGTTCAGCGGCCGCAGGATCACCAGCAGCACCCGCAAAATGGGGGCGGAGAACATGGCGAAGCCCTCCGCGTGCTCCTTGGCCAGGCTCTTGGGGGAGATCTCGCCGAAGATCAGCACCACCAGCGTCAGCACCACCGTGGAGATGGTGGGGCCGTAGGCCGCGTACAGCTTGGTGAACAGCACCGTGCCCACGGTGGAGGCGGAGATGTTCACGATGTTGTTGCCGATGAGAATGGTGGAGATCAGCCGGTCATAGTCCTCCGACAGCTTCATGGCCAGGAGGGCGTGCCTGTCGCCGGCATCGGCCCGGCTCTTCATCCGGATCTTGTTCATGCTGGAAAAGGCGGTTTCCGTGGCGGAGAAATAGGCTGACATGGTCACCAGAACAACGATGGCCGCGATCATGGATATTGTGGAACTGTCCATAGGGGAAATCATCACTCCTCAAAAAAATACGCAGAAAAAGGGACCAAAACACGAAAAGGGCAGCCTCACCCCTGACAGGGGCAGACTGTCCTTCCAAAGACGCTCTGATAATATGTATGGGTGGGCAACGGAGGTTCGTCCACGCGGGTTCACAGATCCTTCCTGGCCGGCAGGCCAACTTACTTATCTGCTAATATACCATAAAAATTGCACGAGTGCAACACTCATTTTCGCATCTCAGGATGCCAGGGCAGAGATCCGGGAGATCAGCGGCAGCCTGCGGTTGTACAGATTCACGAACCGGCCCACCGCCAGGGCGGAGAGGATGGTCCCCGCCCCCAGCCCCTGGAGCCTGTGGAAGAACAGCAGGGACAGCACCAGGGCCGTGGCCACCAGCGCGGCGTCAAAGCCCACCTTCACATTGCCGAAGCGCCAGCCGGTGACGGCGGCGATGGCCTGGACGATGCCCTCGCCGGGGACCATCAGCACCCGGGGCGCCACCTCCACGCTGATGCCGAAGGCCAGCACGGCGCAGCCCAGGGCCAGGACCAGCACCGCCATGGGAAGAGAGGAGATCTCCAGCCAGGAGAGCAGCCCCATGCTCACGTCGATAAAGGCGCTGAACACCGCGTTCACGGCGACCTGGAGCAGCTGGATGGGCTGGAAATCCCGCCGCAGCAGCAGGACCTGTCCCAGGATGAAGAACAGATTCATGGCAAAGGTGAACTGCCCCAGCGTCACCGGGAAACGGAAGCTGAGCACATAGGGCAGGCTGGAGATGGGAGAGGTCCCCAGAGCGGCCCGGGTGATCAGCGCCACGCCGAAGGAGTTGATCAGCACGCCGGCCAGGAACCAGAGGTACCGGGGGAGATATGTCTTGAGAGACCGCATATACGGGGCCCTTCCTTTCTTTGAAAATGTGAGTCCGGTCAGCCGGAGGCCCGGATGGCCGCCACCGCCTCCGCCGTGGAGCGGGCGGGAAAGAGCTCATAGCTGACAAAGCCTGTGTAGCCGGCCTGCTCCAGTGCCTGATACACCCGGGGGAAGGCGATCTCCCCGGTGCCGGGCTCGTGGCGGCCGGGGGCGTCCGCCGCGTGGACGTGGCCGAAGGTGTCGGCATACTGCCGGATGGTGTCGCAGAGGTGCCCCTCGCTCAGCTGCATGTGGTAGAGGTCGAACAGCACCCGCAGCCGGGGGGAGCCCACCAGCCGCACCAGCTCCGCCGCGGTCCGGGTATCCCGCAGGAAGTTGCCCGGATGGTCCGTGGTGACGTTCAGGGGCTCCAGGTACAGGTCGACGCCCGCCTGCTCCGCCAGGGCGGCGGAGGCCCGCAGACCGTCGTACAGCGCGCAGAGCTTCACGGTGTGGGAGAGGTCGTCCCGGGGGTCCAGCACACCGCCGTCCGGCCCCAGGCCGTTGGAGTGGATGGTGACGCCGGGGACGCCCAGGAGGCAGGCGGCCGCCAGTGAGCGGCGGAGGTACCCGAGATACGCCTCCCGCCGGTCCGGGTCGATGAGGGAGACGGGGCCGTCTCCGTCGCAGCAGCAGATGGAGATGCCCGCCCGGTCCGCCGCGGCCCGCACTGCCGCCAGATCCCGGTCCTCCCAGCTCCAGAGCTCCACGGCGTCAAAGCCGTCGTCCCTGGCCGCCTGAAAGCGGTCCGGGAGCGGCAGCTCCTGGTACATCGTATCCAGATGGGCAGCGCGCCGCAGGGCCATCCGATCCCCTCCTGACAAAATAAGACATCCCGCCCCGCCGGGGCAGAATGTCAGATGGGCGGATCTGTATTCCGGATTTGGAAGGGGCCGCGCCAGCGGCCCGGCGGCGGATCCCCCCTGACATGTGCGCCGGTCCGGCGCCGGAACAGCAGAAAACTGCCGGCCCTCCTGCCGCGGAAGGGCTGTGTGATACATTTACTTTACAACTTTTCCCCGGCCCCGTCAACGGAAAAACCCACAAAAAAGTCCGGCGCATCCGCGCCGGACTTTTGCAGGGCTGTTACATGAGGGTGTAGAGGATCTTGGCCATCTGGCCCCGGGTGATGTTGGAGCCGGGCTTGAAGGTGCCGTCGGCATAGCCGCTGATGACCCCCTGGGCCGCCATGGTCTGGATATAGAAGGTGGCGTAGGAGGGGATGGAGGCCGCGTCGGAGAAGGTCAGCTCCACGGTGGCGTAGCCCTTGTCCTGGGTCCGGCCGATCATGGCGGCGGCCTGGGCACGGGTCAGGGACCCGCCGGGATTGAAGTACAGCTTTCCGTCACTGCCGGTGGTGCCGCTGATGATACCCTCCGTGTACAGGGCCTTCACCGCCGTCAGGGCGTAGCTGCCGATGGAGGCGGTGTCCGCAAAGGGCAGCGTCACGCTCTCATACTGGCTGCCGTCCAGCCCCAGATAGCGGAACAGCATCACGGCGAACTGCTGGCGGGAGATGTTGTCGTTGGGCCGGAAGGTGCCGTCGTCATAGCCGGTGGTGATGCCGGCGTTGTACAGGAAGTCCACATAGGAGGCCGCCCAGTAGTCCTGGGTGTCCGTAAAGGAGGGGACCCAGTCGGCGCTGGTGGGCACGTCGTAGGAGGCCCGGCCGATGTTGCCGGAGGCGTCCCGGGCAGTGACCGTGATGCGGTGAGGCCGTCCGTCGGAGATCAGGGTGGTGCTGAGGGCACCGGTGTCAGAGTCGTAGGTGAAGGTCTGGTCCGCCCCGTCCCAGGTGACGGAGATGCTGGACTGGGGCAGGATGCCGTCCACGGCGTCGGCGACGGTGGCCGTCAGCGTGTCGCCGCCGGCGGTCAGCGTGATCTCCGGCACGGCGGTGTCCGGCGTGCCGGACGCGGTGGCGGTGATCTGATCGATGTAGATGGTTCCGGTGCGGGGCGTGTCGGCATACACGGTGCCGGTCTCAGTCCAAGTAGCGGGGGCCTGGACCAAAAGGCCCTGGATCTCAAAGTATTCCGAAGTGAGGGAGACCGTCACCTGTTTCCAGCCGGTGAAGTCCAGCGTGGTGACAAGCTGTCCCAGATAGCCCTTGGTGCCATTGCTGTACAACAGATAGAGCTGGTTGCCGGAACCGTCGCCGTAGACCCACATGTGGAGGGCGGTGTAGGTATTGAGATCGATGTCGGTACTGTTGGAGGCCCGCCATTCAGAGGTATAAGAACCCTGGGAGGCTCCGGTCTCTGTCAGGGTGTAGTCCACCTTGGCAGAGCCGCTGCCCATCCGCACCGTGTCGGCGCTGTGGTTCAGGCTGAAGTCCATGTTGCTGCCGGTGCCCCGGAAGATGGTGGTGGAGCCCTCGAAGTCCTCCACCGCCATGACGCCGCCGGAGGACACCGTGCCGGAGACCGTGACGGGGATGGAGATCCGCTGCCCGCCGGCGGACACGGTGATGGTGCCGGTGCCGGGAGCGGAGGCGGTGAACTTCCCGGTCTCATCGATGGTGCCGATGCTGCCGGACACCTCCCAGGTGAAGGCCTCGGCGTCCGCCTTCAGGGAGATGTGGTTCCAGGCGGCGGTGGCGGTGAGCTGGGTGGATGCGCCCAGGGTGGTGTTCAGGGAGGTGACCACGGTGCCGCTGGCATTCCGGATGGCGATGTCCGTGGGATCGGCAATGGCGTAGACGGTGGTGGAGCCCTCTCTGCGGCCGCTGGAGGCGGTGACGGTGATCTCGCCGCCCTCTCTGGGGGTGGTGAGGATGTTGCCGTCCAGCTCACCGTCGGAGGCGTCCAGGTCGTAGTCCTCGTCCTCCATGGGGATGAAGTTGGTGTCCACGGCGGCGGCGGAGATCTCCACCTTGCTGCCGGCCAGGACGTAGGCGTTGTCCGCCTGGACGTAGAAGTGGTCCAGACGGCCGGTGGGCTCATTGCTGGCCACCAGGAACAGGTGGTTGGTCACCGCCCGCTCGCTGCCGTCGGAGGGGCGGTTGATGGTGGCGGCGGTGGTGTCGTCGGGCTGGGTGACCGTAATGGTGGTGGAGCCGCCGCCGTCCAGGCCGATGGCGGCCACGCAGCCCAGCTCGATCATCCGCTGGGCCACCTGGGTCAGGCTGGCGCCGATGGAGTGGCCGGAGCGGCGGCCGTCAATGGTGTAGAACACCACGCTGCCGTCGGCGGTGACGCCCACGGCCGTGCGGGGGTTGGTGCCGGAGGGCAGTCCGGAGACCACGGCGCCGTCCTGTACCAGGGAGTACAGGGCGCCCACGGCGTACACCACGTCGTTCCAGTCCTCGTTCCCGGCCGTGATGGTCAGGGTGATCTCATTGCCCACCGGAACGTTCCGCAGGGCGTCCGTGTAATAGGTGCTGGAGAGGCTGTTGGCGGAGAGGACCACCTGGTCCGGGCCGATGGAGGTGGCAGAGGTGGCCTCGATGACCTGGTCCACCCGCAGCGTGGCGGTCTCTCCGATGGAGAGGGCGCCGTCCACGATGGTGCACAGCACGTCCACGCCGGCCTCGGTGTTCCCGGTGGTGTGCCGGTCGTTGAAGTCGTATGTATAGAGGTAGATGCCGCCGGTGGAGACCCGGGCCTTGTTGACGCCGGCGATGGTACGGACGACCTCTGCGGTATAGCCGGTGCTGTCCGCCAGCGCATAGCCCAGATCGGCGCTGACGGAGAGGGAGGGCTTGCCGATGACGGCGGAGCCGTCGTCCCGGAAGCCGATGGCGTAGTAGCCGCCGTCGCTGCTGAGCAGCTTCCCGTCGGACACCAGAAGGCCGATGGGCAGGCCGTTGGAGGTGTTGAAGAAGTCGCCGTTGATGCCGGCCACCACCCGGTAGCCCTGGGCCTCCAGCGCCCGGGCCGCGGCAGTGACCGTGGTGCGGGCCGTCAGGGACCCGCCGTAGGTGACGATGGGAGTCACGTCCTCGTTGGGCTCGTAGGTGATGACGTTCTCCGTCCGCAGATCGGAGTAGGCCGTGCTCCAGAACACGTTGGTGGAGAGCTGGGTCTTCTGGTTCAGAAGCGTGTTCTCGGAGGTCAGATCCTCCCCCAGCGCATCGGAAGCGGCGGCGGAGAGGCCCAGCGAGCAGAGGAGCGTGAATGCCAGAAACAGGGACAGGGTCTTGCGCAGGAACGTTTTCATGTCATACCTCCATAAGCGGCCGAAGTGGTCTACATAATCTCTTCCAGCATAGCATAGACCGCCGGAAAAGTAAATCCCAAAGCGGTGACAAAATCTGACAGGGCGCGCCTGCGCCCTTTTAACAAGACGATTTTCCCGGCGGAAAAGTTCCGGCCCCGCAGAAAAGACTTGGAGAGCGCGGAAAAAAGGATTACAATAGGGGCAAGATCCAACAGGAGCGGGCACAGCCCGCGGAAAAGAGGAGGGAGCGCATGATGGTCAGTGTGGACGCGTCCCGGTGCATCGGCTGCGGGATGTGCGCGGCGGCGGTGCCGGCGGTATTCCAAATCGAGGGGCGGGTGTCTGTGGTGCAGGCCCAGCCCCGGACGGCGGCGGAGGAGACGGGGGCCTTCAATGCCGCCAACGGCTGCCCGGTGAACGCCATCCGGGTCCGGAAAAACTGAAGAGCGGGGCCCGGCAGAGACGGATCTCTCTGCCGGGCCCCTGCTTTCCGCAGGCAGACTGCCGCCTCAGTCCAGATGGACCCGGAAGTCTCCCCGGGCGGCGGCCTCTGCCCGGCGCTGCTTGTCGGCGGCCAGGGCGTCCAGCATTCCGCCGATGATCTGGTTGGACACCAGAAAGCCCCGGGGCGTCAGGCGCCAGCAGCCGTCCTCCTCCACGGCGTAGCCGGCCCCGGCGCACTGGCGAAGGAAGGGCAGGAAGCAGGCAAAGCGCCGGCGGAAGCGGTTTTCGAACACCTTGGGGTCCAGCCCCGCCGTGGTCCGCAGACCCAGCATGATCCACTCCGTGTCCCGGTCCAGGGGCGGGATGCGCTCGCTTTCCGACAGCATGGGCGCATGGTCCCGCACGCCCCGGATGTAGGCCTCCAGGTCCCGGGTGTAGGCGTACCGGACGCCGCCGAAGTCCGAGTGGGCGCCGGGGCCGAACCCGGCGTACTCCCCCAGGGTCCAGTACTTCAGGTTGTGGCGGGAGGCGAAGCCGGGCCTGGCGAAGTTGGAGATCTCGTACTGCTCATAGCCCTGGGCCTTCAGAAATTCCACTGCGTACAGGTACATGTCCGCCTGGGCCTCGTCCCCGGGCAGGCCGGCGGTGTCCTTCCGGTCGAAGAGGGGCGTGCCTGCCTCCACCTTCAGCCCGTAGCAGGACAGGTGCTCCGGCTCCAGGTCCGCGGCGGCGGAGAGGGTCTTCTGCCAGCCCTCCAGGATCTGATGGGGCAGGCCGTAGATCAGGTCCAGGGACAGATTCTGGAATTTGGCCTTGCGGGCGGCCTCCACGGCGGCGGACACCTGGGCCATGGTGTGGACCCGGCCGATCTCTGCCAGCTCGGTGTCGTCGGCGGACTGCATCCCCAGGGAGATGCGGTTGAAGCCGCATTTGCGCAGGGTCCGCAGCGCCTTCCAGTCCCCGGCGGAGTCCGGGTTGGCCTCCAGGGTGATCTCGGCGTCCTTGGCCACCCTGAACTTTTTCAGGATGACTTTCAGGATCTTTGCCAGCCGCTTGGCCCCCAGATAGCTGGGCGTGCCGCCGCCGAAGTACACCGTGTCCACCAGATGGTTGGCGGCGAAGGGGGCGGTCTCCGTCAGATGGGCGCAGAGGGCATCGGCATACGCATCCATCCGGTCCTCGGACCGGGGCAGGGAGTAGAAGTCGCAGTAGACGCACTTGCTCCTGCAGAAGGGGATGTGGAGATACAGGCCCAGCGGGGCCGGAGTGGGTTTCATGAGAATTCCTCCAAACACACAGGTCATTGGACACCAGTGTACTCCCTTCCGCCCCGCTTTGCAAGGGCGCATACTTTTTCATGGAGCGGGGACCCTATGGAAAACAGCCTGAAAGGGAGGATCGTTATGGATATGACGCCCCAGGAGTATCAGCAGTATGTGAAGCGGAAGGCGAAAAAATCGCCGCTGCTGAAAAACACCGCCCTGGCCTTTGGGGTGGGCGGGGCCATCTGCGCGGCAGGCCAGCTGATCCTGAACGGCTGGACCGCCGCCGGTCTGACGGAGCAGCAGGCGGGCACCGCCACCTCCTGCACCCTGGTGTTTCTGTCCGCCCTGCTGACGGGGCTGAACCTCTACAACAAGCTGGCCCGGTTCGGCGGCGCCGGGACGCTGGTGCCCATCACGGGGTTTGCCAACGCCGTGGTGTCCCCGGCCATCGACTTCCGCAGCGAGGGCTTTGTCACCGGCATGGCGGCGAAGATGTTCCTGATCGCCGGGCCTGTGATCGTGTTCGGCACCGTGGCCTCGGTGGTCTACGGCGTGGTCCTGCAGCTGCTGGGATGAGGGCCGCCGCAGAGCGCTGCCGGGGTCCGGATGGCGGCCCCCGCCCCGGGGCTGGCGCTCTGTGCCGCCGTCCTTCCGGCAGGCGGCAGCTGTGCCGCGCCGCCGCCCGGCCGGGGCCGGCTGGAGCTGCTGTTCTGCCGGGGCGGGCCAAAGGCCACACCGTCATCATGCCGGGGGACGGCATCAACGACTCCCCGGCCCTGTCCGCCGCCAGCGTGGGCATCGCCGTCAGCGACGGCGCCGCCATCGCCCGGGAGATCGCCGACGTCACCATCGCGGCGGATCGACGCCAACTACCGCTTTGTCATCGGCTTCAACGGCACCCTCATCGCCCTGGGGGCTGCCGGGGCGCTGGCTCCTGCCGCCTCCGCCATGCTCCACAACCTGTCCACCCTGGGTGTCAGCCTGCGGAGCATGACCAATTTGCTGAACGGGTAAAACAGCCGTCCGCTCAGAAAACAAGACGCCCGGCACCATGTGGTGCCGGGCGTCTTTGCGGGGTGAAGACTGCTTACAGGTCCTGCTTCCACAGGCCGTGGAGGTTGCAGTAGGCGTAGACGGCCTTGGCGGTCTGGCCCTCCGCCAGGGCGAACACCGCCTCCGGCGCCTCGTCGGGGTGGAACCAGTGGATCAGGGCCTCCCGGTCCGTCTCCACCACCACCCACTGGATGAAGTGTTCGGCGGTCATGGGGTGGGTGACGGAGCCCACGTTCACCTTCACGAGGCTGCCCTCCACGGTGACGGCGGGCACGTGCTTCTCCTGGGCGGCATCGGTGACGCCGGCCTCCAGCAGCTGCATCTCCTCGCCGCAGCACTTGACGGGGACCTGAGCGGAGGTGAGCTTGGTGATGACATTGCCGCAGTGTCTGCAGATATAGAACTTCATGATAAAACTCCTTTTTTCGACAGATTGGAAGGAATGGGCAGATGACGGATCCCGCTGGGGACGCCGCCTCCTGCAGGAGAGGATTTCTGATGTTAAATTAGCATATCCGAATATTTTTATATATGGCAAATGCAACAATTCCGAGGAAAACGGGAGGAAAACCGGCCGGAGCGCGGGCGCCGGACAGGGGGCGTATTTTTTGCGGAATTACGGAGTTGACATAACGGTGTGGAAAACTCTGTGGAGAATGTGCAAAACCCATGGGGCGGGGACTTTCAGGCGGGTGACGGTCTGGTTATGGGAAATTTTACGCAACAACATTTTTGTGAAATTTCTGTAAAGTGGGAGAAAAGGGAAGAAGCGGGCGGCTTTTTGGCGGCCCCTTGAACCCGATGGCCGGATATGGTACAATATCCGCAGAACGGACGGGGATCCGGGACATTTCCGGCGGCACCGCGGCCCGGAGGCTGCGGTGATAGCCTGTCCGCATGCGGGGGCGGATATGCGCCCTTTCTTTGAGAACCCGGCGGTTTACCGCCTTGACGGAGGAACAGATGGCAACCAAGAAGCAGGATTACGGCAATGAGAGCATTTCAGCATTAAAAGGCGCGGACCGGGTCCGGAAGCGGCCCGGTGTCATTTTCGGCTCCGACGGGCTGGAGGGCTGCGAGCACGCGGTGTTCGAGATCCTCTCCAACTCCATCGACGAGGCCCGGGAGGGCCACGGCAGGGTGATCACCGTCACCCGATTCCAGGACCGGTCCATCCAGGTGGAGGACGCGGGCCGGGGCTGCCCGGTGGACTGGAACGAGAAGGAGCAGCGGTACAACTGGGAGCTGGTGTACTGCGAGCTGTACGCCGGCGGCAAGTACGGCAGCGGCGACGGCGACAACTACGAGTACTCTCTGGGCCTCAACGGCCTGGGCGCCTGCGCCACCCAGTACGCCTCCCGGTACATGGACGTCACCGTCTGGAGGGACGGGTTCGAGTACGCCCTCCACTTCGAGCGGGGCGAGATCGCGGGGGAGCTGGGCAAGACGCCCCTGCCCAAGTCCCAGGCCAAAAAGACCGGCACCCGGACCCGCTGGCTGCCGGACCTGGACGTGTTCACCGACATCGCCATCCCGGCGGAGTACTTCACCGACGTGATGAAGCGCCAGGCGGTGGTGAACGCCGGCGTCACCTTCCGGTTCCGGAACGAGACGGAGCCCGGCCGGTTCGAGGAGACGGAGTTCCTCTACGAGAACGGCATCATGGACTATGTGACGGAGCTGGCCGGCGAGGGGAGCCTGACAGCCCCGGTGTTCTGGCAGACGGAGAAGAAGGGCCGGGACCGGGCGGACAAGCCGGAGTACAAGGTGAAGCTCAGCGTGGCCTGCTGCTTTTCCAATAAGGTGAACGTCATCGAGCACTACCACAACTCCTCCTGGCTGGAGCACGGCGGCTCTCCGGAGAAGGCGGCCAAGTCCGCCTTTGTCTCCGCCGTCGACAAGTACCTGCGGGACCAGGGGAAGTACCAGAAGAACGAGAGCAAGATCACCTGGGCGGACATCGAGGACTGCCTGGTGCTGGTGTCCAACAACTTCTCCACCCAGACCAGCTACGAGAACCAGACGAAGAAGGCCATCACCAACAAGTTCGTCCAGGAGGCCATGACGGAGTTCCTCCGCAGCAATCTGGAGATCTACTTCATCGAAAACCCCTTTGACGCGGAGAAGATCGGCGAGCAGGTGCTGCTGAACAAGCGCAGCCGGGAGAAGGCGGAGGAGACCCGCCTGAACGTGAAGAAGAAGCTCTCCGGCACCGTGGACATCGCCAACCGGGTGCAGAAGTTCGTGGACTGCCGCACCAAGGACGTGGACCGGCGGGAGATCTACATTGTGGAGGGCGACAGCGCCCTGGGCAGCGTGAAGCAGGCGCGGGACGCCGAGTACCAGGGCATCATGCCGGTGCGGGGCAAGATCCTGAACTGCCTGAAGGCGGACTACGCCCGCATCTTCAAGAGCGAGATCATCACGGACCTCATCAAGGTCCTGGGCTGCGGCGTGGAGGTCCAGAACAAGCATGTGAAAAACGTGGCCCCCTTTGACCTGAACAACCTGCGGTGGAGCAAGGTGGTCATCTGCACCGACGGCGACGTGGACGGCTTCCAGATCCGGACGCTGATCCTGACCATGCTGTACCGGCTGACCCCCACCCTGATCCGAGAGGGGTATGTGTATATCGCCGAGACGCCCCTGTTCGAGATCAACAGCGGCGACAAAACCTGGTTCGCCTACTCCGACAAGGAGAAGAACGACATCGTGAAATCCCTGGAGGGGAAGAAGTTCAAGATCGACCGGTCCAAGGGCCTGGGCGAGAATGAGCCGGACATGATGTGGCTGACCACCATGAACCCGGAGACCCGGCGGCTGATCCGGGTGATGCCGGCGGACGTGGAGCGGACGGCGGCGGTGTTCGACCTGCTGCTGGGGGACAACCTCCAGGGCCGGAAGGACCATATTGCGGAGAACGGGTACAAGTATTTGGAGATGGCGGATATTTCGTGAGGAGGGACTGCCAATGTCGATTGAACTATTGACGTATAATCATAAAGAAAAATTGACAGAGGCATTTGAACGCAGTCATGAGAAGATTAGCATTATTTCTCCATTTTTGTCAGAGGACACAGCGGATTATTTCTCAAGCCTTATTAAAAGAAAACAAATACCAGCCACCTTTGTTACTCGTTTTGACCATGAGGCTTTTGTGAAAGGAGCAAATAGTACAAAGGGCTTAACAAAAATGTTGCACGCAGGTGTGGAACTGTTGGCGTTGCTGGATTTGCACACAAAGCTATACTTGATTGACAATAGGACAGCAATTTTAGGTTCTGCAAATTTTACGGCAAGCGGTATGAGCAAAAACATTGAATTGTCGCTGTATATTGAGGATGAACCGGAATTGTTGGATTCCTTACAGGAATATTTTGAGGAATTGCGAGATGTATGCAGGGAGCAGGAAACGTATATTACGGAAGAGAAACTGAAACGTGAAGAACAGTTGGTTAAAGATGAGAATACATCTAGCAAATATGCGGGACCATGCAAAACAACCGCAAAACCATTTGGCGCAAAAATGCCTGCCAGAGATGATGAATTGGAGCGGGACTATGTCCAGGAATTACTGAATCCAAAAATAAACTATGACAGCCATTGCTGGATAAAATTTGAAGCCAGTAGCAAGGAACGGAGAGTTTCGGGCCAGCCGTATACCTTTCATAATCAAAATGGAATCTATATGACACGTTTTTCCGAGGCGAGAAAGCCAAAGCGGATGCATGAAGGCGATATTGTCTATATAGCGGTCCATTCCTGGGACCGTAACGGGAATCCGGCACCGATGATTGCCGGGAGAGCGCGGTGCCACGCGTTCCGGGAGACCAATGTGATTCCGGATGGCGGGCAATGGCCGGTGTATCTGGAGTTGTATGACGTTGCGCCATGCGCGGGGAATATTCAGGATGGGATTTGCCTATATGATCTTGTAGACGCGCTGGGAAAAGATACCTATACGCATACACAAGGAGGAGGGGTGCCTGCGGAGTCCATCCGTTACAGCCACCGGCAGCAGGCATATTTGGGCCTTACTGAAAAGGCGGAAAAATACCTGGAACAAATATTCAAACCTCGAGATAAGGAATCGTAACCATGCCCAAAAAGAAAAAAACTGACGACAACAAGCATAAGGTAGACGCGTCCAACGTTATCGGCCTCCATGCCGCCGTGGTGGAGCAGCCCATCACCGACACCCTGGAGACCAACTACATGCCCTACGCGATGTCGGTCATCGTCTCCCGGGCCATCCCGGAGATCGACGGGTTCAAGCCCTCTCACCGCAAGCTCCTGTACACCATGTACAAGATGGGCCTGCTGACGGGGGCCCGGACCAAGTCCGCCAACATCGTGGGCCAGACCATGCGCCTGAACCCCCACGGCGACGCCGCCATCTACGACACCATGGTGCGCCTCTCCCGGGGTTACGGCGCCCTGCTGACGCCCTTTGTGGACTCCAAGGGCAACTTCGGCAAGGTCTACTCCCGGGACATGGCCTGGGCCGCCCCCCGGTACACGGAGGCCAAGCTGACGGCCATCTGCAGCGAGCTGTTCCGGGACATCGACAGCGACACCGTGGACTTCGTGGACAACTACGACAACACCATGAAGGAGCCGGCCCTGCTGCCCACCACCTTCCCCAACATCCTGGTGTCCGCCAACAGCGGCATCGCCGTGGGCATGGCCTCCCAGTTCTGCGGGTTCAACCTGAAGGAGGTCTGCGACACCACCATCGCCTATCTGAAAAATCCGGACTGCGACCTGATGGCCACGCTCCTGGCACCGGATTTCCCCACCGGCGGCGAGCTGATCTACGACGCCGGCACCATCCGGGAGATCTATGAGACCGGCCGGGGCAGCGTCCGGGTCCGGGCGAAATACCGCTACGTCAAAGAGGAGAACCTCATCGAGATCTATGAGATCCCCTACTCCACCACCGTGGAGGCCATTCTGGACAAGGTGGCGGAGCTCATCAAGGCGGGCCGGGCGAAAGAGATCGCCGACATGCGGGACGAGACGGACCTTTCGGGTTTGAAGCTGGCCATCGACCTGAAGCGGGGCACGGACCCGGACAAGCTGATGACCAAGCTCTACAAGCTGACGCCCCTGGAGGACGCCTTCGCCTGCAACTTCAATGTGCTGATCGCCGGCATCCCCAAGGTGCTGGGGGTGCGGCAGATCCTGGAGGAGTGGACCGCCTGGCGGACCGAGTCCGTCCGGCGGCGGGTCTACTTCGTCATGAAGAAGAAGCAGGACAAGCTGCACCTGCTGAAAGGCCTCAAGCGCATCCTGCTGGACATCGACAAGGCCATCAAAATCATCCGGGAGACGGAGGAGGAGGCCGAGGTCATCCCCAACCTGATGATCGGCTTCGGCATCGACCAGATCCAGGCGGAGTACGTGGCGGAGATCAAGCTCCGCAACATCAACAAGGAGTATATCCTCAAGCGGGTCAACGAGACCGCCGCCCTCCAGGACGAGATCGCCGACCTGGAGGACACCCTGAACTCTCCTCGCAGGCTGAAGCAGATCCTGGTGGACGAGCTGACGGAGGCGGCCAGGAAGTACGGCGAGCCCCGCCGGACCTCCATCGTGTACAGCCACGAGATCGAGACCTATGTGGAGGAGGCCCAGGTGGAGGACTATCCCGTCCACGTGTTCCTCTCCAAAGAGGGGTATTTCAAGAAGATCACGCCTGCCTCCCTGCGGATGGCGGCGGAGCAGAAGTACAAGGACGGGGACGGCCTGTCCCAGACCTTTGAGACCACCAACGGCGCGGAGATCATGTTCTTCACGGACCAGTGCCAGGTGTACAAGACCCGCCTCAGCGAGTTCGAGGACACCAAGGCCAGCGCCCTGGGGGACTATCTGCCCGCAAAGCTGTCCATGGACGCCGGCGAGAACGTGATCTACGCCGTGCTGCCGGGGCCGGACTACGCCGGGGCGCTGCTGTTCTTCTTTGCAAACGGCAAGGCCGCCCGGGTGGACCTGAAGGCGTACCAGACCACCTCCAACCGCCGCAAGCTGACGGGCGCTTACTCCGACAAGGCGCCCCTGGCCTGCGTCCGGAAGCTGGACGAGGACTGCGAGCTGGCGGTGTACTCCAACGAGCGGCGGTGCCTGATCTTCCACACCGCCCTGCTGGCCCCCAAGACCACCCGCACCACCCAGGGGGTGGCGGTGATGACCCTGAAGCCCAAGTACCATCTGGAGACGGTGAGGCCCCTGGAGGAGACGGCCATCACCAACTTCAGCCGCTACCGGGTGCGGAGCCTGCCGGCTGCCGGAGCCCTGGTGCGGGAGGAGGATGCGGAAGAGCAGCAGATGGACCTGCTGAACTGAGTGCGGACTGGAATGGATCAGGAGGAGAGCCATGGCACAGAGAGTGAAGAGCTATGGGATCATTACGCTGGGCGCGCTGATCTACGCCCTGGCCTTTGATGCCTTTGTCGCGCCCAACCGATTTGCCATGGGCGGCCTCACGGGCCTGGCACAGATCATCAATGCCCTGGTGCCGGCCCTGCCGGTGGGCGTGCTGTCCTTTCTGATGAATGTCCCGCTGTTTCTGGCGGGGTGGAAGCTCATCGGGGGACACCTGCTGGTCTCCTCCCTGTATGCCATGGCCGTCAGCTCCCTGGCCATCGACGGCATCTCCCTGGTGTACGTCTTTCCGGCCATGGACCCCATCCTGGCGGCGCTGTACGGCGGCGTGGTGATGGGCGTGGGCCTTGGCCTGGTGTTCTCCCAGGGGGCCACCACCGGAGGCACGGACATCATCGGCAAGCTGCTGAAGCTGAAATTCTCCTGGCTGCCCATCGGCAAGCTGATCCTGGTGCCGGACATGGTGGTCGTGGCGCTGGTGGCGGTGGTCTTCGGCACGGTGGATGCCGCCCTGTACGGCCTCATCAAGACCTTCGTCTGCTCCCGGCTGATGGACACGGTGCTCTACGGGCTGGACACTGCCCGGGTGGCGTACATCATCACAGACCGCTGGCGGGAGGTCTCCCGGGCCCTGCTGGAGATGCGCCGGGGCGTGACGCTGCTCCAGGGCCAGGGGGCATATACCGGCGCGGAGAAGCATGTACTGCTGGTGGCCTTCAAGCAGCGGGAGGTCGTCCAGGTAAAGCGGCTGCTGCGGGAGATCGATCCGGCCGCATTCTTCATCGTATGCGATGCCCATGAGATCTTCGGCGAGGGATTTGGGGATTATCAAAAGGAGGAGATTTGACATGGCGAATTTTGAGCAGGTGCAGAAGAATCTGGAGGCCCGCCGGTACAAGGTGAAGGTGTTCGCCTCGGCGGCGGAGGCGGCGGACTATCTGGATGCCCAGATCGACGGCGCCACCGTGGGCCTCGGCGGCTCCGGGACCCTGAACGCGATGGGGATCTATGAGCGGCTGGAGACCCACAACACCGTGTTCTGGCACTGGAAGCAGCCGGCGGACGAGGCCCGGCGGGCGGCCATGCAGACCCAGGTGTACCTGACCTCCGCCAACGCCCTGGCGGAGACCGGGGAGATCGTCAACATCGACGGCGTGGGCAATCGGCTGGCCGGCACCCTGTTCGGCCATGAGAAGGTGTACTTCGTCATCGGCCGGAACAAGCTGGCGCCGGACTATGAGAAGGCCGTCTGGCGGGCCCGGAACGTGGCCGGCCCCCACCGCGCCCAGCAGCTGGGGAAGAAGACCCCCTGCGCCGTCAAGGCGGATCGGTGCTATGACTGCAAGAGCCCGGACCGGGTCTGCAACGCCATGGTGACGCTGTGGGGACCCATGACGGGCATGGAGACGGAGATCCTTCTGGTGGACGAGGATCTGGGGCTGTAACAGGCCGCCTTGCAAAGCGGCGGCTGGAAAGGAGGCGCGTGGCTGTGCGGCTGCACCGGGTGATCTGCCTGCTGTGGGCCTGTCTGGCCCTGACAGGCTGCAGCGCGCTGCTGGAGCGGGAATACGCCACGGTGGAGCCCCACAGCAGCAAATTCTGGGAGAGTGAGGCCGCCGGGACCCTGCGGGCGGAGAACTACCAGGACATCGTCAACGACCTGCTGATCCTCATCGGCCAGCATACGGAGAGCGCCACCGTCCGGCTCTATAACTATGAGGACGATCTGACGGTGGCGGACACGCTGGAGCAGGCCACCACGGAGATCCAGCAGGAGACCTCCATGGGGGCCTACGCGGTGGAGTATATCACTGCCTCCAGCCGGGCCCAGCGGGGGTACTATGAGATCTCCCTGCAGATCAGCTACCGCCGCACGGCAGAGCAGATCCAGGCGGTGGTGAACGCCACCAGCACAGAGGCCCTGCCGGCCCTGCTGGAGACGGCCTTGGACGAGGGGCGGACGGAGCTGGCGGTGCGCATCGGCTACTGGGGCGAAAACGACCAGGCGCGGGTGGAAGAGGCCGTGGCCCAGCTCCGGGAGGAGCGCGGGCTGACAGAGACGCCTGCCTGGACCATCTCCTACTATCCGCCGTCCGGACAGGTGGGACTCATCGAGTTTGTGATGGGCCAGCCGCCTGCGGAAGAAAATGCGGAAAATCTTGAATAAGAGACTTGACAAGCGGGTATTTCTTTGCTAAAATACCCCTTGTTCCGCGGGCATAGCTCATCTGGTAGAGCGCCACCTTGCCAAGGTGGAGGTAGCGAGTTCGAGCCTCGTTGCCCGCTCCAGAGTGAAACAGGACACCCAGAGTTGGGTGTCCTGCTTTTTCGTCAGAAGGCGAACGCGCTGCCTCCACCTCTTGCATTCCAGGGACAAAAACTATATACTGAGGCTATAATCGACGGGGGGAGGAGTCGCTTTGGAAAAAAGAGTGAAAGACTTGATCGCGGAGATTAATTCCTTTACCAGCGAAGGGGGATTTTCCGTCAAATTTGTTGCACTCACGGCGGAAAATGTCGTGAAGCTCCGCTTGGAAGGCCCGGAGGCAGCGGCGGCACAGGAAACAATGAAATCCACCATAGAACAAATGGTAAAAACGTATATGCCGGAAATTTCGGGGCTGGAGTTTGTTTGAGAGCCGTATTCCCGGCCTGAGAAAACTACGGCCTGGAGGAGGCCGCAGAATCGGGAGGCGGGAGCATCTGTCGTGATGCTCCCGCCTTGCGCATTATTTCTCCATCCCGCAGGGCAGGGCCTCCTGGGCGGCGGCCTGATCCTGCATGACGGCCGTGTACAGCCGCCAGCCGCCGGAGAGGTGGCTGCACCGCAGGCCGTGCTGAGAAAGGATCCGGCAGGCGATGTAGCTCCGCAGGGCGCTCTGGCAGATGAGATACACCGGCTTGTCCGCCGGGATCTCCGCCAGATGCTCCCGCAGGTCGTCAACCGGGAGGTTGACGAAGCCTTCGGCGTGGCCTGCGGCGTACTCACCGGGGGTCCGCACGTCCAGCAGCGTGGCACTGCCGTCCCGGGGCAGGGCGTCCACGTCCTCCGGGAAGAACTGCTCCACCAGCCCCCGGGACAGGTTCTCAATCATGAAGCCCGCCATGTTCACCGGGTCCTTGGCGGAGGAGTAGGGGGGCGCGTAGGCCAAATCCAGGTCCTTCAGCTGGGGGCCGGTGAGCCCGGCGTGGATGGCGGTGGCCAGCACGTCGATCCGCTTGTCCACGCCCTCGTACCCCACGATCTGGGCGCCCAGCAGGCGATAGGTGCCCTTCTCGAACACCACCTTCATGGTCATCACCTTGCCGCCGGGATAGTAGCCGGCGTGGCTCATGGGGGAGAGGAAGACCTTATCGCAGTCGATGCCCGCCTGCCGGGCGGTCTTCTCGTTGACGCCGGTGGCGGCGATGGTCATGTCGAACACCTTGATGACGGAGCTGCCCTGGGAACCCAGGTACCGGCTGTCCCCGCCGCAGATGTTGTCCGCCGCGATGCGGCCCTGCTTGTTGGCGGGCCCCGCCAGGGACAGGAGGGCGTCCTGCCCGGTGACGGAGTGCTTCACCTGCACCGCGTCGCCCACGGCATAGATGTCCGGGACGGAGGTCTCCATCCGGTCGTTCACCACGATGCTGCCCTTAATGCCCAGCTCCAGCCCGGCGTCACGGGCCAGGCCGGTGTCCGGCGTGACGCCGATGGCCAGCACCACCATGTCGGCGGTGAGGGGGGCTTCGTCCTTGATGAGCACGTTGACCCGGTCCCCGTCGGCGGCAAAGCCCTCCACCGTGCGGCCCAGCATCAGCTTCACGCCTTTCTCGCGCAGCTGGGCGTGGAGGAAGGCGGCCATGTCCGCGTCCAGGGGGTTCAGCAGCTGCTTCGGCCGCTGGACCACCGTCACGTCCAGCCCCAGCTCCCGCAGGTTCTCCACCAGCTCGATGCCGATGAAGCCGCCGCCGGCCAGCACCGCAGACCTGGGATGGTGCTGTTCGATGAATTCCCGGAGCTTCAGGGTGTCCTCCACGGTGCGGAGGGTGAACAGCCGGTCGATGCCCACGCCGGGCAGCGCCGGCTGGGTGGGCCTGGCGCCGGGGGAGAGGATCAGCTTGTCGTAGGACTCTGCAAAGACCTCGCCCGTAGCCAGGTTTTTCACGTCCACCGTCTTGGTGTCCGGGTGGATGGCCGTCACCTCGTGGCGGACCCGCATGTCCACCCGGAAGCGCCGCCAGAAGCTCTCCGGCGTCTGGAGCGTCAGCTCCGCCCGGTCGGTGATGATGCCGCCGATGTAGTAGGGCAGGCCGCAGTTGGCATAGGACACATACCCGGACCGCTCAAACACCACGATCTCCGCCGACTCGTCCAGCCGCCGGAGCCGGGCCGCCGCCGTGGCCCCGCCGGCCACGCCGCCCACGATCACAACTTTCATCTCATTGTACCGCCTTTCCGTAATCATTACAGATGCCGCCCGGATCGGTCACGCGGGCATCGCCCGCCGGAGCAGCCCGGCTGCCTGCCGGCACGGCTGGCCGGCAGGTCCGTTTTTTCCAATATAACAGGAATCGGCCCAAAAGGGAAGGCCCTCTTTCCGGCGGCAGGCTCGGCAAGAACGGCCTTGCAATTTCACGGGGCAGGGACTATAATGAAACCAATTTTTTTATGGTGGCCGCAGGCCCGGCTGTCGCGACCGTTCGCGGGAAAGAGAGAACCAAGATGGACTTTTTCTGGGAGATGCTCTCCCTGCAGGAGACGCTGTTTCTGCTGATCCTGCTGGGGGTTCTGATCAAGAAGCTGAAGATCGTCAGTGAAGTGGGGCGGAAGACGCTGTCAGACCTTCTGATCTACGTGGTCCTGCCCTGCAACATCGTGGAGTCGTTCATGGGCGGCATCCAGCTGCCGGAAGGATTCGTGCGGAACTGTGTCCTGGCGGTGGCCATCTCTGTTGGCATCCAGCTGACCGCGGTCTATGGCAGCAAGCTGCTGTTCCGCCGGTATCCGGCAGAGAAGAAGAGCGTGCTGTCCTACGGCATGATCTGCTCCAACTCCAGCTTCGTGGGGCTGCCCATCGCCCATCTGATGTTCGGGGACCTGGGGGTCATCTACACCTCCATGTTCCAGATCCCGCTGCGCTTCACCATGTGGACGGCGGGGCTCTCCCTGTTCACCAGCGTCAGCAGGAAGGACGCCTTCCGCAAGCTGGTGCGGCACCCCTGCATCATCGCGGTGTTCGTGGGGCTGGTTTTGATGGTGGCCCCCGTCTCCCTCCCGGAGTTTCTGGATGAGGCCATCGCTGCGACCAGCAGCTGCACCGTCCCCATCTCCATGCTGGTCATCGGTTCGATCCTGGCAGACGCGCCCATCCGCTCCATGTTTTCCGGGCCGGTGCTGTGGTACACCTGCCTGCGGCTGGCCCTGTTCCCGCTTCTGGTCTGGCTGGTGCTGAAGCCCTTCCATCTGGACCCCACGCTGGTGAACGTCTGCATCCTGATGACCGGGATGCCGGCGGGCAGCACGGCCTCCATCCTGGCGGACAAGTACGACGGCGACGCGGTGTTTGCCTCCCAGATCACCTTTGCCTCCACGCTCTGCTCCATCCTGACGATCCCCCTGCTGACCATGATCATGGAGACCGTGCCGGCGTGAGACCGCCGGAGCGGGATCGTCTCTGCCGGACCAGCCGGCCGGACGGATACCGCCCCAGCGACCGGAGACCATGATATTCAAAACAGCCCCCAGGGCCTTGCGGCTCTGGGGGTTGTTCTGTCCGTTCTTCCGGCCCTTGGCTGCCGCGGAAGTAAGCAGTTACATCAGGCTCAATTGGCAAAAAGCCCTTGCTTTGCGCAGGATGATTTGCTATAATAGCAAATACAATAAATTTCACGAAGAATTAACACGAATTTTGCGCAGATTACACAAAGACGAAAGCGATCCTTGGGCAAAAGCGAAAAAAGCGAGGAATGACCTGCCGAAGGAGACCGCCAGAAGAGGAGATTGCTGTGCACACGCGGGATGCCTGCTTGAAGCGCGCCGGATTCCGGCCAAAAGTTCGGAAAAAGGCTGATCTGTATCCGCTTACATCAATGAAATGCGGATCGGCGGGCTCCCGGTTTTCTCTGCAGGAAACACCGGCGGACAGCGTGGTCCCGCCCATGACATCATGGGTAACCATATAACAAACGGCGAACAAAACAGAAAGGAAGATTGAACGATGAAAAAAACGAGACGGATCTTTGCCCTGCTCCTGACTCTGGCAATGTCCCTGAGCCTGCTGACCGGCTGCGGGGGCGGCAGCGATCCCGCTGCGGAGGACGGCGGCGAGACCAGCGGCAGCAACGAGCTGACCGTCTACACCGCGTTCCCTGAGGCGGAGGTGGCCTATTACTTCAACGCCTTTGAGGAGGCCACCGGCATCCACGTCAACTCCCTGCGGCTCTCCGCCGGTGAGATGCTGACCCGCGTGGCAGCCGAGAAGGACAACCCCCAGGCGTCCCTGATGTTCGGCGGCTCCACCGACAACTACATCGCCGCCTCCAATCAGGGCCTGCTGGAGGCCTATCAGTCTCCGGAGCTGTCCAACACCCCGGAGAACTATCTGGATCCCGACGGCGTGTGGAATCCCATCTATGTGGGCGCCATCGCCTTTGCCTGCAACAAGGACTGGTTTGCGGACAAGGGGTATGACTATCCCACCAGCTGGGACGACCTGCTGGATCCCAAGTACCAGGACATGATCATCATGGCCCACCCCGCCACCTCCGGCACCGCCTACACCGTGCTGGCCACCCTGATCCAGCTGAAGGGCGAGGACGCCGTGTGGGATTACCTGGCTGAGCTGAACAAGAACATGTCCCAGTACACCAAGTCCGGCTCCGCGGCCCCCAACGGCGTGGCCCTGGGCGAGGCGGCCATCGCGCTGACCTTCTCTCACGACGGCCTGCAGCCCACCACCGAGGGTTATCCCATCGAGCTGTCCTTCCCCACCGACGGCACCGGCTATGAGGTGGGCGCCATGGCTCTGATCAAGGGCGGCCCCGCCGACGAGCAGGAGAACGCCAAGAAGTTCATCGACTTCATGTGCTCTGCCGAGGGGCAGAACCTGTACGCCGAGAACAACTCCTTCCGCGTGCCCACCAACACCGAGGCCACCGTGGCCGACGGCCTGGTGACCCTGGACTCCGTGGCCGTCATCGACTATGATGCCGTCTGGGCAGCCGAGCACAAGGACGAGTTCGTGGCCCAGTTCGAGGCCAACATCGCCAGCTCCGAGAACCTGGAGTGATCCCGGAATATCCCTTTTCAGCCTGCAGGACTTCCTCCCCGGCGGGGAGGAAGTCCTCTTGCCAAACGCTTGAAAATCTACAGGAGGAACCCAAATGGCAAACGCTGCTGGTTCGGGCGGCAAAAGCGCCGCCCGCCTGAAAAGGCGGAACGAGACCAAGATGATCATGCGCCAGCCCATCATGCTGGTGGCCATCCTCGCGGTCATCGTGCTCCTGCTTCTGTTCGTCGTCTATCCCCTGGTGAAGGTCCTGCTCTTCAGCCTGACCGATGAGACCGGCGCCTTCTCCCTGGCCACGGCGGCGGAGATCTTCTCCACCTCCCGGTATCTGAAGACCTTCGGCCGCACCATGCTGCTGGGCGTGATCGTGGCGGTGATCGCCACCTTCATCGGCTACGTCTTCGCCTACACCATCACCCGCACCAACGTGCCTTGCAAGGGCTTTCTGAAGACCATCGCCACGCTGCCCATCCTGTCCCCGCCCTTCATCCTGTGCCTGTCCATCATCTTCCTGTTCGGGCGGCAGGGGCTCATCACCAAATCCCTGCTGGGGATCGAGGGCAATGACGTCTATGGCATGGGCAGCCTGATCGTGGTGCAGGTGCTCAGCTTCTTCCCCATCGCCTACATGACCCTCTCCGGCATCCTCTCCTCCATCGACGCGTCGGTGGAGGACGCGGCCTGCAACATGGGCGCCAGCCGGTGGCACACCTTCTGGACGGTCACCTTCCCCCTGTCCCTGCCGGGCATCATCTCCGGCTGCCTGCTGGTGTTCATCCAGTCGCTGGAGGACTTCTCCAACCCCGCCACCATCGGCGGCGACTTCACCACCCTGTCCGTGGAGGTGTACCAGATCATCACCGGCAGCTACGACATGCAGAAGGGCTCTGTCCTGGCGCTTTTGATGCTGGTGCCCACCATGGTGGCGTATCTGCTGAACAAATACTGGGTCAACAAGAAGAGCTTCGTCACCGTTACCGGCAAGCCCACACAGGCCCGCAAGCTCATCGACGAGGCCCACATCAAGTGGCCCCTGTTCATCTTCTGCATGCTGGTGGCCGCGGTCATCATCCTGTTCTACGGCACGGTGGTGTTCGGCTCCTTCGTCACCACCTGGGGCTACAACTATGCGCTCACGCTGGACCAGTACGGCCGGGCCCTGCAGCAGGGGTGGGACAGCCTGCGCAACTCCATCGTCCTGGGCCTGGTCGCCGCCCTGATCGGCGGCCTGCTGGGCATGGTCATCGCCTACATCACCGCCAAGCGGGACTACTACGGCAAGCGCTTCATCGAGGTGTCCTCCGTTCTGATGTTCGCGGTTCCCGGCACGGTGCTGGGCATCGCCTACATCCTGGCCTTCAACACCGGCTTCCTGGTGCTCACCGGCACCGCCACCATCCTGGTGATCGTGTTCGTGTTCCGGAACATGCCGGTGGCCATCGAGTCCGGCACCACCACGCTGCTGCAGATCGACAACTCCATCGAGGAG
This sequence comes from Oscillibacter valericigenes, assembly GCF_016902445.1. GTDB lineage: Bacteria > Bacillota > Clostridia > Oscillospirales > Oscillospiraceae > Oscillibacter > Oscillibacter avistercoris. The sequence continues at coordinate 9,074 of NZ_JACSNX010000010.1, read as the reverse complement.
GCGTCCACCATCCTGGGCGCGGGCAGCGGCTACTCCTTCCGCCGGATCTCCCTGCCCATGCTGCGCAACGCCTTCTTCTCCGGGCTGGTGTACTCCTTCGTGAAGGCCATCACCGCCGTCAGCGCCATCATCTTCCTGGTCTCCCCCCGCTGGGACCTGGTCACCAGCAAGATCTACACCCTCTTTGACCAGGCCAAGTACAGCCAGGCGGCGGCCTTCGTCACCATGATGGTCATCATCCTGCTGGTGTTTATCGGCATTTTCAACGGACTGATCAACCTGCTGCTGGCTCCCCGTTCCAGGGTGCCCAAGGGCGCAGGCATTCACGAGAAAACGGAGGAAACGAAATGAGCAAGCAGATGGAAACGTCCACCCTGGGCCACAAGAGCTCCGGCGTGGTTTTGAAGGACATCACCAAGATCTTCCAGCAGCCGGACACCGGCAAGGACTTCGTGGCCGTGGACCACATCAACCTGAACATCCAGGACGGCGAGATGGTGACGCTGCTGGGCCCCTCCGGCTGCGGCAAGACCACCACCCTGCGGATGATCTCCGGCTTTGAGTATCCCACCAGCGGCAGCGTGTTCATCGGCGAGCGGGACGTGGCCAAGGTCCCCCCCAACAAGCGGGGCATCTCCATGGTGTTCCAGAGCTACGCCCTGTTCCCCCACCTGAACATCTGGGAGAACGTGGCCTACGGCCTGAAGGTGGAAAAGCTGCCCCAGGACGAGATCGTCCGCCGGACCAACGCCGTCATGGAGCTGATGCAGCTGACCGGCATGGAGCGGCGGTTCCCCAACCAGCTCTCCGGCGGCCAGCAGCAGCGGGTGGCCCTGGCCCGGGCTGTGGTCATCGAGCCCAGCGTGCTGCTGTTCGACGAGCCGCTGTCCAACCTGGATGCCAAGCTGCGGGAGAGCATGCGGGACGAGCTCCGGGCCCTGCAGAAGCGGCTGGGCATCACCTCTCTGTATGTCACCCACGACCAGTCGGAGGCCATGGCCATCTCCGACCGGGTGGTCATCATGAAGGACGGCGTCATCTGCCAGCAGGGCTCCCCCACGGAGATCTATGAGCAGCCGGGCAGCCGGTTCGTGGCCAACTTCATCGGCAAGGCCAACTTTATCGACGGCACCTTCCGCGGCATGGACGGCGAGAGCGCCCTGGTGGAGGTGAACGGCCACACGTTCCCCATCCCCGCCCCCGGCAGGATGGAGGGCGTCCGGAAGGACGGCCCCTGCTGCCTGACGGTGCGGCCGGAGTCTGTGCTCCTCTCCGAAGAGGAGGGGCCCCTGCCCGGCGTCATCTCCCGGGCCACCTACTACGGCGCCAAGGTGGAGTACGAGGTCATGCTGGGAGACCAGCCCATCATCGTGGAGGTCTACAATCCCCAGCTGACCAGGCGCTTTGCCGAGGGAGACCGGGTCCACATGACGCTGGTGGACCGCTGCGTGCGGGTGCTGGCGTGAGGCGCCATGCCGCGCAGTCAGAATATACAGAAAGGGCCCGGGCTTTACAGCCCGGGTCCTCAGTCTGTCGATCAACCCGGAAATTCTGGGAGACGGGAAGGAAGATAGCTACGAAAGAAACCCAGGAAGGGTGCCTTTCGTTTTCAATCAACCGTTTTTCAGAACTTTTCAAAGTTCTGAAAAACGCAGGCAGCTTGTCGAAAAGACTTTTTCGACAAGCTGAGGGCCCGGGCTGTAAAGCCCGGGCCCTTTTCTGAGCCCGGCGCGGGCGCCCCGCGCGGCGGTCAGGCACACGATGCGGCCGGACACCGCTCCCGGGGAGGCGCACTTGGCGGGAAAATGGCGGGATCGTGTATATCTTTCCGGAAACGGCGGAAATCTTACCATTACGGCACGGAAACGACAAGGCCCACAGCGGCAGCTGCCGCTGTGGGCCTTGTGTGCTTTTCCGGTCCTGTACAATACCGGTATGAGATCAAACAAGGAGGTTCCCTATGGCCGAACACAGACTGACACCCCTGCAGATCCACGCATTTGCCCGCCATCTCCTGCTGGAGGAGAAAAGTGCGGCCACGATCGAAAAATATCTCCGGGACGTCCGGGCCTTCGCCGGCTGGCTGGATGGGCAGGAGATCACCAAGGAGCGGAACGCGGCGTGGAAAGCCCATCTGGTGGAGCGGGGCTACGCCCCCACCGGCATCAACGCCAAGCTCTCCGCCCTGAACAGCCTGCTGGAGTTCCTGGGACTCAGGGACTGCCGGGTGAAGTTTCTGAAGGTCCAGCGGCGGCTGTTCCGGGACGCCGGCCGGGAACTGACGAAGGCGGAGTACCAGAGCCTGCTGGACGCGGCGCACCGGCTGGGGCGGGACCGGCTGGGACTGCTGGTGGAGGCCATCGGGGCCACGGGCATCCGGGTCAGCGAGGTGCGGTATCTCACAGTGGAGGCCGCCCGGCAGGGCAAGGCCGAGATCTCCCTCAAGGGAAAGGTCCGCGTGATCCTGCTGCCGGGCAAACTCTGCCGGAAGCTGCTCCGATACGCCGAAAAACAAAAGACCGCCTCCGGTGCGATCTTTCGCACCAAAAGCGGAAGAGAGATGAGCTGCCGGCAGATCTGGGCGGAGATGAAGCGGCTGTGCAAATACGCCGGAGTGGAGCCCGGGAAGGTGTTCCCCCACAATCTGCGGCACCTGTTCGCCACGGTGTTTTACCGGGCCTGCCGGGACATCGTCAGACTGTCTGACCTGCTGGGCCACAGCAGCATCGAGACCACCCGGATCTACCTGGTGACCTCCGGAGCGGAGCACCAGCGGACGCTGGAGCGGCTGGGGCTGATATCCTAGTCACGGAATCAACATTCCGAATCGAATGATAGTAAAAAAATAACCTGCCATACATATTTACGGATAAATTTTATCACAAAGGACACCTGCCTGCAAGAGGGTTTCCCCTCTTTGGGCAGCAGAAAAAAGCCGGAAGAACGTCGAATTTCGTCCGGCTTTGGTCCTTATACGGTTTTCCGCGCCCGTGCCTGCCGCACGGGCTTTTTTTGCGCCTTTTTCGCGGGATCTTCCCAGGCAGATTTCGCCGTGCGCGGGATGGAATGTTGATTCTGTTGACAGGGGGTGCGGATATGCAGCACGCGGAGGCAGTCAGACTGCCGGAGAGCAGAGATCCGGCCGGTGTGCAGATCACGCCGGAGAAGATCAAAGCCTATCTGGAGACGCTCTCCGGCCGGGGCCGCAGCCGGGAGACGGTGCAGATGTACGGCGCCAAGCTGCGGACCTTCTACAGCTATCTTCCGCAGGACAAGCAGGTGGGGCCGGATACGCTGGCCGCCTGGCGGTCCGCCCTGCTGGAGGCCGGATACTCCCCCAGCACCGTGAACACCCATCTCTCCGCCGCCAACGGACTGCTGGAGCATCTGGGCCGGCGGGATCTGCAGCTGGTGGGGCGGCTGGTCTCAGAGCCCGCCGTCCAGCCGGAGCTGACCCGGGCGGAGTATCTGCGGCTGCTGCAGGCGGCCCGGGCACTGGAGAAGGAACGGGCCTATCTGCTGGTAAAGGTGTTTGCCCTGCTGGGGATCCGGGTGGGCGAACTGCCCCAGGTGACGGTGGAGCAGGTGAAGGCCGGGCGGCTGCTGCTGCGGGGAAGCGGCGTGCGGCAGTATGTCCCCATTCCTGCCAGCCTGCGGGGAGAGCTGCTGGACTACGTCCGGCGGCAGGGCCTGCGGACGGGGCCGGTGTTCGTGACCCGGAACGGAAAGATGATGGGGCGGACTCAGGTGACGGCGGAGACCCAGTCCCTGAGCCGTGACGCCCGGGTGGAGGAGGCCAAATGCAACCCCCGGTGCCTGCGGAAGCTGTGCCGGGCCACCCAGGCGGACATTGAGCGGAGTGTGCGGCAGCTGGCGGAGCAGTCCTACGAGCGCATGCTGGATACCGAGCAGCTGGCCGCCGGCTGGGCCGGCGGATAGCGGGCCCCGTCGGCGGGGCGATCACGGCTGGTGACCGGCCGGACAGGGGCGGGATGTCCCGGCCCGGCCGGATACTGGATAAGCAAGGCGAGAAGGGAGGGAGCGGCGCTGACCGGAAACGGCGCTGTCATGCCCGGGCGCAGTCCCACGGGGCGGCCTGCAGGCGCGGCGGCGTGCAGAGGATCGTCAGGACCGCGAAAAGAAGTTCTGAAAGACACGCGTGCTCCCTGGAAGAGGGATATTTTGTGAGCAAAGGAGGAAACAAAGACATGAGAAAACGGATCTTGTCAGCATGCATGGCCCTCTGCCTGATGCTGACGATGCTGCCGGTGAACGCGCTGGCGGCGGACCCACCTGCCACTGACGGCAGCACACAAATCGAAGGGTCATACTATACGTATGATCCACAAGACCATGAGTTCTCCCCGGACGGTGACGAAGATCCGGAGGTCACGAACCGGAGCCACGATCCAAACGTCACGATCTCCAAGGAGATCCAGGCGACCGGTGTTGAGAACCAGTTTGACATTACGTTGATCGTAGAGACCGACGAGGCCATTGAGGTCAGCACCAAGCAGCCGGACGCGGCCATCGTACTGGTCATCGACGTCTCCACGTCGATGGACTACTGTGCCAGTTGTGGAGGAGAGCCAGGCAAGGGTGGGAGGATTCAGCACGAACGCTGGTGTGACAATCAAGAGCAGACCCGTCTGGAAGCGGCGCAGGAGGCGGCCAAAGCCTTTCTGGCCGATTATGCCCAAGGGGCCGAAGGCGCCGCCCGATACGTCTCCGTCATCGCTTATAGCGATGGATCTTATTATGGCAAAGGAGCCACTGCGGTGGTGCAGGACTGGGTCGACGTTTCGAGCGGCAATGCGTTATACACGATCAATGAGGAGATCGACAACATCGATGACTATACAGACCGCAACGGCACCAACACCGACGCCGGACTGGAAGCGGCGGAAGACCAGCTGCGGGAGCGTGATGTCCAAAACATCGATAATAAATTCCTGCTGCTGCTGACCGACGGCGAACCCAACCGGTCGACGGGTGATGAACTGAATAGGCGTGAAGGCTATGTTCTCCCCGACGGTTATCCGCGAGATAACGACTATGATGAAAAAAGCTATGAGAACCCCGCGAGACGCGCCATGTACATCCGGAACGAGCTGGACACCGAATTCTACTCCATCTCCTATACCGCCGGAAGCAGCGTTTCCGAGTGGATGGAGAGCTTTTCCGATCTGTGCGTCACAGCGGATAACGGGGATGACCTGAGCATAGCGTTTGAAGACATCATCTTCCGTTTGCAGCTGACAGTGGACGCCTGGAAAGTGACCGATCCCATGGGCGAATACATCGAGTATGAAGGTGTTGAAAACCCAAATTCCCACGCAAGCAGGGCAGTATCTTATAATCGTGATACGCTGACCTGGGACCTCCGCGCCGACTTGGCGAGCGATGCGACAACCATTGTTGACAGCCAGGAAAATCCCGTCAGCTATGACGACTACGAGCCGGGTATGGACTGCACGATCACCTACAGTCTGACCTATCGCGTGACGCTGGACGTGGCGGCCATGGTGGATGATGGCATAGAATTTACAGACGGCGCCAGCGGCTATGTTCTGACCAACGGCCCGACGCAGCTGGATTACTACCTGACGAAGACCGCCAATGATGAGTCCGTTTTTGTGGACAACGACGGACGGGAAATCGAGTCAGGTGAAAATCCCATGCTGACCATGTACTTTAAGGTCCCCAAGGTCAGAGGCTATGTGGGGACGCTGGAGTTCACCAAGGTGGATGAGAATTCCGACGCACTGAGCGGCGCGGAATTCACCCTGACCATGGAGGATGATGACTGGTCCACTACCGTCGAATCTGATGAATACGGTGTTGTCAAACTTGAGAACATCCCTTCCGGGCACACGTATACCCTGGAGGAGACGAAAGTGCCCGAGGGCTACGTCAAGGCGGGCGACATCACGATCACCGTTGAGAATGGCATCGTGACCGATCCCGAAGATTCCTTTGATGTTGGAACGGATGGCGGGCTGACTCTTGTCAACCAGCCGACCTTTGTTGCCAATCCCGGCCTCACCGTGGAGAAGGAGCTGACCTCCGTGACCCGCGATGGCGTGGAACTGAGCGACTTCAATGCGGAGACTTACGTTGCGCAGGTGGGCGACACCCTGCACTACACCATTACGGTGACCAACACCGGCAACACCGTGCAGAGCGGCACCATCACCGATACGTTTACGGTCGAGGGCAACCCAGATGCGGCGCTGACCGTCGGAACAATCACAAAGCCCGATGGCTGCACGGTGACCGAAACCGATGGTGGCTGGACCTTCGGGGAACTGCCTGCTACGGAAACAATCACCATTTCTGCAAGCTACAAAGTCAAACCCGGCGACAAGTCCATCCGCAACAGCGTGGACGTGGACAGCAATGTTCCGAACACCCCCGAAGATCCCAACAAGGATGACAACACAGTCGAGACCAAAGTGGCGTCCCTGACGGTGGAAAAGACGGCGGATCGGAAAACAGCCTTTGTGAGCGACACGATCACCTACACCATCACCGTCACCAACACCGGTGATGTGGACATTACCGATGTGGTCCGTGTGAAAGACTCCATGTGGGGCGAGGGAAAGGTCGAGACCATCCGCGTTGACGGAGTAGACTATGATCTCAGTGTTGACGGCGGATACTGGAACGCTGTCATGCCGGATGGGCCATCTGGCTCCGTTGAGAGCCTGGAGCCCGGTGATAGCTGGACCTGCACCTATACCTACACGGTGACAACTGCGGACGCGGAAGCTGGCAAAGTCGCCAACGTGGTCACGGCGGATTCCGACCAGACGAAGGACCCCGATCCCGACGATCCTACCGATCCGGGCTCTGACTCCACCGAGACGACGATCCTGCCCTCCGCGACGAAGGTGACGAAGCATGTGGTGACGAATGGCACCACTGTCCCGAAGAACATTCTGAGTGTGATTGCGGAGAAGGACCTGACGGTCACCTATCCCGCTCCCGCTCCCGTGGATGAGCATGGAAATCTGGGCAATCCGCAGATCGCCGCCAGCGCGGGCGACGAGATCACCCTGCTGTATGAGATCAGCGTATATGGCGATGAGGGTGCCTACTTCTTTGTGACAGAGGAACCCGGGACGACCTATATCGGTGTTGTCGGCGCGGAGATCAGTCCCATGCAAACTTTGAGCGAGCCTCCTCAGTACCGCGGTACGCTGAACGGAACCTCCGCGACCCTCTACTTCACCAAGACCTTCACTGTGGAAGAGGACGGGAACGGAGGTCTGGAGCCTCTGACCAACTCCATCTCGGCGATTGTGGACGGCGAAGAGGATGAAGTCACAGAGGAAGTCGATGTCCTCAACCCCGGCCTGAACGTGGACAAGACGGTCAAGATCAATGACGAAAACTATGTGGACGGCATGGTGGCCAATGAGAAGGATGTGCTGACCTACACTATCACCGTCAAAAACAACAGCAATGCAGCAATTACCGGTACGGTCACTGTGACCGACGACATGTGGGTCAAAGGTAAGGTCACCCAGGTGAATCTGACATTGACGGAAGATGGGAAGACGATCACCCTTCCGGCCAATGTCAGCGAGGACGGTACTCTGACGGTCAACCCCGTGAGCAGCGTGGACACTGTGTTCGAGCCCGGTGAGACCTGGACCTGCACCTACACCTACACCGTGACGGCCGAGGATGTGATCGCCGGCAGTGTCTCCAACACTGTGACGGCCGAAAGCGGCAACGGCGACGAGAGCACGGACGAGATCAAGGTCCCGGCCGGCAGCATCACCATCACCCCGGCGAATATCACCATCTACACCGGCGGCAAGGGATACGGCACAGTCGTGGATAAAGACGGCGACATGGTGACCGCCTCCGAGACCCAGGGCCTGCCCGAGCCCGGCTACTACATCGATCTGCCGGAGGCGCTGAACGAGAAACTGTTGAAGATGGTAGATACAGAGGATATCACAACAGTTACGATTGATGGTGAAACACGGCAGGTCATCGATCTGTCCGGGTATCTGAAGTTCACCTATGACAGCGTAGACGATGCAGGAAATCCTGTAACGAGAGAGTGGTCTCTGCAACGGTACGACAATAAGGCCGGCAACGGCAGCATGGCCTATAGCCGCTATATTTACCGTCTGGTGCCTGCCGAAGGCCAGGTGGATGTCCGGCTCCAGTTCACTGACGAAGCGGGAGTAACCACAACAGACGATGTCTTTACGCTCAGTGAAGAGAACCTGTATCAGACCTACGGCATGACCATCTATCCGGGCGCTCTGAAACAGGGAGATGTCCAGGCGGTTCTGGACTGGTCTGGTGCTGCGGATATCCCGAATCACGACGTGACTGTGGGCAGCGGTGAACTCACCGTCCGTGGCATCACCGATGCAGATGGCGAGGCCACAACGACAGAGATCGTGGAGACTGCGCCCACAAGCAAGGTGGACAAGGTCACCGCTGTGATCGGCTCTGACACGAATCTCTACATCAACGAGAGCAGTCTGGAGGTCGCGTCGGAAAACGACGTCCAGCTGCTGGTGGACAGTGTCGTGAGTACGGCGGTGCAGGATCTGAAGGACAGCGCCGTGGATCAGGTCGACGCCATTACGAATGGCCACGAGGCACAGTTCTACTATCTGGATCTGGTGGACACGGACAACGGAAACACCGTGGTGACTACAAAGGACAAGCATGTGACCCTGTTCTTCCCCTATCCCGAAGGAACCGATGCGGATACTGAGTTCCACATCGTTCACTATGCGAACCAGGACCGCGACGCAACGGCGGAGAGCGAGATCGCAGATGTGAACGAAGGTTCTGAGGAGTTCTTCATCGAAGTATACTCCGAAGAGAACAAAAATCTGGAGACTACCGATCAGGGCATCAAGATCACAGTGACTTCCTTCTCTCCCTTTGGCCTGTTCTGGGAGGAGGACAGCGGTTCCTCCGGCGGCCACACCGGTGGCGGCGGCAGCAGCCGTCCCAGCCGGCCCACCCTGAACACGGAGGACCACTACTCCTACATCATCGGCTATTCCGACGGCACGCTGCAGCCCTATGGCACC
>NZ_JACSNX010000090.1 GCF_016902445.1 Oscillibacter valericigenes | reverse complement strand
AAGCCGGTCAGGGTGCCGGTGGGACGGAAGGTGCCGTCAGCGTAGCCGCTGATCAGGCCCCGCTCCACGCAGAAGGCGATGTAACCAGCGAAGCTGGAACCGGCGGGCACGTCCTTAAAGGGAGCGGCCTGAGTGCCCAGGGACTCCGCCGTGGTCTTGCCCAGCATCATGCAGGCGATGATCTTGGCGGCAGCCTGACGGGTCAGGGTGCCCTGGGGACGGAAATCACCATCGGAATA
>NZ_JACSNX010000089.1 GCF_016902445.1 Oscillibacter valericigenes | reverse complement strand
CGCTGTCTTAACCACTTGACCAACGGGCCATGGTGCACCTTCACGGACTCGAACCGGGGACCCACTGATTAAGAGTCAGTTGCTCTACCAACTGAGCTAAAGGTGCAAATCCCTTTTGAGGGCTACCTTCTTTCCTGCACCCTCAAAACCGAACAATGTGACGCCGCGTTCAAGCACGCCTGCTTCTTCTCGTAGGTCAAGCCCTCGGGCGATTAGTACCGGTCAGCTCCATACATTACTGC
>NZ_JACSNX010000088.1 GCF_016902445.1 Oscillibacter valericigenes | reverse complement strand
CGCCGCCAGCGTTCGTCCTGAGCCAGGATCAAACTCTCTATAAAATGGTATCTAAACGAACCGTGGTCCGTTCAAACCTTCATAGAGCTATTTTCCATAGCTTCATTTTTCCATCCCGCCGGTAATTGACTCAACCCGGCAGAACGGCTTTGTCCTTTGGTCATACCACCTAAATGGTATCACCTTCTGGTGCTTTCTTTTCGTTACGTTGTTTAATTTACAAGGTGCACGCCGCTCCCGGCGG
>NZ_JACSNX010000087.1 GCF_016902445.1 Oscillibacter valericigenes | reverse complement strand
CTTTTCGCTGCCGCTGGCCGGTGGTCGATGAAGGCTTCAGCATAGGACAACGCAACAGCTCCTACGCCCGCCGGGGGAGCGCGTAGCGAAGCGGAACGCGCGGAAAGAGAAGCTGGTCAAATGCGGCTTTTCACCCCGACGATCTGGGCACCATCCGCCACGGGACGGCAGTTGCAGGAATCGCAGAAGACCATAGCGTGCCCGAAGGCCGGGCAAAATCGGCGCTTGCACCGATACGCCGACCCCCGTCGCGCG
>NZ_JACSNX010000086.1 GCF_016902445.1 Oscillibacter valericigenes | reverse complement strand
CTTGCTCCTCCTCTTCCTCGCGAACCCGTTTCACTGGGCTTCGCTCGGAGGGAGATACGACTTTATGTTATCCGGTCTTACCGGAGAACAAACTGTATTATATTGTATTCCGTCCCTCTTGTCAAGAACTTTCGTTCTCAAGAAAAACTGGTGACCCGTACCGGATTCGAACCGATGTTAACGGCGTGAGAGGCCGCTGTCTTAACCACTTGACCAACGGGCCATGGTGCACCTTCACGGACTCGAACCGGGGACCC
>NZ_JACSNX010000085.1 GCF_016902445.1 Oscillibacter valericigenes | reverse complement strand
CCTGACGGGTCAGGGTGCCCTGGGGACGGAAATCACCATCGGAATAACCGTCGATGATCCCCATCTCGGACATGACGTTGACAGCTTCCTCATAGGCTTCGCCGCTGAGATCGGCGCTGTCACCGAAGTCCTTGGCGCCCGCGCTGACGGTGACCAGGGACATGGTCATCACCAGAGCAAGCACCAGAGAAAGGAACTTCTTCATTCGGATTTCTCCTCCTTTTGAGTTTTCACCGTCGTCTTTCCAACTTTTTCGCCAGAAGAGTA
>NZ_JACSNX010000084.1 GCF_016902445.1 Oscillibacter valericigenes | reverse complement strand
GATGAAATCAAGTATAATAGCAATGTTCCGCCGGGAGCGGCGTGCACCTTGTAAATTAAACAACGTAACGAAAAGAAAGCACCAGAAGGTGATACCATTTAGGTGGTATAACCAAAGGACAAAGCCATTCTGCCGGGTTGAGTCAATTACCGGCGGGATGGGAAAATGAAGCTATGGAAAATAGCTCTATGAAGGTTTGAACGGACCACGGTTCGTTTAGATACCATTTTATAGAGAGTTTGATCCTGGCTCAGGACGAACGCTGGCGGCG
>NZ_JACSNX010000083.1 GCF_016902445.1 Oscillibacter valericigenes | reverse complement strand
CTACCTATTTTCCCGGGCCGTCGCCAGCCAAGTATTGTCGGCAGGAACGAGCTTAACTACCGTGTTCGGAATGGGAACGGGTGGACCCTCGCCCTAATCAGCACCAACTTCGTCGTCGCAAAGTCCGCTTGACTCCGTTTCCGGCTCCGCCGAAAACTTTGTCCGCTCCCTTGCTCCTCCTCTTCCTCGCGAACCCGTTTCACTGGGCTTCGCTCGGAGGGAGATACGACTTTATGTTATCCGGTCTTACCGGAGAACAAACTGTATTATATTGTATT
>NZ_JACSNX010000082.1 GCF_016902445.1 Oscillibacter valericigenes | reverse complement strand
TCTTACAAAATATGGTAGCAAAACCGCCGTTTCCTCCTTTCGCTATTCTTTGATTTTTCGGCTGGATCTTCTGTGCAGCCTTTGTTTTCGCTGGTAGCCCTTTGGTGGCCGAAAGTGGATTTCCCGCCCGGATTTCCAGAAAATGGGTTTCCGGGGAGAGATCTCCTCATCCGGCCACCAGGCAGCTACCAGAAAAAGTGCCGCCGCCAAGCCGGTTTCCGGGGCCGTCCTGGACCGTGCTTTCAAAATATTCCGGGGAAATTGCTACCAGAAACCGCTT
>NZ_JACSNX010000081.1 GCF_016902445.1 Oscillibacter valericigenes | reverse complement strand
GGCATCACGTACCTGGCCTGGGACACCAAGCTGGAGGCCCGGGTGGCCGTGAAGGAGTTCATGCCCAACGAGATCGCCACCCGGGTGGGCACCACCGTCTCCGTGGCGGTGGAGAGTCGGTCGGAGGACTTCACCTACGGCGCGGAGCGGTTCCAGGAGGAGGCCCGCACCCTGGCCAAGTTCATGGGCCAACCCAACATCGCCGGTGTGACGGACTACTTTGACGAGAACGATACGTCGTACTTCGTCATGGACTACATCGAGGGCATCTCCTTCAAGACCTACATCGCCAATCACGGCGGAAA
>NZ_JACSNX010000009.1 GCF_016902445.1 Oscillibacter valericigenes | reverse complement strand
AAATGCGCCGCGCCCGGTGGAAAAGAAAAAATGTTCGGCGGGTCGGTCTGCGCCAGCGCAGACCTCCTGCCGCCGGCGGGGGAAGGTTGGCAGTCCCTCGCGGCAGTCAAGGACGGAAACGCGCTGCCCTTGGGGAGACCTTTGGCCCGGGGAAGTCAGGGATACATCCAGCTTCTCTTTTCGCTGCCGCTGGCCGGTTGTTGATGAAGGCTTCAGCATAGGACAATGCAACAACTTCTACGACCGCCAGGGGAGCGCGTAGCGAAGCGGAACGCGCGGAAAGAGAAGCTGGTCAAATGCGTCCTTGCAACCCGACGACCTGGGCACCATCCGCCACGGGACGGCAGCTACAGGAATCGCAGAAGAGCATAGCGTGCCCGAAGGCCAGCGCAAATCGGAGCAGGCACTGATACGCCGACCCCCGTCGCGCGGAGGGCCACTGCACCGGAGCGCGTCAAACGCTTTTCTCTTTGGACCGTGCACGGCCCGTTTCTCTTTTGGCACGACAAAAGAGAAATGGGGGGTGCATCCTGGCTGGACCAGCCCCCCCTGCGGGAGCAGAGACCCGGTGGCCGCCGTCCGGCGGCCCATCCCATGTTACCCCCTCTGGTCGCTGCGCCCCAGCAGATAGTCCGTGGTAACGCCGAAGTAATCCGCCAGAGCGACCAGCTTCTCATAATCCGGCCGGCGGTCGCCGCCTTCATAGCTCTGATAGGAGCGCATTTGAATACCCAAAAACTCTGCCATGCTCTTCTGTGTGACATGGCGCTCTCTTCGCAGTTCCTGTAATCTTTCGGCAAATTTTATCATGAGTATCTCCTAATTCTCTTGACATGCTCGTTTTGCTCATGTATTATAAACATGAGCAAACTGAACATGAAAAGAGGTGTTTTCGATATGACAGACATCATGCGGGTGCTCTATGAGTACGTGGAAACCGAGCGCCTCCCCGCTTATCTTCCCCCACGGGAATACCAGGAGGTCAGCCAGCTGACAGACCGCCTGTCCCGGCGGCTCCGGGATCTGCTTCCCAACGACGACTGGGACACCGTGACAAAATACGAGGACGCCGCGGCGGAACTCCACACCATGGAGCTGGAGGCCATGTTCCGGGCCGCCTTCGCCCTGGCGGGAGAGCTCCGTTAGCTCTCCCACTTCTCCAGCAGCTGCCGCAGCTGGTCCGCGAACCGGGCCAGGGACTTGTTGTCCCGCCCGCGGCTGCGCTTGATGCTCTCCATGAGCATGTTGCCCACGGCCACCAGCCGCTCGTAGGCGGCGCTGGCCCGCTGGCCGCCGGTGGTCCTGGCCTTCCGCTCCGGGAGATACCCGGGCTCGGTCACCTTGCCGGCGATCAGGTCGTACACCTCCGTGTACTGGGGCGCGTGGGCGGTGAAGCCCAGGCTCTGGACCGTCTTGGCGAAGAAGGGCGCCACCTCCCGGTCCCCGTGGACCACGAAGACGTGCTGGGGCTTGGGCGCCTGGATGGACTGGATCCACGATATCAGGTGGTCCCGGTCCGCGTGGGAGGAAAGGCCCTGGAAGTTCACGATCTTCGCGTGGACGGCGATCTCCTCGCCGAAGAGCTTCACGCTCTCGACGCCCTCCAGCAGGGCGCGGCCCAGGGTGCCCTCTCCCTGATAGCCCACGAACACCACGGTGCACTCCGGCCGCCAGAGGTTGTGCTTCAGGTGGTGGCGGATGCGGCCCGCGTCGCACATGCCGGAGGCGGAGATGATGACCTTGGGGGTGGGGTCCATGTTCAGCATCTTGGACTCCTCGCTGGTCTCCGTCATCCGCAGGTTGGTGAAGTTGAACATGTGGGTGCCGTCCTGCACCAGCTCCAGGGCCTCCTCGTCCAGATAGCCCCGCAGGTCCCCGGTGAAGATGGTGGTGGCCTTCTTGGCCAGGGGGGAGTCGATGTACACCGGGAAGTCCGGGTCGCTCTTCACCATCCTGGCGTCCTTGATCTCCCGGATGAAGTACAGCAGCTCCTGGGTGCGGCCCACGGCGAAGGAGGGGATCACCACGTTGCCGCCCTTGGCGATGGTCTCGTCGATGATCTTCGCCAGGTCGTCGGTGTAGCTCCACACCTCCGTGTGGTTCCGGTCGCCGTAGGTGGACTCCATCACCACATAGTCCGCGCCGGTCAGGTAGGTGGGGTCCCGGATGATGGGCTGGTCCACGTTGCCGATGTCGCCGGAGAAGACGATCTGTTTCGTGACGCCGCCCTCCGTGGCGGTGACGATGATGGAGGCGGAGCCCAGCAGATGGCCCGCGTCCACGAACTCCACCCGGACCCCCTCGCACAGGTCGATGACCTGATGGTACTCGCAGGTGGTCATGTACTGGCGCACCCGCTGGGCGTCCTCAATGGTGTAAAGGGGCTCCGTCCGGGGGGCGCCGGACCGCTCCGCCTTGCGGTTCTTCCACTCCGCGTCCTGCTCCTGGATGTGGGCGGAGTCCTGGAGCATGATGTCCATCAGGTCCGCCGTCAGCCGGGTGGTGAGGATCCGGCCGCGGAAGCCCTCCTTGATCAGCATGGGGATCCGGCCGGTGTGGTCGATGTGGGCGTGGGTCACCAGGAGAAAGTCGATGGTGTTTGCCGCAAAGGGCAGCGCCTCGTTGGACACCTCGTCCCGCCCCTGCTGCAATCCGCAGTCCACCAGGATGCGCCTGCCGCCCACCTCCAGACAGTGGCAGCTGCCGGTGACGCACTGGTCCGCGCCGTAAAAGCTGAGCTTCATGGGAGAACCTCCTTTTTCCGCTCTCTCCGCCCCGCCGGCGGAGGGAGTCTTTTTTGTCAGTTTAGCACAAAGGGGCCGGCGGGGCAAGGGGCGGCGGAACTTCCGCCCCATTTTGTAACCACTTTTGCCTTGCTTTCCCGTGTGCGGGCCGGTATGCTGGTGATAAAAGGAGGTGCGGGCCATGGCGGAACGAAAGACGCTGCTGATCCCCTCCCTGCTGGACGACTGGTTCCCCCTGCTGCGATACGCCTTTGCCTCGGAGCGGTGGGAGCCGGTGCTGCTGGACGGGGACTGGCGGGAGGCGGAATCCCTGGGGATGCGCCACGTCCACAACGATCTGTGCGTGCCCTTCGTGCTGATCACCGGCCAGGTGCTCGCCGCCCTGCGGTCCGGGATGTACGAGCCGGGCCGCACCGGGGTGCTGATCTCCCAGGCCGGGGACGCCTGCCGGGGCTCCTGCCTGATCCGGCTGCTGCGGAAGGTACTGGACCGGGAGGGCTTCTCCCAGGTGCAGCTGCTGAGCCTCAACGTCCGGGGCATCGACCGGGGTGCCGCCCTGCCTGTGGGGCCCCGGATGGCCCTGCGGGCCCGGGCGGCCCTCTTCTGGGGGGACGCCCTGGCGGCCATGGTCCACCAGACCCGGCCCTATGAGGCGTCATCCGGCGCGGCAGACGCCCTGCGGCGGAAATGGCTGGACCTGCTGGGCCGCGATCTGGCGAAGGACCGGGGCCTCTCCGGGCGGGCCATCCTCCGCCGGTGCCGGGAGATGGCCGCCGACTTCCGCCGCCTGCCGGTGAAGGCCGGGCGGCGGCAGGTCATCGCCGTCACCGGGGACATCTATACGAAAAACTGCCACCTGGGAAACCGGGACCTGGTCCGCTGGCTGGAGGCCCACGGCTGCGAGACGGCGGTGAACGGCATGAGCTGGTATGTCCTCTACTACATCGACACCCACCTGGACGTCTGGCCCCGGCCGGCACGGCTGGGCGGAAAGCTCCTGGGCGCGCACCTGGAACGGCTCCAGCGCGGGATGCTGGACACACTGAGAGCGGCCGGCTTCACCGCCCTGCCTCCCTACCGGGCGCTGAAGGCCCAGGCGGCAGGGCTGGCCCCCATGTCCTGCGCCCTGGGGGCCGGGTGGCTCATGGCGGCGGAGATGGCGGGCTGGGTGCGCTCCGGCCGCCGGAAGGTCCTGTGCTGCCAGTCCTTCGGGTGCCTGCCGGGCCACATCTGCGCCCGGGGACAGTATGCCTCCCTGATGTGCAAGCTCCCCGGCAGCCTGATCGTGGGCGTGGACTTCGACCCCTCCACCGGCGAGGGCACCCTCGAAAGCCGCATCCGGATGCTGCTGGACGAGGATCTGGACCTGCCCTTCCCCCGGGAATAACCGGGAAATCGATTTCCCGCCGTTTCCACTTTGTTCCTTTTGGCCGATTTCTCCCGGGTTGTTTGGGGAAAAATCGGCGTTTCTGCCGGAAACGCCCCGGCATTTATGAACTTTTTTCGGAAATTCGGTTTTTTCTTTGCAATCCACCGGCGATTGTGGTATGCTAATTCTGCTTTTTTGTGGGGCCGCCCCACTTCTTTTATAAATTAGGTATCAACGAGCGTGCCGCCCCGTCCTGCTCCGGCAGTCCTGGGGAGTTCCGCCCGGAAAGGAAGTATCAGAATCATGGGTTTGATGAAAAAGATCTTCGGCGATTACAGCTCCCGGGAGCTGAAATCCATCTACCCCATCGTGGACAAGATCGAGGCCCTGGCCGATGAATACAAGGCCATGAGCGACGAGGCCCTGCGGGCCAAGACCGCGGAGTTCAGGGAGCGCCTGGCCAAGGGCGAGACGCTGGACGACATCCTGCCGGAGGCCTTCGCCACCGTGCGGGAGGCTGCGGACCGGGTGCTGGGCATGCGCCCCTACCGGGTGCAGCTGGTGGGCGGCATCGTGCTGCACCAGGGCCGCATCGCCGAGATGAAGACCGGTGAGGGCAAGACTCTGGTGGCCACCCTGCCCTCCTATCTCAACGCCCTGACGGGCCGGGGCGTCCACATCGTCACGGTGAACGACTATCTGGCCAAGCGTGACAGCGAGTGGATGGGCAAGGTCCACCGCTTCCTGGGGCTGAAGGTGGGCCTGATCGTCCACGGCCTGACCACCAAGGAGCGGCAGGCCGCCTACGCCGCGGACATCACCTACGGCACCAACAACGAGATGGGCTTCGACTATCTGCGGGACAACATGTGCATCTACGCCAGCGAGCTGGTGCAGCGGGGCCACGCCTTCGCCATTGTGGACGAGGTGGACTCCATCCTGATCGACGAGGCCCGGACCCCCCTGATCATCTCCGGCCAGGGGGAGAAATCCACCCAGCTGTACGACATGGCGGAGATGTTCGTCTCCCGCCTGAAGAAGCAGGTGGTGGTCCAGGTGGACAACAAGGAGGAAGAGGATCCCGCCGAGACCGAGGCCGACTATATCGTGGACGAGAAGGCCAAGACCGCCATGCTCACTGCACGGGGCATCGCCAAGGCGGAGGAGTTCTTCCATGTGGACAACCTGTCCGACCCGGAGAACGCCACCCTCTCCCACCACATCAACCAGGCCATCAAGGCCCACGGCGTCATGAAGAAGGACATCGACTACGTGGTGAAGGACGGCGAGGTCATCATCGTGGACGAGTTCACCGGCCGCCTGATGTTCGGCCGGCGGTACTCCAACGGCCTGCACCAGGCCATCGAGGCCAAGGAGCACGTCACCGTGGCCAGCGAGAACAAGACCCTGGCCACCATCACCTTCCAGAACTACTTCCGCCTGTACGACAAGCTGTCCGGCATGACCGGCACGGCCATGACCGAGCAGGAGGAGTTCGGCACCATCTACAATCTGGACATCATCGAGATCCCCACCAACCGCCCCAACCAGCGCCATGACCACCACGACGTGGTGTACAAGACCGAGGCAGGCAAGTACCGGGCCGTCATCCAGCAGATCAAGGAGTGCCACGCCAAGGGCCAGCCGGTGCTGGTGGGCACCGTGTCCATCGAGAAGAACGAGTATCTCAGCGGCCTGCTGGCCCGGGAGGGCATCCAGCACAACCTGCTGAACGCCAAGAACCACGAGAAGGAAGCCGAGATCGTGGCCCAGGCCGGCAAGTTCGGCGCCGTCACCGTGGCCACCAACATGGCCGGCCGCGGCACCGACATCATGCTGGGCGGCAATGCCGAGTACCTGGCCCGGGCGGATCTGGTGAAGGCCGGCTACTCCGACGAGATCATTGCCGACGCCACCGGCTACGCCGAGACGGACAACGAGGAGATCCTGGCCGCCCGGAAGCTGTTTGCCGAGAAGCTGGCGCAGCACAAGGCGGTGATCGCGGAGGAGGCGGAGAAGGTCCGGGCCGCCGGCGGCCTCTTCATCATCGGCACGGAGCGCCATGAGTCCCGCCGCATCGACAACCAGCTGCGGGGCCGCGCCGGCCGCCAGGGCGACCCCGGCGAGACCCGGTTCTATATCTCCCTGGAGGACGATCTGATGCGCCTCTTCGGCGGCGACCGCATCCAGAACATGATGGAGCGGTTCGACCTGGATGAGGACACCCCCATCGAGAACAAGATGCTGACGAAGGCCATCGAGAACGCCCAGACCACTGTGGAGTCCCGGAACTTCCAGTCCCGCAAGTCCGTGCTGGAGTATGACGACGTCATGAACAAGCAGCGGGAGATCATCTACCAGCAGCGCCGGGAGGTCCTGGACGGCAAGGATCTGAAGGACACCATCCTGAACATGACCCGCACCACCATCGCCAACCACGTGGCCATGGCCTTCGGGGAGAATCAGTCCCTGGACGCCGCCGGCTGCCGGGAGATGCTGCGGGGCCTGGAAGGGCTCTACTTCCCCAAGGACACCTTCCAGTTTACGGAGGACGACGCCGCTGAGAAGAGCCAGCAGGACTTCACGGACCTCTTTGTGGAAGCTGCCGAAAAGACCTACGAGGCCAAGGAGGCGGAGATCGGCGAGCCCCTCATGCGGGAGCTGGAGCGGGTCATCATGCTGCGGGTGGTCGATGAGTACTGGATGGACCACATCGACGCCATGGATGACCTGAAGCAGGGCATCCGCCTGCGGGCCTATGCCAACACCGACCCCGTCATCGCCTACAAGCAGGAGTCCCTGACCATGTTCGAGGAGATGGTCTCCGCCATCCAGAGCGAGACGGTCCGCCGCATGTTCTCCGTCCGTCTGAAGAAGGACGAAGAGGTCAAGCGGGAACGGGTGGCCAAGGGCATGGTGGAAAACGTGGGCGGCGACGGCACCGCCCCCAAGAAGCAGCCCGTCAAGGTCACCAAGATCGGCCGCAACGACCCCTGCCCCTGCGGCAGCGGCCTGAAGTGGAAGAAGTGCACTTGCAAGGAGTACCACGACAACTGATCTCGAGGGGGAGCAGGCTCCCCCTCGACCTCCCCCACCACCAGTCTGCGGACTGGTGTGTGCGCCCAAGGCGCACGGGTCAAGGGATTTTCGCCACGTACACGCCGCGGCGAAAATGATTGGAATTTCTTGATCTGCCGGAGGCAGATCAACTGGGGAAACCGATGGTTTCCCCTAGCCCCTTTCCTTTTGAGCGCAAGCTCTTCACTCTCCACTCTTAACTCTTCACGCTATCTTTTATCTTTACTCTTTTCACTTTTATCTCTTCCGCTCCCTGTTCTCTCCTGCCGGAGGGCAGGGGGCGGTCTTTTTACAGAAAGGAGGCCGCCATGTCCTTTGTCACCCATGATCAAAATGAACTGGTCTGGTTCACCGCTCCCCTGCTGGACGGGGTGCGCCACGGGTTCTCCACCCGGCGGGGCGGGGTGTCCCCGGCGCCGTGGGACACCCTCGATCTGCGCTTCGGCTGCGGGGACGCGCCGGAGAACGTGGCGGAAAACTACCGCCGGCTGCTGGGCGCCGTGGGCGTGGAGCCGGAGCGGGCCGTCCTCTCCCTGCAGGTCCACCGGGACGATGTGCGGCTCTGTACGGCCGATGACGCCGGAAAGGGCCTGTTCCGGGAGCGGGACTACAAAGCCGACGCCCTGATCACCGCCGAGCGGGACCTGCCCCTGATGGTGTTTTCCGCCGACTGCGGCACGGTGCTGCTCCACGACCCGGATGCCGGGTGCGTGGGGGCGGTCCACGCCGGGTGGCGGGGCTGCGCCGCCGGGATCGTGGAGAAAACGATCCGGGAGATGGTCCGCCTGCTGGGCGCCCGGCCGGAGCGGATCCTGGCCGCCCTGGGCCCCTGCATCGGGAAATGCTGCTTTGAGACCGACAGCGACGTGCCGGAGGCCATGCGGACCTCTGCCCTGGGGGCGGAGGCGGAGCCGTATCTGGAACGGCGGGGCGAGAAATGGCACGTGGATCTGGCCGGGCTGAACCGCCAGTGGCTGCTCCGCGCCGGCGTCGCGCCGGACCACATTGACGTTTGCGGCCTCTGCACCGCCTGCCGCCCCGACCTCTTCTGGTCCCACCGGAAGATGGGGGAGGCCCGGGGCGTCCAGGCCGCCGTGATCTCCCTTTAAATTTCCAGCCGGAGGACCCTGCCCATGAGAAAAAATCGTCTTTTTGCGCTCCTGTGCCTGGTGTGTACCCTGTCCATGCTGACCGGCTGCTGGTCGGATCCCCCCATGGACTCCATGGAACTGCCGGGCCAGGGAACCCAGGAGGAACCGGAAGAGGAAGTCGCCCTTCCCACCTCTTTTGCCCTCCCCTACGCGTCGGACCAGACGCTGGACCCGGTGACCTGCCCCGACGGGATCCAGCAGACCGTGGGCTCCCTGCTCTACGAGGGGCTCTTCCGCCTGGACCTGCAGCTGGAGCCACAGCCCTGGCTGTGCCGGTCCTACAGCTATGATCCCGCCACCTTCACTTATACGTTCACGCTCCGCTCCGGTGTCACCTTCTCCGACGGGTCTGCGCTGACAGCGGCCGATGTGGCGGCCACCCTCCAGCGGGCCCGGACGTCTCAGCGGTACGGCGCCCGCCTGGCCCAGGTGGCGGCGGTCTCCGCCGGGGACGGTGTGGTGTATGTGCGCCTCTCCAGCGCCAACACGGGCTTTCCGGCACTGCTGGACATTCCCATCGTCAAGTCCGGGACGGAGACCAGCCTGACGCCTGTGGGGACCGGGCCGTACCAGGTCTCCTCGGATGAAGAGGGTGTCTGCCTGACGGCCCACACCGGCTGGTGGGCGGGGGCGTCCCTGCCCGTGGACCGCATCGGCCTCTCCTCCGCCCGGGACCGGGAAACAGTGCTGTATCAGTTCTCCTCTCACGATATCCAGCTGATCACGGCGGACCTCACCGGTACGGATCCCATCACAGCCACAGGCAACATCAGCTATCAGGATGCCGACACCACCATTTTGCAGTACGTGGGCATCAACACCCGCCGGGAACCCTTCCAGGACGCCGCCGTGCGGCAGGCTCTTGGCCTGGGCATCAACCGCCCCACCCTGGTGAGCGCCGTGCTGTCCGGCCATGCCCGGGCGGCCCAGTTCCCGGTCTCTCCGGTCTCCGCCCTCTATCCGGCGGAGCTGGAGACGCTGTATGCCTATGATGACTTCTCCGCGGCCATGGAGGCGGCCGGCCTCACCTCCGGGCAGACCCGCACCGTGACCATGCTGGTCAACTCCGAAAACAGCTTCAAGGTAGCCGCCGCAGAGTCCATTGCCGAGGCTCTGTCTGACTTTGACCTGCAGATCCAGGTGCAGGCCCTTCCATGGGAGGAGTATACCGCCGCCCTGGCCGCCGGAAATTTTGACCTGTACTACGGAGTGGTGAA
This sequence comes from Oscillibacter valericigenes, assembly GCF_016902445.1. Lineage (GTDB taxonomy): Bacteria > Bacillota > Clostridia > Oscillospirales > Oscillospiraceae > Oscillibacter > Oscillibacter avistercoris. Next base: position 70,560 of record NZ_JACSNX010000009.1, on the reverse strand, counting down.
GCTGACGGCAGACTGGGATCTCTCCGCTTTGGTGGGAATCGGCGGCAGCCTGAATTACGGCGGCTGGACAGACCCGGAGACAGACCAGCTGCTGGCGGCTTACGCCGCTGCCGGGGACCGGGCGGCCGCCCTGTCTGCCCTGTGCGGGCGGCTGCTGGAACAGGCGCCGATCCTGCCGGTCTGCTTCAGCACCTCCTCCGTTCTGTACCAGTCCGGCTCCATCACCGGTCTCACCCCCACCATGGCAGAGCCCTTTTATGATCTGGGCAGCTGCGAGATCCATCTTCTGGAGAACTGAAAACGTCCATTTCTCCGCAGCGGTAAAGAGACCGCCCCGGGACATCTGGTCCCAGGGCGGTCTCTCTGTCGTTTCCCATCAGCCCCGCCATCCGGACAGCAACAGGAGGAGGCCGTCTCCGGCCTCCTCCTGCTTTTCTCCGTCAACCGGGCTGCTGGGCGCCGCTCACTGGACGGCGACGGTCCGCTGGAAGGTGTCGATCCACTCCTCCTTGGCCTGGCTGATATAGGTCTCGTCAAACTCCTTCAGGGAGCTCATGGCATCCTCGCCGAAGGCCAGGTAGGTCTTCAGCTCGTCAGGCATGGTGGCGTTCTTGTTCACGGGAGCCTCGTTCATGGCCTCGGCCACCTTGCTCTGGGTCTCGTCGGAGATCATATACTCCACGAACAGCTGGGCCAGCTCCGGGTTCTGGCAGCCCTTCACCACGTTGATGGTGGCGGGAGCGGCGAAGGAGCCCTCTTCAGCGTCCACCCACACCATGTTCAGGCCGGACTCCATCAGGCCGGGCATGTTGATGTCCATGAACACGGTGATGTTGGCCTCGCCGGTGGTGAAGGCGTTCACCACATCGGAGGAGGCGGTGTACCAGATGTTGATGTTGTCCTTCTTCTCCTGCATCAGGGTCATGGCGGGGGTCACATCCTCCTGGCTGCCGCCCATGGCCTCAGCCATGGCCACCAGCATGTAGGGGCCGGCGGTGGAGGTCATGTCGGGCAGGGCCACCATGCCGGCGTACTTGTCGTCAAACAGGTCCTGGTAGGACGTGGGGGGCTCCAGGCCCAGCTGCTCCAGGGCATCGGCGTTGTACATGATGCCGTAGCGGCACAGGGAGTAGCAGGGGCCATAGCCGTTGGCGTCCAGGGCGAAGTCATACAGGTGGTCCAGGCTGGTGACCACGGAGGTGTCGATGGGCTCGAACAGCCCCTCCTGGGCGCCGGTCTCGGCAAAGCTCTTGGTCAGCATCACCACGTCGGCGGTGGGATCGTTCCGCTCCGCCATCAGCTTGTTCAGCCGGTCGCCGTTGCCGCTGGTGGGATCCACCACGATGGTGCAGTTGTAGGTCTCCTCAAAGTCGGCGGCCAGTTCCATCAGGCCGGCCTCGGCCCAGCCCCAGGTGGCCACCACCAGCTCGGCGCCGCCGAAGTCCTGGGTGCCAGTCTCTTCGCCGGTGGTCTCCTCACCGGACGTTTCCTCCTGGGTGTCGGAGCCGCAGGCCGCCAGGCTCAGCAGCATCAGGGCGGACAGCAGCAATGCAAGCAGTCTCTTTCTCATCTCTTATTGATCCTCCATATCGCTCGTTTTCTTATATACACAGATGCGCTCAGGCGGGAAGTACAGCCGCACTGTCTCTCCGTCTCCGCGCCCCGTATATTCACTGAGTGCCGGGTAGACCGTCTCGTCAAAGCAGCCGGTCACCTCCAGCCGGGTGGTGTGGCCCTTGTAGGTGGCCGCCCGCACCTGGCCGGAGACCACGTTCTGTTCCTCCGCCTCCGCCAGGGCGATGTTCTCCGACCGGATGGTCAGGACGCAGGCGTCTCCGGGGGCGATGTCCCCGGTGCCGTCCGCCCGGACGTACAGCGTCTCTCCGCCGCACGTCACCGGCAGCAGGCCATTCTGTACCGCTCCCGCCGTGCCGTGGATGAAGGTGGAAAAGCCCATGAAGTCCGCCACAAAGGGGGACACCGGGCGGTCAAAGATCTCCTGGGGCGTGCCGATCTGCTGGATCCGGCCGGCGTTCATCACGATGACCCGGTCCGCCAGAGACACCGCCTCCTCATGGTCGTGGGTGACGATGATGGTGGTGATGCCCAGCTCCTTCTGGATGCGCTTGATCTCCACCTGCATCTCCACCCGCAGCTTGGCGTCCAGGTTGCTCAGGGGCTCGTCCAGCAACAGGATGGCCGGACGGGTCACCAGGGCCCGGGCCAGGGCCACCCGCTGCTGCTGCCCGCCGGAGAGCTCCCGGGGATAGCGGCGGTCCAGGCCCACCAGCTTCACCAGGGAGAGGATCTCCTCCACCCGCTGCCGGATCTCGTCCTTGGGCAGCTTCTGCAGCTTCAGGCCGAAGGCCACGTTCTCATACACGGTCATGTGGGGGAACAGCGCGTAGTTCTGGAAGAAGATCCCCACGTTCCGCCGGTAGGGCGGGATCTTGCGCACGTCCTTCCCGTCCACCAGGATGGCGCCGGAGAAGGGCTCGGTAAAGCCGGCGATCATCCGCAGGGTGGTGGTCTTGCCGCAGCCGCTGCCGCCCAGCAGGGCGATCATCTCTCCCTCCGCCACCGACAGATTCATGTCATCCACGGCGGTGAAATCGCCGAATTTTTTGGTCAGATGCTGTAATTCCAGTGTTGCCATTTGGCGTCCCCCTCACTTCATAAACATGTCCAGGCCCACCAGCCGCTCCATCAGCACGATGAGGATCAGGGAGGCCAGCATCAGCAGCGTCGAGATCGCGGCCAGCGTGGGATCAAACGTCAGCTCCATGTAGTTCATGATCCGGATGGGCAGGGTGATGAACCGGGGCGTGGACAGCAGGCTGCTGAGGGCCACCTCGTCGAAGGAGTAGAGGAAAGCCAGCAGCGCCCCCGCCAGGATCCCCGGCTTTGCCAGCGGGATCGTGATCTTGAAGAACACCTGCACCGGGTTTGCCCCCAGGGAGGTGGCCGCATCCTCCAGCGTCCAGTTGAACACGTGCAGCACGGAGACCGTGTTGCGGACGATGTAGGGCAGGATGATGATGAAATGGCCGATGAATACCCGGGCCATGCCGGGCACACCGCCGATCTGGCTGTAGACCTGCAGCAGCACGAAGGCGAAGGCCACGCTGGGCACATACATGGGAGAGGTGAAGTAGTTCAGCAGCACGTTCTTCCCCTTGAAGTCGTAGCGGCAGATGGCCAGGGCCGCCGTCACGCCCAGCAGCACGTCCAGCGCCGTGGCCAGCAGGCCGATCTCCAGGCTTTTCACCAGGCCGTCCATGAAATGGGTGGAGGACGTGAAGATGTTGGCGTACCACTTCAGGGAGAAGCCCTGGGGCGGGAACGTCACCAGCGCCGTGGGCGTGAAGGAGGCGATCACGATGACCACCAGCGGCGCCACCAGGAAGATCATCACCAGAATGGCCACCAGTGTACAGAGCCAGTTGACACGGCGCTCACGCATTTTTCCCGCCTCCCATCCGTTTCATATATCTGCCTGTGACCAGGACCACGACCACCTGGACCGCCAGGATCACCGCCAGCAGAATGTAGCTGATGGCGGAGGCCGCGCCCCAGTCGAAGTTCACATTGATCTCCTGCACCACCATGGTGGCCATCATGCGGAATTTGGAGCCGCCCAGCAGCTTCGGCGTCACATAGGACGTCATGCTCATGGTGAACACCAGCACGCAGCCGGAGATGATGCCCGGCGTGCTGAGGGGGAAGACCACCTTCCGGAAGGTGGTCATGGGGGAGGCCCCCAGGCTGTAGGCCGCGTACTCCACATTGGGGTCGATGCTCTGCAGCACGCCCACCAGGGAGAGGATCATATAGGGGATCAGCAGATGGATCATGCCGATGATCACCGCCGCCTCCGTGTTGAGGAGCTTCAGCGGCTCGGAGATCAGACCCAGCCCCAGCAGCAGCTGGTTCAAGAGGCCGTTGGTGCCCAGGATCACCATCCACCCGTAGGACCGGACCACCGCGCTCACCAGGAACGGGAAGAGGATCACGATCACCATAGCCTGCTTCAGCCGGGAGGTGGTCCTGGCCATGTAATAGGCCGTGGGATACCCCAGCAGCAGCGACACCGCCGTGGAGACCAGGGAGACCCGTATCGTCGTCCAGAGGATGTCCAGGTAAAAGGGATCTGTGAAAAATTCCGTGAAATCCGCCGTTCCATTCTCCGTCAGAGTCCGGATCAGGATATAGACCATGGGGAGAATGAAGAAAAACAGCAGCGCCAGTGATGCCGGCAGTGCCAGCAGAATTGCTTGCTTTCTCCGCTCCATCAGGACCCCCTCCTTTCTTCGATCAGCGGCAGGAACCGCTTGTGCGCCACATCCACCAGCCCCCGGTCCGTGCACTTGATCTCCGGGGAGACCGCCAGGGGCATGATGGTAAAAAAGGACATCAGGTCCTTATGGTGAAAGCCCATGCGCGCACAGTCGGACAGAAACGCCCGCAGCTGGGCCAGCAGCGTCTCCGGCCGCTCCGGGGACAGCAGGCCCGCCAGCGGCAGCGGCACCTGAGTCAGCAGGCGGCCGCCGGAAGCGGCACAGATGCCGCCCTGCATCTCAATGACGCCGTTGGCTGCCAGGGCCATGTCGGCGTCGTTCCCGCCGAACACCGTGAGGTTGTGGGCGTCATGGCCATACGTCAGGGCCACGGCGCCGGAGACCGGCCCCATCCCCTCGATCAGCGCCAGGCCGTGCTGACGCTTCCCATATCGGTTGAACACTGCCATCTTCAGATAGCCGCCGGTGTCCAGCGCCGGATGTCCGTCCGCGTCCGCAGTGACCGGCAGCTCTCTCTGGGCCCGGGTCGTCCGGGCGGACACGCCGTCCTCCCGGATCACGTTCACCAGGGCAGTCTCCCCCGCCGGGGCCGGGATCACCAGATCGCTCTCCGCCACCGGCGCGCACCGGACGGTGCCCCGCAGCACGGCGGACAGGTCCGGCCGGGGCAGCGGCTCCAGCAGCCGCCCGCCCCGGCACACCGGACGGCCGGCGCAGAACACGGCCTCCGGCCTGGGCTCCCGCAGGTCCCGCACCAGCTGGATGTCCGCGGCCATGCCCGGCGCAATGGCGCCCACGTCATAGAGCCGCAGCCGCCGGGCGGGATTGATGGTGGCGAACCGGACGGCCCGCACCGGATCCAGCCCCAGGGCCACGGCCTCCGCCACCACGCGGTTCAAATGTCCCCGCTCCATCAGTTTCGGGAGGGGAACGTCGTCGGTCACCAGGCAGATCTGATCCTGCACCGGCGCGCTGTTCATGGCCTCTGCCATCTCCCGGCTCAGGTTGCCGGACTGGATCTGCACGTTGAAGCCCAGAGCCAGCTCCTCCCGCAGCTTGTCCGCCGTCCGCAGGGTGTGGTCGCTGTCGATCCCGGCGGCCCGGAAGGCCTGCAGGTCCCGCCCGGTCAGCAGAGAGGCGTGCCCGTCCACGAGGCATCCCCGCTTCAGCGCCTCCTCCACCACGGAGAGGATGCGCGTCTCCCCGGCGGCCACGGCGTGGAAGTCCATCACCTCGCCCAGGCCGGAGATGCCCGGCAGATCCAGCAGGCGGGCGGCCTCCTCCGGCCCCACGTCATAGCCGGAGTCCTCAAAGCCCGGCGCGGAGGGGATGGTGGAGGGCGCCATCATCAGCACCCGCAGGGGCAGGCCGCCGGCGGCCTCTCTCAGGGCCCGGACCCCTTCCAGGCCCAGGACATTGCCCATCTCATGGGGGTCCGCCGCCACCGTGGTGGTGCCGCAGGCCAGGACCACCTCCGCAAAATGTGCTGGCGTCAGCATGCTGCTCTCCAGGTGCATGTGGGCGTCCACGAACCCCGGGAGCGCATAGCAGCCGCCGCCGTCCAGCTCTTCTTCCGCCTGACAGGCAAAGTCCATGGGGCCCGCATAGGCGATGCGGTCATCCACAATGCCGATGGAGCCCTCTGTCACCGTATCATTATACACATTCACGATCCGCACGTTGCGGATCACCAGGGAAAAGGGACTGCGCCCCTGGACAGCGCCGATCACCCGTGTGCGCATGGGCAGTTCTTTCTCTCCTCAACTCCAGGCGGCACAAGGCCGCCGCCTTAATGATACTACCTTTTGAACTGGTTTATCATATCCCATGTTTCCCCGTCTGTCAACAAACCCTTGCAAATTTTCGCATTTTATATAAAATATGGAGAGGCAGCCGTGGATTTCTGCGGCAATTGGTAAAATCGATCTCAAGGAGGTCTTCATATGACGAAAGAGGCGCTGAAAGCGCAGTGTCTCCAGGCCATCGATGAACATCAGGACGCCATCATCCGGATCGGCCAGGAGATCTTCTCCCACCCGGAGCTGGGCTTCAAGGAGCGGCGGACGGCGGAGCTGGTGCGCAGCACCTTTGCGCAGCTCCGGATCCCGTTCCGGGACCATCTGGCCATCACCGGCGTCCGGGGCGATCTGAAGGGCCGGGCGCCCGGCCCCCGGGTCATGGTGATGGGAGAGCTGGACGCGGTGGTCTGCCCCCTGCACCCCCAGGCGGACCGGGAGACCGGCGCCGCCCACTCCTGCGGCCACAACGCCCAGATCGCCGCCATGCTGGGCGCCGCCATGGGCCTGGCACCCCTGGCGGACCAGCTGGACGGGGACGTGGCCTTCGTGGCCGTGCCGGCGGAGGAATACGTGGAGCTGGAGTACCGGGAGCGGCTGCAGCAGGAGGGGCAGATTCGCTTCTTCGGCGGCAAGCAGGAGCTCCTGCGGCAGGGCATCCTGGACGACATCGACATGGGCATGATGATCCACTCCCATGCCGGCGTCCGGGACCGCCGCTTCCTCATCGGCTGCGACAGCTCCGGCTTTCTGGGCAAGCTGATCCGCTTCACCGGGCGGGAGGCCCACGCGGGCGCCCGGCCCTTTGACGGCATCAACGCCCTGAACGCCGCCGCCCTCTCCCTGCTGGCCATCAACTCCCAGCGGGAGACCTTCCGGGAGAAGGACCGCATCCGGGTCCACCCCATCATCACCAAGGGCGGGGATCTGGTGAACATCGTCCCGGCGGACGTGCGGATGGAGACCTATGTCCGGGGCACCAATCTGGAGGCCATCCTGGACGCCTCCGAAAAGGTGAACCGGTCCCTGCGGGGCTGCGCCTATGCCATCGGGGCCCAGGTGGACATCCAGGAGATGCCCGGCTATCTCCCCCTGATCCAAGACCCGGACCTGTCCGCCCTGTTCGCCGCCAATGCCGAGACCCTGCTGGGCGCCGGCACCAACATCTACGGCCAGGAGCTGATGGGCGCCACGGACGCCGGCGATGTCAGCTCCCTCATGCCCTTCATCCACATCTCCACCGGCGGCTACGACGGAGATGCCCACAGCAAGGACTTCACCATCTGCGATCCGGAGATGGCCTATGTGATGCCTGCCAGGGCCATGGCCATGACGGTCATCGACCTGCTTTGGGACGGCGCCGCCAAGGCCCGGGCCATCCGGGAGTCCTTCCGGCCGAAATTCACCCGGGAGACGTATCTGCAGTTCTGGGACCGCTTCTGCGCCGGGACCGTGGACCGCAGCAGCTTTTGACAAGGAGGATGCGTATGTTTTCACAAGAGGTCCTGGCTCTGGAGCCCCAGTTCATCGCCTGGCGGCGGGAGCTGCACGCGGCGCCGGAGCTGTCTTTCCAGGAGTTCCGCACCACGGATTTCCTGCTGGAGCATCTGCGGGCCATTCCCGGCCTGGAGCTCCAGCGCCCCACCAAGACCGGCGTGGTGGCAGTGCTGCGGGGCGCCTACCCCGGCCCCGCCATCGCCCTGCGGGCGGATATCGACGCCCTGCCCATCACCGAGGAGACAGGACTGCCCTTCGCCTCCAAGACGCCGGGCGTCATGCACGCCTGCGGCCATGACGGCCACGCCGCCATGCAGCTGGCGGCGGCACAGATCCTGGCCGGACAGCGGGAACAGCTCCACGGCGAAGTGCGCTTCCTTTTTCAGCATGCGGAGGAGCTGCCTCCCGGCGGCGCCGCGGAGATGCTGCGGGCCGGCGTGATGGAGGGCGTCTCCGAGGTCTACGGCATGCACCTGAGCTCCAGCTTCCCCACCGGCACCTTCGGCATCCGGTCGGGCGCCCTCACCAGCGCCACGGACCGGTTCGATATCCAGGTCATCGGCAAGGGCGGACACTCTGCCTTTCCGGAGACCTGCGTGGACCCCATCGTGACGGCGGCCCAGATCATCACGGCCCTGCAGACCGTGGTGGCCCGCCGGGTCCGGGCGGTGGAGCCCGCCGTGGTGTCCGTCTGCATGGTCCAGGGCGGGCAGGCCTACAACATCATCCCCGGCGAGGTCACCATCACCGGCTCCACCCGCACCTTTGACCGGGAGACCCGCCGGACACTGCCCCAGACGCTGGAGCAGATCGTCAGGGGCGTCTGCGACGCCGCCGGCGCCTCTTACACCTTCCGGTTCTCCCTGGGCTACGCCTCGGTCATCAACGACCCGGATCTGACCCAATTCGGCCGTCAGCTGGTCCAGGACACCTTCGGCAGGGAGGCGGCCCTGGAGATCGAGCCCCTGATGCCGGGAGAGGACTTCTCCGCCCTGCAGGAGAACTGTCCGGGCTTCTTTGTGGAGCTGGGCGCCCGGAACGAGGCCACCGGCTGTACGGTCCCCCACCACAACAGCCGCTATCTGATGGACGAGGCGGCGCTGAAGTACGGCGTGGAGTATCTCTGCCGCCTGGTGCGGGGCCGGCTGCAGGGCGCGTGAGCCCCGCTCCCCGGCGGCCGCAGGCAGTCTTCCGGGAATGTGTGCCCTCTGCCCCGGGCTTTTGAGACTTGCAGATGCAAAACGCAAAAGCGGCGGACATCCTGTGGATGTCCGCCGCTTTTGGAAAGACCGGGCACGCCTTTCCTCCTCTAAAGCAAGGAAACGATAAAAGTCACTTTCAAACAACTGATCCTGCACGATCCCGTATTTTTCGAACTCACTCTCCACAAACACTTTGGCGATCTCATGGGCCATCCGGCCAGTGTCGTGGAGGATCTCGTGCTCATTGGATTCCAGAAAGCGGTTCAATCTTTGAGGCCAGTCCTGCATGGCCATAGGGATGTGGCGGCTGGCCTGATATTCCGCATAGTCCAAATACATGGTGACGATACGCTCCGGCGCCTGCAGTTCCTCTTTGGAGAGGTCGTTCTTGGCAATAGATACACCGTACTTCTGGATCTTCTCATCCGGATACCGCTCCCAGGAGGTCAGCCCCATGTGGGGCTTTTCCGCGTTGGCCCGTTCCATGATCAGTTCCGCCGCTGTGTGGCGGTGGATGGCCCAGTGGAGCTTGTTCTGCACCTCCGCGAAGAACAGGCGCGTTGTCTTGGCTGACTTGTCGTAATCCAACGCGGTGGCATAGATATCTGTGATCTTCTGGTAGAACCTGCGCTCAGACATCCGAATTCCCGGATCTGTTCCAGCAGGTGGTCGAAGTATTCTTTGGTGAGTACGCTGCCGCCGTTTTTCAGGCAGTCACTGTCTATAGCCCAGCCCTGGATCGTATCGTCCTTGACGATACCGTTGGCCCACTTGCGGAACTGAACCGCCCAGTCGTTGTTGACTTTGAAGCCCACAGCGATGATGGCCTGCAGATTAGAGTGGTTCGTGTTGTACTGTTTCCCAGCTGAGGCAGTTACTAAGAAATACTTAATAACTGCCTCCTTGTTCAGTTCCCCATCTTCAAAAATGGTTTTCAGAAGCTGATTGACGGCCGCTACAGAGACATCACAAAGAGCTGCCATCATCTTCTGCGTCAACCAGATATTTTCGTCCTCGTAGCGCATCTCCATGCTTTCCGCGCCATTGCCGGTGGTGGCGGCGAAGGCCAGGTATTCCGCCGCGCTGGAGCGGATCGGATGCTTTGGTACATGTGGTCTGGCACTGTCACCCCCTCCTTCTTCCAATCTGATTCCATATTGCTCCAACAACCTCTGCGCCTCAGCCTCACCTGCGGGGGTGATTTGAGCGGGCCGGGTGCATCCGCTGTCACAAATCGGCCCATCCTCTGCCAGTTCATTCAGGATTTGGAAATCGCATCCTTTCCAGCACCGGCGGACAAGGGGTACTGCCCCAGTTCTTTCTTTTATACCGCCCTGAGTCCCGGCGTGTCATGCTCCTCCCAAGAGGTCAGGTACATCAGCATAAGCGTCAGTTCCCTGATTCGTTTTGCCTGCCCATCTGCCATCCAGTCCCGCCTCCATTTTCTGCCATTGATGTCACCATACCATATAGAGGGCATCCAGTCCATTCCATGTCCGCGGGATTTCCTCACGAAACACAGCGGGCAGCTGTCTCCAATGGCTCTGCAAACGATTTGTGCCAGGGTCTTCAGGTAGTGTGGAAATTCCCGATAGGCCGGCGGTGCGGCTGTCAACTTACCAGGATCACAGCTACTTGCTGAAAACCACATTTCTTGACTGCAGAAGGACAAGTGCCATTTAATTATTTTGATAAAATCTAAGAAACCACTTCGTTTATCAGGGGCCATCCTCTCAGCCCCCCTTTTGAGCAAAACAGCTCAAAAGGGGATCGTCCCTGCGCCTCGCTGTCCAAACAGCTTTCTTTTTTCAACAGAATCGTATAAAATAAGACCTCATTTTATATGAAGAGAGGTCTTTCATATGGTACATACAAAATACAATTTTAAATGGTTTGAGAAGGAGGATAATCGCAGGGCGCTCCGTGCCTCGATCAGCACGGACGGCAAGCTTCGTCTGGGGAAGCCGCTGTGTAATGTGCTTCCCCCGTATATCCGGGTCGGGTTTGATTCAAAGCTCAAGATTTTGGCCATTGCCGACGGCCATGGAACCGGGATTGGCCGGCCACACTGCGGGATTATGTCGGCGCAAGCCCTCTCTGCTCAAATTGCCTCTACCGGCCTGCGCTTCCCCCTCTCTTTTCGTCTGAGCCGCGACGAGCGTACCGGCTATTTCCTGGGAAGGATCATTCCAAGACGACGCCTGGATAAGAATTCTGCGCAGCCGCAGTATGATCCGGAGCAGCTTCTCATTCTCTACTAGCACCTTGTGGATCAGATGGTAAGTCAGCTGGCCAAGAGTACACCGCTTTCGGAACGCCGGGCCTGTGCCGCGGAGGCGTTTTATACCGCCGTGCAGAGATATTGTCCGGCTTGTGGAGATTTAGAAACATATCTGCAAGAGCAGATCCAGCGAGAGCTCCTGCTGGAAAACAAGCAACATGTCGCTGCCTATTCCCACCTGTCGCTGGATCAGCCGCTTACCAGCGACGGAGAGGATGATTTCTGCCTCTATGATACTCTTGCGGATGCCTCCTTTGATGGGGTCGCGGCGGTGGAGGCCCGGATCATGGCGGAGCAATTTCTGGACAGCCTTTCCCGCCAGGAAAGAAGGCTTGTTCATATGCTTCAGGAGGGGTGCCTGCTGTCAAGTATTGCCGAGGAGCTGAACCTGACGGAGGATGAGATCACTGCAATGGGAAGCGAAATCGGCCGGAAGCGAAAAGCGTTTTACGACGTAAAGTACAGTTTACAAGGGACTACACAGGGTAGGTATCTGACGGGAGGGGTGCCGCCAGTCAGATTTTCCATGTGATGTTCAAGCTGTCGCTTGTGGCGGCTATGGTGGTGATCATCAAATCCACCACACGCCGCTTGTCATCAAAAGATACATTCTCCCAGGTATCGAGGTAGCCGGAAATCTGGCTGACCTGTTCCGGGCTGATGGCCTCCACAGTCAACTCCGCTATCCTTGCCAGAAGTTCCTGCTTGCGCCCGTCCAGTTCCGCTATCTTCACATTCACATAGGAGAACAGGACATTGTTTGCCCCCGTCAGACTGTCCACCAGCTTTTCAATCTCGCTGTCTACATGGGCAAGTTCCACTTGCAGGGCGGTGATTTTCGGGTTTGCCTTTGCCGCTTTCTTTTTTCCTGTCAGCGTCTTGTAGCTTGCCAGCTTCTTTACCATCTGCTGATAAACAACCGCTTCCAGTTCCGAAGTGATGATTTTCCCACAGCCAGGACAGCTTTTATTGTCCAGCCGTTTCGTGCAGCGGAGATACTGTTTGCCGGAGGGATTGTAGATACTCATAAGAGCATACCCGCAATTCCCGCACTTGATTTTTCCTGCCAGCCATGTGTGGGTGGCTTTCCGGGCAGACTGGATTTTCATGTTGTTCATCAGCTTCTTGCGGCAGGTCAGCCAGGTGTCGGAGGGGACGATACCCTCATGGGGAGCCAGTACCAGCATTTGGTCTTTTAAGTCGTTTTTCTTGCTGGCCTTTACATCTCGCCCTTGATACAGATAGCAGCCGTTCATGCCCGTAAAATCGGCAACGTCATTGACAATGACTGTACCTTGACTTTTGAAAAATTCGTACACATCAAGGTCTGCCTGCACATAGACAGGATTGCGTAACATCTGCGCCAGCGTGGGGCGTATCAGCTCTTTGCCATGGAACAAAATCCCCTGTTCGGCAAAGTACCGGGTAATGTCCCCGTAGGAAGTTGTGGGCTGGGCGTACATCTCAAACATCAGCCGGATATTGGCCGCTTCCTCCGGGTTTACCACCAGCTTCTTTGTGTTGATACCGTCCATCTTGATAGGCTCCGTATGGAAGCCGTAAGGGGCTTTCCCGCCCATCTTAAAGCCCCGCTGACTGCGGGAGTAGTAAGCGTCCGTTACCCGCTTCTGTATCGTTTCCCGTTCAAGCTGGGCGAACACGATACAGATATTCAGCATGGCCCGTCCCATCGGCGTGGAGGTATCAAACTTTTCCGTAGAGGACACAAACTCCACATTGTACTGCTGGAACAGCTCCATCATGTTGGCAAAGTCCAGAATGGAACGGCTGATACGGTCGAGCTTGTAAACCACGACCTTTGCAATCAAGCCCCGCTTGATGTCCCGCACCAGTTCTTGAAACTTCGGACGGTCTGTGTTCTTGCCGCTGTACCCTTTGTCTGTGTATTCCTTGCAGTTACCGCCTTTCAACTCGTATTTGCAAAATTCAATCTGGCTTTCAATGGAAATGCTGTCCTTTTTGTCTACCGATTGTCTTGCATAGATTGCGTCTATCCGATTGTTCATATTGTCGCTCCTTTTCTTAAAAAAGAAACGGAGCTGCTGACAGTTCTATTATACCGCCAGCAGCCCCGCAAATCAATGATGGGTTTGGAAAACCTTATGTCCCGGCTTCCTCACTCTCCCGCTTGTCGGCGTACTTGCGGAACACCTCATAAAGCTGCTGTTCCAGTTCCCGGCGTTTGGCTGCTTCCTGTTCCGGCGTGAACACCGGGGAGAGATTTTCCAGTGTGATTTCCTTTCCCTGAAAAGTCACGATTTCGATTTCCTTTTTGTATCTGATATTACTTATAAGATCACCTTTCCTTTCCATGCTGCCGCTGTTGCCGTTTCAGTTCCGCTAAAATCTCCGGCGGGATACGGTCAACCAGCCGCCGCATATCGTCCAGTTCGCTTTTTAACTTCGCCCGTTCCATCGTGTCATTCATCTTGCCTTTTTCGCTGGCCTTTGCCCTGACTTCCAGCTTTTCATTTTCCGCTAACAAGTCATTGATTGTGACCTTGTATTTTTTCAGTTGCCCGGAGAAGTTCTCCATCTGCGGAAACCACTTTTTCAGCATGGAGAGGGCTTCCTCTTTCTTCTTTCCGGCGTTCAGCGGGGTAATGCCGGAGAGAACCGCTTCAATGGCCCTCGCCTGTTTGGAGAGGTTGACCGCCTGTTTGAACAGCCGGGTGGGGATATGCTTCCGGCCCGTCTTGCTGGCGCTTTCCCCACGCTCCAGGTCGGGGTACTGCTCCACCATACAGGCGTGAAAATCGTCCTGCCACTTCGTCAGATTGGCCCGGTTGCCGATAATTTCTTTGGCGCACAGGCGGTTGTCCTTTGTCAGCGGCACAAAGACCAAGTGCAGATGGGGCGTTTTTTCATCCATGTGTACCATAGCCGAAACGATGTTCTCCCGGCCCACCCGGTCAATGAGGAAGTCCGCCGCCCTCTGGAAGTAGGCCGCTATCTCCTTTGGGGACTTGCCCTTGAAAAACTCCGGGCTGGCGGTAATCAGCGTGTCCACAAACCGAGTGCTGTCCTTGCGGGTGCGGCATCTGGCCTGCTCGATGCGGCTCTGAATGAAATGGTAGTAGCGGCCATCCGGCTTGACGATGTGGAAATTGTACTTGCTCCGGCTGGTGTCAATGTCCGGGTTGCTGGCGTACTGCTCCTTTTTCCGTTCATGGTGGGCTTCCAGCGGCCCCGCCGGGTGGCCCTTGTGCTTCTCAAATCGCAAAATTGCGTGTTGTGCCATTGAACTCCTTTCCCCATTCCATTCCTTTCCGGCGGGTTTTCCCGCCGAAAATATCTCTGATAGGATTGGAATGGAATGAATGTAAATAGATGGTTTTAATCTCTGTATTTCTATATACCGTCAGATTTCCGTACTTCAAGAGGATTGATTTTCGTACTCGCCAAGTACGGTTTTCAGCCCTCCGGCGTACCATAACCGGATTTCTTGAAGTCGGTGTTTGGAACCGCTTCATAGGATTTCGGGTAAATGCGGTTGGGTTTTCCACAGCCCTGTTTCTGGATTTCCACCAGCCCCGCATACTGCAACTCCCGCAGGGTGTTGACCGCTTTCTGCCGCCCGCAGCGGAGCAAAGCGACCACCTCGCAGATGGGGTAGTACAGGTAGACCCGCCCGTACTCGTCCGCCCAGCCGTTCTTCCGGGACAACTCCGCCCGGCGCAGGACAAAGGCATACAGCACCTTCGCTTCGTTGCTCAAGGGCTGGAATGTGGGTGCTTCAAAAAGGAAATTGGGGAGCCGGGTGAAACTGAACGCCTTTTCCGGCTGGTGAATATAAATCGTGTTTGTCATAGCGTGTTTTGTGGACGGTTAGAGGCCCGTTTTCCGGGGCGAATGATAAATGATACCAGCCGCCCCGGTTGAGGGCTTGCGGAGCCTTGCAAATCAAGGCTTTTCCCGCTCTTAACTGTCCACAGCAGACCTCCTTTTCCGTTCACTTTCTGTTTTCTGCCGCCTGTGAACTCTGGCGGCGCAGTCCGGGCAGTATTTGCCCCGGTTGGACTTCGGGACGAACACACCGCCGCACTCCGCACAGCGTTTCAAGTCCCTGTCCCGGTAAATCTCCGCTTCCAGCGTCCTGTCCAGCGGCAAGACCGCCCAGCGGAACCACTTGCAGCAGACGGAGAACGAAATCATCTGCGGACAGGCGCAGGTGTCGCCATCGTCCAGCGCAAGGCAGTTTCCGTCCTCGCAGTTGCAGCACTCCCGGCGTATCAGGCCGCTGGCTCGTCTCTTCTGGGGCGGGGTTATGCGGTAGGGGGAGCCGTCCGGCCTGTGTTCCAGCGGCGGCAGGTGTTGATAGGGTCTTTTGCTCATGCGTCCCTCCGTTTTCTTTGGCGTGTTCTGTTTCCAAGGTGCTTGTCCATCGATGAACTATCCCAAGTCTACACCTTTTTGACCGCCTGTGCCGTATATCCAAGAGGTAGGAAATCAGCCTGAAAAACTCCCTATTTCCACGCTCTCGGATTTGTGATATAATCAAAAAAAGATAAAAGACAAATTCAGGTTTCTGGTCTTCTTGCACAAAATAAAGGAGGAGCTATTATGCAAATTGTTTATATTCCAAGCGAATCAATGTCTGTTCAAGGTAAAAAAGATGAAATCTATAAAAGATATGGGAAAGACTGGAATATTAGAGAACAGGGAGGAGGTAACGGAAATTGGTTGTTGACCAGAAAAAGTGATGTGCTTGTAGATGGAAAAAGTTATCGTACTTTTGTACTTGAACACTACGGTAAATCCAAGCTGACAGCGAAGCTTGTTGATAAATTTCGTGAAGATGTAGCAAATGGTAAAATAAAACTGTAAATGCCTATGCCGTTATGCTATGAGCATAGTACATAGCATAACGGCTTCTCTTTCGTTGAGCTAGCAAGGAGGGTGAATATGTCTTTATCCATACAAGAGCGATTAAAAGACCTACGTGTGGAGCGTGGCTTGACGCTGGGGCAGCTTGCGGAGCAGACCGGGCTTTCCAAGTCTGCGCTGGGCAGTTACGAAACGGAAGACTTCAAGGACATCAGCCACTATGCCCTTATCCGGCTGGCGAAGTTTTACGGTGTGACCGCTGATTATCTGCTGGGGCTGTCTGAAATGAAAAATCACCCAAACGCCGATCTTGCAGACCTGCGTTTGAGTGATGAAATGATTGACCTGCTGAAAAGCGGGAGGATAGACAATACCCTGCTGTGTGAGCTGGCGGCGCACCCGGATTTCCCCCGGCTGATGGCTGACCTTGAAATCTATGTGAACGGAACGGCACTGAAACAGGCGCAGGGTGCAAACGCCATAGTGGACACGATGAGCGCAACTGTTATAAAAAAGCATAATCCTGGCATGAGTGATACGCAGTTAAGACAGCTTATCACCGCCCATATTGATGAGGACGAGTTTTGCCGCTATGTGATACAACGGGACATAAACGGGATTGCCCTTGCTCTGCGGGAAACACACAAGGACGATTTTTTCAGCGTCCCAGAGGATAACCCGCTAAAAGAAATGCTGGAAACTGCTGGTGAAATCGTCAGCCAGGACAGCGACACGGAACAAGCGTACTTGGCGTTTATCTGCAAACGGCTCAAGCTGAATTTTAGGAAGCTGTCAGTAGAAGAACGGAAGTGGCTGAAAAAGATTGCGGAAAAATCCGACTTGCTGAAGAATCCAAAACCGCAGAGAGGACGAAGATAAAAAATGCCTGAACGGCGGTTCTGGTTTTTCAGAACCACCATCCAGGCATTTTGTTTAGTAATAGAAAAAGGTGCAGTTGATTATTGCGTATTGTCAATCTCTCTCAAACCGGGTAGTAAAAATACGGCAAGCGCAACGATGATAATGCCAATTCCGCAAATGACAAACCATTTCTCAACTCCCAGCCGCTCCGCCAGAGGCCCGGAAATGACAAGGCCAAACGGCATGGCGAGGGAAGCGGCGCTTGTCAGTAGAGAAAAAACTCTCCCCAGATATTCTGGTTTGACCGTTTCTTGAAAAATCGCATTTTGCACACCGTAAAATGGAGCGGAAATTCCCATAACAGTACAGCACACAACAAAGACAAGAAATGCGTCTGGCGGCAAAAGCCCGGAGAGCATATTGCTAACGCCCATCAGGAGAACGGAAAGACCGATGGTGTACCGCCGTTTCTTAAAACCGCCCCAAATGCTCAGAATGACTCCGCCAAGCAGCATACCAACCGCAAAAGCAATTTCAGCGGCAGAGGCATGGGCCGGTGTTCCTTTGAAGTATGACATACAGATGAGAGGAAAAAGCGTACTGATTGGCATATAAAAGAACATATAAATTACACCAATCCAGAGCAGAGCAAAGAGGCCCCTGTTTTGCTTTAATACCACATACCCCTCTTTCATATCCTGTAAAAACTGTTGTCTTTTCGTTTCTGGACATAGTTCAGGCGTTGGTATGGACGAAATCGCAACAGTCACACAGGCAAGGATTGCACCCACAATATCTAACAATATAATTGCATTAAGAGGCCAAACAGCATATAAAAACGCTGCGGCAGCTGGACTGATAATCGCACTTACTGCTTGCATGGTCTGCGTGTAACCAGCGCATTTTGTAAGTTCCTCTTTTGGCACAATCATAGGTGTTGCTGCGCTGAATGCTGGAGAATGAAAAGCAGTTCCCGCACTTCGGATTAACAGGACAACCATAATAGACCATACGGGCAATTCCATGTAAAACGCCACCAGCGCCAGAATACCGCCAGCGGCGGCAATTATCAAATCCGCACCAATCATTACGCTTTTACGGCTGTGCCGGTCAACAAAAGCACCTGCAAACGGGCCTAAACAGGCTTGCGGCAAAAATCCAATCAGTGTTGCCGCCGTCAATATGATTGCAGAATTAGTTTTCGCAACCAAATAAAAGATAATGGCCATTTGCAAAATACCGCTGCTAATAAAGGATATTGCTTGTCCGGCAAGAAGTGTAAAATAAGTTTTTCTCCATGAATTGTTGTTTTGGGTCATAATGCGAACCTCCTTTTTTATTGCATTGTTCCTTTGTTTCTGCAATAAAAAGCAGGCGTTGTCCCACAGAGAGGGCAGACGCCTGCATAACAACAAAGCACGAAAAAACACCACGATACAGTTCAAAGACTGCTCGTGTCAAACCTACGTGTTCCTTTGCATACGCACGCAAAAAAAGCCCACCATCATGTGGAAAGGTACTTCTACTTTTTATTGCTTATTAGCGTACACAAATTAACACACGTAAGCCTCCTTCCAATCTCAAACTGTCGCACAGTATAACACACATCCGATAGACTTGTCAACCATTTTTAACCTTGTTTTCCATCTTGTTTTTCCATCTCTTACGGGCAGTAGCAAAGCCAGGCGAGCCAGTCAACGGTCAAGATGAACGGCGCTTTCAGCGCCGCCGTTGACAGTCTCGCCCGTCTTTGCTAATGGGTAATCAAGGCGGGAAAGCCATTTTAGGGCTTTCCCGCCCATTTCAATTTTGGGAGAAGAAAGGCCCCAAAATGAACGAGTGCGGCCAAACACTTTTAGGGATTGGCCACCTTGTCCACCCATCCAGCGGGGCGGCGGGGAACGGTCAAGGCCGGGCGTCAGCCCATTCATTTCAGCCTTGACGGTTTCCTGCCGTCCTGCTACTTTTCCCGGAGTGTGGCCACACATCTGGTCACGGTGTCCAGAGCTTTGGGACTTTTTGTCCCATAGGCCGGGGGCGGAGGACGAGGGACGGGGGCTTTCATAATACGCCCTGTCTGCTGCTGAAATCAGCCCTTTGTTTCCGGCTTACCAGCCCCAAACAAAGCCCTGCTTTCCTGCCGCGTCAAATGCCCTTGCCCTCCCCGGCGGCAACGGTATTTTCAGGGCAACGCCGACAGAGCGTATAACACACTACACTTTGCTCCGCAAAGTCGTGTGCCAAATGGGGCGCTGCCCCCTTTGGAAACCCCCGCAACAAACAGGTGCTATGCACCCAGCCGGGAGCATAGCGCCGTTTGTTGTCAGCAGCCCGTTTCACGGTCTGCGTGTAGTTCCTTGTAAACTGACCTAAACTAAGAATTAAGTATCTATTCGATACAGAACTGTGAGGCCTGGGCATTCTGCCTGGCAGCGATTTTGGGCCTTAAAAAAAGCTGGGCGCAAGCGAAATATCGCTTGCGCCCAGCTGGAACATCGCAACACGTTTGCCTTTTCCCGATCGATGGCCACATGTCCATTTGACGCGAGATAATATCCGTATAGGGCGCCCATGGCGAAGATACTCCTCTCCGAATTTTGAATGTTACATATTTGGAAGTTTTCCCTAAGGCATCATGGAGAAGTCAGGGATATGTGAATTATAAACTTGCCAGAGGGCGCCGGAAGCTGTTCCTGTTATAATCCCCCGATTTTACTGTTTCTGGAAAAAGAATTGCCTCAAAACAGAAAGAAACCCGCTTTTGAACTCAATCAAAAGCAGGTTTCTTTTGTGGAAGGGACGGTTGAAATCGATATTTTGGATGGGCGGAACCGCTGCAGAAGAACTGCTAAACGGCCCTTCTGGGCCGCGGCGCGAGTGCGCCGCACAAGCGTTTTGGCCGTAGGCCAAAACCTTGGCGCAGGGGTGGCTCCGCCGCCCCGAGCATTGAAATCCCGAAGGGTGGAGCCGCCCTGCGGCGGCGGAACCCACAAAAAAGGACATCTGCTTTGCAGATGTCCTTTTTTGTGGAGCTAATGATGTGACTCGAACACACGACCTGCTGATTACGAATCAGCTGCTCTACCGACTGAGCTACATTAGCTTATCTCTGTGATCTGCCTGGATCTCTCCAGAGCGAGAATTATTTTATCACAGTTTCCTTCTGCCGTCAACTGGTTATTTTCAATTTCCGCAGGCGGTCTATATTCGCCGCTTTCTGTATAATACGATCTGTATTTTGCAGGAAGTCCTGCAAAATTTTTCACTGCCGTTCGCTCTGTTCTCTGAGCATTCGCTGGAATGCATCGGATTCTGCCAAGAAAACCTGTTGGGATTTACCCAAGAAATTTCGACAATTTCTGTCATTATTTTCTGTTGACTTCCTGTTTCTCCCTCTCCTCCCCCTCGTTTTTCATTTACATAATTTTTTCGATAATTCTCTTTTACAAAGAGTTATTCACATTTTCCACATGGTTTTCAACATCTACATTTTCCTTATATTTCAATAATCTTATTTATAATTGTATTAATTTCCCAATTTTTCTATCCGCCGTTTGAGGGCTTTGGAAGCTGCGCTTATATTTTACATAATATATCAAATTCAAAAACCTCCTCACAGATGTGACCGTTTTTTCCGGGTTCGGACGTATTTGAAAAGTTTTTTTGGCATGCCTTCAAAAAAGTAAGCTGCCCCCCTTTACAGATGCAGCTTGCATAGCCTTTTCATTCATTCCGGCAAAGAGAACAGGCGGCCGCTGACGCGGCCGCCTGTTCAATCTGCAATGTCCCTTGTGGCATAGGCATTCAGGTCCATCCCTGCTGTGTGCCCAGCCAGATACTCATAGTAGCCCTGGGCGCCGATCATGGCGCCGTTGTCGCCGCACAGCTTCAGCGGCGGCAGGTACAGCCGGACGCCCGCCTGGTCGCAGGCGCGCTGCAGGTCTCCCCGGATGATGGAGTTGGCCGCTACGCCGCCGGCGGCACAGAGGATCTTCCGCCCGGTCTGTCTGGCCGCCTCCATGGCCCGGGGCACCAGCGTGTCGCTGACCGCCTGGGCGAAGTCCCGGGCCAGGGCCGCCCGGTCCAGGGGCTCCCCCACCTGCTGTGCGTGGTGGGCCAGGTTCACCACCGCCGTCTTCAGGCCGGAGAAGCTCATGTCCAGCTCTGCCCCATCCACGTGGGCATGAGGCAGGGTGTAGACCCCGCCGGGGGACTGCTGTGCCAAAGCGTCCAGGGGGGCGCCGCCGGGATAGGGCAGGCCCAGCACCCGGGCCGCCTTGTCGAAGCACTCTCCAGCGGCGTCATCCCGGGTGGCGCCCAGGATCACCATGTCCGTGTAGTCCCGGACGTCCACGATTAGCGTGTTGCCGCCGGAGATGGCCAGGGCCAGGAAGGGCGGCTCTAAGTCCGGAAAGGCCAGGTAGTTGGCGGCGATGTGGCCCCGGATGTGGTGCACCGGGATCAGGGGCAC
This sequence comes from Oscillibacter valericigenes, assembly GCF_016902445.1. Taxonomy (GTDB): domain Bacteria; phylum Bacillota; class Clostridia; order Oscillospirales; family Oscillospiraceae; genus Oscillibacter; species Oscillibacter avistercoris. Next base: position 49,306 of record NZ_JACSNX010000009.1, on the reverse strand, counting down.
CCCCAGGGCGAAAGCCACGGACTTGGCAAAGCTGAGGCCCACCAGCACCGCGCCGATAAGGCCCGGGGCGTAGGTCACCGCCACCGCGTCGATGTCTTGTTTGGTGCAGCCCGCCTCCCGGAGCGCCTGCTCCGTCAGGGCGGCGATGGCCTCCACATGCTTGCGGGAGGCGATCTCCGGCACCACGCCGCCGTACAGGGCGTGGAGGTCTGCCTGGGAGGCGATGGCATCCGACAAAACGGTGCGGCCGTCCTCCACCACGGCCACCGCCGTCTCGTCGCAGGAGGACTCAAAGGCCAGGATCTTCATGTGTTCACGCTTCTTTCTCTCACTGCTGCCACTCCACCTTTGCCCCAAGGCCGGCCTGGGGGTCAAAGGGGATGCGGACGTATCTGGCGAACTTGTCCGGGGCAAAGGTACTGGCGTAGACGAAGCGGTGCTCCTCCATCAGGGCCGCCTCGTCCACGTCTCCCGCCGCCCAGTACAGGGTCTTGTAGGGCACGCCGAACATCTCCGTGTCGTACCCGGCGGTCCGGGCGCCGCTGCGGGCGTAGAAGCCCAGCCGCCGCTCCGCCATGGCGGGATCCGGGGCGTACCGGGGGATCTCGCTCTCCCCGAAGATCACGGTGTCCCCCTCCGTCTCCCGGAGCTTCTCCAAAATCACAGAGCCCAGGCCGCCGTTCCGGCGGTCGGAGGCCACGCACAGGTAGTCCAGCAGGGCCCAGCCGGGGTGTCCCAGCCACAAAAACGCCTCGCCGGCGATGTCGTCTCCGTCAAACAGGCACCAGGGGCGGTACCGCCCGGCGGCCCACATCTCCTCGATATTCCGCAGGGGCTTCAGCTCCGCGGCGGGAAACGACGCCCGCAGGTCCCGGTCATAGACCGTCCGCAGCTGCTCCAGTGTCGGGATCCTCAGTTCCATTTGCAAACTCCTTCGTCATGATGATGGCATCCTCTTTCGGATGCTCGTAATAGTTTTTCCGCCGGCCCATGCTGCGGAAGCCCCGGCTGCCGTACAGGGCGATGGCCCCGTAGTTGGACGCCCGGACCTCCAGCGTCAGAAACGCAAGACGGTGGGCCTGGGCAAAGTCCAGGAACACCTGCAGCAGCTTCTGGGCGATGCCGTTGCGGCGGCACTCCGGCCGCACGGCCACATTGGTGATGTATCCCTCGTCCAGCACCACCAGCAGCCCGGCGTAGCCCACCACGTGGTCCTCATCATCCAGGGCCACCAGGAAGGCGGCGCAGTCGTTCTGCAGTTCCTCCACCAGCATGTTCCGGGACCAGGGGGTGGTGAAGCAGATCCGCTCCAGCTCCGCCACCTCGTCCACGTGGTCCCCGGTCATGGGGACGATGCGCACGTGCATCTGTTCTCTCATGGTTCTCTCTCCTTTTCTGTGGCCGCCGCCTGTTTCAGGATCTGCTCCGCCGTCTCCCGGGGCGTCAGGTCTGTCACATCCAGCCGGCGGACGTCCAGGGCCTCGTACAGCGGCAGATAGGCAAGGCTCCGATCCAGCACATCCGGCGTCCGCTTCCCGGCCCGGATGTCTCCCTCCAGCCGGGACCGCAGGGCCTCCGGCGTACAGACCAGGAAGACGGCCCGCAGGGCATACGGCTCCGTCAGGCGGCGGAGCAGATCTGCCCAGATCTCCCGCCGGTGCAGGACCCAGCAGAAGATCACATGGTCATAGGCAGAGCAGCGGAGGAAATTATCCAGAAGAAAGGAGATGTTCTCCAGCACCATCTCCCGGGTCTCCTCCGTCGCCTGAAAGGGATGGGCGTCCCAGCACCAGTCCCCGTCCAGGAACACGCTGCGGTCCAGCAGCTGCTGCAGCTGGCGGCAGGCGGCGGTCTTGCCCACGCCCATGGGGCCGCCGATCACATACAGGCGCTTCATGTGCCCGCCTCCGCCGCGCCGTCCGCCCAGGCCTGGAGGCGGGAGAAAAACCGCCCCACATGGAAGCCGTCCGTGACGCCGTGGTGGACCTGCCCAGCCAGGGGCAGCAGGGCGGTGATGTCCACATCCGCCGTCATGCTGTACCAGCAGGGCACGTCCCGGTGGTAGTGCTCAAAATACGAGCGGCGGGGCCAGGCGTCGTAGTCGATCCTGCAAAATCCCATCAGCCCTTGGCCTCCAGCCAGTTTTTGCCCCAGTGGGCGTCCGCCGTCAGGGGGACGGTCAGGCCCACCACGTTTTCCATCTCCGCCTTCAAAAGCGCCGCCGCCCGCTCCGCCTGTGGCTCCGGGCACTCCACGATCAGTTCGTCGTGGACCTGGAGCACCAGCCGGGCCTCCGGCAGCTCGGCGCGCAGCCGCTTCCACACCGCCACCATGGCCAGCTTCATGATGTCCGCCGCCGTGCCCTGGATGGGCATGTTCAGCGCCACCCGCTCGCCGAAGGAGCGAAGGTTGAAGTTGGAGGACTTCAGCTCCGGCAGGTCCCGCCGGCGGTGGAACAGGGTCTCCACATACCCCTGCTCCCTGGCCCGCTCCACAATGGCGTCCATGTAGGTCCGGACGCCGGGGAAGGTGGCGAAGTACGCCTCCATATACGCCTTGGCCTCCGCCACGCTGACGCCGATGTCCTGGCTCAGGGAGAAGGCGGAGATGCCGTAGACGATGCCGAAGTTCACCGCCTTGGCCTGGCGGCGCATCTCGTGGGTCACCTGGTCCGGCGCCACGTGGAACACCTTGGCCGCCGTCTCCGCGTGGAAGTCCCCGCCGGAGAGGAAGGCCGCCTGCATGTCCCGGTCCCCGGAGATGTGGGCCAGCAGCCGCAGCTCGATCTGGGAGTAGTCCGCGTCCACCAGGACGCAGCCCTCCGCCGGGATGAACATTTTTCGGATCTCGCTGCCCAGGTCCGTACGGGTGGGGATGTTCTGGAGATTGGGCTCCGTGGAGCTCAGGCGGCCCGTGGCCGTCACCGTCATCTGGAAGGAAGTCCGCACCCGGCCGTCCGGGTCCATGGCCTTCAGCAGCCCATCGGCATAGGTGGATTTCAGCTTGGCGTACTGCCGGTACTCCAGCACCGCCCCCACAATGGGAGCCTCGTACCGGAGCTTTTCCAGCACGTCGGCGTTGGTGGACCAGCCGGTTTTCGTCTTTTTGCCGTGAGGCAGCCCCAGCTTGCCGAACAAAATCTCGCCCAGCTGCTTGGGGGAGTTGATGTTGAACTCCTCCCCCGCTAAATCATAGATCTGCTGTTCCAGCTCCGCGCTCCGGGCGGCCAGCAGGTCCCCGAAAGCCGCTAGGGCTTTGGCGTCCACCCGGCAGCCGGCGATCTCCATCTCCGCCAGCACCCGGCACAGGGGCAGCTCCGCCGTCTCATAGAGGTCCCACATCTGCTCCTCCCGCAGCCTAGGGGCCAGGGCGCCGTACAGGGCGTCCACGGCGGCGGCGTAGCTGTCGAAGCTGGCCTCCGCCGCCGCGGCGTCCCCCAGCAGGGAGAAGGCGTCCTTCTCCAAATACAGGGGCTTTGGCAGCTCCTCGTTGAAATAGGAGACGAACAGACGGGCGAGGTCATAGCTCCCCGCCGTGGCGTCCAGCAGGTAGGCGGCCAGGGCCGTGTCGAACACGAACCCCTCCGCCGGGAGGTGGTTCTCCAGCAGGGTCCGCATCAGGTCCTTTACGTTGTGGGAGACCTTGCGGATGTCCGCCGAGAACAGGGCGGTCAGCAATGCGTTCCAGTCCCCCTGGTACTTCTCGAAGAACAGCTCCGCCGTGACGCCGGTGTTCTCCCCGGTCCAGCAGACCACGGACAGGCCTGTCAGATCCGGCAATGCCAGCACCGCCACGTGGTCCGCCTGCCGCCACTGGGCCAGCAGGCGCTCCACCTGAGCCGGGTCCGTCACCTGCTCCACGGTCATGTCACAGCTGGGCTTCTCTGCGGTCACGGCCTCCGCCGGGGCCAGGCCGAACTTCTCGATGAGCTTGGTGAACTCCAGCTTCAAAAACAGCGGGTAGGCGTCCGGGCCAGGCTGCTGCCGCAGGTTGTCCTCCGGCCGGAACTCCAGGGGAGCGTCGGTGACGATGGTGGCCAGCCAATAGGACTCCCGGGCGCTTTTCTCCCCCTCCGCCAGCTTGCGGACAGCGGCGGGCTTGGCATCGATGTCCGGCATCCGGGCGTACAGGTTGTCGATGCTCTCGTACTGCTGGATCAGGGCCATGGCGGTCTTCTCCCCGATGCCGGGGACGCCGGGGATGTTGTCGGAGCTGTCCCCCATCAGGGCCTTCAGGTCGATCATGTGGATGGGAGCGAAGCCGTACTGCTCCCGGAAGGCGGCCTCCGTCATGTCACGGGTTACGGTCTGCCCCATGCGGGTGGACACCAGCTTCACCATGGTTCGGTCTGTGATGAGCTGCAGACTGTCCTTGTCGCCGGTGACCACCACGCAGTCCCAGCCGTCCGCCTCACACCGTCGGGAGATGGTGCCGATGAGGTCGTCGGCCTCCCAGCCCTCCAGCTCGTACCGGGGGATGCGCAGGGCGTCCAGCACCTCCTTCAGCACCGGCACCTGCATCCGCAGCTCCTCCGGCATGGGCTTGCGGGTGGCCTTGTAGGCCTCCGACGCCTGGTGGCGGAAGGTGGGGGCGTGGACGTCAAAGGTGACGCACAGGGCGTCCGGCGCTTCCTCCCCCTCCAGCCGGAGGAGGGTAGTGAGGAAGCCGAAGATGGCGTGGGTGTAGAGCCCGTCCCGTGTGGTGAGGGGGCGGATGCCGTAGTAGGCCCGATTCAGGATGCTGTTGCCGTCGATGACCATGAGCTTCATGGGAAGTCCCTCCTGCCCGCAGGCTGATTTTTCCATAGAGATATAGTATATCCCAAATCCAACGTTTTCGCAAGGCGGGTTTGCGCCGCCGGGCCGGCCCGGACGCCCCCCGTCCGGCAAAGCCGGAAACCCCGCCCCGCCGGCCTTGCAAAGGGCGGGCGGATATTGTATGATAGAAGCGAATAAAACGGCGCCGTTCCGGCGCCGGAGGGGGGCTTGTGTTATGGGTTTGTTTGACGATGACGATTTGGAACTGGATGAACTGCTTGACGCAGTCAAGAAATATCCGCCCTGCGTTGCGGAACTGACCGAGGCCAATGTCCAGGCCATCTTTGATCGGTGCTTGGCGAAAAAAGGCTGTGCAGAAACCTCATATAGCCATCTCTACCTCAAAGAATTGGGATATGAGCGGGAAGATACTGGGATCGCCTTTGACAGAAAAATCATACTGGAGAACCGGAGGAATATCGAATATCTGTTTGGTCAGCTTGGGGCGGTACATCACGGCCAACTGCAACTCAAAGAGGGAGATTTTTCTCTCTCTTATTCAGGAAAGAGCTGGACGGTCGAGAGAGCATCCATTATGCAGCTGATTTATTTGTCAGCGGCAAACGATATTAAGATTATCAACAAATTTATTGCCAAGTACCAGGAGACCCCGCTTTGCAAAGCAGTCACCCCCACCCTCTCCCCGAAGGACCCGGCCTTCCCGGCCTGGTGGGAGGAACACAAGGGGGAGTGGGAAGCATGACCCTGTAGGGGCGGACCTATGTGTCCGCCCGTCCGCCATCCCCCTGCCGGTTCCCCCCGGGCGGCAACTTGCCGCCCCTACGGCACAGAAGGGGCCGCTCCAGCATCGAGCAACGGGCCGACACACAGGTCGGCCCCTACGGCTTTTCATTCCTCATTCCTAACTCCTCATTCCTCATTGATTTTCTCTGCCGTTTGCGGCACAAGGAGGCACTATGGATCACCGTCCCTCTCACACCCTGCTGTTAAAGGCCGCCCGGGCCCTGGAGCTCCTCATCGCCGCCGTCATTCTGGTGGTGATCGTCTGCGCTGCCGGACTGCTCCTGTGGGAAACTGCCCGGACCCTGGTCCTCTCACCGGCGGACTTCGCTCTGGGGGACTTCCTCTCCGGCACGCTGCTGCTGGTGATGGGCATCGAGTTCGTGAAGATGCTGGCTCTCCACACCGCTGACGCGGTGGTGGACGTGCTGCTGTTCACCATCGTCCGGCAGATGATCGTCAACCACACCGACGCGGTGGAGACCCTGCTGGGCGTGGCCGCCGTGGCGGGGATCTTTGCCATCAAGAAGTTTCTGCAGACCAGGGAAGACACGGAATGAGTTAGGAATTAGGAATGAGGAATTTTGGCGTCCGGCGGAGCCGGACAAATTGAAATCGTTCCGCCTGCGGCGGAACACATCAATTCCTAACTCCTAATTCCTAACTCCTAATTTCCCCCAGCTTCTTCCGCAGTCTCTTGGCGATCCAGGCACCCGCCGTGCCGACAACGGCCCCTACCACGATGCCTCCCAGCACGTCGGTGGGCCAGTGGACGTACAGGTACAGCCGGGAGAAGGCGATGACCGACGCCAGCACCGCCGCCGGCTTCCACAGGGGGCTGCCGGAGGCCCACAGGGCGAACACCGCCGCGAAGGACGCCGCCGTGTGGCCCGAGGGGAACGAGGCGTCTGCGGGGGGCGCAGTCAGCAGCTCCACCGCCGTGTTCACCGCAAAGGGCCGGATGCGGCCCACCAGGGGCTTCAGGATCATGTTGCAGCAGATCAGGTCCAGGATCAGGGCGAAGGACACCGACACCCCCGTCCACCGGTGTTTTTTCCAGAACAGCAGCACCGCCGCCAGCAGGATCCAGATCTCCCCGTGGTCGCAGGTCCAGCTGATGACCGGCAGCACCGCATCCAGAAAGCCGCACCGCAGATGGGTCTGGATCCAGTCCAGCACCGCCAGCTCCGCCGTCTGCATGGCACCTCACACTCCTTCCTCCGGCAGCTCCGCCGGATGTCACTTGGGGCATCATACCATAATATTCCCACAGTGCGCAATGCCTTTCGCCATTTTCTTCTCCGATCTGCACAAATCTGCGGGACTGCTTCCATTTTTTTGGAAACAGGCGTTGACATCTCCGGGGGAACGTGATAGGATACCAATCAAAATTGGATCGCTCAGATAGAGGCGCGGCGTTCATCAGTACCGCTCCGGCAAGGCCAGGCAGCCGCCGGGTGGGAAAGGGTCCGCCGCCGAAGTGCCGGGACGATGCCTGTCCTTCCGGCGCTGGGTCGTCAGGGAATACCTGCCGGACTGTCACAAACCTTTGTGAAGCGCTATCGATGGCTGTTCGGGAGTGTCCCTCCGGGGCTTCTTTCCGTATTTTCCATGGACCGCTTGACAAAGCGGTCCATTTTTTGTTCACTCCTCTGCCAGCGGCGGGCGTGGGGCGGACACCGGAAACGCCGCGGAGATTTTTTGGAAAGGTGAATGAACATGAAGAGACTTCTGACCCTGCTGATGGCCCTGGCCATGACCGCATCCCTGGCCGCCTGCGGCGGCAGCACTGACACCGAGGACGGCGCGTCCTCCGACGAGACCACGGCTGTGTCCTCCGGCGTGGAGGACGGCGTGCTGACCATCGCCATGGAGTGCGCCTACGCCCCCTACAACTGGACCCAGAGCGACGATTCCAACGGCGCCGTGCCCATCAAGGACTCCACCGAGTACGCCAACGGCTACGACGTGATGATGGCCAAGAAGATCTGCGAGGCCAACGGCTGGGAGCTGGAGATCGTCCGCACCGACTGGGACTCCCTGGTGCCCGGCGTCCAGTCCGGCGTCTATGACGCCGTCATCGCCGGCCAGTCCATGACCGCCGACCGCATGGAGCAGGTGGACTTCGCGGGCCCCTACTACTACGCCTCCATCGTCTGCGTCACCAAGGCCGACAGCCCCTACGCCTCCGCCACCGGCATCAGCGACCTGTCCGGCGGCTCCTGCACCGCCCAGATCGCCACCATCTGGTATGACTCCATGCTGCCCCAGATCGAAGGTGCCCAGATCCAGCCCGCCGCCGAGACCGCGCCCGCCATGCTGATGGCCCTGGAGACCGGCACCGTGGACTTCATCTGCACCGACATGCCCACCGCCATGGGTGCCGTGGCCGCCTATCCCGACATGACCATCCTGGACTTCTCCGACAGCGACGACAACTTCGTGGCCGACGAGGGCGACATCAACATCGGCGTGTCCGTCATGAAGGGCAACACCGAGCTGAAGGACGCCATCGACAGCGTGCTCTCCACCATGACCGCGGACGACTTCAACGCCATGATGGACGAGGCCATTGCCATCCAGCCCCTGAGCGAGGGCTGAGGCTGATCCCGGCAATCACAGTCTGACTTTTCCCCGGAGCGGAAGGTGCCGGCGCGCCTTCCGCTCCGGGACGCATCGGAAGGCGGACGTCAGGTCACGCCCCCCTTCCGATGCGCCCCGGAACAGCGGGATTTTTACTGCAATCTATGAAATCTATTATTTATATAAGGAAGGGAGTCCTCCCCCATGGAACGATTCGCACAGCTGGGCGCCGACATCGTAAAGCTCTGGGAGCGAAGCGGCGGCGACTATCTCAACGGCATTCAGAACACCCTGATCCTGGCCATCGTGGCCACCATCATCGGCTGCATCATCGGCTTTGTATGCGGCGTCCTCAACACCATCCCCTGCGCCAAATCGGATCCCCTCGTCAAGCGCTTTCTCGTCAAGCTGATCCGGGTGATCGTGCGGGTCTATGTGGAGGTCTTCCGGGGCACACCCATGATGCTCCAGGCCGTGTTCATTTACTACGGCCTGCCCTACTTCACCAATAACACGGTCCAGTGGCCCAGCGTCTGGATGGCGGCCATCCTGGTGGTCTCCATCAACACCGGCGCCTATATGGCCGAGTCCGTCCGGGGCGGCATCATCTCCATCGACCCCGGCCAGACGGAGGGCGCCAAGGCCATCGGCATGACCCATGTGCAGACCATGACCAGCGTCATCCTGCCCCAGGCCCTGCGCAACATCATGCCCCAGATCGGCAACAACCTGATTATCAACATCAAGGACTCCTCGGTCATGTTCATCATCTCCTTCACGGAGTTCTTCGCTGCCCACCGGGGCGCGGTGGGAGCCACCTACCTCTACTTCCCCTCCGCCACCATCGAGATGGCAGGCTACCTGACCATGACCCTGATCGCCTCCTTTATCCTGCGCTGGGTGGAGAAGCGGATGGACGGCAGCGGCGACTACGAGCTGGTGACGGGGGACCCCCTGGTGATGGCCGCCGGCACCTACAGCCATCCTGACCGGGGCACGCCCTTCGACGAGCGGAGCCCGGAGGAACGGGATCGGATCCGCCAGGAACTGAAGCACGGCCGTACGAGAGGAGATCGCTGACATGGACGATATGATTTTGGAGATCCGGCATCTGAGCAAGTCCTTCGGCAGCCATGAGGTGCTGCGGGACATCGACTTCACTGTGAACAAGGGCGACGTCACCAGCATCATCGGCTCTTCCGGCTCCGGCAAGAGCACCCTGCTGCGGTGCATCAATCTGCTGGAGACGCCCACCAGCGGCGAGATCCTGTACCACGGGCAGAGCGTCACCGGCCCCAAGGTCAACGCACCGGAGTACCGCTCTCACGTGGGCATGGTGTTCCAGTCCTTCAACCTGTTCAACAATATGACCGTGCTGGAAAACTGCGTGGTGGGCCAGGTGAAGGTACTGAAAAAGGACCGGGAGACTGCCCGGAAAAATGCCATGCAGTATCTGGAGCAGGTGGGCATGGCCCCCTACATCAACGCCAAGCCCCGGCAGATCTCCGGCGGCCAGAAGCAGCGGGTGGCCATCGCCCGGGCCCTGGCCATGGAGCCGGAGGTGCTGCTGTTCGACGAGCCCACCTCCGCCCTGGACCCGGAGATGGTGGGTGAGGTCCTCTCCGTCATGCAGGATCTGGCACGGGCCGGCATGACCATGCTGGTGGTGACCCACGAGATGGCCTTTGCCCGGGATGTCAGCAGCCATGTGGTGTATATGAACCAGGGTATCATCTGTGAGGAGGGCACGCCGGAGCAGATCTTCGGCGACCCCCAGCGGCAGGAGACGAAGGACTTTCTCTCCCGGTTCCGCAAGAACTGAATCCGCCGGTTCCCGGAGGCGCTGCCTCCGGGAACTTTTTTTGCGGTTTTTTCCGGGATGTTGCGTCTACCACTTGTTCTTGTGGGAAAATTCGCCTACAATAACAATATCTTGTGTCTGGAGGGAACAACGCATGCACATTCACGGACTTCAGAAGCTGGCCATGGTGGACTATCCCGGAAAGCTGGCGGCCACGGTGTTCACCGGCGGGTGTGACCTGCGGTGCCCCTTCTGCCACAACGCCCTGCTGGTGACCCGGCTGGCGGAGACGCCGGAGATCCCGGAGCGGGAGGTGCTGGACTTTCTGTCCTCCCGGAAGGGGCTTTTGGACGGGGTGGTCCTCACCGGAGGGGAGCCGCTGCTCCAGCCGGACGCGGCAGAGTTCCTGCAAGCTGTCCGGGAACTGGGCTTTGCCGTAAAGCTGGACACCAACGGCTGCCACCCGGCGGCCCTGGCGGAGATCCTGGAGGCGGGCCTGGCGGACTATGTGGCCATGGACGTGAAGAACAGCCGGGCGCGGTACGCCGAGACCGTGGGGGTGCCGGGCTTCGACCTCTCGCCGGTGGAGGAGAGCGTCCGGCTGCTGCGGGAGAGCGGCGTGGACTGCGAATTCCGCACCACCCTGGTGCGGGAGCTCCACCGGCCGGAGGATCTGGACGACATCGCGGTCTGGCTGGAGGGGGCGCCCAAATACTTCCTGCAGAATTTCGTGGATTCCGGCAACCTCATCGGCCGGGGATACCACGGCTTTTCCCCGGAGGAACTGCGGGCGTTCGCTGACCGGGTAAGGCCCCATTTCGGCTGCGTGGCGCTGCGGGGCGTGGAGTAGCTCTCTGCGATTTTCAGCGTTTTCACAGATTTTTTACCCAAGATATAGTGGTTCTCCTAATTGACACCACCACAGGAAGTGGTAAAATGGTAGGTACAGGGCGCGCGGGCGCCCATTCGTCTGTACGCGGATCGGGATCGGTCGCATTCGATTTTTTATAGAGAAAGCAGGGGTTTCATGTATCAGGTCGTCAAGCGGGATGGGAAGATCGCCTCTTTCGACATCTCCAAGATCAGCACCGCCATCACCAAGGCCTTCGAGGCCACCGGGAAGGAGTACAACCCGGACATCATCGATTTCCTTGCCCTGAAGGTCACGGCAGACTACCAGGACAAGATCCGCGACGGCAAGATCACCGTGGAGGACATCCAGGACAGCGTGGAGAGCGTGCTGGGCCGGGCCGGCTATGAGGACGTGGCCAAGGCCTACATCCTCTACCGCAAGCAGCGGGAGAAGATCCGCAATCTCCACTCCACCATGCTGGACTACAAGGAGCTGGTGGACAACTACCTGCAGATCAACGACTGGCGGGTGAAGGAGAACTCCACCGTCACCTACTCCGTGGGCGGACTGATCCTGTCCAACTCCGGCGCCATCACTGCCAACTACTGGCTCAGCGAGATCTATGACCAGGAGATCGCCGACGCCCACAAGAGCGGCGACCTCCATCTCCACGACCTGTCCATGCTCACCGGCTACTGCGCCGGGTGGAGCTTGAAGCAGCTGATCCAGCAGGGCCTGGGCATCCCCGGCAAGATCAACTCCACCCCGGCCAGCCACCTGTCCACCCTCTGCAACCAGATGGTGAACTTCCTGGGCATCATGCAGAACGAGTGGGCCGGCGCCCAGGCGTTTTCTTCCTTTGACACCTACCTGGCCCCCTTCGTCAAGGTGGACAACCTCTCCCAGAAAGAGGTCAAGCAGTGCATCCAGTCCTTTGTGTTCGGCGTGAACACCCCCAGCCGCTGGGGCACCCAGGCGCCGTTCTCCAACATCACCCTGGACTGGACGGTGCCCAAGGACCTGGAGAACCTGCCGGCCATCGTGGGCGGCAGGGAGCAGGACTTCACCTACGGCGACTGCAAGAAGGAAATGGACATGGTGAACAAGGCGTTCATCGAGATCATGACCGAGGGCGACGCCGACGGCCGGGGCTTCCAGTACCCCATCCCTACCTACTCCATCACCCGGGACTTCGACTGGTCCGACACGGAGAACAACCGGCTGCTGTTCGAGATGACCGCCAAGTACGGCACCCCCTACTTCTCCAACTACATCAACTCCGACATGGAGCCCAGTGACGTGCGCAGTATGTGCTGCCGCCTGCGGCTGGACCTGCGGGAGCTGCGGAAGAAGTCCGGCGGCTACTTCGGCTCCGGCGAGTCCACCGGGTCCGTGGGCGTGGTGACCATCAATCTGCCCCGGATCGCCTATCTGAGCCAGACGCCGGAGGAATTCTATCAGCGGCTGGACCACATGATGGACATTGCCGCCCGGAGCCTGAAGGTGAAGCGGACCGTCATCACCAAGCTGATGGACGCGGGCCTGTACCCCTATACGAAATACTACCTGGGCACCTTTGACAACCACTTCTCCACCATCGGCCTCATCGGCATGAACGAGGTGGGCCTGAATGCCAAGTGGCTGCGGAAGGACCTGACCCATCCGGAGACCCAGCAGTTCGCGAAAGACGTGCTGAACCACATGCGGGAGCGGCTGCGGGACTATCAGGAGGAGTACGGCGACCTGTACAATCTGGAGGCCACCCCGGCGGAGTCCACCACCTACCGGCTGGCCAAGCACGACGTGGCGCTGTATCCCGATATCATCACCGCCGCCAAGAATCCCGGCGACACGCCCTACTACACCAACTCCTCCCATCTGCCGGTGGGCTACACCAACGACATCTTCGAGGCCCTGGCCATCCAGGACGACCTGCAGACTCTGTACACCTCCGGCACCGTGTTCCATGCCTTCCTGGGCGAGAAGCTGCCGGACTGGAAGGCCGCCGCCAACCTGGTGCGGAAGATCGCGGAGAACTTCAAGCTCCCCTACTACACCATGTCCCCCACCTACTCCATCTGCCCGGACCACGGCTACCTCTCCGGCGAGCACTTCACCTGTCCCAAATGCGGACAGAAATGCGAGGTGTGGAGCCGTATCACCGGCTATTACCGCCCGGTGCAGAACTGGAACGACGGCAAGGTCCAGGAGTTCAAGGACCGGAGAGAGTACGAGGTGGAGAACTCCCGCCTGGAGGGCCGCCGTCTCTGCGACCGGGAGTCCGTGACGGAGCCCGCCGCAGGCACCGCCCCCACCTCCCCGGCAGAGAGCGGGCAGGACGGGCTGTTCCTCTTCACCACCAAGACCTGCCCCAACTGCAAGATCGCCAGGAGCGAGCTGGAGAAGGCGGGTCTCACCTACCAGGTGATGGACGTCAGCGAGCACATGGACCTGGTGAGCCAATACGGCATCCAGCAGGCCCCCACTCTGATCGTCCGCCACGGGGATCAGGTGGAAAAGCTGGTGAACGCCTCCACCATCAAGAAGTTCGCCAGCCAGAGCAAGTAAGCACCGGAACAAACAACCAAAAAGGAGGGACTCCAAGTCCCTCCTTTTTCATCCCACTCATCCTATACAAGTGAGGTCATCACCATGGAACCCTATTTCGACATCGTCATCGTGGGCGGCGGCCCGGCCGGGCTCACCGCCGCCATCTATGCCCGCCGGGCCGGAAAGTCCGTGCTGCTGCTGGAAAAGGAGAGCTTCGGCGGGCAGATCGCCTCTGCCCCCAAGGTGGAGAATTTTCCGGGCCTGCCCGCTGTCTCCGGTGCAGAGCTGGCGGACCGCCTGTACGGCCAGGCGGAGTCCCTGGGGGCCCGGATCGAACTGGAGGAGGTGCTGGAGATCCGGGACGGCACGCCCAAACGGGTGGTCACGGACTATGGAGCCTACGGCGCGGGCGCCGTGATCCTGGCCGTTGGGATGCGCCGCCGGACGCTGGGCCTTCCCGGTGAGGATGGTCTGGCGGGGATCTCCTACTGTGCGGTGTGCGACGGGGCCTTTTACGCCGGACAGGACGCGGCCGTGGCCGGCGGCGGCAACACCGCCTTTCAGGACGCCCTGTATCTGGCGGACATCTGCCGCCATGTGACGCTGATCCACCGGCGGGATTCCTTCCGGGCGGATCCCATCCTGGTGGCGCAGGCGGCGGAGCGGGGGAACCTCACCCTGCTTCCCTCCACCGTGGTGGAGGGGCTGGAGAGCGCAGGGGGGCGCCTCTCCGGTCTGATGCTGCGGAACACCGAGACCGGGGAAGCGTCCCATCTGCCGGTCTCCGCTCTGTTCCAGGCAGTGGGCCAGCTGCCGGAGAGCCGGCTGGCCCAGTCCCTGGGGATCCCCGTGGACGGGGCAGGCTTCATCGCCGCCGGGGAGAACTGCGCCACGCCAGTGCCCGGCGTGTTCGCGGCCGGAGACATCCGGGCCAAAGGCGTCCGCCAGCTGACCACCGCCTGCGCCGACGGCGCTGTGGCGGCCCTGGCCGCCTGCCGGATCTGCAGCCAGCGGGCCTGAGTTCCGATCCAAAAAGAGACGGCCGCCGGAGTTCCGGCGGCCGTCTCTCTTTGGAGATCTATCTGATGGCGAACGTGGCGGAGACTGTGGCGGGCTGATCGCCCAGCGTGCCGCTTTTGCTGACGCAGTATGTCCCCTGCGGCAAAACACCGGCCCACTCCATATCTCCCCAGTGGAGCGTGAGCTCCCGGCTCTCTCCGGGCCCCAGTGTGTAGAGGATGGCGATGGACGCCGCCTCTTCGTTCATCTCATACCAGCCCCCGTTCACCTGCCGGTAGAGGCCGTATGCCGCACCATAGGAAAACGCCGCCTCCGTCTCGTTTTTCAGCAGGAGCGTGGCCCCGGTGGTGGAGCACTGCCGCAATTCCAGCGTCAGGCCCTCCGGTGCCGCCGGCAGGGAGACCGCCGCCATCCCGCTTTGGAACAGGCACTCTGTCAAAACCCCCAGTTCCTCCTGGGAAACGGCCGCATCCGGCCGCAGCTCCACGGCGCTGCCGGAGTACCACAGGCCGTTGTGGACCGCCCAGCAGACCGCCTCCCGGCTCCAGCCCGGGACCGTATCTGCGTCCCGATAGCCGGAAAGGTCCCGGCTGGATCCGCCCTCCAGCGGCAGGTCCGTGGTCTGGGCATAGCGGTACAGCATCACCGCCGCCTGCTGCCGGGTCACCGGGGCAGAGGGGCGGAAGGCTCCTCCGGCATAGCCGCCGGCGATCCCGCTGGCCTTGGCCCAGCACAGCGCCTCAAAATACGGGGACCAGGAGCCCACGTCCCGGAAGGGCGCGGCGCTGCCCTCGCTGACCACCGGCGTGCCGCCGTTGGCCACATGGGCATCATACAGCGCGTCCACGAATGCGCCGCGGCTCACCTCTGCTGTCCCGGCGGATGGTTCCACCGCTCCCGCAGTGCTTGCCAGCAGCAGGCAGGCACACAGGCACATGATCCAACTGTTCAAGATCCGACGTCCCATTGGCGTCACACTCCCCCTTGATGATTTTTCCGATCTGTCTATATGACGGTTTTTCTGCCGGTTTTGTTTCATGCCGGCGGGATTTTTTTCTCCGGTGCATTCACGCCAGGCCGTTGACGACGCTGTCCGGCCGCTCCCCTGCCGCCAGGCGCTGGGCATTGCGCCACATGTGGGCATGGGCCCGGCGGAAGGACGCCTCGGTGATGCCGCCCAGATGGGGCGCCAGGACCACCCTCCGCTGGATCTCCGGCGGCAGGGTCACCAGGGGATGGTCCGCCGGCACCGGCTCCGGGGCCAGGGTGTCCAGCCCCGCGCCGGCGATGCGGCCCTCCGTCAGGGCCCGCCGCAGGGCGTCGTTGTCCACCAGGTCCCCCCGGGCGGTGTTGATGAGGTACGCTGTGGGCTTCATCCGCCTCAGCAGGGCGTCGTCCACCATGCCCCGGGTCTCATCATTGACAGCGCAGTGGAGGCTGACGATGTCGCTCCTCTCCGCCAGCTCCTCCAGGGGCAGGTAGGTGATGCCGTACTTCCGCTCCTCCTCCGGCGTCCGGCGGTGCTTGGTGTAGTAGTACAGCTCACAGCCGAAGGGGGCCAGCCGCTCCGCCGCGGCCCGGGCGATGTCGCCGAAGCCCACCAGGCCGACCTTGCAGGCGGAGAGCTCCGTGAGTCCCTCCACCATGCACCGCTCCTTCATCTCCATCTGCCGCCCCTCCCGGACGGCCCGGTCCCCCTCCAGCGCACGGCGCAGGAGCATCAGCATCAGCAGGATGGCCTGCTCTGCCACGGCACCGGCGTTGCAGCCCTTGTTGTTGCAAACATAGATGCCCCGGTCTCTGGCGGCTGCCAGATCGATGCGGTCAAAGGCGACACCCTCCGAATGGACCATCCGCAGGCTGGGCATCCGCTCCATCAGGGCACCGGACACCGGCGTGATGGCGTCTACGAACAGCACCTCCGCGCCGCCGCCGGCGGCAAGGATCGTGTCCTCCGTGCTGTCCTTGTCCAAAAACACCAGCTCCTGCCGGCCGATAAACGGCATGTCGGGCTGATAGGCCCGGTAACGGGCCTCCGTGCCCAGGATCAGGATCTTCACAGGCGTGCCTCCTTTTCTCATTTGCATCCATTATAACATCCCCCAGCCGGTTGTCCACGGTGAAATCCCACGAAAAACTGCCGGCCCGGACGGCCTGCTCCCGTGCTTCCCGCCATCGACGGCAGACTGGATATGCAGAGGGAAAAAAGCCGGGCGGAATCTGTCAAATCTGCCAGTTGCGGCTGGAGGCAAAATTCGCTACAATGGGTATGACTTTTGTGGTATTACCTATTTTCTCTCAGAAAGAGGTGTCACTATGAGCGGTCAGCCGACACAGACCAAGACGATCCGCTCCCAGCTCCTTGCCGACATGAAGGACGGTCCCTACGCCGCCTGCGAACGCCTGCCCCGGGAGAGCGTTCTGGCGGAAAAGCTGGGCATCAGCCGCACCCAGCTGCGGGACATCCTGGCCTCTCTGGAGCGGGAGGGCTTCATCACCCGCCGCCACGGGGTGGGCACCATCATCAACCGCCACGTGCTGAACGTCCAGACCCGCATGGATATCGAGGTGGAGTTCCTGGACATGATCCGCCAGAGCGGCCACGAGCCGGCGGTGGCCTTTGTCCGGGTGGCGGACGGCACGGCGGACGCCAAGATCGCCGCCCAGCTCCGCATTCCGGAAGGTACGCCCATCATCCGCATCGCCCGGCTGTGCACTGCCGACGGCAGGCCCGCCATCTATTGCGAGGACGTGGTGGAGAAGGCCCTGGCCAAGGGGAACTATACCATCCAGGACTTCAAGCTGCCCATCTTCCACTTCCTCCAGCGATTCTGCGGCATCTATCCCTATCTGGACCTGACGGACGTACGGCCCGCTGCTGCGGACGCATCCCTGGCGGAGATCTTTCAGGTCCCCATGGGTACGCCTCTGCTGAACATGGATGAGGTGGACTATGACATTGACGGCCGGCCGGTATTCTGCTCCAACGAGTACTTCGTGGACGGCATCTTCCGCCACACGGTGATGCGGAAGAAACTCTGAGCCGGAAAGGAGCGTCCTGTATGAAAAAAGTCGCTGTCATCATGGGGTCGGATTCCGACTGGCCCGTGGTCCAGGGGGCCTGCGCACAGCTGGCCGCCCTGGAGATCCCCTATGAGGCACATATCCTCAGCGCCCACCGGACCCCCGCCCAAGCGGCAGACTTCGCCGCCAATGCCCGGGCCAACGGCTTCGGGGTGCTGATCTGTGCCGCCGGCATGGCGGCGCATCTGGCGGGGGCCTTTGCCGCCAACACCACCCTGCCGGTCATCGGCATTCCCATGAAAGGCGGCGCCCTGGACGGGCTGGATGCCCTGCTGTCCACCGTTCAGATGCCCAGCGGCATCCCGGTGGCTGCCGTGGCCCTGAACGGAGCCAAAAACGCCGCTGTCCTGGCCGCACAGATCCTGGCGGTGGAGGACGGCGCCCTGGCGGCGCGCCTGGATGCAGAACGCCGGAAGATGGCGGAGCAGATCGCCGCCAAGGATGCCAAGCTCCAGGGTGAACTCCTGACATAGCGCCCCTCCGGAACGCGGAGCTGCGCCAGCGGCCCCCGCTTCCGGATTTTCCGTCCCAAACCGTTCAGTTTTTCTAATCGGTCTAATAGATGTATTCACATTTCCTAATGGCATAGAGCCGGGCCGACACAGAACAGATAAGAGGGAAGAGATAAAAGATAAGAGATTTGGTGTCCGGCGGAGCCGGGCGATTTCAAATCGTTCCGCCTGCGGCGGAACCCATCAACTCCTATCTCCACTCTCCACTCTCCACTCTTCACTCTCAATACCTTTTATCTTTTCACTTTTATCTCTTAACTAAAAAACAAGGAGGATTTTCCAATGCAGAAGCTGGAACAGATCTATGAGGGAAAGGCCAAAAAGGTCTTCCGCACCGATGACCCGGAGCTGTATATCGTGGACTACAAGGATGACGCCACTGCCTTCAATGGCCTGAAAAAAGGTACCATTGCGGGCAAGGGCGTCATCAACAATCAGATGACCAATGCCCTGATGCGGCGGCTGGAGAAGGCCGGCATCCCCACCCACTTCGTGAAGGAACTGAGCGAGCGGGAGACGCTGGTGAAGAGGGTCTCCATCGTGCCCCTGGAGGTCATCATCCGCAATCTCTCCGCCGGGTCCTTCGCCAAGCGGTACGGCGTGGAGGAGGGCATCGTGTTCGACGCCCCCACCATCGAGTTCTCCTACAAGAACGACGAGCTGGGCGATCCCCTGCTCAACAGCTATCACGCTCTGGCGCTGAAGCTGGCCACGGCGGAGGAGATCGAGACCATCAAGAAGTATGCCTTTGCCGTCAATGACATTCTGAAGGCCTTCTGGAAGGAATGCGGCGTCATTCTGGTGGACTTCAAGCTGGAGTTCGGCCGGCTGACCGACGGCACGATCGTTCTGGCGGACGAGATCAGCCCCGACACCTGCCGTCTCTGGGACGAAAAGACCCACGAGAAGCTGGACAAGGACCGCTTCCGCCGGGATCTGGGCGGCGTGGAGGATGCCTACGCCGAGATCATGAAGAGGCTGCTGGACCATGACGCGGAGTGAAATCAGCGCCGTGCTCCCGGCCCGCCACATCCACGAGGAGTGCGGCGTGTTCGGCGTGTACACGCCGGAGACTGCCGATGTGGCCTCCCTGGCCTACTACGCCCTGTATGCCCTCCAGCACCGGGGGCAGGAGAGCGCCGGCATCGCGGTGAACGACGACGGGGTCTTCACCGCCTACCGGGACGTGGGGCTGGTGAACGACGTGTTCCCGGCAGAGCGGCTCCGCTCTTTGGGCACGGGGACCATCGCCGTGGGCCATGTGCGCTACGGCACCACCGGGTCCGACAACAAGCGCAACGTCCAACCCATCCTGGTGAACCACTACAAGGGCCGCATGGCCCTGGCCCACAACGGCAACCTGACCAACTCCCACCAGCTGCGGCAGGAGCTGGAGAGCCGGGGCTCCATTTTCCAGACCACCACGGATTCGGAGGTCATCGCCTACATCATCGTCCAGGAGCGGCTGAAGGCCCCCTCCATCGAGGATGCCGTCGCCGCCGCCATGGGCCGGATCGAGGGGGCCTATTCCCTGGTGATCTCCTCTCCCACCAAGCTCATCGCCGTCCGGGACCCCCACGGCTTCCGGCCGCTGTGCATGGGCCGCCTGAAGGACGGGGGCGTGGTGTTCGCCTCCGAGTCCTGCGCCCTGGACGCCATCGGCGCCCGGTTCGAGCGGGACCTGCTGCCCGGGGAGATCGTGGTGGCGGACAAGCACGGCGTCAAGTCCGACACCCGCCGGTGCGGCCAGGCGGAAAAGCGCCTGTGCGTGTTCGAGTTCATCTACTTCGCCCGGCCGGACTCCGTCATCGACGGGTCCAGCGTCCACGTGGCCCGGCAGCGTGCCGGGGCCTTCCTGGCCCTGGAGCACCCGGTCCAGGCGGACATCGTCATCGGCGTGCCGGACTCCGGCCTGGACGCCGCCCTGGGCTATGCCCGGCAGAGCGGCATCCCATACGGCATCGGCTTCATCAAGAACAAATACATCGGCCGCACCTTCATCTCCCCCACCCAGGCCATGCGGGAGAATGAGGTCAACATCAAGCTGAACCCCATCCGCTCCGTGGTGGAGGGCAAGCGGGTGGTGCTGATCGACGACTCCATCGTCCGGGGCACCACCTGCCGCCGGACCATCGACCTGCTGCGCAAAGCCGGGGCAAAGGAGATCCACATGCGGGTCAGCGCGCCGCCCTTTGTGGCCGCCTGCTACTACGGCACGGACATCGACGATCCCACCAAGCTCATCGCCAACAATCACTCCGTGGAGGAGATCGCAAAAATCATCGGCGTGGACTCCCTGGGGTATTTGAGCCTGCAGGACGTGGTGAAGCTGGCGGACAACACGGAGTGCGGCTTCTGCACCGCCTGCTTCGGCGGCGGCTATCCCACCGCCGTGCCCCGGGACGGCGGCAAGGACCGCTTTGAGTGCAAGATCAGTGAGAGGGGGAAATGCTGACATGGAGAGCTATTCGGAGAGCTATCGGAAGGCGGGGGTGGACATCACCGCCGGATACCAGGGCGTGAAATTGATGGCCCCCCACGTGGAGCGGACGATGATCCCCGGTGTGGTGTCCGGCATCGGGGGATTTGGCGGGCTGTTCGCCCCGGATCTTTCCGGCATGCGCGAGCCGGTGCTGGTGTCCGGCACCGACGGGGTGGGCACCAAGATCCGCATCGCCCAGCTGCTGGACCGGCACGACACCGTGGGCGTGGACTGTGTGGCCATGTGCGTCAACGACATCATCTGCTGCGGGGCAAAGCCCCTGTTCTTCCTGGACTACATCGCCATCGGCAAAAATGTGCCGGAGAAGGTGGCCGCCCTCGTCTCCGGCGTGGCGGAGGGCTGTGTCCAGGCAGGCTGCGCCCTCATCGGCGGGGAGACCGCCGAGCACCCCGGCGTCATGGATGCCGAGGACTACGACCTGGCAGGCTTTTCCGTGGGCATCGTGGACAGGGGCGACATCATCGATCCCAGCCGGGTCCGGCCCGGTGACGTGGTGCTGGCCCTGCCCTCCTCCGGTCTCCACTCCAACGGCTTCTCCCTGGTGCGGAAGGTCTTTCACGTGGAGCACGCGGACCTGCGGGCCCACTGCGAGGACCTGGGGGAGAGCCTGGGAGACGCCCTGCTGACCCCCACCCGCATCTATGTGAAGCCGGTGCTGGCAGCCATCGGCGCCGCAGAGGTCCACGGTATCAGCCACATCACCGGCGGCGGCTTTTACGAGAACCTCCCCCGGTGCCTGCCGGAGGGCCTGACGGTCAGGATTGAAAAGGCGTCCCTCCGGACGCCGCCCATCTTCAAGCTGCTCCAGGAGACGGGCCGCATTCCGGAGCGGGACATGTTCAACACCTTCAACATGGGGGTGGGCATGGCGGTGATCGTCTCCAGGGAGACGGCGGACAAGGCCCTCTCCGCCCTGGCGGACCACGGCTGCCCCGGCTATGTGATGGGGGAGATCGTCCCTGGAGAGGAGCGGGTGGTCCTATGCTGAACAAGGCCCGCATCGCGGTGCTGGTCTCCGGCGGAGGCACCAATCTGGAGGCGCTGTTCAATGCCCAGGCGGCGGGAGCCCTGCCCCACGGGGAGATCGTGGCGGTCGTCTCCAGCAACCCCGACGCCTTTGCCCTGGAGCGGGCCAGACGCCGCGGGGTGCCGGCCTATGCCCTGCCCCGGAAGCAGTTGGGGCAGGAGGCCTTCGAGGCGGCGCTGACGCAGAAGCTGAGAGAATGCCGGGCGGATCTGATCGTCCTGGCCGGGTTCCTGTCCATTCTGTCTGCGGACTTCGTCCGGCGGTGGCCGGACCGGATCGTCAACGTCCATCCCTCCCTGATCCCCGCCTTCTGCGGGAAGGGGTACTACGGACTGCGGGTCCACCAGGCGGCGCTGGAGCGGGGCGTGAGGGTCACCGGCGCCACGGTCCACCTGGTGAATGAGATCCCCGACGGCGGCCGCATCCTGCTGCAGAAGGCAGTGGAGGTGCAGCCCGGCGACACGCCGGAGGTCTTGCAGCGCAGAGTCATGGAACAGGCGGAGTGGGTGCTGCTGCCCCAGGCCGTGGAGCAGCTGTCCGCTCACATCGCCATGGAAAAGGAGGATCATCTGTGAAACAGGATCTGTGCGCCCTGCTGCGGGGCAACCCCTATCCCGGCCGGGGGATCGTGCTGGGAAGGGCGGCGGACGGCAAGTCGTCCGTGGCCGTCTACTTCATCATGGGCCGCAGCGCCAACAGCCGCAACCGCATCTTCGCCGAGGAGCCGGACGGCATCCGCACCCAGGCGGCGGACCCCGCCAAAATGGAGGACCCCAGCCTCATTATCTACCATCCCGTGCGGCAGATGGGCCGGGGGCTCATCGTCACCAACGGGGATCAGACGGACACCATCCTGGAGTTTTTGAAACAGGGCCTTCCCATGGAGCAGGCCCTCCGCACCCGGGCGTTCGAGCCGGACGGCCCCAACTGGACCCCCCGGATCTCCGGCCTGCTGGGGCCCAACGGCAGCTACAAGCTGTCCATCCTGAAGGCCGCCGACGAGACCGGCAGGCGCTGCCTGCGGCAGACCTTCGAGTACCCGGGCCAGCCGGGGCTGGGCCACTTCCTCCACACCTACGCCGGGGACGGCAGCCCCCTCCCCTCCTTCGCCGGGGAGCCGGAGCCGGTGGCCATCGAGGGGGAGCTGGACGCCCTCACCGCCGCCGTGTGGGAAAGCTTGAACGACGATAACAAGATCTCCCTCTTCGTCCGCTTCACGGACCTGGAGACCCACACCTTCCAGCAGCGCATCGTCAACAAGTACCAACCGTTAGGAGTGAGGAGATAGAAGCTGAATGAGGAATGAGGAGTTAGGAATTAGGAATTGTGGTGTCCGGCAAAGCCGGACGAATTTCAATCGTTCCGCCTCCGGCGGAACACCGCAACTCCTATCTCTTATCTTTTATCTCCTATCTTCACTCTCAAAAATTCCGAATTCCTAACTCCTAATTCCTAATTGTATCGGGAGGTTTGCCATGAACGAACTGGAACTGAAATACGGCTGCAACCCCAACCAGAAGCCCGCCCGCATCTTCATGCGGGATGGGACCGATTTGCCCCTCACCGTGCTGAACGGCAGGCCGGGGTACATCAACTTCCTGGACGCCCTGAACTCCTGGCAGCTGGTGCGGGAGCTGAAAGACGCCACCGGCCTGCCCGCCGCCGCGTCCTTCAAGCACGTCTCCCCCGCCGGGGCCGCCGTGGGGCTGCCCCTCTCCGACGTGGAGCGTCAGATGTACTTCGTGGAGCAGGCGGGAGACCTGTCCCCCCTGGCCTGCGCCTACATCCGGGCAAGAGGGGCGGACCGGCTGTGCTCCTACGGGGACTGGGCGGCCCTCTCCGACGTGTGCGACGGCGATACCGCCCGGTATCTGAAGCTGGAGGTGTCCGACGGCATCATCGCCCCCGGCTACACCGAGGAAGCCCTGGAGATCCTGAAAGCCAAAAAGAAGGGCAACTACAACATCGTGCAGATCGACCCGGACTATGTCCCCGCCCCCCAGGAGTACAAGGACGTGTTCGGCATCACCTTCCAGCAGGGCCGGAACGATTTTACCATCAGCGAGGACCTGCTGACCAACATCGTGACCGAGAACCGCGACCTGCCGGAGGATGCCAGGCGGGACATGATCGTGGCTCTCATCACCCTGAAATACACCCAGTCCAACTCCGTGTGCTATGTGAAGGACGGCCAGGCCATCGGCGTGGGGGCGGGCCAGCAGAGCCGCATCCACTGCACCCGGCTGGCGGGCACCAAGGCGGACACCTGGTGGCTGCGGCACCACCCCAAGGTGCTGGGATTGCAGTTCGTGGAGCACATCCGCCGCCCGGACCGGGACAACGCCATCGACGTGTACCTCTCCGACGAGTACGAGGACGTGCTGGCGGAGGGCGTCTGGCAGCAGACCTTCGCCGTGAAGCCGGAACCCCTGACGGCGGAGGAGAAAAAGGCCTGGATCTCCACCCTCACCGGCGTCACCTGCGGCTCCGACGCCTTCTTCCCCTTCGGCGACAACGTGGAGCGGGCCAGAAAATCCGGCGTCCAATATATCGCCGAGCCCGGCGGCAGCATTCGGGACGACAATGTCATCGAGACGGCGAATAAGTACGGCATCGTGATGGCGTTCACCGGGATGCGGCTGTTCCACCACTAAAAATTAGGAATTAGGAATGAGGAGTTAGGAATTGAAGGAGAACGAGGTCAGGTGCAAAAGCCTGTTGTTTGCCAGACGCATCGTCATGCTTTATCAATACCTCTGTGAGGAGAAAAGGGAATATGTGCTTTCCAAGCAGCTTCTCCGCAGCGGTACCAGCATCGGCGCCGACATTTCCGAGGCGCAGTATGCAAGCAGCCGAAAGGATTTTCTCAACAAGCTCTATATTGCCTTGAAGGAATCCGCCGAGACCTTGTACTGGCTGGAACTGCTATACTCGTGCGATTACGTATCTTCCCCGGAGTACAAATCTCTCTATCAGGACTGTGAGGAACTTCGCAAGCTCCTCTCCTCCATCACCAAATCCATCCGAGACGGGAAAATTCCTAATTCCTAACTCCTAATTCCTCATTGACAGAAAGGCTGTGACAACATGACGCTCCTCGTAGTGGGCGGCGGCGGCCGGGAGCACGCCATCATCAAAAAACTGAAAGAGAACCCGAATGTGGAGACCATCTACGCCCTGCCGGGCAACGGCGGCATCGCGGCGGACGCCGTCTGCGTGCCGGAGATCGGGGCCACGGACATCGGCGGCATCGTGGCCTTCGCCCGGAGCCACGCCGCGGACTTCGCCGTGGTGGCGCCGGACGACCCCCTGGCCCTGGGGTGCGTGGACGCCCTCCACGCCGCGGGCATCCCCTGCTTCGGCCCGGACGCCAAGGCCGCCCGGATCGAGTCCAGCAAGGTCTTTGCCAAGGACCTGATGCAGAAACACCACATCCCCACCGCCCGGTATGAGGTGTTCACCTCCCCGGCGGAGGCCCTGGCTTTCCTGCGGACCGCCTCCTTCCCCATCGTCATCAAGGCGGACGGCCTGGCACTGGGCAAGGGGGTGCTGATCCCCCGGTCCTATGAAGAGGCGGAGGCGGCGGTCAGGACCATCATGGAGGACCGGGCCTTTGGGGACTCCGGCAGCCGGGTGGTCATCGAAGAGTTCTTGACCGGGCCGGAGGTCAGCGTCCTGGCCTTTACCGACGGCACTGCCATCGCCCCCATGGTGTCCTCCATGGACCACAAGCGGGCGGGGGACGGGGACACCGGCCTCAACACCGGCGGCATGGGCACCGTGGCCCCCAACCCCTGCTACACGGAGGACATCGCCCAGGTATGCATGGACACCATCTTCCTGCCGACCCTGGCCGCCATGCGGGCGGAGGGCTGCCCCTTCAAGGGCTGCCTGTACTTCGGGCTGATGCTGACCCCGGACGGGCCCAAGGTCATCGAGTACAACTGCCGCTTCGGGGACCCGGAGACCCAGGTGGTGCTGCCCCTGCTGAAAACGGACCTGCTGACCGTCATGCAGGCGGTGGAGAACGAGACCCTGGGAGAACTCACCGTGGAGTGGCGGCACGCCTCCGCCGCCTGCGTCATCCTGGCCTCCGGCGGGTATCCGGGCCACTATGAGAAGGGCAAGGCCATCTCCCTGCCCGCTTCCCTGCCGGGGAACGTGACCATCTACCACGCCGGAGACAGGCTGGACGAGAGCGGCCGGCTGGTCACCAGCGGCGGCCGGGTGCTGGGTATCACTGCCACCGGCCCCACCCTGCGGCAGGCGCTTGCCGACGCCTACGCCGCCGCGGAGACGGTGGACTTTGACGGCAAATACCTGCGCCACGACATCGGCCGGCGGGCGCTGGCGGCCCTGGCAGACTGAATCTCATTTTATCAAGCGCCTGACCGGCGCCGGGAGGTCATACGATGGTAAGACGGATCTATGTGGAAAAGAAGCCGGGACTCCGGCAGGAGGCCCAAAGCCTGCTGCGGGAGCTGCGGACCGTGGTGGGCGTCTCCGCCCTGGAGGGCCTGCGCCTGCTGAACCGCTACGACGCGGAGGGGCTGGACGAGGCCGCCTTCCGCCGGGCGGTGGGGACGGTGTTCTCCGAGCCCCAGGTGGACGATGTCACCGCGGCCCTGCCCGCCGGGGACTGCATCGCCTTCGGCGTGGAGCCCCTGCCGGGGCAGTTCGACCAGCGGGCGGACTCCGCCGCCCAGTGCATCCAGCTGATGACCCAGGGGGAGCGGCCCACGGTCCGCACCGCCAAGGTCTATCTGCTGTTCGGCCCCCTGACGGCGGCGGACGCGGAGGCGGTAAAGCGGTACGTCATCAACCCGGTGGAGTGCCGGGAGGCGTCCCTGGAGGTGCCGGAGAGCCTGACCCTGACGGCCGCCGTCCCGGCGGACGTGGCCGTTCTCACCGGCTTCACGGCCCTGGACCGGGCAGGTCTTTCCGCCCTGCTGGAAAAGCTGGGTCTTGCCATGGACCTGGAGGACCTGGCGTTCCTCCAGGCCTGGTTCCGGGACACAGAGCGGCGGGACCCCACCGTGACGGAGGTCCGGGTGGTGGACACCTACTGGTCCGACCACTGCCGCCACACCACCTTCTCCACCCATCTGGACAATATCCAGATCGACGACCTGAACGTCCAGGCGGCCTATGAGGACTATCTGGCCGCCCGGGTGGAGGTCTATGGAGCGGAGAAGGCGGCCAAGCGGCCCCAGACCCTCATGGACATCGCCACCATCGGTGCCAAGGTCCTGAAGAAGCAGGGCCTGCTCCCCGAGCTGGATGAGAGCGAGGAGATCAACGCCTGTTCCATCCATGTCACCGCCCAGGTGGACGGCAGCCAGCAGGACTGGCTGCTGATGTTCAAGAACGAGACCCACAACCACCCCACGGAGATCGAGCCCTTCGGCGGCGCGGCCACCTGCATCGGCGGGTGCATCCGGGATCCCCTGTCCGGCCGTGCCTATGTCCACCAGGCCATGCGGCTCACCGGCTGCGGCGATCCCCGGACGCCGGTGGGCGAGACAGTCCCCGGCAAGCTGCCCCAGCGGAAGATCGCCCAGACCGCCGCCGCCGGCTACTCCTCCTACGGCAACCAGATCGGCCTGGCCACGGGGCTGGTCAGCGAGGTGTACCACCCCGGCTACATCGCCAAGCACCTGGAGTGCGGCGTGGTGGTGGCCGCCGCCCCGGCGGCCAACGTGGTCCGGGAGGAGCCCCAGCCGGGCGACATCGTGATCCTGCTGGGCGGGCGTACCGGCCGGGACGGCATCGGCGGCGCCACCGGCTCCTCCAAGAGCCATGACAGCCACTCCCTGGCCACCATGGCCAGCGAGGTCCAGAAGGGCAACGCCCCGGAGGAGCGGAAGATCCAGCGGCTGTTCCGGGACGGGAACGTCACCCGCCTCATCAAGCGGTGCAACGACTTCGGCGCCGGCGGCGTATCCGTGGCCGTGGGCGAGCTGGCTGACGGCCTCTCCATCGACCTGGACGCGGTGCGGAAGAAGTACGACGGCCTGGACGGCACAGAGCTGGCCATCTCCGAGTCCCAGGAGCGGATGGCGGTGGTGGTGGCTCCGGAAAACGCCGAGAAATTCATCGCCGCCGCGGACGCCGAGAACCTGGAGGCCTATCCCGTTGCCGTGGTGACGGAGAGCCCCCGGATGGTGATGCGCTGGCGGGGCCGGACCATCGTGGACCTGAGCCGGGACTTTCTCAATACCAACGGCGCGGTGAAGCACACCAGCGTCTCCGTCCCCGACCGGAGCAGCGTGGAAGTTTCCATTCCTGTCGGAAACGGGGAGACCAAAACGGTAAAAGGCGCCAAATTTGGAGTATCTTTCAGCGGCTCTCTGCGTGAGATGGCCGCCAGTTTGAGATCCGCCTCCCGCCGGGGGCTGGCGGAGCGGTTCGATTCCACCATCGGGTGCGGCAGCGTGCTGATGCCTTTCGGCGGCAGGTTCCAGCGGACGCCGACTCAGGTGATGGCCGCCCTGCTGCCTGTCCTGCCGGGGCAGGAGACCGACCAGGCCAGCGTCATGGCCTGGGGCTTTGACCCGGACCAGATGATGGAGGATCCCTTCTTCGGGGCCTATACCTCGGTGGGTGTGTCCCTGGCCAAGCTGGTGGCCGCCGGCGCGGACTACCGGAAGGCCTACCTCACCTTCCAGGAGTTCTTCGAGAAGCTGCGCAGCGAGCCGGAGCGCTGGGGCAAGCCCTTCGCCGCCCTGCTGGGGGCGTTGGCCGCCCAGCTGGCCTTTGGCCGGGCGGCCATCGGCGGCAAGGACTCCATGTCCGGCACCTTCAACGACCTGGACGTGCCCCCCACCCTGATCTCCTTCGCCATCGCCCCCGTCAAGGCCGGCGAGGTCCTGTCCCCCGAGTTCAAGGAGGCGGGCCACCCGGTGTATGCCTTCGGCGGCTCCTCCAGCGCAGAGCACCTGAAGGAGACCTGGGAGGCCTTCCACGACCTGCACCGGCAGGGCAAGGTGAAGGCCGCCTGGGCGGTGGAGAACGGCGCTGCGGAGGCCGTGATGAAGATGTCCTTCGGCAACTCCATCGGCTTTGTGAACGATCCCCAGGCGGGCGCCCCCTGGTGGGGACCCTATCCCGGCATGATCGTGGCCGAGCTCACCGAGGAGGTGGACCTGCCCTGCGCCAACCGCATCGGCTTCACCACCGCGGAGCCCACCATCACCATTGGCAAGGACAGCGCCTCCATCGAGGAGCTGCTGAACCTCAACGAGGGCGCGCTGGAGGATGTGTACCCCAACCGCACGCCTGCCGATCCCGCGCCGGTGCCGGTGCCGGAGGCCCCGGCCTTCACCCGTGCCGCCCCCAGGGCCAGCGCGGCGAAGCCCAGAGTGCTGATCCCCGTGTTCCCCGGCACCAACTGCGAGTACGACAGCGCCCGGGCCTGCCTGCGGGCGGGTCTCACGCCGGAGATCCTGGTGCTGAACAACCAGACCCCCGCCAAGGTGGCGGAGTCCGCCGCCCGGTTCGCCCGGGCCGCCCGGGAGAGCCAGATCCTGTTCCTGCCCGGCGGCTTCTCCGGCGGCGACGAGCCGGACGGCTCCGGCAAGTTCATCACCGCCTTCCTCCGGTCTCCCCAGACTGCCGACGCGGTGATGGACCTGCTGAAAAACCGGGACGGCCTGATCCTTGGCATCTGCAACGGCTTCCAGGCCCTCATCAAGCTGGGGCTGGTGCCCTTCGGGGAGATCCGGGACACGGACGCCTCCTGCCCCACCCTGACGTATAACGTCATCGGCCGCCACCAGTCCCGGATCGTCCGGACGAGAGTGGCCTCCAACCGGTCCCCCTGGCTCTCCCGGGTGCGGGTGGGTGACGTCGTCAGCGTGCCCATCTCCCACGGGGAGGGGCGGTTCCTCTGCCCGCCGGACCTCCTGGCGCAGCTGGCGGAAAACGGGCAGATCGCCACCCAGTACGTGGACGACGGCGGCGCGCCCACCATGGACATCGCCGGCAACCCCAACGGCTCCGTCTGGGCGGTGGAGGGCATCACCTCCCCCGACGGCCGGGTCCTGGGCAAGATGGGCCACAGCGAACGGGTCGGCCCCTGCCTGTACAAAAATGTCCCCGGCAACTATGACCTGGGTCTGTTCCAGGCAGCCAGGGCGTATTTTTCCATCTGACGGTTGACAGGCCCGCCGGAAGCGGGTATCATAATCTGAAATACCCGACGGGAGGTGTCGGCCATCAGCTCCCATATCACGCTCCTGCCGGCCTGTGACGCCCTCGCGGACATCCGGGGACGGACAGGCCGCCGGCCGCATCGCCCTGCGGCGGCCGGGATTCCGCGAGATCCCCTGCTACAATAACAGTCCCCCGGATACCACGCTGTTTTTCCAGCTGGATCTGTAAGCGTGTTCCCATATCTGAAATCTGATGAAATGAGGTGGCCCTATGGCATATTTTTTCTCCGAGCCCTCCCGCACCTTCAGTGAGTATCTGCTGGTGCCCGGCTACTCCTCTGCGGAGTGCATCCCCGCCAACGTCTCCCTCAAGACCCCGGTGGTGAAGTACCGCCGGGGCGAGGAGCCCGCCCTCACCATGAACGTGCCCATGGTCTCCGCCGTCATGCAGGCGGTGTCCGGCGAGCAGATGGGCATCGCCCTGGCAAAAGAGGGCGGCATCGCCTTCATCTACGTCTCCCAGCCCATCGAGCAGCAGGCGGAGATGGTGCGGAAGGTGAAGAACTACAAGGCGGGCTTTGTCATCAGCGATTCCAACCTCCGCCTGGGTGACACCCTGGCGGACGTACTGGCCCTGAAGGAGCGGACCGGCCACTCCACCATGGCGGTCACGGACGACGGCACCGGCACCGGCAGGCTGCTGGGTCTCGTCACCAGCCGGGACTACCGGGTGAGCCGCATGGACCCGTCCACCCCGGTCAGTCAGTTCATGACTCCGGCGGAGAAGATCGTCTCCGCCCCGGAGGGCACCAGCCTGAAGGCCGCCAACGACATCATCTGGGACCACAAGCTCAACGCCCTGCCCATCGTCTCCGATGACGGGCATCTGGTGAGCTTCGTGTTCCGGAAGGACTACGACTCCCACAAGGGCAACCCCCTGGAGCTGCTGGACAGCCAGAAGCGGTATGTGGTGGGCGCCGGCATCAACTCCCGGGACTACGAGGACCGGGTGCCCGCCCTGGTGGAGGCCGGGGCCGACGTGCTGGTGATCGACTCCTCCGAGGGCTACTCCGAGTGGCAGAAGCGGACCCTGGCCTGGATCCGCAGCCGGTACGGCGACACCGTGAAGGTGGGCGCCGGCAACGTGGTGGACGGCGAGGGCTTCCGCTTCCTGGCGGACTGCGGCGCCGACTTCGTGAAGGTGGGCATCGGCGGCGGCTCCATCTGCATCACCCGGGAGACCAAGGGCATCGGCCGGGGCCAGGCCACGGCAGTCATCGACGTGGCGGCAGAGCGGGACAAGTATTTTGAGGAGACCGGCGTCTACGTGCCCATCTGCGCCGACGGCGGCATCGTCCAGGACTACCACATCACCCTGGCCCTGGCCATGGGGGCGGACTTCTGCATGCTGGGCCGGTACTTCTCCCGGTTCGACGAGTCCCCCACCAGCAAGGTCCTCATCGGCGGCAGCTATATGAAGGAGTACTGGGGCGAGGGCAGCGCCCGGGCCCGGAACTGGCAGCGGTACGACCTGGGCGGGGCGGCCAAGCTCTCCTTTGAGGAGGGGGTGGA
The DNA here is from genome assembly GCF_016902445.1 of Oscillibacter valericigenes. Taxonomy (GTDB): domain Bacteria; phylum Bacillota; class Clostridia; order Oscillospirales; family Oscillospiraceae; genus Oscillibacter; species Oscillibacter avistercoris. The sequence continues at coordinate 18,090 of NZ_JACSNX010000009.1, read as the reverse complement.
CTCCTATGTTCCCTACGCCGGCAAGCTCTCCGACGGCATGGCCACCACCCTGGCCAAGGTGCGATCCACCATGTGCAACTGCGGAGCGCTGACCATCCCGGAGCTGCGGGAGAAGGCTAAGCTGACGCTGGTGTCCTCCGTCTCCATCGTGGAGGGCGGGGCACATGACGTGCTGCTGAAGGACACCACCGCCGGCGGCAACCAGCGGAGCTGACGGCAATCTCGACCTCCTCGCCGCCCGACCTCCCGCGGCAGCGGGTCCAAGCGTTTTGCGCAGCAAAACCTTGAACCGGCCGGGCTCCGCCTGGCCGGTTGCGACCAAATGCGGGGTCCCCACGGGGCAGGTCCCGTGGGGTGCGGCGGCGCACATGACGTGCTGCTGAAGGACACCACCGCCGGCGGCAACCAGCGGAGCTGACGGCAATCTCGACCTCCTCGCCGCCTGACCTCCCGCGGCAGCGGGTCCAAGCGTTTTGCGCAGCAAAACCTTGAACCGGCCGGGCTCCGCCTGGCCGGTTACGATCAAATGCGGGGTCCCCACGGGACAGGTCCCGTGGGGTGCGGCGGCGCACACGATGTGCTGCTGAAAGACACCACCGCCGGCGGCAACCAGCGGAGCTGAGTCAAATTTTTCCGATTCGGAGATACAAAGCGGCCGGGCGATGCCCGGCCGTTTTTCATACGTCCTCCCAAACACATTGGGCCTGGACAACCTCCCGGAATTCCTGTATGCTCAAATCAAAGGAGGGATCCTCATGAAGGTGCCATGGAAAAAGCTCCTGTCCGCCCTGGTCATGGCAGCGGCTGTCGTGATTTTTTACGGCGGCCTGCTGCTGTTTGCGGTCCTGTTCACCTCTCTCACCGGCTGGCCGCCATACGCGCAGTACGCCCTGTGGGCCTGGGCAGTCGTGTCCCTCCCCCTGGCGGTGATCGCTCTGGCGGGGCGGCGGTGGCTGCCCCGGCGGGCCAAGCGGTGGTTGGGCTTCGGAACCCTGGGAGTCCTTGCTCTGTGCCTCGCCTGGTGTGGCTTCGGCGCCTGGCGGGACAGCATCCCCACGGTGGACGACGACCGGGCCGATCTGCTGCGGGAGTATGAGCCCTTTGGGGAGGATACCAAAGCTGTATGGCTGGAAGAGCCCTCCGCCCTGCGGCTGGACCCTCAGGAGGCCCGGAACCTGACCCTGAACGGGGCCACCGCCTTGTATCCGGTCTATTCCGCCTTCGTCCAGGCGGTGTACCCGGGGCCGGCCGGCGATGACCCCATACTGTACAGCACCCAGGGCATCGTCCGGTGCGACGGCACCATTACCGCCTATGAGCGGCTGCTGGATGGCACCACGGACATCGCCTTTGCCGCCGCCCCCTCCCAGGCCCAGCTGGAGGCGGCAGCGGCGGCGGGGATGGAATACCACCTGACCCCCATCGGCCGGGAGGCCTTCGTGTTCTTCGTCAACAGCCGCAACCCGGTGACGGAGCTGACGGTGGATGAGATCCAGGGCATCTACACCGGTGAGATCACCAACTGGCGGGAGGTGGGCGGGGAGGATCAGTCCATCCGCCCCTTCCAGCGGGCGGAGGACAGCGGCAGCCAGTCCGCTCTGGAGCGGCTGATGGACGGCCTGCCCCTGGTGGAGCCGGAGCTGGAGGACCGGGTGGGCACCATGGGCGGCATCATCCAGGAGGTGGCCAGCTACCGGAACTACCGCAACGCCATCGGCTTCTCCTTCCGCTTCTACGCCACGGAGATGGTGGAGAGCGGGGACATCCGCCTGCTGGCCCTGGATGGGGTGGAGCCCACCCGGGAGACCATCCGGGACGAGTCCTATCCCATCACGGAGACCTTCTATGCCGTCACCGCCGCCCCCGTCGGGGAACCACCGCTCCAGGAACGGGATTCCACCGTGGCGGCTTTCCTGGACTTGATCCTGTCGGACCAGGGCCAGCAGCTCATCGAGCAAACGGGCTATGTGGCCCTGGAATGAGGCCTTGCCAGTCCCATCCCGCTGTGGTATGCTGATGGCGCAAAGATAAAAACACGTCCCGGTCGGTAGTCCGGGAGCGGCCGAATGGCCGTCAGTAACCTGCCTCCTTGGTTGTCCGTTCTTTGTAAGCGCTTTTTCAAAGGAGGACACCATATGGGCACCAGCAGGCTCACCATCCTGTTCGAAGATCCCTTCTGGATCGGTCTGTACGAGCGGGAGGACGACACGGGGTACGCCGTCTGCCGGATCGTTTTCGGCGCGGAGCCCCGGGACCAGGAGGTCTACGCCTATCTCCTGGAGCACTGGCGGACGCTGCGATTCAGCCCGCCCCGGCCGGCGGACGACCGTCCGGACGCCCCCAAAAGCCCCAAGCGGCGCCAGCGGGAGGCCCGGCAGGCGACCCGGACCGGGACCATCGGCACCAAGGCCCAACAGGCCCTGAAGCTCCAGCAGGAGCAGGGGAAACAGGCCCGTCTCGCCCGCACCCGCCAGCAGCGGGACGCGGAGGCGGAGCGGAAATTCCAGCTGCGGCAGAAGCGCCGAAAAGAAAAGCACAGAGGTCACTGACCTCTGTGCTTTCCTCTGCCCCGCAGGCGCTTCCGCAAGGGGGTTGCGCAGGCGGCAGAGTCTGCTATAATGACACTGTCAAACCATCAGCGCCCCGCCTGCCGGGGCAGAAGGAAGGAGAACTGCAGGCATGAAGATCATTGACGCCCATCTGCATCTGTTTACAGAGGACTCCGCCGAGGAAATGGCCCGCCAGGTGGGCCACCACGGCACCGTCCGCCACCTGCGGGAGGTCTACGGGGAGCTGGACATCGTCCACGGCGTGGTGATGGGCAATTACGGCCTGGACGTCCAGGGCCGCTATCCCGCCGACCTGTTCCACTACTGCGTGGGACTGGACAGCGGCACCGCCGCCGGCGGAACAGCGGTCCCGGATCTGCCGGACCGGGTGGAGGAGCACCTGCGGCGGGACAACTGCTGCGGTGTGAAGCTGTACCCGGGGTACAACAGGATCTCTCTGTCAGACCCCATGTACGAGCCCATCTACCGTCTGGCGGCCCGATATGGCAAGCCGGTGGCCATCCACATGGGGCTGACGTCCTTCTCCCGGGCCCATCTGAAATACTGCCATCCCCTGGCTCTGGACGAGGCGGCGGCAGACCACCCGGACACCCGATTCGTCATGTGCCACTTTGGAAACCCCTTCCTGGAGGCCGCGGCGGCAGTGGTGGAGAAGAACCCCAACGTGGCGGCGGATCTCTCCGGCCTGCTGGAGGGCCGGGTGGACCTGGACGATTACTTTCAGGAGCAGGCGGGCTATGTGTTCCTGCTGCGGTCCTGGCTCACCGCCATCCAGTGCTGGGACAAAGTGATGTTCGGAACCGACTGGCCCATTGTCAATTTGGGCGAATATATTGGCTTTATCGCCCGGCTGGTGCCGGAGCGGTACCATGAGGCGGTGTTCTTTGACAACGCCAACCGCATCTACGGTCTGGGGCTGTGACAGGAAAACGGGGAGGCATCCAAGGGTGCCTCCCCGCTTTTTCTGAGATTTATTTGTTCAGGATCTCCATGAACTCGTCGCCGGTGATGGTCTCCTTCTCGTACAGGTACTGGGCAAGCTCGTCCAGCTTCTTCCGGTTCTCGGAGAGGATCTGGCTGGCCTTCTCGTGCTGGCGCTTCACCAGCTCCACCACCTGCTGGTCGATCTTGGCCGCCGTCTCGGCGGAGCAGGCCAGGGATGAATCCCCGCCCAGGTACTGGTTCTGCACCGTCTCCAGGGCCACCATGTCGAAGTCGGGACTCATGCCGTACCGGGTGATCATGGCCCGGGCCAGCTTGGTGGCCTGCTCGATGTCGTTGGAGGCGCCGGTGGAGGCAGAGTGGAACACCAGCTCCTCGGCGGCCCGGCCGCCGGTGAGGGTGGCGATCTTGTTCTCCAGCTCGGCCTGGCTCATCAGGTAGTGGTTGCCCTCGTCCACCTGCATGGTGTAGCCCAGGGCGCCGGAGGTCCGTGGGATGATGGTGATCTTCTGCACCGGGGCGGAATTGGTCTGCTTGGCCGCCACCAGGGCGTGGCCGATCTCATGATAGGACACCACTTTCTTCTCTTCATCGGTGAGGATGGCGTTCTTCTTCTGGTAGCCGGCGATGACCACCTCGATGCTCTCCTCCAGATCCGCCTCCGTGGCGAAGCGCCGGCCGTCCCGCACCGCCCGCAGGGCGGCCTCATTGACGATATTGGCCAGTTCCGCGCCGCTGGCGCCGGAGGCCATCCGGGCGATCTTGTTCCAGTCCACGTCCTCCGCCACCTTGATCTTCTTGGCGTGGACCTTCAGGATGTCCTCCCGGCCCTGCAGGTCCGGCAGCTCCACCGGCACCCGCCGGTCAAACCGGCCGGGCCGGGTCAGGGCCGGATCCAGGGACTCGGGCCGGTTGGTGGCCGCCAGGATGATGACGCCGGTGTTCTCCTCAAAGCCATCCATCTCGGTGAGCAGCTGGTTCAGGGTCTGCTCCCGCTCGTCGTTGCCGCCGTAGGTGCCGGAGTTCCGCTTCTGGCCGATGGCGTCGATCTCGTCGATGAACACGATGCAGGGGGCCTTCTCCTTGGCCTGCTTGAACAGGTCCCGCACCTTGCTGGCGCCCATGCCCACGAACATCTCCACAAACTCCGAGCCGGACATGGAGAAGAAGGGGACATTGGCCTCGCCGGCCACGGCCTTGGCCAGCATGGTCTTGCCGGTGCCGGGAGGGCCCACCAGCAGGATGCCCTTGGGCATGGTGGCGCCGATCTCCCGGTATCTGCCTGGGTCGTGGAGGTACTCCACGATCTCCTTCAGGTTCTCCTTGGCCTCGTCCTCACCGGCCACATCGGAGAATTTGATGCCCTCCGAGGACTTGACGTACATCTTGGCATTGGACTTGCCGAAGGCCATGGCGTTGGGCCCGCCCATGTTCTTCATCATCCGCCGGGAGAGATACTGTCCCAGGGCGATGAAGATCACGATGGGCAGCACCCAGCTCAGAAGAAAGCTGAGGATGGGGTCCGTCTGCTGGATCTCCTCGCCGGTCAGGGATGCCCCGGCATCCAGCACCCGCTGCGTCAGGTCCGGGTCTCCAACCAGGGCGGTCTTATAGACGGCCGTCTCCTCCGTATTCGTAAACAGGACACGGTTCTCCTGCTCCTGAAGCTGGACCAGGCCCACCTGGCCGTCCTCCAGCATCTCCACAAAGGTGTTGTAGTCCACCTCCTGGATCTGCCGCTGGGCCAGCCAGGGCATGGCCAGGAAGTTGAACAGCAGCAGGATCAGCACGGCCACGCAGTAGTAAAAGATCAGCGGCCGTTTCGGGGGTCTGACTTCTTTCATCGGTATTCTTCCTTTCCTTCGTATTTCTGCTCCTCACAGCTCATCTGCCGGTCTATGGCAATCAGTGCCGCCAGCAGGGCGCCCCGCATGGCCTGGCTGGCAAAGTCAATGGCGTATTCAGCGTAGAGCGCCGCCGCCTCCGCCTGCTCCTCCTGGGGGTCTTCCTCTCCCCGCATCAGGCGGGGCAGCTTCTCCCGCAGGATCTCCTCCACCCGGCGGTCATAGTCCCGCTGGGCGGACGACAGCTCCGCCACCGCCGGGGACCGGCTGCCCTCCGCCCGCCTTTCCATCAGCAGAGCGTTTTCCCGGTAGTCATTCAGCTCATCCTGAAGAATGTCCCGGATCTTTTCGTGGCCTGCGCCCTGACACAGTTCCAGGCGGGTCTGCAGCAGGCCGTACTGCCGCTCCAGCTCGCAGAGCTTCACCGCGAAGATCCCATCTCTCAGTTCCATTCCTGTGCTCCTTTCCGGCCCGCAGCACGGTGGGTCCTTCTCTCGGTTCCTGTTATACCACGGCCCCGCCTGCCGCCGCCACTGCCAATACAGCGACTCTGTCCTGACAAAAACGCCCCCGTGTCAGGCTTTCTGACACGGGGGCAGATCTGTCAATCTCTCTTTGGATGCACCATCTCACCGGACAGCAGCCGGGCCAGCTGGTCCGCCAGCTGGTCCCGGTCCTGGACACGGCGGCGGTCGCTGCCCAGCAGCAGTCCCGCCATCCCGCAGGCGTAAAAGTCCAGCGTCACCTGCCAGTCTGCCTGGTTCAGCGACGGCTCCACGCCCCATTCCCGGGCGCTTCTCTCCAGATAGACGCGGGTGGCCTCTACCATGATCCGTTCCATGGCCTCCCGCCGCTGGGAATTCAGCAGCCGCCGGACCATTGGCTGCGACTCGGCGGCAAAATCCACGAAGCGGCCCAGTGCCTCCCGGGGCGAGGACGCCTTCAGGCTCTGGGCCAAAAGGCGCTCCACTCCCTGGCGGGCCGTCCACTCCAGCACATCCACGATATCCCTGAAATGGTAGTAGAACGTCTGCCGGGAGATCCCGCAGGCCTCCACCAGGTCCTTCACCGTGATCTTGTCCACGTCCTTTCGGGCGGCCATCTCCAAAAACGCAGCCGCAACTGCACCCTTCACATCCACCGGCATCGCACATCCCTCCTTTGGCCGTCTTTTTTATCATACCGGAAACGCAGCCTCCATTGCAACCCCAAAATGCGGAAACTTGGGGCAATGGCGCCCGGCCGCCGCGTCAGGGGATTTCCCTCTTGATTTTTCCGGTGCCATTCCATATACTATGTTATACGGATATGGTGAGACGGAATGAGCAAACCATGTCATCCGGTCTGTAAAACAGACGATCCGGCTTTCCCGCACTCTGGCCGGTCCGGTCCTCCGGCGCGGCCCTCTATGAGAAAGGTTTGGAGATGGAACCATGACACCCCAAAAGATCGCTTTGCTGACGGACTCCTGCGCAGATCTCTCCCCCCAGATGGCGGAGGAAAATCAGATCTATGTAGTCCCGCTGCGGATCCTGTGTGCCGATGGGGAATACCGGGACAGTGTGGATATCCACGCCGCCGATATCTATGCACGGCTGCGATCCGGTGAGCTGCCCCAGACCTCCCTTCCCGCGGCCCAGGATATCACCGGTGCCTTTGACCGCATCGCCGCCGACGGGTATGACGCCGTCATTGCCCTGATGCTCTCCGGCGGGCTCTCCGGCACCTACAACATGGTGCGCCTGCTGGCGGAGGAGCGGACGGATCTGACCATCCGGGTGTACGATTCCGTCAGCGGGTCCCTGGGCACCGGCATGATGGTGCTGCAGCTGGCGGAGGACATCCGCCTGGGCATGGACTGGGACACCCTGACGGAGCGCCGGGTGCCCCGGCTGATCCGAAACACCTTCCCCTTCTTCTCCGTGGATACGCTGGAGTATCTGCAGAAGGGCGGCCGCATCGGCAAGGTGACCGCCATGGCGGGCACCATGCTGCAGATCAAGCCTCTCATCACCTTCGCTGCCGACGGGCAGCTCCAGTCCATCGCCAAGGTCCGGGGCCGGAACCTGGTGATCCGCAAGCTCATCGAGCTGGTGGAGGACCGCCACAGCGGCGCGGCCCGGTACAACCTGGCGGTAGCCAACGGCGGCGCCCCGGCAGAGATGGAGATTCTGAAAGAGAAGCTCACCGCCGCCCTTCCCAATTATGACCACATCTGGAGCGGCGAACTGGACGGCACGCTGAGCGTCTACATCGGCGACGGCGTGCTGGGGGCCGCGGTGCAGAGGCTGGAGTAGGGATGAGGAATGAGGAGTTAGGAATTAGGAATTCTGCGCGTAAGCAAGGACCCGGGGCCATCAGGCCGCCGGGTCCTTGTTGTCTGGCAGGCGATCATGGAGGAAAACCTCTGCTGCCGTTTCAATTCCTAATTCCTAACTCCTCATTCCTAATTATTCCGTTGGAGCGCTTCCCATTGCCTCGCCAGGGCCAGTGGTGCAGAGCCTTCGGAAGCACCGCTCCGGCAGAGCAGTTGCCAGGACACCCGCCACAGCGGCGGTCTCCTCCCGATCCAGCTCCAGGCCCAGGGCCGGAAGCCGACGCTCCAGGTCCTGCAGCCCGGCCTGCAGCTGCCGGGCCAGGGCTGCGCCCGTCTCCGTCAGATTGATCTTGCCGTACCGCTCCTTGGTCACCAGGTCCTTTTCCGCCAGGATGGCCAGCATCCGGGTGACGGAGGGACGGGATACCTGGAGCGCCCGGGCCACCTGCGCAGAGCTGACCGCACCCGTTCCCTGAGACAGCTGGCCGATGGCCAGCAGATACCGCAGATGCGCACTGCTCAGTTCCATGGAACGCCTCCTTCTGCCCGGCGGGGCCGGGCCGCCTTGTTAGGAATGGCGGGTCGTCTCGCCGCAGCGGCATCCGCCTCCGCAGGCCCCGCAGTCGCCGCCGCAGGAGCAGCCGCCCCTGCCGTGGCGCCGGTTGTAGATGCCCTTGCCCACGATGGCCGCAAAGACCGCCAGCACGATCAGACCGACAATGATGGTAGGTGCGTTCATAAATGCTTCCTTTCTTACTTGGCGGCAGCGCGGCGGCTGGCAGCCTCCACGGCGCTGATGGTCAGCCGCTCATCGTCATATCTGTTCCGGCGGAACAGCAGGTACAGGATCCCAGCGATCAGCACTGCAGCCACGACGGTGCCCAAGCCGAAGGCCACCTCGCCGGTGATGAGGCCGCCGATCTGATAGACGATCAGGGAGACCACATAGGCGAACACGCACATGTAGCCGATGGCGATGGCCGTCCACTTGGGGTTGTTCATCTCCCGCTTGATGGCGCCCATGGCCGCGAAGCAGGGTGCGCACAGCAGGTTGAAGATCATGAAGGAATAGGCGGAGATGGCGGTGAGGTCGCCGGAGGCGGCCAGCAGGCCCCACATCTCGTCGCCGTTGTCGCTCAGGTCGCCGGCGTAGCCGTAGAGCACAGCCAGGGTGGCCACCACGTTCTCCTTGGCAATGAGGCCGGTGAACACCGCCACGGTGAGCCGCCAGGAGCCGAAGCCCAGGGGCACGAACACGAAGGCAATGGCGGTGCCGATGGCGGCCAGGACGGAGTTGTTCATGTCCGCCACCATGCCGAAGGCGCCGTTCTCCCAGCCGAAGCCCTGGAGGAACCACAGCACGATGGAGGAGGCCAGGATCACGGTGCCGGCCCGCTTGATGAAGGACCAGCCCCGCTCCCAGGTGGCCCGCAGCACGTTGCCGGCGGAGGGGGTGTGGTAGGCGGGCAGCTCCATGACGAAGGGCGCCGGATCGCCGGCGAAGAGCTTCGTCTTCTTCAGGATGATGCCGGAGATGACGATGGCCGCCACGCCGATGAAGTAGGCGGAGACACCCACCAGGGCCGACTCGTTGAACAGGGCGCCGGCGATCATGCCGATGATGGGCAGCTTGGCGCCGCAGGGGATGAAGCAGGTGGTCATGACGGTCATACGCCGGTCCCGCTCGTTCTCAATGGTGCGGGAGGCCATGACGCCGGGGACGCCGCAGCCGGTGCCCACCAGCATGGGGATGAAGCTCTTGCCGGAGAGGCCGAACTTCCGGAAGATCCGGTCCATGATGAAGGCGATCCGGGCCATGTAGCCGATGTCCTCCAGAACGGCCAGCATGAGGAACAGCACCAGCATCTGGGGCACGAAGCCCAGCACCGCACCCACGCCGGCCAGGGCGCCGTCGCAGATCAGGCCGACGAGCACCTCATTGACGCCCCAGCCCTCCAGGGCGGCCTTGGGGATGTCCACCAGCCAGGCGGTGCCCAGCACGTCGTTGGTCCAGTCCGTCAGGAAGGTGCCGAAGGGGCCCATGGCGATCCAGTACACCGCGAACATTACCACGGCGAAGATGGGCAGGGCCAGGATCCGGTTGGTGACGATCTGGTCGATCTTGTCGGAGGTGGAGAGGCGGTGCTTCTCCCCGTGTTTCTTGACGGACTTGCTGACCAGGCCGTTGATGTACGCATACCGCTGGTTGGTGATGATGCTCTCGGCGTCGTCGTCCAGCTCCTTCTCGCAGTCCACGATGTGGTCCTCCAGATGGGCACGGAGGTCGGCGCTCAGGTCCAGGTCCGCCAGGACCTTCTCGTCCCGCTCAAAGACCTTCACCGCGTACCAGCGGAGGTAGCGGTCGTCCACCCTGCCCTGGATGGACTCCTCGATGTGGGCGATGGCGTGCTCCACGCTGCCGGTGAACACGTGGGGCAGCTCGCCGGCGCACTTCTGCTGGGCCAGCTTGGCAGCCAGCTCCGCAGCGGCCACGCCGCCCTCGCCCTTCAGGGCGCTGATCTCCACCACCTGGCAACCCAGGGCGTCGCTGAGCTTCTTGGCGTCGATCTGGTCGCCGTTCCTGCGGACCAGGTCCATCATGTTGACGGCCACCACCACCGGCAGCCCCAGCTCGATCAGCTGGGTGGTGAGGTAGAGGTTCCGCTCGATGTTGGTGCCGTCCACGATGTTCAAAATGGCGTCGGGCTTTTCCTTCACCAGGTAGTTCCGGGCCACCACTTCCTCCAGCGTGTAGGGAGACAGGGAGTAGATGCCGGGCAGGTCCTGGATGACCACATCCTTGCGGCCCTTCAGGCGGCCCTCCTTCTTTTCCACCGTGACGCCGGGCCAGTTGCCCACGTACTGGTTAGAGCCGGTCAGATCGTTGAACAGCGTGGTCTTGCCGCAGTTCGGGTTGCCGGCCAGTGCGATCTTAATGTCCATCGTTCTCTCCTTCCAAAATGTTAGTTAAAGCTAACTTTCTTCCTGAAAAACAGCGGCCAAAGCCGCCCTTATCGTCTCTCCTGTTCCCGCACCGTCCGGGAAAAGGGCCGGGAAAAACCTACGGTTTTTCCGGTTCATCTGCCAAAGGCAGATGAAGAAAATAGGATTATTTTCGCCGCGGCATGTACGTGGCGAAAATACTTTGACCCGGCCGCCTTGGGCGGCGTCCACCAGTCCGCAGACTGGTGAGGGGGACTCTAAAGGGGGGGACGCAGTCCCCTCTTTAAGAGACCTCGATCATCTCCGCGTCTGCCTTCCGCACGCTGAGCTCATAGCCCCGCACATTCAGCTCCATGGGGTCACCCAGCGGCGCGACCTTGCGGACATGGACCTCCACGCCTTTGGTGATGCCCATGTCCATAATCCGGCGCTTGGTGGCGCCCTCTCCGTAGAGCCTGACTACTGTGGCAGTCTCTCCCACCTTGACATCTTTCAGGGTCTTCATCGTTCGTCCTCCTAACTCTTGCAAACACTCAAATCATGATCCGATTCGCCATGGTCTTGTCCAATGCCACCCGGCTGTCCTTCACCTGCAGGATCAGATTGCCGGCGATCTCGCTGACCACGGTGACATCGCTGTCCACCACAAAGCCAAGCTCCGCCAGATGCTGACGGATCTCATCCTTGCCGGTGATCTTGCGAATCGTGACCGTCTCTCCCGGCCGGGCCATCGTCAGAGGCATCATGGGACCTCCCTCCTCTACAAGACGCTTCCTGTTCTTTGCTGCGGAGGTTAGCATTTGCTAACCTTTCTTTCGATTCGGTAGTTTACCATGACTAACCATGCCTGTCAAGCCCTTTTCCGGAAAAATTTGAAAACATCGCGGCAAAGCGGAAAAGGAGTCGGCCCCCGCGCGGCAGGCACACCGCGCGAGGGCCATGTTGAGGGGAAAAAAGGAGATAAGTATCAAAGAAAGATCTTTGATGAGCAGAGTTTACCAGGCCGCCAGCTTGCGCCCCAGCTCCCGGCAGGCCTCTCGGGCCTCCTCGCTGGGAGATTCGTTGGCTGTCAGGCCCTCTTCGTCATACAGGCTGGCGCCCGCCGCCGCACAGCGGCTGCACCACTCCCGCATCCACTGGCCGTCGCCCCAGCCGTAGGAGCCGAACAAGGCGATCTTCTTCCCGCCCAGGGATCCCTCCAGCCCGGCGAACATGGGTTCCACTTCGTCCTCTTCCAGCTGCTCCGCCCCCATGGCGGGACAGCCGAAGGCAACAACACTGTATTCTGCGAACTTGGCGGCGGAGAACTCGGCAGGTCCCATCAGGGTCACATCCGCGCCGGCCTCTCTGGCCCCCTCTGCGATGCAGTTGGCCATGGTTTCCGTATTGCCGGTGCCGCTCCAGTAGACGATGGCTAATTTGTTCATATCGGTGCTTCCTTTCCAGCAGATAAGATTCACGCCGCAATCAGCTGTGTGATGGGCGCGCCCCGCCGGAACCGCTCCTTGCAGGCAGCGGTGCAGCGGCGGTACTGATCAAAGCGTCTCCGGGCCGCCTCCGGATCGCCGTAGGCCTTCCAGCATCCGCAGCAGGTGTAGTTCCTGCCGCGGTTTTCGATGAAGCCCACCACGTCCTCCAGCGGATAGCCCAAAAACACGCCGATCTCATGGGGGAACTCCCTCTCCAGGCACAGCCGCCGGGAGAGCTGCCGCAGCAGCCCCGGACAGCCCTGGTCCGTCTGATACCCCTGCCGTGCCAGAAAGGCGCGGTTGGATGGCTCCGAGAGGATCGACCGGAGCCATCCGGCCCGGTACAGGTAGATCAGACAAGCACCCGTCTGCGGGCAGACCTTCAGGATCCGGACGGTGATGCCGTAAGGGGCCAGCTCCTTGGCCCAGCGGGCCGCAGCCTCCCGGGACTGCCGCCGGTCAGCGCCCTGGTACCGGAACAGGCTGGCCGGCTTCACACCTGCCAATGTGGTCGCGCACTGCTCCACCAGCACCGCTTCAAAGCTCCGTTCCAAGGCAGTCCCTCCGTTCCTGTTCCCGAAAGTTAGTTTAAACAAACTATCGGTTGAAAAGAATGGGCCGCTCCCGGCCCGCGCCGTTAGTTAGTATTAACTAACCATGTACAGAATATACCATGGATGTGCGCTCCTGTCAACCCCCTTTTTCAAATTTTTCCGCTTCCCCGCCGAAAGCCTGCTGCCTGCGGGCCGCCCGGCGGAAGGCAGGATCCCGGGCGGTCCGGTACGGAGTTCGATCGCAGAAGGAATTGCATCCTCTCTTTATTTCCGCTATACTGAAAAAAACATCTCTGGAAGGAATGGGCTTATGGATATCCTGGTACTCTCCGATTCCCATGGGGCTGTGGCCCCTATGATCCGCGCCGTGGAGCTGACCGCTCCGAATCTGATCATCCATCTGGGAGACTGCTGGCGGGACGGCGAGCGGCTCCACACATATTTCCCCGACATCCCGCTGGAACAGGTGCCCGGCAACTGTGACTTCCGCCCGACGGAACCGGCAGAGCGGCTGCTGGTGCTGCGGGACAAGCGGATCCTTCTGTGCCACGGCCACACGTACGGGGTGAAGCAGTCCCTTGTGACCGCCGGTTTTGCGGCAGAGGAACAGCAGCTGGATCTGTTTCTCTTCGGCCATACCCACAAGCCCCTGGTGGACCGGCGGGGCCGGACGCTGTTCCTGAACCCCGGCAGCATCGGCGACTCCACCCGCCCTTCCTATGCCGTTGTGACCATCCAGGGCGGACAGCTGGACGGGCGGACCGTTTGGCTGGCGTGAACACCTCTTGTCAAACCGGCGGTTTTCCTGTATAATAAGAAAAGTTAATCGGACACGGGAGGAGAAACCTGGCATGGACGTATTCTCGATCGCCCTCCGTTTCCTGTTCGCCGCCGCAGTCGGATTCCTCATCATGAGCGTTTTCGGCATCCAGGCGCTGGTGGCGCTCTGCTCCTCGATCTCCCTGGCCCGGCGCCGGAAGCAGCAGGTCCCGGATTTTGACCTGTCCCTGGCCCTGAGGCGGATCGTACGGCATACGGTCATCGGCTTTCTGTGTGTGGCTGTGATCTCTGTGCTGGTGATCCGGCTCACCGCTTCTGCCGCCACCTTCGGGTATCTTTTCGGCATGATCCTCGCCTTCCTGAAGAGCCTGAACCGGATGACGCCCAACAACCGCCGGAATCAGCGGCGGTTCGAGAAGATGTTTGCAGACTGCTATCCCGACGCGGACGATTTTGAAGACGCGGATCTCTGATCGACCGTAAAAGCCCCGGAGCGTTGCTCCGGGGCTTTTTTCAATGCCCGTGGTCCTCTGCATCCTCCCGCGGCGCCAGTTCAGGGCCGTAGGGGATGTGATTGCGGTCATAGTAGTCCCGGACAGCCGCCCGCACCGCCTCCTCCGCCAGTACGGAGCAATGGATCTTATGGGTGGGCAGGCCGTCCAGGGCCTCCACCACCGCCCGGTTGGTCAGCTTCAGCGCCTCGGCGATGGGCTTGCCTTTGATCAGCTCCGTGGCCATGGAGCTGGTGGCGATGGCGCTGCCGCAGCCAAAGGTATTGAACTTCACATCGGTGATCACCTGGGTCTCCGGGTCCACCTGGATGTACATCCGCATGATGTCCCCGCACTTGGCGTTGCCCACCTCCCCCACGCCGTCGGCGTCAGGCAGCTTCCCCACGTTCCGGGGATGCTGGAAGTGGTCCATTACCTTCTCACTGTATAATGCCATGGTCGTTGTCTCCTTTCAGATCAGATGCGGCCGGCGGCCGGTCTCCAGCTCGTCCCACACCGGGGACATGTCCCGCAGATAGGACACGATACCCGGCAGGACCTCCAGGATATAGTCGATCTCCTCCGGCCGGTTCTCTTCGCTGAGGGTCAGCCGCAGGGAGCCGTGGGCCACCTCGTGGGGCCGCCCCAGGGCCAGCAGCACATGGCTGGGGTCCAGGGAGCCGGAGGTGCAGGCGCTGCCGGAGGAGGCGGCGATGCCCTTTTCGTCCAGCAGCAACAGCAGGGACTCCCCCTCGATGCCCTCGAAGCACACGTTCACGTTCCCCGGCAGCCGGCGGGCAGCGTCGCCGTTGAGCACGGTGTGGGGGATGGCGGTGAGGCCGGCGATCAGCCTGTCCCGCAGAGGCGTGAGGCAGTCGGCGTTCCGGGCCATATTGGCGCAGGCCTCGTCAAAGGCGGCCGCGGCGCCGCAGATACCGGGGATGTCCTCGGTGCCGCCCCGCTTGCCCCGCTCCTGGGCGCCGCCGTGGATCAGCGGCGTCAGCGCCACGCCACGCCGGGCGTACAGGACCCCCACCCCCTTGGGGCCGTGGAACTTGTGGGCGGAGAGGGACAGCAGGTCCACCTGCAATGCCTCCACGTCAATGGGCACATGCCCCGCCGCCTGGACCGCGTCCGTGTGGAACAGGACCCCCGCCTGGCGGCAGACGGCCCCGATCTCCGCGATGGGCTGGATGGTGCCGATCTCATTGTTGGCGAACATGACGCTCACCAGGCAGGTGTCCGGCCGGATGGCGCTTCGCACCTGCTCCGCCGTCACCACGCCGTCCGGCGGGATGTCCAGCAGGGTCACCTCGTATCCCTCCCGCTCCAGAGCCTGGAGGGTGTGGAGCACCGCGTGGTGCTCAAACTTCGTGGAGACGATGTGCCGCTTTCCGCGCTTTGCCCCCAGGGCCGCGGCAGAGCGGAGGGCCTGGTTGTCCGCCTCGCTGCCGCCGGAGGTGAAAGTGATCTCCCGGGGGTCCGCGTGCAGATTCCGGGCAAAGACCTCCCGGGCCGCCGCCAGCTTCTCCGCCGCCAGCTGTCCCGGCGTGTGGAGGCTGGAGGGGTTGCCGTAGATCTCCTGGAAGCAGGGGGTCATGGCCGCCAGCGCCGTGTCGCTGAGGCGGGTGGTGGCCGCGTTATCTGCATAGATCTTCATCTGGTTCACTCCATTTCCCAGTTAATTACTATGGTATAGTTATCTCACATAAATTCATATTTGTCAAGTAGGAATTTGACGTAAAAAACGGCGGGCTGCACCCGCCGTGTGGATGGGATGGATCCGCCATTCAGACGGATGCCGCCGAAGATACCGGCTCCAGGGGCCGGACCGCCGGTGCTTCCGCTGCCCGGGCCGGCCGGGCCGGCGTCAGCTCTGCCGCCGGCAGGACCGCCCTGCCCAGGTACTCCTCCAGGCAGACGCCGGTGCGGTAGATCTCCGCAGCCGCCGCCTTGCCCACGTAGCGGTAGTGCCAGGGCTCGTAGCCGATTCCGGTGATGTCGCTCTTCTCCGAGGGGTAGCGGAGGATGAAGCCGTACTTCCAGCTGTTCTCCATCAGCCACTTCTGCTCCGCCGTGTCCTCCTGCTTCTCGTCCAGGATCTGGTAGCTGGCGGCCACGATGTCCAGGGCCAGACCGGTCTGGTGCTCACTGGTGCCGGGCTTGGCCACCCAGCGGGCGGCCTCTGCCTCCACCTGGTCCTCCGGCACGCCGGAGGCGCGGACCCGGGCCACCTTGTTCCGGTACAGCCGGGTCTGGGTAGCCTCTGTCCGGTAGGCGGAGCAGACGATGGGAGAGAGCCCCGCCTCCCGGCAGTCGGTGAGCATGTCGTCCAGATCGTCATAGATCCGCTCATCCACCTGCAGTCCGTTGGACAGCGTGGCCAGCTGGATCTCATATCCCTCCGGCACCGTGTTCCACGGATTCACCAGCAGGAGCCGCCAGTCTGTCTGGACGGTCCGGACTGCCGGGATGAGCTGAACTGCCGGGACGGATGCAGTCTCCGCATCCGCCGCCAGGGCGGACGGAGCCAGTGCCAGCACGGCCGCCAGCAGCGCGCCGCAGCGCATCAGATTCTTTTGGATGTTCATCTATCGTTCCTTTCCAGCCATAGGCTGACGCTTGTCCTCTCTTCTGTTTCCATGGTACTCTGCCTGCCGCGCGAAAACAAGGGAGTTTTTGTGAACGTTTGGAAACAAATAGAAACAAGACGGACGGAGAAATTAGGAGTTAGGAATTAGGAGTTAGGAATTTTGGTGTCCGGCAAAGCCGGACGTTTTGAATTTCGTTCCGCCGTAGGCGGAACACAACAATTCCTCATTCCTAATTCCTCATTCCTAATTCCTCATTCCTAATTCCTCATTCCTAATTGACACCCGGCTTCCCCGCGCAAAAAGGGCCGCCCTCCCGGGCGGCCCTTTTTGTGCTTGCATCAGCTGTGATTACTTGTACATCTCCGGCTTTTCCATGGTCTCCACCTTCAGGAACTGAGAGGTGCCGCGGGAGGCATTCAGGGCGTCGCCTGCCACGCAGGCCACGTAGCCGTCCCAGGAAGAGGGGCCGGTGAGCTTGCCGGCGTGGACGGACTCCACCCACTTGCAGAACTCGATGTCATAGGCCTCGATGAAGCGCTCCTTCCAGTCGGTCATGATGGGCATGGACTCGGCGGGCTTCACGCTGTCCCAGCCGGCGGGACGGGAGCGGCAGACCACGGCGTAGGGGTCGGGCAGCTTGACGGTGCCGTTCTCGCAGACCACCTCGCACTGGATGTCATAGCCGTAGCCGTCGGCCACCTGGACCTCCACGTCGATGAAGCAGCCCTTCTTGGTGCGCATCAGCATCACCTGAGGGTTGTCATAGCCCTTGTTGGAATTGGCGCTCTGGCGGACCTTCACGCACTGGACGTCCTCATACTCGTCGTCCAGCAGCCAGCGGCAGATGTCCAGCTCGTGGATGGCCACGTTGGTGACGCCGTTCTCCGTCTTGAAGCCCGGGCCCTGGGACACGTTGCGGTGGCAGGCCTTGATCAGCAGGGGGGCGCCCAGCTCGCCGGAGGAGATGATGCGCTTCATCTCGGCATAGCCCCGGTCATAGTGGCGCATGAAGCCCACCTGCACCAGCCGCTTGCCGATCTCCTGCTCCCGCCGGATGATCTCCTCGCAGTCCTTGGCGTTCTGGCTCAGGGGCTTCTCGCAGAAGCACCACTTCTCCTCCGCCAGGGTCTTCATGACATAGTCGTGGTGGGTGGGGTCGATGGAGGTGATGACCACGGCCTCCACCTCAGGGTCCTTGATCATGCCGTCGCAGTCGTTGCCGAAGGAGCGGATGCCGTACTTGGCGGCAGTCTCGTCCGCGGCAGCGGCCACGTAGTCGCTGACAGCCACCACGGTGGCGCCGGGGACGGTCTCGATGATGCGGCGGCAGTGGTCCTTGCCGATGGCGCCGCAGCCGATGATGCCGATTTTCAGAACCTTATCCATGATTGTGTACCTTCCTTTATTTGAAAAATAATGGGGAAATGCAGGGGGTGAGATGGGGGGACCTCCCCCCGGGGGCCGTTTCCACGTGGGATGCGCCCCCCATTCTCTTTTTGGTCTTGCCCAAAAAGAGAATGCGCCGCGCCCGGTGGAAGAGAAAAAGGCGCTAAGCGCGCTCCGGTGCAGTGGCCCTCCGCGCGCGA
>NZ_JACSNX010000080.1 GCF_016902445.1 Oscillibacter valericigenes | reverse complement strand
ATACCACCTAAATGGTATCACCTTCTGGTGCTTTCTTTTCGTTACGTTGTTTAATTTACAAGGTGCACGCCGCTCCCGGCGGAACATTGCTATTATACTTGATTTCATCCCGCTTGTCAAGAACTTTTTTCAGAAGTTTTTGACGCCCGGTCCATCTCGTATTCGCAGCAACCTGTTTAGGTTACCACATTTTAGCTTCACTGTCAAGAGCTTTTTTCTTCCGCTCTCCGCCGCGGCTCACCACCGCGCCGACAGCTTTGTTAGAATACCAAATCCTTCCCTCTTTGTCAATACCTTTTTTCACCTTTTTTCGC
>NZ_JACSNX010000079.1 GCF_016902445.1 Oscillibacter valericigenes | reverse complement strand
TTTGCCTGGCCGACCAAGATGAGATGCGGGGTCCCCGCCGCGCTGTGCGCGGTGGGGCCTGACCTGCGCGGTGAGCCGCCGGGTGCCGCGGGTCTATCTGGAGGACGGCGAGATCGTGGAGCGAAGTTTGCACCTGCTGTGAGCGCAGGGCAGTGAGCCGCCGCGGATGCGGCGTCCAAGCGTTTTGCCGCAGACGGCAAAACCTTGGGGAGGCCGGGCTTTGCCTGGCCGACCAAGATGAGATGCGGGGTCCCCGCCGCGCTGTGCGCGGTGGGGCCTGACCTGCGCGGTGAGCCGCCGGGTGCCGCGGGTCTATCTG
>NZ_JACSNX010000078.1 GCF_016902445.1 Oscillibacter valericigenes | reverse complement strand
AAAATGCTTGGACGCCGGACTCCCGGCGGAGAAGCGCGGACTGCCTTTCTTACTTCTCCTCCGCCGCCTGCAGGGCCTTCGCCTCGGCGATGGCCTTCTCCTGGGCTGCTGGCGGGCAGTCGCCCCACAGGCCGCTGTGCGCCCTGCGGGGACCCCGCATTGGACTCAAATCGTCCGAAATGAATTCGGCCGATTTCAAGATTTTGCCTCCGGCAAAATGCTTGGACGCCGGACTCCCGGCGGAGAAGCGCGGACTGCCTTTCTTACTTCTCCTCCGCCGCCTGCAGGGCCTTCGCCTCGGCGATGGCCTTCTCCTGGGC
>NZ_JACSNX010000077.1 GCF_016902445.1 Oscillibacter valericigenes | reverse complement strand
AGAGTACGTATCTCAACATTTTTGACAGAAATCGATTGATATTCAGCTCGAAGCAAGCGGTTTCTGGTAGCAATTTCCCCGGAATATTTTGAAAGCACGGTCCAGGACGACCCCGGAAACCGGCTTGGCGGCGGCACTTTTTCTGGTAGCTGCCTGGTGGCCGGATGAGGAGATCTCTGCCCGGAAACCCATTTTTTGGAAATCTGGATAGGAAATCCCCTTTCAGCCACCAAAGGGCTACCAGCGAAAACAAAGGCTGCACAGAAGATCCAGCCGAAAAATCAAAGAATAGCGAAAGGAGGAAACGGCGGTTTTGCTACCATATTTTGTAAGA
>NZ_JACSNX010000076.1 GCF_016902445.1 Oscillibacter valericigenes | reverse complement strand
AGGCACGGCCGGCCACGTTCACGGTCCAGTTGGTGCCGGTGTAGCCCTCGATGGACTGGTCATAGCCCAGAGCGCCCAGCAGCATCTTCAGGAAGGCAAAGCCGGTCAGAGTGCCGGTGGGACGGAAGGTGCCGTCAGCGTAGCCGCTGATCAGGCCCCGCTCCACGCAGAAGGCGATGTAGCCGGCAAAGCTGGAGCCAGCGGGAACATCCTTGAAGGGAGCCGCAGAGGTGCCCAGGGACTCCGCCGTGGTCTTGCCCAGCATCATGCAGGCGATGATCTTGGCGGCAGCCTGACGGGTCAGGGTGCCCTGGGGACGGAAATCACCATCGGAATAAC
>NZ_JACSNX010000075.1 GCF_016902445.1 Oscillibacter valericigenes | reverse complement strand
ACGTCCAGCAACCGACGCTGAGAAGATCACACCAACTGTTCCAGCAACCCCTGTACCAGTAGCAAATACCAGCAGCTTAACTGAAGGTGAAAAGGACCAAGTTAAGACTAATGTAACTAATGCCAACAAGGATAAATTCCCAGCAGGCACTGAAGTTACAGTAGGCAATGATGGTACAGCAACGATTACCTACCCAGATAAGACTAAGTCAACTGATACAATCCCAGGTAGCCAGTTGGTACGTCCAGCAACCGACGCTGAGAAGATCACACCAACTGTTCCAGCAACCCCTGTACCAGTAGCAAATACCAGCAGCTTAACTGAAGGTGAAAAGGACCAAGTTAAGACT
>NZ_JACSNX010000074.1 GCF_016902445.1 Oscillibacter valericigenes | reverse complement strand
CAATAGGGCCGTTACTCAAATGATACTTAAAGCTACACAATATTTCGTCTTTATGTTGCC
Organism: Oscillibacter valericigenes; assembly: GCF_016902445.1. GTDB lineage: Bacteria > Bacillota > Clostridia > Oscillospirales > Oscillospiraceae > Oscillibacter > Oscillibacter avistercoris. The sequence goes on along the minus strand of NZ_JACSNX010000074.1, from coordinate 308 downwards.
GTAAAGTCCTTTGGACTTTTTGTAATTTAAACGGCAATTCTGTTAATTTTCGATTTAGAAGTGTTTGTAACTCTGCAGAGTCTTCATTATCAATGGCACTAATCAGTGTTTGATAATAATCATAAGCTTCTTTAAGTTCTGGAGACATATCAAGTAATCGATCAACTACTTCACTATTAGTTAACCAGGCACCTTTAAAGTTACGACAGGGGTGATAACGGACGTTATCAAGTTCACTAACTTTTTGCAATAGTAGTTTCCAAAAACGTTTCAATGCCCGAGATTCATGTGAACCAGCCCCATAATAG
>NZ_JACSNX010000073.1 GCF_016902445.1 Oscillibacter valericigenes | reverse complement strand
AGGTCGTGAAGGCCGCCAAGAAGCTGGTGGACCTGATCGGCGCCGACTACATCGTGTCCGTGGGCCGCGGCATCAGCAAGGATGTCGAGGGCGGCATCAAGCTGGCGGAGGAGCTGGCGGACGTCCTGGGCGGCGTCGTGGGCGGCAGCCGTGCCGTTATCGACTCCGGCTGGCTGTCTGCCGACCATCAGGTGGGCCAGACCGGCAAGACCGTGCATCCGAAGGTGTACATCGCTCTGGGCATCTCCGGCGCTATCCAGCACAAAGCCGGCATGCAGGACTCCGAGTGCATCATCGCGGTGAACAAGAACGACACCGCTCCCATCTTCGAGATCGCCGACTACGGCATCTGCGGCGACCTGTTCAAGGTCACCC
>NZ_JACSNX010000072.1 GCF_016902445.1 Oscillibacter valericigenes | reverse complement strand
GGGTGACCTTGAACAGGTCGCCGCAGATGCCGTAGTCGGCGATCTCGAAGATGGGAGCGGTGTCGTTCTTGTTCACCGCGATGATGCACTCGGAGTCCTGCATGCCGGCCTTGTGCTGGATGGCGCCGGAGATGCCCAGAGCGATGTACACCTTCGGGTGCACGGTCTTGCCGGTCTGGCCCACCTGGTGGTCAGCGCTCAGCCAGCCGGAGTCGATAACGGCACGGCTGCCGCCCACGACGCCGCCCAGGACGTCCGCCAGCTCTTCCGCCAGCTTGATGCCGCCCTCGACATCCTTGCTGATGCCGCGGCCCACGGACACGATGTAGTCGGCGCCGATCAGGTCCACCAGCTTCTTGGCGGCCTTCACGACCT
>NZ_JACSNX010000071.1 GCF_016902445.1 Oscillibacter valericigenes | reverse complement strand
TCGACAGCCTCTCGCAGATTGGCGCTCTCGATGTGGCCCTGATGGGCCAGGACGGTCAGCTGGTTTAGATTCCGTCCCCAGGCCCGCAGCTCGCCCAGGAGCGGCTTCATATCCTCCACCACATGGATGGGCGTTTCCAGAGCGGCGTGGAGCAGATATTCCTGCTGGCGCAGGCCAGACTGCCGGACTTTGGCCTCGATTTCCCTCCGCTCCGCCGGTGTCACCCGGAAGGCGATGACCCGGTTTCTTGTTCTGATTTCCATGTCTCTGCCTCCTCTCTCGCATAAAAATTCTGGTATGGTGTTGCCGGGAAGCACACCATACCAGAACATTTCCTGGAAAGCCAGGGGTTACGGGAAGAGTTATCAGAACATTCATAA
>NZ_JACSNX010000008.1 GCF_016902445.1 Oscillibacter valericigenes | reverse complement strand
AAGAGCTTTTTTCTTCCGCTCTCCGCCGCGGCTCACCACCGCGCCGACAGCTTTGTTAGAATACCAAATCCTTCCCTCTTTGTCAATACCTTTTTTCACCTTTTTTCGCTCCCTTTTTGAGGACGCATTTCCGCTCCTCAAATCAGGCTGGGCAAACCGGGGTTCCAGTGCTATAATGTCCTGTGAACATGGAACTATACATTAGATTAGGAGGGATCTCTCTGCGAATCCATCGCATGACCGCCACCTTCGGAAAGCTGCGGGGCAGCACACTGGAGCTGCAGGACGGTCTGAATATCCTGCAGGCGCCCAATGAAACAGGGAAGTCCACCTGGTGCGCGTTTCTGCTGGCGATCCTCTATGGCATCAACAGCCGGGAGCGGGACCGGGCGGGCTTCATCGCGGACAAGAACCGCTTCGCCCCCTGGTCCGGCGTCTCCATGTCCGGCCGGATGGACTGCTCCACGGACCTGGGGGAACTGACGCTGACCCGCGCCACCCGCCGTCAGACCAGCCCCATGGGGGAATTCGCCGCCGTCTACACGGGCACCAACGAGCCGGTGCCGGGCCTGACCGGCACCGGCTGCGGAGAGTCGCTGCTGGGCATCAGCCGGGAGGTGTTCGAGCGCAGCGCCTTCATCCGGCAGAACGGCCTGTCCATCAGCCAGGACGCCGAACTGGAGCGGCGCGTCGCCGCCCTGATCTCCTCAGGGGAGGAGGGCACCTCTTATACAGAGGCCGCGGAAGCCCTGAAAAAGCAGCTGAACCGCCGCCGGCACAACAGGACCGGCCAGCTCCCGGCGCTGGAGGCGGAGCTGGCGGACCTGGAGCGGCAGCTGGCTGACAGCAGTGCGCTGGCCCGGCAGCTGGCTGACGCCCGTGCCCAGGCAGAAGCCCTGGCCGTGCGGGTGGAATCCGTTCAGGGCGAGCTGGCCGCCTGTGACCGCTGGGAGGCCGCCCAGCGCCGCCGGGTGCTCTCGGATGCGGCAGAAGCCGCCCGGCAGGCAGAGGACCGTGCCGCCCAGGTGCGGGAACAGCTCCAAAGGGATCAGATCCCGGAGAACGAGACCATCGCCCGGCTGCGGGGCGCCATCGTCAATCTGGAGACCACCCGAAAGGCCGTGGACAAGGCCCGGTCGGAGCGGGACGAGGCCATGAAGGCATTGCTGCGGGCGGAGGCCGCCGTCAACGAGAGCCCCTTTGCCGGGCAAACAGCAGAGGAGGCTCGGAAATCCGCCGCCTCCGTTCCCGATTCCGCCCCCTGGCCGCTCAGTGAGCTGCTGCCCTCTATTTTTCTGGGGGCCCTTGCCTTAATTTTAAGCATCATCAGTATTCTTGGCATGAATGATGCCTTTGCGGATGCTATTTTCTATGGCATTCCCTGCGCCATCGGCGCTCTGGTTATTCCCATCTATAAGAATCACAAGTGGCAGAAAGAGACCTCCGCGTTTTTGAAAAAGCATGGTGTTTCCTCCGCTGCCGAACTGCGGATGCAGGCCGCCGCTTACGCCAAGCTGTGGGAAGCCCGGGACGCCGCCCAGGCCAACGCCAACGCCAAGTCCGCGGCCGCAGATACCTTATATAATACGCTGACCTCCAACGAGCAGGGCATCCTGCTGGAGGTCCGGCGCTTTGCCCCGGGAGCCTTTGACATCCCAACGGCAGATCAGCTGCTGCGCTCCTGCGCCGTCCGCCGGAAGGAGCTGGCGGAGGTGGAGTCCGCCGCCCGGGAGGCCCGGCTGCGCTGTGACCTCCAGGCCCAGCAGACGCCGGAGGCGGACGTCCCCGCCGACGAGCCCCCCGCCCCGGTCCGGAGCCGGGAGGCCGTCTCCGCCGATCTGGAGGCGGCCCGGGCCGCTCTGGCCCAGGCCCGGTCGGCGGCGGACCATCTCACCGGCCAGCTCCAAGCCCTGAAAAATCCTGAGGACCTTCGGGCCCGCCGGGCGGCGCTGGAGGAACAGCGGGCCGGGCTGGAGGCGGAGTACAGCGCCATCCGCCTGGCCATGGAGACGCTGGAGCGGGCCAACACCGCCCTGCAGAACCGGTTCTCCCCGGAATTGGGCCGCCGGGCCGCCGAGATCTTCGCCCAGCTCACCGGCAGCCGTTACAGCGGCGTGGTGCTGGACCGGAGTTTCCGCCTCTCCGCCGAGCCGGCGGGGGATCCGGTGTTCCGGGACGCGGCGCTGCTCTCCGCCGGGACGCTGGACCAGCTGTATCTGGCGGTGCGGCTGGCCATCTGCGACCTGGTGCTGCCGCCGGAAAAGCAGGTGCCCATCGTGCTGGACGATGCCCTGGCCAATTTCGACGACCGGCGCTGCGCCGCCGCCCTGCGGTTTTTGAAGGAGGCCGCTGGGGACCGGCAGATCCTGCTCTTCACCTGCCACAGCCGGGAGGCGGAATTTTTTGCCGGAGACGGCGAAGTTTCCATCCAGCGGTTGACGGATGCGGGGGAAGAGGTATAAGATATGGATTGCGCCGGTACACATTTAAAATAGAATGGTGCCCGGGCGCCTGAGACCTTGTTAGATCACGCGGAAGCGAAAAAAGGAGATATCCGTATTATGAGCGAATGCACCCATGACTGCTCCACCTGCGGCGAGAGCTGCAGCGAGCGGCAGGAGCCCCAGTCCCTGCTGAAGGAGCACCATCCCGAGGCCCACATCGGCAAAGTGTTCGGCGTCGTGTCCGGCAAGGGCGGCGTGGGCAAATCCATGGTCACCAGCCAGCTGGCGGTCACCATGCGCCGCCGGGGCTACCAGGTGGGCGTCCTGGACGCCGACGTCACCGGCCCCTCCATCCCCAAGGCCTTCGGCATCCACGGCCAGGCCATGGGCAGTGAGGCGGGGCTGTATCCCATGGTGTCCAAAACCGGCATCCAGGTGATGAGCACCAACCTGCTGCTGCCCAATGAGACGGACCCGGTCATCTGGCGGGGCCCGGTCATCTCCGGCGTGGTCCAGCAGTTCTGGACCGATGTGCTGTGGAACTGCGACTATCTGTTCGTGGACATGCCGCCGGGAACCGGCGACGTGTCTCTCAGCGTGTTCCAGTCCATCCCCCTGGACGGCATCGTCATCGTGGCCTCCCCCCAGGAGCTGGTGAGCATGGTGGTGGAGAAGGCCGTCAAAATGGCGGAGATGATGGAGGTCCCCATCGTGGGTCTGGTGGAAAACATGAGCTATGTGGCCTGCCCGGACTGCGGGAAGAAGATCTACCTCTTCGGCCAGGGCAAGACCGCCCAGGCCGCGGAGCGCCATCACCTGCCCGTGCTGGCGGAGATGCCCATCGATCCGGCCCTGGCCGCTCTCACCGACGCCGGGGACATCGAATCCTTCCAGGGCAGCTGGCTGGACCAGGCCGCCGACAAGCTGGAGGGGAAGTAAAACACAACGGCCGCACTGTGTCCATCCACGGTGCGGCTTTTGTTCCTTTTTGTCCGTCCTATGCAAATCCACCGGAGAGAGGCCCCGCATTTTGTGGGCAAAAACAGTTGCAAAATGCAGCAGGATTCGAGATAATAGGAAAAAGATCAAATTTGGCATAAAATCATGCAAAATACAGAGAGATCAAGGGGGAATCACCCATGCAGGAACTGAAGGACCGCATTGTGAAAGAGGGCAAGGTGCTGCCCGGCAACATCATCAAGGTGGACGGCTTCCTGAACCACCGCATCGACACGGAGCTGATGGACCACATCGCCGAGGAGTTCGGCAAGCACTTCAACATGGACGAGGTCACCGTGATCCTCACCGCCGAGGCCAGCGGCATCGCCCTGTCCGCCATCGTGGCCCAGCATTACCACAAGCCCATGATCTTCGCCAAGAAGGCCAAGAGCGACAACATCGAGGGCGGCCTGTACCAGAGCGACATCTTCTCCTACACCTATAAGAAGAAGGTGACCCTGCTGGTGTCCAAGGAGTGGCTCTCCTCCGACGACAAGGTGCTGATCATCGACGACTTCATGGCCAACGGCGAGGCCATGCGGGGCCTGTGCGACATCGTCGATGCCGCCGGCGCCACGCTGGTGGGCATCGGCTGCGCCGTGGAGAAGGGCTTCCAGGGCGGCGGCGACCGGCTGCGGGCCGCCGGCGTGAACCTGAAGTCCCTGGCCATCATCGAGTCCGCCGAGCCCGGCAACATCGTCTTCCGGGACGAGGACTGAGCCCTTCGCCTGAACCGAATTTACACAAAGGAGGAATCCCCTTGTCTCACCAGACTGTCATCGTGCTGGACTTCGGCGGGCAGTACAACCAGCTGATCGCCCGCCGGGTCCGGGAGTGCGGCGTCTACTGCGAGGTGAAGCCCTACACCACCCCGCTGGAGCAGATCCGCGCCATGGAGCCCATCGGCATCATCTTCACCGGCGGCCCCAACAGCGTGTATGATCCCAAGTCCCCCCAGGTGGACCCGGCCATCTTCACCTGGGGCGTGCCCATCCTGGGCATCTGCTACGGCTGCCAGCTGATGGCCCACAACCTGGGCGGCCGGGTCACCGAGGCCCAGGATGACTCCGCCCGGGAGTACGGCAAGACCGAGACGTATTTCGACACATCCTGCAGGCTCTTCAAGGGTCTGCCCGCCCAGGGCATCACCTGGATGAGCCACGGCGACTACATGGAGAAGGTGCCGGAGGGCTTCGCCCTGGTGGCCCACTCCGGCGCCTGCCCCAACGTGGCCATCTGTGACGAGAGCCGGGGCTTCTACGGCGTCCAGTACCATCCCGAGGTCAACCACACGGAGCACGGCACCGACATGATCCGCAACTTCCTGTACGAGGTCTGCGGCGCGGCGGGCGACTGGACCATGGGCGACTACAAGGAGACCGCCATCCGCCAGATCCGGGAGAAGGTCGGGGACGGCAAGGTCCTGCTGGCCCTGTCCGGCGGCGTGGACTCCTCCGTGGCAGCGGCCCTGGTGGCCGAGGCCGTGGGCAGCCAGCTGACCTGCGTGTTCGTGGACCACGGTCTCATGCGCCTGAACGAGGGCGACGAGGTGGAGGCCGCCTTCAAAAAGTGGGACATCAACTTCGTCCGGGCCAACGCCGAGGACCTGTTCCTGGGCAAGCTGGCCGGGGTCACGGAGCCGGAGCGCAAGCGGAAGATCATCGGTGAGGAGTTCATCCGGGTCTTTGAGGCGGAGGCCAAGAAGATCGGCCAGGTGGACTATCTGGTCCAGGGCACCATCTATCCCGACGTGATCGAGTCCGGCACCGGCGACGCCGCCGTCATCAAGAGTCACCACAACGTGGGCGGTCTGCCGGACTATGTGGACTTCAAGGAGATCATCGAGCCCCTGCGGATGCTGTTCAAGGACGAGGTCCGTCAGCTGGGCCGGGAGCTGGGCCTGCCGGAGTACCTGGTGATGCGCCAGCCCTTCCCGGGCCCGGGCCTTGCCATCCGGGTGATCGGTGAGATCACCAAGGAGAAGCTGGACACCCTGCGCCAGGCGGACTTCATCTTCCGGGACGAGATCGCCAAGGCCCATCTGGAGGGCACCATGAGCCAGTACTTCGCGGTGCTGACCAACATGCGCTCCGTGGGCGTCATGGGCGACGGCCGGACGTACGACTACACCCTGGCCCTGCGGTCCGTCACCACCACGGACTTCATGACCGCCGACTGGACCCGTATTCCCTACGAGGTCTTGGACCGTGTCAGCGTGCGCATCGTCAACGAGGTGCCCCACATCAACCGGATCGTGTACGATATCACCAGCAAGCCCCCGGCAACCATTGAGTGGGAATAATTGGATCTTTATGACAGCAGCGGCAGGTGGCCTGGCGGCCATCTGCCGCTGCTTTGCCTGCTTCGACTGGACGGTCTGCAGGAGCGGGCTTGCCTTTTCCCGTCCTCCATATTATAATACTGCTTCAGAAGTCTGACCGGGAAAGGGGGGAGGTTCCCATGCACAGACACAGTCCCGGTGCCTGCCACGGCCAGATGTCAGAGGCCTTTTCCACCATGGTCTTTCTGACGCTCTCCGGCGGTCTGCAGGACGCCTATACCTACTGTGTCCGGGGCGGTGTGTTCGCCAATGCCCAGACCGGGAACATCGTGCTGATGAGCCAGCGCGCCTTTGCAGGAGACCTCGCCGGGGTCCTGCGTTACCTGATCCCGCTGCTGGCCTTTGCACTGGGTGTTTTTGCCGCAGAGGCGGTCCGCCGCCGCTGCCAGGGGATCTCCCGGCTCCACTGGCGGCAGCTGGTGGCTCTGGCGGAGATCGTTCTGCTTTTTGCCGTGGGATTCCTGCCGCCGGCCGCGGACCCGCTGGCCAACGCGCTGGTGTCCTTCACCTGTGCCATGCAGGTCCAGGCCTTCCGCAAGGTCAACGGCAGTGCCTACGCCAGCACCATGTGCATCGGCAATCTCCGCAGCGGGGTGGATGCCCTCTGCGCCTACTGGGACACCCGGGACCGGACCGCCCTGCGGAGATCCGGCCGCTATTTCGCGGTGATCCTCATCTTTGCCCTGGGCGCCGGGCTGGGCGGCGCCGTCTCTCAGCTGTGGGGGCGGCGGGCCATCTGGGCCAGCTGCGGGCTGCTGGCCGTCAGCTTTCTGCTGATGTTCGGCCAGGAGATCCGGGAAGAGGCCGAGGGACGCTGATCCTCTGCGCCTCTGATCATATTCGGGAAATTCGGGAAAGGATGTCTGTCATATGTCTGAAAACGCCAAAATGCTCCATGTGAACCTGGCCCCCGGAGAGGCGGGCCGCTACGCCATCGTCCCCGGGGACCCGGACCGGTGCGAGCTGATCGCCGCCCATCTGGACAACCCCCGCATGGTGACCCGGAAGCGGGAATTCACCACCTGGGAGGGCACGCTGGAGGGGGAGCGGGTCACCGTCACCTCCACCGGCATCGGCGGCCCCTCCACCGCCATCTGTGTGGAGGAGCTCCACAAGTGCGGGGCGGACACCTTCATCCGGGTGGGCACCTGTGCCTCCACCTGCGCCGACGTTCAGTGCGGCGACATCGTGGTGGTCAGCGGCAGCGTCCGCATGGACGGCACCAGCCGCCACTACCTGCCCCTGGAGTTCCCCGCCGTGCCCAGCTACCAGCTGCTGAAGGCCCTGGAGGAGAGCGCCGTCTCCCTGGGCTTCCACACCACGGTGGGCGTCAGCATCACCAAGGACTCCTTCTACACCCAGACGGAGCCGGAGACGAAGCCGGTGGCCGACGAGCTGATCCGCCGCTGGCAGAGCTACGTCCGGGGCGGCGCCGTCTGCACCTCCATGGAGGAGTCCATCCTCTTCTCCGTGGGCGCCAGCCTGGGCGTGCGCACCGCCTCCATCCTGGTGTCCGCCACCAATTTCGACGGGTCCGTCTCCAAGCGCAACAGCGCCGACGTCTATCCCACCGACAGCATCCAAAAGCCCATCCTCTCCGCCATCGAGGCCCTGCGCCGGATCATCCGGCAGGACAAGGGCTGATCTCCCTCCGGATATCAAAACCGCCCCGTGCCTGTGGCACGGGGCGGTTCTGTTTCATCATGTCTCCCCGCCGTACTCCCGGCGGTATTCCTCCAGCTCCGCCGCGTCCCGGTCGTCCAGGGCGTGGAGCCCGCCCCGGCCCTCCATGTGGTGGGTCAGCTCGTGGGAGAGGGTGGTGTACAGCTCGTCCTCCCAGGTTTGCTCGTCCCAGTCCTCCCGCTCCGCCAGGGCGGCGAAGGATCCGTAGTACAGGTTGATGTACTGGCCCAGGCAGTCATCGCAGTACTCCCCCAGGATATACATCTCCCCCTGGGGGAATTCCGGGTCCGGCCTGGCCTCCTCCAGCAGGTTGATGCCGCCGTTGAGACCGTCGAACAGTTCCTCCGGAAAGCTGTCCGCCATGTCGTCCAGCAGGTCGTTCACCTGATCGATGGTCATCATCGTCATGGCCGCTTCCTCCTCACGCCTTGGGCGCCTGCTTCATAGAGAGGCTGATGCGCTTTTTCTTCTCATCCACCTCCAGCACCACAACCTGGACGATGTCGCCCACGGATACCACCTCGGAGGGGTGCCTGATGAACTTCTTGGACACCTGGGAGATGTGGACCAGGCCGTCCTGGTGGACGCCGATGTCCACGAAGACACCGAAGTCGATGACGTTGCGGACCGTGCCCGTCAGCACCATGCCGGGCTTCAGGTCCTTCATCTCCAGCACGTCGGTGCGGAGGATGGGCTTGGGCAGCTCGTCCCGGATGTCCCGGCCGGGCTTCATCAGCTCCGCTGCCACGTCCCGCAGCGTGGGCACACCCACGCCGCAGGCCTCCGCCGCTTTCTCTTCGCCATAGGCCTTGATCTGGGCGTTCAGGTCCCCCAGCTTCCCGTCCCGGACGTCCGCAAGGGAGTGGCCGGTGAGGGAGAGCAGCTTCTCTGCCGCGCCGTAGCTCTCCGGGTGGACGGCGGTGTTGTCCAGGATGCTCTTGCTCTCCGGCACCCGCAGGAAGCCGGCGCACTGCTCAAAGGCCTTGGGGCCCAGCTTGGGGACCTTCAGGATCTGCTTGCGGGATGTGAAGGGGCCGTTTTCCTCCCGGTAGGCCACCACATTTTTCGCCGTGGCGGCGTTCAGCCCCGCCACCCGCTGGAGCAGGGAGGGGGAGGCGGTGTTCACGTCCACGCCCACGGCGTTGACGCAGTCCTCCACCACGCCGTTCAGGGCCTCGTCCAGCCGCTTGGGGGGCATGTCGTGCTGGTACTGCCCCACGCCGATGGCCTTGGGGTCGATCTTCACCAGCTCCGCCAGAGGGTCCTGGAGCCGCCGGGCGATGGACACGGCGGACCGCAGATTCACGTCGTACTGGGGGAACTCCTCCGCCGCCAGGGGGCTGGCGGAATACACGCTGGCGCCGGCCTCGCTGACGATCATGTAGCTAACGTGGGCGCCGGCCTCGTTCACCTGATGGATCAGCTTCACCGCCATCTGCTCCGTCTCCCGGCTGGCGGTGCCGTTGCCGATGGCGATGTGCTCCACACCGTGCTTCCGGATCAGCTTTGCCAGCGTCGCGATGGCCTCCTTCTCCTGCCGCTCGCCGTAGGTGGGGTAGACCACGGCGGTGTCCAGCACCTTACCGGTGCCGTCCACAACCGCCACCTTGCAACCCATCCGGTATCCCGGGTCCAGGCCCATGGTGACCTTGCCCTTCACCGGCGGCTGCATCAGCAGGGGTTTCAGGTTCAGGGCGAACTGGCCGATGGCCCCCTCGTCCGCCTGGTCCGTCAGGGCGGAGCGGGCCTCCCGCTCCAGGGCGGGGAAGATCAGGCGGTCATAGGCGTCCTCCGCCGCGGCCTTGACGAATTCCATGGCCGCGCTGCCGGGGACGATCACGTGGCGCCGGACGGTCTGGAGGGCCCGATCCCGGTCCAGTTCCACACGGACCTTCAGAAAGTTCTCCTTCTCCCCCCGGTTGATGGCCAGCACCTGGTGCCCCTGGAGCCGGGAGAGGGGCTGGGCGAAGTCGTAGTACAGCCGGTAGACAGAGTCCTCCTCCACCGCCGCCTGGGAGCAGAGCTTGCCCTCCCGCTCCAGCAGAGACCGGAGGGTCTTGCGGAGGGCCGCGTCGTCGCTGATGGTCTCGGCGATAATGTCGGAGGCGCCGGCCAGGGCGTCCTCCGCCGTCTCCACGCCCTTTTCGGCATCCACATACCGGGCGGCCTCCGCCGCCGGGTCCGGGCAGTCCGGGCCCTGGGCGAACAGCACCTCCGCCAGGGGCGCCAGCCCCTTCTCCCGGGCGGCGGTGGCCCGGGTGCGGCGCTTCTGCTTGTAGGGGCGGTACAGGTCCTCCACCTCCGCCAGGGTCTGGGCGGCGTCGATGGCGGCGGAGAGCGCATCCGTCAGCTTGCCCTGCTCCTCGATGGCCTTCTTCACCGCCTCCCGGCGGTCCGCCAGGTTCCGCAGGTACTGGAGCCGCTCCTCCAGTGTCCGCAGGGCGGTGTCGTCCATGGCGCCGTGGAGCTCCTTGCGGTACCGGGCGATGAAGGGGATGGTGTTGCCCTCGTCCAGAAGGCGGACCACGTTTTCCACGTGGCGGGGATCCTTGTTCAGTTCAGCTGCCAGCTGTTGGATGATGTCCTGCATGGGGCGTGATCCTTCCTTTTCTGTGAAATGGGGCGGCTGTCTGCCGCCAGGGAAATACGGTCATTGGGATGGCTGGACAGATGCACCCGCTGCTGGGTGGGGAGGGGCCGCCGAACGGCGGCCGGGAGGGGATCTGCTCCCGCAGGGGGGCTTGTCCAACGGGGATGCACCCCCCATTTCTCTTTTGTCGTGCCAAAAGAGAAACGGGCCGTGCACGGTCCAAAGAGAAAAGCGTTGGCGCGCTCCGGTGCAGTGGCCCTCCGCGCGACGGGGGGCGACGTATCGGTGCAAGCGCCGATTTGGCCTTGCCTTCGGGCACGCTTGGGTCTTCTGCGAGGTCGGTACTGCCGTCCCGTGGCGGATGGTGCGGAGGTCGTCGGGGTGCAAGAACGCATTTGACCAGCTTCTCTTTTACTGTCTCGCGCTGCGGCGCTCCCAGTATTTCCGTCACCAGTGTTCCACTGGCTCCTCCTTCCGCGCGTTCCGCTTGCCCGCAAGGGGCACGCCGCATCCGTAAGCGGCAAAGCCGCCAACGGCTGCGCAGTCGCTACGCGCTGCCCGGACAGGCATAGGGGCTGTTGCGTTGGCCCATGCTACAGCTCTCATCAACAACCGGCCAGCGGCAGCGAAAAGAGAAGCTGGATGTATCCCAGACCTCCCCGGGCCAAAGGTTTCCCCAAGGGCCGGACGTTTCCGTCCCTGACTTCTACAAGGAAGTGCCAGCCTTCCCCCGCCGGCGGCAGGAGGTCTGCGCTGGCGCAGACCGACCCGCCGAAGCGCCTTTTTCTCTTCCACCGGGCGCGGCGCATTCTCTTTTTGGGCAAGACCAAAAAGAGAATGGGGGGCGCATCCCTGTGGGAACAACCCCCTGGCGGGAGCCAGACCCCCGAGGCCGCCGAACGGCGGCCCCCGCCTCTCCGAAGGGACGCCTTTCACCAGTCCCTTCCCTCCGGAAAGCGGAGCCCCATATTCCAAGCGGCGTATCCCCAGCTCGGAGATCGCCCTTCTTATTTGTGATACAGCTTCTTCGTCTCGTACCGTGCCTCACAGCTGACGTTGATGCCCAGCCGCCGCAGAAGGTTTTCGTCCACATCGCTGAGGATCACCGTGAAGTGGGCGTCGCAGCCCCGGAGCTTGGGCAGCTGCTGCTGGGCCAGCTCCGCCAGGGGATTGGTAAGGGCGGAGATGGTCAGGGCCATCAGCACCTCATCCGTGTGGAGACGGGGGTTCTTGTGGCCCAGGTATTGCGTCTTGAGCCGGCACACCGGCTCCAGCACCTGGGCGGAGATCAGCTCGAACTGGTCGCCGATGCCGCCCACAGCCTTCAATGCGTTCAGCAGCAGGGCGGAGGCCGCCCCCAGGGTATCGGAGGTCTTGCCAGTGACCACCCGGCCGTCCGGCAGCACCATGGCGCCGGCGGGGCCGCCGGTGGTCTCCGCCTTCAGCAGGGCCGCGGACACCGCCGGGCAGATCTCCGGGGTGACGTTCGCCTGCTGCATCACCAGCTCCAGCTTCCGCACCGGCTCGTCCCCGGCCTTGCCCCGCAGCCGTTCTGCGCAGGCGGTGTAGTACCGCCGCAGGATCTCCATCCGGCTGGCGGCGCAGCACACCTCGTCGTCGCAGATGCAGCTGCCCGCCATGTTCACGCCCATGTCCGTGGGAGACTGGTAGGGAGATGTGCCCTGGATCTTCTCAAAAATGGCGTTCAGCACCGGAAAGATCTCCACGTCCCGGTTGTAGTTCACTGCCGTCTTGCCATAGGCCTCCAGGTGGAAGGGGTCGATCATGTTCACGTCGTTCAGGTCTGCCGTGGCCGCCTCATAGGCCAGGTTCACCGGGTGCTTCAGGGGCAGATTCCAGATGGGGAATGTCTCAAACTTGGCGTAGCCGGACCGGATGCCCCGCTTGTAGTCGTGGTAGAGCTGGCTCAGGCAGGTGGCCATCTTGCCGCTGCCGGGGCCCGGCGCCGTCACCACCACCAGGGGATGGGTGGTCTCCACGTAGTCGTTCTTTCCCAGGCCCTCGTCGCTGACGATGTGCTGTACGTCGGAGGGGTAGCCGGCGATGGGATAGTGGCGGTAGCACCGGATGCCCAGAGCCGTCAGCCGCTTCAAAAAGGCGTCCGCCGCCCCCTGGCCGCTGTAGCGGGTCATCACCACGCCGCCCACATAAAAGCCCATGCCCCGGAAGATGTCGATCAGCCGCAGCACGTCGTCGTCATAGGTGATGCCCAGGTCCCCGCGGACCTTGTTCTTCTCGATATCCGCGGCGTTGATGGCGATGAGGATCTCCACATCATCCTGCAGCTGCTGGAGCATGCGGATCTTGCTGTCCGGCTCGAATCCCGGCAGGACCCGGGAGGCGTGGTAGTCGTCGAACAGCTTGCCGCCGAACTCCAGATACAGCTTGCCGCCGAACTGGGCGATGCGCTTTTTGATCTGCTCGGACTGGGTGGTGAGATACTTCTGATTGTCAAAACCGATGGCCGGCATACGATCTTCCCCTTTTCTCTCTGTTTGATCAAAATCCGGTTGATAGTATATCACACCCCGTGCCGTTTTGGAAGTGGAGAACCGGGTCTTTTCCATCTCGGTCCGGCCGCGGCTTGCGGATCGCGCTGCGCCATGATACAATCGGGATACAAATCGGAAAACAGGAAACGGAGGTCGTACCATGGACCACACGGACCGCTTCACCGGGCGGCAGGAAGACTATCAGGCGGGCAGGCCCTCTTATGCTCAGGGACTTCTGGACTGGCTGGAGACCCTATACACGCCGCCGGGGGACTTTGCCGCAGCGGACGTGGGCTCCGGCACCGGAAAGCTGTCCGCCCAGCTGCTGGCGGCAGGATTCCGCGTCTGCGGCGTGGAGCCCAACAGGGATATGCGGAGCGCGGCAGAATCGCTTTTGGGAGCGGATCCCCGCTTCACCTCCCGGAACGGCACGGACCGGGACACGGGGCTGCCGGACCGGTCCGTGGACTTCGTCACAGCCGCCCAGGCGTTCCACTGGTTCGACGGCGGTGCCTTTGCCCGGGAGTGCCGCCGGATCCTGCGCCCCGGCGGGCAGGTCTATCTCATCTGGAACATCCGGACGGACGCGCCGGTCAACCAGGCGCTGGCCGGGCTCTTTCGGGTCCACTGCCCGGATTTTCGGGGCTTCAGCGGCGGGATGGCGGAAGATGATCCCCGCATCCGGGCATTCTTCGGCGGACGGTACGAGAAGCGGCGGTTCCCCAACCCCCTGACACTGGACCGGGACCGCTTTCTGCGGCGGTGCTTTTCCAGCTCCTACTCCCTGCGGGAGGGGGATGCCGGTTATCCCGCCTATTTGGCGGCGCTGGAGGATCTGTTCGGCCAGTTTTCCCAGAACGGCCTGCTGCTCCAGCCCAATGAGACGTTGGTCTATGCAGGAGCTCCCGCGGTCGAGGCGCCGGAAAGGTCGACCTATTAGAGAAATTTATCCCCGGCATAACGAGGTTGTTCTTTACTTATAAGATTTGCACCGATATAATAAGAAAGGTTGGGTATGTGTGCCCGGCCTGAGACGTTTTTTCCGTATAAATATAGACCGGGAGGTTTTGGGATATGTCAAATTGTGCCATCGTGGGAATCAACTGGGGCGACGAGGGCAAGGGCCGCATGGTGGACCTGATCACCGCTGACTATGACGTGGTGGTCCGCTATCAGGGAGGCGGCAACGCCGGCCACACCGTGGTGAACGAGTTCGGCAAGTTCGCCCTGCATCTGCTGCCCTCCGGCATCTTCCGCAAGGGCGTGGTGAACATCCTGGGCAACGGCGTGGCCCTGGACTGCGAAAGCCTGTGGACAGAGATCGCGGATGTCACCGGCAAGGGCGTGGCCATCACGCCGGAGAACCTGAAGATCAGCGACCGGGCGTCTTTGCTGCTGCCCTGGCACCGGGATCTGGACGCCCTGGAGGAGGCCCGCCTGGCGGACAAGAAGTACGGCTCCACCAAGCAGGGCATCGCTCCCTTCTACTCCGACAAGTACCAGAAGAAGACCGTCATGGCCGGTGAGCTGCTGTACCCGGACAAGCTGTGGGACCACCTGGCAGGCATTCTGGAATGGAAGAACCTGACGCTGGAGAAGGTCTACGGTGCCAGGCCCTACACCCTGGATGACCTGAAGGCCTGGGCGGCGGACTTCGGCGAGAAGATCAAGCCCTTCATCTGCGACACCGGCGCCTATCTGCGCCAGGCCCAGAACGAGGGGAAGAACATCCTGTTCGAGGCCCAGCTGGGCTCTCTGCGGGACCTGGACTACGGCATCTACCCCTACACCACCTCCTCCAACCCCATCGCCGCCTATGCGCCGGTGGGCTCCGGCCTGCCTACCGCCAAGCTGGACAAGGTCATCGGCGTGGTGAAGGCCTACTCCTCCTGCGTGGGCGAGGGCCCCTTCACCTGCGAGTGGTTCGGCCAGGAGGCGGAGCAGCTGCGGGAGGCCGGCGGCGAATACGGCGCCAAGACCGGCCGGCCCCGCCGGGTGGGTCCCATCGACATCGTGGCCACCCGGTACGGCATCCAGTGCCAGGGGGCCACGGACATCGCCCTGACCAAGCTGGACGTGCTGAGCTACATGGACCAGATCCCCATCTGCGCCCGGTATGAGCTGAACGGCCAGGAGACCGACGACTTCCCCTTCCCCGCCGTGCTGCCGGACGCCAAGCCGGTGATGACGGCTATGCCCGGCTGGAAGTGCGACATCTCCGGCGTCCGGACCTGGGAGGATCTGCCCCAGGCGGCCCGGGACTATGTGGAGTATGTGGAGCGGGAGATCGGCTGCCGCATCACCTACGTCTCCGTGGGTCCCGAAAGAGATTCTATCATTGTAAGATAAGCTGGATTCTGTGCGCGTTTCTTCGTTAGGAATTAGGAATGAGGAATTAGGAATTGTGGAGTCGCCTTCGGCGACGATCGAATGAAATCTGTCCGGCTGTGCCGGACACCTCAATCCCTAACTCCTAGCTCCTAATTCCTAATTTTTTCAACATCGATTTTCTGTGGAAAAGGAGGTCCTTCCTATGTCCAAGGACAAATACGAATCCCCCCTGGCGTCCCGGTATGCCTCGGCGTTCATGCTGCACCTGTTCTCCCCGGACATGCGCTTTCAGACCTGGCGGCGGCTGTGGGTGGCCCTGGCCCGGGCGGAGCACGATCTGGGCCTGCCCATCACGGCGGAGCAGGTGGCAGAGCTGGAGGCCCACGTCACCGACATCGACTATGATATGGCGGCGCAGCGTGAGAAAGAGGTCCGCCACGATGTGATGGCCCACGTGTACACCTACGGCAAGGCGGCCCCCTCCGCCGCCGGCATCATCCACCTGGGGGCCACCAGCTGCTATGTCACCGACAACGCGGACCTCATCCTTTACCGGGAGGGCCTGCGGTACCTCCGGGGGGAGCTGCTGGCGGTGGTGTCCAACCTGGCCGAATTCGCCGACACCTACAAGGGCACCCCCACCCTGGGCTACACCCACTATCAGCCCGCCCAGCTGGTGACGGTGGGCAAGCGTGCCACTCTCTGGATGCAGGACCTTCTGGCGGATCTGGAGGAGCTGGATTTCGTGCTCTCCCACATGAAGTTCCTGGGCTGCCGGGGCACCACCGGCACGGAGGCCAGCTTCGTGGACCTCTTCGACGGGGACACCGCCAAGATCGACGAGATGAACCGGCAGATCGCCGCGGAGTTCGGCTTTGACCAGTGCTTCTCCGTCTGCGGCCAGACCTATCCCCGGAAGGCGGACAGCCGCATCCTGAACTGTCTCTCCGCCATCGCTCAGAGCTGCTACCGGATGGCAAACGACATCCGCCTGCTGCAGCACGACCGGCAGGTGGAGGAGCCCTTCGAGAAGAACCAGATCGGATCCAGCGCCATGGCCTACAAGCGCAATCCCATGCGGTCCGAGCGGATCTGCTCCCTGGCCCGGTATCTCATGGCGGATGCCATGAACGCCCCCATGACCGCCTCCGTCCAGTGGCTGGAGCGGACGCTGGACGACTCCGCCAACCGCCGCATCTCCATGCCGGAGGGCTTCCTGTGCGCCGATGCCATCCTGCGCCTGGCCCAAAACGTCACCGACGGACTCCATGTCAACGAGAAGATCGTGGACCGGACCTGCCGGGAGTACCTGCCCTTCATCGCCACGGAGAACCTGATGATGGAGGGCGTCAAGCGGGGCGGGGACCGGCAGCAGCTCCACGAGATCATCCGCACCTGCTCCATGGCCGCCACTGCCAAAATGAAGGAGGGGGAGCCCTGCGACCTGCTCTCCCGTCTCGCGGCGGAGCCCGCCTTCGGCATGACGGAGGCGGAGATGGAGGCCGTGCTGGATCCGAAGCTGTACATCGGCCGCTGCCCGGAGCAGGTGGACGCGTTCCTGGCCCAGGTGCGGCCCCTGCTCTCCGGCGCCAGCCGGGAGATCCCGGAGATCAGCCTCTGATCGATCAGCCCATCCCGGCGCCCTGACCGCCGCCTTCCCGGCGGGCGGGGCGCCGGTGCCGTTTACCGGCAGGAGGCGCCGGGAGGAGGCTGCCGCTGGACTTTCCAGAAAAAGGTTGCCGAAAAAAGCAGGCTGATTTTGTCTATTTCGACGTTGACATCTCCGCAACTGCGGTGATACACTGCTACCATCGATTCCAAATCGAGGACAATCAGACATCAGCAAAGGCGTTGATGGAGAAAAGTACCGTGGAAGTTCCGGTTCAGTGAGCGGGAGACAGTGGGAACCCCGCACAAAGAGTCCACGGGAAGAACACTCCGTAGCTGCAATCTGAACGCGGGTCTCCGTCAGTAAGTGCGACGAGTTGTGATCGTTATCTCACACGGGCTTGTTGGAGCTTTGAAAGGGGTCCCCATACGGGGGCAAATTAGGTGGCACCGCGGATCGCAGCTATTCGTCCTAAAATTTTAGGAGGAAGCTGCGTTTTTCAATATCCGGAGGTGCTTTTATTTATGTGCGCGATCATGGGCTTTTCCAGAAAGACCCACACGAAAGAAGAGCTGCTGCCCTTCTTTGACCGGACCCGCTCCCGGGGGCCGGACATGTCCCGGATCATCGAGACCCCGTCCGGCTGGCTGTGCTTCCACCGGCTGGCCATCATGGGTCTGACAGAGGCGGGCATGCAGCCCTTTGAGCTGGACGGCAGCTACGTGGTCTGCAACGGCGAGATCTACGGCTTCCGTCCCCTGAAGCGGCAGCTGGCGGAAAAAGGCTACCAGTTCCAAAGCGGCAGCGACTGCGAGATCCTGCTGCCCCTGTACAAAGAGTACGGCCTGGACATGTTCGCCAAGCTGGACGCAGAGTTCGCCCTGATTATCTACGACGCCAAAAAGGGCGATCTCATCGCCGCCCGGGACCCCATCGGCATCCGGCCCCTGTACTACGGCTATGATCGCGCCGGCGCCATCGTCTTTGCCAGCGAGCCGAAGAACCTGGTGGGGCTGTGCAGGGAGATCTGCCCCTTCCCGCCGGGACACTACTACGCGGACGGGAGATTCGTCCGGTACGCGGATCTCACCACTGTCACCCAGTATTCCGCCGACGATCTGGAGACCGTCTGCCGCAACATCCGCAACAAGCTGATCGCCGCCGTGGACAAACGGCTGGACGCGGACGCCCCCCTGGGCTTCCTGCTCTCCGGCGGGCTGGACTCCTCCCTGGTGTGTGCCATCTCCTCGGTGGTGCTGGGGAAGAAGATCCGCACCTTCGCCATCGGCATGGACACGGACGCCATCGATCTGAAATACGCCCGGGAGGCGGCGGAGTTCATGGGCGCCGACCACACGGAGGTCTACATGACCCGGGAGGAGGTCCTGGCGGCGCTGCCCATCGTCATCGCCGCCCTGGGCACCTGGGACATCACCACCATCCGGGCCAGCATGGGGATGTACCTCTGCTGCAAGGCCATCCACGAGCGGACAGACGTGCGGGTGCTGCTGACCGGCGAGATTTCCGACGAACTCTTCGGCTACAAGTACACGGACTTCGCCCCCAGCGCCGAGGCCTTCCAGGCCGAGTCCAAGAAGCGTGTGGATGAGCTGCACATGTACGACGTGCTGCGGGCGGACCGGTGCATCTCCGTCAACTCCCTGGAGGCCCGGGTGCCCTTCGGCGACCTGGACTTCGTGAAATACGTCATGCGCGTGGATCCCAAGCTGAAGCAGAACACCTATCACATGGGCAAGTATCTGCTGCGCCACGCCTTTGAAAAAGACCACCTGCTGCCGGACAGCATCCTCTGGCGGCAGAAGGCCGCCTTCTCCGACGCGGTGGGCCACTCCATGGTGGACGACCTGAAGGCCTACGCCGAGGAGAAATACACGGACCTCGAATTCGAGACGCTGCGGCGCAAGTACGACTACTGCCCCCCCTTCACCAAGGAGAGCCTGCTGTACCGGGAGATCTTCGAGCAGTATTACCCCGGCCAGGCCCGGATGATCCGGGACTTCTGGATGCCCAACAAGTCCTGGGAGGGCTGCGATGTGGACGATCCCTCCGCCCGGGTCCTGTCCAACTACGGCGACAGCGGCAAATAAACCGCAAAACGCCGGGAGCCTATTGAGTTTCCCATATCGGATATGATACGATACCATTTGATCAATACAGGAGGATGAAACGCATGAGTACCACTATGAAGCTCCCCGAACTGTTCGGCAGCATGGTCTTCAACGAGGAGACCATGAAAGAGCGCCTCTCGTCCGCATCCTACGGCGCCTGGAAGACCTGTGTCACGGATGGGACCCCGCTGGACATCTCCACCGCCAATGAGATCGCCGAGGCCATGAAGCAGTGGGCCGTGGAGAAGGGCGCCACCCACTACACCCACTGGTTCCAGCCCATGACCGGCGTCACCGCCGAGAAGCACGACAGCTTCATCGCCCCCGCCGGCGGCGGCAAGATCATGATGGAGTTCTCCGGCAAGGAGCTGGTCCGGGGCGAGCCCGACGCCTCCTCCTTCCCCTCCGGCGGTCTGCGGGCCACCTTCGAGGCCCGGGGCTACACCGCCTGGGACCCCACCTCCTTCGCCTTCATCAAGGAGGGCTCCCTGTGCATCCCCACCATCTTCTGCTCCTACTCCGGCGAGGCTCTGGACAAAAAGACCCCCCTGCTGCGGTCCATGGAGGAGGTCAGTCGTCAGGCGGTCCGCATCCTGCGGCTGTTCGGCGACACGGAGACCAAGCGGGTGGTGGCTCAGGTGGGCCCGGAGCAGGAGTACTTCCTAATCGACAAGGCCCAGTACGCCAAGCGGGAGGATCTGCGGATGTGCGGCCGGACCCTGTTCGGCGCCAAGCCCCCCAAGGGCCAGGAGCTGGAGGACCACTACTTCGGCGCCATCCGTCCCCGGGTGGCCGCCTATATGAAGGATCTGGACGAGGAGCTGTGGAAGCTGGGCGTGCTCAGCAAGACCAAGCACAATGAGGTGGCCCCCTCCCAGCACGAGATGGCCCCCATCTACACCGACGCCAACTCCGCCTGCGACCAGAACCAGCTGGTGATGGAGATGATGAAGAAGGTGGCAGACCGCCACGGCTTGGTGTGCCTGCTGCACGAAAAGCCCTTTGCCGGCGTCAATGGCTCCGGCAAGCACGACAACTGGTCCCTGTCCACCGACACCGGCAAGAACCTGTTCAAGCCCGGCTCCACGCCCCGGCAGAACGCCCGGTTTCTTCTGTTCCTGGCGGCCTTCGTCAAGGGCGTGGACGACTATCAGGACTTCCTGCGGGCCACAGTGGCCTTCCCCGGCAATGACCACCGGCTGGGCGCCCAGGAGGCGCCGCCCGCCGTGCTGTCCATCTTCCTGGGCGATGAGCTGTCCGCTGTGGTGGAGTCCATCATCCACGACACGGACTTCCAGAGCGCCGGCAAGCGGACCCTGGAGATCGGCGTGGATGCCCTGCCTGCCATCCGGCAGGACAACACGGACCGCAACCGCACCTCTCCCATGGCCTTTACCGGCAACAAGTTCGAGTTCCGGATGCTGGGCGCCTCCCAGTCCATCTCCGGTCCCAACATCGCCCTGAACACCATCATGGCCGAGGAGCTGAAGCAGTTCGC
Organism: Oscillibacter valericigenes; assembly: GCF_016902445.1. Taxonomy (GTDB): domain Bacteria; phylum Bacillota; class Clostridia; order Oscillospirales; family Oscillospiraceae; genus Oscillibacter; species Oscillibacter avistercoris. The sequence continues at coordinate 68,651 of NZ_JACSNX010000008.1, read as the reverse complement.
CGACGAGCTGGAGCCCTCCCGGGACTTCCAGGCGGACCTGCAGAAGCTGATCCGCCGGGTCTTCACCGAGCATCAGCGGATCATCTTCAACGGCAACGGGTATGACGACGCCTGGCTGGAGGAGGCCAAGAAGCGGGGCCTGTACAACCTGACCTCCACCGCCGATGCCCTGCCCGTGTACACCGCCCAGAAGAACATGGATCTGTTCATCAACCACGGCATCTACACCAAGGGGGAGATCGAGGCCCGGGCCGAGATCCACATCGAGAACTACTCCACCGTCCTGACCATTGAGGCCAAGACCATGGCGGACATGATCCGCCACCAGATCCTGCCTGCCGTCTCCAAGTACGCCGACGATCTGTGCCAGCGGGCCTATCACAAGGACGCCATGGGTGTCTCCCGCCAGTATGAGACCTCCACCGCCAAGGAGATCGCCGCCCTGACGGACGCCCTGCAGGAGATCTGCGCCAAAATGGAGGCCGACCTGGACGCCATCCCCGCCGACGCCACTGCGGCCATGAACTACTGCCACGATGTGCTGATCCCGGATATGGCGAAAGCCCGGGAGGCCGCCGACCAGCTGGAGACGCTGACCGCCTCCGATTACTGGCCCTTCCCGGTGTACAGCGATCTGCTGTTCTACGTGTAAAATCCGCAAGAAGGTCCCGGCCTTTGGCCGGGACCTTCTCTTCTGCCCTGCGCTTTCACAGCAGCCCGCCGAGACACAGCACGACCAGCGTGGTGACAATGCCGCACAGGCCGATGGCAAGGCCGCTCATGGCGCCCTCCGTCTCTCCCAGCTCCAGGGCCCGGGCGGTGCCCATGGCGTGGCTGCAGGCGCCGATGCCCAGTCCCGCCGCCACCGGGTCCTTCACCCGGAACAGGCGGATCAGGAACGGGGCGCACAGATTCCCCAGGATGCCGGTGTAGATCACCGCCGCCACGGTGATGGATACGATGCCGCCCTGACCCTCCGCCAGTGCCGTGGCGATGGGGGTGGTGACGGACTTGGGCAGGAGGGAGACCGTCAGCTCCCGGTCCAGGCCGAACAGACGGCACAGCCCCCAGATGCTGAGCACGGAGGTCAGCGCCCCCGCCGCACAGCCCGCCAGGATGGGCAGCAGGTTCTTCTTCAGCTGGTCGATCTGGGCGTAGATGGTCACCGCCAGGCAGACCGTGGCCGGCCCCAGAAAGAGGTTGATGAGGCTGCCGCCGGCGTTGTAGGCCTCATACGGGATGTCGAAGATCACCAGCACGGCGACGATCATCCCCACCGCCAGCACCAGGCCGTTGCAGATCACAAGGCCGGTCCTTTTCTGGATCCTGCATCCCGCCCAGTAGGCCAGGATGGTCAGCGTCACCCCGAAGAAGGGGGACTCCCACAGGGCGCTCATCTCCGCTTCCCCCTCTCCAGCAGGCGGCTGGTGAGCCGCACGGTCCACACCGTGACGGCAAAGGTGGCCGCCAGAGACACGGTGCAGATGACGATCAGCGCCGCCAGATTCTCCCGCAGCACGTCCACATAGTTCAGGATGCTGACGCCGGCGGGGATGAAGAAGAAGGGGAGATTTCCCAGCAGATAGTCCGATTTCTCCCGGATGTGTTCTGTCCGCACCACGCCCGCAAGCAGCAGAAGCAGGAGCAGCAGCATGCCGATGATGCTGGCCGGCAGGGTGAAGGGCAGCACCTGTTCGATGCAGGCGCTGATCCAGCAGATGCCGAAGATGATGCCGATTTGGGTCAGAAGTTTCAAAACAGCCGCCTCTCCCGGCGGTCCCCCGCCGCGTTTCTTTGCGCCGTCTTTTCAGCAGACGCGGATTTTTTAACTTTTTTATTCTACGGAGGCGGCAGGAGAATGTCAAATCCCTCCGCTCTCTTTTTGAGCCGCCGGGGCAAATTTCAGCAAAACCGCACAAGGCCCCGCCTTGCAGAGGCGGGGCCTTGTCCAGGTCGTCCAAAAGATCTCCTGCGGACAGCGGCGGGCCGTGGCACTCAGAGAGGCATCTGCCGCTCCAGCTCCCGGCGGAAGTCCGGATGGGCGATGGCGATCAGCGCCCGGGCCCGCTCCAGTGTGCTCTTGTACTTCAGGTCCGCCACGCCGTACTCCGTCACCACGTACTGCACGCAGGTGCGGGGCGTGGTCACCACGCTGCCGGGAGTCAGCTGGGGCACGATCTTGGAGCGGAGCACCCCTGCCTTGTCCCGGTAGCTGGACCGGAGGGCCAGGATGCTCTTGCCCCCCTCAGACCACTGGGCGCCCAGGATCCACTCCAGCTGGCCGCCGGTGCCGGAGTACTGCCGGGGGCCGATGGACTCGGCGTTCACCTGGCCGGTGAGGTCGATCTCCAGGGCGTTGTTCACGGAGATCACCCGGTCGTTCCGGGCGATGTTCCGGGCGTCGTTCACCCAGCTGAGCTCCCGCTGGCAGAAGACCGGATTGCCGCCGGCAAAGTCCCACAGCTCCTGCCCGCCCACCAGATGGCCGCATACCGTTCGGCCGGGGCAGGTCTGCTTGCGGCTGTTGTTCACCACACCGCTGCGCATCAGCTCCATGACGCCGGTGCTCAGCACCTCCGTCTGGATGCCCAGGTCCCGCTTCCCCGCGTGGACCAAACACTCTCCCACGATGTTGGCAAGGCCCCCGAGCCCCAGCTGGAGGCAGGCGCCGTCCGGCACCAGCTCCGCAATGTAGCCGGCGATGCGGCGGTCCGCCTCGTTCCCGGCCGCGACGGGCGTCTCCACCAGAGGCCGGTCTGAGGATATGATCCCGTCCACCTCCGAGACATGGAGGCGGGTGTGGCACGCTCCGTCGCTGGCGATGTCAGGCAGCCTGGGATTCACCTCCACCAGCACCAGCTCGCACTGCTCAAGCAGCCTCCGGTGCAGTGACGCCGCCCACAGGGAGCGGCTCATCCACCCGTCTGCGTCCGGGGGCGAACAGGTCAGGGCCGCCACCCGGGGCTTTCGGGACCTGAGCCAGTCCACGGTCTGGCTCAGGTTGGTGGGGACGAAGCGGACGTTCCCCATGGGCGCCAGGCTCCGCTCCACACCGTAGAAGTTGGAGTCATAGGTCACCTGGCCTGCCAGCTCCGGCGTCAGCAGCCGGGTCCCCGCCGGGATGAAATGGCCGTGGATGGCCACATGGCCGCCTGTTTTCAGCAGGCGCTCCGCCAGGGCGCTGTCCAGCTCCCACGGCCAGTTGGCCATGGCCGCAAACGCCAGGACATCCCCGTCCCGGATCAGCTCCGCCGCCTCCCGGGCAGTCATCTGCAGCGCCTGGTACTGAGCCTGCCAGTCTTTGATCCCCGCGCAGCGTCCCCGTCGGGTGGTGGTCAGTGTCGTCATCATCATTCTCCTTTGCCGCGCATTTCCGGAGGGTCATCCGGTTCGGCGCTGTTTTTCATTGTACCGCACATTCCGTCCCGGCACAATCCTCTTTTTTATCAGGTTAGTTCACACAAATTTTATGTTTTTTTGCTTGCGCCCGGCGGACCGGCATGCTATACTTGCGTTGTTCTTGATTTTTTTTCATGGAGGTGCATCTTGCAGAAGCGCAGTCACAAACTGCTGGCCGCCACTCTTCTGGAAAATGTCCAGGGATTCCAGGCCAGACGATTCGAGCTTGCTTTCCTGTTCGGCTCCTTTCAGCCGGACTGCAACCCCCTGACCTATCTCAAGGGCTCCCTGCGGGCCTATAAGTTCCGGGGGCATAACTACTCCAATTCCCAGCGCTACATCTACTCCCGCATCTCCCGCCTCCAGCGCCGTGAGCGCTGGACCATGTGGCAGTATTACACCCTTGGCAAGCTGACCCACTATCTGGCAGACGCTTTCACCTATCCCCACAACGAAAACTATCCCGACAGCATGCTCTGCCACCACCAGTATGAGACCGACCTCCGGTCCTATCTGGAGGAGTACCTGGCCAAGCGCGCCATCCGGCAGGAGAAGTTCCGCCAGGACGTGGTGAGCGCCCTGCAGGAGCTGCACCGCCAGTACATGGCCGGTGTGGCGGATATGCGCAAGGATGTGCAGTTTATCCTGAAGGCCACCTCCATGCTGATGGCCGGCTGCATGCCGGTGCCCGCCGCCGCAGCAGCCTGATCCCCCCGCTTTGGGGAAACCGCACATAGCCCGGAGCCATCCATTTTCATTCTTTGGAAGCATTGTCAATTTTCATTTGCTTTTTCTGGTGTTATTCTGAAACCAGAAAGAGTAGCAGAAAGGAATCCCTGTCATGACCAACATCACCCGTTCCGCCGAATACCGCTACTTTAGCTTTACCTACTTTATGGGTAAGGCTTATTTGGGTTTGGCTGAAAACGTGCGTGATCGTGTCTGACGCTTTGTAAAAGGCTATCAGTGCATGACGACCCGCAGCCGAACCGGCTGCGGGTCTTTTTTGTACCGGCCAACTTATTTCGTAGGAGGAATCCCATATGATCGTCGTTCTGAAACCCAATCCCAACCGGGACCAGCTGGAGAGCCTCATCGCCTGGCTCCAGGAAAAGGGCATCATCATCCACACCAGCATCGGTGAGGCCCACACCATCCTGGGCCTGGTGGGCGACACCAGCCAGCTGGACATCGACCTGATCGCCGCCCTGGACATTGTGGAGGACGTGAAGCGGGTCCAGGAGCCCTACAAGAACGCCAACCGGAAGTTCCATCCGGCGGACACCGTAGTGAAGGTGGGCGATACCCAGATCGGCGGCGGCAGCCTGACCCTGATGGCAGGTCCCTGCTCCGTGGAGAGCGAGGAGCAGGTGGTGGCCATCGCCAAGGCGGTAAAGGCCAGCGGCGCCACCATGCTGCGGGGCGGCGCCTTCAAGCCCCGGACCTCTCCCTACTCCTTCCAGGGCCTGGGCGCCACGGGCCTGGAGTACCTGAAGGTGGCCCGGCAGGAGACGGGCCTGCCCATCGTCTCCGAGCTGATGGACCTGAGCCAGCTGCCCCTCTTCAAGGACGTAGACGTGATCCAGATCGGCGCCCGGAACATGCAGAACTTCGACCTGCTCAAGGCCGTGGGCCATCAGGACAAGCCCGTCATGATCAAGCGGGGCATGTCCGCCACCTATGAGGAGTGGCTGATGAGCGCCGAGTACGTCATGGCCGGCGGCAACGAGAATGTGATCCTCTGCGAGCGGGGCATCCGCACCTTTGAGAGCTACACCCGCAACACCCTGGACCTGGCCTGCATCCCCGTGCTGCGGAAGCTGACCCATCTGCCCATCATCATCGACCCCAGCCACGCCACCGGCAAGAGCTGGCTGGTGGACCCCCTGGCCATGGGCGCCGTGGCCACCGGCGCGGACGGCCTGCTGATCGAGGTCCACAACGATCCGGCCCACGCCCTGTGCGACGGGCCCCAGTCCCTGAAGCCGGAGGCCTTCGACAAGCTGGCCCGCAAGCTGCTGAAGCTCCACGGCTTCATGCAGACCGTGGAGGAATGAGCCATGAATGTCGCCATCGTCGGCCTGGGCCTCATCGGCGGGTCCATGGCCAAGAGCATCAAAAACCGCACCGCCCACACGGTCTGGGGCGCGGACCTGAACAGTGAGACCATGACCATGGCCCGGATGTGCGGCGCCATCGACGCCCCTCTGACGGAGGAGAACCTGCCCCAGGCGGAGCTGATCCTGGTGGCCATCCGGCCCGGCGCCGCCATCGAGTGGGTCCGGCAGCATGCGCCGCTGATCTCCAAGTCCGCCATTCTGGTGGATCTGTGCGGCGTGAAGCGGACCGTGGTGGCTTCCATCGCCCCCGTCGCGGAACAGTACGGCTTTGCCTACATCGGCGGCCACCCCATGGCGGGACGGGAGCGGGGCGGCTTCACCGCCTCCACCGAGGATCTGTACGTGGGCGCCTCCATGATCCTGACGCCGGACAAGCGGACGGACATGCGGCTGCTGGAGACCCTGAAGGCCTTCTTCCTGGACCTGGGCTTTGCGGGCCTCACCTTCTCCACCCCGGAGGAGCACGACCGCATCATCGCCTTCACCTCCCAGCTGGCCCACATCGTGTCCAGCGCCTACGTGAAGTCGCCGGAGGCCCAGCGCCGCCGCGGCTTCTCCGCCGGCAGCTTCCAGGACATGACCCGTGTGGCCCGGCTGGACGAGGACATGTGGACGGAGCTGTTCCTGGACGACGAGGACTTCCTGACAAAGGAGCTGGACGAGCTGATCGGCCACCTGACGGACTACCGCAACGCCCTGCAGGACAGGGACGCCCAGCGGCTCCACGACCTGCTGAAGGAGGGCCGGGAGCTGAAGGCCACCGCCGGCGGCAACTGATCCATTTTCGGCCGCCGCTGCGCAGACTATTCTATAAAGGAGTTTTTCCATGACTGACTCCATCCGAACCATTCCCGTCCGGGTCCAGCCGTCCTACGATGTCTCCATCGGCAGCGGCCTGCTGGGCCGGTGCGGAGACTACCTGGCCGCCCTGCTGGGGCAGCGGAAGATCGCTGTCCTGACGGACGACACCGTGGCCCCCCTGTACCTGGATACCGTCACCGCCGCCCTGGAGGGCGCCGGTTTTACGGTCTGCTCCCACGTGTTCCCGGCGGGGGAGGGGCACAAGGACCTCTCCACCCTGGCAGAGCTGCTGGAATTTCTGTCGTCGGAGCACCTGACCCGCACCGACTGCGTGGCCGCCCTGGGGGGCGGCGTGGTGGGGGACATGGCGGGCTTTGCCGCCGCCGTCTACCTCCGTGGCATCCGGTATGTCCAGCTGCCCACTACGCTTTTGGCGGCGGTGGACTCCTCCGTGGGCGGCAAGACCGCCGTGGACCTGACCGCCGGAAAGAACCTGGCCGGGGCCTTCTGCCAGCCCGCCGCCGTGATCTGCGACACGGACTGCCTGAAGACGCTCCCCCCCGACGTGTTCGCCGACGGGGCCGCCGAGGCCGTCAAGACCGGCGTCCTCTCCGATGAGGGGCTGTTCGCCCTGTTTGAGGACGGCACCCTCACCGCCGACCCGGGGGAGGTCATCGCCCGGTGCGTGGCCTACAAGGCCGGCGTGGTGGAGCGGGACGAAAAAGAGCAGGGGGAGCGGAAGCTCCTGAACCTGGGCCACACCGTGGGCCATGCCATCGAGAAGTGCAGCGGCTATGCCATCCCCCACGGCCACGCCGTGGCGGCGGGGCTGGCCGTCATCGCCCGGTCCGCCGAGACCCTGGGCTGGACGAAGGAACCCATTGCCGGACGCATTGCCGCCTGTCTCGCCAAAAACGGCCTGCCCACGGGCACGGACTTCTCCGCCGAAGCCCTGGCGGAGGCGGCCCTCTCCGACAAAAAGCGCGCCGGCGGGGACATCACCCTGGTGATCCCCCGGAAAATCGGCGCCTGCCAGCTGCGGAAGGTGCCGGTGGCGGAGCTGCTGCCCATCATCCGGGCGGGACTGGAGGCGTAAATGGACCTTCAGATCATCCCGAAAAAACTCTCCGGCGCCGTGACGCCGCCCCCCAGCAAGTCCCAGGCCCACCGGCTGCTGATTGCCGCCGCCCTCAGCGGCGGGAGAAGCGTCCTCCACGGTCTGGCGGACTCCCAGGACATCCAGGCCACCCGCCGGTGCCTCACCGCCCTGGGGGCCGGGATGGAGGACCTGCCGGACGGCGGACTCCGGATCCATGGGTTGGGAAATTCCGTTGTCCAGGCGGGCCCCGCCCCCATTCTGGACTGCGGCGAGTCCGGCTCCACTTTGCGGTTCCTCATCCCCGTGGCCCTGCTGGTGCAGGGGGAGGCGTCCTTCACCGGCCGCGGCCGGCTGATGGAGCGCCCGCTGAAACCCTATGAGGACCTGTTCCGGGAGAAGGGCGTCGCCTGGAAGCTGGAGGACAACGTCCTCACCGTGAACGGCGGCCGGGGGTACGATGCCCTGGCCCTGGACTCCGGCGCCTACCGCCTGCCCGGCAACGTGTCCAGCCAGTTCTTCACCGGGCTGCTGTTCGCCCTGCCCCTGCTGAACGGGGACTCCATTCTGGTATCCACCACGCCTCTGGAGAGCCGGGACTACCTGGAGATGACCCGGCAGGCACTGGCCGCCGCCGGCGTCACCACCCGGTGGGCAGACGAAAACACCCTCTGTGTCCCCGGCGGCCAGGCCTACCAGCCCTTTACGGCCACAGCGGAGGCGGACTGGTCCCAGGCGGGGTTCTGGTACGCCGCTGATTTCCTGGACAGCCAGGTGGAGACCCGGGGCCTGGACCCGGACTCCGCCCAGGGGGACAAGGTGGTCAGCGAACTCTACTGGAAGCTGGCCCGGCCGGGAGATGCGGAGATCGACGTCTCCGGCTGTCCCGATCTGCTGCCGCCCCTGGCGGTGATGGCGGCGGTGCGCTCCGGCACCACTTGTTTTACGAATGCCGCGCGACTGCGGATGAAGGAGAGCGACCGGCTCGCCACCACCGCCGCGGCACTGACCGCCCTGGGGGGCCGGGCGGAGGAGGGCCCGGACTTTCTGACGGTCCGGGGCGGTCCCCTCGCCGGCGGCACCGTGGACTGCGCCAACGACCATCGGATCGCCATGGCGGCGGCCATCGCCGCCACCGCCTGCTCCGGTCCCGTCACCGTTTTGGGAGCCGAGTGCGTGCAAAAATCCTACCCGGATTTCTGGGAGGTCTACAAGACCCTGGGAGGTGACATCCATGTCCTCTGAGTTTGGAAATCTGCTGAAGATCTCCGTGTTCGGCCAGTCTCACGGAAAGGCCATCGGCGTGGTGGTAGACGGCCTGCCCGCCGGGGAGGCCATCGACCTGGAGGAGCTGGACCGCTTCCTGGACCGGCGCCGGACCGGCAAGAACCGCCTGTCCACCGCCCGGAAGGAGTCCGATGTGCCGGTGTTCCTCTCCGGCCTGGAAAACGGCGTCACCTGCGGCGCGCCGCTGTGCGCCGTCATCGAAAACGGCGACCAGCACTCGTCAGACTACAGCGAGCTCCGGGACAAGCCCCGGCCCGGCCACGCGGACTACACTGCCTATGTGAAGTGGAGAGACCAGGCGGACATGCGGGGCGGCGGCCACTTCTCCGGCCGGCTGACGGCGCCCCTGTGTATTGCCGGCGGCATCGCCAGGCAGATCCTCTCCCGCCGGGGCGTGTATGTGGGGGCCCACCTCTGGTCCGTGGGGACGGAGCAGGACGCCCCCTTCCCCCTGCGGCCCACGAAGGAGCTGTTTGAAACGGTGGCCGCCAAGCCCTTCCCGGTGCTGGACGACCAGGCGGGGGAGCGGATGCAGGCATTGATCCTGGAGGCCCGGCAGAACCTGGACTCCGTGGGCGGCGTCATCGAGTGCGCGGCCGTCGGCCTGCCCGCTGGGCTGGGGGACCCCATGTTCGGCGGCGTGGAAAACCGGCTGGCGGCGGCCCTCTTCGGCATCCCCGCCGTGAAGGGCGTGGAGTTCGGGGACGGCTTCGCCGCCGCCCGGTCCTGCGGCTCCGCCAACAATGACCCCTTCCGTATGGAGGACGGCCGGGTGGTGACGGAGACCAACCACGCCGGCGGCATCCTGGGGGGCATCACCAGCGGCATGCCCCTGGTCCTGCGGACGGCCATGAAGCCCACGCCGTCCATCGCCCGGCCCCAGCGGACCGTCAGCCTGTCCGCCGGGGAGAATACAGACCTTGTGATCCACGGTCGGCATGACCCCTGCATCGCCCACCGGGCCGTCCCGGTGGTGGAGGCGGTCACCGCCGCCGTTTTGCTAGACTTACTATTGGAGGGAAATCATGGAACTTTCTGAAATTCGCGAGAAGATCGACGCAGTGGATGACCAGCTGCTGGACCTGTTCCTGGAGCGGATGCACCTGTCCGAAGAGGTGGCCGCCTACAAGAACGAGCACCACCTGCCCATCCTGAACAAGGAGCGGGAGCGGGCCATCCTGGCCAAGGTGACGGAGAAGTCCGGGGAGAAGGAGCGGTACGCCTACCACCTGTTCTCCACCCTGTTTGAGCTGGCCCGGTCCCGGCAGGCAGAGCTGATCGACGCCCCCACCAAGGTGGGCGCCCAGATCAAGGCCGCCCTGGCGGACATCAACGCCGTGTTCCCCCAGACGGGCCTGGTGGCCTGCCAGGGCGTGGAGGGCGCCAACTCCCAGGTGGCCTGCGACCGGCTGCTGCCCCGGGGCAACATCGTCTATGTCAAGACCTTCCAGGCGGTGGTGTCCGCCGTGGAGTCGGGCCTGTGCAAGTTCGGCGTGCTGCCCATCGAGAACAGCTCCAACGGCTCTGTCCGGGCAGTGTACGAGCTGCTCCAGGACCACAACCTGTCCATTGTCCGCTCCACTCGGCTGTGCATCCGCCACGAGCTGCTGGCCCTGCCCGGCGTGAAGATGAGCGACATCACGGAGATCTACTCCCACGAGCAGGCCATCGGCCAGTGCAGCAAGTTCCTGAACGGCCTCAACGGCGTGCGGGTGATCCCCTGCGACAACACCGCCATGGCCGCCAAGATGGTGGCGGAGCGGGGCGACCGCCACGCGGCCGCCATCTCCTCCCACCCCTGCGCCGCTCTGTACGGTCTGGAGACCATCAACGACGAGATCCAGGACAGCGACAACAACTACACCCGCTTCATCTGCGTCACCAAGGACCCCGTCATCTACGCCGGCGCCAACCGGATCAGCCTGATCATCGCCTGTGACAACAAGCCCGGTGCCCTGTACGAGATCCTCTCCAAGCTGGCGGCCCTGGGCATCAACATGACGAAACTGGAGTCCTGCCCCGTCACGGGCCGGAACTTCGAGTTCATCTTCTTCCTGGAGCTGGAGGCCTCCGTCCAGGAGCCGGGCGTCCTGGCCATGCTGGAGGAGCTGGAGCGCAGCTGCGCCGGCTTCCACTTCCTGGGCAACTACGCCGAAGTCTGAGCCATGGGCGAACGCGTTTACGGCCTGCTGGGCCGGAAGCTGGGGCACAGCTGGTCCGTGCCCATCCACACCGCCCTGGGCTGCGCCGGCTACCGCCTTATCGAGCTGGAGCCGGAGGAGCTGGCCCCCTTCCTCCGCCGGGAGGATATCGGCGGGCTCAACGTCACCATTCCCTACAAACGGGACGTGATGCCCCTGTGCGATGTCATCGACCCGGCGGCGGAGGCCATCGGCAGCGTCAACACCATTGTCCGCCGGCCCGACGGCAAGCTGATGGGCTGCAACACGGATATCGACGGCTTTCGCTACATGGCCCGCCGGGCGGGCATCTCCCTGGCCGGAAAGAAAGTCGTCATCCTGGGCAGCGGCGGGGCGTCCCTGACGGCCCAGGCCGCCGCCCGGCAGGAGGGGGCGGCGGAGATCACGGTGATCTCCCGCTCCGGCCCGGACAACTATGAGAACCTGGGCCGCCACGCCGACGCCCAGGTGCTGGTAAACACCACCCCGGTGGGCATGTACCCCAAAAACGGCGAACAGCCGGTGGATCTGGCGGTCTTCCCCGCCCTGGAGGGGGTGCTGGACGTCATCTACAACCCCCGCCGCACGGCGCTGCTGCTCCAGGCGGAGGAGCGGGGCATCCCCTGCTCCGACGGGCTGCCCATGCTGGTGGCCCAGGCGTCCGCGGCGGAGGAGCGGTTCTTCGGCAAGACCATCCCCGCCGGCGAGAACGAACACATCCTGGCCCAGCTCCGGAGGGAGATGACCAACATCGTCCTCATCGGCATGCCCGGCAGCGGCAAGACCACGGTGGGGGAGACCCTCTCCCGCCTCACCGGCCGGGAGGCCGTGGACCTGGATCAAATGATCGCGGCCGACGCCGGCTGCTCCATCCCGGAGATCTTCTCCCGGGAGGGGGAGTCCGGCTTCCGGGCCCGGGAGGCCGCCGCGGCGGCAGAGGCCGGGAAGCGCACCGGCGTCATCCTGCTCACCGGCGGCGGCATCGTCAAGACGGCGGCCAACTACGGCGCCCTGCATCAGAACGGCCGCATCTATCAGCTGGTGCGGGACCTCTCCCTGCTGCCCACCGAGGGCCGGCCTCTGTCCCAGGGGGCGGACCTTGAAGCCATGTGGCGGGAGCGGGCGCCCCTGTACCGGCGGTTCCGGGACGCGGAGATCGACAACAGCGGCGCGGTGGAGGACACCGCCGCCGCCATCTGGAGGGATTTTTGTGAACATTCTGGTACTTAACGGCCCCAACATGAACATGCTGGGCATCCGCCAGCCGGAGATCTACGGCCGCGAGACCTATGAGGACCTGAAGACCATGATCCAGGCGGAGGCCGACAAGCTGGGAGTCACCGTCTCCTTCTTCCAGTCCAACCACGAGGGAGCCCTGGTGGACGCCATCCAGCAGGCTTATTTTGACCATGTGGACGGCATCATCATCAACCCCGGCGCCTACACCCACACCAGCGTGGCCCTGCTGGACGCAGTGAAATCTGTGGGCATCCCCACGGTGGAGGTCCACGTGTCCGACCCGGACAGCCGGGAGGAGTTCCGCCATGTGTCCTACATCCGGGCGGCCTGCACGGCCACCATCAAGGGCCGGGGACTGCCGGGATATCTGGACGCTCTGCGGCTCCTCTGCGGCGCGGACGCTTGACAAACCGCGGCCTCTGGCGGATAATATGCCCATACCCCATTGGGTATCCGGGAGGTGTCGGTATGAGACAATGCATGGACGCGGACAATCTGCACCGGCGGCTGAAGAAGATCATCGGCCAGGTGCAGGCCATCGACCGCATGGTGGACGAGGACGTGCCCTGCGAGGACGTGCTGTCCCAGATCAACGCCGCCAAGTCCGCCCTCCACAAGTGCGGGCAGGTGGTCCTGGAGGGACACATCCAGCACTGCGTCCGGGACGGCATCCAGCACGGCGACGCGGACAAGACCATCGAGAGCTTCACCAAGGCGGTGGAGCGGTTCTCCAACATGGGATAAGAAAAAGAGGCGCCTGCGGCGCCTCTTTTTCTTTAGAGTGGAGAGGGAAGATAAGAGATAAAAGATAAAGGATAAAAGATGCTTTTCTCCAGGGGCTATCTCTTATCCTTTATCTTTTCACTTTTATCTGTTCAGGGTCTTGCGCATGGCGTAGTTGGTCAGCACCTGCCCCCGCACCGGCACCTGCTGCTCCCGCTCCACCTGGTAGTCCCTGTGGAGGAAAAACGGCAGGGCCGTCTTGGAGGCGTGGACGGTGACGGCGGTCAGCCCCATCTCCCGGCAGTGTTCCTCCAGCGCGTCGCAGAGGGCCGTGGCGACGCCCCGGCCCTGGCAGTCCCACCGGACGAACAGGTGGTCCAGATAACCGGTGCCGTCCACGTTGCCGTAGCCCGCGATCCGGCCGTCGATCTCTGCCACCAGGGTGTACAGACGGCGGAACCAGTCGTCCCGGGTCAGCAGGTCCGCCTCCCCGGCGGCCCAGGCCTCCGCCTGGGCGGGAGTATAGTCCCGGATATTCACCCGCCGGACCGTCTCGCCGAACAAGCGGGACAGGGCGGGCAGGTCCTCGGTGCGGTAGCGGCGAAGGTCCATGGGATGCTCCTTTCCGTCGGGATGTCCCCGTAGGGGCCGGCCTGTGTGTCGGCCCGTTTTTCGATGATGAAACGGCCCGGCCCCCAATGACGGACCGGCCCCCGTTCCATGCCGTAGGGGCGGCAATCTGCCGCCCGGGGAACCGGTGCGGAACTGGCGGACGGGCGAACACATAGGTCCGCCCCTACGGGGTCATGCTTCCCATTCAGATTTGTGCTCCTCCCACCAGGCTGGGAAGTAGGGGTCTTTGGGGGAGAGAGTGGGCAAAATCGGTAATAACACAGCAGCAGTAGAGCTTTCAGTTTTAATAAATGGTCGAAACATTTTAGTTGCATATCCTAAATGCAAGAAGTTTAAAATAACACCGATGTCTTTTGTCCAAACATTTGAATCGTAGTTAATCGCAGCAGAAGATGGAGTTATAATTTCAGAATATGATACATCATGTAATTGACTGTATAAATATGCAATCGTACTTTTATTTTTTAAAATCTCTTTTTTATCAAAGACAATTTGCTTTGAATTTTCTGAAAAACCGGTTTCTTTAGTAAATAATGTAGCTCCTATAAAGTCTACAGAATCTTTAGTTGCTAAGCATCTATTAAATATTGCCTGGACATTGCCCTCATTCAGTTCCAGCGGCTGAAAGCCCTCAGTCTTGATAATCGGTTTTTTATTGAGAAAGCCCATCGCACGATCCCCCTCCCGCGCCGGAGCGGCGCTGAAATTCAGATAAACCCATTATATGGACCGCCGCCCCAAAAGGCAAGGCCGGGCGCATCTTTTCCTTGACAGAGGCCTTCCTCTGGTGTACGATACTTATACCCCTATAGGTATAAAGAAAGGATGTGACCCCCGTGATCCATGCCCTGGAGCGGTTTCTGGAGTGGGGCGGCGTGAAGAAGGACGTGACCTGTCTGGTCCTCTCCGGCGTCGCCCTGCTCGTCAGCATCTTCGACCTCCTGCCCCAGCTGCCCTTTGACGCCGCCTGGGCGGCGGTGCTCCTCTGCGGCGTCCCTATCATCCTGGAGGCAATTATCGGCCTGGTGACGGCCTTTGACATCAAGGCGGACGTGCTGGTGTCCATCGCCCTCATCGCCTCCCTCCTCATCGGGGAGGACTTCGCCGCCGGCGAGGTGGCCTTCATCATGCAGCTGGGGGCCCTGCTGGAGGACCTGACCGTGGCAAAGGCCCGGGCAGGCATCGAGAAGCTGGTGCATCTGACCCCCCAGACCGCCCGCAGGCTCCGTGACGGCGGGGAGGAGGTCATCCCGGCGGAGCAGGTGGCGGTGGACGACGTGCTCCGGGTCCTGCCGGGGGAGACCGTCCCCGTGGACGGCGTCATCCTCACGGGACACACCTCCATCAACCAGGCGGTGATGACCGGCGAGTCCCTGCCCGTGGACAAGGGGCCGGGGGACCAGGTGTCCAGCGGCACGGTGAACCAGTTCGGCGCCTTCGAGATGCGGGCCGCCAAGGTGGGGGAGGACAGCTCCATCCAGCGGATGATCCGGCTGGTCCAGTCCGCCGACGCCGGCAAGGCCAGGATCGTGGGGCTGGCGGACCGCTGGGCCACCTGGATCGTGGTGGCGGCCCTGACCGCCGCCGCCCTGACGGGCCTCCTTACCCGGGACCCCATTCGGGCGGTGACCATCCTGGTGGTGTTCTGCCCCTGCGCCCTGGTGCTGGCCACGCCCACCGCCATCATGGCCGCCATCGGCAACGCCACGAAGCACAGCTTCCTGGTGCGGGAGGGGGATGCCCTGGAACGGCTGGCCTCCGTCTCCCAGGTGACCTTTGACAAGACCGGCACCCTGACCTTCGGCGCCCCCCAGGTGACGGCGGTGGAGAGCATTCTTCCGGACATCTCCCGGCAGGACCTCTACGGCTGGACCGCCGGGGCGGAGCTCCGGTCCGAGCACCCGCTGGGCCGGGCCATCGCCCAGGGCTGGCGGACCGAGACCGGCGAGGCGCCGCCGGAGGCGGAGGACTTCCAGATGCTCCCCGGCCGGGGCGTGTCCGCCACGGTGAGGGGCCATCTGGTCATCGCCGGCAACCGGGAGCTGCTGACGGAGCGGAACATCCCCTGGGAGCCCCTGTCCCAGGCCGCAGCCCCCGCACGGGAGCAGGGCTGCACCGTCATTTACATCGCCGTGGACGGACGTCCGGCGGGCTTTCTGGCCCTGGCGGACACCCTGCGGCCCGACGCCGCCCAGACCATCCGGAATGTCCAGGCCGCCGGCGTCACGCCGGTGCTGCTGACCGGCGACCACGAGAAGGCCGCCCGCCACATCGCCGGGGAGCTGGGCATCTCCGCCTTCCAGGCGGAGTGCCTGCCGGAGGACAAGCTGGCCTGGATCGACCGCAGCCAGCAGACGGGTAAGCTGGTGTGCATGGTGGGGGACGGCATCAACGACGCTCCCGCCCTGAAGCGGGCCCACGTGGGCATCGCCATGGGCGGCGTGGGCAGCGACATCGCCGTGGACGCGGCGGACATCGCCCTGGTGAACGACGACATCCGGGAGCTGCCCCACCTGCTGGCCCTCTCCAGGCGGATGATGCGGACCATCAAGGTCAATCTGACCTTTTCCATGACCCTGAATTTCCTCGCCATCGCCCTGGCCATCACCGGCATTCTGGATCCGGTGGTGGGCGCCCTGGTCCACAATGCCGGGTCGGTGCTGGTGATCGTCAACTCCTCCCTGCTGCTGAAGTGGCGGAAGCGGGCATGATACCCGCCGGGGGCGCACGGCCCCGGCGCCCGTGTCTGCCCGCGCCGCGGCCGAAGGCCTCCGGGTCCCGGAAGCCGCCGGTCTGACCTCTTTCCAAAAATGCGCGCCCCCGGGTCGTTCCGGGGGCGCGTTCGTCTCTCAACTATCGTGTTGTCAGCCCTTCAGAGTGTTCAGCAGATGCCGGATGTGGATGCTCATGGCGTGGCGGGCACCCACCTCGTCCCGCTGCATCAGAAAGTCCAGGATCGTATAGTTGTCGGCAATGGCGATGCTCTGCATGTGCTCCCGGTTGACGGAGACCTGCATGATCTCATTGACCGCACTGTTGATGATGGGATACAGCCGCCGCATATATTCGTTGTGGGACGCCTTGATGATGGCCATGTGGAACTCCTGATCCGCCAGGGCCCAGTCGCCCCCCGCCTTGGCGATGCGCTCCATCCGCTCCGCCTTCTGCCGGATCTGGGCCAGCTCCTCGTCGGTGCCCCGCTGACAGGCCAGGGCCACGGTGGCAGGCTCAAAGATCAGGCGCATCTCAAAGAGATCCCTGGCCCGCACCCGGGAGCGCAGGCTGGACAGGGCCGTCAGGTCCACGCCGCTGTCCGGCAGGTCCTGGACCACGAACGTGCCCTTGCCCCGGCGGATCTCCAGCACCCCCTGGGCCACCAGGAAGGAGATGGCCTCCCGCAGGGTGGTGCGGCTGACATGCAGGGACTCGCTGAGTTCGTTCTCATTGGGGAGCTTGCTGCCCGGGGCAAACTGCCGCTCCTCCATGATCAGCTCATACAGGCGGTCCGCCGTCCGCTCCGACAGCTTCACCTTTCTTCCGTCTCCCATGCCCTGCCTCCCTTTCCTGCCGCAGATCGTGTTTTGGCACAGATTCCCCTCTTGACATCACATCTCTTTTAGGGTACAATGACATCATACAACAGATTTAAAAATAATACAACTCTTTTTTTGAAAAATGTGAGGTGAGCCGCTTTTGACAGCCCAGACCTTGTTTTCTCACCGGGTCTCCATCATCACCGGCCATTACGGCACGGGAAAGACAGAGCTCTCCGTCAATCTGGCACTGGCTCTGGCCGCTGAGGGCAAGCGGGTCATGCTGGCGGACCTGGACATCGTCAACCCCTATTTCCGCTCCCGGGAGCGGCGGCCCCAGCTGGAGGCCGCGGGCATCCAGGTGATCTCCTCCTCCCAGGCCTGCTCGGACGCGGACGTCCCCGCTCTGCCGGCGGAGCTGCTGGCCATTCTGGAGAACCGGGATATCCGGGGGATCCTGGACATCGGCGGCGACCCGGTGGGCGCCCGGGTGCTGGCCCGGTTCCAGCCCAAGATCGTCCAGGAGGACTATCAGCTGATCTTCGTGCTCAACGCCAACCGGCCGGAGGTGCGGGAGGCAGAACATGCCATCGCCTATCTCCGGTCCATCGAGGCCGTCACCGGCCTTACCTGTTCGGGCATCGTGAACAACACCCATCTGTGCGGCGAGACCACGCCTGCGGAGATCCGCAAGGGCGCGGCCCTGGCGGAAGCCGTCTCCCGGCAGACGGGGATCCCCATCCTCTGCCACACGGCAGAGGTCCGTTTTGCGGATGCTGTGTCAGACCTGAGGGAACCCGTGTTCCCTATCACCATAAACATGAAAAAGCCGTGGGAGCGCTGACCCCGCGGCAGGGAGAAAAGGAGGCGTCTTCAGACATGACAGCCAAGGTAACCTTCAACTCTGACCGGTGCAAGGGATGTGAGCTGTGCACCACCGTGTGCCCGAAACACATCGTGGCCATCGATCAGACCGTCATCAACCGGAAGGGCTATCACCCCGCCCACGTGACGGACATCACGGCGTGCATCGCCTGCGCCAGCTGCGCAAAGATCTGCCCGGATTCCATCATCACCGTGGAAAAATTCTGAAAAAGGAGGTCATTGACGGTGGAAAAAGAACTTTGGAAAGGCAATGAAGCCATTGCCGAGGCAGCCATTCGTGCCGGCTGCGACTGCTTCTTCGGCTATCCCATCACTCCCCAGAGCGAGGTCCCGGAATACATGTCCGCCCATCTGCCCAAGGCAGGCGGCGTGTTCGTCCAGGCAGAATCCGAGGTCGCTGCCATCAACATGGTGTACGGCGCCGCCGGCGCCGGCATGCGGGCCATGACCTCTTCCTCCTCTCCCGGCATCAGCCTGAAGCAGGAGGGCATCAGCTACATGGCGGGCGCCGAGCTGCCCTGCGTCATCGTCAACTGCATGCGCGGCGGCCCGGGCCTGGGCACCATCCAGCCCGGCCAGGGCGACTACTACCAGGCCACCCGCGGCGGCGGCAACGGCGACTACCGGACCGTGGTCCTCTCTCCCTCCAACGTGCAGGAGGCGGTGGACTTCGTCCAGGAGGCCTTTGACATCGCCGACCAGTACCGCAACCCCGTCATGGTGGTCATGGACGGCCTGATTGGCCAGATGATGGAGCCCATCGAGTGGCGTCCCGTCCCCAAGCGGGATCTGCCGCCCAAGGACTGGGCCACCACCGGCCGCAAGGAGCGGGATCACAACAACATCATCAACTCCCTGTACATGGACCCCGATGAGTGTGACCGTCACAACGAGCACCTGCGGGAGAAGTACGATCTGATGGCAAAGAACGAGCTCCGCTATGAGGAGATCCAGTGCGACGACGCAGAGGTGGTCATCACCGCTTACGGCACCCCTGCCCGGATCGCCCTGACCGCCATCGAGACCCTGCGCGCCGAGGGTCTGAAGGTGGGCCTGTTCCGGCCCATCACCCTGTGGCCCTTCCCGGAGGAAGCGCTGCGCACCCTCTCCAAGTCCGATCACGTGAAGGCGTTCCTGGACGTGGAGATGAGCTCCTGCGGCCAGATGATCGACGATGTGCGGCTGTCCGTGGAGGGCAGAAAGCCCATCCACTACCTGGGCCACGCCGGCGGCGTGATGCCCACGGTGGAAGAGATGGTGGATGCGGCAAAGGCCGCCTTGAAGGAGGGCAAGTGACATGGCAATCGTATATGAGAAATCCAAGGGCCTGACGGATGCGGAGCTCCACTACTGCCCCGGCTGCCACCACGGCATCATCCACAAGCTGGTGGCGGAGTCCCTGGTGGAGCTGGGCCTGCTGGACGACGCCATCGGCGTCTGCCCCGTCGGCTGCTCCGTCTTCGCCTTCAAGTACTTCAACTGTGACATGCAGGAGGCCGCTCACGGCCGTGCTCCTGCCGCTGCCACCGGCATCAAGCGCACCCATCCCCATCAGGCGGTGTTTACATACCAGGGCGACGGCGACCTGGCCTCCATCGGCGCGGCGGAGATCGTCCACGCCGCCATGCGTGGCGAGAAGTTCACCACCATCTTCGTCAACAATGCCATTTACGGCATGACCGGCGGCCAGATGGCCCCCACCACCCTGATCGGCCAGAAGGCCACCACCTGCCAGGAGGGCCGCACCAAGGAACAGGCCGGTATGCCCATCCGCATGGCGGAGCTGCTGTCCACTCTGGACGGCTGTGTCTATGCCGAGCGGGTCTGCGTCACTGACATCGCCAACATCAACAAGGCCAAGCGTGCCATCAAGAAGGCCTTCCAGAAGCAGATGAACAATGAGGGCTTCACCTTCATCGAGGTGCTGTCCACCTGTCCCACCAACTGGGGCATGACGCCGCTGAAGGCCAACGAGTGGCTGAAGGACAACATGGTCCCGTACTATCCTCTGGGCGTCATCAAAGAGACGGCTCCGGAGAACGCGGAGGTGAAGTGAGATGAAGAAAGAGATCATCATTTCCGGTTTCGGCGGCCAGGGCGGTCTGGCCATCGGCAAGAATCTGGCGGAGGCCGGCATGGCCGAGGGCCTGAATGTCACCTGGGCCCCCTCCTACGGTCCCGAGATGCGGGGCGGCACCGCCAACTGCTCCGTCGTTCTGTCTGACAAGCCGGTGGGCTCCCCCGTGTTCGCCCATCCCACGGAGCTGATCGCCCTGAACGAGCCCTCTCTGGCCAAGTTTGAGGCCGGCGTGGTCCCCGGCGGTTCCGTCTTCGTCAACAGCGACGTGGTGACCGACAAGGTCACCCGCCCGGATCTGAAGGCCTATTACATCCCCTGCTCCCAGATCGCTGACGAGGTGGGCAACCCTAAGGTCAGCAACATGGTGATGCTGGGCGCCTATGTGGCCGGCACCAAGGTCCTGAAGCCGGAGACCATCGAGAAGATGATCCAGGAGATGTTCACCGGCTCCAAGGCCAAGTTCGTCCCCCTGAACATCGAGGCGTTCCACCGCGGCATGGCCTGCATCGAGTGATCCCTGTCCCTCGAAGGGGCCGGTGAGCGTGCTCACCGGCCCCTTTTTTCCAGGCCGCCGGACTTTCTGTGCATTTTAACAGTTGACTTTGTCTCTGTATCAGCGTATAAAAGAATCCATAGACGAATAGAGCGATCATGCGCAGATCGGGACATGCCGAAGATCTCTCTCCCCTGCAGAGAGCCGCCGGACGGTGCAAGGCGGCGGGGATGGGTCTTGCGGTCTCCCCCGGGAGCAGTGCGCGGAACGGGAGCCCTCCTCAGTACGCCGCACCGGCCGCCCCCCGTTACCAGGGTCAATGAGAGGCCGCCGTTCCGGCGGCAATGAGAGTGGTACCACGGAAGTTTGACTTTCGCCTCTCCTGTCTGACGGCAGGAGTGCGCGAAAGTCTTTTTTATTACCGCCCAAACTTCAAACTACATTTTAAGGAGCGATCAACATGCTGGATATCAAAATCACCAAGACCACCAGTCCCAAGGAAAAGCCCGCGGACGAGAGCAAGCTTGGCTTCGGCAAAATCTTCACCGACCACATGTTCCTGATGGACTACACCGCTGGCAAGGGCTGGTATGATCCCCGCATCGTCCCCTATCAGTCCTTCTCTCTGGATCCCGCCTGCGTCATCTTCCACTACGCCCAGGAGATCTTTGAGGGCCTGAAGGCCTATCGGACTGCGGACAATACCATCCAGCTGTTCCGTCCCGAGTGCAATGCCCAGCGTCTCCAGGACTCCTCTGACCGGATGTGCATCCCCAAGATCCCGGTGGAGGACTTCCTGCAGGCCGTGAAGACCCTGGTGGAGGTGGATAAGTCCTGGGTGCCCCACACCGACGGCGCCTCCCTGTACATCCGCCCCTTCGTCTTTGCCACCGACGTGGGCATGGGCGTCCACGCCAGCCGGAACTACACGTTCTGCATCATCTGCGCACCCTCCGGCGCCTACTATGCCGAGGGCATCGACCCCGTCCGTATCTATGTGGAAGATGAGTATATCCGCGCCGCTCCCGGCCTGACCGGCTTCACCAAGTGCGGCGGCAACTACGCCGCCTCCATCAAGGCCGGCGAGATGGCTGAGGAGCAGGGCTTCGCCCAGGTGCTGTGGCTGGACGGCGTGGAGAAGAAGTACGTGGAAGAGGTCGGCTCCATGAACATCATGTTCAAGATCGACGGCAAGATCTACACCGCCCCCTGCACCGGCACGGTGCTGCCCGGCGTCACCCGCCGCTCCATCATCGAGCTGCTGCGCGACTGGGGCTATGAGGTCTGCGAGGAGCATGTGGCCATCGCCGACATCATGAAGGCCGGCCACGACGGCAAGCTGGAGGAGGTCTTCGGCACCGGCACCGCCGCCGTCGTCTCCCCGGTCAAGGAGCTGGACTGGAAGGGCGACAAGGTGTTCATCAGCGGCGGCAAGATCGGCGAGCTGACCCAGAAGCTGTACGACACCCTCACCGGCATCCAGTGGGGCAAGATCCCCGACACCAAGGGCTGGATCGTCCCCGTCTGCAAGGACTGATTTCCCGGATCCACCAAAACACAAACACGCGGAGCCATCTGGCTCCGCGTGTTTTTTCTTTTCAGGCCTCATACCGCCGCAGGATCTCCGCCAGCGTCTCCGCCGGGATCTCTCCGATGGAGCGGATGGGCGCCGGGTCCTGGTCATAGGGTGCGATGGGCCTTTCAAACCAAGCCACATCGTGCCAGGCGCCGCACTTGTAGCCGGCGCTGTGATAGGTGCCCAGCTTGTGGAACCCCATGGTCCGGTGGAGCCCCTCGCTCTTCTCGTTTGGCAGGGTGACACAGCCATAGACCGTGCGGATGCCCTGGAGGCGGAGGATGTCCATCAGGGCGCTGTACAGCCGCCGGCCCACGCCCCGTCCGGTGCAGTCCCGGTCCAGGTAGACGGACAGCTCCGCGTTCCACTGATAGGCCGCCCGCTCCGCCTGGCGGTGGGCGTAGGCATAGCCCCTGATCCGCCCGTCCTCCTCCCACACCAGATAGGGGTACGTTCCCCCGAAGGCTGTGATGCGCCCGGCAAACTCTTCCTCTGAGGGGAGCACGCACTCAAAGGTGGTGGGGGTGTCCAGATACTGGCCGTAGATCGCCAGCAGGGCGGCACTGTCCGCCGGTGCGGCAAACCGAAATCCCATGACTGCCCCCTCAGGTCTTGGCGTGGATCTGTGCCCCGCACTTGGGGCAGGTGATGATGATCTTACCCTTGCCCACCGGCACCCGGCAGATGGTCTTGCAGTTCTTGCAGGTGAAGTACTTGTGGGCCTTGTCGGCGTGGCGGGCCCTGGCTCCCTGCTGGCTGCTCTTCATCCGCCAGATCCAGCTCATCCACCGCTGGTTCTCGCCCCGGCGCTTGGTGAGATTGCGGGAAAAGATCCGGAACAGAGCGTAGACCCAGGCGGCGATGGACACCAGGTACAGCGCATTGCCCAGCCAAAGCAGGTGCGGCGCAACCAGCATGGAGATCAGATCCAGCACCAGGCTCCCCACCACGATGACCAGACTCAGCTGATCCACGCCGTTGCGGCCGTACATGAACCGTGCCAGCGCGTTTCCGATCTTTTGGAACACTCCCATATTTTGAGGACTCCTTTTTCCCGGCAGTCTGAAACCGCGCGGGTTCTTTTTCTCCCTATTTTACACGCAAGCGGCGGAATGCACAACCTTTCCCGGCAGGAATTTACAAATTGGTCATTTATTTGTTTTGTTCAAAGTGCTATACTGTGTACGTTGTAAAAAAACACCCAAAGGAAGTGCTGTATCATGGCAAAGAAACAGTTCAAGGCGGAGTCCAAGCGGCTGCTGGACCTGATGATCAACTCCATCTACACCCACAAGGAGATCTTTCTCCGGGAGATCATCTCCAACGCCAGCGACGCCTGTGACAAGCTGTGCTATCAGGCCCTGACGGACGATTCCGTGGGCATGAGCCGCAAGGACTTCAAGATCGAGATCAAAGCGGACAAGGAACAACGGATCCTGACCGTCAGCGACAACGGCATCGGCATGGACAGGGAGGACCTGGAGAACAACCTGGGCGTCATCGCCTCCTCCGGCTCCTATCGGTTCAAGCAGGAGGTGGGGGACGACGCCAAGGACACCGACGTCATCGGCCAGTTCGGCGTGGGCTTCTACTCCGCCTTCATGGTGGCGGACCACATCACCGTGGTGACGAAGAAGTACGGCGCCGACACCGCCTGGATGTGGCAGTCCGCCGGGGCCGACGGCTACACCATCACCGCGTGTGAGCGTGACAGTGTGGGCACGGACATCATCATGCACATCAAGCCGGACACCGACGACGAGAAATACAGCGAGTTCCTGGAGTCCTGGCGGCTCCAGGAGCTGGTGCGGAAGTACTCCGACTACATCCGCTTCCCCATCCGGATGGAGGTCTCCAAGACCCGCCGGAAGGAGGGCAGCCCCGACGACAAGCCGGAGTATGAGACGTATCAGGAAGAGGAGACGCTGAACTCCATGGTGCCCATCTGGCAGCGCCGCAAGTCCAGCGTGAAGCCGGAGGAGTACAACAAGTTCTATCGGGACAAGTTCCACGACTACGCCGATCCCCAGAAGGTCATCGCCGTGTCCGCCGAGGGCGCCGTCACTTACAAGGCACTGCTGTTCATCCCCGGCGCCACACCCTTCGACTACTACACCAAGGAGTATGAGAAGGGCCTGCAGCTGTACTCCAACGGCGTGCTCATCATGGACAAGTGCGCCGACCTGCTGCCGGAGCACTTCCGGTTCGTCCGGGGCGTGGTGGACTCCCCCGACCTGTCCCTGAACATCTCCCGGGAGCTGCTGCAGCACGACCGGCAGCTGAAGGTCATCGCCTCCAACCTGGAGAAGAAGATCAAGAGCGAGCTCGCCAAGATGCTGAGGGACGACCGGGAGGGCTATGAGAAGTTCTGGAAGAACTTCGGCCGGCAGCTCAAGTACGGCGTGGTGGCGGAGTACGGCGCCCACAAGGACCTGCTGCAGGATCTGCTGCTGTTCTACTCCTCCACAGAGAAGAAGCCCGTCACCCTGGCGGAGTACGTCTCCCGGATGAAGGAGGACCAGAAGTATATCTACTACGCCGCCGGCGACAGCCTGGAGAAGATCGACAGGCTGCCCCAGACCGAGGGCCTGCGGGAGTCCGGCACGGAGATCCTCTACTTCACCGAGGAGGTGGACGAATTCTGCGCCCAGATCCTCCACACCTATCAGAACAAGGAGTTCCGCTCCGTCCTGGACCAGGAGATCGAGGAGGGCGCCGAAAAGAAGGCCGAGGAGGCCGCCGGCGCCCACAAGGCCGCTTTCGATTTTGTGAAGGAGACCCTGGGGGACCAGGTGAAGGAGGTCAAGGCCAGCGCCCGCCTGAAGTCCCACCCCGTGTGCCTGACGGCAGGGGAGGGCCTGAGCTTCGAGATGGAGAAGTACTTCCAGGCGGTCCAGCCGGACAGCGCCATCCGCGCCGAGCGCATTTTGGAGCTGAATGTGGACCACCCCGCCTTCCAGGCCCTGGAGGCCGCCGTGACGGCGGACCCGGAGAAGGCCAGGAAGTACGCCACGCTGCTGTACGACCAGGCCCTGCTGATCGCCGGCCTGCCCCTGGAGGATCCCTCCGGCTACACCGACCTGGTATGTGAGCTGATGAAGTGACCCGGATATGAGAAATCCCCGTGCCGGAGCATCCGGCACGGGGATTTTCTGTCTTTCGCACTACTGCCGCTCCACCAGCCGCTGATAGTGCTTGTACAGAGCGGAAAACCGCCCCTGATAGCTGCGGTTCCAGGGCTTGCGCTTGCCGCAGAAGTGGAGCAGGGAGGTGTGGTCCATCACCCAGTCCATGTCCTTCTCTCCCTGGCTCACCAGAAGATAGCGGTCGAACCGCCGGGCGTCGTAGTTCCACAGGCTGTCATCCACCCCCAGGATCTGCCCGCCGTAGAGGCCGTTGAGCACGTCCTGGTCCGGCAGCAGCAGGATGTCGGCGTGCTCCCGGGCGTAGTCGAAGATGTCCGCTGGCCGGACCTCCCGCCGCATGGCGGTCAGGTCCATCAGCAGCACGCCGGAGTTGTAGTAGGCCTCCGCCTCGTAGTTCTCCAGCCGCAGCCGATTCACCGGGTCCGTGATGCCAGCCAGCAGGCCCGTGTGGGTGGCGGCGGCCATCAGGTCTCCCTCCAGGTCCGTGTCATACAGGGCGCGGACGGGATTGATCACCAGGATGTCCGGGTCCAGATACAGCACCCGGTCCAGAGACCGGGGCAGCAGCTCCGCCGCCAGCAGCCGGTAGTACATGGCCCGGGTCCAGTACCGGGCCACCGGCGCGTCGGCGAACAGATCCGCCGGCACCTCCACCGGGTGGATGCGCCCCCGGCCGGCGCAGAGCGCCTCCAACCCCGCCCAGTCCTCCGGGCGCAGGCCGTCTCCGATGGTGTAGATGTCAAAGGTCTCACGGGGATCATTCCGCAGCAGAGAGCCCAGCATCACCCGCAGAGGCGGGAGATAATTGCGGTCCAGTGTCACCAGAATGTTCATGTGGACAAGTCCTCCTATCCGTTGGTCCGGGCCGTGTCCCGGTAATAGGCCACCAGCAGGTCCACCACCGTCCCGTAGGAGCGGATGCCGTCGGCCTGTCCGTACCCCTTCAGGATCGTGTCGTAGAACTTCTGGCTGGCGTCTGCCGCCGCGCCCTCAAAGGACGCCCAGTAGGCGTTGTTATATGCCAGATCCGCCCGCACCGTGTCCGGCAGACTGTCCCGGATGGCCTGCCAGGCCTCCGGGTCCGCCCGGTACAGGGCATTGCCCAGGTGGATGTACCCCATCAGCCAGCCGGAGTAGGCGTACACCGGACTGCCGCTGGTGGTGGAGGCCAGCACCGCCAGGAAGTTGCACTCCTGCTCCGAGGCGATGCCCCGCTGGTGAGACAGCTCGTGGGCGATGGTGGAGGGGATCAGGCAGGCGGGGGCGTCCACATTGATGTTGGACTCCCCGGTGAAGGCAAAGTAGACGCCGGTGAAGTTCATGGCGCTCATCAACCTGGAGAAGAACATCCGCTTGGGCACCTGGTCCTCAAATTCCAGGAAGGAGAACAGGTCCTCCGCCCCCTCATAGATATCCGTGCTCTCGGCAAAGATGCCATCCAGAGAGACGTCGAAAAGCCCGTTCTCATCCCGGGGCACCTGATCGGCGGTCTCCGCCAGATTTTCCGCGAACCACGCGGTCACCGCCGTCAGATCCGGGAGCGATACCTCCTCCGCCCGGATGCCGGACCGGTCCTGGAAGGTATCCGTGTAATAGCACACCCCCCACAGCAGGCAGGTGGCGGCGCAGATGCTCAGTCCGGCACAGGCCGCCCCCAAAACCGCGCTGCAGGCCCGGCGCTTCCGCCGTCCCCTGGCCCGGACCACCGCCGCGATGCTCCACACCACATAGGCCAGCACGAGGACGGCCGCCAGGACATACAGCACCTCCATCACAGAGAAGGAGAGCCGATCGCACAGGCTGCCCAGAGCCCGCCGGATCGGGGCGGACACAACGCGCTCCCACGCATTCATCCACTGCCTGTGCCCCCGGGCCAGCAGGAAGGCCGCCAGCAGCATCAAATCTGCCAGCAGCCAGATATGCAGTTTTCGATGGGTTTTGAAAAATGTCATGCTCACTCCGCTGCCGCCAGCAGCTGCTTGGTATAGTCCGCTTTCGGGTGGTCGAAGATGTCGTCCACCGTGCCCTGTTCAATGATACGGCCCTCCTTCATCACCAGCACCCGGTCGCAGAGCTGGTACACCACGTTCAGATCATGGGAGATGAAGAGGTAGCTCAGGTCCAGCTCCCGCCGCAGCGCCCGCAGCAGGTCCAGGATCTGGGCCTGAATGGTCACGTCCAGGGCGGACACCGGCTCGTCGGCAATGAGGAACCGGGGCCGCTGGATCAGGGCTGCGGCGATGGACACCCGCTGCCGCTGTCCGCCGGAGAGCTCCGCCGGTTTTGCCGCCAGACACTCCTCCGGCAGGCCCACCCGGTCCAGCATCTCCCGGACACGGCGCTTCCGCTCCGCCCCGTCGTACTTGCCATAGATCCGCAGGGGCTCCTCCAGCGTCCACGCCACCGAGTAGGCGGGGTTCAGGGCGCTGAAGGGGTCCTGGAAGATCATCTGGGGCCGTTTCGTATAGTGGATCACCTGGCCCTGGTCCGGCTTCACGATGCCCAGGATGGTCTTGGCCAGGGTGGACTTTCCGGTGCCGGACTCGCCCACCAGACCCAGGATCTCCCCATGGCGCACGTCAAAGGTCACGTCGTGGAGGACCTCCTGATAGGGCCCCTTTCGAAACACGCCGCCGGCGCGGTAGCCGCTGGTGACATGCTGGACAGACAGCACCAGCTCCTGCTCGCTCATGGTGTCTCCCCCTTCCGGTGCCGGGTGGGAATGGCGGCGATCAGCCGCTGGGTGTAGGGGTCTTGCGGGTGGTGGAACACCGTCTCGATGTCCCCCTCCTCCACCAGCACGCCCCGCTGCATCACCGCCGTGCGGGTGCAGAGCTTCCGCACCACGTTCAGGTTGTGGGAGATGAACAGCATGGAGATGCCGGACTCCCGGTTCAGCTTTTTCAGCAGCTCCAGGATCTGGGCCTGGATGGTCACGTCCAGGGCCGTGGTGGGCTCATCCAGCAGCAGCAGACGGGGCCGGGCCACAATGGCCGCGGCGATCATGGCCCGCTGCAGCATGCCGCCGGAGAGCTCGTGGG
Source organism: Oscillibacter valericigenes (assembly GCF_016902445.1). GTDB lineage: Bacteria > Bacillota > Clostridia > Oscillospirales > Oscillospiraceae > Oscillibacter > Oscillibacter avistercoris. Next base: position 40,419 of record NZ_JACSNX010000008.1, on the reverse strand, counting down.
GGTACTTCCGGTACACGCCCTCCGGGTCCGGCAGCTCCACCGCCGCCAGGGCCTCCAGAGCACGGCTCCGCCGCTCCTCCCGGGAGAGGTCCGTGTGGATCCGCAACACCTCCTCCACCTGGCGGCCGATGATCATCAGGGGGTCCATGGCGCTCATCGGCTCCTGGAACACCACGCCGATGTCCTTTCCCTGGATCTTCCGCAGCAGACTGCGATCCGCGTGGAGCAGCTCCACGCCGTCCAACAGGATCTGGCCGGAGAAGTCGCACTGCTTCCGGGGCAGCAGCCCCGCCACGCTCATGGCGGTGACGGACTTGCCGGAGCCGGATTCGCCCACCAGGCCCAGGATCTCCCCGTCGCGGATGGTCAGGGACACGCCGGCCACGGCCTCCCGCTGCCGGGTGTGAAATTTTACATGCAGGTCTTGGATCTCCAGCATCAGGACACCTCCCCGCCCCGGCGCTGCAGCCCCTCGCCGATGAGGCCCACGCCGAAGATCAGCAGCACGATGGCGCCGCCGGTGCCCAGAGCGTACCAGGGGGCGCTGGTCAGCATCCCCTGTGCCTCCGAGAGCATATAGCCCAGGGAGGCGTCCGGCGGCGTGACGCCGATACCCAGATAGCTCATGGACGCCTCCGCCAGCACCGCGTTGTTGAAGCCGATGGTGATGGCCGGCAGCAGCACCTGCATGGTGTTGGGCAAAATCTGCCGCACCAGGATGCGGCCGCTGGAGGCCCCCATCAGCCGGGCGCTTTTCACATAGTTCACATCCCGCAGGGCGGCGAAGGCGGACCGGGTCACCCGGGCAAAGCTGGGGATGAACACCAGCCCCAGGGCGATCACTACATTGTATTTGTTCCCCGGCCCCAGGATGCTGATGAGCACCAAAGCCAGCAGAATGCTGGGGAAGGCCGTCATGGCGTCGTTGAAGCGCATCAGCGCCTCGTCCACCAGACCGCCGAAGTATCCGGTGCAGGCTCCCACCGCCGTGCCGCACACCGCGCCAACAGCCACGGTGCTCACCGCGATGAGGAAGGTGGTGCCCGCGCCCCGGAGGACCCGGCTGAAGATGTCCCGGCCGAAGCTGTCCGTCCCCAGCCAGTGGGCCAGGGAGGGCCCCTCCAGCTTGGGACCTGCCATCAGGGCGTCCGGGTCATAGGGCGTCCACACCAGGCCCGTCAGGATCAGCGCCGCCATGAAGCCGGTGAGGATCAGCCCCGCCAGGAGATATCCGTTCATCTTCCGTCTCATGACGCACCTCCCAGCCGCAGGCGGGGGTCGATCCGCTGATTGACGATGTCCGCCGCCGTGCCCGCCAGCACCACCCAGAAGGCCAGGATCACCACGATGGCCTGCACCACCGGATAGTCCCGGTTGGAGATGGAGGACACCAGCAGCCGCCCCAGCCCGGGGATGGCGAACACCTGCTCCACCACGATGCCGGCCGCCACGATCTCCGCCATGGTCTGGGCCAGGAAGGTCACCACCGGCACCAGGGCGTTGCGCAGCACGTGGCGCCGCAGGACGCCGGAGCGGTCATTGCCCCGGGAGATGGCGGTGCGGACATAGTCCTTCCGCATCTCCCCCTGGATGGTGGAGCGGAGCATCCGCACCGTCATGGCGATCCGGGGGACGGCAATGGCCACGGCGGCAAAGAACAGATATTGGAGCGCCCCGGCCGGGTCCGTTCCCAGATCCGGGAACTGGCCGTGGACGAACCAGTGGAGGGTGATGCTGAACAGCCAGGAGATGAGGATGCCGGTGAAAAACGGCGGCACCGCCATGCACAGCTGGTCCAGCACCGTCCCCACGGCGTCTCCCAGCCGGCTCCGCCCCCGGGAGGCCCACAGCCCCACCGGGACGGACACCACGGCGATCAGCAGGAAGCTGATGAGGCTCAGCCACAGGGTAATGCCCACCTTGGGGGCGATCAGCTCCCACACCGGCTGGCTGTAGCTGTAGGAGGTCCCCAGGTCCCCGGTGAAGAACCCCGCCAGCCAGGAGACATACCGCACCAGGAAGGGCCGGTCCAGTCCCAGCTGGGCCTCCAGCTCCGCCACCCGGTCCGGCGTGGCCTGGGTGCCCAGCATGATCTCCGCGGGGCTGCCGGAGATCAGATCAAAGGCCGCAAATGCCAGAAAGGAGACGATGACCATGGTGACCAGCAGCATCAAGATCCGCTTGCATACGTACTTCATGGCATCATCTCCCCTCCGGGACCGCGGCAAACGCTCTGCCGCGCATGGAACTTATGCGGTGTAATGGACCGTGGACAGGTCCATCACGTAGATGGGATAGAACTGATATCCCTCCAGGCCGTTCCGCAGGACCACCAGGTCCGCCAGGTCCTGGATGTAGACGTTGGCGGCGTGCTCTGTCAGGTTCCGCTCCATCTGCTTGTAGAGCTCTGTCTGCTCCGCGTCGTCCGCCGCGGCCTGGGCCTGCTGGAACAGGGCGTCATAGTCCGCGTTCTGATAGTTGATAAAGTTGTCGTCCGCCGTGGAGACGAACCGCTCCAGCAGGGCCCGGGCGGTCATGTTGGAGGCGTCCACGCCGATCACCGTGGACTGGAACTGGCGGTTGGTGTAAGTCTCATCCACCCAGGTCCCCCAGTCCACCGGCTGGATCTCCGCTGTGATGCCCACCGCCCGCAGCTGTTCCACCAGCACGGTGGCGGTGTCGATGTGGGGCTGGTAGTTGGAGGGGACCGTGATGGTCATGGAGAACCCGTCAGGATACCCCGCCTCCGCCAGAAGCTCCCTGGCCAGGTCCGGGTCATAGGAGTAATAGTCTGTCAGGTCCTCCACAAAATATTTCTGGAAGGCCGGATACATGCTGGAGCCGATGGGGCTGCCGTACCCGTCAAAGGCCAGATCGATGATCTGCTGCTTGTCCACGGCATAGCACAGGGCCTGCCGCACCAGCTCGTTGTTGAAGGGCTCCACGGCGTTGTTCAGGTACAGGGCCTGTACCAGGTTCATGGTGCCCTCCAGCACCTGGAAGTCGTCCCCCAGCTGGGCCACCTGGGTGCTGGTCAGGTGGGCGAACATGTCGATGGCCCCGCTCTGCAGGCTCATCACCAGGCTGTCCGCGTTCTCGATGATCCGGAAGGTCACCTTGTCCAGCTGGGCCGGGGTGCCCCAGTAGCCGTCGAACCGCTCCAGGACGATGGAGTCCTGGGCCGTCCGGGACACGAATTTGAAAGGCCCGGTGCCCACGGGGGCAGTGGCCTGGTCCGGATAGTCCTCCGGCAGGATGGCCAGGGTCAGATAGGACAGGAACTCACTGTCCGGCTGATCCAGGGTGATGGTCAGTGTGGTGCTGTCCGCATCCATGCTGGAAATCGCAGAAAGCGCCGGGATCAGGGGCGTGCCCTCTGAATCGTCGGCGCAGCGTTTGATGGAATATACAACATCCCGCATCTCTACCGGATCGCCGTTGTGGAACTGTACCCCTTCCCGCAGGGTGAAGGTGTACGTGGTCTGATCCTCAGAAATCTTGTAATGGTCAGCGACCGCGGGGATCAACTCTCCCTCGGGGGTGGGCTTCACCAGTCCCTCGAAGACGTTGAACATGACCTCCTTGGTTCCTGCCGCCACCGCAAGGTGAGGGTCAAGACTCTCGTCCAGGTCCTGCGCGATGCCCACCACGATCTCATTCGCCTGGGCCCGCGCTCCGGTAGAGCCGTCCGCTGTCTGTCCGTCCTCTGACGCCTGCTCTGTGCTGCCGCCTCCGCATCCGGTGAGTGCGGCGCTCAGGAGGCCCGTCAGAAGAAGGAGTGCCAATAGCCTCTTCTTCATGGTTTTCTCCTTTGCATCACTGCTCATTTCGAGTCAGTGTTGGGCGGAAGCTGTCCGCCCTGACAGAAATGTTCGGCTCTATTCAATTTTATCAGGAGCCTTGCGGGATGCGTTATTTTTATAACGTTCTCCCCGCCAGGGTGTATTGTACACGAACGGCCCTGGGATTGCAAGGCTTTTCCCAAAAAAAGTGCCGGGCGCGCCGGGGTGCGAAAAGTTCATAGTTCCTCCATATTTATGCAATTGAATTCTGCCGGGTGCCGTGCTATACTATTTTGCATTCTGTTTGATGAAACTGTCCACCGGGAGGTGTCCCATTTGCAGGAAAAAAAGCTGCTGTTCATTCTCAATCCCCGGGCCGGGCGCAACAAGCCCCACGGCCCGCTGTTCGACGCGCTGGCCATCCTCTCCGGCGCCGGCTATCTCATCCGGATCCATGAGACCGCCGCCCCGGAGGATGCCGCCGAGACTGTGGCCCGAGAGGGGAAGTCGTATGACCTGATCGTTGCCGCCGGCGGAGACGGGACCCTGAACGAGGTCATCTCCGGCCTCATGCGGCTGGACGCCCCCCCGCCTCTGGGCTATCTCCCCCAGGGGACCACCAACGACTTCGCCTCCAGCCTCCAGATCCCCCGGGACCCGGCGGCGGCCGCCGAGCGGATCGCCCAGCGGAATGTCCGGGCCCTGGACATCGGCCAGTGGAACCAGCGGAGCTTCATCTACGTGGCGTCCTTCGGCGCCTTCACCCGCAGCTCCTACGCCGCCTCCCAGGCGGCCAAGAACGCCCTGGGGCACTTTGCCTATATCCTGGAGGGCATGAAGGATCTCAACACCCTCCGCCCTTATCACATCCGCCTCACCGCCGACGATGAGGTGCTGGACGGGGACTATCTGTTCGGCGCCGTGTGCAACTCCACCTCCATCGGCGGGCTGATGAAGCTGGACCCCGAGCGGGTGGTGCTGGACGACGGAAAATTCGAGATGCTGCTGGTCCGCAGTCCCAAGACGGCCATTGACCTGCAGAACCTGGTGCTGGCCCTGCTGAACCAGCAGTACGACAGTCCCGGCCTGGTGTTCCGCCACGTCTCCTCCCTCCGGCTGGAGACGGAGGAGGAGCTCCCCTGGTCTCTGGACGGGGAATACGCCCCCAGCGTGCCGGTGGTGGAGATCTCCAACCGGCAGCGGGCGCTGAGGATGCTGCTGTGAGAGAGCTGGAGAGCCTGCGCCGCCACTACGGCGGCCATATCCCGGGCCTGCTGGGAGCCCGGCACAGCTATGCCGTCCTGTGCCCCCTGGTGGAGCGGCCGGACGGCCTGCACCTGCTCTACGAGGTCCGCGCAGCCGCCCTCCACCGTCAGCCCGGGGAGGTCTGCTTCCCCGGCGGCCGCATGGAGGCGGGGGAGACCCCGGAGCAGTGCGCCCTCCGGGAGACGGAGGAGGAGCTGGCCATCCCCCGGCGGGAGATCGAGATCCTGGGCAAGCCGGACTTCATCTGCAATCAGGCCGGGTTCCTCATGCAGCCGGTGCTGGGCCTGGTGTCCGCCGCCGGCTTTGCCGCCATGGCCCCCTCCTCTGCGGAGGTGGGGACCACGTTCACCGCCCCGCTGTCCTTCTTCCGCCAGACCCCGCCGGAGCAGTACGCCTATGCCCTGCTGCCGGAGGTGCCGGGGGACTTCCCCTATGAACACGTGGGCATCCCCGCCGACTACCGGTGGGACCGGGGACGGGTGGAGATCCCCATCTGGTACTGGCAGGGCCACGCCATCTGGGGCATGACGGCCCGGCTGACCCAGGACATTGCCCGTCATCTGGAATAATACCCAGCAGGGGGCCGGAGCGATGCTCCGGCCCCCTGCCGTATCTTCATCACGTCCCCAGAAACTCCGGGTCATATCCGATGTCTTTTTCCCAGGCCCGGCCGTCATCCGCCGGGGAAAAGCCGAATTCCCGGCAGAATCGCTCCGCGGCCTCGGTCTCCGGCGCCGGCAGCCGCAGCCGGTCCCGGCCCAGGGGGCGGTAGTGCATCACCGCCTGTCCGATGAACTGCACGCCGTAGCCCCGGCGCCGCCACGGCTCCGCCACCGCCAGCAGCGGGATCCAGCCGCAGCCCTCCGCGGCCTCCCGGCCTTCGTCAAAGGCCACCGCTCCAACCGGCGTCCCGTTCAGATATCCCGTCAGCACGGCGGCGCATGCCGGCAGGTCCGGCGTCCTTCCGGCGCAGGCGGCGGGAAATTCCGTCAGCTCCGGCGGCAGCGGCTCGAAATACAGCCCCGGCTCCAGGCCGTTGGCCCGCTTTTTCAGCGTCAGCCCCCGGGTGCAGGCGGGGTCCGTCAGGTGGCGGGCGTCGTCCCGATAGACCACCTCGATGTCCGCTCCCTCCGCCCGCAGCAGAGACACCGCCGTGTTGCTGCCGGTGGGTGTCCGGCCCAGCTCCTCCAGCGGGATCCCCTGCAGCGCCGCCAGCGTCAGCCGGATGGCGCACCCGTGGGAGAACACCGCCACCGTCCTCCCGTCGTTGGCCGCCGCGATCTCCCGCACCGCGGCCAGCATGCGGGCCTGGACTGCCTGGGGCGTCTCTGCGCCCTCCACGTGCCACAGGTGCAGCCGGCGGTTAAAGTCCTCCAGCTGCTCCGGGTCCCGCCGGGCGATCTCGCCCCAGGTCTTCTGCTCCCAGACGCCCACGCAGATCTCCCGCAGATCCCGCCGCCGGTGCAGGGGCAGCCCCTTGGGCCTGTAAATGGCGCTGGCGGTGGCGCAGGTGCGGTAGAGGTCGCTGGCATACACCGCATCCACGGGAATTTCCGCAAAGCGGCGCTCCAGCGCCCGGATCTGCTGCCAGCCCAGGTCCGTCAGGATGCTGTTGTCCTGTCCCTGGGCGATGCGGTACAGGTTTCCCTCCGCCTCTGCGTGGCGGATCAGATAGATCGTGGTCATGGTTCCTCCCTTGGGCCGGGCCCGTTTTCATGGTTTTTTTCATTATACCGTGTATAACGGTTTTTGGCAAATGAGGCCGCGGTTTTTTCCCGGAAAAGAGGCCATACTACGCCCAGGCCGCAAAGGAGTGACTGATCATGAGATTATGTACCGGATTTTGGGTCGGTATGGGCGCCGGGATCATGGCCGGCGCCGCTGTGGGAATGATGCTGCCCTACGGCAGGGACCCCATGAAAACACAGGTGGGGAAAAGTATCCACAAGCTGGGTGTCGCCGTGGACCATGCCGTGGACAGCATCGTTTCCGAAATGCGCTGAGGCGCGGGGAGGAGGGCTGCGGCCCTCCTCTTTTTTTCAAAATCCGTTTTTTCCGTTTTTGGGGGGTTGACTTTTCAAAAAGCTCTGGTATAATAATAACGCTGTCGATTTTGGCAGTGTACAATGGAAGCCTGTGTGAAACTGGATCAGCCATGGAGAAGTCGCCTAGTTGGTCGAGGGCGCATGATTGGAAATCATGTAGGCCCCTAAAGGGTCTCGAGGGTTCGAATCCCTCCTTCTCCGCCAAAAGAAACCCTGAAACCGCAATGGTTTCAGGGTTTTTCTCCGCCGTGTTTCCCTTATTTTTCCTCTTGCGGCCGCCAAAACGGCGCAAAAGGACACAGCGCCCCGGCCTGCTGGCTGGGGCGCTGTCACTTTACAAGAAGGTCACTCCCGGAACTCGCCGATGACCGTCACCTGGCTGCTGTCGACCTTTCCCAGCCGCAGAGGCGCCGCGATCACAGACTTCAGCGGGGTCTCCGTCTCAAACAGCGGACGCAGGTCCATGTCCTCGATGGCCGGGATGTACTTCCCGTTGTGGCATCCGAACAGGATGCGGTGAGCCTGTTTGGACAGCTGGTTGGCGGGCGTCCCCACAGAGAGGAAATCCAGCCCGATGGCCTTCAGATCCGGAAAGGTCTCCACCAGATACCGGCACACCTCCGGGGTGAGAAAGGCTCCCTGAGCCTCATAGACACGGGGCTGCGTGTCCCGGATCTTGCAGAGGCCCGTCTTCAGCAGCAGCAGATCCGCCGCCCGGATGGCCTCCTCCCAGGGCTTCAGGTCCTCCGGGACGATGCCCTCGCCCGGATCCTTGGGCACATCCGCCGCTGCCACGCGGTCAAAGCAGAAGTACTCCATGGGGAGCTCCATCAGCCGGGGGCCGTCGGGATTGAAGTGAGCGGGGCCGTCCATATGGGTCCCGTGGTGGTTGGGCAGCGTTGTCTTAAAGGAGTTGTACCCGTTTTGCCGGATGCTTGTGTCCTGCTCGATCCTGACGGTGGGCTCTCCCGGCCAGACGACGCTGTCCTCATCCAGAAGATAGGAGAGATAGACACGTTTGCCCATATATCTGCACCCCCTTTAGTGCTCTACCTTTTCAGCAATGACATTGAGGTCCTCATCATACAGCTTAACGCCGTTCTTTTCCTCCTTAGTCCAGCCGAGGCCAAAATGAATCGTCAGCAGGGTCACAACTGCCAAAACCATGCAATAGAAGTTGTTGCCCACTACAGCCAGAGGAGAAATCCCCGCAAAGGAGGCGCACAGCAGAACTTGGGCGCTGTAAGGAAGCATGCCCTGAACGATACAGGAGAAAATATCCAGAATCGACGCTACCCGCTTTGGAGAGATGTTGTGCTCTGCTGCCATCGGCCTGCACAGGGGCGCTGCCATGATGATTGCGATGGTATTATTCTCCATGGCGACATCAAACGCGGAAACCATGGCTGCCATGGAGTACTCCGCGCCCTTCCGGGACTTGACATTGCGGGTCATCTTGTGGACGACCCAATCCACACCGCCCAGCTCCTGAACAACGCCGATCACACCGCGCAGGAACAGCGCAAAGAAGCTGATCTCAAACATATCGGCCATGCCCGTTCCAACGGCCTGGGCCATTTCAACAAAGGTAAAGCTGCTGGTCCCAAATCCGATCACCGCCGCTACAACAACGCCGGAGATCAGCAGGATAAATACATTGAGGCCCAGCAGAGCGCCCGCCAGAATGAAGATGTAGGGAACCACTTTGATCAGGCTGTAATCATACGACTCGGTGATCGTAGATGTGCCGCTTCCCACGATCACGAAGATGATGATTGCGATGACCGCGGATACACCGGCAATGGCGCCGTTCATCTTGAACTTGTCCCGCATCTCGCATCCGGCACCGCGGGTGGCAGCGATGGTGGTGTCAGAGATCATGGACAGGTTGTCGCCGAACATGGCGCCGCCCAAAACGGCTGCCATGGCGGTCGCCATGGAAACGCCAGACCCATCGGCAACCGCGAAGGCGATCGGTCCGACGGCAGAGATTGTGCCCATGCCGGTCCCCATTGCAGTTGCGATCAAGGCGGAAATAATAAAGATACCAGCGCAGAGAAACTCATGAGGGACCAGACTGAGGCCCAGATTTGCCGTTGCGTCGACGCCGCCCATCGCCCGCGCGACACCGCAAAACGCTCCGGCCAGAAGGAATACAACGACCATCATGATCGTGTCTTTGTCAGCCGCGCCGGAGCAGAACGAATCCATTCGATAATCAAGGGACCGTTCTTTGCCGCCCATCAGCAGACAGACCAAAAGGGCAACGACCAGGGCAAAGGTTCTCGGGATCTGCTTAAAGGCCTCGCTTCCATAGCCAAGCGCTGTGAAAAGAATTCCGGAACCCAGGTAAACAATCAGGAAGGCTGCCAGGGGAAGAAACGCGGATAGTCCATACTTCTTTCGGGTATTATCTGACATGAGATTTCTCCTTCCATCTATTATTTAGTTTTCAAACAAGAATCAAATCGCGGCGAACGCCTGCTCGAAGTCCGCGATCAGGTCCTTCGCGGACTCCAGGCCCACGGACAGGCGGATCAGGCCGTCCGTGATGCCGGCCGCCAGACGGTCCTCGGGGGAGACATTGGCGTGGGTCATGCTGGCGGGATGCTCGATCAGGGAGTCGGGGTCGCCCAGAGAGACAGCAATGGCGGGGATCTTCAGGCTGTTCAGCAGCTTCTTGCCTGCCGCAAAGCTGCTCAGGCCCTTGACGTCGTCCTTCAGCTCGAAGCTGATCATGCCGCCGTACATGCCGTTTTCCATCTGCCGGCTGGCCAGCTCATGCTGGGGATGGCTCTCCAGCCCGGGATAGTACACCGCCTTCACATAGGGATTTGCCTCCAGATAGCGGGCGATCTCCATGGCGCTGGCGCAGTGCTGCTTCATCCGCAGGGCCAGGGTCTTCATGCCCCGCAGCACCAGATAGCTGTTGAAGGGAGAGGGCGGGCAGCCGTTGATCTTGGTCACGCTGTTGGCGCGGATCAGCCTGATGTCGTCCGCCCGGCCGATGACCACGCCGCCCAGGGCGTCGCCGTGGCCGTTGATGTACTTGGTGATGCTGTGCAGCACGATATCGGCGCCCAGCTGCAGCACATGCTGCACCGGGGGAGGGGCGAACGTGCCGTCCACCACCACCCGGATGTCGGCTCCGGCGATGTCCTTGATGGCCCGGACGTCCGTCACCTTCATCATGGGATTGTTGGGGGTCTCGAAATAGATCATCTTGGTGTTGGGCCGGATGGCGGCCTTCACGGCCTCCAGGTCGCCGGTGTCCACGCGGGAGACCTCCACGCCCATGCCGGGCAGATTGGTGGTGGCCACGTAGTTGGTGCCGCCGTAGACCGCCGTGTCAAAGATGGCGTGGTCGCCGGGGTGCAGGAACGCAGTCATCACGGAACCCACAGCGCCCATGCCGGAGGCCGCCGCCACCGCGTCCTCGCCGCCCTCCATGGCGGCGCATTTCAGCTCAAAGGCCCGGGTGGTGGGGTTGCCGCCGCGGGAGTAGACGAAGCCGGGGATCTGGTTGGCAAACTTTGCGGCGCCCTCTTCCACCGTTTCAAAGCAGAAGGTGGACGTCTGATAAATCGGAGTGGCAAGGGAGCCGTAAGCCTTGTCCGGCTCCTGTCCCGCGTGGATGATCAGGGTCTCAAAATCTACATTTTTCAGATCAATCTTGCTCATATGAACCCTCCTCAATGGTTGCACCGTACTTATCAGATAGCAGATATCAGATGTCTTGGATATTTAAAACAATACTCTTGTCTGCGCAGATCTGTCAATTTGCAGATGAGCTAAAATCAAAAAAAGTTTTTGTGCAAACCCTCCAGTAGCCGGTCCAGCTGTGCAGATGCTTTCGATCATTCTGACTTTTTGCAAGATCGATTGCATTTTGGACAGTTCCGTGATAAAGTACGATTATAAGAGATCCAAGGGATCAAAAAGCCTCCAGAGGCCGCTCCTTTTTTCAGGGGCGATTCCGTCGTCCCAAAAGCGGCCGGGGCAGGGCAGGGGGATCTTGCAGTATGGAAATGAAGCCGAAAAGGACCAGAAAGAGCCTTTCCAAGCAGGTGATGGAGTCCATCGAAAAAATCATCCTGGACCAGAAGCTCCAGCCGGGAGACGCGCTGCCCACCGAGCAGCAGATCTCCGAGGAGCTGGGCGTCAGCAAAAGCAGTGTCCGGGAAGCCATCAAGATGCTGGAGGCCCTGGGCGTGGTGGAGATCCGCCGGGGACTCTGCACCGTCATCAGCGAAAATCCGGAGCAGGGCTATCTGAACGTCTTTCTGTCCCACCTCTATCTGCTCAGCGGCAGCGCAGAGGAGCTGCGGGAATTCCGCAAGATCATCGAGGAGGCCTATACCACCCAGGCCATCGCCACCGCCACGGAGGCGGATATCACGGCGATCCGGGAGGCCCTGGAGCAGTTCCGCGCCCGCTGCCGGGACGGCACGCTCACCGTGGACGATGATCTCCGCTTCCACAACCAGATTCTGCAGGCCACCCACAACGCCTTTCTGATTTCCATGGGGACCGCCCTCAACGCCCTCTTCCGGGACAGCATCGGCGCCTCCATCCGAAAATACCCGGAGGTGGCCCTGGCGGACCACGAGAAGATCTTTGCCGGCATCCTGCAGCGGCGGGCTGAGCTGGCCGCCGAAGCCATTGAGGAGAGCGCCGACCGCTGGTCCCTCTCCCTGCCCCGGATCGAGAACTCCCTGTTATGAATCCATACAAAACGGCATTGTGCGGCTTGTGCACAATGCCGTTTTCTGTCTCCGTCTGTCATTCTCTTCTTGACAGGCGGTCTTTTTGTGCTAAGATTTAGACATCAGATGTCTTATGTTTCAAAATTCTAATCCAACAGAATCGGGAGGTCTTCACAAATGGGCAAGGTCTATTACGATAAAGACGGCGATATCAACGTGGTGCGGGATAAAGTTGTCGCCATCATCGGATACGGCAACCAGGGCCGCTCTCAGGCGCTGAACATGCGGGACTCCGGCGTCCAGAACATCATCGTGGGCAGCATCCACGACGCGTCCTGGAACACCGCCAACGAGGACGGCTTCCACACCTATTCCATCGCCGAGGCGGCCAAGAAGGCCGATATCCTGTTCCTGCTGCTGCCGGACGAGGTGGCTCCCGAGATCTATGAGCGGGACATCGCCCCCAACCTGCATCCCGGCGCCGCGCTGAACTTCGCCTCCGGCTACAACATCACCTACGGCTTCATCAAGCCGGCTGCGGATCTGGACGTGATCATGGTGGCTCCCCGCATGATCGGCAAGGGCGTGCGGGAGACCTATGAGAACGGCACCGGCTTCCCCACCTTCCTGGTGGTGAATCAGGACGCCACCGGCCACGCCAAGGAGATCGCCCTGGGCCTGGCCAAGGCGCTGGGCTCCACCAAGGCCGGCGCCATCGAGGTGACCTTCAACGACGAGACCTATCTGGACCTGATGAGCGAGCAGGCCATCTGGCCCCTGATCATGAACGTGTTCGTCACCGCCTTTGACTTCTATCAGGAGAAGGGCCTGCCCGCCGAGGCTGTCCTGACGGAGATGTATATGTCCAAGGAGCCCATGGTGATGATGGAGAAGATGGCCGACATGGGCCTGTTCAAGCAGCTGCCTCTCCACAGCCGCACCAGCCAGTACGGCCAGATGTCCCGCTTCAAGATGGTGGACAACACCTCCATGCGGGCCTTCATCGAAGAGCAGTACGACCGCATCGTGGACGGCTCCTTCGCCAAGGAGTGGGAGGATGTCAAGGCCGACGGCATGAAGGAGTTCGACGAGCTGCGGGCCGAGACTGAGAAGCTGCCCATCTCCGTCGTGGAGGCGGAGGTCCGCAGAAACCTCTCCGGCGGCAAGGATGCCTGATCCCCGCGGACGCACGGTCAGATCCCTTTTCTTTCCCCGCACATATGACACACACCGAAAAGCCAGGCGGATGTCCGCCTGGCTTTCCCTTTCCCGCCGCCCCCGCCGCCGGGACGCCATCGGCTGGGAATTTCACGTCAGGTCCTTGTGATGCTTCCTGAAATATGGTATTTTGGATATATGACATCCAGGCGGAACGGAGGAGACTGGTCCATGTTCATTCTGAGTGAGACGTCCCGGGAAATGCTGGCGATCTTTTTGATCGCGGTCACCGGCTATCTGATCGGCCGGGTCCACATCAAGGGGATCAGCCTGGGCTCTTCGGGCATCTTTCTGGCGGGGCTGCTGTTCGGGCACTTCGGCGTCTCCATCTCCCCCTCCATCCAGACGCTGGGCCTGCTGCTGTTCATCGCCTCCGTGGGTCTCAGCGCCGGGCCGACGTTTTTCCGCCAGCTGCGGACCAACGGCAGGGCCTATATCCTCCTCTGCATCACTGTGGCGGCGGTGGGCGCCGTGACCTGCGGCGCCATCATCCTGCTGGCCCATGTGGACACGCCTCTGGCTGTGGGCATGATGGCCGGCGCCTTCACCACCTCTCCGGGCCTGGCGGCCGCCCGGGAGGCCGTCGCCGGAGAAGCCGCGGCGGCCAGCGTCTCCGCCGGATACGGCATCATCTATCCCGTGGGAGTGGTGTGCAAGGTCCTGTTCATCCAGATCCTGCCCCGGCTGCTCCACGCGGACATGGCCTACGAGCGGACGCTGATCGGCCCCCCGCCCGCCGCCGAGGCTCCCGCCGGCCGCAAGTCCTTCCGCATCGAAAAATGGGGCTTCTTCGCCTTTTCCCTCACCGTGGTGCTGGGCGCACTTCTGGGGGCTGTTTCCATCCCCCTGCCGGGGGGCGGTGCCTTCTCCCTGGGGACCGCCGGCGGCCCCCTGATCGTGGGTCTGCTGGTGGGGCATATCGGCCGCGCAGGCCCGGTGGACCTGCGGCCCACCCCCAGCCTCTTCGGCCCGCTCAAGGAGATCGGCCTGATCCTCTTCTTTTCCTCCGCGGGGGCGGAGGGCGGCCAGCGCCTGGCGGAGATCCTGGCCGAGTATGGCCCCAGCCTGATCCTGTACGGCGCGCTGCTGGCCATCATCCCCATGACAGCGGGCTATTTCGTGTCCCGGAAGCTGCTGCGGCTGCCGCTGCTCAACGGTCTGGGCTCTCTCACCGCCAGCATGACCAGCACGCCGGCCCTGGCGATGCTGGTGGAGCTCTCCGGCACGGACGATGTGGCGGCGCCCTACGCCACCACCTATCCCATCGCCCTGATCACCCTGGTGCTGACCATGCAGGTCCTGGTGAATCTGTGACATCCATCTGTTCTTCTGACAGGCAGTACCCCCGGGAGCCTTCCGGCTCTTCCGGGGGTCTTTCATTCAGCCGCCCGGGCCGGCGGCGCCCTCCGCAAAGTTTTACCTGCCCTTTACCGGCACAGGATAGTGCCGGCGCCGAACTTCGCCTATACTGGAGTCAGACAAGATCTGGAACTGTTCGGGAGGTGCGGCGGATGAGCCCCAGTCGTTTTGGCAGCCGTCAGCCTCTTCCTGCGCCGGAGCCGGCCTGTGCCCTGAGCGGCCATGCCGGCGCCGGCGCTTCTGCGCGCCGGTCCGGCGGCCCGCGCCGCCGCGGGCCGCCCGGCCGATCCTGATCAGAAAGGTAGAATGACCATGCAGAAAACTTACGTCCTGGATACCAATGTGCTCATGCAGGCCCCCTATGCCCTGGAGTCCTTTGAGGACAATCACATCGTTCTGCCGCTGGCCGTGCTGGAGGAGCTGGACGGCCTGAAGCGCGCAGAGGGAGAACCGGGCAGCAATGCCCGACAGGTGATCCGCTTTCTGGAGCAGCTCCGGCGGCAGGGGAATCTGCTGGAGGGCGTGCCGCTTCCGGGCGGCGGCTCGCTGCGGCTGGAGGTGAATCACATCGCGGTGCCCCTGCCGGACGGCATGGATCCCTCCAGCCGGGACGGGCGGGTCCTGAAGGTCTGCAGGGGCCTGCTGGAGGAGGGGACCCCTGCCACACTGGTGACCCGGGACATCGTGTCCCGGATCAAGGCCCAGATGATGGGCGTTCCGGCAGAGGACTTCACCACCGATCAGGTGCCCAGCAGCGCGGCCCCCTATACGGGGCGGGCCGATGTGTACGTGCCCAATGAGCTGCTCGCTTCCTTCCGGAAAAAGGGGCTCCCGGCGGGGGACCTGTACACGGTGGGCCAGGACGGCGCGCGGCAGCCAGTGCGCCTGACGGAAAATCAGTTCCTGCTGCTGCGCTCAGACGTATCGGAAAAAAAGACCATGCTGGGCCGTTTCCACGGCGGGCGGGCAGTGCCCCTTGTCCACGGCGGCGCCCGCCCCTTCGGCGTCAAGCCCCGGAGCGTGGGGCAGCAGTTCCTGCAGGAGGCGCTGCTGCTGAGCGCCGACGAGGCTCCGCTGGTGATCGCCAAGGGTCCGGCGGGAACGGCCAAGACTTTTTACACCCTGGCCGCCGGTCTGGAGCAGGTGCTGGAGGCGGAGGAGCGGACCTACCGCAAGATCCTGGTCTGCCGGCCCAATGCCCAGTTCGACCAGGACATCGGATTCCTCCCCGGCAGCGAGCAGGAGAAGATCTCCCCGCTCCTGCGCCCCATTGTGGACAATCTGGAGATCCTGCTGGACCTGGACGGTAAAAAGGAGAAGCGCACCGAAGAGGAACTGCGCAGCCGCATCGACTATCTGTTCACCACCGGCGTCATTACAGCCGAGGCCATGAATTTCATGCGCGGCCGCTCCATCACCGACACCTGGCTGATGATCGACGAGGCGCAGAACCTGACGCCCCGCCAGGTCAAGGGCATCATCACCCGGGTGGGGCGCGGCACCAAGGTCATCCTGCTGGGCGATCCCGCGCAGATCGACCATCCGCTGCTGGATGAGCAGAGCAACGGCCTCAGCTATGCGGCGGACCGGATGCGGGGCAGCCCTCTGTGCGTGCAGCTGACCATGCTGCCGGACGAGTGTGAGCGGTCCGAGCTGGCTCTGGATGCGGCCATGCGGATGTGAGATACCGCCTCAAATCTGTTTTATATTCTTGCCCGTTCCGGGAAAACCGTGTATAATGAACATACCACGACGAGCGGGCGGATACCCGCAGCGACGATCAACTAGGGAGGTCTTTCCATGCAGTTCACTAAAGAGGTCAAGGTCCAGGTCCCCGACGGTCTGCACCACCAGACAGCAGCCACTTTTATCCAGACTGCAAACCGCTTTTCCAGCCTGATCCGCGTGACATACGGCACCAACAACGTCAACGCCAAAAGCCTGCTGGGCGTGCTTTCCCTCTCCATCGGGATGGGGGCGCTCGTCACGCTGACGGCAGAGGGGGATGACGCAGAGGCTGCCGTCTCCGCGCTGGAGCAGTGCCTGCTGGGCGCCTGATCCGGCCCCTGAACATACAAAAACGGCCGTCGGCTAAAAAGCCGGCGGCCGTTTTGTGTTTCGGAAGATCCGCTGTTCAGCCTGCGTACACACCCTGCAGGGCACCATCTGCGCCCACGGTAAACGTCAGCGCGCTGTGCGGCGGCGGCACCGTGCCGTCCGGCCCCGGCGGGCAGTCGGAAAAGAACAGCTCCGCCCCGCTGTCCGCCATCATCCGCAGGATGCCCGGCTCCGCGCTGTTGTAGCGCCGGTCGCTGGAGGCGCAGCACACCACCGCCTTGGGGGCGATCCGCTGGATCTGGGGGCGGGAGATCCCGTCCCGCTGGCCGTGATGGCCCACCTTGAACAGGTCCGCCCGCAGATCCTCTTCCGCAAGACTGCCGTATCCCATGCAGTTGGTGTCTCCGGGCAGCAGGATGCGGGTGCCCCGGTACTCCAGCAGCAGGATCAGGCTGTAGTTGTTCATGGCGGCGTCCAGACGGTCCAGCTTCCGCCAGAAGGCGTCCTCGTCCGCCTCCCGGTACAGCTCCCGGCAGAGATCCTCCAGCTGGCGGGCCCGGATGGGGGAGGGGCCCAGCACCCGGACCGTCAGATCCCTGCACGGATGCAGCACCGTGCCCGCGGCCAGCGTCAGCTGCGGGCAGCCCTGCGCCTGCAGCCGCCGGCAGAGGGTCTGATAGTCGTTGAGCGCGCAGAGGAACTTTCCCCGGGAAATGGTCAGCCGCTCCGCCGGGACCTCCAGCTGGCGCATGGCCCCGGGCAGATCTCCCGGCAGCGTCTGCCAGAAGGTGCCGGGGCGCAGGCGGTCCGCCACAGGCAGCAGGCCGCAGAGATGGTCCTCATGGACATGGGTGGCCGCCATCACATCGATGTGGTCCACGCCCCGCAGGGAGAGATACTGGTCCAGGGGGATGCGGCCAGTGCCGCTGCCCTGGTACTCCTCCGGCTCGGCGCTGCCGCCGTCGATCACCATGACGAATGTGCCGCCGGGAAAGGCCGGGTCCGGACACTCCAGGACCATGGCTTCGCCATAGCCCACATTGACAAAAGTCAGCTTCAGTTCTTCCATAGGCGTCAACCCATGGCCCGTTTGATGTAGAAGCTGGAGAGGATCAGCACCAGGACCGTCATGACGATGGCGCCGGCGCTGCCGTAGCCGAAGTCCAGCGGTTTGATGCCGTAATTGTACAGGAACTGCGTAATGGTCGTGGTCGTGCCGGCCGGGCCGCCTCCGGTGAGGACGTTCACCTTTTCGAACAGGCGGAAGGTGTCGATGGTCCGCAGCAGAGCGCACAGAGCCAGGCTGCCCTTGATGTTGGGCAGGGTCACATACCAGAACTGCTGAAGGAAGCCGGCCCCGTCGATCCGGGCAGCCTCATACTGATTTTCAGACACAGACTGCAGGGAGGCGTACAGCAGCAGGAACACAAAGGGCACATTCTGCCATACGTCGATCACCAGGATCGTCCCAAAAGCCGTCTTGGTGTCCATAAACCAGTTAAAGACCGGCAGGCCCACAGACTTCAGGAACTGGTTGACAATGCCGTAGTTGGCGGAGAGCATCATCCGCCAGCTCAGGGCTACCGTAACAGCGGGCAGCAGATAGGGCAGCAGCAGCAGCGTCCGCATGATCTTCTGTCCCCGCTTCAGGGTGTTGATAAATACCGCAATCAGGAGGCCGATTCCCATCTCCAGCACCACCGCCAGGATGGTGAATTTAATGGTGTTCCACACCGCCTGTTGAAAATATCCGTTCTTAAAAAGCTTGGTGTAGTTGTCGAACAGGATAAAGGATGCCTGTTCGGTCCCTTTCAGATAGTTGTAATCCGTAAAGCTGTAAACAAAAGTGAAAATCAGGGGATATGCCGTCATGACCAGCAGCACGATCATGGTGGGCGTGAGCATTCCGATTCCAAATCGAGTGGTCGAAGCCTGTGCGCTATTCAATTTTCTGATCTCATTTCTCTTCATACGATAGCCTCACAAATTCGAGAGGTTCCGCCCGGCAGTTCCGGAGCGTAAGGGGAGCAGGCCGGGACGCCGTCACGGCGCCCCGGCCGCTTGCATATCTGCGGGGTCAGTTGGGTGGAAGGGGGATCAGCCGGCCATCAGCTGCTCCAGCTGCTCCTGCGCGTAAGACAGAGCCTCGTCCATGGTCTTGGTGCCCTGGATGATGTTGTCCATTTCGGTGCCCAGGATGTTGGTGAACTGGGTCCACTCCTCGATCACAGGGCGGTACACGCCGGTCTGCAGGGCGCCGCAGACGGTCTCCAGGTGGGGATAGGTCTCCAGCACGGTGGGATCGGTCAGGCAGCTGAAGCGGCAGGGCACGCCGTTCTGCTCAATGGAGGCCAGCTGTACCTCGGGGCTCATGACGTACTCCAGCAACTCCAGGGCCAGCTCCTTGTGGGGGGCGTTGTCAGGGATGCCGATGCACCACACGCCCTGCAGGGCCACGGCGCCCATGTCCTCGCCGTCGTCAGTCAGCTTGGTGGGGATGGTGGTGTAGTCGGCGGGGCCGTCAGCGGTGGGGGTGTACCAGCCGGGCCAGATCTGAGCCAGGGCGGTATCGCCGGCAGTCACAGAGGCCACGATGTCATCCTTGTCCAGGCTGCTGCCCAGGTTGTACAGGGCCAGGTACTCCTCCATGGCGGCCTTGAACTCGGGGGTATCAACGGTGGGGTTGTTGTTCTCATCCACGACCCAGCCGCCGTGGACCACCAGGTGAGGCAGGAAGTCGGAGAGGATGTTGTCGGCGCTGCCGCCGCGGACCAGGAAGCCGTTCTTGTCGGGGTGGGCATCCTTGGTCTTCTGGGCAATGTCCATCAGGTCCGCGAAGGAGTCGATGTCCTCGGGGGCATAGCCGGCCTCGGAGAGCAGCTCCTTGTTGTACATCATGACGGTCACGTTGCCGTAGTAAGGTGCCAGGTAGATGTCGTCGTCCACCATGCAGATGGTGGTGGTGGCGGGGATGACGTCGTCATCGAAGCTGTAGCCCATCTCGCTCAGATTGGCCAGCACGCCGTTCTCGGTGAACTCGGCCATCCAGGAGCCGTCCACCATGCACAGGTCATAGGTGCCGGTTTCGTTGACTGCGTCCAGGGCAATGCCGGTGTGCAGGTCATCAAAGGACTGCAGCAGGACCTCGAATTCCACGTTGTGCTCCTCCGCAAAGGGCTCCAGCATGGCCTGCAGGGACTCGCCGTAGGCGCCGCCCCGCAGGATCAGGGTCATCTTGGTGGGCTCGCCGGTGCCGGTGTCTCCGCTGCCGTCGTCGGTGGTCGTCGTATCGCCGCCGCAGGCCGCCAGAGACAGTGTCATGGCAAGCGCCAGGACCAGAGTCAGTAGCTTTTTCATTTCTTTTCCTCCTACTTTTCCACTTTTCAGTCGTTTTGGAACAGGGTCGCGTGTATTTTTGTTACTCTTTGACAGCACCGCTTGAAAGACCGCTGATCAAGTAGTTCTGTGCAAAGATCACAAACAGGGTAATGGGGATCACGGACACCACGCCGCCGGCCGCCACCAGGCCGAAGTTTGTCAGGTTATCCTCCGTATTCAGCACGGACAGCGCCAGGGGCACCGTGTTGTTGGCGGGGGAGCGGGTGAAGATGACCGTATAGGTATATTCATTCCAGGCATACATGAAGGACAGCATGGCCACCGCCGCGATGCCCGGCGCCACCAGGGGCAGGACAATCTTGCGGAACAGCTGCCACTCCGTGGCGCCGTCCACCTTGGCGCTCTCCTCGATCTCCTCCGGCAGATCCTGGAAGAAGCTGATGAGGAACCAGATGATCAGCGGCACATTGATCAGCACGCAGGCCAGGGTCACAGGGATCTTGGTATTCAGCAGCCCCACCCAGCTGAACATGGTGTACAGCGGGATGGTAAAGGCAACCGGGGGCAGGACGCGGACCAGCAGGACCCAGTAGGTCAGGGGCTTCTTCAGTCCGAAGCGGAACCGCCGCCGGGCCAGGATGTACGCCGCGCAGATGCCCACGAACAAAGACAGCACCAGAGAACTCAGCGTGGTCTGCAGGCTGTTGATGGTGGCCTGTCCAAACCCCTTGTCTGCAAACAGGCTGACAAAGTGCTCAATTGTCAGGGCCTGAGGGATCAGGGCGATGTGCCCCTGCATCTCCTCCGTGGGCCGGATGGCCATGGCCACCAGCCAGTAGATGGGAAACAGAGCGACTGCCAGCAGCACCGCGCAGCCGATGGCCTTTCCCACCGTTCCCATGCGCTTTTTCGCTTTCATATCCTCTCCTCCTTATGTTTCCGCGGCGCCTCTCCGCCGCGGGATGATCCTCTCTTCTCTCTGCGCTCGCTCAGGCGGACCGGCGCACCCGCAGCTCCGTGGGAACCACGGTGACCTGGGGCACATTCTCGTCCCCGGCCAGCAAAGACTGCAGCCGCTCCACGCTCAGTTCTCCCATCCGGCGGCAGTCGATGTGGACGGAGGTCAGCTCCGGCTCCAGCATCCCGCAGACGGAGGCATCGTCCAGCCCCGTCACCGCCAGCTCTTCCGGCAGCCGCAGGCCCAGGCGGCGGGCCGCCTTCATGGCGCCGGCAGCCACCACATCGTTGGTGCCGAAGATGGCTGTGGGCCGGTCCGGCCGGGACAGCAGCTCCCGGCACGCCTCTGCGGCGCTCTCCACCGTGGGATCGCACAGCTTGATGTGGCGGGCGTCCACCGGCAAACCGTGAGCCTGGGCGATCTCCAGAAATGCCCGGTACCGCTCATTTAATATGTAGGGGGAAAACCGGCCAGCCAGCATGGCGATGTTCCGGTGCCCCCGGCTGATGAGATGCTCCAGCGCCTGGCGGACCCCGCCGTATTCGTCGGACACCACACAGGGCAGGTCAAATCCCGCCATCCGGTTGTTCACCAGCACCACGGCGATGCCCCGATTCTGCAGCTCCGAAACCAGCTCCGGCTTGGCATTGCCGCCCAGGATCACACCCTCCACCTGCTTGTTCTTGGAGGTGTTGGCGGCCAGGTCCCAGTCCGCCGCCGTGGAGATCATCAGTTCATAGTCCGTCCGGTTCGCGGCGTTCATGATCCCGTCGCAGATCCCGGCGTAGAACTCGTCCAGGATCGTGGCGCCCTCCTTGCAGATCAGAAAGGCGATCCGGTCCGTCCGCTGGCGGGCCATGGCCTGGGCAATGGCATTGGGGGAGTAATGGAGCACCTCCGCCGCCTCATACACCTTCCGCCGCGTCCCCTCCCGCACCAGCTCCGGATTGGAAAACGCCCGGGAGACCGTGGCGGTAGAAACGCCCGACAAGCGGGACACATCGTAGATCGTTGAGTTCAAGCGGCCGTCCTCCATGTAATCGCTTTCATTTTTAAAACTGTCCGACAGGTAAAAGAGGGGGAGCCTCTTTCCAATATTTTGCTTTCTTCAAGTCAACATTACCATCTTTCCCCGGTGAGTGCAAGGGTTTTTTTGCATTTAATATACATTTTACACAGACGTGCAAAAAACTTAACCATCGTTGTATGGTTCATCAAAATGAAACCGCTTTCATTCTTTTGTCATCCTTCTTTTTCCAAATCCCGCCAGGCGGACCGCGCCTCCGCCGTGCCCCAAAACGGGCGTTCAGGTTTCTTTCCAGGCGCCTGCGTCCGCTTTCCCGGCCGAATTCCGGGAGAAACCTTGCAAATCGGTGCAGAATATGGTACATTGGTCCAGCTTACAGATGCGGCCGCCGCTTTCGGCGCTGCGGCATGTCCGGCGGCCGGCGCCTGCGGGTCTGCCGCCGGCAGACGCCTGCACGGCGCGAGCGCGCCGGGGCAATGGCGGCCCACACTCTGCTATCGTTTTGGAGGACTGTTCATGTCAACCTTAAAAGAAGAAATTTCCCGCCGGCGCACGTTCGCCATCATCTCCCATCCGGACGCCGGCAAGACCACACTGACGGAGAAGTTCCTGCTGTACGGCGGGGCCATCGCCCAGGCCG
Organism: Oscillibacter valericigenes; assembly: GCF_016902445.1. Lineage (GTDB taxonomy): Bacteria > Bacillota > Clostridia > Oscillospirales > Oscillospiraceae > Oscillibacter > Oscillibacter avistercoris. The sequence goes on along the minus strand of NZ_JACSNX010000008.1, from coordinate 18,021 downwards.
GTGAGGTCAAGGGCAAGCGGGCCAAGGCCGCCACCAGCGACTGGATGGAGATCGAGAAGCAGCGGGGCATCTCCGTCACCTCCTCCGTCATGCAGTTCCAGCACAGCGGCTTCTGCATCAACATCCTGGACACCCCCGGCCACCAGGACTTCTCCGAGGACACCTACCGCACCCTGATGGCCGCCGACAGCGCCGTCATGGTCATCGACGGCGCCAAGGGCGTGGAGCCCCAGACCCGGAAGCTGTTCAAGGTCTGCGCCCTGCGGCACATCCCCATCTTCACCTTCATCAACAAGATGGACCGGGAGACCCGTGACCCCCTGGAGCTGTGCGAAGAGGTGGAGCGGGAGCTGGGCATCGACACCTACGCCGTCAACTGGCCCATCGGCTGCGGCAAGGAGTTCCAGGGCGTCTACGACCGGGAGAAGCAGCGGATCCTGTTCTTCCAGGCAGAGGAGCGGGGCAAGAAGGTCAGCTCCGCTGAGGTGGCTCTGGACGATCCCGCCCTGGAGGACATGATCGGCGAGGCAAAGGCCGCCGCCCTGCGGGAGGAAGTGGAGCTGCTGGGGGCCGGCCGGGAGTTTGACCTGGAGGCCGTGCGGAACGGCACCCTGTCCCCGGTGTTCTTCGGCTCCGCCCTCACCACCTTCGGTGTGGAGCCGTTTCTGGAGGAGTTTCTCCGCATGACCACGCCGCCCCTGCCCCGGGTCAGCGACCAGGGGGAGATCGACGTGTTCAGCGAGGATTTTTCCGCCTTCGTGTTCAAGATCCAGGCCAACATGAACAAGGCCCACCGGGACCGGCTGGCCTTCATGCGCATCTGCTCCGGCAGATTCGAGCGGGACCGGGAATACTACCACGTCCAGGGGAACAAGAAGCTCCGCCTCTCCCAGCCCCAGCAGATGATGGCCGCGGAGCGGGAGATCATCGACGAGGCCTACGCCGGGGACATCATCGGCGTGTTTGACCCGGGCATCTTCTCCATCGGCGACACCGTCACCGTGCCGGGGAAGAAGTTCAAGTTCTCCGGCATCCCCACCTTCGAGCCGGAGCACTTCATGCGGGTGTCTCCCAAGGACACCATGAAGCGCAAGCAGTTCATCAAGGGCACGGAGCAGATCGCCCAGGAGGGTGCCATCCAGATCTTCAAGCTGCCCGGTGCAGGCATGGAGGAAGTCATCGTGGGCGTGGTGGGCACCCTGCAGTTCGATGTGTTCCAGTACCGGATGCGCAGCGAGTACGGCGTGGAGCTCTACATGTCCGGCCTGCCCTATGAGCATCTGCGGGTCATCACTGCCTGCCCCTGCAAGCCGGAGGATCTGGTGCTGTGCACCGGCGCCGCCATTCTGGAGGACTTCAAGGGCCGTCTGCTGGTGGCCTTCGGCGGCGAATGGAGCGTGGGCTTCCTCACCAAGCACAACCCCGGCCTGGAGCTGGCAGAGTCGCTGTCTGTCTGATCATCCAAACCGTCCGCCCTGGTCCGGCGGGCGGTTTTTCTGATTTTTTTCTCTTTCACCTGTCACTTTTTCCGCAGCTGCTGCATCTGAATAATTGACCGGTCAAACGAACCCAAAGGAGCGCTCAGTCCCGCCATGACAAATTTTCCGTTGGACAAGGAAACATTCTGCGATCAGGTGATCCGGAATCAGGAGGCCATGTTCCGCACCGCCAAGTCCATCCTCCGCCAGGACGAAGATGCGGAGGACGCCGTGCAGGAGGCCATCTGCGCCGCCTATGCAAGCCGCGGCAGCCTGCGGGACCCGGCGCGGTTCCGCCCCTGGATCCTGAAGATCCTGGTCAACAAATGCTACGAGTTCTGCCGAAAGCGGCGGACCACGGTGGACCTGGCGGACGTCCAGGACTTCCTGCCGGCCCCGGCGGCGGACCAGACGGAGCGTCTGTCCCTGTGGCAGGCGGTCATGGCGCTGAACTGCGACCTGCGGGCGGTCGTGACCCTGTTTTACTATGAGGACCTGTCCATCCGGGAGATCAGCGCCGTCCTGGGCATCAGCGAGGCGGCGGTGAAGACCCGTCTCTCCCGGGGACGATCCCGGCTGAAGCAACTATTACACGAAGAATGAGGTGCGCAAGGTGGAGCCATTCGACAAGCGACTGAAAGAGCGGGCGAAGCAGGAGCCCTTCCCCCTGCCGGAGACGTATGCCGGAAAGGTGCGGAACACCTGCGCCGCGTTAAAGGAGACCACTATGAAAGATACCAAACAGAAACGTTCCTGCCGTGCCCTGCTGGGCGTGGCCGCGGCTCTGGCCGTATTCGTAGCCATTCCCAACGTCTCGCCCTCGGCGGCGGCCGCCATGAGCGACATCCCGGTGCTGGGCGCTGTGGTGCGGGTCGTCACCTTCCGGGATTACCAGTATGACGACGGCCACAACACCGCCGACGTCCACGTCCCCGAGCTGGGCGGCAGCGACGCCGCCGACGAGGTCAACGACCAGGTGCAGGCCTTTACCGACCAGCTGATCGCCCAGTTCCAGGCGGACTGCGAGGCCACGGGCGAGGGCTACCAGGGTCTGGACATCACCTCCTCTGTGGTGACGGACAGCGACACCTGGTTCACCCTGCGGATCGATGCCACCAAGGTCAAGGCCAGCGGCTATGATCTCACCCGATTCTACCACATCGACAAGGCCACCGGCGAGATCGTCACTCTTGGCGATCTGTTCCGGCCCGGCGCGGACTATGTCTCCGTCCTGTCCGCGGAGGTCCTGCGCCAGATGGAGGAACAGATGGCCGCAGACGCGTCCCTGAGCTATCTGACGGACGAATTCACCGCCATCGACCCGGAGCAGAGCTTCTACTGGAATGCGGACGGCGACCTGGTCCTGGTATTCGACGAGTACACCGTGGCCGCCGGCTACATGGGCATGGTGGAATTCACCATTCCCCGGGACGTATACAGCGCGCTGCTGAAATAATGCTCCTCTCTCCCTGCAGAAAAACAGCGGGCCGCCTCGGCGGTCCGCTGTTTTTTTCGGTTTACTGGTACTGCTCCATCCGCCAGACGATGGCGGAGATCTGGCCCCGGGTCAGGGTGTTGTAGGGCTTGAAGGTGCTGGTGCCGTTGTCGAAGTAGCCCTCCACGATGCCCGCGGCATTCAGGGCCTGGACATAGGGGTCGCTGGTGTCGGTAAAGGGCCGGACGCTGGACAGGTTGTTGATGCTCAGCCCCATGGCCTTGGCGGCGATCTGGCTCACCGCCAGCCGGGTGATGGGCGCATCCAGGTCCACGCTGCCGGAGACCAGGCCGTCCGCCTGGGCCCGGGCCAGATAGCCGCTGAACACGTTGGAATTCACCGGCGCCTGCTCGGTATAGCCGGCGGCCAGCATGATGAGCTTCAGGGCGGCGCCGTAGGTCACCTGGTTGTCGGGCTTGAAGGTGCCGTCGCTGTAGCCGTCGATCACGTCGGCGTCGCTGAGCTCCAGCACGTACTTGTAGCACCAGGTGGAAGAGCTGATGTCGGAGAAGTCCTCCATCTCCTCCACCACGCCCAGACACAGCTTGCCGCTGGCAATGGGCGTGCCGCTGCTGTTGCAGGCCACGTAGGGGATCTCCACAGAGCCGGTGAAGCCGGTGGCCGGCACGAACCGCAGCTGGCTGATCCGCTGGCTGCCGCTGGAGTAGCCGTACAGGGTGGAGGTGTCGGCCCGCTGGGAGGTGCCGCTGCCCACGTAAATGGTCCCCTCATTGGCGGCAGGCAGCTCCAGCAGCTGGATGCTGGACAGGCCCAGCCCGCTGGCCTGGGACACCGCCGTGTAGATGGAGGCAGCCGGGAAGGTGACGGCCGTATTCTTGGGGGTGGGGCCGTAGACATCAGGCACCTCGCTGAGGTTCACGCTGATGAGGATGGTGCCGGACACGGACCGGCTGCCGGTGCCGTAGGCGGTGAAGGGGATCTGGGCGCAGTAGTTGACGCCGCTGGGCACGTAGGTCAGCTCGCTGAGGGCGTACTGGCTGCTGGACGGGCTGAAGTAGAGATCCATGTCGTCGCAGTTGTCCGCCGTGATGCGCATGCTGTAGGAGGTGCCGTACTCACTGGTGCCGTAGTAGTTGTAGTAGAGGCTGCCGTAGTCCGGCGCCCCCTTCAGCGTCACATACTGGAGGGTGTAGCCGGGATAGCTCTCCTCAAAGAACCGGGCGATGTCGTTGGCGTTGATCTGCACCCGGCCGCTGTAGTCGGTGTAATAGCGGATGTCGCCGCCCTCGGCGGTCACACCGCCCACATCGCCGATGGCGATGGCCACGGTGCCCTTGGCGTCGTCATCCCGGCCGTAGGCGGTGAAGTCCAGATACACCACCTCGCCGTCGGCGTCATCATAGGAGAGGAAGGTCAGGTCATCCAGGGTGCAGTCGTCGTCATAGTACAGGTCCTTGCTGTCATAGTAGAAGTAGCCGTCGTCCAGGTCGCCCTCGTCGAAGTACACCCGGTCATCGTTGTAGTCATAGCTGTACAGCTCGCCCCAGTCGTCCAGACCGGTGGCGTCGGTGAAGCGCACATACTCCAGATCCTCGCCGGTCTCGTCGTCCAGGAACTCCCAGAAGTCATCCCGGTCAAAGGTCACGGTATCGTCCGGATCCACCTCGTAGATGATGTCGCCGTCCACCTTGGTGGCGCTGGACGTGGTGCCCTCGCCGATCTCGATGGCGAGGGTGGCGTCGATCTTGTCGCCTTTGATGCCGTGCATGGTGATGTCGAAGGTCAGGGTGTCCTCGTCGGCGTTCCGGTCGGCGTGGAAGGTGAGGGTGTCCAGCTCGAACTCATAGTCGTCCCACACGTCGTCCTCGTCGTAGTAGAAGTAGCCGTCGTCCAGATCGCTGTCGTTCAGCTCATAGTCCCGGACATAATCATCGTAGTCGTATCCGTCGGCGCCGAACCAGCCGTAGTCGTCGAAATCATCATAGCCGGTGAACTCGATGTACTCCAGCTCGTCATAGTCGGACTCATCGTAGAAAAAGTCGTAGAAGTCCTCGGCATCCAGCGTCACATCGTCGTCCGGGTCCACCTGGTAGACGAAGTCCGCCTTGGAGCTGGTGCCGGTGCCCTCGCCGATCTCGATGTAGAGGGTGCCGTCCACTTCGTCGTTGTCGTCGCCGTACATGGTGAAGGGGAACTCCAGCGTGTCCTCGTCGGCGTTCTTGTCCGCACAGAACGTCATACGGTCCAGCGCGTAGTCGTAGCTGGAGCTGGTGTCATACCAATTGTAATAGTAGTAGCCGTCATCCAGCGTGGAATCGTACAGCTGCACCCAGTCGCCGTCCGCGTCCTCTGCCTCGAAATAGCCGTAGTCGTCAAAGTCATCGTAGCTGTAGAATTCCAGATATTCAAAATCCTCCCGGGACTCCTCGTCGAACAGGTCCCAGAAGTCATCGGCATCCAGTTCCACATCATCGTCGGGGTCCACATAGTAGGTCAGCTCCACATCACCAGAGTTGCCATAACCGCCGGCGATATCGATACACATGGTGCCATCCACATCTTCGTCATACCCGTAGAGCGTAAAATCGATGTAGATCGTATCGCTGTCTATGTTGTCGTAGGTTTCAAAATAGAGCGTATCCAGGTCATATTCATCCCAGTCTTCGGCATCCCGGCCATTGCTGTAGAAGATGCCGTCATACAGGTCATCACTGTCTAACTGTGCATTGTAGCCATCGCCGTCTTCTGCGGTGAAATACCCATAATCGTCAAAATCATCAATGTTTCGGAACTCCAGATATTCGAAAGAATCCCAGCCATCCCATTCCTCGTCAAAGAGATCTTCGAAATCATCCGCTCCGATAAAAACATAATCGTCCTCGTCCACATCATACGTCAGATCCGCCCACGCGGCCGACGCCATGGGCACCGTCCCCATCAGCAGTGCCAGCGACAGCAGACACGCCGGGAGCTTTTTCTTCCAGAATCCTTTCATCTTGTTTCCTCCACCATATTCCAAAAAGTAGTTTCCAGCTTCTATCTCTCTACGTGTAACATAGCGGGAAAGCGCCCGGCAATCATGAACAAATTATGAACTTTTCGCCATCGCTCCATAAAATTTCCGCCCCGGCTTCCGCCAGGCCGCAGGTCCGCCTGTGAAATACCGGGGGCAGACGGGGATTTTCCGTTTTTTTACGCATTTTTCTTTACAAATCCAAGTCTCTCCGATATAATACTATGGCTAATGAAATTTGAGGAAGTGGAGAGATCTCATGGCTTTGATCGAATACGACGAATATAAGCAGAAGCTCCGGGACCTGGGTCCCGAGCTGGACAAGCTCTCCGCCGCGCTGGATATGGACAGCGCCAGGGCGGAGGCCCAAAAGCTGGAGGACGAGACCGCCCAGGACGGCTTCTGGAGCGATCTGGAGCGGTCCCAGAAGGTGCAGCAGCGCCTCAAGCAGCTGCAGAACAAGATCGCCCGCCAGGACAAGCTGGTGGCCGAGTGGCAGGACCTGACGGCCCTGTGCGAGATGGGCCAGGAGGCGGACGACGCGGAGCTGCTGGACGAGCTGAAGGCCGGCTTCCAGACGCTGGAGGAAAAGGTGGAGGAATCCCGGATGGCCACGCTGCTCTCCGGGGAGTACGACAGCCACAGCGCCATTCTGACCTTTCACGCCGGCGCCGGCGGCACCGAGGCCCAGGACTGGGCCCAGATGCTCTACCGCATGTACACCCGCTGGACGGAGCGCCACGACTTCACCTACCAGATCCTGGACTATGAGGACGGAGACGAGGCGGGCATCAAGTCCGCATCCATTGCCATCCAGGGGGACAACGCCTACGGCCTCTTGAAGAGCGAGAACGGCGTCCACCGGCTGGTGCGGGTCTCTCCCTTTGACGCCAACGCCCGCCGGCAGACCAGCTTTGCCGCTGTGGAGGTCATGCCCGAGATCGAGGACGACGACGAGGTGGAGATCCGGGACGAGGACATCGAGATGCAGGTGTACCGGGCCAGCGGCGCCGGCGGCCAGCACGTCAACAAAACCTCCTCCGCCGTCCGTCTGATCCACAAGCCCACGGGCATCGTGGTGGCTTCTCAGCAGGAGCGCAGCCAGTTCCAGAACAAGGACAACTGCATGAAGATGCTGCGGGCCAAGCTGGTGGAGCTGAAGCAGCAGCAGCACGCCGAGAAGATCTCCGACATCAAGGGCGTGCAGATGAAGATCGAGTGGGGCAGCCAGATCCGCTCCTACGTGTTCATGCCCTATCAGATGGTGAAGGACACCCGCACCGGCTACGAGACCGGCAACATCGACAACGTCATGGACGGCGATCTCGATGGCTTCATCAACGCGTATCTGACCCAGCTGGCCACCGGCGAGCTGAAAAAATAAATCGTCCACGCGTCCTTCCGGATGCCCGGCTCTTGAGAGCCGCAACCAAATAGAGAAATCAAATACGAGACGTGACACGGGGGAGTTCTCCCGTGTCACGTCTCGCTGAATGAGAAAGGATGTTGGAATTCCCATGGCAGAAAACCTTCCCCAGGGCGCGGCGCCCCAGGAGAACAAGATGGGCGTGCTGCCTATCGGCCGGCTGCTGGCCAACATGGCGGTCCCCATGATGATCTCCATGCTGGTCCAGGCCTGCTACAATGTGGTGGACAGCGTGTTTGTGGCACAGCTCAGCGAGGATGCCCTGAACGCCGTGTCCATGGCCTTCCCCCTGCAGAACCTGATGATCGCCTTTGGCTCCGGTACGGCCGTGGGCATCAATGCCCTGCTGTCCCGGTCCCTGGGGGAGAAGAACCAGGCCATGGCGGACCGGGCCGCCAACACGGGCATTTTTCTTGCCCTGTGCAACTTCGTGGTGTTTGCCGTGATCGGCATTTTTTTCTCCCGGACCTTTTTCGAGCTGCAGGCCGGGGGCGAGCAGGTCATCATCGACTACGGCGTGGACTACGCCTCCATCTGCCTGGGCTGCTCCATCGGCATCTTCAGCCAGTTCTGCTTTGAACGGCTGCTGCAGTCCACCGGCCGGACCTTCCTGGCCATGTGCACCCAGCTCACCGGCGCCCTCATCAACATCGTGCTGGATCCCATCCTGATCTTCGGCTGGTTCGGCCTGCCCCGGATGGAGGTGGCCGGCGCCGCCATCGCCACGGTTGCCGGGCAGATCGTGGCCGCTGCCGCCGCCCTGGTGCTGAACCTCAAGTGCAATCCGGACATCCACATCCTGCCCCGGGAGATCCGGTGGCACGGCAAGGTGGCGGCCGAAATCTACCGGGTGGGCTTTCCCTCCATTGTCATGCAGTCCATCGGCTCCGCCATGGTGTTCGGCATGAACAAGATCCTCTTCGGCTTCACCAAGACGGCCACCGCCGTGTTCGGTGCCTACTTCAAGCTCCAGAGCTTCGTCTTCATGCCGGTATTCGGACTGAACAACGGCATGGTGCCCATCGTCAGCTACAACTACGGCGCCGCCAGCCTGCCCCGGGTGAAGCGGACCATCAAGCTGACCATCTGCACCGCTGTGGCCATTATGGCCGTAGGCTTCCTGATCTTCCAGCTCTTCCCCCAGCAGCTGCTGCTGTTCTTCAACGCCTCGGAGGAAATGCTCTCCATCGGCTCCGTAGCCCTGCGGGTCATCTCCGTGTCCTTCATGCTGGCAGGCTTTGACATCATCGCCGGCTCCGTGTGCCAGGCCATCGGCAACCCGCTGTACAGTCTGATCACCTCCGTGTGCCGCCAGCTGGTGGTGCTGCTGCCGGTGGCGTGGCTGCTGTCCCACACCGGCAACCTGACGCTGGTGTGGCTGGCCTTCCCCATCTCCGAGCTGGTGTCCCTGCTGCTGAGCGCCATCTTCCTGCGCCGGACCATGCGGGCCGTCACCGCCCGCATCGGCGGACAGCAGGCCTGATATCCGAAAAAAGCCCCGGCGGAACGGCATTTGCCGTTCCGCCGGGTTCTTTCATCCGTTGAGGAACCTGTCCGGATCCACAGTCTCCCCGTCCTTTGTGACGGAAAAATGCAGATGGGCCCCCCGGGCGGATTCCGCCACAGCAGTGGTCCCCACCGCGCCGATGGCCTGCCCGGCGGTGACGGTGTCTCCCGTCTCCACCGCCGGCTCCGCCTGGAGATTGGCGTAGGTGGTCTCATAGCCGTCACTGTGCCGGAGCACCACCGTGGTGCCCATCAGCGGGTCGTCGCTGACGGAGGCCACCGTCCCGGCGCAGGCCGCCAGGACCGCGTCCCCCTCCGCCGCTGCGATGTCCACGCCGTCATGGGTCCGCCAGTCGTCCAGCGTCTCGTTATACTGCAGCTGGTCCACGGAAAAGGCCGCCACCACCTCCCCCTGCAGGGGAGAGACCACCACCTGGGGCTCCTCCGCCACCACGGGGGTGTCATCCAGCGGGACCGTCACCTCCGGCATGACGGCAGGCTCCGATTCCTCCTCCGGCTCCTCCAGAGGCACCGTCTCCACCACCGGCTCGTGCTCCGGCAGGTCTTCCGCCGGGGCGGAGGCCTCCGTGTCCGGGACGGCTGGGACCGCCGCCTGCGGGTCTTCCCGCAGCAGCAGGAAATATCCGCCCACGCCCGCCGCCACGATGCACAGGGCCAGGACCGCGTAGAAACCCGGCCCGCCCAGCAGGGATCTGACTTTATTTGCCATGTATCATACCTCCCTCGATCTTGGGTCTGTGGGAAGTATGGACAGGATTTCCAGAGATTATACCAAAAGGGACCGCCTTTCGGAAGGCAAAAAGAGACCGCTTTCCAGCGGTCTCTTTTTTCATATCTCTCAGGAATTGGTCACTTAACGATCAGCGTCTGTCCGTCCATCTCCGGCGGGCAGGCCAGGCCCATCACATCCAGCATGGTGGGCGCGATGTCCGCCAGGCGGCCGTCAGGCCGCAGCTCCGTGCCGGCGCCGCAGAGGATGAAGGGCACCGGATTGGTGGTGTGTGCGGTCATGGGGCTGCCGTCCGGCTCCGTCATCTGCTCGGCGTTGCCGTGGTCGGCGGTGATCATGGCGATGCCGCCCATCTTCAGTGTGGCATCCACCACCCGGCCCACGCAGGTGTCCACCGTCTCCACCGCTTTCACGGCGGCGTCGAACACGCCGGTGTGGCCCACCATGTCGCAGTTGGCAAAGTTCAGGATGATCACGTCATAGGCCCCGGACTCGATGCGCTCCACGCACTTGTCCGTCACCTCGGCGGCGCTCATCTCCGGCTGCTTGTCATAGGTGGCCACCTTGGGGGAGGGGACCAGCACCCGGTCCTCCCCGGGGAACACGGTCTCAGACCCGCCGTTGAAGAAGAAGGTCACATGGGCGTACTTCTCCGTCTCGGCGATCCGCAGCTGGGTCATGCCCATCTGGCTGAGGTACTCCCCCAGGCCGTTTTGGACGGTCACCCGGGGGAAGGCCACCTCCACGTTGGGCATGGAGGCGTCGTACTCCGTGTTGCACACGAAGGTCACCGGGAAGAACTGGCGGGTGAACCCGTCGAAATCCGGATCCACCAGGGTCCGGGTGATCTCCCGGGCCCGGTCCGGCCGGAAGTTGAAGAAGATCACGCTGTCGTTGTCGGAGATGGTGCCCTCGCTGTCGCAGACCACGGGCTCCACGAACTCGTCGGTGACGCCCCGGTCATAGGACTCCCGCACCGCGGCCACCGGGTCCGGGTTCTGCACGGCGCCCTCGCCGTAGACCATGGCGTCATAGGCGGCCTCCACCCGGTCCCAGCGCTTGTCCCGGTCCATGGCGTAGTACCGCCCCATGACCGTGGCGATCCTGCCCACGCCGGTGGTCCGGCAGGCCTCCACCGTCCGTGCCACGAAGTCCGCGCCGGAGGTGGGGGACACGTCCCGCCCGTCCAGGAAGGCGTGGAGATAGACATGCTCCAGGCCCTTCTTTTTGGCAAGGCGCAGCAGGGCGAACAGGTGCTCGATGTGGGAGTGGACGCCGCCGTCGGACAGCAGGCCCATCAGGTGCAGGGACGTGCCCTTCTCCAGGCAGGCGTCCATGGCATGCAGATAGGCGGGATTTTCGTCAAAGCTCCCGTCGGCGATGGCTTTGGTGATGCGGGGCAGATCCTGGAACACCACCCGGCCGGCGCCGATGTTGGTGTGGCCCACCTCGCTGTTGCCCATCTGCCCGTCCGGCAGGCCCACATCCAGGCCGGAGGCCCGCAGCGTGGTGTGGGCGAACTCCTGAAAGAACTGGTCCAGCCGGGGCGTGGCCGCCGCCTGGATGGCGTTGCCCTCCGTCTCCTGCCGCAGGCCGAAGCCGTCCATGATGATCAGAGTCGTTGGTGTTTTGTTCATAGAAATCTCGTCTCGCTCGCTTTCTCACAAAACCTTCCGCCGGAACTCACTCCTGGTTGGCGGCGTTGATGATCTCCACAAACTGCTCGGGCTTCAGGGAGGCGCCGCCGATCAGGCCGCCGTCGATGTCGGGCTGGGCCAGTAGCTCCGCTGCGTTCTTGGGGTTCATGGAGCCGCCGTACTGGATGGTGACGCTGCGGGCCACCCGGGCGCCGTACAGGGAGCGGATGGTGGCGCGGATGTTGGTGCAGACCTCGCCGGCCTGCTGGGCAGTGGCGGTCTTACCGGTGCCGATGGCCCAGATGGGCTCATAGGCGATGATGCAGCGGCGCAGCTTGTCGGCGGACACACCGTACAGGGCGCTCTTCACCTGCAGGGCGATCCACTCGTCGGTAATACCGGTCTCCCGCTGCTCCAGGCTCTCGCCCACGCAGATGATGGGGTTCATGCCGGCGTTCAGCACGGCGTGGACCTTCTTGTTGACGGTGGCATCGGTCTCGCAGAAGTACTGCCGCCGCTCGCTGTGGCCCACGATGACGTACTTGACGCCCAGGTCCTTCAGCATGTCGGCAGAGATCTCGCCGGTGTAGGCGCCCTTCTCCTCAAAATACACATTCTCCGCACCCACGGAGATCCGCAGGTCCTTGAAGGCCTTGGCAGCGGTCTGCAAGTTGCAGGCGGGGACACAGATCAGCGTGTCGCACCACTTGGCCCGGGGCATGATCTTCTTCAGCTCTTCGGCGAACTTCTTGGTCTCCGTGGCGGTCATGTTCATTTTCCAGTTTCCGGCGATGACCGTTTTCCGATATCTGCGATTCATGGCAATCTCTTCTCCTTTATGTCTTCGATCTATCTGCAATCGCGTTCTCCGCGATCTGATGCGCAGGATCTGGCCATTTCCAGGACATTTTCCCCGAAAGGCCCTTCTTTTTATACAGAATTCTGCCCCATTTGTCAAGTCAAACGAGCCGCGTTCTCCTGGGGCCGCAGCCAGCGGCCCCAGCATTCAAATCCATTTTCGCCGCGGCGCGCCCCAGGGCGGCTTCTCTTGCCCCTGCGGGGCAATTCACCTTCTGTACGTGGCGAAAATACTTTGACCCGCACGCCGGGGGCGTGCACACCAGTGCCCGCTTTGGGGCCCCCGCAAAAGCTGTGCTTTTGTGGGGAAAGGAAAAACAAACGGAACGGTGTTCGCTTTCGCCGCAGGCGGAAGCGAATGGAGTGCAGCTTGTTTTGACGCGGTGTGGGGGATCTAAAGGGGGGACGAAGTCCCCTCTTTATTTATCCAGCAGGCACGCCACGCCCGGCAGCTCCTTGCCCTCCAGGAACTCCAGGGAGGCGCCGCTGGACACAGCCGAAGCGCCGCCTGCGGCGGAAAAAGCGAGGCTGTGTCGAGGAAGCGGCACGATGGCGGCCCCGGCAGGGGCCGGAAATCGTCCTGCCGCGACGGTGGATAGGCGGCGGCTGGGGGTCTTACTGATCCAGCAGACACGCCACGCCGGGCAGCTCTTTGCCCTCTAGGAACTCCAGGCTGGCGCCGCCGCCGGTGGAGATGTGGGTCATCTTGTCGGCATAGCCCAGCTGCTCCACGGCCGCCGCGCTGTCGCCGCCGCCGATGATGGTGATGGCGCTGGTCTTGGAAAGGGCCTCGGCCACGGCCTCGGTGCCCTTGGCGAAGGCGGGGAACTCAAAGACGCCCATGGGCCCGTTCCAGATGACGGTGCCCGCGTCCGCCACGGCGTCGCAATACAGCTTCACGGTCTCCGGGCCGATGTCCAGGCCCTGCCAGCCGTCGGGGATCTGGCCGGCCTTCACCACCTGGCTGTGGGCATCGGGGGCAAAGGCGTCCGCACAGACGGTGTCCACCGGCAGCAGCAGCTTCACGCCCTTCTCCTTGGCCTTCTCCACCATCTCGTTGGCATAGGACTCCCAGTCCGCCTCCAGCAGGCTGTCGCCCACCTTGCCGCCCTGGGCGGCGGAGAAGGTGTAGGCCATTCCGCCGCCGATGATGATGGTGTCGGCGATGTTCAGCAGGTTGTTGATGACGCCGATCTTGCTGGACACCTTGCTGCCGCCCAGAATGGCCACCAGAGGCCGCTTGGGATCCGCGATGGCGCCGCCCAGGAACTCCAGCTCCTTCTGGATCAGGAATCCGGAGACGGCGGGGAGATAGTCCGCCACGCCGGCGGTGGAGGCGTGGGCCCGGTGCACGGCGCCGAAGGCGTCGGACACGTACAGCTCCGCCAGAGAGGCCAGCTGTTTCGCCAGCTCCGGGTCGTTCTTGGTCTCGCCGGGCTCAAAGCGGGTGTTCTCCAGCAGCAGGATCTGCCCCGGCTGCAGGGCGGCCGCCTTGGCCTGGGCGTCCTCGCCCACCACGTCGTGGGCGAAGAGCACCTCCTGGCCCAGCAGCTGGCTCAGGCGCTTCGCCACGGGGGCCAGGCTCAGCTTGGGATCGGGGCCGTTCTTGGGCTTGCCCAGGTGGGAGCAGGCGATGACCGCCGCCCCGTTCTCCAGCAGGTACCGGATGGTGGGCAGCGCCGCCACGATGCGCTTGTCGCTGGTGATGGCGCCAGTCTCCTTGTCCTGGGGCACATTGAAGTCGCAGCGGAGCAGGACCTTCTTGCCCTTGACGTCCACATCCCGTACCGTCTTCTTATGGTAATTCATCTGAGATGTCCTCCTATCTATCATTCCATCGCGGCAGATGCCGCGGATGTTTTCTTTCAAGCCGCCCCGACAGCGCCGAACAGGTCCGCCCGGCGCGGCTCAGCCCTGCGCCATCTCGCCTGTGCCCTGCAGCCCCGGAAAGCCGTTCTGCCGCAGGGCCGCTCCCCGCAAAATGTGTCATTTTGCGGGGCCCCCAAGGGCGATCGAACTTCCTCGGCAGGCAGAGCCCGCCTGCGGCGAGGCCTTGCTCCGCAAGGCGCTCGGGCGCGCCACCCGGCGCGGCTCAGCCCTGCGCCATCTCGCCTGTGCCCTGAAGCCCCGGAAAGCCATTCTGCCGCAGGGCCTCGTAGACGCACACCGCCACGGTGTTGCTGAGATTCAGGCTCCGGGCCTCATTGACCATGGGCAAGCGGATGCACCGGTCCCGGAATCGCTCCCGAAAGTCCGCCGGCAATCCGGCGGTCTCCTTGCCAAAAAACAGCCAGCTGTCCGGGGTGAACCGGGCCTCCTGATAGGACCGTGGGGCCTTTGTGGTAGTGAGCCACGCCTCCTGCGCCGCCTCCGGATGGCGGCGGAACAGGTCCTCCAGATCTTCGTAATCAAAGACGTCCACCAGGTGCCAGTAATCCAGTCCGGCCCGCCGGACCGCCTTCTCCGAAATGTCGAATCCCAAAGGGCGGACCAGGTGCAGCTGACTGCCGGTGGCCGCACAAGTGCGGGCGATATTGCCGCAGTTCTGCGGGATTTCCGGCTCTACCAGTACGATATGGAGCATAAAACAGCCGCGCCCTCCCTTCGTTCCATAAACACAAAAGACATTGTACCTCGTCGCTCCGGTAAATTCAACTGTAATGTGTGAAGAAAAGCGGATTTTTAGACAAAACCACGACAAAACATCCTGCTTTTCTGCCGCATGCCGGAAAATCGGGAAAAAATCGGAGCTCCCGGCGGGATTCTGTTGCCTCTCACAAAAATCCGGGCGGCTCCAAGAAAAATCTGGAGGAAATTTCTTTTATAAATTCGCCGGAAATACTGGATTTTCACAGGATATTTGTTATAATAAAAAATACGAATGAACAAGGAGGAGAAACTTCATGGATTTTCCGCAGCGCGCCGTGTTTTTTCTGGAAGAGGACTCCTCCCTCCCGGCGCACTCCAAACCGCTGATGCTGGAAGCCGTATTATTTTGCCCGATCCTCAGATGGATGAGTGACAAGCTGTTGGCCGACGGTGTGCAGCGGTTTTTTGCTGTCTCCAGCCCCCGCTTTGCCCAGGAGGTCCGCGCCTGCTTCCCGGAGGATGCAGACGTCACCATCTCCGAGCAGCACAGCGAGCTGCTGGATTTCCTCAACACCCCCGACCCGGTGGCCGTGTTTGTCCGGGCCGCCCTCCCCATGGAGGAGGCGGGCCCCGGCTTCGTCTACGGCGCCCCCGGCTATGAGCTCCAGGCCGTCTGGCGGGAGAAAATGACCAATGCCGTCTCCGCGGCGGAGCTGCTCTCCGGCTGGCTGCCGGTCTTCAGCCTGGACACCATCGCCGAACTGGAGCCCATGCTCCGGGACCGCATCGTCCAAACGCACATCCGCGCGGGCGTCCGGGTGCTGGACCCGCGTGCGGTGTATATCGACCCCCGGGTCACCATCGGCCGGGGGACCATGCTCCTGCCCGGCACCATCCTGCGGGGGGAGACCGCCGTCGGCTGCGGCTGCACCATCGGCCCCAACGCCATGGTGCGGGACTGCGTCATCGGCGACGACACGGAGATCAACGCCTCCCAGGTGAATGAGAGCACCATCGGCAGCCGCACCCACGTGGGGCCCTTCGCCTATGTGCGGCCCGGCTGCACCATCGGGGACGACATCAAGGTGGGCGACTTCGTGGAGGTGAAGAACTCCTCCATCGGCGACGGCACCAAGATCTCCCATCTCACCTATGTGGGGGACAGCGATGTGGGCCGCCATGTCAACTTCGGCTGCGGCACCGTCACCACCAACTACGACGGCGTGAAGAAGTACCGCTGCACCATCGGGGACAGCGCCTTCATCGGCTGCAACACCAATCTGGTGGCACCGGTGACGGTGGGCGAGGGGTCCTATATCGCGGCGGGCGCCACCATTACCAAGGATGTGCCGGCGGACGCGCTGGCCGTTGCCCGGGCCCGGCAGGAGAACAAGGAAGGCTGGGCAAAGCGGCGGAGAAAGCTGTACGGACAGGAGCGCTGAGCGCTTCCTTTGATCGATATAGCCGCTGACAAAAGACAGAAAAAATTATAGTGATAGAAAGAGGGCGTTCAGACAATGATTTCTCACGGCAAGGACATCAAGGTGTTTTCCGGTAACTCGAATCCCAAGCTGGCGGAGGAGATCTGCAAACTGATGGGGACCAAACTGGGCGAGTCGGAGGTGGGCACCTTCTCCGACGGGGAGATTTTCGTCTCCCTGTATGAGACCGTCCGGGGCAGCGACGTGTTCGTGGTCCAGTCCACCTGCTCTCCGGTAAATAACAACCTCATGGAGCTGCTCATCATGATCGATGCGCTGAAGCGGGCCTCCGCCGGACGCATCACCGCCGTCATCCCCTATTACGGCTATGCCCGGCAGGACCGCAAGGCCAAGGCCCGCGATCCCATCACCGCCAAGCTGGTGGCCAACATGCTCACCGCCGCCGGCGCGGACCGCGTGCTGACCATGGACCTCCACGCCTCCCAGATCCAGGGCTTCTTCGACATCCCCGTGGACAACCTGGCAGGCAATCCCATCTTCGTGGACTACTACGCCAAGAAATACGGCGAGGGCTGTGAGGACATGATGGTGGTCTCTCCCGACGTGGGCTCTGTGGCCCGGGCCCGCGCCTTTGCCCAGAAGCTCCACATGAATCTGGCCATCGTGGACAAGCGCCGGCAGAAGGCCAATCAGTGCGAGGTCATGAACGTCATCGGCGACGTGCGGGGCAAGGACTGCATCCTCTTCGACGACCTGGTGGACACCGGCGGCTCTCTGTGCAACGCCGCCAAGGCCCTGGTGGAAGTGGGCGGCGCCAAGAGCGTCCAGGCCTGCGCCTCCCACGGCGTGCTGTCCGGCCCCGCCATCGATCGGATCAACGACAGCGTCATCACCGAGTTGGCGCTGCTGGATACCATCCCGGCCATCGACCCCAAGAAGAGCAGCAAGATCAAGTACCTGCCCGTGGCCCCCATGTTTGCCGAGGCCATCGAGCGCATCTATCAGGAGGTCTCCATCTCCAAGCTGTTCCGCTGAGGGCGGCCTGTTTCCATATCGTTTGTGTGTCATATATAGACTGGTCAAGGCGGGGAAGGATACTTTCCCGCCTTGGCTGACGTTGTAAAAGGAGTTTGATTCATGCTGTTAGGCACAAGATCCGCCGCCGTGGACTGGCTGGTGGTGGGCCTGGGGAACCCCGGGGCCAAGTACGAGCACACCCGCCACAACATGGGGTTCCTCACCGTGGACCTGCTGGCGGAGCAGGCGGGCGTGAAACTGAACAAGGTGAAGTTCAAGTCCGCATATAATATTCTGTCCTTCGCCGGAGCCAAATGCCTGGTGATGAAGCCCCAGACGTATATGAACCTCTCCGGCGAGGCGGTGCGGGAGGCGGTGCAGTTCTACAAGATCCCCGCAGACCGGGTGCTGGTGATCTACGACGACGTGTCCCTGCCGGTGGGGAAGCTGCGGGTGCGGCCCACCGGCTCCGCCGGCGGCCACAACGGCATCAAGAACATCATCGCCCACCTGGGCACCCAGGACTTTCCCCGGATCAAGATCGGCACCGGCGCGCCGGGAGAGGGGGGCGACATGATCGACTGGGTCATCGGCGTGCCCTCCCAGGCGGAGCGGAAGGTGCTGGTGGAGAGCTTCCAGCGGGCCATCGAGGCGGCGGCGTGTATCATTGAGCATGGCTGTCAGAAGGCCATGAATGATTTCAACTGAACAGAGGAGGCCGTCCCATTGGACGGGGAAATCAGCCATGCTGATGGCTGGGCAGATGCGCCCCCCATTTTCTTTTTGAAACATCAAAAAGAAAATGCGCCGCGCCCGGTGGAAAAGAAAAAATGTTCGGCGGGTCGGTC
>NZ_JACSNX010000070.1 GCF_016902445.1 Oscillibacter valericigenes | reverse complement strand
TCGACAGCCTCTCGCAGATTGGCGCTCTCGATGTGGCCCTGATGGGCCAGGACGGTCAGCTGGTTTAGATTCCGTCCCCAGGCCCGCAGCTCGCCCAGGAGCGGCTTCAGGTCCTCCACCACATGGATGGGCGTTTCCAGAGCAGCGTGGAGCAGATATTCCTGCTGGCGCAGGCCAGACTGCCGGACTTTGGCCTCGATCTTCCGCCGCTCCGCCGGTGTCACCCGGAAGGCGATGACCCGGTTTCTTGTTCTCGTCTCCATGTCTCTGTCTCCTCTCTCGCATAAAAATTCTGGTATGGTGTTGCCGGGAAGCACACCATACCAGAACATTTCCTGGAAAGCCAGGGGTTACGGGAAGAGTTATCAGAACATTCATAA
>NZ_JACSNX010000069.1 GCF_016902445.1 Oscillibacter valericigenes | reverse complement strand
GTAGTGATAGAACCAGGTGCCGCTGGCCTTGCCATACAGGTTTTTCGTGGCCAGGAAGCTCTGATAGGCCAGATCCGCCATGCAGTTGACCCCGGTGAGATAGCGGGTGCCGTCTGTGTCCACGGTTTTCTGCTCCTGGGCCACGTACCGCAGGACGCCGCCCATGGCGCCGGCGGTCTGCTTTTTCTCACGGATGAAGTTGCACGTCGCTATGGGTTACCACCCGCCCTTCCTCTGTCAGCAGCCGGTTGACCGTCTCGTAGACTCTGCCCAGCATCTCGACAGCCTCTCGCAGATTGGCGCTCTCGATGTGGCCCTGATGGGCCAGGACGGTCAGCTGGTTTAGATTCCGTCCCCAGGCCCGCAGCTCGCCCAGGAGCGGCTTCA
>NZ_JACSNX010000068.1 GCF_016902445.1 Oscillibacter valericigenes | reverse complement strand
CAGAGAAAGGAACTTCTTCATTCGGATTTCTCCTCCTTTTGAGTTTTCGCCGTCGTCTTTCCAACTTTTTCGCCAGAAGAGTACGTATCTCGGTCCCCGGAGCCCAAAGTCGCTGATGCGGCTGATTTTCTTACAAAATATGGTAGCAAAACTGCCGTTCCATCCTTTCATTATTTTTTGATTTTTCAGCTGGATTTTCTGTGCAGCCTTTGTTTTTGCTGGTAGCCCTTTGGTGGCTGAAAGGGGATTTCCTGCCCGGATTTCCAAAAAATGGGTTTCCGGGCAGAGATCTCCTCATTCGGCCACCAGGCAGCTACCAGAAAAAGTGCCGCCGCCAAGCCGGTTTCCGGGGCCGTCCTGGACCGTGCTTTCAAAATATTCCGGGGAAATTGCTACCAGAAACCGCTT
>NZ_JACSNX010000067.1 GCF_016902445.1 Oscillibacter valericigenes | reverse complement strand
GGGTCCCCGGTTCGAGTCCGTGAAGGTGCACCATGGCCCGTTGGTCAAGTGGTTAAGACAGCGGCCTCTCACGCCGTTAACATCGGTTCGAATCCGGTACGGGTCACCACGCCAAAGCAAGCTCCGGATCGTTCGCTTCCGGCAGAAGCGGAAAGCTTATTCCCTCCGCTGCTTTTTCGTTCCAAACCGCAAACGCTTCGCTGGTTTACGGTTTGGTGAGAGAGCGGGATGGTGAAAAGAGCTTGACAAGGGGAGCCAAATACAATATAATACAGTTTGTTCTCCGGTAAAGCCGGAAGACATAGAGTTGGTGCTGATTAGGGCGAGGGTCCACCCGTTCCCAT
Source organism: Oscillibacter valericigenes (assembly GCF_016902445.1). Taxonomy (GTDB): domain Bacteria; phylum Bacillota; class Clostridia; order Oscillospirales; family Oscillospiraceae; genus Oscillibacter; species Oscillibacter avistercoris. The sequence continues at coordinate 70 of NZ_JACSNX010000067.1, read as the reverse complement.
TCCGAACACGGTAGTTAAGCTCGTTCCTGCCGACAATACTTGGCTGGCGACGGCCCGGGAAAATAGGTAG
>NZ_JACSNX010000066.1 GCF_016902445.1 Oscillibacter valericigenes | reverse complement strand
CTCCTCTCTCGCATAAAAATTCTGGTATGGTGTTGCCGGGAAGCACACCATACCAGAACATTTCCTGGAAAGCCAGGGGTTACGGGAAGAGTTATCAGAACATTCATAACTGCCGGAGGGCATGGGGAAGAGGGGAATTTGAGCGTTTCCGCAAAGGCTGCCTACAGCGGCGAAGGAGAGGCGGCAGGGGCACGGATGCCACCCCGTCCCCATTCGCCCGACACAGGGCCTCACAGGGCCAAACGGGGGCGGAATTGTTGGGGGATCAATGACAGAGGGGAAGTGGCTTCTTCTTTGTCAACGGCATAGCAAAATCCAGCAGGCCGCAGAGTCTATAGCCGGGCAGCGCCCGGTTTCTTCTCTCTGCCCTTCGGCCCTCGGGCCGCCTAAAGTGGGTGCGGGCGCCAGCCCGCAAAACGCGTTTGGCTGCCA
>NZ_JACSNX010000065.1 GCF_016902445.1 Oscillibacter valericigenes | reverse complement strand
GTAATGTATGGAGCTGACCGGTACTAATCGCCCGAGGGCTTGACCTACGAGAAGAAGCAGGCGTGCTTGAACGCGGCGTCACATTGTTCGGTTTTGAGGGTGCAGGGAAGGTACCCCAGAAGAGGAAAAGCGGCCCGTTGGTCAAGTGGTTAAGACAGCGGCCTCTCACGCCGTTAACATCGGTTCGAATCCGGTACGGGTCACCAAATGCACCTTTAGCTCAGTTGGTAGAGCAACTGACTCTTAATCAGTGGGTCCCCGGTTCGAGTCCGTGAAGGTGCACCAGACCTGACCTCCGGTGTGCCGAAAGGTACGCCGGAGGGGCAGGAAAGACTTGACAAGGGGAGCCAAATACAATATAATACAGTTTGTTCTCCGGTAAGACCGGATAACATAAAGTCGTATCTCCCTCCGAGCGAAGCCCAGTGAAACGGGTTCGCGAGGAAGAGGAGGAGCAAG
>NZ_JACSNX010000064.1 GCF_016902445.1 Oscillibacter valericigenes | reverse complement strand
CATTGTCGTCGTCGCAAAGTCCGCTCAGCTCCGTTTCCGCCTGCGGCGAAAACTGCGCCCGCTCCCTTGCTCCTCCTCTCCCCACCGCGCGGGGCGCGGCGGGGGCCCCGCATAGAGACATCAAAAAGAAAACCCTCCAGAGGGGCTTCTCTTGCCCCTGCGGGGCAATTCACCTTCTGCGCCGCGCCCGGTGGAAAAGAAAAAATGTTCGGCGGGTCGGTCTGCGCCAGCGCAGACCTCCTGCCGCCGGCGAGGGATGGTTGGCGGTCCCTTGCGGCAGTCAGGGACGGAAACGCCCGGCCCATGGGGAGACCTTTGGCCCGGGGAGGTCTGGGATACATCCAGCTTCTCTTTTCGCTGCCGCTGGCCGGTAATCGATGAGAGTTTCAGCATAGGGCAAGGCAACAGTTTCTACGACCGCCCGGGCAGCGCGTAGCGACTGCGCAGCCGTTGGCGGCTCTGCCGCTTACGGATGCGGCGTGCCCCTTGCGGGCAAGCGGAACGCGCGGAAGGAGGAACCATTGGAACACTGGTGA
>NZ_JACSNX010000063.1 GCF_016902445.1 Oscillibacter valericigenes | reverse complement strand
CGTCATCAATAGTAGCCGTACGTTGGTAGCTGATGTGCTGAGTCTTAGTCATCGTTCCAGTAGGTGCCTTAACAATGAACGTCCGAGTGATCGTCTTATTCAGATCTTCATGCGTGATGTCCTTGTTTGGCGTACCATCACCAGGCTTCTTATCAGGATTGCCCGGCTTCTTATCACCAGGGGTTGGAACATCACCAGGAACAACATTGATCATGTGGTGACGAACCGTCAAAGTAACACCAGGAATACCATCAGCCGTTGCAGTAACCGTTGCTGGGTACTTTTGGCCAGGTACTAATTCCCAACCAGCAGGTGCAACTGGATTGATAGCAATATCCTCGTCAGTCTTACCAGTAAGTGGCGTGGAGCTGATTTGGTTCCCCTTTTCATCAACGTAAGTAATTTGACCAGTTTGTTCGTTAGCCGTGTAGTTAATCGTAACATCGGTCAGCTTGGTGTTAGCGGTTGGGTTATCAACGCTGGCAACCGTATTTTGACTTGGCGTGTAACCAGGAACAGCTGGAACATCAACGTGGCGCAAGCTGTTGTCCTTAAGCGTCCAGCCGGTGTAGACATCTTCACCAGTAACTTCGTTGTGTTGACC
>NZ_JACSNX010000062.1 GCF_016902445.1 Oscillibacter valericigenes | reverse complement strand
TCCGCCAGCTTGATGCCGCCCTCGACATCCTTGCTGATGCCGCGGCCCACGGACACGATGTAGTCGGCGCCGATCAGGTCCACCAGCTTCTTGGCGGCCTTCACGACCTCTACCACCTCGGTGTGGAGGTCGCTCTCGCTCAGCTCGAACGCCGGCTTCACGATCTCCACCGCGTCCGCCTTGGCCTGGTCGAAGGCGTTCTTCTTCATCACGCCCGGACGCACCGTGGCCATGCAGGGACGGAACCGCGGGCAGATGATGGTGGCCATCAGGTGGCCGCCGAAGGCAGGACGGGTCATCTTCAGGTTCCGGTCCTCCATATCCCACTTCATGGAGTCCACGTCCAGCGTGCTGCTCTCCCGCAGGAACTGGATGTAGTTGGCCACATCCACGTCCAGGTGGGTGCAGTCGGCGCACAGACCGGTGTGCAGACGGGCCGCGCAGCGGGGGCCCAGGTCACGGCCGATGTTGGTGGCGCCAATCAGGAACGCCTCGGGCTTCAGGTCCTCGATGACGTCGCAGATCACCTTGGCATAGGCGTCGGTGTTGTACACGCTCAGCAGCGGGCTCTCGCACACGATCACCTTGTCGGCGCCGTAGCCGCCCAGCTCCTTGGCCGC
>NZ_JACSNX010000061.1 GCF_016902445.1 Oscillibacter valericigenes | reverse complement strand
TGACGTCGCAGATCACCTTGGCATAGGCGTCGGTGTTGTACACGCTCAGCAGCGGGCTCTCGCACACGATCACCTTGTCGGCGCCGTAGCCGCCCAGCTCCTTGGCCGCATTCTCGATCCCCTCGCCGCCCAGCAGCAGGCCGCACAGGTTCACGCCCAGCTCGTCCGCCAGGTCCCGGCCCTTGGAGATCAGCTCAAAATCGGTGGGCATCAGTTTGCCCTCGCGCTGCTCGCAGAACACCCACACATCCTTGAAAGCAGCGATGTCCGCGCTGTTGAAATTAGACATATTCGTTTATCTCCCTTCTCAGATGATGTGCTTGGCAGCCAGAATGGAAGCCAGCTCCTCGCAGGTCTCCTTGCCGGCGCCCTCCAGCATCTTGCCGGCGCCCTTCTGGGGCGGGGTGAAGCTCTTGAAGATGTTCGTCGGAGAGCCCTTCAGGCCGATGGTGGTGGCGTCGATCAGGGGATGATCCTTCAGCTTCTCATAGTCGAAGGTCTCCAGCGGCTTGTTGTAGGTGGCATAGATGCCGTCGATGCTCATGTAGCGGGGCTCGTTCAGCTCCTTGATGCAGGTGATCAGGCAGGGGGTCTTGACCTTGATGGTCATGTAGCCGTCCTCCAGCATCCGCTTCACGGTGATGGTGTCGCCGTCCTTCTGGATG
>NZ_JACSNX010000007.1 GCF_016902445.1 Oscillibacter valericigenes | reverse complement strand
AGGCCGAGGCCGCACTTCATCATGTCCTTCAGCTCGATCTCGCCGGTGCCGTAGACGATGGCGTTCGGGGGCGTTCCGGGAGGCAGCATGAAGGCGAAGTTGCAGGCCAGCATGCAGGCGATCATCATGGCGAAGGGGCTGACGCCGATGGCCTCGCCCACGCCGGCCAGGACCGGGATGAAGGCGGCCACGACCACGGCGTTGGTGGTCAGCTCGGTGAGGATGGCGGTGACCAGGCCGACGATGATCACGATCAGGACGGAGTTCATGCCCTCCAGGCCGGACAGCATGGAGGCGATCCACTGGGCGCAGCCGGAGTCACGGAAGGCATTGCCCATGACCATGGAGCCGCCCAGCAGGATGACGGCGTTCCAGGGGATGTCGTTGAAGCCGGTCTTCCAGTCGCAGACGTACTCGCCCTTCTTGAAGTCGATGGGGGCGATCATGACCAGGATGGCGCCGAACATGGCGATGGTCTCGTCCGTGGCATAGGGGAACCAGTCGCCCCAGACCAGGGAGCGGGTGACCCACAGGATCACACAGAGAACGAAAATCACAGAGACCCACTTCTCGCCCTTGTTCATGGGACCCAGTTCCTCATACTGCTTGCGGGCGATGGAGATGTCGGTGGGAGGCATCTTGTCCACCTTGAAGAACTTCACCATGTAGATCCAGAAGAAGGGGATCAGGATGAGGGTGAAGGGCAGGCCGATCTTCAGCCACTCCAGGAAGTCAATGTCAATTCCGATGGTCTCCCGGATCAGACCGATGCCGGTGGGGTTGGTGGTGGTGCCGATGACGGTGGCCATGCCGCCGATGGTGGCGGCGTAGGGGATGGCCAGGACCATGGCCTTCTTCAGGCCCTTGGCCTCGTCACCCAAAGTGCTGGCAATGGCCAGGGCCACGGGCAGCATCATGACGGTGGCGGTGGTGTTGGACATCCACATGGACACAAAGCTGACGGCGATGATGAAGCCCAGGATCAGGGTGGAGGGCTTCTTGCCCACCTTGCTGACGATGCCCAGGGCGATGCGCTTGTGCAGGCCGTGCTTCACCATGGCGCCGGACAGGAAGCCCACGCCCACCAACAGGTAGCAGGTGGAGTACGCATAGTGCGCAAACAGCGTGATGTCATTCTGCCCCTTGGAGCCGGTGATCTGCATGACCGGGAACAAAAAGATCGGCAGCAGTGCCGTGAACGGGATCGGCATGGCCTCGGTGATCCAGAAGATCACCATCAGCACGGTGACGGCCAGCACCCGCTGGCCCACCAGCGTCAGTCCCTCAGGGGTCGGCATGAAGCCAATGATTAGCATGGCGACGATACCGATGAGGAAACCGAACTTTTGGACTTTCGTTTTACCCATTGAATCTCCTCCTAAAAGATTGTAGAGTCTTGCCGCAGGACCCCCTGCAGCCCGCCCAGCCGCCGCTCGCCCACGACGTCAGAAGCTAATAAATAGTTATAGCAACAAGCGTGCCAACCGTTAAAGAACCGTTCATATTTTCTGGAAAATGTTTAGAATTCGCCATGAAATATCTGGAGAAAAGGAGCAAAAGCGCACAAAAAAACACCTTGTCCGCAGATAAAAAACAGCGGATAAGGTGTTTCTTTCAGGATGTGTATCAAAATTCGTTAAATATATGTTGCAATCTGTTAAGAACGCGACAAAAAGTGCAACAGTCAGCGCTGGATGCCGTATTTTTTCATTTTCCGCCACAGAGTCTGCCGGCTGCAGCCCAGGCTCCTGGCGGCATCCTCCATGGAGCCGGGGTGGTTGCGCAGGGCTGCCTCGATGGCGCTGCGGTCCCGGCTCTCCGCCTCCTGACGGGGCTCCGGCGCGGGATCGGTGCGGCGGCGGAGGATGTCCGAGACTGCCACCGCAGACGCACCGGCGCTGCGCATCAGGATGTTGGCCCGCTCCACAAAGTTCTGCAGCTCCCGGATGTTGCCGTACCACTGATAGGGGCCCACCTCATCCAGCAGCTGCAGGAACTGACGCTGCATGGTGGGATCCTCTCCTCCGGGCAGCTGGCGGAACAGGTGGATGCCCAGAATCCTCACATCGTCGCCCCGCTCCCGCAGGGGCGGCAGTTTCAGGTCCAGCACGTCCAGGCGGTAGTACAGGTCCTCCCGGAAGCGGCCCTCCACGGTCTCCTGCAGCAGGTCCTTGTTGGTGGCGGCGATGATGCGCACGTCCACGGGGATCACCCGGCTGCCGCCCACCCGGCGGATCTCCTTCTCCTGCAGGACCCGCAGCAGCTCCACCTGGGTCTCCCGGGGGATCTCGCCGATCTCGTCCAGGAACAGGGTGCCGCCGTGGGCCAGTTCGAACACGCCCTCCCGGCCGCCCCGGGAGGCGCCGGTGAAGGACCCGGCCTCATAGCCGAACAGCTCGCTCTCCAGCAGGCTGTTGCTGACGGCGGCGCAGTTGATGGCCACGAAAGGGCCGTCCCGGCGGTCGCTGGCGTTGTGGATGGACTGGGCAAACAGCTCCTTGCCGGTGCCGGTCTCTCCCAGGATCAGCACGGAGGCCCGGGAGGCGGCATAGCTCTGGGCGATCTGGATGGTGCTGCGGATGGCCGGGGAGTCCCCCAGAATGTCGTTGAAGGCGTATTTGGCCACCAGGCCCTTTTCATGCAGTTTGAGGCGGATCTTCTGCTCGCTGTTCTGCAGCTGCTTCACGTCCTGGAAGGTGGCCACCACGCCCCGGCGCTGGCCGTCCACCAGAATGGGGATCCGGTTGGTGTTGCACAGGGTCTGGTGGATCTGCATGATCTGGTCCAGCTGCTTTTCACCGCTCTCCAGCACCTCCGGCAGAAGGGTGTTGGGCAGGACCGCCTCCACCGGCTGTCCCACGGAATCTGCGGCCCGGCAGCCCATGATCCGCTCCGCCGGCGGATTGAGGACCTGGACCCGGCCGTTTTCGTCGATGGCCAGGATGGCGTCATGGGTGAAGTTCAGCACCGCCTGGTACATCTCCATCTGGGTCTTGAAGCGCTGCTGCTTCTCGGCCTCCTCCAGCTGGACCCGGCGCAGCTGGATGGCGTTTTCCAGGGCGGTGAGGATGGTCCCCTCCGCATTTTCGAGGATCACGTGGGGCAGGCCCAACCGCTTGGCCCAGGGGTCCGTCCAGGCGCCGCCCACGCTGAACACGGCCCCGTCCCGCAGGGCGTCTTCGACACAGGTCCTGCAGTCGGCAAAGTTTTTGAAAATGTAATTTTTTGCCTGGACGCCCAGCATCTCGCACATCTGCAGGACGTCCTGCCCCAGAGGATCGTAGGAGAAAAATGCCACCAGGCCGGGCGTATAGATCCCCCGCTCCTTCAGCATCCAGAGATAGTCTGACAGCGTGTAGTTCAGTCCGACGACTTTCAAAGCGGTGGTCTCTTCAAAAATGCTTTTGGTGCCCTTTCGGGTGATGATGATTTTTGCCCCTTTCTCGGACAGAGCCTGGCCGCAGTCCACGATCTCCTGCCGGCCGCCGGTGGCGACGACCACATCGATTTCACGGTAATGCTTCTGGTCGATCAGAGAGCAGACCTCTTCGGCAAGCTTCTGGGTGGGGGCCACCACACAGATCTCACTGACGCGCTTGGCGTCTCGCCAATTCAATATCTCCCGCATATATACCTCTCTGCGTTCTGGACGCGGACACGGGCAGAACAAGAGGACCCGAAAAGGGACCATGCTTTGCCGCGGACAAACAAAATCTCATTTTAGGATAGCACAGATCCCGGAAAAAAGAAACCCCTTATCCGGCAGGGGGACACAGAAAGTCCCTGCGGCGCGGAAGCGCCGCAGGGGCGTTCGGATGGCGGATCGCCTTTACACGCAGGGCTCCTTCTTGTACAGGGGCGTCAGATGGCTGACGATGGGGGCGTGGACATACTGCTGGACCAGCAGCACCGCCTCATGGAGCACATCGTTGTCGATGCCGGTGTCGATGCCCATCTCGTGCATCATGTTCAGGGTGTCCTCCGTGGCCACGTTGCCGGCTGCGCCGGGGGCGAAGGGGCAGCCGCCCAGGCCGCCGGCGGCGGTCTCGAACTTGTGGACGCCCAGCTGCATGGCGGCCAGGGTGTTGGCCAGGGCCAGGCCCCGGGTGTCGTGGAGGTGCATGACGAACTTGTCCGCGCCGAACTGGGCGGTGAGGGCCTTCATCAGATCATAGGTGCGCTTGGGGTTGGACATGCCCACGGTGTCGGCGATGGAGATCTCCTTGCAGCCCAGGTCCAGGCCGAACTGCACCATCTCCGCCACCCGCTCGGTGCGGATCTCCTCGCCGAAGGGGCAGCCCAGAGCCGTGGCCAGGGCCAGGCGGAAGTCGATCTTGTGGCCGTACTCCTGGATGAGGGCCTTGAACTGCTCCATGGACTCCTCCGGCGTCCGGCGGACATTGGCCATGTTGTGGGCCTTGCTGACGCTGATGACATAGGTCAGCTCGTCGATGCCGCACTCCACGGCGGTCTCCACGCCCCGGGCGTTGGGGACCAGGGCCACGGAGCGGACGCCGTGCTCCTTCAGCGTGTCCTTCACAGCGGCCACCACATCCTTGGCGTCGGCCATCTGGGGGATGGCCTTGGGGCTGACGAAGGAGACGATCTCCAGCCGCTTGAAGCCGGCCTCTGCCAGCTTCTTGATAATGGCCACCTTGCCCTCAAAGGGGATGATGTCATGGACGTTCTGGAATCCGTCCCGGGGGCAGACCTCGATCAGTTCTACGTGTTTCGGCAAATCCATCGTGAAAAACTCCTTTCCATGTTTGCTGATTGACAGGATATCGTTCGATCCGCAGGCGGAGGCCCGCGGAGGATACGCAGGATCACCGGAGAGGTTGCATGGCGCGTCTTATGTAACAGAAACAAAGTTGCAAAGCGTTACGATCAGCCCGGTCATATGAGCCCCGCCGTGCGCATGGCAAAGACGATGCCCGTCATGGTGAACAGAGACACCAGGTGGGTCACCACCACGGCGCTGCAGGCCAGAGCCCCGTCGCCGCCCATCTTGTCCGTGATGATATAGACGTTGACGGCGGCCGGCATGGCGCCCACGATGATCAGGGTGACCAGCTGCTCCGCCGGGAGACCGGCGGCGATCCCCATGGCGGCCCAGATGGCCGGCATCAGCAGCAGCTTGACGCCGGAGAGGCGCAGCAGCAGCGGCATGTCGCTCTTCAGGGCGCTGAGCCGGATGCTGCCGCCCACCACCAGCAGGGCCATGGTATTGGTGGCGGCCTGGAAATAGCCCAGGCTCTCAGAGACCACAAAGGGCAGCTGGATCTTGAAATAGGCGAAGGGAAGGGCCGCCAGGACTGCCAGGATCATGGGATTTTTCAGGACGTTCAGCAGCACGGCGGACAGGCGGAAGCGGCCCTGGCGCTCCTTGACGGTCATCAGGATGACGCCCTGGATGTTATACAGGGGGATCACCAGCGCCAGGATCAGCGTTGCGCTGGGCACATGGGAGACTCCATAGATGTTCTGCAGCAGCGCCGTGCCCAGATAGACGAAATTGCCCCGGTACGCGGCATGGGAAAAGGCGCTCTGCTTGCTGCGGTCCGGGCACAGCAGCCATCCGGCCGCCCAGGCCAGCGCGAACTGCAGCACCACGCCGCCCACTGCCACCGCCACATACCTGGTGTCAAAGGCGGCGCCGAGGTCACTGGTGGCGATGTCCAGAAACATCTTTCCGGGCAGCAGTATGTAGTACACCAGATTGGTGGTGTGCGAGACATAGTCTTCTGTAAAGAACCCTTTATGGGTCAGGACGCATCCCAGCCCCATGACGACGAAAAGGGGCAGGCTCATATTGAGACTGAACAGCAGATTTTCCAGCAAGACCGATTCCTTCTCTCCCGCGGTACACAGCACCGCGTCAAAATTATTAAGCAATCTTCATGCCAGCTTTTTCAGCCGGTCGGCTCCCCGTCGGCTGCCCGCCCGTGCCCGGCGGACCGGGGCGGCTTCAAGCCCAGCTTCTCCAGCTTCCGGTACAGGGTGGACAGGTGGAGGCCCATCTTTCCGGCAGCCCTTCTGAGGTCTCCGCCGCAGGATGATACCACCGCAGAGAGGTATTCCCGCTCATAGGCCTCCATGGCCTGCTGATAGGGCAGAAGATCCGGGCCGGGGCGCTCACCTGCGTCTTGGGCGGCCGGGGCCGGCGGGACCTCCCGGAACGCCCCCGCGTCGATGATGGAGTCCCGGCTCTCCACCATCATCCGTTCCACCGTATTGCGCAGCTCCCGGACATTGCCCGGCCAGGACCACCGCTCCAGCGCCCGGATCAGGGCCGGGGAGAAGTGCTTGGCAAAGCCGTACTTCTTGTTGAAGAGCTGGACGAAGTGCCGGGCCAGCGGCTCGATGTCCGCCACCCGCTCCCGCAGGGGCGGCACGTGGATGGTCAGCACGTTCAGCCGGTAGTACAGGTCCGCCCGGAAGGCTCTTTCCTCCACCATCTCCCGCAGATTCCGGTTGGTGGCGGCGATGATCCGCACGTCGCATTTCTGGATCCGGTTGCTGCCCAGGCGCTTGACCTCGCCGGTCTCGATGATCCGCAGCAGCTTGGCCTGGAGCTCCAGGGACATCTCGCCGATCTCATCCAGAAAGATGGTGCCCTTGTCGGCAAACTCGAACAGGCCGATCTTGCCGTCCTTGGAGCCGCCGGTGAAGGTGCCCCGCTCATAGCCGAACATCTCCTCCTCCAGCAGAGAGGGGGGCAGGGAGGCGCAGTTGATGGGGATGAAGACCTGACTGGCCCGGCTGCTGCGGGCGTGGATGTACTTGGCGAACATCTCCTTGCCGCTGCCGGACTCTCCGTACAGGATGACGGTGCTGTCCACCGTGGCCACATGGTCGGCGTACTCCAGCAGCTTCACCATGGCATCGCTCTCCGCGATGATCATGTCCGGGGTCTTGTCTGTGGCCTGCATGAAGCGGATGACGTTGCGGACGTTATCCCGCTCCCGGTCGAACTTCTCCAGCAGGGTGTACAGCTCCTCCTCGTCCCAGCTGTAGGTGGGGACGTACTGCAGCTCCCCGTCCGGGCCGAAGTGAGGCCGGGACAGGGCCAGCACCTGCCGGCCGGAGGAGGTCAGCGTGTGGTTGCTGAGGCACTCCTGCTTCGTCTCCAGCGTTTTGATAGAGGAGGCACTGGTGGCAAAGCAGTACCCCTTGAGGGTGTCATAGATGGAGATCTGCAGCAGCGTCTCCCGATCGATGCCCAGCAGACGGCAGGTGCCGTCGCTGACGTAGAGAAAACGGCCGCGGTCATCCGTGACCAGCATGCTGCCGAAGTAGTGTTCGGCCAGAACTTTCAGCAGTTCATATTCCTTCTGTGCCGCGGGATCTGAAGCCAGGTCCCCGGCCGGGCGTGCTTCCGGACTCTGTGCCATGATGAGAGATGCTCCTTTCTTCAAAATTCGCGTTTTGCCGAAATGCGAAAAACGAATTCGCGGATCAGAGAAAATGGGGAGGCCTTTTTTCTAATATATCATAGGAAATGACAAAATCGCAAGGAAAAATTGGACAAAACAGACAATGAAAAGATGGCACATCTTTTGCTTGAAAGAAAGGACAGCAAGCCGGACCGGGATCCGCCGGTCGGGAGAGGATTCTGAAGGAGGGAAACTCGCATGGAAGACAAGAAGCTGTCAAACGTCGATCTGGAAAGCACCGACTATGACCCCGCCCAGGTGGGCAACCTGGACCGCCGCCTGGAGGCGGGCAAGAAGGACGCCGTGTTCTTTCACGTGATCGGCGTGGTGGCCACGGTGATCGCGACCATCTGGATGTACGCCTTCGGCACTGGGGATCCCGCAGAGATGAAATATTTTCTGGGCATGCCCATGTGGATCTCCGGAGCCATCGTGATCTACCTGGTCATGTTCGCGGCGGGCATGATCTGGCTGGTGAAGTGGGAGGAGTTCCCGCTGACCGCACGGTTCAAGAAAAATAAGGAGAGCGAGAAAGAGGGAGGGAACAAGACATGAGCTTTGATCTGGGCGGATTTTCCATTACCGCGTCCACTTCCCAGGTGATGCTGATCATCTTCGCCATTTACAGCGTCGTCATCGTGGGCTTTGGCTTCTATATCAAATACCAGTCCAGGAAGGGCGGCAAGGACGGCCTGGCCTCCTTCCTGACGGGCGGCGGCGGACTGGGCGCCTTTGCCATCGCCATGATCGCCGCCACCAACTCCATGGCCGGCGGCACCATGGTGGCAGCGCCCGGCCTGGGCTACTCCGTGGGCTTTACCGCGGCGCTGGTCTACTATGCCGGCTTCCTGACCGCGGCCTACGGCCTGGGCAGCGTGGGCCGCAAGGTGGCCATCCTCCGCGACCGCACCGGCGCCGTCACGTTCCAGCAGCTGCTGGGGCTGCGGTTCCAGTCCAAGAAGGTGGTGGGGGCACTGGCCATCACCGGCGCCTTCGGCCTGACCTTCTTCGCCGTGGGACAGATCACCTCCGGCGCCAAGGTCTTCGCCGCCGTCACCGGCTCCAACTCCTACTATCTGGGCATCCTGCTGACCATCGTCATCACCGTGATCTACACCGTCTCCGGCGGCATCAAGTCCATGGCCAAGGTGGCCTGCATCCAGGGCGTCATCATGCTGATCGCCACGTTCTCCATCATCGGCGTGCTGATCGCCAACAACGTGGAGCAGTACGGCAGCGTCCAGGCCACCATGGAATATCTGGGCACCGCCTTCCCCGGCGCCATTCAGGCGGATACCGGCTTCTCCTTCTGGAACGCCATGGGCACGGCCCTGTTCGCCGGCGTGGGCCTGGGCGCTGTGCCCCATGCCCTGTCCGTCACCATGACCTATAACAACCACAAGAAGCTGAAGCAGGGCGTGCTGATCTCCTGCTGCGTGTTCACCCTGATCCAGGGCATCATGTGCTTCACCGGTCCCCTGACCCGGGCCATCAATCCCGGCCTGGAGACGGCGGACTACACCACCATCTTCAACGCCACCAACCTCCTGCCCTCCTGGATGGGCGGCATCATCTTCTGCGGCATCTTCGCCGCCATCCAGTCCTCCCTGGCGGGCCTGGCCATGGCCGGCGCCTCCATGCTGGCCAAGGACTTTGTGGTGGACTGCTGGAAGCCCAACACACCTCCCAAGACCCAGAGCACCATCAACACCGCCTTTGTCCTGGGGATCGCGCTGGTCGCCACCCTGATCGCCCTGCGGCCCTCTGAGCTGACCCAGTACATGATCAACTTCGCCCTGGCGGCTCTGGCGGCGGCCTGGTACTTCCCCGTCCTGGTGGGCATGTACTGGAAGAAGGCCACGGCAAAGGGCATGCTGGCATCCATCATCGGCGGCTTTGCCTCATATGTGCTGTTCTACTTCATGTCCAGCGTGATACCGTCCACCAAGGCGTGGTGGGCCACGGCCCTGGGCGGCGTCCACGCATTCCTGCCGGCCTGGCTGATCTCCCTGGTGCTGCTGGTGGCGGTCAGCTATGCCACCCAGAGGGACCGGATCAAGCTGGGATATTTCCAGGTGTTCTTCTGCGAGGACTACGATGAGAAGTACGCCAAGATCGACACGCTGAAAGACTGAGAAAGGGAGCAGAGGCATGATCAAGAGCAAGGACAATTTCCTCCAGGTCAGCGACGGCGCCTGGATCTATTTCGAGGACTACGGCAAGGACAAGGGGGATCCCATCCTGATCCTCCACGGGTATCTCTGCTCCTCCAAGTTTTTCTATAAGAACATCGAGGCCCTCTCCGCCGACCACCGGCTGGTGCTGATGGACTGGCGGGGCCACGGCTCCTCCTCCAAGTGCCTGCACAACCTGACCATGGACCGCTGCGCCAAGGACGTCCACGAGCTCATCGAGCACCTGGGTCTGGAGGATGTGACGCTGCTGGGCTGGTCCATGGGCAGCAGCGTGGTGATGGAGTACTATGAGCAGTTCGGCGACGAGCACCTGAAGAAGATCGGCGTCATCGACTCCGCCCTGTACCCCTTCTCTCCGGAGCCCTGGAACAGCCACTCCCTGGCGGGCTTCAACATGGATGCCATGACCGCCACCCTGGAGAACGCCTTCTCCAACCACGACGGCTACGTCCGGGCCTTTACCCGGCTCTGCTTCCACACCCCGCCCTGTCAGGAGGATGAGGACTGGGTCAGCACGGAGATGAAGAAGCTGCCGGTGTACATCGCCTTTGCCCTGTACAACGACTTCCTGTTCAAGGACTACACCGTCACCCTGCCCAAGATCGACATCCCCCTGCTGCTGTGCTGCGCGGACAGCCCGGCCATCCCCCGGGGCATCGAGATGGGCCGGTACTACCGGGACCTGGTGAACGGCAACTGCTACTTCCACGAGTTTTTGAACCTGGGACACGTGATGTTCCTGGAGGATCCGGAGCAGTTCAACGAGACCATTCTGGACTTTGTGGAGAACTACACCCGGGCATAACGCACACTCGCCCAAACTCCCAGACCCCATTGAATTGCAGGACCCCCGGCCGTATTTCACGGCCGGGGGCCCTGCCCGTCAGGGCATCACAGGTAAGGTGCCGGATCGGCGATGCGGCCCTCCAGGGCGGAGGCCGCCGCCACCGCCGGACTCGCCAGGTAGGTCCGGGCGGCGGGGCTGCCCATGCGGCCGATGAAGTTGCGGTTGTGGGTGCCGATGACCACCTGGTCTCCGCTGACCAGGCCGCCGCTGCGGCCCTGGCACAACCCGCAGAAGGGATGGGTCACCATGGCGCCCGCCTGCACCAGCGTCTTCAGGTATCCCAGCCGGGCGGCCTCCCGGTAGACGGCTTTGGAGGCCGGCGTCACGATCAGCCGGACATAGGGGGCGATGGAGCGGCCCTCCAGCACCTTGGCGGCGGCAGCCAGATCCTCCAGCCGGCCGTTGGTGCAGCTGCCGATGAACACCTGGTCCACCGGCGTGCCCGCCACGTCCCGGATGGGGTGCACATTGTCCACCCCGTAGGGGCAGGAGAGATAGGGGGTGAAGGTGTCCGCCTCGTAGGTCAGCACCCGCTCGTATGGGGCGTCCTCGTCGAAGCGGAGCCAGTCACAGTCCGCCAGGTCCACGCCGCAGAAGGCGGCGGTCTTTTCGTCCGGGGCGAACAGGGCCGCCTTGGCCCCGCACTCTACCGCCATGTTGGCGATGGCTGCCCGGCCGGAGACGCTGAGCTGACGGATGGCGGAGCCGGTGAACTCCAGGGACTTGTAGATGGCGCCGGCGGCGGTCAGGTCCCCCAGCACCCGCAGGATGATGTCCTTGGGGAAGACGCCCATGGGCAGGGTCCCGTTCACCACCACCTTGATGGCGGAGGGGACCCGGATCCACAGCTGCCCGCTGCCGATGATGGAGGCCATCTCCGTATACCCCACGCCGGTGGCGAAGGCGCCCACGGCGCCGTAGGTGGTGGTGTGGCTGTCCGTGCCGAAGATGATCCTGCCGGGGGCGGCCAGACGCTCTTCCAGGGCCAGCTGGTGGCTGATGCCGTCCGCCACGTAGAGCCGCTTCACGCCGTACTCATCCTGGAACCGGCGGCTGTACCGGAAGCACCGGGGATCGTCGTCCAGGCAGGTGGGGTACAGGTGGTCCACCATGACGGAGACCCGCTCCGGGTCAAAGACCCGGTCAAAGCCCATGTCCCGGAACTGCTGGAAGATGTAGGGGGCGTAGATGTCGTGGAGGACCGCCTCGTCCACCCGGACCGTCACCACGTCGCCGGGCCGGAGATCTTCCGCCCCGGTGTTGTGGAGCAGCAGCTGCTCCGCCAGGGTATGGCCGGGGCGGTGGGTGTCCCGCAGGGTGTCCCGGGGGGCGGGAGCGGCCAGGGCGGACTTGTCCAGCGCCTGCATCCGGGGCACCAGGCCGCCGTAGCGGAGAATGTCCAGCACCTCCCGGCTGAGGGCGGGGATGGGATAGGCGGTGCCGTTGCAGGTGAGCTGCCTCCCTACCTCCACCTCCACGGTGTCGCCCTCCCGGCAGCGGTCATACAGGTCCCGGCACTCGATCAGCAGCAGGCCGTTGTTGATGGCGTTGCGGAAGAAGATCTTGGCAAAGCTCTTGGCGATGATGCAGCGGATGCCCGCTGTCTTTAAGACGGAGGCCGCCATCTCCCGGGAGGAGCCGCAGCCGAAGTTCTCTCCGGCCACGATGGCGTCCCCCGGCCGCAGCCGGGCCGCCAGGTCCGGCCGCAGGGGCTCGAAGAGATGGGGGACCATCTCCTGCAGGGAGGCCTTGGCCAGATATTTGGTCATGATGATGATATCGGTGTCGATGTTGTCACCCAGCTGCCAGACGCGGCTGCGAAAAGTCTGTTCCATGGCGGGCCTCCTCTCAGGACTCGTAGAGACTGCCGGACAGTGCCGCCTGGGCGGCCCGGCGGACCGAGGTCAGGTAGATGCCGTTGTGGGCTTTGCCCGCCCAGCCGGCGCAGTTGATGGAGCCGGTGGAGACAAAGACCTCGGCCTGGTCACACCGCCCCTGGCTCTGGGCCCAGCAGGCGGAGCACCCCTGGTTCATCACCAGCGCCCCGGCGTCCAGAAAGACATCCATCAGCCCCTCTTCCAGGGCCTGGATGTAGACGGCTGAGGTGGCCGGAGCCACCATGACCCGCACATAGGGGCACACGGTCCGGCCCCGCCAGAGGGCCGCCGTCTCCCGCAGGGCCTCCAGACTTCCGCCGCCGCAGCCGCCGATGAACACCTGGTTCACCCGCAGGCCGTCGGTCCCGCTGGCGGGAGCGGTCTGTCCGGCGTCCCCGGGCAGCACCGCCATGGGACGGAGAGCGGACAGATCCACCGTCTCATCCGCCGGGGCGTCCGCTTCGGCACAGAAGGCGGTCACCGCTCCGGCGGTGCCCAGCAGGCCGCACAGGTCCATGGCCTGGGCAGGCGTCAGCTGGGGGGCGTGGATGGCCACGGCTTTTCCCCTGCACAGGCCGCTCTGGATCAAAGTCCAGGCCAGATCCCGGACGGAGAGGTAGGGAGAGAGGGTGCCGGTCACCGCCAGACGCAGCAGCGGCGCTGGGGGCAGGGAGACCTGCCCGCGCTCCAGGGCACGGGCCAGCTCCGCCGGCGGCAGGGACAGGCCCACGGCCCCGGCGGCTCCCACCGCAGCCGCATGGCTGCCGCCGGAGAGGACGATCTCCCCCTGCGTCAGACCCGCCTCCAGCAGCAGGGCGTACCCGATGCCCCGGCCGGAGCGGAAGACTGTGCCGGCCCGTCTGGCCCAGTCCAGCAGGGCCTTCTGCTGCTCCGCCACCGCCACGGAGCCGGCGGGGGCGTCGTGGTCGATGACCACCCAGGTCTTGTCCGGCGCGGCGGGGGTGACGGCGGTGATCTGTGCCACCGCCTCCGGGGACAGGCCGTCTGTCACCAGGGCCCGGTCCCACGCCACCGTCCCGCCGGCCAAGAGGCGTTCCAGTTTGGAAGTCATGACGGCCCTCCTTACAGTCCCAGCTTTTCCAGTTTGCCCAGCACGGCGGCGGACGTCAGCTGGCCCTGCTGGATCTCCGCCATGCGGCGGGCCTCGGACTGGCGGCGCTTCTCGCAGCCCTCCAGCACCCAGTCCACCCAGGCGGGAGGGATGACGGTGACACCGTTGTCGTCCGCCAGGATAATGTCCCCCGGATGCACCGGCACGCCGCCGCAGCTGATGGGGTGATTCAGCTGGCCGGGGCCCTCGCTGTCCACGGCGCAGGGCACCACGGCGGCGGCGAACACCGGCCAGTCGTGGGCGCGGAGCTCCTCCACGTCCCGGACGGCGCCGTCTACCACCAGGCCGCCGATGCCCTTGCCGAAGGCGGCGCCGCACATGATGCCGCCGATGACGGCGTTGCGGTAACTGCTGTTGGTGTCCAGCACCAGGATGTCCCCGGGCTGGGCCGCCTCGATGGCCTTGTGGAGCAGCAGGTTGTCCCCGGGCCGCAGCCGCACCGTCACCGCGCAGCCGCACACGCACCTGCCCGGCGCCACCGGCTGGATGGAGCCGTTCATGGCGTTGAAGCCCTTCATGGCGTCCGCCGCCACGCAGGCTCCATAGGTCTTCAGGCGCTCCAGCACCTCCTGAGGCTGCCGGGGGAAGTCAGGCCCCATCCAAAACTCTCTGTCCGTCATCAGATGATCCTCCTTTTTCCAACGGGATTCCCAATGCCGCCATGCGGCTGTTGACTTTATTCTAGCACGCGTCATATAATAAATAAAATATAGAATATTGATGGATATATCAGTTTTATCTATATATTTGAAGGGAGGGGACTGCCGCATGAAGCTGTCGCAGATGCGGTATTTTTCCGCCGTCTGCCACCTGGGAGGCATCACCCGGGCGGCGGAGCGGCTCCACATCTCCCAGCCGGCCGTCACCGCCGCTATCCAGAGCCTGGAGGACGAGCTGGGGGTGCTGCTGCTGAGCCGGGGCGGCCGGACGCTGGTGCCCACGCCGGACGGTGAGACGTTCCTGGCCCGGTGCGACAGCATCCTGGAGGAGGTGGACGGCCTGACGGCGGACTTCCAGGCCCTGAGCCGCCGACGGACCACCCTCTCCGTGGGAGTGCCGCCCATGGTGGCGTTTTTCCTGTTCCCCAAGATCTTCGCCGAGTTTACCGGCAGCCATCCGGAGGTCCGGATCCGGCTGACGGAGGCGGGATCCGACACGGCCCGGGACATGGTGCGCTCCGGACAGCTGGACCTGGCCATCATCGCCATGGGGGAGACGCCCCCCGCCGCGCTGGAGGCCCAGCTGCTGCTGCGGACACCTATGATGTACTGCACCGGTCCGGACACCCCCATGGCAAACCGGGAACGGGCGGAGCTGCGGGACATCGCGGCGGCGCCGCTGATCCTGTTCACCAGCGGGCACTATCACCAGGCACAGCTTCAGAGCCGGTTCCGCAGCGCCGGGCTGACGCCCAACGTGCTGTTTTACTCCAACCAGCTGCTGACCATCAAGAGCTTCATCCGCCAGAACCTGGCCGGGGCGTTCCTGCTGCCCCAGGTGATCGAGCCGGGGGAGGACATCGTGGCCCTGCCGGTGGATCCGCCGCTGCTGCTGAACATCGCCGTGGTGTGGCGGCGGGACGTGTTCCTGACCCGAGAGACCCGCCAGTTCATCCACTTCATGAAGTCCCGGTTCGAGTGATGATGGACGCCGGCCCGGACCTGTGGTACCATGGTAAAAAGCGTCCGTGGATGCGGAGAAAGGAGCAGAGCGCATGGCCTTTACCCCCATTGATGAGAGCACCTGGGAGCGGCGGGAGTACCTGGAGGTCTTCCGCCAGACCGCCATTTATCTGACGGCGGACGTGGACATCACGCCCTTTTATCAGCGTACGAAGGCCCGGGGCGAAAAGCTGTATCCGGCCCTGGTGTGGTGTGTGGCCGCCGTGCTGAATCGTCATGTGCATTTCCGCTACGGCCGGGACCAGGCGGGGCGGATCGGGGTGTGGGATCAGCTCCACCCCTATTACACCGTGCCCCGGCGGGACGCCCCGGACCTGTTTGCCATGAAGGTCACCCGCTTTACACCGGACTATGATGCATTCCTCTCGCAGTTCCGGGAGGACTGCGCCCGGGCGGAGACCTGCGGCCGCCTACTCTGCGATGAGACCCTGCCCCCCAACCTCTGCGGCATCTCCGCCGTGCCGGGGCTGGCCTTCTCCGCCTTCAGCTTCGGCGGGGACCCGAAGCCGGACTTCACGCCCTTTGTGCTGCTGGGCAAAGTCCATCCGCAGGAGGACCGGATGGTGCTGCCGGTGGGCGGGGAGTTTTCCCATGCCGTCAACGACGGCAGCCACATCAGCGGCTTTTTCAAAGAACTGGAGGAGACCGCCGCCGGACTGTTTCCGGATTAAAAGATGAAAAGAGAAAGAGACCGCCCGTGGGGAAGCCGTTTCCCGCGGGCGGTTTTCTGTCCGGAAGGCGGCCTCACAAAAAATTCCATGCCCCCTCTTGACAAGCGGTGCATCCCATGCTATATTAGCCAAACGGTTAGTTACTAGACTAATTAACCAGATAACAAACCGGCAGGAAAGGGGGAACCGCCTTGACGTTGACGGAAGACCGGCCCATCTTCCAGCAGATCGCGGAGCAGCTGGAGGAGGCGATCCTCTCCGGGGCCTATCCGGAGGAGAGCCAGGTGCCGTCCATCACAGAGTATTCGGTGCAGTACCGGATCAACCCCGCCACCGCCCTGAAGGGCATCAACCTGTTGGTGGACGCGGGGCTGCTGTACAAGAAGCGGGGCGTGGGGATGTTTGTGGCCTCCGGCGCCCGGGAGAAGCTCCGCCAGAGCCGGCGGGAGCGGTTTTATCAGGACTATGTCCAGCGGATGGTGCGGGAGGCCCGGAATCTGGGGCTGACGGACCAGGAGCTGCGGACACTTCTGGAAAGGGGAATGGAAGAAGATGGCCATTGAGTTTCAACATATCACCAAGACCTTCGGGGACACCCGTGCCCTGGAGGATGTGTCACTGACCTTTGAGGAGGGGAAGATCTACGGGCTGCTGGGCAACAACGGCGCCGGCAAGTCCACGCTGCTGAACATCCTCACCGGGCGGATGTGCCAGGACGGCGGCACCGTCACCGTGGACGGCGCCCCGGCGGGCAGCGACGCGGCCCTGAGCCGGCTGTTCCTGGTGGGGGAGAAGAACCTGTACCCCGACGACATGAAGGTGAAGCGGGCCCTGGACACGGCGGAGCTGTTCTACCCGGACTTTGACCGGGCCTACGCCGAGAATCTGGCGAAGCAGTTCGAGCTGCCGCTGAACAAGAAGATCAACAGCCTCTCCACCGGCTACGGCTCCATCTTCCGTATTGTTCTGGGCCTCAGCGTCAACACCCCCTACGTGCTGTTCGACGAGCCCGTCCTGGGCCTGGACGCCCAGCACCGGGATCTGTTCTACAAGCTGTTGGTGCGGAAATACGCGGAGAGTCCCTGTACCATGGTGATCTCCACCCACCTGATCGCCGAGGTGGCGGATCTCATTGAGCACACCGTCATCATCCGGAAGGGCCGCATCCTGCAGGACGCCCCCACAGAGGCGCTGACCGCCGCCTGCTGGGCGGTGTCCGGCCCTGCCGGGCTGGTGGACGGCTGGGCCGCCGGCCGGGACGTGTTCGCCTCCTCCGTGCTGGGCGGGCTCAAGACCGTCTGCGTCCGGGGCGAGGGGACCGAGGACCTGCCCGCCGGACTGGAGCGGCGGCGCGTGGGGCTCCAGGAGTACTTTATCAGCCTGATGGAAGAGGAGGACCAGAGATGAACACACGATTCGGCCGGGCCTTCCGGTATGAGATGCAGAACTATTTCCGGGCGGTGGCGGTGCTGTGGCTGGCCATGGCGCTGATCCCGGCGGCCATGATGGCACTGGCCTATTTCCTGGCCGGAGAGACAGCCGCTGAAAGCAGCTTCAACGGCTATTCCATGGCGGTGGGGATGTTCGGGCTGGTTCTGGGCATGGTGGGCCTGCGGGAGAACCAGCGGGTGCTGAACCAGAACGGCGTCTCCCGCCGGTCCGCCTTTCTGGCGGACGTGGCGGCCCTGGCGGTGGCGGCACTGCTGGTGGCTGTGGGCGTGTCCGTGATCATGGGCATCTATCGGGCGGTTCTGGGCAGCGGGAGCCACCTGCTGATCACAGATCTGTACCAGCTGATCTACGAGCCGGCGCCCGCCGGAAACGGTGTGGGGGCGCTGGCCCGGGGAGCGGTCCTCTCCACGGTGGTGGGTTGGATGCTGGCGGCTTTGGGGCAGTTCTGCTCCGCCCTGTACTGGCGGCTGAGCAAGTTCTGGACCATCCTGATCTCCGTGGCCGTGCCCCTGGCGCTGATCTTCGGCAGTGCGCCGCTGCTCACCTGGCTGGACACCACCTCCGCCGGACGGGCGGCGGTGGAGGCCCTGGCGGCCTTCGGGCGGTTCCTGGCCGCCTCCCCCTGGAACGCGGCGGCGGTGCTGCTGGCCATGGGCGCAGCGTTCTTCGCCGTCACGTGGCTGCTGCTGCGCCGGGCCATGATCCGGCCCGCAAAGTAAATGAGGAATGAGGAGTTAGGAATGAGGAATTTGGCCCCATGGTCAGCTCCCCAATCCTGAGAAAGCGGAAGCGGCATCGCCGCTTCCGCTTTTCAATTCCTCATTTCTAACTCCTAATTCCTAATTCCCACGATGCGGCTGTAGGTCCGGGTGGTGAGGCCGTAGACCAGGGCATAGATGGCGCAGAACACCAGCAGCGTCCCGGCGGCGCAGAGGGCGAAGAGCCGGACATCAAAGAGGTTGAACAGCTCCAGCAGCTTGCACAGCATGGGGAAGGCCGCCGCCACATGGATGCCTGCCGTCACCAGGGGCAGGAAGAACACCAGCAGCACCTGAGAGCGGATGGAGGAGCGGACCTCCCGGGGGCTCATGCCCACCTGCTGCATGATCTGGTACCGGCGCTGGTCCTCGTACCCCTCGGAGATCTGCTTGTAGTAGATGATGAGCACCGTGGACAGCAGGAACAGCAGCCCCAGGAAGACACCCAGGAACAGGAAGCCGCCGTACATGGTGTACAGGTCCAGAGCATTGTCCTGGCGGCTGATGACGGAGTAGACGCCGTTCACGTCCGCCGCCAGCAGAGGGTCCACAAAGGCCTGCTTTTCCGCCTCCGTGCCGTCCAGGTCCATCTGAACATGGAATTCCCGTTTGTCGCTGGTATCCCGGACATTGACGGCGGACGCCACCGTCTCATTCGCCACCACCAGAGACAGCTGGGCTGTCTGGCCGGAAATGAAGACGGTGTCATTGTACCGGGGGAAGTCCGTGATGGTCCCGGCCACGTGAAAAGGGAGGTCCTCCACATAGAAGGTCTCCGGCAAGGCGAGGTTCTCCGCCTGGATCAGCACCTCATCCGGTGCCAGGTCCACCGTGTGGCCGGTGAGGCGGCCGTAATCGTCGGCGGTGAGCACCCGGATCTGAGTGCTCACTCCATCCTGTGTCAAAAGCGTAAAGGTGTTGCCGGTGTACCAGCCCACCGTGTCCAGCAGGGTGGACCACTGGAGCAGCTCCACTTTCCGGCCCGCATCCGCCGCAGCGGTCTGGACCCGCTCCAGGGTGTCCGCCGTCGCAGACTCCGCCTCCTCCGGCGGCACGCCGTCCAGGGGCTGGATCACGTCCACGTCATAGGGGAACATCCGGTCCAGGCTCCCCTCCAGCCCGGCGTACAGGCTGACGGTGGTGGACACCGTCACCAGCACCATGGTGGAGAGGATGCAGATGTTGGCCAGGCCTACGGCGTTCTGCTTCATCCGGTACAGCAGGCCCGCCACGGCGGTGAAGTGTTTGGGCTGGTAGTAGTACCGGGGGCTGTTCCGCAGGTGCTTCAAAAGGGCGATGGACCCGGCGGTGAACAGGCAGTAGGTGCCGATCATCACCAGCACCACCGCCAGGAAGAAGTAGGCCAGGGCGGTGAAGGGGTCCGCCACCGTCAGGGCGGTGGCGTAGCCGGCCCCCAGAGTGACGGCACCCAGCACCACCAGGAGCCGCTTTGTCCTGGGCTCCCGCTCCCCGGCGCTGGCGCTGTGGAGCAGCTCCACGGGTTTGGACCGCAGGAGCCCCGCCAGATTCCACACCAGCGTCAGCAGGAAGAGGATGCCGAAGAGGGCAGCGGTGTTGGCCATGCCGGGCAGGCTGATCTCAAACCCGTACTGGACCGGCAGGCGGGAGACCTGCAGCAGCAGGAGCAGCACCAGCTTGCTCAGCAGCACCCCCGCCGCAAGGCCCCCCAGGATGGCCGCGGCGGCGCAGTAGACGGTCTCCCACACCATCAGATGGGCGATGTGGCGCTTCTCCAGCCCCAGGATGTTGTAGAGCCCCAGCTCCCGCCGGCGGCGCTTCATCACAAAGCTGTTGGCGTACAGCAGCAGAACGGCGGCGAACAGCGCCACCACCAGGGCGCCTAGATACATCAGGCTCTGGAGATACCCGGCTCCCCGGACAGAGGCCACGATGTCGCTGCGGGTCAGGTAGGAGAGGATGTAATACATGGCGGCGGTCATGCCGCAGGAGAGGAGATAGGGTCCGTAGAACCGGCCGTTGCGCACCAGGTTCACCAGGGCCAGCCGGGGGAAAAAGCCGGACTTACGCATGGCCCT
The DNA here is from genome assembly GCF_016902445.1 of Oscillibacter valericigenes. Classification (GTDB taxonomy): domain Bacteria; phylum Bacillota; class Clostridia; order Oscillospirales; family Oscillospiraceae; genus Oscillibacter; species Oscillibacter avistercoris. The sequence goes on along the minus strand of NZ_JACSNX010000007.1, from coordinate 79,290 downwards.
CACCGCCTCCCGCCAAAACCGTCAGGGTGTCGGAGATCCTGCGGAACTGGGCCTCCTGGCTCTCGCCGCCCCGGTAGAGCTGGTGGTACACCTGCCCGTCCCGCAGGAACAGCACCCGCCCGGCGTGGCTGGCCGCCTTCACCGAGTGGGTGACCATCAGAATGGTCTGCCCGGCGCCGTTCAGCTCCCCGAACAGCTCCAGCAGCGCGTCGGAGGACCGGGAGTCCAGGGCGCCGGTGGGCTCGTCCGCCAGGATCAGCTGGGGGTCCGTGATGAGGGCCCGGGCCACCGCCGCCCGCTGCTTCTGGCCGCCGGAGACCTCGTAGGGATATTTCGTCAGGATGTCCAAGATGCCCAGCTGGTCCGCGATGGGGCGGAGCTTTTTGCGCATCTCCTGGTAGTCCGTCCCCGCCAGCACCAGGGGCAGATAGATGTTGTCCTGGAGGGAGAAGGTGTCCAGCAGGTTGAAGTCCTGGAACACGAACCCCAGGTGGGACCGGCGGAAGGCCGCCAGGTCCCGCTCCCGGATGGCGGAGAGGGGCTTGCCCGCAAGCAGCACCTCCCCGGCGGTGGGGCGGTCCAGAGCCGCCAGGATGTTCAGCAGGGTGGTCTTGCCGGAGCCGGACTCCCCCATGATGGCCACATACTCCCCCGCCTCCACGGAGAAGCTGACGTTGGACAGGGCCTGGACCTGATTTCCGCCGAAGCGGGTGGTGTAGATCTTCTGGATATGCTGTACTTCCAGTAAGGGCATAGAGATACCTCCTAGCATCGGGATCTTGCCTCTATTGTAGCCGAGGGGCCGGACTGTCTGCCATCGTTCTGGCTTACAGTCCGGCCCGATTCCTTACACTTTTGTCACATGGGGTCACTCCACCACCCGGTTTCCCCGGGAGAGGTCCAGCCGCACCAGCGTTCCCTGCCCGGGGCGGGAGACGATGGAGATGCTGTGGTTCAGCCGGTCCATCACCCGGCGGCACAGGTACAGCCCGATGCCGGTGGACTTCCTGTCCTCCCGGCCGTTGTAGCCGGTGAAGCCCTTCTCGAACACCCGGGGCAGGTCCTCCTCCCGGATGCCGATGCCGCTGTCGGCGATGACCACCGTCTCCCCGTCACCGCAGATGCGGATGCGCCCTCCGGCGGGGGTGTACTTTAACGCATTGGACAGCACCTGCTCCACCACGAAGGAGAGCCACTTCTCGTCCGTCAGCACCGTCCGGCCCGTCTCCCGGAGGTCCAGGGCGATCTTCTTCAGAATGAACATCCGGGCGAACTTCCGCACCGCCTGCCGCAGCAGGCCGTCCAGGTCCGTGTCCTGGAGGACGTAGTCCGTGCTCTCACTGTCCAGCCGCAGGTAGCCCAGCACCATCTCCACATACTGCTCGATCTTCAGGAGCTCCACCTCCACCTCTCCGCTGACGGCACCGGGGTCCTCCTGCAGAAGCAGCCGGGCCGCGGCGATGGGGGTCTTGATCTGGTGGGCCCAGAGGGTGTAGTAATCCGTCATGTCCTCCAGCCGGTCCCGGTTCTCCGCCGCAAGGCGCACCCGGTCGGCGCAGACGGCCCGGAGCAATGCCTGGTAGTCCGCCTCCAGTACGCCCCGGGGCGGCGGCAGGGGCAGCACGGACTCATGGACCTTCCGCAGAAGGCCCTCCAGCTCCCGGTGCCGCCGGAGAAAGGCGGAGTATCCCAGGGCGAACAGGATCAGCCCCAGCACCAGGCAGAGCAGGCCCGCGTAGGCCACCGCCTCCACCGGCAGGTCGTACAGGGCGAACACGGCAGCGAACACCGCCACCGCCCCAGCCAGCAGCAACAGCAGCTTCCACTGGCGCTTGAGATAGGCTGTCAGCATTTGTCACCCCTCCACCAGATACCCGGCGCCCTTCCGGGTGCGGATGAAGTCCGGGAGGCCCGCTGCCTCCAGCTTCCGCCGCAGCCGGGCGATGTTCACCGTCAGGGTGTTCTCGTCCACAAAGCTGTCGGACTCCCACAGCCGGGTCATCAGGGCCTCCCGGCTGACGATCTCCCCCTTGTGCTCCAGGAGAAGCTGGAGGATGCGGCACTCGTTCCGCGTCAGCTCCACCCGCTGGCCGCGGGCGTCCAGCGTCCCGTCGGACACGTTCAGCACCGCGCCGCCGCAGGAGAGCAGGTGGGACGGCGGGCCGAAGTCATAGGCCCGCCGCAGCAGCGCCTGGACCTTGGCGGAGAGGACCTGCAGATCGAAGGGCTTTGCCAGCAGGTCGTCCCCGCCCAGCTGCATGGCCATCACCACGTTCACGTTGTCCGAGGCGGAGGTGAGGAACAGGATGGGCACCTGGGAGACCCGACGGATCTCCTGGCACCAGTGGTAGCCGTTGAAGAAGGGGAGGGAGATGTCCAGCAGCACCAGGTGGGGGTCAAAGGCGGCGAACTCCGACAAGACGTCGTCGAACCGCTCCGCGCAGCGGACGGTGTATCCCCAGCCGGTCAGATGGCGGCGGATGACCCCGGCGATGGTCCCGTCGTCCTCCACGATGAAAATGCGGTACATGGCGCGCCTCCCGTTTCTGTGGAATGTTCCCGGCCATTGTACCACGGTCCGGTCCGTTCCGCAAGAAAGGACCGCCTGCCGCCGGGACATCTTGCGCCCTGGGCCGGGAGATGATAGAATACCTCTGGATCAACACAAGAGATGGAGTGGAGACATGAAGAAGCTGGTCGTTGGAATCTTAGCCCACGTGGACGCGGGGAAGACCACCCTGTCCGAGGCGCTGCTGTACCGGAGCGGGGCCCTGCGGAAGCTGGGCCGGGTGGACCACCAGGACGCCTTTCTGGACACGGATGCCATGGAGCGGGAGCGGGGCATCACCATCTTCTCCAAGCAGGCGGTGTTTTCCTTAAAAGATACAGAGGTCACCCTGCTGGATACCCCGGGCCACGTGGACTTCTCCGCCGAGGCGGAGCGGACCCTCCAGGTGCTGGACTGCGCCATTCTGGTGATCAGCGGCACCGACGGTGTCCAGGCCCACACCCGCACCCTCTGGCACCTGCTGGAGCGGTACCACGTCCCCACGTTTCTCTTCATCAATAAAATGGACCTGGCGGGGGCGGACCGCTCCGCCGTGCTGGAACAGCTGAAACACCATCTGGGCGGCGGCTGCGTGGACTTCGGCGGGGCCCGGGACGAGACCTTCCGGGAGGAGGCCGCCGTCTGCGACGAGGCGGTGCTGGAGCGGTATCTGGAGACCGGAGGGCTGACGGACGATGACCTGCGGCAGATGATTGGGAAGCGGAAGCTGTTCCCCTGCTGGTTCGGCTCCGCACTGAAGCTGGAGGGGGTCACGGAATTTCTGGAGGGGCTGGAGCAGTATGCCCCCGTCCCGGCCTATCCGGCGGAGTTCGGCGCCCGGATCTTCAAGATCGCCCGGGACAGCCAGGGCGCCCGCCTTACCTATTTAAAAGTCACCGGCGGCACCCTGCGGGTGAAGAGCCTGCTGACCAACCGCCGTCCCGGCCTGCCGGATGAGCAGGTGTGGGAGGAGAAGGCGGACCAGCTCCGCATCTACTCCGGCGCCAAGTTCCGCACCGTGGAGGAGGCCCCGGCGGGGACGGTGTGCGCCGTGACGGGCCTCTCCCGCAGCCGGGCGGGGGAGGGCCTGGGCATCGAGACCGGCTGGACCGCCCCGGCCCTGGAGCCGGTGCTGACCTACCAGGTGCTGCTGCCGGAGGGGGTGGACCCCCACACGGCCCTGGAGAAATTCCGCCAGCTGGAAGAGGAGGACCCCCAGCTCCACATCGCCTGGAACGAGCAGGCCCGGCAGATCCACGTCCAGCTGATGGGGGAGATCCAGCTGGAGATCTTGCAGCGGATGCTCCGGGAGCGGTTCGGCCTGGAGGTGGCCTTCGGCCCCGGCGCCATCTGCTACCGGGAGACCATCGCCGCCCCGGTGGAGGGCATCGGCCACTTTGAGCCCCTGCGGCACTATGCGGAGGTCCACCTGCTGCTGGAGCCGGGAGAGCGGGGCAGCGGCCTGGTGTTCGGCTCCGCCTGCCCGGAGGACCAGCTGGAGGGCCGCTGGCAGCGGCTGGTGCTGACCCATCTGGCGGAGAAGGAGCACCTGGGGGTGCTGACCGGCTCCCCCATCACGGACATGAAGATCACCCTGGTGGCGGGCCGGGCCCACGTGAAGCACACGGAGGGCGGCGACTTCCGCCAGGCCACCTATCGGGCGGTGCGCCAGGGGCTGATGGAGGCGGAGAGCATCCTGCTGGAGCCCTGGTACGACTTCCGGCTGGAGCTGCCCGCGCCCCAGGTGGGCCGGGCCATGACGGATCTCCAGCAGATGAACGCCCGGCTGAACCCGCCGGAGACGGTGGGGGAGGAGGCGGTACTCACCGGTGCCGTGGCGGTGTCCGCCCTGGGGGACTACGCCCGGGAGGTGGCCGCCTACACCCAGGGCCGGGGGCGGCTCAGCTGTTCTCTCCGAGGCTACGAGCCCTGCCCGGACCAGGAGGCCGTGCTGGCAGGCATCGACTACGACCCGCTGGCGGATCTGGACAACTCCCCGGAATCCGTGTTCTGCAGCCACGGCGCCGGCGTCATCGTCCCCTGGGACGAGGTGCCCGCCCGGGCCCACGTGTCCAGCGGCCTGCGCCTGGGCGCGGAGGAGGAAGCGGAGACCGGCGGCCCGGACGCCCGGCGTTCCACCGCCTACGCCGGGACCATCGAACAGGACAAGGAGCTCCAGGCCATCTTCGAGCGGACCTACGGCCCTGTGAAGCGGCGTGCCTTTCTCCCGCCCAAGGAGCCCCGGCGGCCCGCCCCGGCGGAGACAGAGCAGGAGAAGCGGGCCATCCGGGAGCAGTTCTCAGGCCCGGAGTACCTGCTGGTGGACGGCTACAACATCATCTTCGCCTGGGACGAGCTGAAGGCCATCGCCCGGGACAACCTGGACGCCGCCCGGAAGCAGCTGTGCGACATCCTCAGCAACTACCGGGGCTTCCGGAAGTGTGAGGTCATCGCGGTGTTTGACGCCTACAAGGTGAAGGGCGGCCAGGGCAGCGTGGAGAAGTACCACGACATCCATGTGGTCTACACCAAGGAGGCGGAGACGGCGGACGCCTATATCGAGCGGGCCACCTACGAGATCGGCCGCCACCACCGGGTGCGGGTGGCCACCTCCGACGGCCCCGAACAGCTGATTATTTTAGGCCACGGGGCCCTGCGCCTCTCCGCCAGCGCCTTCCGGCAGGAGGTGGAGCAGGTGGAGGGCCAGATCGCCGATATCCTGGCAGCCAACAACCGCCTTTCCAAAACAGGCAACGTCCGCTCTGCCCTGGAGCGGGCCCGGGAACAGACAAAGGAGGAGCACACATGATCGGGACCGTCTGCATCGCGGCGGCAGTTTTGGGCCTCTGCGCCCAGGTCCGCCGCAGCCTGGAGCGGAACAGGCTGTTCCGCCGGGATCTGGCCGGCGGCCGGGTGCGGATCGCGCCCCGGTACAACCAGGGGGCCGGCTTTGAAGCCCTTCCGCTGAGCGCCCGGCAGATGGCACCTCTGTCGCTGGCGGCGCTGTGGGCGCTGCTGTGCAGATGGGGCTTCAGGGGCGTGGGGGCCGGGCTGCTGCTGGGCGGCGGCCTCAGCAATCTGTGGGAGCGCCTGCGCCACGGCCGGGTGCTGGACTATCTGCGTGTTCCAAAGGCCCCCGGCATGCTGAAACGATACACATACAACCTGGCTGACCTGGCCATTTTCCTGGGCGCGGCACTGCTGGTGCTGCGCCGCCGGAGACGATAACGAAAGCCGCCCTGCGCAGGATCGTGCGGGGCGGCTCTCTTCATAAAATTTTAAGGAATTTCCCCGTTTTTTCGCAAGGATAGGGAGATTTATACTGGCCGTAAAGAAATTGTCAAAGATTGTAACTGTTTTGTAAATTGACAACGGCGCGATTTCTGTATATATTAACTGTATTAGTACGGACAGTACAGTTTAATAAAAATTTATTATTTTTCCCATTGACAAATTGCGATATTGTGTTATTGTATTATTCAAGTAATACAATAAGGCCTGTAACGAACAGGCACCGCTCCCGTCCTATCTGCGGAGGGGAGTTTTACAGAGATTTGACGGAAGGCACATGGAGCGTTGATCTGCCTGCGCTATCCTGAGAACACAGAAATAAATTCCGAATGTTTGAAGCGAACGCCATGGCTGCGTCGTATAAAAGACAAGACCAAAGAAGGGAGCCTGTCATGAAGATCCTGATCACCACAGACTGGTACACGCCGGCGGTAAACGGTGTGGTCACCTCTGTCAAAAACCTGCAGCGGGAATTGGAGCGCCGGGGCCATGAGGTCCGGATCCTGACGCTGTCGCAGACGCTCCACTCCTGGTCCCGGGACGGCGTCACGGCCATCGGCTCCATCAATGCCGGGCGGATCTACCCCGGCGCCCGTCTCCGCACGGCCCTTGCGGGCCGCTGGGTGCGGGAGCTGGTGGACTGGCAGCCGGATATCATCCACTCCCAGTGCGAGTTCAGCACGTTTTTCCTGGCCCGCCGCATCGCGGAGGAGCTGGATATCCCGCTGGTCCACACCTACCATACGGTATATGAGGACTACACCCACTATTTCTCCCCCAGCATCCGGATGGGCCGGTGCGCGGTGGCGGCGTTCTCCCGCTGGGTGGCCGCCCAGACGGACTGCATGATCGCCCCCACCGGCAAGGTGCGCCGGCTGCTGCAGGGCTACGGGGTCCGGTGCCCGGTGGTCGTGGTGCCCACGGGCATCGATCTGCGGCGCTTCCAGCAGACAGACGACCCCATGCGCCGGGCGGTGCTGCGGGCCAGTCTGGGCATCCCGGCGGAAAACACGGTGCTGGTGTGCGTGGGGCGCCTGGCGGAGGAGAAGAACATCCAGGAGCTGCTGAAGCTCCGGGCCTCTCTGGGCAGCCGTCCGGTGACGCTGCTGCTGGTGGGGGACGGCCCCGACCGGGCACGGCTGGAGCGGGTGGCCCATGACCTGCGGCTGGAGGCCCCGGCGGTGATCTTTGCCGGCATGGTGGCACCGGAGGAGGTGCCGGACTGGTACCGGCTGGGGGATCTGTTCGTCAGCGCCTCCTCCAGCGAGACCCAGGGCCTGACCTACATCGAGGCGCTGGCCGCCGGCGTGCCTGCCCTCTGCCGGGCGGACCCCTGCCTGGAGGGGGTCATTCAGGACGGAGAAAACGGCTGGCAGTATCACAGCACGCAGGAGTTCCGGCAGCGGCTGGAGGCGTTCCTGGCCCGGCCGGAGACCCATGAGGCCCTCCGCCGCCGGGCGGCGGAGAGCGCGGAGCAGTTCTCCGCCCAGCGATTCGCCCAGCGGGTGGAGCGCATCTATCAGACACAGCTGGCCCGGCGGCCGGCATGTCACGTACAGGGGGTGACCGCATGAGCAGAAGCATTGAAAAGACCGCGCTGCAGGCAGCCTCGCTCTGCGGGCTGTTCCTGTGCATCCTGGCCGGCGTCTGGGCATGGCAGGCGGGGCTGCTGACCTCGCAGGAGCGCCTGCAGGCCTTTGTGGCCAGCTGCGGCGCCGCCGGGGGACTGCTGTTCGTGGCGTTCCAGGTGGTGCAGGTGGTGGTGCCGGTGCTGCCCGGCGGTCTGGGCTGCCTGGTGGGCGTGGTGCTGTTCGGCCCGGTGATGGGCTTTGTCTACAACTATGTGGGCATCTGCATCGGCTCACTGCTGGCCTTTGCCGTGGCACGCAACTGCGGCCGGCCGCTGCTGAGCCTGCTGTTTTCGGAAAAGCTCATCGCCAAGTACAGCGACTGGACGGAGCAGAACAACCGGTTTGCGCGGCTGTTCGCCCTGGCGATCTTCTTCCCGGTGGCGCCGGATGACTTCCTGTGCTATCTGGCGGGCACCACATCCATGACCTGGCGGCGGTTCACCGCCATCATCCTGCTGGGCAAGCCTCTTTCCATCGCCCTGTACAGCCTGGGGCTGACGGTGCTGTTCCAGCAGATCACAGGCTGGCTGCGGTAAAAACATCCGCCGGAAGGCGGAGCGATAAAGGAGAGACTCATGCGCGTTTTCATCTATGGCGGCGGCCTGCGCCTGGTGGGCAAAAGCGGTGTGGGACAGGCCATCTTCCACCAGCGGGAGATGCTGCGCCGGGCCCGGATCGAGACCACCCACCACTGGCTCCAGAAAGCGGGGGCCGTCCATATCAACACCGTGCTGCCGGACTCGGTGCTGGCGGCACTGGCGGCCAAGCTCCTGGGGCGGAAGGTGGTCTATTACGGCCATTCCACCATGGAGGATTTCCGGGGCTCCTTCCGGGGGTCGGACAAGCTGGCGCCCCTGTTCCGGCGGTGGATCACCTTCTGCTACGGCCTGGGAGACGTGGTGCTGACGCCCACGGATTACTCCCGCCGTCTGCTGGAGGGCTACGGCCTGAAACCCCCGGTGTACAGCATCTCCAACGGTGTGGACACGGACTTCTTTGCCCCGGACCCGTCCCGGCGGGCGAGCTTCCGCCGCCGGTGGGGCCTCCAAGAAGGGGAGCGGGCCGTCATCTCTGTGGGCCACACCATTGCCCGGAAGGGGCTGCCGGAGTTTTTGGACCTGGCGGCGCAGATGCCGGACGTCCGCTTCCTCTGGTTCGGCTGGACCGATCCCTGCCTGATCCCGGCGGAGGTCCGGGAGGCCATGGAGCAGGCGCCGGAGAACGTGACCTTTGCCGGCTTTGTGGACCGGGAGACCCTGCGGGAGGCATACTGCGGCGCGGATGCCTTTGCCTTCATGAGCCATGAAGAGACGGAGGGGATCGTGGTGCTGGAGGCCCTGGCCTGCGGCATCCCAACGGTGGTGCGGGACATCCCGGTGTATGCCGGCTGGCTGCGGGACGGCAAAAACGTCTACAAGGCGGACAACACCGCCGCCTTCCGGCAGCGGGTGACGGGCCTGCTGGACGGGACCCTGCCGGATCTGACGGAAGCAGGCCGCCGGGTGGCGGAGGAGCGGAGCATGGCCGCTATGGGCGAGCAGCTCCGGGAGGTCTACCGGCGGATGGAGATCCTGCCGGAGGCGCAGCCGGCGGCGGTGCGGCAGCATCACGTCCGGGCCTGAGACGGTCCGTCCGGGTACATCTGCATGTGAAAATCCTTGTATTCCCACGGGAGGACTTATTTCTTCCGTGGGAGATCCTGTGGTCATTCCAGATCCCGTCGAAGGGCGGCAAAAAGCCGTCCCGGCGCTTCAGGCGCCGGGACGGCTCTCTTTCTGTCGTGCAGGGATCACTGGGGCAGCGTCTGGACCACGCCCCGGGCGCAGTCCACGGACACCATGGTGCCGTCCGTCAGACGCTGGGTGGCGCCCACGGCGCCCACGATCACCGGGATGTCCAGAGTCAGTCCCACCGTGGCGGTGTGGCTGTCGGCGCTGGCCTCCTCGCTGATGACGGCGGCGGCCTGCCGGATGTAGGGCAGCAGGTCGTTGGTGGTGTAAGGCACCACCAGCACGTCGCCGGGGCGGAACTTTTCGGCCACCTCTTCCGGCACCCGGCACACGCACAGGGGACCGGAGGCTTTCCGGTCGCCCACGCCCACGGCGTTGAGCAGCGCGCCGCCCACCTGCTGGACACGGATCATATTGGTGGTCCCGGAGACGCCCACCGGAACACCGGCGGTGACAACCACCAGGTCGCCCTGAGAAACCAGTCCGGAGGCCTCCGCCGCCTGGACGGCAAAGTCCACCAGCTCATCGGTGCTGCTGGCATAGGGCATGGTGATGGGCTCCACGCCCCAGTAAAGGGCCATCTGCCGCTGGACCTGGGGATTCAGCAGCAGCGCCACCACCATGGTGCTGGGCCGGAAGCTGCTGACCATCTGGGCTGTGATGCCCCGCTGGCTGACGGTGAGGATGGCGTCCGCCCCGATGTCCAGCGCCGTGGTGCAGGCGGCGTGGGCCGTGGCGGCGGTGATGGAGAGCTTGGCCCGGCCGCTTTTGCGGACAGGCTTGTTGAAGTCGATGTTGGCCTCGGTCCGCCGGGCGATGGCGTCCATGGTGTGAACGGCTTCCACCGGGTATTTTCCGGCGGCGGTCTCACCCGAGAGCATGATGGCAGAGGTGCCGTCGTAGATGGCGTTGGCCACGTCGGTGATCTCTGCCCGGGTGGGGCGGGGATTTTCCATCATGGAGTCCAGCATCTGCGTGGCGGTGATGACCGGCTTGCCGCAGGCCACGCACTGGGCGATCATGTTTTTCTGGATGATGGGGATCTCCGTGAAGTCGATCTCCACGCCCATGTCGCCCCGGGCCACCATGATGCCGTCCGCCACGGACAGGATGTCCGGCAGGTTGTTGACGCCCTCCTGGTTTTCGATTTTGGCGATGATCTTGATGGCGGAGCCGGCCTCGTCCAGCAGCCGGCGGATCTCCCGCACGTCGGCGGCGGTGCGGACGAAGCTGGCGGCGATGAAGTCGAAGCCCTGCTCCACGCCGAAAAGGATGTCGTCCCGGTCCCGCTGGCTCATATAGGGCATGGACAGCCGGACGCCCGGCACGTTGACGCCCTTGTTGTTCTTCATGGTGCCGCTGTTCTCCACCCGGCAGCGGATCTCGGTGTCGGTGGTCTCCAGCACCGTCAGGCGCACCAGACCGTCGTCCAGCAGGATGGTGCCGCCGGCCTTCACGTCTCCCGGCAGGTCCGCGTAGGTGACGGAGCAGATGGTGTCATCCCCGGTCACGTCCCGGGTGGTCAGGGTGAACTCCCGGCCGGCCTTCAGCTCCACGGTCCCGCCGGCGAAGGACTTCAGCCGGACCTCCGGTCCCTTGGTGTCCAGCATGGCGGCCACAGGGAGATCCAGCTCCTGCCGCAGGGCCTTCAGGGCGTCCAGGCGGCGCTTGTGTTCTTCATGGCTGCCGTGGGAAAAGTTGAACCGGGCCACGTTCATGCCCGCTTCCAGCATCTGCCGCAGGATCCCGTCCCCGTCGGTGGCGGGACCCAGCGTGCATACGATCTTGGTCTTTCTGTTCATTGAATGATTCACCTCTCGGTCAAAAGGCATACACGGTCAAACTTCAGAAAACAGTCTATCACAGACCGCATCGGCAAAAAAGCGGAAAGTTGTTAAAAAAATGAGCAGATTCTCCAAAGACGCTTTTCCGCCGAAGAGACTCACATCCCCAGCTTCTCCCGCAGGGCGGCGATCATCTCCTGATATGCCTCCTCGGAGAGGAACACCGGCTCCGGATTCGTGATGGCGAAGGCGCCGCCGAACTCGAACCCGTTTTCGTACTTGGGGACGATGTGGAAGTGCAGGTGGGGATTGGTGTCGCCGAAGGAGCCCAGGTTGATCTTGTCGCAGCCCCACAGCTCCTTCACCGCACCGGAGGCGCGGGCCAGGTCCCGGGCAAAGGCGGACAGCTCTTCCGGCTCACATTCGCACAGCTCCTTCCGGTGGTTCTTCAGCGCCAGCGCGCAGCGGCCCTTGTGGGCCTGGTCCTTGAAGAGATACAGCACGCCGGCCTCCATCTCGCCGACCTTGTACATGATGGCCTCGCGGCCCTCGTGGTGTTCATCGCAGTAAAAGCAACCCATGGCGAAATCTCCTTTTGTCAGAATACGGGAAAAATTTCCCCCTACTACCATACAACCCAAAACCGCCGCCGTCAAGCTCCAGTTCGGGATTGCGCCGAAGGCGGGAATCTGATATCATCAGGCTATACCACCCATGTCAGGAGGACGAGACGATGAAGCTTGGTTTGGTGACCGACTGCCTGGCGGACCGCTCCCTGGAGGAGGCGGCCGCCGTCTGCCGGAGACTGGGGCTGGAGCAGGTGGAGCTGGGCTGCGGCAACTGGTCCCCGGCGCCCCATGTGGATCTGGAGAAGCTGACCGCTGACGCCGGCGCCCGGCACCGGCTGCTGGACACGCTGGCGGAAAACGGCCTGACCGTCTCCGCCCTGAACTGCTCCGGCAATCCCCTGTTTCCGGGAGAGAAGGGAGCCCGGGACCGGGCGGTGGCGGAGGGGACCTTTCTGCTGGCGGAGCAGCTGGGCCTGGACACTGTGGTCATGATGAGCGGCCTGCCCGGCGGCAGCCCGGAGGACCGGACCCCCACGTGGATCGTCACCTCCTGGCCGCCGGAGACGGAGGAGATCCTGCGGTATCAGTGGCAGGCGGCCGTCCCGGTGTGGAAAGACCTGGCCGCCCGGGCCCGGGACCACGGGGTGCGGCACATCGCCCTGGAGTTCCACGGCTGGCAGCTGGTGTACAATGTGGAGACCCTCCGCCGCCTGCAGTGTGAGGCGGGCGGGGACATCCTGGGGGTGAATCTGGACCCCAGCCATCTCTTCTGGATGGGGGCGGACCCCCTGGAGGTGGCCAGGGCCCTGTCGGACTGCATCTACCATGTCCACATCAAGGATGTCCGGCTGGAGAAGGCCGCCGGACAGAACACCCTGCTGGACACCAAGGGCGTGCTGGAATTCGCCTCCCGGTCCTGGAACTTCGTCACCCCCGGCCGGGGCCACGACGCCGCCTGGTGGCGCCGCTTCCTGGAGACTCTGCGGGACTGCGGCTATGACGGCCCCCTCAGCATCGAGCAGGAGGACTACACCATCCCGCTGGAGGAAGCCCTGGATCAGGCTGTGTCCCTGCTGCGGCAGGTGCTGCCCGCCTGAAATGCGCAAAAGCCCCGCCTCTTCTGTGAGGCGGGGCTTTTTGAAAGCGGGATCACCGCAGGAAATTCCAGTACAGGGCGATGGCCGCCGCCAGCAGGAGCTGCACGGCCAGGATCACCGGCACGCCCACCCGGAACACCCGGTGGAGCGTCTTGTGGCGGAAGACCAGCATGCCCAGCAGGGCGCCCACGCTGCCGCCCACCACGGCCAGCAGCAGGAGATTCTTCTCCGGCACCCGCTGGCGGAACCGGGGGTGCTTGGCCAGGAGCTTATCCAAGCCGAAGACCACGAACGTCACGATATTGATGAGTATCAGCCAGCCGGCCAGCAGTCCCCAGGGGGAACCGATGAATGCCCAGACCGTATCGGTTTGTGCCTCCGGCAAATAGAGCGTCTTTTCCTCCATAGTGGACCCTCCTGCAACTGCAAAAAGACTGGCCGGGGAGCTCCCGGCCAGTCCAGTGTAGCAGAAGTTTCAGTTTTTGGCAAGCTTGCTGAGCTCCACAGCGGTGGCAGCGGCCAGCCTGGCGTTGTTGTACACCAGCTGGATGTTGGAGGCCAGGGAGTCGCCGCCGGTGAGATCCTTGATCTTGGCCAGCAGGAAGGGGGTGGTCTCCTTGCCGTGAATGCCCTGGGCGTTGGCCTCTTCCACGGCCTCGTCGATGGCCTTGTTGATGACGTCCGCGTCCATGGAGAATTCCTCCGGGATGGGGTTGGTCACCAGCATGCCGCCGCCCAGGCCCATGTCCTGCTTGACATAGAAGGCGCGGGCCAGCTCCTCCGGGGTGTCGATCTCATAGTCCACGGCAAAGCCGCTCTTGCGGGTGTAGAAGGCGGGCAGCTCACGGGTGCCGTAGCCGATGACGGGCACGCCGTGGGTCTCCAGATACTCCAGGGTCAGCCCCAGGTCCAGGATGGACTTGGCGCCGGCGCAGACCACCATGACGGGGGTGTGGGCCAGCTCCTCCAGGTCGGCGGAGATGTCAAAGGTCTGCTGAGCGCCGCGATGCACACCGCCGATGCCGCCGGTGGCGAACACGGAGATGCCGGCCATGTGGGCGATGATCATGGTGGTGGTGACGGTGGTGGCGCCGTCCTTGCCCTCGGCCACCAGCACCGGCAGGTCCCGGCGGCTGGCCTTGGCCACGGCGGTGCCGGTCTTGCCCAGGTAGTCGATCTCCTCGGGAGAGAGGCCGGCCTTCAGCCGCCCGCCGATAACGGCGATGGTGGCGGGGGTGGCGCCGTGCTCCCGGATGATCTTCTCCACGTTCAGGGCCGTCTCCACGTTCTGGGGATAGGGCATGCCGTGGGAGATGATGGTGGACTCCAGGGCCACCACGGGGCGGCCCTCGTCCAGGGCCTTCTGCACTTCAGGGGCGATGTCGAGATACTTGTTGAGAGACATGATAAAACCTCCAAATTTGAATTAGAAATTAGGAATGAGGAATTAGAAGTTAGGAGTTAGAAACTAGGAGCTAGGAGTTGATGTGTTCCGCCGCAGGCGGAACGATTTCAAATCGTCCGGCTCCGCCGGACACCGAAGCTCTTATCTTCTTATCTCATCACTTCTACCTCATTTTTGTGCCATGCGCTGCCGCAGAGCGCCCTCGCTCATGGCGGGGTTGATGGTCTCCGCCCCCTCCATGGCGATGGCGGAGGCGGCGAGACCCGCCTTTGCCGTGTCCTCCAGATCCGTGCCCTGGAGATAGGCCCAGGTGATGGCCGCCATGAAGGCGTCCCCGCAGCCGGTGGTGTTCACCATCTCCGCCGGCAGGACGGGCAGGTGGATCCGCTCCCCGGACCGGTCGGCGGCGAACACGCCGTCGCCCCCCAGGGAGATGAACACCCGGTGCAGGCCGGTGGCCAGCAGGGCGTCAGCGGCAGCGTTCAAACTGTCCTCGTCGGTGATGGCCACGCCGGACAGCAGCTCCGCCTCGATCCGGTTGGGCTTGAGGGTGTGGAGCTTGCCCAGCACCGGCTGCAGCTTCACCGCCTTGGCGGTGGAGACCGGGTCGGCGAAGATGGGCACGTGGCAGTTCTCCGCCAGATACGCGATGCTCTCCGCCGGGATGTTGGTGTCGATCACCAGCACCTGGCTGCCGGACAGCAGCTTCTGCCGCTGGGACAGCAGCTGGGGCGTCAGGTGGCGGTAGATGTCCATGTCGCTGACCGCCAGCAGCATGTCCCCCTTCTCGTCGTTGATGAAGAGATAGGTGGAGGTGTGTCCCTCCGGGATCACCGGGGACTGGGAGATGTCGATGCCCAGCTCCCCGCAGCTGGCGGCGATCTTCTGGGCATACAGGTCGTCGCCGAAGGCGGTGACCATCCGCACGTCCAGGCCCAGCAGGCTCATGTTGTGGGCGATGTTCCGCCCCACGCCGCCCAGACTCATCCGCACGGCACCGGGATTGGAGTCGTGCCCCACCGGCACCCCCGACGGCCAGCCGCCGATGTCCATGTTGACGCCGCCCACCACCGTCACATAGGGCGCCGTGTGGACGATATACCCCTTGCCGGTGATATACCCCTTTTTCATCAGGTTGGAGATGTGCACCGCCACGGAGGACCGGGTGATGCCGGCCTTTTCCGCCAGCTCCTGCTGGGAGATCAGGGGATTTTCCTCGATCCAGTTCAGGATCTGCCGTTCCCGCTGGGTCATGGCACCGCCTCCTTGTAAGCAAAAATTAAGATAACTAATCTAATGCTTAGTATACGGATGTTTTCCAAAATGTCAAGCCCAAGTTTCGGCCGTCTGTCACCCGCTGGGCGCCAATGATCAGGAAACCCTGGACGGTTCGGCAGAAATCTCCTATACTGGGTCTGAAAGGAGGGGGGGTCGTGAAAGTAAATGTGGTACTGGAGCCGGAACGGACAGATATCCAGGTGACGATCCACGCCCCGGCGGCCACGCCGGAAGTAGAGGCCTTGGCGGCCCGTCTCCTGGTGGAGGGAAACGGGACGGTCCTGGGATTCCGGGGAGCGGAGGCGACACCTCTGAATTTGGCGGACATCCTCCGTTTTTATGGGGAGGACAAGGAGGTTCGAGCCCAGACGGCAGCGGGGCTCTATACTGTCCGGCAGCGGCTGTACGAGTTGGAGGAGCGTCTGGCGGCCTTGCGGTTCGCCCGGATCTCCCACTCGGAGATCGTCAATCTGAGGCAGGTGACGGCGCTGGACCTGACCCTCACTGGTACCATCCGCATCACGCTGTCGGATGGGACTGTGTGCTGGGCCTCCCGCCGGTATGTGAAGCGGATCAAGGAGGTGTTGGGACTGTGAAAAACCGGATGTTCACGCCGCTGAACCGGCAGCGGCTGCTGTGGGCGGCGGTGTGCGGCCTGCTGGCTGTGGTGGCGGTACTGCTGTTTGTGGCCTGGCGCGGCAGCCTGGCGGTGCCGCCGGAGGATCCCCTGCTGGTCCGCCGGGCCGTGCTGGACGCCCTGGCCTGGCCTGTCCCGGCGGTGCTGGCCCTGGAGCTGGCACTGGCCTTTGGCTTCGGGGCCTTGGTTGGCCTGGCAGTGCCGCCCATGGAGGGACCGGGCACTGCGGTGGCGGCCCGGACGGCGGCGCATCTGCTGTGCTCCTCGGCCCTGTTTGCAGGAGTGTGCTGGATATGCGGCCTGCCGCCGGCAAACTGGCAGGGGCTGCTCCTGCTGCTGGGGATCTACTGGCTGATGTACCTGGTGGTCTGGCTGCTGCGGTATCTCCGCTGGCGGGCGGAGCTGGACGCCATCCGCCGGGCGCTGGGGCTGGCCCGCCCGGCCGCCGGAGGTGTCTGGCAGGCACGGCTGTTGAAGCCCTATCTGCTGCTGGCTGGGGCGCTGGAGCTGCTGCTGCCGCTGCTGCTGAGACTGCTAGACCCGCCGGACGTCCCGGGGTTGACGCAGCTGTTCTATCCCTATCTGCTGCTGCCCTTCTTCTGCCTGGCCGTGGGCTGGAGCGCCGGCCGCCGGTTCGGCGTCGCCCTGCTGCTGCCAGTGGCCTGCGGCGTGCTGACGCTGCCCTGCGTGTTCCTGGTTTACAACTACACGGCCCTGTTCCAGGCCGGTGCGGCATTCGTGTTCACCCTGGCGGGAAACCTGCTGGGAGCTCTTGTGAGGCGGGTAAGGAGACACAGCTGTGGAGAAACGTGAAATCCGGCTCTACAACATGATCCTGCCGCTGTGGCTGCTGTGGATCTTTCCCCAGGTGTGGCTCCTCCTTTTGCCAGGCAACCTGTTGATCGACACGGAGGTGCTGCTGTGCGCCCTGCTGGCCCTGGGACGGCGGGACAAGGGGCGGCTGATGAGGTACCTCTGGTGGCGGGTCTGGTGGCGGGGCTTTGCCGCTGACGCCGCCGGAGTGGCCTGGCTGCTTCTGGCGCTGATCCTGTGGGACATGAACATCGGCCGCCGGCGCGCCTTCTGGCAGAAGTGGCTGGAGGGCGTCATGGGGGATCCCTTTTCGCACCCAGTGGCCTTCCTCTGGACCTTGGCGGCCGTGGCCATCGCCGGCGTGTGCATCTACTATTTGGATAAAAAGCCCCTGCGTGCCGCTGGGCTCACAGACCGGGAGGCCCACCGGGCCGCCCTGGCCCTGGCAATCGTCACCGCGCCCTGGACCTTTTTCCTTCCCGCCCGGTGAAAAATTCCCGGTTCCCGGAACCAAACCGCCTCCTTTGCCGACTATACAGGCAGAGGAGGCGGTTTGGTATGAAAAAATGGTGTTTGTTTTTGAGCCTGTACTTCTGCGCCTGCCTGCTGGCGGCCTGCGCCGGCGGCGATATCCCCGCCGGTGGGGGGACCGATCCCGGCGGCACGCCCTCGGAGGAGACCCAGACCGGGGGAGAGACGGCGGAGCCCGGCCAGGTGACGGAGACCTTCCGGCTGGTGGATGCCGGAGAAGGCGGCCAGCCGGCGCTCCTGGCCAAGGCGGACGGCGGGGCCGGGGACGTGTACACCCTGGACATTTCCAGCGTGGAGGATCTGACCATCGAGGGCTACACCCAGGAGCAGATGGCCCTGCTGGACTGGGCCCCCGTGGCCGGCGCCCTGGTGGAGGTCACCTGGGACGGCACAGTGATGGAGTCCTACCCGGCCCGGTTCGGGGAGGTGACGGCGGTCCGTATTTTGGAGGACGGCTTCAACGACCTGTGCCGCCTGTACCGGGACGTGCTGAACGATCTGTGGGAAGTGGACCCGGGGCTGAATGACGGCATCACGGAGCTGGGGGTGGACCTGTCGGAGACCTCCCTGCCGGAGAGCGAGCGCTCGGCGGTGGCCTACGCCTTCGGCATGGACCACGGCCTGATGCCCATGGAGGGCACCTATCAGGAGCTGGTGGACCAGGGCTACATCGACGGGGAAAACCTGTACTGGGAGGACGGCTGTCTCTTCTCCATTAAAGAGACCCAGGACCAGGACCCGGTGGCGTTCAGCCTGCCTTGCGTCGGCCCCGGGGACGAGATACCGGACTACAGTGGTGTCCGCTTTGACGCGGAGAAGTGGCGCGGCGGCACGGGGGCCTATTCCTTCACCAACTGCACTGCCGCCAGCGTGGACGGCCATTGGAGCGTCTATACCGTTGGGGCGGAGGCCATCTCCTGACCGAGAGGTTCTGAAATCCCGCTGAAAACTCCCGTTCCCTCTTGTAAAATCCGTTGGGATGGAGTACAATACCCTAGAATTGTGCAAAATTCCCACCAAACATGAGAAAACGGGTGAATGTTATGAGCTACACAAAAATCGCTGCCATCTACGCCGACAGTGAGCAGCTGGGCGGCCAGACGGTCACCGTGGGCGGCTGGGTCCGCACCATCCGGGACATGAAGACCTTCGGCTTCATCGAGCTGAACGACGGGTCCTGCTTCAAGAATCTGCAGGTGGTCATGGAGGCCGGGACGCTGGCCAACTACAAGGACATCGCGGCCCAGAACGTGGGCGCGGCCCTGATCGTCACCGGCACCGTGGTGCTGACGCCGGAGGCCAAGCAGCCCCTGGAGCTGAAGGCCGCCTCCATCGAGGTGGAGGGCACCTCCACCCCCGACTACCCCCTGCAGAAGAAGCGCCACAGCGTGGAGTTCCTGCGGACCATCCAGCACCTGCGGCCCCGGACGAACCTGTTCTCCGCCGTGTTCCGGGTGCGGAGCGTGGCGGCCTACGCCATCCATCAGTTCTTCCAGGAGCGGGGCTTCGTCTACGTCCACACCCCCATCATCACCGCCAGCGACTGCGAGGGCGCCGGCGAGATGTTCCAGGTGACTACCCTGGATCTGCAGAACCTGCCCAAAAACGAGGACGGCACGGTGGACTTCTCCCAGGACTTCTTCGGCAAGCCCGCCAACCTGACCGTCTCCGGCCAGCTGAACGCTGAGAACTTCGCCATGGCCTTCGGGGACGTGTACACCTTCGGCCCCACCTTCCGGGCGGAGAACTCCAACACCCAGCGCCACGCCGCCGAGTTCTGGATGATCGAGCCGGAGATGGCCTTTACAGACCTGAAGGGCGACATGGACGTGGCGGAGGCCATGATCAAGTTCGTCATCCGCCAGGTGATGGCCAAGTGCCCCCAGGAGCTGGCCTTCTTCAACAGCTTCGTGGACAAGGGCCTGCTGGAGCGGCTGGAGCACGTGGCCTCCTCCGACTTCGGCCGGGTGACCTACACCGAGGCGGTGGAGATCCTGGAGAAGCACAATGACCAGTTCGACTACAAGGTCTCCTGGGGCTGCGACCTGCAGACGGAGCACGAGCGGTACCTCACCGAGCAGGTGTACAAGAAGCCGGTGTTCGTCACGGACTATCCCAAGGAGATCAAGGCCTTCTATATGCGCCTCAACGACGACGGGAAGACCGTGGCCGCGGCGGACTGCCTGGTGCCCGGCATCGGCGAGATCATCGGCGGCAGCCAGCGCGAGGAGCGGCTGGATGTGCTGGAGGCCCGCATCAAGGAGCTTGGCATGCGGACCGAGGACTACTGGTGGTACTGCGACCTGCGGCGCTACGGCTCCTGCAAGCACGCGGGCTTCGGCCTGGGCTTTGAGCGGCTGGTGATGTACCTCACCGGCGTCTCCAACATCCGGGACGTCCTGCCCCACCCCAGAACGGTGGGCAGCGCCGATTTCTGATATCAGGACCAGCGGCCCCGATGTTCCGCCCGCTTCCGGGCAGGACGTCGGGGCCCCGCCGCAGATATGCGGCCGTTTCCTGGCCTCCGGATCCGATCCGGGGGCCGGATTTTTTTGCGGGTCCCCGGAAAGTTCACAGGTCTTTCCTTGCTCTGCGGGGCGCCCTGCCTGTATAGTGAAAGGCATCTCATGTTAAGGAGGACTGTCATGCAAAGCGATACGATCGAATTTTTCAGTCAGGCCCTGGTGCAGATGCGCCCGGGGCTCCGGGGACGGGACCCGGAGTGGCAGGAACTGGAACGGCTGCAGAGAGAGCTGGAGGCCCAGGTGCGCGGCGCCTGCGGCGGAGAGGGGCCCCTGCTGTCGCTGCTGCTGGACCTGGAGGACGCCTGGGCCCGCGCGGCGGCGTGCTCTGACAAGGCGTGCTTCCTGCTGGGGCTGCAGATGGGGATCGATCTGGGCCGGATCAATTTTTTGCGGGAGGAGTAAGATATGACCTGCGGCCCGGCGGGGAACGCTAACGCCCGTGCAGTGCGGGTCTGCCGGAGAGGAGGCGCATCCATGTTCCAGAGAGAACTGCTGTATGCCGCCGGGGGGGGCGGGCTGCACCTGGCTGGCCGCGGCACTGGGGGGAGCGGGGCGTCCTGCCGGCCCGCAGGGGATGCGTCCGGGCCGGCGGATAGGATAACGTTTGCGGGCGGCTGCAGCCGCCGGACCGGTCTGCCCAGCGGGCGGGAGACCGGCACATCCCGCCTGCAAACGCACAGAAGCGGAAGGGAGAACCCGGGAGAACCGGCAAAAAAGACCTGCCGGACCTTCCAAAAATTCTCCTGCCGGTTTGGGCAATCGGCCGAAGATTCCCCCCGGGCATGGGTAGATATTGACATCCATCATGGCTTGTGGTAAACATAAAGAAACAGAAATCCATATTTTGCGAATAAAATCTGAAGATATCCTGCCGCAAAAAGATGAAAAAATATCTTTTTGTGATTGCAATCGTTTTCGAAAATCGAGTTTGACCGACAGAGGGAGAGGGAAGAAACGGCATTGCCGTTCCTCCCTTTCTTCCGATTCCCGCCGGTGAGAGGAGGAGCCCCCGGATGTGGGAGGAACTGAATTTTCTGCGGGAGATGAATTTCGTCTCTGTGCTGCTGCGTCTGGTCCTGGCCATGCTCTTCGGCGGCTTCATCGGACTGGAGCGGGAGCGGAAGCGGCGCCCGGCCGGTTTCCGGACCTATATGCTGGTGTGCCTGGGCGCGGCGCTGACCATGCTGCTGAGCCAGTATGAGAGCTTTATGGTGACCCACGACTGGCATGAGGCGGCCGCGCAGATCGGCCTGCGGACAGATGTGTCCCGCTTCGGCGCCCAGGTGATCAACGGCATCGGCTTTCTGGGCGCTGGCACCATCATCGTCACCGGAAAGCAGGAGGTGAAGGGCCTGACCACGGCGGCGGGCCTGTGGGCTTCCGCCTGCATGGGCCTGGCCATCGGCGCGGGCTTTTACGAGTGCGTGCTGCTGGGCTTTGCGCTGATCTTCCTGACCAACCGGCTGCTGCCCTTCGTGGAGGATGCCATCATCGAAAACGCCAGGAACATGAACATCTATGTGGAGTTCCAGACCCTGGACAATCTGGGGGACATCATCGGGCGCATCAAGTCCCAGGGGGGCCAGATCTACGAGGTGGACCTGGACCGGGGACGGGAGGAGCGGTCCAAAAACCCCAGTGCGGTGTTCTCCATCCGCCTGCCCAGCCGGCACTATCATGTCCGGGTGCTGGCGGCGATCTCTGAACTGGAGAGCGTCTACACCATTGACGAGATCTGAAGGAGGTGGTACAATGCTGCCGATCTTTGACGGCGTGCGGGATGTGACCATGCTGTCCACCACGCTGCGGATGCTGCTGGCAGTGGTGTGCGGCGGTCTCATCGGCCTGGAGC
Organism: Oscillibacter valericigenes; assembly: GCF_016902445.1. GTDB lineage: Bacteria > Bacillota > Clostridia > Oscillospirales > Oscillospiraceae > Oscillibacter > Oscillibacter avistercoris. The sequence goes on along the minus strand of NZ_JACSNX010000007.1, from coordinate 57,599 downwards.
GGGAGTACAAGCGCCGGCCCGCAGGCTTCCGCACCCATATCCTGATCTGCCTGGGGGCGGCCATGACCACCCTGACCAGCCAGTTCCTGTACTTAAACATGCACTACTACACGGATATGGCCCGGCTGGGGGCCCAGGTGGTGGCGGGCATCGGCTTCATCGGCGCCGGTGCCATCATCGTCACCCGGCGCCGCCGGGTGAAGGGCCTGACCACGGCGGCGGGCCTGTGGGCGGCGGCCATCGTGGGCCTCTGCCTGGGCGGTGGGTTCTATGAGGGCGGCATCTGTGCCACGGCGCTGATCCTGGCGGCAGAGATGTTCCTGTCCAAGCTGGAGTACCGGATGCTGGACAACGCCCCGGAGGTGAACCTCTACATGGAGTACAGCAACAAGACCTGTCTGGACAATGTGCTGCGGCTGTTCCGGGACCTGAATCTGAAGGTCCTGAACATGGAGATCACCCGCTCCACGGAGACGGAGACCCACAACGCCTGCGCCCTGTTCACCCTGCGGCTGAACAAGCGGTGCCGGGTGGAGCAGCTGATCCCCAAGATGAACGCCACGGAGGGCGTGGTATCGGTGGAGGAACTGTAAATCCCGGCGTCAGCCGGAAGGAAGAGGAGAGAGACGATGAAAAAAGCCTACGACGTGCTGGTGATCGGTCCGGTGTCCCTGGACCACAACATCGACTATCAGGGCAACGAGCGCCGGGAGGTGGGCGGCGCCGTGGTGGCTTCCGGCTTCGCGGCTGCCAAAAGCGGCAACCGCACCGCCGTGTTCACCAAGCTGAACCCCGCCGACGCAGATGTGGAGGAGCGGTTCGCCGGCTCCGGCGCAGACGTGTACTGGAAGCCCTCTGCGGCCACCTGCTCCATCCGCAACCAGTATTTCACCGCTGACAAGGAGAAGCGCTCCTGCACCTCCATGGGAGTCTGCGACCCCTTCCGGTTCGACGAGCTGCCGGACGTCGAGACGAAGATCTATCATTTCGCCGGCCTGGTGTACGGCGACTTTGACGGCGCCCTCTTTGCCGAGGCGGCCAGGCACGGCAAGGTGGCTGTGGATGTCCAGTGCCTGCTGCGCCATGTGGAGGCGGACAAGACCATGGCCTTCCACGACTGGGCGGAGAAGAAGCAGTACCTGCCGGTGATCGACTATCTCAAGACCGACGCCGCCGAGGCGGAGATCCTGACGGGCCTGACGGACCGGGCGGAGGCCGCCAAGCTGCTGCACAGCTGGGGCGCCAGGGAGGTCCTCATCACCCACAACACGGAGGTGCTGGCCTACGACGGGGAGCGGATCTACACCTGCCCCATCAAGGCCCGGAACCTCTCCGGCCGCACGGGCCGGGGGGACACCACCTTCGCCGGCTATATCACGGAGCGTCAGCGGGCCGGTGTGGAGGAGGCCCTGCGGTACTGCACGGCGCTGGTCTCCCTGAAGATGGAGACGCCGGGCCCCTTCCAGGGCACCCGGCAGGATGTGCTGGACTATCTGCAGGAGTTTTATTGAGAAGCCACAGGAGCCGTCCGCAGACTGCGGACGGCTCCTGTGTAAAAACTCCATTGACAACGGGCATTGTCCGTGGTATGGTAACAGGTGTCAATTACATAAAGGCAAACGAAGTTCCTAGAAAAACGGCGAAAGCCTGCCGAAGGAGTAAAACTCTCAGGCGTCCCGGACGGGATAAGGACTAGGGATGGATGTGGCTCTGGAGAAGCTCAACATGAGTACCGAAGGTGCAAGGCGGGTCACCCGCTGAATCTCTCAGGTAAAAGGACAGAGTAAGAGGCATGGCCTTTCCGCCCGCGGACGGAGAGGGCATCCGCTTTCATTGGGCTGGACAGGGTGCGTCCGGCCCTTTTCGTTTGCGGAGAAGGAGAGAGAACAATGGACATGGACCTGTTGGCCGCAAAGGTCAGCGAACTGGCCGGCTTCGTGTGGAACGGGCTGCTGCTGTATCTGCTGGTGGGCACCGGCATTATTTTCACCATCCGCACCCGCTTCATCCAGGTGCGCAAGTTCGGGACCGGCTTTAAGCGACTGTTCGGCAGCATCAGCCTCAACGGCGAAAAGGCCGGCAAGGAGGGCATGAGCTCCTTCCAGGCCGTGGCCACCTCCATCGCCGCCCAGGTGGGCACCGGCAATATCACCGGCTGCGCCACCGCCATGATCTCCGGCGGACCGGGGGCCATCTTCTGGATGTGGGTGGCCGCCTTCTTCGGCATGGCCACCATCTACGGCGAGGCGGTGCTGGCCCAGACCTTCAAGACCACCGACGGCACCGGCCAGGTGATCGGCGGCCCCGTCTATTACATCCGGCAGGCCTTCAAGGGGACCTTCGGCAAGATCCTGGCGGGCTTCTTTGCCCTGGCCATCATCTTCGCCCTGGGCTTTACCGGCAACATGGTCCAGTCCAACGCCATCAGCAACGCCTTCCGGGAGGCGCTGGGCGTTCCCACCTGGATCGTGGGCGTGATCCTGGCGGTGGTGGCGGCCTTCATCTTCCTGGGAGGCGTCACCCGGATCGCCTCCGTGACGGAGAAGCTGGTGCCCGTCATGGCGGCCTTCTATCTGATCGGCGGCCTTGTCATGCTGATCGCCAACATCACAAATCTGCCCCACGCCTTTGCCCTGATCTTCGAGGGGGCCTTCAATCCCCAGGCCATCCTGGGCGGCGCCGCCGGCATCGGCGTGCGGGAGGCCATGCGCTACGGCGTGGCCCGGGGCCTGTTCTCCAACGAGGCGGGCATGGGCTCCACCCCCCACGCCCACGCCATGGCCAAGGTGGCAAAGCCCCAGGACCAGGGCATCGTGGCCATGATCTGTGTGTTCATCGACACCTTCGTGGTCCTGACCATGACGGCCCTGGTGATGCTCACCAGCGGCGCGCTGAATGTGGCGGACATGTCTGCCAATCCGGCGGCGGAGAACATGGCCCAGGTGGCGTTCACCACGGTGTTCGGCAGCTTCGGCAACCTCTATGTGGCCATCTGCCTGCTGTTCTTCGCCTTCTCCACCGTCATCGGCTGGTACTTCTTCGGCGAGCAGAACGTGAAGTACCTCTTCGGCGTGAAGGCCGTCAAGGTCTACGCCTGCATCGCGGTGGTATGCGTGGCCCTGGGCTCCATGCTGGAGGCCCCGCTGGTCTGGAACCTCTCCGACCTCTTCAATGCCCTGATGGTGTTCCCCAACCTGCTGGCGCTGCTGGCCCTCAGCGGTCTGGTGGCCAAGGCGGCCCGGGAGCCGGATTCCCTGCGGAAATAACGGACATCCTCTGGATGCAGCGGCCCCTCCGCCCGACCTGCCGGGCGGAGGGGCGCTTCACGCTTCGCGGGAGGGCAGCGCCGGTCCGCTCCGGCTATAGGGCACGGTGAACACGGGGATGCCCTCTGCCGCCGGGGCGATGGCGTACATGGGATAGAAGATGGCCAGCCCCTCCGGGGTCAGATAGTAGTTCTGCGGGTTGAAATGCCTGCGCAGCAGGCGGCGGGTCCCCTCGTGATACCGGGCGGCGCCTGCCTGCTCCTGCTGCTGGATCTCCGCCTCCGCTGCGTCCAGCAGCCGCCGCTTCCAGCCGCTGCGGCGGGGGAAAAAGGCGGACAGGGCCACCGGATAGCCGGAGGCCAGATCCCACGTGTCTCCCCGGCGGAGGAGCACGGTCCGGCCGCCCGGCCCGCTCTCCCGGGACTGGGTGTACAGGCTCCACAGACCACCCTCGTTGTAGGTGACCCGGTAGGTCAGCTCCGCACAAAACTTCGGAATCGGCTGGCTGGCCTCCAGTGCGGTGCGGCAGGCTTCTGCAGCCGCAGGGAGCAGATAGGCCTCGCAGTAGCGCAGAAAGGAGCGGCACTGGAGCTGGTAGTACCGCCGGATGCGGCGGGAGAGCCGGTCCGCCGCCGGTACCGGCTCCGGCAGAGAGACGGAGGCGGAGAGGACCGGGATCTCCTCCACGGTCCACTCCCGCTCCGCGGAGGCAGGCTCTGTGTGCAGCTGGGTGAGGGATTCCTTCATGGGCGCCGCTCCTTCCGACGAGAGAGTGATTTGCCCCAGCCTATGCTGCCGGCGGGCGGGAGGTGACGCGACACACTTTAAAGTGTAAAAAAATTTTCTGCCCGGAGGCCTTTACTTTCACGCGGCAGAGTGTTAAAATACAACATGGCGGCATGTGCCGCAGCATACAGAATGTCTCCCGAAAGAAAGGGTACTGGATATGGTGAAAATCGGCAAAAAGGAAAAGAACGGTGAACTGTACAAGGCCATCCTTCTGCTGAAGGATGAGCAGGAGTGCTATGAGTTCTTCCAGGATCTGTGCACCGTGTCGGAGCTTCGGGCCATGGAGCAGCGGTTCGAAGTGGCCTCTCTGCTGGACGACGGCATGATCTACAACGAGATCCTGGAGCGCACCGGTGCCTCCAGCGCCACCATCAGCCGGGTGAACCGGTCCCTGAGCTACGGCACCGGCGCCTATGAGAAGATCTTCGCCCGGTACAAGAAACAGGACAAATGAGCAGTTACGACGCACTGGCCGCCAGCTATGACGCGCTGACGGTGGATGTGGGATACCGCCGGCGGGCGGATTATCTGGCGCGGCAGTTCCGCAGGAGCGCCGCCCCTGTGGAGACGGTGCTGGACCTGGCCTGCGGCACCGGCACCATCGCCTGCCTGCTGGCGGAGCGGGGGTATCAGGTGGTGGCCGTGGACGGGTCTGAGGAGATGCTGACCCAGGCGGCCCGGAAGGCGGCGGCACTGGAGCGGCCGCCGCTGTTCCTGCATCAGTCCATGCCCCGCCTGCGGCTGGGCATGACGGTGGACGCGGCGGTCTCCACCCTGGACGCCCTGAACTATCTCACCCGCACGGCGGACCTGAAGGAGACGCTGCGGCGGGTGTGCCGCTGGCTGCGGCCGGGCGGACTGTTCCTCTTTGACGTGAACACCCCCTATAAGTTTCGGCGCATGGACGGTCAGGTGTATCTGGACGAGACGGAGGACAGCTACTGCGTCTGGAGGACGTTCTACGCTCCCCGGCAGAAGATCTGCACCTATCAGGTGGACCTGTTCCGCCGGACCGGGGACGGGACCTGGGACCGGACGTTTGAGGAGCACCGGGAGCGGTCCTGGGAGCGGGAGGAGCTGGAGGCATTCCTGAAGGAGGCCGGATTCGACGATGTCACCGTTACGGGGGATCTGACCAGCCGGCCCCCCGCGCCGGAGGAGGACCGGTGGATCTTCCGGTGCCGGAAGGCGGTCAATTCATAAAACAGCAGGAGTTTGTAAGATGAGCGATCAACTGATCCGGGCCATCTCCAGTGATGGCCGTGTAAAGGCAGTGGCGGTCTCTACCAGAGACCTTACAGAGCGGGCGCGGCAGATCCACAAGACGCTGCCGGTGGCCACGGCGGCTCTGGGGCGGGCATTGGCGGCCGCTTCCATGATGGGCAACGCCCTGAAGGAGGACGGGGCCAGCGTGACGCTGCAGATCAAGGGCGGCGGCCCCCTGGGGACGCTGCTGGCGGTGTCCGACAACCAGGGCAATGTCCGCGGGACCGTGGATGACCCCCAGGTGGATCTGCCCCTGCGGCCGGACGGCAAACTGGACGTGGGCGCCGCCGTGGGACAGGACGGCACCCTGACGGTGATCCGGGACCTGAATATGAAAGAGCCCTATGTGGGCAGTGTGGGCCTGCTGGGAGGCGAGATCGCCGAGGACCTGGCGGCCTACTTTGTGGAGTCGGAGCAGATCCCCACGGCCTGCGGCCTGGGGGTGCTGGTGGACCGGGACCAGAGCGTGCTGGCCGCCGGCGGGTATCTGATCCAGCTGCTGCCCGGCGCCGGAGAGGACACCATCGCCAAGGTGGAGGGCAGCCTGATGGCGGCAGGCGCCGTGACGGGCCTGCTGCGGGACGATCCCGACCCGGAGGCCATGCTGCGGCGGGCCCTGTCGGACTTTGACCTGGAGATCCTGGAGAAGAGCCCCATCGAATACCGCTGCTACTGCAGCCGGGAGCGGATGGAGCGGGCCCTCATCAGCCTGGGGGCGGAGGAGCTGCAGAGCATGATCGACGAGCAGGGCAGCGCGGACCTCACCTGCCGGTTCTGCGACAATGTGCAGCACTTCTCCAGAGAGGACCTGGAGGCCATGGTGCGGGACATTCTGAAAAAAAAGCAAAAAAATTAAATTTATGGTTGACAGACCGGGTGTCTTTGAGTATAATAACTTTTGCCGTCTGACAAGAGCGGCGATCGGGGAGCATAGCTCAGCTGGTTAGAGCACCTGCCTTACAAGCAGGGGGTCACTGGTTCGAGTCCAGTTGTTCCCACCAAGTTATACATGGCCCGGTAGTTCAGTTGGTTAGAACGCTAGCCTGTCACGCTAGAGGTCGACGGTTCGAGCCCGTTCCGGGTCGCCATCTCCCACGAGATGGACTTCCATCTCGTGGGTCCCTTTTGGGGTTGAGATTCCCCGTCCGCGTCTTTCTGACGCGGAGAAAGACACGCCCAGATAGCTCAGTTGGTAGAGCAGGGGACTGAAAATCCCCGTGTCGCTGGTTCGATTCCGGCTCTGGGCACCACCTGCGGGCATAGCTCATCTGGTAGAGCGCCACCTTGCCAAGGTGGAGGTAGCGAGTTCGAGCCTCGTTGCCCGCTCCAGATGCAATGCCCACACAGAAGATGGTGTGGGCATTGCATTTTCTAAAAATAAGTGTGGACTTTTTTGAAAAGTTCGCATATAATATAAAGGAACCCTATGGTGACATAGCCAAGTGGTAAGGCAAGGGTCTGCAAAACCCTGATTCCCCGGTTCAAATCCGGGTGTCACCTCCAAAGGAATCCCTAGAGCCGCAACGGTTCTAGGGATTTTTTCTTGCCAAAACCGTTTTTAGCCTTATTTTTAGCCTTTGGAAATGCAGGTTTTCTCCCGTTGCAGCAGGCTCTCTGCGCAGGGCACATGGGAGCGGAGACCGCCGGCAGAGCGTGGGGCGGTCTGCATCCGGTCAGGCGTGGTGCCGGACCTGGGCGCAAAGGCTCCAGAGGTCACACGCCTGTTCAGGATTGAACAATAAACCTGAATATATATCGCTGAAAATTGTGAAAAATGGGAAAAATAGTCTAAAATTCTTAACAAAAACTATACAAACGATAAAGTGACGGATGTGTTATAATACTTCTGAATAAATAAAAACGGGGGTTTTCTGCGCCAAAACCGCTGCTGTGGAGGGCCTCCGGAAGGAGTACATATGGCACAGACAGTTTCAGATGTTTTACGCCTTGGTGTGGATGTTGGCTCCACCACCGTCAAGGCAGTCGTGCTGGATCCCGCCGACAACAGCGTGTTATTTACCCGGTATCAGCGGCACAACGCCCATCAGGCGGCCACCGTCCGGCAGCTTCTGGAGGAAGCGGCCGGGCGGTTTCCCCTTGCCCGGTTCCGCATCGGGGTCTGCGGCTCCGGCGGGCGGCCCATCGCCGCCGCTCTGGGGGCCAGCTACGTCCAGGAGGTGGTGGCCAATGCTGCCGCCGTCCGGGCCCTGTACCCCCAGGTCCGCACCGCCGTGGAGCTGGGCGGACAGGACGCCAAGGTGATCTTTTTCCACTATGACGAGGCCACCGGAAAGCTCCAGACCTCCGACATGCGGATGAACGGCAGCTGCGCCGGCGGCACCGGCGCGTTCATCGACGAGATCGCCGCCCTGCTGAATGTGCCGGCGGACGAGTTCGAGCAGCTGGCCGCCCAAGGGAAGACCGTCTACAGCATCTCCGGTCGGTGCGGCGTGTTCGCCAAGACGGACATCCAGCCCCTGCTGATCCAGGGAGCGGAGCGGTCCGACATCGCCCTGTCCACCTTCCACGCCATCGCCAAGCAGACCATCGGCGGTCTGTCCCAGGGGCTGGAGCTGACGGCCCCCATCATCTTCGAGGGCGGCCCCCTGACCTTCAACCCCACGCTGGTGCGGGTGTTCGCGGAGCGGCTGGACCTGAGGGAAGAGGATATCGTCCGGCCAGAGCACCCGGAGACCATCGTGGCCCGGGGCACTGCCATTGCGGTGGACGAGCTGTTCCCCGGTCAGGAGGACGCTGTGACGCTGGCCCAGGCTTTGGAGCGGCTGGAAGCCGCGCCGGACCCGGCCGAGGATGCCGCCGGTGTGGGGAAGCCCTATTTTGCCGGCGACGCGGAGCGGGATGCCTTCCTCCGCCGGCACCGGGCAGAGCTGCGGCAGCCGGTGGATGCCACGGACCGGAAGGTCCTGCGGGGGTACATCGGCATCGACTCCGGCTCCACCACCTCCAAGTTCGTCTTCATGGACGAGAATGAACAGGTGACAGACACCTTCTACGCCAACAACAAGGGCGAGCCCCTGAAGGTGGTCCGGGAGGGGCTGCTGGCCCTGGCGGAGAAGTACCGGAAGCTGGGCATCCAGCTGGAGGTGCTGGGCCTGGGCACCACCGGCTACGGCGAGCAGATGCTCTCCGCCGCCTTCCACGCCGACTATCACACGGTGGAGACCGTGGCCCACGCCCGGGGCTGCCGCCGCTTCTTCCCGGACGCCACCTTCCTGCTGGACATCGGCGGCCAGGACATGAAGGCCATCTGGCTGAAGGACGGCGTGGTCACCAACATCATGCTGAACGAGGCCTGCTCCTCCGGATGCGGGTCCTTTCTGGAGAACTTCGCCTCCACCCTGGGGATGCCGGTGGATCAGGTGGCGGAGGCCGCCTTCCGGTCTTCATCCCCGGCGGAGCTGGGCAGCCGGTGCACCGTGTTCATGAACAGCACCATCATCAACGAGCAGCGCAACGGCAAGCAGCCCGATGACCTGATGGCGGGCCTCTGCCGGTCCATCATCGAGAACGTGTTCACCAAGGTGGTGCGGATCGCCAACGTCTCGGAGCTGGGGGACCGGGTGGTGGTCCAGGGCGGCACCTTCCGGAACTTTGCCGTTCTGCGGGCGCTGGAGGAGTACCTGGGCCGGGAGGTGACCCTGGCCCCCTATCCCGGCGAGATGGGCGCTTTGGGCGCGGCTCTCGCGGTGAAGCAGGAGGTGGAGGCCCACGGCTACGCCAACGGACATTGCTCCGCCTTCATCGGCTTTGATGCGGTGAAGGACTTCCACTACACCCGGGAGAGCGGCGTGCTGTGCCCCCACTGCGCCAACCACTGCAGCCGGACCATTTTGCGGTTCCCGGACGGGGGCTGCTTTGTCACGGGCAACCGGTGCGACCGGGGCGCCGTGGTGACGGAAGAGGCTGCGCCTGTCAAAAAAGCCGGGGAAGTGCCGGACCTGTTCCGGCTGCGGCAGGAGCTGCTATTCAAGACCTGGCCTGCCACTCCCGTGCGGGAGGAGCAGAGCGAGACCATCGGCCTGCCCCGGGTGCTGGAGTTCTGGGACAGCATGCCCTTCTGGAGCACCTTCTTCCGGGCCCTGGGGTATCCGGTGAAGTTCTCTCGCCCCAGCAGCCGGAAGCAGTACGAGAGCGGCTTGCAGTACGTGGCATCGGACACCATCTGCTTCCCGGCCAAGCTGGTCCATGGCCACATGCTGGACCTGTCCAAACAGGGGGTGGACCGGATCTTCCTGCCCTACATCTTACATATGCCGCCGGAGAACAAGCGGGAGAAGAGCCCCTATGTCTGCCCGGTGATCATGGGCTACTCCATGGTGGTGCGGAACTTCCAGTCTCCGGAGGAGCACTTCTCCGTGGACTTTGAGACGCCGGTGTTCCACTGGTTCACGGAAAAGGACCGGAAGCGGCAGATCTGTCAGTACGCCATGGACCGCTGCGGCGCCACGAAGCAGCAGGCGGAGGAGGCCTGCCGCCAGGCGGCGGCCGCCATCACCGCCTTCCGCCATCAGCTGGCGGAGGCGGGAAAGCAGGTCATCGCCGACACCGAGAAAACCGGCGGCTTCGCCGTGGTGCTGGCGGGCCGGCCCTATCACACGGACCCCCTCATCAACCATGACCTCTCCCGGATGTTCACCCGCGGGGGCATCCCCGTGCTGACGGTGGACAGCCTGCCGGGGCTGGAGACGGCAGACCTGCGGAAGTCCCGGGTGGAGATCACCAACGACTTCCACGCCCGGATGCTCTCCGGCGCCATGGTGACGGCGGAGAAGTCCTGCCTGGAGTATGTACAGATCGTCAGCTTCGGCTGCGGCCACGACGCCATTTTGTCCGACGAGATCATCCGCCTGCTGGGGGAGGGCAGCGGCAAGCCGCCCCTGATCCTGAAGGTGGACGAGAGCGAGGCCGCCGGGTCCCTGGGCATCCGGGTCCAGTCCTTTATCGAGACGGTGCAGCTGCGCCGCTCCGCCCTGGCGGAGACGGCGGTGAACGTCAGCGCCCTGCCGGAGCCCTATCCTGTCAAATACCGCAGGGAGGACCGGAAGCTGCGGACCGTGCTGGTGCCCAACATCTCCGCGCCGGTGTCCACTCTGCTGACGGCCCTGATGGAGCGGGAGGGCATCCGGGCGGTGAGCCTGCCGGTGGGCGGCCCGGAGCAGATCCGGGTGGGCAAGAAGTACACCCACAACGACATCTGCTTCCCCTGCCAGATGGTCATCGGCGAACTGATCGACGCGCTGCAGAAGGGGAACTATCCGGAGGACTCTGTAGCCGTGGGCATGGCCAAGCTCAGCTGCGACTGCCGCATGGCCAACTATACGCCTATCCTCCGCAAGGCCCTGGACAGCGCCGGATTTGAAAATGTCCCCATCCTCACCACCGACCCCGGCGACACCAAGGGTATCCACCCCGGCGTGTCCATGCTGGGCGCACACTCCGTGCTGCTGGCGGCCTGGGCCTTCTCTATGCTGGACATCCTGGAGGAGCTGTGCCGGAAGATCCGGCCCTACGAGACAGCGGCCGGCGAGACCAACCGGGTGTTCCAAGCCTGTGTGGAGTGGATCGCCGAGGCATCCAAGCAGGGACTGGGAAAGATGATCGGCGCCTTCCGGCGGGCCATCGGCGCCCTGCGGGATCTCTCCTGGGACCGCTCCTGCCGCAAGCCCCGGGTGCTGGTCACCGGCGAGCTGCTGGTGAACTTCCACCCTGGCACCAACTTCCATGTGGAGGAGTACCTGGAGAAAAACGGCATGGAGGTCATCCTGCCTCGGATCACCTACCAGTTCCGCAAGGACTTCCAGGCGGCCATCAGCGAGATCCGGGATTTCGGCGCCCATCTGGCGCCCTATCCCTTCGCACTGGACACCGCGGTGGAGGGCATCCAGCGGTTTTTGGAGCGTATCGCCAAGGCCCACCCCCTGTACCGCCGGGCGGCCCGGCCCCAGGAGCTCCACAGCGGGGTGGGGGACATCATCCCCAAGACCCTCACCTGCGGCGAAGGGTGGCTGATGGCCGGCGAGATCGCCCACTACGCCGCACAGGGCGTCCGGTCCTTCATCATTCTGCAGCCCTTTGGGTGCCTGCCCAACCATGTGTGCGGGCGGGGCGTCACCAAACGGCTGAAAGAGGAATTCCCCGGCGTGCAGATCCTGCCCCTGGACCTGGACCCGGACACCAGCTACGCCAACGTGGAGAACCGGCTCCAGATGCTGATCATGAACCAGACTGCGGAGACCCTGCTCCCTGCGGAAGAGGCGGCTCCCGTGCAGAAAAAGACGAGGAACAGCTGTCAGCGCCCAGCCCTGTCCTCCACCTGAGGACAGAGCCGCAGGCTCCGGCATGTGCCGGAGCCTGCGGCGGGCGTTCAGAAAATTTATGTTGACAATTCGATTCGCATCTGCTATCATCCATTACATCAAACGCAATGACGCAGAGTAGTAAGCGGCGATGTGCTTTCAGAGAAGTGCCGGGTGGTGCGAGGCACGAAGTTCACGGACCCGCCGAACTGGCTGCAGCAGCGGCTGTGCTGAAGAGAAGTAGGCGCAGACGGGGGCTCCCGTTACAGTGCAGGGATATGATGGTATCCCAGTGAGTGTGTCCTTCTATCCGGAAGGGCAAAGAAGAGTGGTACCGCGGAAGGTTTTTCATCCTTTCGTCTCTTCTGCCAAACGGCAGGAGCGACGGAGGGATTTTTTGTTGCCCTGCCAAGACCATCACCCATTTTTTTGCAGGAGGAAACAAGCATGAAAACCAAGTACGCAAAGACCCCCTTCCTTGCCGCATTCTCTGTGGGCGCGGTGCTGTTCTCCGCCCACGCCGGCGGCGGCTTTGCCACCGGCAACCAGGCCAACACCTACTACGTGGGCCTGGGCTGGGCCGGCGTGGCCTCTGCCATCGTGGCCATGCTGCTGCTGACGCTGACCATGCGGGAGGCCATGATCATGTACAACTCCCGGGGCCTCACCGGCCACAAGGAGCTGTTCGAGACGCTGTACCATCCCTTTGACAAGCTGGTCTGGCTGTTTGAGATCTTCTTCTACATCATGGTGCTGATGGCGGTGGCCGCCGCCATCTCCGGTGCCGCCTCCGCCCTGACCACGTACTTTGGCCTGAACTACTATCTGGGCGTTGTGGCCGTGGGCGCGCTGGTGCTGGTGCTGACCATCTTCGGCGCCGGCATCGTCCGGGCGGCCTCCACCTACATGGGCATCGCCATTTTGGTCACCGCCATCACCATCTATGCCGTGGGCATCTTCAACAGCGAGCGGACCATCATGGATGTGCTGGCCGCGGACTTCCAGACCACCGGCTTCGCCGATGTGCCCACCGCCATCGTGAATGCCTTCACCTACGCCGGCTTCCAGTGCGTGACGCTGCCCACCATGGTGGCCTGCGGCACCACCATGCGCAACAAGCAGGGCTGCGCCAAGGCCATGTGGATCTCCTTCGTGATGAACGCCGTGGCTCTGGTCCTCTCCGTGTTCATGCTGCTGTGCTGGGAGAACGTCTACACCGCAGTGGACGGCGGCACCACCATCCCCACCCTCACCGTGTGCAACACCATGGGCATCCAGGGCCTGACCGTGATCTACGGTGTCTGCCTGCTGCTCTGCCTGATCTCCACCGGCGTGACCACCATCTTCGGCTTTGTGGCCCGGTTTGAGAAGCTCCCGGTGTTCCGCGGCATCCAGTCCGCTCCCGTGCGCAGCGCCATCGTCTCCGCCTTCATCATCATCCTGTCCATGTCCATCTCCATGGTGGGCCTCAGCAACATCATCAAGTACGGCTACGGCTACTGCGGCTATCTGGGCATCGTCGTGGTGGTGATCCCCTTCCTGACTGTGGGCGTCTACAAAAACCGCAAGTATCTCAAGGAGCACAACGAGGCATTTGCCCCCGTGCCGGAGGAGGCTGCGCCCGCCAGAACGGAAGCCCGGCCCGCGCCCCGCGCGGCGGTGGAAGCCGAATAAAGCATGCGCCTGGCCCCGCGGCCTGACAGGCCGCGGGGCCGGAGCGGAGCAAGCGACCGGATCATCAGCAAAGGAGTGTATTGTATTATGGAAAGATCCCTGTTTCCCGGATATACCATTGGGGCGGACGCCTACGAGGACATTGGGAACGTCTGCCCGGCCTACGGCACGAAGGTGGCCATCATCGGCGGCGAGAAGGCCCTGGCTGCCGCCAAGGATAAGATTTTGAAGGCCATGGAGGGCTCCGGCCTGGAGGTCATCGGCGTGTTCTGGTACGGCGGTGAGGCCTCTGTGGAGAATATGGAGATGCTGCGGCCCCAGGTGGCGGAGGCGGACATGCTCTTCGCCGTGGGCGGAGGCAAGGCCATCGACACCTGCAAGGTCCTGGCCCACAGCATGGGCCGGCCCTTCTTCACCTTCCCCACCATCGCCTCCACCTGCGCCGCCTGCACATCTCTGGGCATCGTGTACCACCCGGACGGGAGCCTGCGGGAGTACTCCTTCTCCAAGATCCCGCCCAACCACATCTTCATCGACACGGAGATCATCGCCAACGCCCCGGTGCGCTACCTCTGGGCAGGCATGGGGGACACCATGGCCAAGCACTATGAGTGCACCATCTCCTCCCGGAACGACACCCCCGCCCACTCCGACGCCATGGGCATCGCCCTGAGCACCATGTGCGCCGCCCCCATTGTCCGCTGGGGCAGGAAGGCCATGGAGGACTGCGAGGCCCACCAGGTGACCATGGAGCTGACGGAGATCATCCTGGCCATCATCGTGTCCACGGGGTTTGTGTCCAACTTCGTCCAGGTGGATTACACCACCGGCATGGCCCATGCCATGTACAACGGCTTTACCATCCTGCCCAGCACAGAGGCCAACCATCACCTCCACGGCGAGGTGGTGTCCTACGGCATCCTGGTGATGCTGACGGCGGACAAGCAGTATGCCGAGCGGGACAAGATCTTCGCCTTCAACAAGTCCATCGGCCTGCCCACCTGCCTGGCGGACATCCACGCCCGGGAGGAGGACCTGCCCGCCGTGACGGAGAAGGCCCTAAAGGGCATCGACGTGCGGGTGTGGCCCTATCCGGTGGACCAGCAGATGCTGATCGACGCCGTCATGGAGCTGGAGGCGTACAACCGCCAGCGGGCAGAGGCGTAACATCCATTTTTAATCGGATAATCGGAGCGGGAGCGGCAAACAGCGGTTTGCCGCTCCCGTTTTTTCGGCATGAGACGTTGGAACTTGGAGAGAGAACCTCCGGTATATTGCGGCAGATGGGGTGAAGGCCGGTTAAATTTGAGAAGCCACGATCCCTGAAACGGTTACAAAACCATTCGGCGAGCGGGTGCGGATTCAACAAAGCAACAAAACAGATGGGGGAAAAGACTTGGTAAATCGTTTATATTGCGAGAAGCTTTGAATTTACCGCGGGATTTTACACAGACTTTACGAAGACCTGGTGTCGGATTTTACTTGGCGGTGTTTATACTAAGACCGTCCCTTGAGCAAAGACATCGGAAAAAGGAGTAATCTTCAATATGAAAAAAGTATTCTCTCTCTTGCTGTCCCTGACCATGGTCATGGCCCTGCTGGCCGGCTGCGGCGGCGACACCACCACGGACACTGCGGATGATTCCACCACGGATACGGCCGATACCACCGAGACCACGGAGCTGAGCGGCACCGTCAACACCAACGGCTCCACCTCCATGGAGGACGTGATGGGCACTCTGATCGAGGCCTTTAAGGAAGTGCAGCCCGGCGTGACTGTGAACTACACCGGCAGCGGCTCCGGCGCTGGCATCACCGGCGCTCAGGAGGGCACCTGCGACATCGGCCTGGCTTCCCGCGACCTGAAGGAGGACGAGACCGGCGTCAGCCAGATCACCGTTGCCAAGGACGGTATCGCCATCATCGTCAACCCCGAGAACCCCGTCTCTGACCTGAGCATCGAGCAGATCGCCGCTCTGGCCACCGGCGCCACCGCCAATTGGTCCGAGGTGGGCGGCAATGACGCTGAGGTCGTGTTCATGGGCCGTGAGGCCGGTTCCGGCACCCGGGACGGCTTCGAGTCCATCACCGGCACCGAGGAGGCCTGCGTGTACCAGAACGAGTACACCTCCACCGGCGAGGTGGTCGCAGGTGTTGCCTCCAACCCCAACGCCATCGGCTATGCCTCCCTGTCCGCTGTTGAGGGCGATGACACCGTGAAGATCCTGACCGTGGGCGGCGTGGCTCCCTCTGAGGAGACCGTTCTGGACGGTACGTACGAGATCCAGCGCAACTTCAACTTCATCATCAACGACAGCACGGCCCTGTCTGACGCCGCTCAGGCCTTTGTCGACTGGGCTACCTCCACGGAAGCCTCTGACCTGATCGCCGGCGCCGGCGCTGTGCCTGTTGCCGAGTAAGTCAACAACACGTCCACATGATCGTCGGAGTGCCCCCTTGATTTCGAGGGGGCACTCCGCATGTAAGAGTCAAGACCCTTTTGAGAAAGGCCGGTATTTACCATGAATGCCACGAAACAAAAAATCCGACCGATGGAGTGGATCATGAACGCCGTGTTTTTTATCTGCGGCTTCATTGCCATCGTGTTCGTGCTCTTTATCAGCATCTATCTGATCATCTCAGGGCTGCCTGCCATCCGGGAGATCGGCCTGGTGGACTTTCTGTTCGGGACCGAGTGGGCCTCCACCGCCGCTGAGCCCAAATTCGGCATCCTGCCCTTTATTCTGACCTCCATTTACGGCACCTGCGGCGCCATCCTCCTGGGTGTGCCGGTGGGATTCATGACCGCGGTGTTCCTGGCAAAAGTGGCCCCTCCCAAGCTGGCCGCTGTGGTCCGCCCGGCAGTGGACCTGCTGGCGGGCATCCCCTCCGTGGTCTACGGCCTGATCGGCATGATGGTGCTGGTCCCGGCCGTGCGCAAGGCCTTTGACCTGCCGGACGGCGCCAGCCTGTTCTGCGCCATCATCGTCCTGGCCATCATGATCCTGCCCTCCATCATCTCCGTGTCCGAGACCGCCCTGAAGGCCGTCCCCCCGGAGTATGAGGAGGCCAGTCTGGCCCTGGGCGCCACCCACATCGAGACGGTGTTTCGGGTCAGCGTGCCCGCGGCCTCCAGCGGCATCGCCGCGGCGGTGGTGCTGGGCATCGGCCGCGCCATCGGCGAGGCCATGGCCATCATCATGGTGGCGGGCAATGTGGCCAACATGCCCTCCCTCTTCTCCAGCGTCCGGTTCCTGACCACCGCCGTGGCCAGTGAGATGGCCTATGCCTCCGGCCTGCAGCGCCAGGCGCTGTACTCCATCGCCCTGGTGCTGTTCATTTTCATCATGATCATCAACATTGCACTGAACACGCTGCTGAAGCGGAAAAAGGGGTGAGCGGGAATGGAAGAGAAAACGATCACTATGCAGCCCCTCTCCGGCCGGCGCAGGGCCTATGACCGGGTGCTCCGGTTCCTGCTGTATTTCTGCGCCACGCTGACCTGCGCCCTGCTGATCTTTATCATCGGGTACATCTTTGTCCGGGGCCTGCCCCACGTCACCTGGGAGTTTTTGAGCACGGAGCCCAGCTATATCAACGATACCATCGGCATCCTGCCCAACATCACCAATACCATTTATATCGTGGTGGTGACGCTGATCATCATCCTGCCCCTGGGCGTGGGTGCAGCCGTATACCTGACGGAGTACGCCAAAAACCAGAAGCTGGTGGCCTCCATCGAGTTCGCAACGGAGACCCTGACCGGCATCCCGTCCATCATCTTCGGCCTGGTGGGCATGCTGTTCTTCTGCGAGCTGCTGGGCCTGCAGGCATCCCTGCTGGCCGGCTCCCTGACGCTGGTCATCGCCACCATCCCCACCATCATCCGCACCACACAGGAGTCCCTGAAGACGGTGCCCCAGTCCTACCGGGAGGCATCCCTGGGCCTGGGCTCCGGCAAGTGGCACATGATCCGCACGGTGGTGCTGCCCTCTTCCATCGACGGCATCGTCACCGGCTGCATCCTGGCCATCGGCCGCATCGTGGGCGAGAGCGCAGCCCTGCTGTTCACAGCCGGCATGGGCATGAGCATGAACGACTTTTTCGGCTCTGTCAGCAACTTCATGCACTCCTCCGGCTCCAGCCTCACAGTGGCGCTGTATGTGTACGCCCGTGAGCGGGCGGAGTTCGACGTGGCGTTTGCCATTGCCGCCATTTTGATGCTGCTGACCCTGATCATCAACCTGGCCGCCAGCCTGGTGGGCCGGAAACTGAAGAAAAAATAATAGGAGTGTGCCAAATGTCCTCCATCATTGAAGTGAAAGATCTGAATCTGTGGTACGGGGCACACCATGCCCTGCACAGCGTGAATATCGACATCCCCGAGCATGAGATCACCGCCCTGATCGGCCCCTCCGGCTGCGGCAAGTCCACCTTTTTAAAGACGCTGGACCGCATGAACGACCTGGTGCAGGGCGTCAAGATCAAGGGCACGGTGGCCTATCGGGGGCAGGACATCTATGCCCCCGGCGTGGACGTGACCTGGCTGCGCAAGCAGATCGGCATGGTGTTCCAGAAGCCCAATCCCTTTCCCATGAGCATCTATGACAACGTGGCCTACGGCCCCCGGACCCACGGCATCCGCTCCCGGGCAAAGCTGGATGAGATCGTGGAGAACTCCCTCCGCTCCGCCGCCATCTGGGACGAGGTGAAGGACCGGCTGAAGAAGAGCGCCCTGGGCCTCTCCGGCGGCCAGCAGCAGCGGCTGTGCATCGCCCGGGCCCTGGCAGTGGAGCCGGAGATCCTGCTGATGGACGAGTCCACCAGCGCCCTGGACCCCATCTCCACCTCCAAGATCGAAGACCTTGCAGTGGAGCTGAAAAGCAAGTATACTGTAATCATGGTGACGCATAACATGCAGCAGGCCGCCCGCGTCTCTGACAACACGGCGTTTTTCCTGCTGGGCGACCTGGTGGAGTACGGCAAGACCGAGGTCCTGTTCTCCACGCCCACGGACAAGCGCACGGAAGACTATATTACCGGCCGGTTCGGCTAAGGAGGATGCCAGGTGAGAAACAAATTTGGTGAGCAGCTGGAACAGCTGCATGTGGAAATGATCCAGATGGGCGCCCTGTGTGAGGACGCCATCTCCGCCGCCGCCCAGGCCCTGATGAAGGGCGATGAGGATCTGGCGCAGGCCGCGGAGGAGGCCGAGCGGGAGATCGACCAGAAGGAGCGGGAGGTGGAGAACCTCTGCCTGAAGCTGCTGCTGCAGCAGCAGCCTGTGGCAAGAGACCTGCGGGAGATCTCCTCTGCCCTGAAGATGATCTCCGACCTGGAGCGCATCGGCGATCAGGCGGCGGACATCGCGGAGCTGACCCGGTTCGTGCGCCTGCCGGATGGACCCGGCCGCCAGCGGATCGAGGAGATGTCCAAGGCCGTCATCCGCATGGTGACGGACAGCGTGGACTCCTTCGTCAAGCGGGATCTGGACCTGGCACGGGAGGTCTGCCGGGAAGACGATCAGGTGGATGAGCTGTTCAACCAGGTGAAAAAGGAGCTGATCAGCCTGATCGCTGCCGATGCCGCCTCCGGCGAGCTGTGGCTGGATATGATCATGGTGGCCAAGTATCTGGAGCGGATCGGCGACCACGCCACCAATGTGGCGGAGTGGGTGGAGTACTCCATCACCGGCAACCATCCCTCCAATAACTGACTGGAAGAGCACCGCCGCACCCCGCGGCGGTCGCGCCCTATCCGGACACGGCGGTGCCGGCCGGAGCGGAAGGGGGAGATGCAGTGCTCACATATGAGGACATCAGAAATGACCCGGCCATCCGAACGTATATCCAGCGGGCGGATGAGTCCCTGGGCGCCCTTGGATATACGGAACACAGCTTTGCCCATGTGACGGTGGTGGCGGAGAACGCGGCCTATATCCTCACCACGCTGGGGTATCCGGAGCGGACGGTGGAACTGGCCAAGATCGCCGGCTTTCTCCATGACATCGGAAATCTGGTCAACCGGGTGGACCACTCCCAGTCCGGGGCTGTGATGGCGTTCCGCATTCTGGACAATCTGGACTGTCCGCCGGAGGAGATCGCCGTCATCGTCACCGCCATCGGCAACCACGACGAGGGCACCGGCGTGCCGGTGAACGCCGTGGCGGCGGCCCTGATCCTGGCGGACAAGTCCGATGTGCGCCGCAGCCGGGTCCGCAACCAGGACATTGCCAGCTTTGACATCCATGACCGGGTGAATTACTCGGTGAAAAAATCCAGGCTGAAGATCAATGAAGAGCGGTCCCTGATCAAGCTGAAGCTGTCAGTGGATACCAAATACGGCTCTGTCATGGAGTATTTCGAGATCTTTATGGAGCGGATGATCCTCTGCCGGAAGGCGGCGGAGAAACTGGGCCTGCAGTTCAAGCTGATGATCAACGAGCAGCAGCTGATCTGACCGGCGGCCCGCCCCTCCGCCCTTCCAGTGGGGCGGAGAGACTGAATTTGGAGGGATGACTGTGATTTATCTGCTGGAGGATGACGACAGTATCCGGGATTTTGTGATCTATACCTTGAACAGCCAGGGCATGGAGGCCAGGGGCTTCCCGCTGCCCTCCCTGTTCTGGCAGGCCGTGGGGGAGCAGCTGCCCTCTCTGGTGCTGCTGGATATCATGCTGCCGGAGGAGGATGGCCTCAGCGTGCTGAAAAAGCTGCGCGCCACGCCCCGCACCGCCAAGCTGCCGGTGATCATGCTGACGGCAAAGAGCACGGAGTACGACAAGGTGGTGGGGCTGGACGGCGGCGCCGACGACTATGTGGCCAAGCCCTTCGGCATGATGGAGCTGCTCTCCCGCATCCGGGCGCTGCTGCGGCGGACGGAGACGGAGAACGGCATCCTGCGCTGCGGCATCCTGGAGGTGGATCCGGGCCAGCACATCGTCCGGGTCCGGGGCCAGGAGGCTGCCCTGACCCAGAAGGAGTTCGAGGTGCTGTGCCTGCTGCTGCGGAATCCCGGCCAGGTCCTGTCCCGGGAGCAGCTGATCGAAAACGTCTGGGGCTATGCCTTCACAGGGGAGAGCCGCACCGTGGACGTCCATGTTCGGACGCTGCGCCAAAAGCTGGGAGAGGCCGGAGCGTACATCGAGACTGTCCGGGGCTACGGCTATAAGATCAGCCCTGCGGACTGACCGGAGGCGGAAGTAGGGACATGACGAAACGGATTTTTCGATCCATCCTGGCAGTGTCTCTGGCAGTGCTGCTGGCCAGTCTGGTGCTGATCGTGGGGGTGCTCCACGGCTATTTCCAGGACCGGGTGGCAGACGAGCTGGAGAGCCTGGCGGAGTATATCGCCCATGGCGTGGAGGAGACGGGAGCGGACTATCTGTCAGAGGATCTGCCCAACAGCTACCGGGTCACCTGGGTGGACACGGACGGCACCGTGCTCTTCGATAATCAGGAGGATCCGGCCAGAATGGAGAACCACGGCCAGCGGGAGGAGATCCGGGAGGCGATGACCCTGGGAAAGGGCCAGGCCGCCCGCTATTCCGCCACGCTTTCCCGCCAGACGCTGTATGTGGCCCAGCGGCTCTCTGACGGGACGGTGCTGCGGGTATCCAGCGACCAGTACTCTGTCTGGATGCTGGTGCTGCAGGCGCTGCAGCCGGTGGCGCTGATGATGCTGCTGGCCTTCGTCCTGGCCATGGTGCTGGCATCCCGGGTGTCCCGGCAGCTGGTGGAGCCCATCAACAACATCGACCTGAGCGACCCTGCCGCCAGCGAGACCTATGAGGAGCTGACGCCCCTGCTCTCCAAGCTGCGCAGCCAGCAGCGGCAGATCCAGCGGCAGATGCGGGATCTGAAGCGCCGGCAGGAGGAATTCATCGCCATCACGGAGAATATGAGCGAGGGCTTTCTGGTCATCGATCAGGAGACCCGGGTGCTGACCTACAACTCCGCAGTGCTGCGGCTGCTCTACGCCCAGGACCCGGCAGAGGAGGGGGAGAGCGTCTACGCCCTGAACCGGGAGGCCGGCTTCCGCCGCTGCGTGGAGGAGGCCCTGGCCGGCCGGCGCTGTGAGCAGCTGCTGGAGAAGGACGATGACTGCCGCCAGATCATCGCCAGCCCTGTGGAGCAGGACGGCCAGATCGCGGGCGCGGTGCTGGTGATCCTGGACGTGACGGAGAAGGAGCAGCGGGAGCGGCTGCGGCGGGAGTTCACCGCCAACGTCTCTCACGAGCTGAAGACGCCTCTGACCTCCATCCTGGGCACGGCGGAGATCATGAAGGGCGGCCTGGTGAAGCCGGAGGACATCCCCCACTTTGCCGGGAACATCCACCGGGAGACGGAACGGCTCATCGGGCTGGTGAACGACATCATCAAGCTCTCCCGTCTGGACGAGGGCGGCGGCCTGGGCCAGTGGGAGACGGTGGATCTGTATGAGCAGGCGCGGGCCGTGCTGGAGCAGCTGGCCCCTGCGGCCCAGCGGAAGCAGGTGACGACTCAGCTCCGGGGCGACAGGGCCCTGGTGCGGGGCGTGCCCCAGATCGTGGAGGAGATCGTCTACAACCTCTGCGACAACGCCATCGCCTACAACCGGCCCGGCGGCAGCGTCACCGTCACGGTGGAGGACACCGCCTTCGGCCCCCGGATCACGGTGGCGGACACCGGCATCGGCATCCCCAGAGAGGCCCAGGGCCGGGTGTTTGAGCGGTTCTACCGGGTGGACAAGAGCCACTCCTCCGGCGGCACGGGGCTGGGGCTCTCCATCGTCAAGCACGGGGCGGCCTATCTGGGCGCTCAGGTGGAGCTCCACAGTGAGCCGGGCCACGGCAGCACCTTTGTCCTCACGTTTCCCAAAGCGGAGGCATAAAAGGGTTGCAATCCCGGCGGAAGTGTGCTAGGATAGCCAAGAATCAAGAAATGAACGGAGGGGTGTGAAGATGCGGATCTGAGCTTTCGTGTTTTGGCAGAACAGAGGGACGCTGCGGCGGAGACGCCGCCGGCATCTCCATGCCATCACAGGGAAGGCAGACCGCTGACGCACCCAGACGCCCCACGGCCCCGGAAACGGGGCGGACGGCGTTTGCCCGGCCGCAGGAGAGGTCTGCTCTCCTGCGGCCGTTTTTTTGTGATGCAAAGGCATCGCGCAACGGGACCGCCCCATGAAACCGCCGTTCCTGCGGCATCTGCCGGCGCCTGCGGCGTTTACGCAAAGGAGGAATGCAATATGTCGATGATCGACGTCTCGGATCTGACGTTTGGATATGAGGGCAGCCCGGAGCTGATCTTTGACCATGTGAGCTTTCAGATCGACACCAGCTGGAAGCTGGGATTCACCGGGCGGAACGGCCGGGGGAAGACCACCTTCCTGCGGCTGCTGCAGGGGAAGTATCCCTACAGCGGCACCATCTCCGCCTCCGTGGCGTTCGAGTACTTTCCCTACGAGGTGGCGGACCTGTCCCGGACAGGGCTGGAGGTGGTGCGGGAGATCGCCCCGGAGGCGGAGGACTGGGAGATCCAGCGGGAGCTGGGGCTCCTGGACCTGGCGGAAGAGGCCCTGGAGCAGCCCTTCTCTGTCCTCTCCAACGGGGAGCGGACGAAAGTGCTGCTGGCGGCCATGTTTTTGAAGGAGAATGCCTTTCTGCTGATCGACGAGCCCACCAACCACCTGGACCTGGAGGGGCGGCGGAAGCTGGGGGGCTATCTGGCCCGGAAGCGGGGATTTCTGCTGGTGTCCCATGACCGGGCGTTCCTGGACCAGTGTGTGGACCACATCCTGGCCATCAACCGCACCCATATCGAGGTCCAGCGGGGGAACTTCTCCTCCTGGTGGGAGAACCGGCAGCGGCAGGACGCCTTCGAGCTGGCCCGGCAGGAGAAGCTGCAGCGGGACATCGGCCGGCTGACGGAGTCCGCCCGGCGGGCCTCCGGCTGGTCGGACCGGACGGAGAAGAGCAAGTTCGGCGTGGACAAGACCGGCGCCAAGGCCGCCGACCGGGGCTTTGTGGGCCACAAGGCCGCCAAGCTGATGCAGCGGTCCAAATCCATCCAGCGCCGCCGGGAGGAGGCGGTGGAGGAGAAGCGGCAGCTGCTGCAGGATCTGGAGCGGCAGGAGACGCTGGCCGTCTCGCCGCTGCCCTGCCGGGCGGGGATCCGGCTGGCGGAGTTCCGGAACGTGGCCGTCTGCTATGACGGACGGACCGTCTGCGAGGATGTCACCTTTGAGGTCCTGGCGGGGGAGCGGATCGCCCTGGAGGGGGGAAACGGCTGCGGCAAGTCCAGCCTGCTGAAGCTGCTGCTGGGGGAGAACATCCCCCACAGCGGCACTGTGGAGACCATGAGCGGCCTGGTGATCTCCTATGTGAGCCAGAGCACAGACCACCTGCGGGGCAGTCTGACGGACTTTGCCCGGGAGCAGGGGCTGGACGGCAGCCGGTTCCGGACCATTCTGCGGAAGCTGGACTTCCCCCGGGAGCAGTTTGAGCGGGACCTGGCGGACTACAGCAGCGGCCAGAAGAAAAAGGTGCTGCTGGCCGCCAGTCTCTGCACCCAGGCCCACCTGTATGTGTGGGATGAGCCGCTGAACTTCATCGACGTCATCTCCCGGATGCAGGTGGAGGAACTGCTGCTGGCTTGCCGGCCCACGCTGCTGTTCGTGGAGCACGACGCCCGCTTCTGCGAGGAGATCGCCACACAGCGCGTCCGGATCTGGCGGGCGTGATGCGTTAAAAACGGACGCCCTCCGCGATCACGGAAGGCGTCCGTTTTTCTTTGCGATTCTCTGCGGTCACCAGAGGTCGGGCCAGAACGTCTGCCCGTCCTCCGTCCGGAAGGGCTCGGGGACCGTGTCCTCATCCAGCATCCGGGCCCGGATGGCGGCGGAGAGGTCCTCCACCGTGTCGGGGCCGTAATCGGCGAAGGCCGTTGAGTCCATGAGAATGGCGCCGGCACGGGCCATGTCCTCCAGATTCACCCGCTGGATCTCCTCCGTGTGGGAGGAGCAGCAGTCGGTCAGCACCACGGCATTGTACTCCAGGGCGATGGCGTCATAGCAGGTGGTGCGGATGCAGTTGGGGGTGGTGGTGCCGGTGAGGATCACCGTCCGCACGTCCAGCCGCCGGAGGATCAGGTCCAGCTCTGTCTGGAAAAAGGCGCTCCACCGGGGCTTGAGGATGGTGTAGTCCCCGGGCTGGGGCCGCAGGCCCTCCGGCGCCTGGGCGCTGTTGGGACCGGTGGAGGCGGGCTGGCAGGCCCGGCCGCCGGCCACCCAGCCGGGGTAGCGGGTCAGCTCCACATCGCTGCCGTCGGAGCGGTAGACGCGCTTGACAAAAAACACCGGGATGCCCTTGGACCGGGCCAGCTCCACGGCCCGGACGCAGTTGGGGACCATGGACTGGGCGAAGCGGATCCAGTGGCCGCCCTCCGGATGGACGAAGCCGTTCTCCATGTCGATGACCAGCAGGGCGGAACGGGTGGGATTGGGTTTCATCAGCAGGACCTCCTGTCAGGATTTTTGAAAGATATGGATGCGGAAGGAGATGCGGGCGGTGAGGGTATCCAGGGCCGCCAGCCGCACGGCCCCCGCCTTCGGCGTCTTCCAGTAATAGGGCGTCATCTGGAACAGGGCGTGGATGTCCGCCTGACAGGGGAGCGTGATGGTGTCCTCCACCGGCACGATGGACCGGTAGGCAAAGCCCTCATAGGGCGTCTCCTTTTCCTCATTGGGATAGGGCCGGTCGTAGAGGACCTGCTTCAGCTCCCAGAGGTGGTCCGGCCCGGGCACCACGTAGAGGAAGCGGCCGCCCGGCTTCAGCACCCGGCGGAATTCCTCCAGCGCCAGAGGGGAGAAGCAGTCCAGCAGGATATCCGCCGTCCCGTCCGCCACCGGCAGATGGAAAGAGGAGGCCACGGCCCATTCGACGCCGCGCGCCCGCCTGGCGGCGGACCGGAGGATGGCTTTGGAGATGTCCGTGCCCGCCATCCGGGGCGTTTTCCCGGCGGCAGTCAGGGCCTGATAGATACCGGCGGTATAATAACCCTCTCCACAGCCTGCATCCAAAATCACCGGTGAATCGCCGGAGTGGGACAAAATCTGACAACAAAGGGTATTCAAAAGCGGGGCATAATACCCTTTGGAGAGGAAATCCCGCCGCGCGGCGGCCATGCCGCGGTCGTCGCCGGGAGCGGCGGAGTGTTTTTGGTTGGGGGGCAGCAGGTAGGTGTAGCCCTCCCGGGCGATATCATAGCTGTGGCGGTTCGGACAGCGGTAGACATGCGTCTCCCGCGTCAGGGGCGCGCCGCAGACTGGGCAGCGAAAGAGGCTCTCCATCACAGTCCCTCTTCCGTCACGTTGTTGATCCACTTCCGGCTCCGCAGCCGCAGGATGCCCCAGGGGCACTTGCACACGTTCTCCGACTGGATGCACAGGCATACCACTGCCACCGGCGCGTTGAACACCAGAGCTGTCAGGAAGGTCAGGGGCACAGCGATGACCCACTGGCAGCTCAGGTCGATGATGGAGGCCGTGCGGGAGTCGCCGCCGGCCCGCAGCAGGCCGGTGATGTTGGTGATGTCAAAGGCCTTCAACGGCAGCATGAAGAGATAGACCACACACATGATGACGGCGATCTCCAGAGCCAGGCCCTTCAGGTGGAACAGGGGGTAGAGGTAGGGAATGAAGACAGTGGGCAGCAGCACGGCCAGGCACAGGGAGACCGCCAGGCCAACACCGAAGGAGACCGTCAGCAGGCAGCAGCCCACGGAGTAGACTTCTTCCCGGCCGGCACCTTCGCCGATCCGCTTGCCCACGATGACGGCAGTGGCGCCGGCAACGCCGAAGCAGGCCACGGTGGAGAACTTGTCGATGTTGCCCATGATGGCGTAGGCCGCCAGGATGTCGGTGCTGATGGCCATATGCCCCATGATGGCGGTCATGACGCTGACGCCCAGGCCCCACAGGACCTCATTGACCAGGACGGGAGTGGCGTATTTCAGAAAGCTGTGCACCATGGCCCGGCCCGGCCGCAGCAGCAGGTGGGGCATCAGCGGGACCCGGTGGTAGTGGGTGGCATAGCACAGGACCATGACCACCTCCACCACCCGGGAGATCAGGGTGGCGATGGCGGCACCGGTGATGCCCAGGGCGGGAGCACCGAGTTTGCCGAAGATCAGGATGTAGTTCAGGCAGGTGTTGGTCAGCATGGAGATGCCGAAGACGATCATGCCCATGGCAGGGTTCTCCGTGCTGCGCTGCATGCCGATGTAGACGGAGCTGATGGTGTTGAAGATATAGCTGAGTCCCACGATCCGCAGATAGGGAGCGCCCAGCTCGATGAGCAGGCCGTTGTTGGTGACCAGGGCCATGACCTGAAGGGGGAAGAAAAACAGCACCACGGCCACGGAGACCGCGATGATGAGGCCGGCGTAAAGGCTGACGCCCATGCAGCGGTTGATGCTCTCGGTGTCCCCTTTGCCCCAGTACTGGCTGGCCAGGACGGAGAGGCCGCTGAGCAGGCCCAAAATGATGATCTGCAGCATGTAGATGGGTGTGTTGGCGGCCGTGACGGCAGACAGCTCGTTCTGCCCCAGCATGCCCACCATGAAAGTGTCCACAAAGCCCAGGGATGTGGTGATGAGATTCTGCAGGATCAGCGGCAGCGCCAGATAGAACAGCCGCTTATAAAAACCGGGCTCCCGGTGAAGATGACGCAGCATAGAAACGAAACCTCTTAACTGTGAAGTGGATATGCCTTACAGCATGGGCATCCGGGTGTCATGGTGCCGCTGGAGGGCCTCGGCGCAGGCGTCGATGTCGGCGGCGGTGGTCTCCGGGCCGAAGCTGAGGCGGATGACGCCGCCGGAGACCTTCTTCGGCAGCTTCAGGGCGGCGATGACATGGCTGGGCTTGCCCTGGTGGCAGGCGGAGCCGGCGGAGATGCAGATGCCCTGCTGCCCCAGGTCGTTGACGATGTTCTGGCTGGGCCAGCCCACCAGAG
This sequence comes from Oscillibacter valericigenes, assembly GCF_016902445.1. Taxonomy (GTDB): domain Bacteria; phylum Bacillota; class Clostridia; order Oscillospirales; family Oscillospiraceae; genus Oscillibacter; species Oscillibacter avistercoris. Next base: position 30,291 of record NZ_JACSNX010000007.1, on the reverse strand, counting down.
AGACGGAGAGCACGTGGGGCGCCCCGCCAGGAGCGGAGAGGACCTTCAGATCGGGGATGGCGGCCAGCCGCTCCACGGCGTAGTCCCGGATCCGGGCCATGTGGCGGAGCTTGTCCTCCAGGTTTTCCAGCCGCAGTTCTGCGGCCTTGGCAAAGCCGGCGATCTGGGCTGTGGCCTCGGTGCCGGCCCGGAGGCCGCTCTCCTGCTCTCCGCCGGCCAGCAGGGGCTTGGGGTTCTTTACCCGCTGGCCGATGTACAGGGCGCCGATGCCCTTGGGGCCGCCGATCTTGTGGGCGGAGATGGTGAGGAAATCCGCCCCCAGGGATCTGGCGGTGAAGGGGACCTTCAGAAAGCCCTGGACGGCGTCGGTGTGCAGCAGGGCCTTGGGATTCTTCGCCGCCAGGCCCCGGGCGATGTCGGCGATGGGGTAGACGTTCCCCAGCTCGTTGTTCACCAGCATGACGGAGATCAGCGCCGTGTCCGGCCGGACGGCGTCCAATACCTGCTCCGCAGTGATGGAGCCGTCCTGGGCCGGAGCCAGGTAGGTGACCTCGTACCCCTGCCGTTCCATCCAGCGGCAGGCCTCCAGCACGGCGCTGTGCTCCACGGCGGTGGTGACGATGTGGCGTCCCACGTGGCGGTTCTGCCAGCAGGCGGCGGTGACGGCCCAGTTGTCCGCCTCCGTGCCGCAGGAGGTGAAGAACAGCTGCCTGGCGTCACAGCCCAGGGCACCGGCGATGGTACGGCGCCAGGATTCCACCCGGCGCTTCATCTCCAGCCCCAGGGGATACTGGGAGCTGGGGTTGCCGAACTGCTCGGTCAGCACCTCGTACATGGCGTCCGCCACCGCCCGGGGGACAGGCGTGGTGGCGGCGTGGTCCAGATAGATCATATGGAAAAACCCTCTTTCTGAAAAGGAAAACGGTCGCACGTTTAAATATTATATAGAGAAAACAGAAAAAAGGCAAGGAGAACTTGCCGGTTCCTGGCGGGTGTGGTAAGATGGACCAGAAGAAAGTCCGGAAGGAGACAACGCATCGGACGCCCTGCCTCTGCCGCCCTCTGCCGGATCCGCTTCGGCCAAAACCCCACCGGAGGAATCGACATGAAAATTGCCATCTACACCTTGGGCTGCAAGGTGAACCAATACGAGTCCCAGGCCATGGAGCAGGCGCTGCGGGCCCGGGGGCACGCCGTCGTGCCCTTTGCGGAGGAGGCGGACGCCTATATCGTGAACACCTGCTCCGTCACGGCGGTCAGCGACCAGAAGTCCCGGCAGGTGATCCACGGCATCCAGCGGAAGCACCCCGGCGCCGTGGTGGCGGTGTGCGGCTGCTATTCCCAGACCCACGTGGACGATGTGCGGAAGCTGGGGGTGGACCTGATCGCCGGCACCGGCGACCGGACGGGCTTCATCCGCCTTCTGGAGGAGACCGCGGCGGAGAAGCGGCAGATCGAGGCCATCGACCAGCCCTTTGAGCGGCGGGTGTTCGAGGTGCTGCCCGCCGGCGGGCTGGAGGGCCGCACCCGGGCCATGCTGAAGGTTGAGGACGGCTGCGTCAACTTCTGCACCTACTGCATCATCCCCTATGCCCGGGGTCGGATCCGGTCTCTGCCCATCCCCACGGCGGCGGAGCAGACCCGGCAGCTGGCGGCGGAGGGCTACCGGGAGATCGTGGTGACGGGCATCGAGATCTCCTCCTGGGGCCAGGACCTGAAGAACGGCGAGACCCTGATCGATCTGCTGGAGGCCGTCTGTGCCGCCGCGCCGGACGTCCGCATCCGGCTGGGGAGCCTGGAGCCCCGGACCATCACCGAGGACTTCTGCCGCCGGGCGGCGGCCCTGCCGAACCTCTGCCCCCAGTTCCATCTGTCCCTGCAGAGCGGGTGCGACGACACCCTGAGACGGATGAACCGAAAATACGACACGGCTCGATATGTGCAATCTGTTGCGCTTTTAAACCAATATTTTGCGCATCCGGCCGTGACGACGGACCTGATCACCGGGTTCCCGGAGGAGACGGAGGAGGAATTCTCCCAGACCCTGGACTTCCTCCGCCGGTGCGGCTTTGCCCAGATGCACATCTTCCCCTACTCCATCCGGCCCGGCACGCCGGCGGCGCAGATGCGGCAGGTGCCGAAAGCTGTGAAGGAGGAGCGGGCCCACCGGGCGGCAGAGGCGGCGGCGGAGCTCCACCGGAAGTATCTGGCGGACTGCGTGGGGGCGGTGTACCCCGTCCTCTTCGAGCAGCCCAGGGATGGCAGATATGTCGGCCACGCTCCCAACTACATGGAGGTGCTGGCGGAGGGCACGGATCTGCACAACCAGATCCGGAGCGTGAAGATCACCGGCAGCGACGGGGAGTCCCTGCTGGGTGAGATTTTGGAGGACTGACATGAAGAGCCACTTCTTTGCCTATATTTCCCGGATGCGGTTCATCCAGCGGTGGGCCCTGATGCGGAACACCGCCCCGGAGAACGTCCAGGAGCACAGCCACCAGGTGGCCGTCCTGGCCCATGCCCTGGCGGTGATCCGCAACGAACAGTTCGGCGGGCATCTGGACCCCGGCGCCGTGGCGGTGGCGGCGCTGTACCACGACGCCAGCGAGATCCTCACCGGCGACATGCCCACCCCCATCAAGTATGACAACCCCGCTATCCGCAGCGCCTACCAGGACGTGGAGACGGTGGCGGAGCGGAAGCTGCTCCAGATGCTGCCGCCGGAGCTCCAGGGGGTGTACGAGCCCATCCTGACGGAAGCGGACCCGGAGATCCGGCAGGTGGTGAAGGCGGCGGACAAGCTCTCCGCCTACATCAAGTGCGTGGAGGAGCTGAAGGCCGGCAACAACGAGTTCCGGGAGGCCGCCGGCCAGACCCTGCGGGCGCTGGAGAGCTACGGCCTGCCGGAGGTGGCCTATTTTCTGGAGACGTTCATGGACAGCTTCTCCCTGACGCTGGATGAATTGAAGTGAAACAGCAGGGAAGCCGGCGGGCACTGCCCTCCGGCTTCCTTTTGCGTCTGTATGGGATTTTAGTAGGGACAGCGCCTCACGCCAGGGGAACCGTCATGCCGCCCACCTGGATGGCTGCTACCTGGCTCACGTCCAGCAGGTCCCGGAAGGAGCCGCTAAAGGACAGGGAGAAGGGGAATTCCTCGCCCTGCTTGCGGCTGGTGTGGCCACTGTATCCTCCACTACGGTTCAGGCCCCGCACCGGCAGGGTGCTGCCGTCTGTCAGGACCAGGGAGGTGTCGGAGATCAATTCCTCCATGTCCAGATAGGTGGTGTTGCCGGTGAGGTGCAGGCTGATGGTGAAGGGGGACAAAACCACCTGAATGGAGGTGCCATCCTGCTGGTAGGAGGCCGTCAGCGTCTGGGAGCCCCCCGTCGGCCGGAAGGTCACCAGGGCCGGGTGGTCTGTGACGGCGGTGTCTACGCCGTCCACCCGCAGGACGGGTGGCGTCAGCAGCACCGTCACCGGCTGGGCGATGAAGTCGACGCTGCCGGATTCCACGGCGATGCGGAAGAGATAGGTGAGGGTGTTGGCCTCCATGTCATAGCCCTGGCTCTCCGAGCCGCCGGTCGTCCCGCTGGTGTGTTTTGCCAGGGCAGATCCCATCAGGGCTTTTTCCCTGCCCACATAACTGATATAGGCGTTGGGATCAGTCCAGTCGATGTCCGCCCACATGCCCTGATCGGCGGCCTTCAGGTCCTCCCAGGAGACGTCGCCGGTGAGGTAGTAGGAGATGTCCGGCAGGCCGATCCCATTCACCTGGCGGTCCTCGCTCTCATAGGCCATTGCCACGGCCTCCCGGTCCACCGTGTCCGGCAGCTGGTAGTCCAGGATCAGATAGAGATTTTTCTCATCCACCAGGGCCTGCCGGAGGGTCAGCGTCACATCGTCGCAGACAGAGGAGATGTTTACCTCCTGGAAGGCCTTCGCCGCCATGGGGGTCTCCGCCGCGCCGGGGCCGAAGTAGTCAGTGAAGATGTCATCCCAGTTCACCAGCACCGCCGCCCCTACGGACAGTGTCAGCGCCACGGCTAGCACCGCCGCCAGCGCCGCCTTGCGGACAAAGCCCTTGGGCCGAAAGACGGCGGGCCGTGCCTGTGGCATCGGCTCTGTCGACAAAATGGCTTCCCGCAGCCGCGCTTCCAGCTCCGGCGGGGGCGCGCAGTGTTCCATTGCGTCGTGATAGCGATTCATAAGTGTTCCTCCCATGTTGACCGCAGGGCGTCCCGGCCCCGCTTCAGCCGCATTTTCACCGTGGGCACCGTCACCCCCAGGAGCCGCGCGATCTCCCGGAGGGAGTACCCCTCGTAGTAGTGGAGGTGGAGGACCGTCCGCTGGGGCTCCGGCAGGGCGGCCACGTGTTCCAGCAGGCCCAGCTCCTCCGGCGTGACGGCGGCGGAGGCGGCCTCCAGCGGCAGGTCCGACCGGCTGGAGCGTTTCCAGGCGTCCCGGCACTGGTTCAGGGCCACCCGGAACAGCCACCGCCGCTCGTGATCCGGCGAGGCGAAGGTCGGCGCCTGGTAGAGCCGCTTGCAGAACACCTCCTGCAGCACGTCCTCCGCGTCCGCCGGGTTCTTCATCTGGAGGAGGCAGAACCGATACAGAGAGGGCCCATAGGTCCGGTACACCTGCTCAAAGAGCCGCTCCGATTCGGTCACTGGCCTCACCTCCTTCTGTTTTCATTACGAATGAGCGGGCAGAAAGGTCACGGGGGGAATGGAAAAAAGCGCCCCGGCAGACGCCGGGGCGTTTCAGTTCAGAGTGTCCGCTGCCTGGGTGAACAGGGCCTGGATGCGCTCCGCCGTGGCAGGGCAGGAGATGAGCTCCGGGTCCTCCGCCAGCAGCTGCCGGGCGGCGGCCTGTGCCTCCTGCAGCAGCAGGGTGTCGCAGCCCAGGTCCGCTACCTTCAGGCCCGGCAGGCCGTGCTGCCGCTGGCCGAAGAAGTCGCCGGGGCCCCGGAGCCGCAGATCCTCTTCGGCAATTTTGAAACCGTCGGTGGTCCTGGTCATCACCTTCAGCCGCTGCCGGGTCTCCTCGTTCTGGTTGTCGGAGATCAGAATACAGTAGGACTGGTGTTTCCCCCGTCCCACCCGGCCCCGCAGCTGGTGGAGCTGGCTCAGGCCGAACCGCTCCGCGTTCTCGATGACCATCACGGCGGCGTTGGGCACGTCCACCCCCACCTCGATGACGGTGGTGGACACCAGGATGTCCGTCTCCCGGGCGGCAAAGGCGGCCATGACGGCATCCTTCTCCCTGGGCTTCATCTTGCCGTGGACAAAGGCCACCTTCAGGTCGGGGAACACCTCCGCCTGGAGTTTTTTGGCGTACTCCGTCACCGCTTTGCGCTCGTCGGGGAGCTCGTCGTTTTCCTCTACCATGGGGCAGACGATGTAGGCCTGGCGGCCCTCTCCCACCAGCTTGCGGATGAAGCTGTACACCCGCTGGTGGTAGCCCCCGGTGACGGCGAAGGTCTGCACCGGCTGTCTTCCGGGGGGTAGCTGGTCGATGACGGACACGTCCAGGTCCCCGTAGAGGATGAGGGCCAGCGTCCGGGGAATGGGCGTGGCGGACATGACCAGGATATGGGGGTGGTCCCCCTTGGCGGCCAGGTCCGCCCGCTGGGCCACACCGAAGCGGTGCTGCTCGTCCGTCACCACCAGCCCCAGGTCGCGGTAGGCCACACTGCCGGTGATGAGGGCGTGGGTGCCGATGGCAAAGTCGATCTCCCCGCTCTCCAGCTGGGCGGTGATGGATTTTTTTGTTTTGGCGGTGGTGGAGCCGGTCAGCAGGGCACACCGGATGCCCAAATTTTCCAGAAGGGGGGCCAGGCCCTGGTAGTGCTGCTGGGCCAGGATCTCCGTGGGGGCCATCAGGGCCGCCTGGCGGCCGTTCTTCACGCAAAAAAACACACAGGCGGCGGCCACCATGGTCTTGCCGGAGCCCACGTCTCCCTGGACCAGGCGGTTCATGGGGGTGCCGGAGCGCATGTCCGCCAGGGCCTCCTCCACGCAGCGGCGCTGGGCGTCCGTCAGGGTGAAGGGCAGAGCGGAATAGAAAGGCTCCATGTCCACCTGGCCGCAGGGGGGCACGTGGACCACCTCCCGGCGCTGGCGGAGCCGCTCCAGGCCGATGGTGAAGAGGAACAGCTCCTCAAAGGCCAGCCGCCGCCGGGCCAGGTCCAGGGCCTCCGCGCTCTCCGGAAAGTGGATGTTCTCGTAGGCGTACTCGATGCGGCAGAGCTGATGGTCCCGCCGCACGAGGTCCGGCAGCACGTCCGGCAGAATGTCGGCGCAGGCGTCCAGCCCCTGGCGGATGGACCGGGACAGGATCAGCTGGCTGACCCCGGCGGTGAGGGGATAGATGGGCACGATGCGGCCGGTGACCTCCCGCCGCCCCTCCGGCTCCACCACGGGATTCGTCATCTGGCGGCGGAAGAGGGAGCCCTCCGCCCGGCCGTAGAAGACATACGTCTCCCCCTGGCGCAGGTTATTTTTCAGCCATGCCTGGTTGAAGAAGGTCACGTTCAATTCCCCGGTGTCGTCCACCGCCCGGAGCTTCACCAGGTCCAGCCCGCGGCGGATATGGGAGACGGTGGGGGGAGATGCTACCATGGCGGCCACGCCGGCGGCCTCGCCGGGCACCAGGTCGGCGATGCGGCGGAGCTGGGTGCGGTCGTCATAGGCCCGGGGGAAGTAGGAGATCAGGTCCCGCAGGGTGGCGATGCCAAGCTTGCCCAGGGCCTTGGCCCGCTGCTCGCCGATGCCCTTGATGTACCGTACGTCTGTGTTCAGGTCCGCCATTGGATCACCTCCCGCCTTGCAAATCACTGGCCTCCATTATATAATGGCGCCAGAGAAAAAACAAGGAGATGAGGCGGATGGGGACCTGGAGGAAATGGGCGGGCTTCGTGATCTGGTGCGTGGTTCTGTTCGGCGGGATGATCCTGGCCGGGACCGGTTTGTGGCCCCTGGGGGCGGCAGCGGCGGCGGTGGGCGCCGTGGGACTGGTCCTGTGGGGCCGGCGGTATACGGCTGTATTTGTGTGCCCCGCCTGCGGCGCAGAGTTATCGGGGCGGGACTCCCGATCATCCAAGTGGGGCCCGGATGGGAACAAAATCATGTGCTGCCACATTTGCGGAGCCATGTTTCCCGTAGAGGAATGCCGCAGAAAAGAGTCATAAAAAAGTGTCCGGTCCTCCGGACACTTTTTTTGTAACGAAACCGCCGCCCATGCGTCCTATGGCAGAGAGAGGGAGGTGAGGCTGTGCCGGATTTTGAGGAGATCTATCAGACGTATTTCGCCGACGTGTACCGCTATGTCCTGGCTCTCAGCCGGGACGCCCACACGGCGGAGGAGGTGACCCAGGAGACCTTCTTCCGGGCTCTGGCCTCCATCGACCAGTTCCGGGGGGACTGCCAGCTGCGGGTGTGGCTGTGCCAGATCGCCCGGAACCAGTACCTCTCGCTGTGCCGGGAGCGAAAGCGCCGGGGGGAGTTGGGGAAGGACCCGGGAGACGACGGCATCGAGCGAGGCTTCGCGGACCGGGACGCCGCCAGGCGGCTCCACCGGCTGCTCCACGACCTGCCGGAGCCCTATAAGGAGGTGTTCTCCCTGCGGACCTTCGGGGAGCTGCCCTTCGCCCAGATCGGGGAGCTGTTCGGCAAGACGGAGTCCTGGGCACGGGTGACCTATTTCCGGGCGAGACAGAAATTGAAGGAGGGATTTGATGGACCGGCTGGACCATGACATCGTGCAGGACCTGCTGCCCCTGTACCACGACGGCGTCTGCTCGGAGAAGAGCCGGGCGGCGGTAGAGGAACATCTGAAAACCTGCGAGACCTGCCGGGCCACCCTGGCGGCCATGGACGCGCCCCTGCCGGGGGCTGAGAAAGAGGCCGCCGCCGACGACGCGGCGGCGGTGCAGAAGATCTCGGAGGAATGGAAAAAAACCAAGTGGAAGGCGCGGCTCAAGGGAGCGGCCATCGCGGCGGCGGTGTGCGCAGTGCTGGTGGGAGGCTGGCTGGCAGCCACCCAGCTGCATTGCTTTCCGGTGGACCCGGAGAAGATCGAGATTACGAATGTCCGCCAGCTCTCCGACGGACGGATCCTGTATCACTTCTATATCGACGACGACCTGGGCTTGCGCAATATCTACTTTGAGTTTAATGAGGAGGGTAATGCGTATTATGTGCCCCGGCGGGCATTGATTACGGAAAAGAGGATTTCGCACAGCTCCAATGCGGCGGATATGGATATGATCCTGGATATGAAGGAAATGCAGGACTATGCCCAGACAGATGGTATCCATGCCGAAATCACGGCGGTCTGGTACGGTATGGGCGAGGACCGCGTTCTCCTGTGGGAAGAGGGAATGGACTTGCCAGCCGCCAGTGCGGCAGACGAGGCAGAGTGGGGATACAGTGCACCCAGTGCTGCCTACTGGGAGGCCCACTATGGTCCCTTGGAGGCGACGCCATGACCGGGGCGCAGCTCCGCCGCCGGGGACTGAAGTTGCTGGCAATCATTCTCGCCGCCTTCGCCCTGCTTTCTGCCGTGTGGTATGTCACCGCCTACCGCCCCTATGACGCATACGTCTCCGCCCTGCGGGCCCAGCCGGGCTTTCGGGAGGACCCGGGCTTCCCGGAGTGCGGCGTGGACGGGGAGGGCTGCACCTGCAACGTGGCCCGGCCCGGCTTCCTCCACTGGACGGGAAATCTGGGGATCGGCCTGCCTGCGCTGACGCTGGAAAATGGGGAAGAGGCGGTATTCACAGACTCCCTGATCATCTGGCCCCATATGCTTGGGGAGCCGGAGCTGGGCGTAATTTTGTACGAGTACGACGTTCAGGAGGGCGGCGTCACCTGCACCGGCCATCAGCTGTATATCGCCCCGGACGGGACCTATATCCCTTACGGCGACGCGGCGGAGGACGCTGCCAACCAGGCGGTGCTGGCGGCCCACCGGGAGAATGTGGAGGCGCTGCTGTCCCGGGCCCGGGAGATCTGGGGGATCCCGTGACCTGCGCGGCCCGCCGGCCGCTCGGACGATACAGAAACAGGCGGCCCGCCGGGAAAACCCCGGCGGGCCGCCTGCCTGTTCAGATGCACAGCTTCGTATTCACATAGTCATAGAACCGATAGGTGAGGCCGTTCTCCGTCACCGGGTCGCTGACGGACTCCACGGTCCAGCCCGGCAGCTTGTCCAGGTTGGGGAAGAAGGAGTCGGCCCCCTCCGCGGCGGCGTCCACCCGCGTCACACAGGCCCGCCGGCACTTGGAGAGCAGGGCGGCGTAGACGCTGCTGCCGCCGATGACCCAGAGCTTGTCCGGCGGCGTGTCCGCCGCGGCCTCCATGGCGGCATCCAGGCTGGAGACCACCACGGCCCCCTCCCGGTGAAAGTCCGCGCAGTGGGTGATGACGATGTTTTTCCGCTGGGGCAGGGGCTTCCCGCCGGGGAAGGTGTCCAGCGTCTTCCGGCCCAGAATGACGGTGCCCCCCAGCGTGAGGGAGCGGAAGCGCTTCATGTCCGCGGGCAGGGAGAAGAGCAGATGGTTCTCCCGGCCGATGGCCCAGTTTCGATCCACAACGACAATGGCATTCACAGCGGCGACCTCCTCAAATGGCGATGGGGATCTTGTCCTCGAAGGGGGCGGGGGTATATCCCTCCAGGGAGAAGCTGTCCCGGGTAAAGGCGTAGAAATCTGTCACGGACGGGTCCATGCGGAACACCGGCGCCGGGGACGGCGTCTGGGTCAGCATCTTTTCGATGATGGGCACGTGGCGGTCATAGATATGGGCGTCCGCGATGACATGGACCAGCTCGCCGGGGATCAGGCCGCTGACCTGGGCCAGCATGTGGACCAGCACGGCGTACTGCACCACGTTCCAGTTGTTGGCCGCCAGCATGTCCTGGCTCCGCTGGTTCAAAATGGCGTTGAGCACATTGCCGGACACGTTGAACGTCATGGACCAGGCGCAGGGGTACAGATTCATCTCGTGGAGGTCCTGGTGGTTGTAGAGGCTGGTGAGGATCCGGCGGGAGGCGGGGTTGTGCTTCAGGTCGTACAGCACCCGGTCCACCTGGTCCATCTCCCCCTCGGGGTACTGGTGTTTGATGCCCAGCTGATAGCCGTAGGCCTTGCCGATGGAGCCGTCCGCGTCCGCCCACTCGTCCCAGATGTGGCCCCGCAGGTCGCGGATGTTGTTGGACTTCTTCTGCCAGATCCACAGCAGCTCGTCCACCGCCGTCTTCCAGTAGGTCCGGCGGAGCGTCAGGATGGGGAACTCCTCCCGCAGGTCATAGCGGTTGACGATCCCGAACTTCTTGACGGTATGGGCGGGGGTGCCGTCCTCCCAGCGGGGGCGGACGGCCTGGTCGGTGTCCCAGACGCCGTGGTCCAGGATGTCCCGGCAGTTTTGGAGAAAGAGCGCGTCAGCGCGGCTCATGGCGGTCCCTCCTCAGGATTCGACTTTTTTCTCGTATAGCAAAGTATAGCAAATCCGGCGGGAAAACTCAATCCCGCAGTTGGGCGGGGGCTTCCAAATCGGAGGGATTTTTCCGCCTCCCGGTTGTGAAAACCGGCGAGATGCGGTACAATAACCAATAACGCCCCTGCCGCCGGCGGGCGGCGGGGACCATTGCACGGGAGAGGAGGCGGAAGATGCTGGACCGGAACGAGATCAGCAGGCGGGGATATCTGAAGGAGGACTTCCGCCTGTTCCACCTGAAGGACAGCCGGGCCCAGACGGTGGACTACCACTACCACGCCTTTGACAAATTGATCCTGCTGCTGGGGGGAAAGGTCACCTACGTGGTGGAGGGCGTCACCTACTTCCTCCGGCCCTGGGACATGCTGCTGGTGGGCCACGACCTGATCCACCGGCCCATCATCGACCCGGCGGAGCCCTATGAGAGGGTGGTGGTGTGGCTGGGCCGGGAGTGGCTGGAGCGGCGCAGCGACCCCGGCGAGGCGCTGTCGGCCTGCTTCGACACCACCCGGCAGCGGGGGTTCCACCTGCTGCGGTTCGACGCGGAGCGGCGGCTCCACTATATGCAGCGCATCCAGCAGATGGAGGCGGCCCAGCGGGACCGGGGCTTCGGTGCCGCCCGCATGGCGGACACCCTGTGCCAGCAGCTGCTGATCGACGTGAACCGGGATGTGCTGCGGTCCCGCACGGCCCAGGAGGAGCGGGACAGCTACCGGGTGGATCCCAAGATGGAGGAGATCCTGCGGTACATCCTGAGCCATCTGGAGGAGGATCTGACAGTGGAGACCCTGTCCAGGCAGTTCTTCATCAGCCGGTACTATCTCATGCACCGGTTCAAGGCGGTCACCGGCTATACGGTCCACCAGTATATCACCCAGAAGCGGCTGCTGCGGGCCGGAGAGCTGATCCGCTCCGGCGTGCCGGTGATGAAGGCGGCGGAGCAGGCGGGGTTCACCGAGTACTCCACCTTCCTGCGGGCCTTCCGCAGCACGTTCCACATGAGCCCCCGGGAGTTCCGGTGAGGCGGCGGGAAAAAAGAGGCGGGAGCGCACGGCGCTCCCGCCTCCTGATGGTCGTCAGGCCTGCTTTCCGCCCTCGGCCAGATGGAGGATGGCCTCCATGTCGGCGGGCTGGATCTTGACGAAGCCGCCGAAGGGGAAGCCGTTGGGCTTCTCCGCCCGGTGGGCCGCCATGGCGGGGATGTCCTCCGCCTTGGCACCCAGCTCCTCCAGCGTGGTGGGCATGCCCAGGGAGCGGAAGAAGCTCCGCAGCCGCCCGATGCCCTGGCGGGCGGTCTCCGCCGGGTCGGCGAAGTTCATCTCGCACCCGAAGACCCGCACGGCGAACTGGGCCAGCCGGGCGGGATCGTGGGGCAGCACATACTCCATCCAGGCGGGTAGCACCACCGCCAGGCCCGCGCCGTGGGCGCAGTCGTAGAAGGCGGAGAGCTCATGCTCGATCTGGTGGCTGGCCCAGTCCTGGTCCCGGCCCACGCCGCAGGAGTTGTTGTGGGCCAGCATGCCCGCCCACATCAGGTCCGCCCGGGCAGCGTAGTCGTTTGGATCGGCGATGGCCTTGGGGGCCGCGTCCAGCACGGTTTTCAGAAGGGCCTCGCACAGCCGGTCCGTCAGGGCCACGTCGGGGGTGTTGGTGAAGTACCGCTCCAGGATGTGTGCCATCATGTCCACGGCGCCGCTGGCGGTCTGATAGGCGGGCAGGGAGCAGGTGAAGCGGGGGTCCAGCACGGCGAATTTGGGGCGGATGACATCCGTCTTGGGACAGCCCCACTTCAGGTTGCCCCGCTCCTGGGTGATGACACAGCTGTCGGACCCCTCGCTGCCGGCGGCGGAGATGGTCAGCACCACGCCCACGGGCAGCGTTTTTTCGATCTTGGCGGCACCGGTGAAGAAGTCCCAGAAATCCCCCTTGTACAGCGCGCCGAAGCCGATGGCCTTGGCGGTGTCGATGACGCTGCCGCCGCCCACCGCCAGCAGGAAGTCCGCGCCGGTCCGCCGGACGATGTCGATGCCCTCATAGACCTTGCCGCTGCGGGGGTTGGCCTGGACGCCGGAGAGCTCGGCAAAGGGGATGCCCGCCGCCTCCAGAGAGGCGGTGACGGCGTCATAGGCGCCGTTGCGGCGGACGGACCCGCCGCCGGTGACCAGCAGCACCCGGGTGCCGCCGAACCGGCGCACCAGGGCGCCGGTGTTATTCTCCTCTCCGTCGCCGAAGGAGAAGAGAGTGGGGGAGTAGAAGGTGAAGTTGTTCATAAGATGATTTCCTTTCTGAATGGAATATGGGGTGGAGAGAGCGTGGTATTTAAAAACCGTTTTTCCGCAGCCAGATCCGAATTATGATGCCGCTAGCTGTCATTCCAGTCCCCACCGTCAGAAGAAGGCCGCGCCAGGAGTAGAAGAGGAAGTTTCCCGTAATATACCAGCTCCATCCGATGCCGGCTGTGATAAAGCAGTAATCCCATACACGGAAGAAAAGTGCCAGAAGGGAGGCAAGGATGGATAACACGCCTAAGCAGAGCAGAAGCGCCGCGGCCAGGCTGGCCCATTGCCGTCCGGAGGGCGCTGAAACCGAGGTATTTTGGCTGCCCCTGAGAGTTGGCTGTGCGTTTTTCATCAGCAGCTCGTCAGCAGAGACGCCAAGGATCTGGCACAGCTGAACGATTTTCTCCGCGTCTGGGAGGGACTCGCCAGTCTCCCAGCGGCTGACCGCCTGGCGGGAGACACCCAGCTGTGCTGCCAGCGCCTCCTGGGAGAGACCGGCAGTCCGCCGCCGGAGGGAGATTTTTTCACCGATGGTCATGGGCAAAACTCCTTTCTTAGACAGCATCAGCATATCACGAAACTGCCGGGAAGTCTGCCGCTGCCAGCGGGCAATGCTGCAATTTCCGCTTGCAGACTGCTCAGTACCCCAGCGCCCGGTCCACCAGCCCCGCCAGAGGCCGGCCGGCGGCGTAGTTCTCCAGATCGGCGCAGAAGCGGGCCACGTTTTCGTCGCAGGTGTAGCCCAGGGTCATGTTGCCGGAGACGTGGGGGGTGAGGATGATGTTCCGGGCGTCCCACAGGGGGTCGTCCTTGGGCAGGGGCTCCGGGTCCATCACGTCCAGGGCGGCGCCGGCCAGCTTTCCGCCGTTCAGGGCCTCCGCCAGGGCTGTTTGGTCCAGGGCGGTGCCCCGGCCCACGTTGATGACATAGGCGTCAGCGGGCAGCAGGGCGATCCGCTCCCGGTTCAGGATGTGGATGGTGTCCGGCGTGCTGGGCAGGGCCATCACCAGGATCTTCGTCCGGGGCAGCACGTCGTCCAGGTCGGAGATGGGGCGCACCTCGTCAAAGGCGGGATGGGGCCTGCCGCTGCGGCTGAGTCCTGTGATCTTCGCCGCCCCCATGCCCCGCAGCCGCTCCGCCACGTTGCGGCCGATGTCTCCGGTGCCCAGGATGGTGAACTCATTGTCCCGGATGGAGCGGACAGGCAGCTGGTTGGACCAGCTCCGCTGCCCCATGATGACCGCGTACTCCGGCATCCGCCGCAGCAGCATCAGCGTCACCATCACCACGTGCTCGGCGATGGTGACACCGTAGACATTGGAGTTGGTGAGCAGGCAGTCGGGGTTGGCGAACAGGGCGGGGTCCTTGCAGTAGAGGTCCACCCCGGCAAAGGAGCAGCAGTACCATCTCAGGCTGGCGGGGGCGGTGCGCAGCAGGTCCGCGGAGTGGGCGTACAGCACCTTGCAGTGCTGGAGGCAGGCCTTCGCCTCCTCAAACTGGTCCAGGGTGAAGAAGTGAGGGACAAAGCCGGTCCGCCGGGCAGTTTCCCGGATTTGGGCTTTGTGACCCTCTGTGAGGAATTCCAGATAGACGCAGATATCACGGCTCATATGATCAAGATCCTTTCTCGATGGATTGACAGAGTTGTTCGGCACAGCGCATGCCGTCCGCAGCGGCGGAGAGGATGCCGCCGGCATAGCCGGCTCCTTCGCCGCAGGGGTACAGGCCCCGGAGGGAGGACTGGTACGTCTCGTCCCGGGGGATCCGCACCGGGGAGGAGGAGCGGCTCTCCACCGCCGTCAGCACGGCGTCGGGGTCATCGTAGCCCCGGAGCTTCTGCCCCAGCAGGGGCAGGGCGCCCGCCAGGGTGTCCGCCACGAAGTCCGGCAGGCATTGGCGCAAATCCGTCCAGGTGACGCCGGGGCGGTAGCTGGGCTTCACCCGGCCGGGGCCCGTGGAGGGCCTGCCCGCCAGGAAATCCCCCACCCGCTGGGCCGGTGCCCGGTAGCCGCCGCCCCCCAGGTCATAGGCCGCCGCCTCCAGCCTCCGCTGGAAGGCGATGCCCGCCAGCGGATCCTGCGTTCCGCCGTAGTCCTCCGGCGTCACGTTCACCAGCAGGCCGCCATTGATGTTCTCCTGATCCCGGGCAAATTCGCTCATGCCGTTGGTGACCACTCGCTGCGCCTCTGACGCGGCGGCCACCACCTGCCCGCCGGGGCAGACGCAGAAGGAGTAGGCCGCCCGTCCGTTTGGTAGATGGCAGGAGAGCTTGTAGGTGGACGCCGGCAGCCCCGGGTGCCCGGCGTACTGCCGGTACTGGGCGGCGTCGCAGTCCGCTTGACGGTGCTCGATCCGCACCCCCACGGCGAAGGGCTTGGCCTCCATGGGCACACCCCTCTCGTAGAGCATTTCAAAGGTGTCCCGGGCGGAGTGGCCGGGGCACAGGATCAGCTGGCGGCAGGGCAGGGCATACGTCCCCGCCGGGCCCTCCACCGTGATGCCGGCCAGGGCGCCGTCCCGGATGTCCAGGTCCGCCAGACGGCTCTCGAACCGGATGTCCGCCCCCAGCTCCAGCAGTCGGCGCCGCAGGTTCACCAGGGCGATGTGGAGAAAGTCCGTGCCCACGTGGGGCTTGGCGTCGATGAGGATGTCCTCCGGCGCGCCGCAGGACACCAGCGTCTCCAGAATGAAGCGGTGGCGGAGGTCCTTGGTGCCGGTGTTCAGCTTGCCGTCGGAGAAGGCGCCGGCGCCGCCCTCGCCGAACTGGACATTGGAGGTCAGGTCCAGCTCTCCTGTGGTCCAGAACCGCTCCACGTCCGCCTTCCGCTGTTCCACCGGGCGGCCCCGCTCCAGCAGGATGGGCCGCTGGCCCGCCCGGGCCAGCACCAGGGCGGCGAAGAGTCCGGCGGGCCCGGCCCCCGCCACCACGGGCGGGACCGCCGGCGCCGGCAGGGGAGCGGGGGGCGCATAGGCCGCCTGGGGGACGGCCCGGCTGACCTTCCGGCTCCGGACCCGGCGGAGCACCGACGCCTCATCCTTTACGGAGACCTCCACCGTATAGACAAGGCGGACCTCCTCCCGGGCGTCCACACTGCGCCGCAGGACCCGGAGGGAGAGGAGATCCTTCTCCCGCACCCGCAGGAGGCGGGCGGCCTCGGCGGCCAGCGCCCCCATGCCGGCCTCCGGCGGGAGCTTGACGGAATCGATTCTTAACACCTTGTTCAAAGTTCCTTTCAGATGATTTTAAGATAAGCATACTATACTTCAGGTAAAGGTTCAAGGAAGAGCCTTTGAAAAGATCCCGGTTTTTCCGGGCGGCTTCCCCGAGGAAATTTAAAAAGCATACAAACAAAGTTCATATTCCCGACATGATTCCCTGCTATCATCAGTTCTAAAGAGACGATGTACGGGATACATAATAGGAGGCATCAATTATGTATAACGACGAACACAACCTGTACCATTACACATACCGCAAGGACGGCAGTGAGACGGAGACGCATCCGGCTCCCCAGGCCGGTCCGGCACCGGAATATCAGAACGGGCCCCAGCAGCCTGTGCAGGAGATGAAGCCTGTGAAGAAAAATCGTGTGGGCATGAAGCTCACGGCACTGGCCCTGTGCTGTGCCCTTCTGGGCGGCGCTGTGGGCGGCGGCATCGTCTGGGGCGTCAGCAACAGCGGCGAAGAAGACAGCACCACCATCAACGTCAGCGACCGCACCGTCAGCCAGGTGGCTGTAAACAAGGTGGACGGACAGACCGAGATGAGCGACGCGGAGGTCTACGCCGCCAATGTCAACAGCGTGGTGTCCATCAACGTCACCGGCACCAGCGGCACCAACTGGTTCGGCCAGCCGGTGCAGACGGCGTCCGCCGGCTCCGGCTTTATCCTGACCAGCGACGGCTACATCGTCACCAACTACCATGTGGTGGGCGACGCCCAGACCATCCAGGTGACGCTGTACAGCGGCGATACGTATGACGCCCAGTATGTGGGCGGCGACGAGGACTATGATATCGCCGTCATCAAGATCGAGGCCACCGGCCTGCAGGCCGTCACCCTGGGCGACAGCGAGGAGCTGAACGTGGGCGACCATGTGCTGGCCATCGGCAACCCCCTGGGCGAGCTGACCTTCTCCATGAGCGGCGGCATGGTTTCCAGCGTGAACCGGACCATCAATGTGGATGGCACGCCCTTCAACATGATCCAGACGGATACCTCCATCAACCCCGGCAACTCCGGCGGTCCGCTGCTGAACAGCTACGGCGAGGTGGTGGGCATCGTGTCTGCCAAGTATTCCAGCACCGGCAGCAACGGTGAGACAGCGGAGGGCCTGGGCTTCGCCATCCCCATCAACGATGTGTCCAGCATGATCCAGGACATCATGACCAACGGCTATGTGAGCAACCGGGCCTATCTGGGTGCCACCATCGGCTCCCTGAATGCCAGCATGGCCCAGCAGTACCGCTATGACATCACCGAGGGCGCCTTCGTCTACTCCGTGGAGGACGGCGGCCCGGCCGACCAGGCGGGCCTGCAGCTGGGCGATGTGATCATCGCCATCGACGACACGGAGATCACCTCCCTGGATGATCTGACGGCTGCCAGAAAGTCCTACACCGCAGGCGACACCTGCACCCTGACCGTCTACCGCCAGGGGGAGACCATCACCCTGCAGCTGACCTGGGGCGCGGCCCCTGCGGAACAGCAGGCGGAGAGCCAGAGCCAGACCCAGCAGGACAACAGCCAGAGCGGCGGATATATTGACCCGAACGACCTCTTCAATTACTTCTTCGGCTGATCCCCTGACAGGGGGACGTGAGAAATCACTTCGCAGTCTGTGGGCGGCCCTGCGGCAAAAGCTGCGGAAGGGCAAAGGCTACCGGATGCGACGGACAGCGGAGATTTCAAATAGATCCCCAAACACTCCAAAACACCCCAAAGGCGCACCGCGTTTTATGAACGCGGTGCGCCTTCTGTTCGTGCTGCGGATGAGATGCCTGTGTTTGCAGCACAAAGGCGCCGTCCGGCTTTCACGAACGGCGCCCCTGTGCTGAGTAAAGAGGGAGGTGACAGATGGAGCCTCATCAAAGGGCAGGCCCTTGAGGATCACCGCCCGGCAAAAGGCCCGCGGAGACTGGAGAGATCCTGCCGGAGGGCCTTTTGGCAGGGCAGATGACCGGTGGCCGGCGATCCGCCAGTGCCTGATCATCTTAACGACATTTTAACACTGGGGGGACCCGAATGCAACCCCCAAAACAAGGCGCTGCACTACTCCGGCAGATGGAAAATCTCCTCGACCGGCGCACCCAGCAGCCGGGCCAGCCGCATGGCAAGGCCCAGGGTGGGGTCGTACTTGTTGTTTTCGATGGCGTGGATGGTCTGGCGGGTGACGCCCAGCAGCCGGGCCAGGTCCTCCTGCCGGAGACCCGCCGCCTTCCGCAGCTCCCGGATCCGATTCTCCATGGCTCACAGCCCCACGCGCCACAGCAGCAGGCCGAAGGCCAGCAGAAAGATCACCAGCAGCAGGACATACAGCAGGAGGCGCTTGGCGCCGTCCCGGTCCCCGGTGCGCCACCGGCCCACCTGCGGAGCCAGGAAGTACAGCGGATTCTGAAAGACGAACAGGTATATGGGCGCGGTGAAGCGGCCCGTCTGAACGTACCCCCAGGTCCCCCACACAAACAGGGCCATCACCATGAAGAACCAGGCCACCCGGATGGCGTTCAGAGAGAGGTGGAGTTCCATCCCATCCATTTTCCGAAAGAGTTTCATGGGACGGCCTCCTTTTTGAATTGTCAAATCTTCTTGACATTTTGGCTATAGCATAGCGGGGCGAAAATGTCATAATATTTTACATTTTGCGAGCAAGGCAGAAACCTGCTGAGGAATCCAGGCTGGCCCTTGCGCTTTTGGAACTGAAATGATACAATAATTGTCCAAAAATATCAGCAAGGGAGCGCTGCTTTTATGAAATTAGGAATCGTGGGACTGCCCAATGTGGGCAAGTCCACTCTGTTCAATGCCATCACCAACGCCGGCGCGGAGAGCGCCAACTATCCGTTCTGCACCATCGACCCCAACGTGGGCATGGTGGCGGTGCCGGACGAGCGGCTGGACAAGCTGGCGGAGATGTACCAGCCGGACAAGAAGACCCCAGCGGTCATCGAGTTCGTGGACATCGCCGGCCTGGTGAAGGGCGCCAGCAAGGGCGAGGGTCTGGGCAACAAGTTCCTGGCCAACATCCGGGAGACCGACGCCATCGTCCACGTGGTCCGCTGCTTTGACGACGAGAACGTCATCCATGTGGAGGGCAGCACGGACCCACGGCGGGATATCGACATCATCAACATGGAGCTGGTGATGGCGGATCTGGAGATGGTCCAGCGCCGGGTGGAGAAGGCTACCAAGGCGTTGAAGGGCGACAAGAAGTTCCAGCATGAGGTGGACGTGTTCACCGCCCTCCAAAAGCACCTGGACGAAGGCAACCTGGCCCGGACGTTCGAATGCGACGAGGACGACGCGGCTCTGATCGCCACCAGCGACCTGCTGACCCTGAAGCCGGTGATCTACGCCGCCAACACCGACGAGGCGGGCTTCACCGATCTGGAGCATAACCAGTACTACCAGCAGGTGAAGGCCATCGCCGACGCGGAGGGGAGCCAGGTGCTGCCCATCTGCGCCAAGATGGAGCAGGACATCGCCGAGCTGGAGGGCGACGAGAAGCTGATGTTCCTGGAGGAGCTGGGGGTGGAGGAGTCCGGCCTGGACCGGCTCATCAAGTGCTCCTATGCCCTGCTGGGGCTCATCTCCTTCCTGACCTACGGCAAGGACGAGTGCCGGGCCTGGACCATCAAGAAGGGCACCAAGGCCCCCCAGGCTGCCGGCAAGATCCACTCCGACATCGAGCGGGGCTTCATCCGGGCGGAGGTCATCGCCTATGACGACATGATCGCCTGCGGCAGCGTCAACGCCGCCAAGGAGAAGGGCCTGCTCCGCAGCGAGGGCAAGGAGTACGTGGTCCAGGACGGCGACATGATCTACTTCCGGTTCAACGTGTGATGACGGACCAGGAGAGATTGGCGGCCTACGACCGCCTGTATGCCGACCTGCTGAAGGAGCGGGACAAGGTGGCCTCTGACATGGACAAGCTCCGCGCCGCGGGAAAGAACCGGGGCGCCACCTACCAGCAGCTGCTGGCCCAGAAGCTGACGGTCCAGAACCTGATCGGCCGGTTCGAGATCTACGGCATCAAAGAGATGTGAGAGACAGGCAGGCGCAGACGCGCCTGCCTGTTTGCTGCCCGGCAGACGAAAAAATCTCCGCCCGCAGGAAACATTTCGGCGTCCCCCGGCGTGTATAGAGTGAAAGCGCTTTTCAGACGAGAGAAAGGAGGCATTGCATGGAAGATACGGAGATCCTGCTGCGCAATGCCATGGAACACCACGGCGCCGCCGTGTACCGGCTGGCACTGTGCCGGATGCAGAGCGTCCAGGACGCGGAGGACGTGTACCAGGACGTCTTTCTCCGGCTGTTGGACCAGGACAGCACACATTGGGACGGTGACCACCTGCGGGCCTGGCTGCTGCGGTGCACGGTGAACCGGTGCCATGATCTGCACCGCTTCCGCCTGCGGCGGCCGGTGCTGGCCCTGGCGGACCTGCCGGAGACCGCGGCGGAGCCGGACAGCGGCACCGCCGAGCTGTGGGATGCGGTGGCCCGCCTGCCGGAAAAGCTGCGCATCCCCATCCACCTGTACTATGCCGAGGGGTATTCCACGGAGGAGATCGCCGGACTGCTGGATATTCCGGCGGCCACGGTCCGCACCCGGCTCCGCCGGGCCCGGAACAAACTGCACGACCTGCTGGGAGGAGACGACCATGAAGAAGAACGATTATCAGAATATGATGGAGCATATCCAGCCCCCCGCCGGGCTGAATGACCGGGTGCTGTCCGCCGCCCGGCGGCGGGCGGCGGAGCAAGAGCCCGCCGGCCCCAAGCGCCTGGCGCCCAGGAAATGGCGGCCGGTGGTCCGGGCGGCGGTGTGCGCCGCCTGCGCCCTGGCCCTGGTGGCGGGCTCCGTGACCCTGTGGCCCATCGGCGGCGGAGAGACGACCGCCGACGGCGCCCCGGTGACGGCCCTGCCTGCGTTTTCCTTCGGCCTGACGGCCTATGCCGCCGACACGGGGGAGCGCTACGAAGCCAACGCCAACGGGGGACTGGCCTTCAGCACATCCGGCCAGGGCTCCTGGTCCGCCGAGGACGGACACTACACCGGCTGCCTGTTCCAGGTGGCAGGAGAGAACATCCAGACCATTTCCCTGGCCATCGACCGGGAGGCGCTGTACCGCAGCAGGACCCTGACTGACCTCCCCGGGGAGGAGGTGCAGAAGTACCTGGAGGCCGAGGCCAGCGGCACGGAATACCAGCTGCCCGGAGGCGGAGATGTCATCGCCGCAGTTTACAGCGAGGGGGAAGAGGAGCCCCTGACCCTGGAGGTGGTGACGGACCTGGGGGCCAGCGTCACGGAGGACTATGACCCGGAGGCCCGCTACGGCTTCCTGATCCCGGACACCGGCGATATTGATTGGGAAGGGGATCCCCGGACGGCCAACCAGGAGAGCATCGACCGGCTGGACGGCGCCCGGCTGACGGTGACCGTGACCTTCACTGATGGCACAGAGCAGACCAAGATCTACACGCTGTCCACAGGGCAGTTGAAGGTGGAATACGAAGAGGACGGCACCATGACCCTCCTGCCCCAGCTGGCGGGGGACGACGATCCCTGGATCTACGGCGTCTACGCCGTGGATGAGGAAAGCAGCCGCTTTTTCCAATGGCCGGTGCAGGGGACCAATACCATCAGCCTCTCCAATCCTTACGGCAGCCGGGTCAAGCCCGGCGGGCAGGGGGAGACGGTCCACGCCGGCATCGATATCCCGGCCCCGGAGGGTGAGGTGATCCTGGCGGCGGCGGACGGCACCGTCTCCGAGGTGGGCTTTGATCCGGAGCGGGGCAACTACCTGGTCCTGGACCACGGGGACGGCCTCACGACGCTCTACGGCCAGTGCCGGGACTTCACGGTGGAAGAGGGCGACACCGTCCGGGCTGGGGAGATGATCGGCGCCGTGGGCTCCACCGGCATGTCCACAGGCCCCCACCTCCACTTTGAGGTCCGCCAGGACGATGAGCCCCAGAACCCGGTGGCGTACTTTGACAGCGACGTCCGGGACACGCTGCGGATGGGATAACGTGCTCTGAAAAGGCGGGAGCCGCTGCATCGCAGCGGCTCCCGTGTTATTTGGTTTCGTCCTGCGGGAATTCAGGGTCTGCGGGTTCCCAGGCGTCCCGTTCCTGTTCCAGCCGCAGAGCGGTGTGCAGCCGGGCCTGGCGCAGGATGCGGTCGGCATTCCGCAGGGCTTCCTCCAGGATTTCATAGGCAGCCTTGTAGTCCGGTTCCTGGGGCATGGTCATCACCTCATATTTATTATAGGTCCAAATCACCCTATTTTCAATAGGTCAACAGGGCATAATTTCTCTGGGTGATGACGATGACTCCAATGAGAGCCTTGCGAAAGGCCAAAGGGTACTCCCAGGTCAAGATGCAGATGCTGACGGGGATCGATCAGAGCGACTACTCCAAGATCGAGACGGGGAAGCGTAATATGACCTTTGAACAGTGCCGACGGATCGCCCTGGCGCTGGAGACCAGCATGGACTATCTTGCCGGGCTGACGGACGAGCAGAGGCCCTATCCCCCGAAAAAATGAGGACCGCTCTTTCGAGCGGTCCTCTGTCTGTTCAGTCGTGGGCGTGGGGCAGATTCCAGCGGAAGTGGGCGGAGAGGATGCGGATGGCGATGACCAGCCCGCCGCCGCAGAGCATGGCCGCCGCCTCTCCCACAAGGGGCCACAGCCCCACGCAGGTCAGTGCTCCGGCCAGGGAGGCGGAGGCGTAGACGTGTTTGACGAAGATGTAGGGCGTGTCCCCGGCCATCACGTCCCGCAGGACGCCGCCGCCCACGCCGGTGACCACCCCCACGAACACCAGCAGGAACAGCGTGGGCCGGGACGCCTGCTGGTAGGCGATGCGGATGCCCGCCACGGTGAAGATGCCGAGCCCCGCGGAGTCCATGATCAGCAGCACCAGGTCGTAGAGCCGCTGGTCCCACATCAGCAGCCGCCGGATGCGGGGCAGGAACAGCACCAGAGAGGTCAGCAGGGCCACCACCGCGTAGATGGGATCCAGAAAGGTGGTGGGCGGGGTGATGCCCAGGATCACGTCCCGGATGACACCGCCCCCCACCGCGGTGGTGAGACCCAGGATGCACACGCCGAAGATGTCCATGTTCTTTTTCAGCCCGGTGATGGCGCCGGAGGCGGCAAAGGCCAGGGTGCCCGCCAGCTCCAGGATCAAAAACAGCCGCTCCATGCAGTCACCGGGCCTCTCTGCGGACCATCTCCATAAAGGCGGCGGCCGCAGCAGTTGGGGACACGTCCTGCAGGGTGCACATGTCCACGCTGCGG
Organism: Oscillibacter valericigenes; assembly: GCF_016902445.1. GTDB lineage: Bacteria > Bacillota > Clostridia > Oscillospirales > Oscillospiraceae > Oscillibacter > Oscillibacter avistercoris. The sequence continues at coordinate 6,986 of NZ_JACSNX010000007.1, read as the reverse complement.
GAGGGGATGGTGAAGTCCGTCTTCAGCAGGCGGATGTCCCCGCTGAGCAGGGCGTCCTGCACGAACTCCAGCGTCACGCCGGCCACGCCCAGCCCGATCTTGGCCAGGGATACCAGCAGGCTGCGGGAGGAGAGCTCGATCTCCGGCGTCAGAGTGATGCCGCTCTGCAGGAAGTACTGCTCCAGAAACACCCGGCTGCTGGCCTTGCGCTCCAGCAGGATCAGGGGGAAGTCCGCGATCTCCTGCCGGGTGTACACGTGGTCGAAGTCGCAGTCATAGCCGCTGCCGGCCACGAACACGGAGTGGGTGGCGAAGCAGGACCAGGTGGACAGTCCGGGCTCCGACGGGGAGGAGGCGAAGGCGATGTCCACGGCGCCGGACCGCAGCATGCTCAGCACCTTGGCGCTGCGGCCGCTGACGATCTTCAGCCGGATGCCCGGGTGCTGACGGTGGAACGTCTCCAGAAACGGCGTCAGGAAAAAGCTGGTGACCGTGTCGCTGGCGCCGATGGTCAGCGTCCCCAGCAGCAGCTGCTGGGCCTGGGACAGCTTGTCCTCCCCCGTGGCCAGCAGGCCCAGGGCGCTGCGGACGTACTGGTAGAGCATCTGCCCCTCCCAGGTGAGGGAGACGCCCCGGGGACTGCGGGCGAACAGCCGGGCCTGAAGTGCCGTCTCCAGCTGCTTGACGGACTGGCTCACCGCCGACTGGGAGATGTAAAGGTTTTTCGCCGCCAGGGAGATGTTGCCCGTCTCCGCCACCTCTTTGAAGACCCGGTACAGCTCCAGTTTCACCGCCATGGACCATTCCTCCAGTAATCAGAATTTCTAATAGATGCCGGAACCATTATAAGGGATGACCGGAGGAAACGCAACCGGAGAGAAAAATTTTTGAAGGACCTTTCCAATCCGGGCGGTTTTTGTTATACTAAACCATTAGATCGCAGAAACGGGGGCGCGTATATGGAATATCACATTCTGGCGGTGGGAGACGTGGTGATGGAGCCGGGTCTCCGCCATCTGGAGCGGCACCTGCGGCCCCTGCAGAAGTGGAAGGCCATCGACTTTACCGTGGTGAACGGAGAGAACGCCGCCGGCGTGGGGCTGACGGCGGAGCAGGCGGAGCGGATCTACGACGCCGGCGCAGACGTGGTGACCCTGGGGAACCACGCCTTCGGCAAGAGCCAGATCGCCGACTTCCTGGAGGACGCCCCCTGGCTGCTGCGGCCCGCCAACTACACCGGCCGGGCCCCGGGGCGGGGCTGCGGGATCTACGACCTGGGCCGGGTCCGCATCCGGGTGCTGAACCTGATCGGCCGGTGCGACCTGGCCTGGGGAGCGGACAACCCCTTTACAGCGGCGGACCGGCTGCTGGAAGAGGGGGAGGCGGACTTCACCCTGGTGGACTTCCACGCCGAGGCCACCAGCGAGAAGCTGGCCATGAGCTACTATCTGGACGGGCGGGTCTCCGCCCTGTGGGGGACCCACACCCACGTGCCCACCGCTGACGAGCGGGTGTGCCCCAAGGGCACGGGCTATATCACGGACCTGGGGATGACCGGCGTCATCGAGTCGGTGCTGGGCATCGACCCCCGCCAGTCGGTGGAGGGATTCTTGGGGGGGCTGCCCGGCCGCTACCGGGCGCCGGAGGGACCGGCCAAGCTCCAGGGGGCCATCTTCACCCTGGACAGCGCCACCGGGCTGTGCACCGCCGTGGAGCGCATCGACATCCGCTGAGCGGGATTGTCCGAAAACGCGCGGCATAGGACAGATCTTACACTATTTTATAATAGAGAGGAACGAACCATCATGTCGATTGAAAAAGTCAGAGCCTACTTCAAGCCCCTGGGCATCGAGGACCGGATCCGGGAGTTCGACGTGTCCTCTGCCACGGTGGAGCTGGCGGCGGTGGCCGTGGGGGTGGAGGGCGCCCGCATCGCCAAGAGTCTCAGCTTCAAGGTGGAGGACAAGCCCATCATCATCGTGGTGGCGGGAGATGCCAAGGTGGATAACAGCCGCTACAAGGCCCAGTTCCACACCAAGGCCAAGATGCTGACCCATGAGGAGGCCCATGACTGGATCGGCCATGACGTGGGCGGCGTCTGCCCCTTCGCCCTGCCGGAGGATGTGAAGGTCTATCTGGATGCGTCTCTGAAGCGGTTCAGCACGGTGTTCCCCGCCGCGGGCAGTGACAACAGCGCCGTGGAGATGACCTGCGACGAGCTGGAGCGGTACGCCTCCAACTTCGTGGAATGGGTGGACGTGTGCAAGGGCTGGCGGCCCGAGAAGCAGGGATGATCCGGTTTCTGCACGGGGCGGACTTCCATCTGGACAGCGCCTTCGGCGCCCTGCCGGCCCAGCGGGCGGCGGAGCGGCGGAGAGAGAGCCGGGAGCTGCTGTTCCGTCTGGCGGACTATGTGAATGGGCATGACATCGACCTGGTGCTGCTGGCGGGAGACCTGTTTGACAGCGCCAGTCCCTTCCGGGAGACAGGGGAGCAGCTGGCTGCGGCTTTGGGGCAGATGCGGGCCCGGGTGTTCGTCGCCCCCGGCAACCACGACTGGTACGGCCCCGGCAGCCCCTGGGAGACGGAGACCTGGCCGGAGAACGTGACCGTGTTCCGGGAGAGAGCCATGACGGCGGCGGAGGTGCCGGAGCTGGATCTGGTGGTCCACGGCGCGGCCTTCACCGGGCCGGACCAGCCGGAGAGCCTGCTGGCGGGCTTCACCGCCCCGGCGGACGGGAAGGTCCACATCGGCCTGCTCCACGGGGAGCTGGACGGAGCGGAGGACCGGTATGACCCCATCCGGCGGGAAGAGGTATCGGCCAGCGGCCTTGCCTATCTGGCCCTGGGCCACGTCCACAAGCGGATGGAGCCTCTGACGCTGGGCCGGACCGTCTGCGCCTGGCCCGGCTGTCTGGAGGGTCGGGGCTTCGACGAGCTGGGGGAGAAGGGCTTTTATGAGGGCACGATCTCTGACAGCGGCGAGGTGTCGCTGGCCTTTGTGCCCTTTGCCCGGCACCGGTATGAGATTTTAGAGGTGGACGTCACAGGAAAGGATCCCCGGACCGCCGTGGAGGCGGCCCTGCCGCCGGATACGGCGGGGGACCTGTACCGGATCCTCCTCACCGGCGAGACGGCCGAGGGCGGCGCCGGCGCTGCGGCGCTGCGGGAGGCTCTGGCGGACCGCTTCGACACGCTGGAGGTCCGGGACCGGACCCGCATGGCGGAGGATCTGTGGCAGCGGGCGGGGGAGGACTCCCTGCGGGGTTTGTTCCTCCGGGAGCTGCTGGCCCGCCGGGAGGCGGCGGAGGACGAGGCGGCCCGGGCGGAGATCGACCTGGCGGCCCGGTTCGGCCTGGCGGCCCTGGACCACCGGGACCTGGGATAAGGAGGGGCTGCGCTATGAAGACCATCCTGCTGATCGGCACCGGCGGCACCATCGCCTCCGAGGTGACGGACAGCGGTCTGGCGCCGGAGCTGACCACGGAGCAGCTGCTCTCCCACCTGCCGGCGATCTCGGAGATCTGCCATGCGGACTGCGTTCAGCTGCTGAATCTGGACAGCACCAACATGACGCCGGCCAACTGGCTGGAGATCGCCGCCTGCATCCGGGAACGATACGGCCGCTATGACGGATTCGTCATCACCCACGGCACGGACACCATGGCCTATACAGCGGCGGCCCTCAGCTATCTGATCCAGGCGAGCCCCAAGCCCATCGTGCTGACCGGCGCCCAGAAGCCCATCGGCTTTGACTCCACGGACTCCAAGGTGAATTTGACGGACGCCTTCCGCTGCGCGGCGGCGGACCTGCCGGGCGTGTCCATCGTGTTCAACGGAAGAGTGATCCTGGGGACCCGGGCCCGGAAGACCCGGTCCAAGAGCTTTCAGGCCTTTTCCAGCATCAACCACCCGGAGCTGGCTGTGCTGAGGGACGGCGTGCTGCTGCGCTACATCCACCAGGACTGCGGCCCGGCGCCGGTGTTCTACGACCGCCTGGACCCGAGGGTGGCCCTGCTGAAGCTGGTGCCCGGCGCCGGCCGGGAGGCGGCGGACTTCCTGCTGGAGCGGAACGACGCCCTGATCATCGAGAGCTTCGGCGTGGGCGGCCTGCCGGAGGCGGGGGGCTTCTACGACTGCGTCCGCCATTGGATGGAGGCAGGGAAGATCGTGGTGCTCACCACCCAGGTGGCCAGCGAGGGCAGCGACCTGGGGGTCTACCACGTGGGCTACCGGCTGAAGAGCGACCTGGGGGTGCTGGAGGCCTATGACATGACCACCGAGGCCGTGGTGGCCAAGCTCATGTGGATCCTGGGCCAGACCCGGGACCGGGCGGAGGTGGAGCGGCTGTTCTACACCCCGGTGGCCCGGGACATCCTGTGGCTGGGGACCTGACGATCCCCGGCGGAAAACCGGATTTCGCCACTTGACAAGGCGAAATCCCCGTGCTATATTGGGCTTTGTCAAGAAAAAGGCATTGAAAAGGACGCTGTCCGGGCAAGGCAGCAGAGAGGGGCCGCCGCGGCTGCAAGCGGCCCTGGTCGGAGCCCGGGGATCAGCCACCGCCTTGGAGCCGCCCACCGATATGTAGGCTGGGACGGGACCTCCCGTTACAGAGGACACGAGCGGCATCCTATATAAAATAGGGTGCAAGCAGGGTGGAACCGTGGAATACGACTTTGTATCCCACCCCTGATCATTCAGGGGTGGGATTTTTGCTTTCTGCCCCTCACATCAAAGGAGGATCAACCATGTCTGAAGAAGTGAAGAACAACGAATTTACCTTTGACAACCCGGAGTACCGCCAGACCTACTGGCACACCTGCTCCCACGTGATGGCCCAGGCTGTGAAGCGCCTGTGGCCGGAGGTGAAGCTGGCCATCGGCCCCTCCATCGACGAGGGCTGGTACTACGACCTGGACGCCCCCTTCGCCTTCACCCCGGAGCACCTGGAGAAGATCGAGGCGGAGATGCGGAAGATCTGCAAGGAGAAGCTGAAGCTGGAGCGGTTCGAGCTGCCCCGGGAGGAAGCCCTCAAGTTCATGGAGGAAAAGAACGAGCCCTACAAGGTGGAGCTCATCAACGACCTGCCCGCCGACGCCCACATCTCCTTCTACAAGCAGGGTGAGTTCACCGATCTCTGCGCCGGCCCCCATCTGGACTCCACCGGCCGCATCAAGGGCAACGCCCTGAAGCTGACCGCCTGCAACGCCGCCTACTGGCGGGGCGACTCCAACCGGGAGACGCTGCAGCGCATCTACGGCATCGCCTTCCCCAAGAAGGATGAGCTGGACGCCTACCTGCAGCGCATCGAGGAGGCCAAGAAGCGGGACCACCGGAAGCTGGGCAAGGAGCTGGGCCTGTTCATGCTCCGGGACGAGGGCCCCGGCTTCCCCTTCTTCCTGCCCAAGGGCATGACGCTGAAGAACACCCTGCTGGACTACTGGCGGCAGGTCCACAAGAAGTACGGCTATGTGGAGATCTCCACCCCCATCATCCTGAACCGGCAGCTGTGGGAGCGGTCCGGTCACTGGGACCACTACAAGCAGAATATGTACACCACCGTCATCGACGAGGAGGATTACGCCATCAAGCCCATGAACTGCCCCGGCGGCATGCTGGTCTACGCCAGCGAGCCCCACTCCTACCGGGAGCTGCCCCTGCGGGTGGGTGAGATCGGTCTGGTCCACCGTCACGAGCTGTCCGGCGCCCTCCACGGCCTGTTCCGGGTGCGCTGCTTCAACCAGGACGACGCCCACATCTTCATGACCCCCGACCAGCTCAAGGACGTGATCCAGGAGACGGTGCGCCTGTTTGACGAGGTGTACTCCACCTTCGGCCTGAGCTATGCCATCGAGCTGAGCACTATGCCCGAGGACCACATCGGCACCGTGGAGCAGTGGGAACACAACCAGGACATCCTGAAGAACGCCATCACCGACATGGGCAAGGAGTTCACCGTCAACGAGGGGGACGGCGCCTTCTACGGCCCCAAGCTGGACTTCCATCTGGCCGACTCACTGGGCCGCACCTGGCAGTGCGGCACCATCCAGCTGGACTCCCAGCTGCCCGAGCGGTTCGAGCTGGAGTATGTGGGCGAGGACGGCGAGAAGCACCGCCCCGTCATGATCCACCGGGTAGTGCTGGGCTCCATCGAGCGGTTCATCGGCGTCATCACCGAGCACTTCGCCGGCGCCTTCCCCGTGTGGCTGAACCCGGTGCAGGTGAAGGTCCTGCCCATTACAGACCGTGCCCTGGGGTATGCCGATGAGATCGCAAAGCAGCTGGACGGCGCCGGCTTCCGGGTGGAAGTGGACGGCCGCAACGAGAAGATCGGCAAGAAGATCCGGGAGGCCACCCTGGAGAAGATCCCCTACATGCTGGTGGTGGGCGACCGGGACATGGAGAACCAGACCGTCTCCGTCCGCCTGCGGACCGGCGAGGACCTGGGGGCCATGTCCCTGGCGGACTTCACTGCCCGCCTGAAGCAGGACGTGGACACCAAGGCCATCTGGTAAAGCGGTTTTCCTGGACAGCCGCCCGGCGTCCCCGGCGAATGTGACGGCTGCGGGACATTTCAAATCATATCTCTTGCCTCCCCGGCGGACCATGTGCCCGCCGGGGAGGTTTTCTTCGCTTTTGTTGCACAAAACCGTGCATCAACGGCCGAAATGCCCGCTGAATATAGAAAAAATGCCAGTCTTTCCATCCAGGGATCTCCAAAAACCGGTTTCCATAATCCATACACGGCTTTTGTTACGGCTGTGTTACAAATCATTTGAAGCTCTTGAAAAAGGATTTTTGCTCTGATACAATCCATCATGAACAAACGAGGTGTCCGTTCCTGACAGCCCGGCGCAGATACGGGTATAACGGCTAGCCACGGTATGTGTGCCGTGTGAAGGGAACAAAACTCCTTGGGCGTTCAAAATTCAAATGCCGTCCCGATCCGGCGGATTCGTCCGGGGGGGGGGCGGATCCCCGCC
>NZ_JACSNX010000060.1 GCF_016902445.1 Oscillibacter valericigenes | reverse complement strand
CATCCAGAAGGACGGCGACACCATCACCGTGAAGCGGATGCTGGAGGACGGCTACATGACCATCAAGGTCAAGACCCCCTGCCTGATCACCTGCATCAAGGAGCTGAACACCCCCCGCTATATGAGCGTGGGCGGCGTGTTCGAGGCTTACAGCAAGCCCATGACCACTTACGACTATGAGGCGCTGAAGGACGATCCCCTGATCGACGCCACCACCATCGGCCTGAAGGGCTCTCCGACGAACATCTTCAAGAGCTTCACCCCGCCCCAGAAGGGCGCCGGGCAGATGCTAGAGGGCGCAGACAAGGCGACCTGCGAGAAGCTGGCCGACATTCTGGCGAAGAAGCACATCATCTGAGAAAGGGGATAAAACGACTATGTCTAATTTCAACAGCGCGGACATCGCTGCTTTCAAGGATGTGTGGGTGTTCTGCGAGCAGCGCGAGGGCAAGCTGATGCCCACCGATTTTGAGCTGATCTCCAAGGGCCGGGACCTGGCGGACGAGCTGGGCGTGAACCTGTGCGGCCTGCTGCTGGGCGGCGAGGGGATCGAGAACGCGGCCAAGGAGCTGGGCGGCTACGGCGCCGACAAGGTGATCGTGTGCGAGAGCCCGCTGCTGAGCGTGTACAACACCGACGCCTATGCCAAGGTGATCTGCGACGTCA
>NZ_JACSNX010000059.1 GCF_016902445.1 Oscillibacter valericigenes | reverse complement strand
TGGACGGCTATACGGAGAACCCCGGGGACCTGAGCTGGGGCGAGCTGGAGAAGCTGGGCGAGCTGACGGTGTATGACCGCACCAGCCTGACGGACGAGGAGGAGATCATCGCCCGCATCGCCGACGCGGAGGTGGTCCTCACCAACAAGACCCCCATCTCCCGCCGGACCATCGACGCCTGCCCCTCCATGCGCTTCATCGCCATGCTGGCCACCGGCTACAACGTGGTGGACGTGGCCTACGCAAAGGAAAAGGGCATCCCCGTTTCCAACGTGCCGGTGTACGGCACCCAGTCCGTCAGCCAGTTCGCCATCGCCCTGCTGCTGGAGATCTGCCACCACATCGGCTACCACGACGAGACGGTGAAGGCCGGCAAGTGGGAGCGCTGCGCCGACTGGTGCTACTGGGACTATCCGCTGATCGAACTGGCGGGCAAGACCTACGGCCTGCTGGGATGCGGGAACATCGGCGTCCACACGGCTGCCATCGCGTCGGCCCTGGGGATGCATGTCATCGCCTACGACACCCGGCAGCGGGAGGAGGCCCTGGCGCTGGGGGTGGAGTACGTGGAGCTGGACGACCTGTTCGCCCGGTCCGACGTGCTGGGGCTCCAGATGCCGCTGTTCCCCTTCAACACGGGGATCATCAACAAGGAGAACATCGCCAAGATGAAGGACGGGGTCATCATCATCAACAACAGCCGGGGGCAGATGGTGGTGGAGCAGGACCTGGCGGACGCCCTGAACAGCGG
>NZ_JACSNX010000058.1 GCF_016902445.1 Oscillibacter valericigenes | reverse complement strand
CACCGGTGGCGGCGGCAGCAGCCGTCCCAGCCGGCCCACCCTGAACACGGAGGACCACTACTCCTACATCATCGGCTATTCCGACGGCACGCTGCAGCCCTATGGCACCATCACCCGGGGCGAGGTGGCCACCATCTTCTTCCGTCTGCTGACGGACGATTCCCGGGAGGAATGGTGGAGCCAGGTCAACGACTACTCCGACTGCAATTCCGACCTGTGGTGCAACAACGCCATCTCCACCCTGAGCAACATGGGCATCATCGACGGGTTCTCGGACGGGACCTTCCGGCCCTATGCCAAGATCACCCGCGCCCAGTTCGCCAAGATCGCGGTTGGCTTCTTTGAGACCACCCGGGAGGACTACCAGGGCTACTTCACCGACGTGGACATCGACGCCTGGTACACCGAGTACGTGGAGGCGGCTGCCCGCGTGGGGCTGATCGAGGGCTTCAACGACGGGACGTTCCGTCCCAACACCAACATCACCCGGGCGCAGGCCTGCGTGATCGTGAACCGCGCCCTGGGCCGCGCCCCCGACGAGGACCGGCTGCTGGACGAGGATGAGATGATCACCTGGCCCGACAACAACCCGGATGACTGGTTCTACGCCGACATGCAGGAGGCCACCAACAGCCACGACTACACCTGGACCACCGTCAGCGGTGACAAGGTCGAGAACTGGACGGACAAGCTGCCCCAGCGCGACTGGGCGGCTCTGGAGCACGCCTGGTCCACGGCCCACTCCGCCCCCGGCGGCGAGGTGAC
>NZ_JACSNX010000057.1 GCF_016902445.1 Oscillibacter valericigenes | reverse complement strand
CCTGCACCCTCAAAACCGAACAATGTGACGCCGCGTTCAAGCACGCCTGCTTCTTCTCGTAGGTCAAGCCCTCGGGCGATTAGTACCGGTCAGCTCCATACATTACTGCACTTCCACCTCCGGCCTATCTACCAGGTAGTCTTCCTGGGCCCTTACCCTCTTTCGAGGTGAGAGATCTCATCTTAGGGGGAGTTTCACGCTTAGATGCTTTCAGCGTTTATCTCGTCCGTACTTAGCTACCCAGCTATGCCCTTGGCAGGACAACTGGTGCACCAGAGGTACGTCCATCCCGGTCCTCTCGTACTAAGGACAGCTCCCTTCAAATCTCTTCCGCCCGCAACAGATAGGGACCGAACTGTCTCACGACGTTCTGAACCCAGCTCGCGTGCCACTTTAATCGGCGAACAGCCGAACCCTTGGGACCGAATTCAGCCCCAGGATGTGACGAGCCGACATCGAGGTGCCAAACCTCCCCGTCGCTGTGGACGCTTGGGGGAGATCAGCCTGTTATCCCCAGGGTAGCTTTTATCCGTTGAGCGATGGCATTTCCACTCACATACCACCGGATCACTAACTCCAACTTTCGTTACTGCTCGACCCGTCGGTCTCGCAGTTAGGCTGGCTTCTACGTTTACACTCACTGCACGATTTCCGTCCGTGCTGAGCCAACCTTTGAGCGCCTCCGTTACTCTTTAGGAGGCGACCGCCCCAGTCAAACTGCCCGCCTAACAGTGTCCCCCGACCGGATTCACGGCCGCAGGTTAGAAATTCAGCAATCCAAGAGTGGTATCCCACCGGCGGCTCCACAA
>NZ_JACSNX010000056.1 GCF_016902445.1 Oscillibacter valericigenes | reverse complement strand
CCGCAGAGTCTATAGCCGGGCAGCGCCCGGTTTCTTCTCTCTGCCCTTCGGCCCTCGGGCCGCCTAAAGTGGGTGCGGGCGCCAGCCCGCAAAACGCGTTTGGCTGCCAACGGCAAGCCAAACGCTCTGCTTGCTCCACCCGTGGGTGGGTGAAATCAACTTCGCCGGTCAAGCGGGTAACGGCGTCACAGGCGCACTCCGCACTGCAAGGGGCAGTACTTTGGGGTTATCCTGCATTTCCCGCATCTTCCGTAGAGCCATCTTCCATAAAGACGCGAACAACGGCCCAAATCCGGCCTATACTTGCTGGGAGGGGCAGGGACGCCCCCCCTCCCAGCATCGGGCCACACAGCGGCCCACAGGGGCAAACGGGAGCGAAATCGCCAGGGACGCCATGATAGAGAAAAAAAGAATCCTTCTTTGTCACAGCATCTCAAAACCCGGCAGGCCGCAAGGCCCGTGCCGGATCTCCCCTTGGAACTGCGGCCAGCGTATAATATGGTGGCTTACCTGTATCTGCTTACTCATAAACCAACTCTGCTGTGGTATGACAATAAACAGCATATTTCGATTTTGGGTGTTACTGCCAGAAGGCACCGGGCATGTGCCCGGCGCCTTCTGGCGCTTATAGGAGAGTAAGAAAGGTGTTGTTTACATCTCTGCGAGCTTGAGGAGCTCCTCCCAGTTGCGGTCCACTTCCTTCTGGACCTCTTCGATCATCCACTCGTTGCCGGGCTTGAACATATGGGCGAAGCGGCCCTGCATCTTCAGGTACTCCTCCACCGGCAGCTTATTTCTAGGCTTGTAGCTGAGGATGTACT
>NZ_JACSNX010000055.1 GCF_016902445.1 Oscillibacter valericigenes | reverse complement strand
CTCCCCTCCCACCCCAGATAGTCCAGTGGGCGAGGAATCTGGCGGTGATGGAGCTCCCGCAGCAGGTCATACTCCTGGCGCAGGGTGTCCTCCCGCCCCGCCGGCTGTGTCTTCAGCACCGCCTGCCGGCCGGCCTGATCCCGAAGCAGATACACCTGCCGCTCCCCATCCTTCAGACAGGACTGGACCGTGTACCGCACACTCCACTCCGGGGGCAGAGTCAGGGTGTCCAGCACCTGCTCCTGGTACTCTTTCAAAAACTGTTCCCGCTCTCCCATGTCAGAGCTCCCCGGCATAGAGGCTCCGCTCCGGCAGGGAGGAGAGCAGCTCCTCCGCCTGCAGCAGGCTCATCTTCTGGTTCAGCGCGAAGATCACGGCGGCGTCCCGGCGCACGCGGGGATAGAGTGCCCCGCATCCACCCACCGCCAGAAGGCGCTGGGTCTCCTTCAGCGACAGGCCCAGGGCCAGGGCGGTGCGCAGCAGGATATCCCGCCCCGGAACCCGTTCCCCCCGCAAGATCTGATAGCCGTAGGATTTGCTCACGTCAGCCGCAGTCATCCACTCCGGGGCGCTCAGGCCCGCTTTCTCCAGCAGTTCCAGCAGCACCTGTGAACAGGTGGAGACCGTCTCCTCCTGATTCAGGAGTTTCCTTCCGCTCTCCCAGCTTTTCAGTCTGTGAAACAGTTCGCTTGTGGTGTCCGGCATCTGTCTCCCTCCTCCCCAATTGTATGTCCATTATACCGGTAATTTTAAAAATTCCAAAGGAATTTTTCCGGGGGAGCAGACAAATATCTGCGGTAAATTCTGTAGGCGGAACCGTTTGCCAGAAACGCCCTCTCCGGTCAGATTTTGATATGCAATACAAAGAAAACGGCTCTGCTCCTCTGCTATCGGAAACACCGATGCGTCTCCTACTTCCCCCTGTGCGCTCCTGTGTGCCTCCCTGGAGACAGGATGGCTCCGTAACCCCGGCGGAGCGGAACAGGGGCGTGTGGGGGGCGTGTGCCCGGCGCTGGCCCGTTGCCCTGGTTCCCATCCGCGACCGGTTTGTGCCACAAGCCCGGAGCGATTTGCCCCGCCGATGAGGGAGAAATGGACGGTCGAAAAAAGTGCGGGAAAAACCATACCACATCTCCTCGCAGTGCGGAGAGCGCTTGTGCCGCCAGTACTTGCACGGCCGGGGAACGCGGTTTTACCCACCCACGGGTGGGGCAAGCAGAGCGTTTGGCTTACCGCTGGCAGCCAAACGCGTTTTGCGGGCTGGCGCCCGCACCCACTTTAGGCGGCCCGAGGGCCGAAGGGCAGAGAGAAGAAACCGGGCGCTGCCCGGCTATAGACTCTGCGG
>NZ_JACSNX010000054.1 GCF_016902445.1 Oscillibacter valericigenes | reverse complement strand
AGGTTGATCAGGCTGTTCTTCCAGCAGCGCATGGGCACATAGTCCACACCGTCCTGCTTGGAGTAGGCCGGGGTCTCACGGTCGTCCGGACCGAAGACCTTCTCGCAGAACTTGCCGTACAGCGCCGCGCCGACGAACAAGATCACGAGGCCGATCAGGAAAGTTGCCATATAGAAACACACACTCCTTTTTGCCCAGTGGCCTGGGCTGATTCTGGCTTTATCATAGCACTGTAGAAAGAAGTTGTAAACAATTTATTCATAATTATAAAGATTTTGTTAATAACGTAAAGAAATGAGTGAAAAATTCGTTTAACCTATTCAACATAGTTCACGAAAAATTTGGAGGAAGAAGGCTGGAGGGCAGAAAAACAGCCCGCCGCAAACCGCGGCGGGCTGTTTTTCAATATTGGGGCTTGATGATCGGAAGGGATCAGGCCTTTCTCAGGCGGGACACACGCTTGCTGCCGTACCAGAGGATGACGGCCACATAAGCCACGGCGGCGCACACGCCGATCACGTAGGCGGGTGTCCAGGGGATATGGAAGCCGATCTCGGCGTTGGCAATGAAGGTCGTGCAGATGAAGGTGTAGAAGGCACCGGGGATCAGCGGCATCCACACGAACTGCTTCTTGCCGTTCTCGAACATCCACACGGAGATGGCCAGGAAGGCAAACAGGGACAGCGTCTGGTTGGACCAGGCGAAGTAACGCCACAGGATGTTGAAGCCCTCGCTGTTGAACTTGGCCCACACGATGATGGCAGCCACCAGCACGAACACGGGAGCGGCCAGAGAGAGGCGCTTGGCGTTGGAGGACTGATCCAGCTTGAAGGACTCAGACAGCGTCAGGCGCAGGGCGCGCAGAGCGGTATCGCCGGAGGTGACGGGCAGAACGATGACGCCCAGCAGAGCGATGATGCCGCCCACAGGGCCCAGGATGTCCTTGCAGACCACGCCGATGGTACCGGTAGCCAGAGAGGCATTGGCCTCCTGCAGGCCCAGGTTGTAGACGCCCATGGCGCCGGCAGCCCAAACCATGGCGATGAAGCCCTCCAGCACCATCATCCAATAGAAGGTGGTGCGGCCCTGCCGCTCGCTCTTCATGGTGCGGGTGATGATGGCGGTCTGGGTGGAGTGGAAGCCGGACAGAATGCCGCAGGCCACGGTCACGAAGAACACGGGGAAGAAGTGGCCGCCGGCAAAATAAGCACCATAGTCAAAATACTCGCTGGTCCAGGAATCCCACAGGTTCAGCAGGGGATAGTTGTGAGCGAAGATACCGATGAACACGCCGACGGCGGAGAACATCAGAATGGCGCCGAAGATGGGATAGATCCGGCCGATGATGGCGTCGATGGGGAATACGGTGGCGACCAGGTAATACAGGAAGATGACACCGTAGATGACCCAGGTGGACACGGAGGTGGGCAGGCCGTCGAAGCCGAAGACCTGGGTGGCGGCAATGTCGCCGGGGGTGTAGACGAACACGGCGCCCACCAGCAGCAGCAGCACGCACACGAAGATGTTGTAGATGGTGAAGATGCCCTTGTTGGAGTACTTGCGGATCATGTTGGACATCTGGGAACCGCCGTCACGCAGGCAGATCATGCCGCAGAAATAGTCGTGCATGGCGCCGCCGATGACGTTGCCGATGGGGATGGTGATGAATGCGATGGGCCCGAACAGGATGCCCTGGATGGGTCCGAGGATGGGGCCGGTGCCTGCGATGTTCAGCAGGTTGATCAGGCTGTTCTTCCAGCAGCGCATGGGCACATAGTCCACACCGTCCTGCTTGGAGTAGGCCGGGGTCTCACGGTCGTCCG
>NZ_JACSNX010000053.1 GCF_016902445.1 Oscillibacter valericigenes | reverse complement strand
AGGCCGAGGCCGCACTTCATCATGTCCTTCAGCTCGATCTCGCCGGTGCCGTAGACGATGGCGTTCGGGGGCGTTCCGGGAGGCAGCATGAAGGCGAAGTTGCAGGCCACCAGGCAGGACAGCATCATGGCGAAGGGGTTGACGCCGATGGCCTCGCCCACGCCGGCCAGGACCGGGATGAAGGCGGCGGCAACCACGGCGTTGGTGGTCAGCTCGGTGATGATGGCGGTGACGATGCCCACCAGGATCACGATCAGGACGGAGTTCATGCCCTCCAGGCCGGACAGCATGGCGGCGATCCACTCCGCGACGCCGGCGTCACGGAAGGCGTTGCCCATGACCATGGAGCCGCCCAGCAGGATGACGGCGTTCCAGGGGATGTCGTTGAAGCCGGTCTTCCAGTCGCAGACGTACTCGCCCTTCTTGAAGTCGATGGGGCAGATCATGACCAGGATGGCGCCGAACATGGCGATGGTCTCATCCGTGGCGAAGGGGAACCACTCGCCCCACAGGATGGAGCGGGTGCACCACAGGACCACGCAGATGAGGAAGATGATGGCGGTGTACTTCTCGCCCTTGTTCATGGGGCCCAGCTCCTCATACTGCTTGCGGGCAATGGAGATATCGATGTCGGGCATCTTGTCGACCTTGAAGAACTTCACCATATAGATCCAGAAGAAGGGGATCAGCAGGATCATGAAGGGCAGGCCGATCTGCATCCACTGCAGGAAGTTGATGTCCACCCCAATGGTCTCCCGGATGAGGCTCAGGCCGGTGGGAGTCGTGGTGGTGCCGATGATGGTGCCCAGACCGCCGATGGTGGCGGCGTAGGGGATGGCCAGGACCATGGCCTTCTTCAAGCCGGCGGCCTCACTGCCCAGGGCGCTGGCGATGGCCAGGGCCACGGGCAGCATCATGACGGTGGCGGTGGTGTTGGACATCCACATGGAGACGAAGGCCACGGCCAGGATGAAGCCCAGGACCAGGGTGGCGGGCTTCTTGCCCACCTTGCTGACGATGCCCAGGGCGATGCGCTTATGCAGGCCGTGCTTCACCATGGAGCCGGACAGGAAGCCCACGCCCACCAGCAGGTAGCAGGTGGAATACGCATAGTGCGCGAACAGTGTGATGCCGTTCTGTCCGCCGGAGCCGGTGATGCCCAGCATGGGGAACAGGAAAATCGGCAGCAGTGCCGTGAACGGGATCGGCATGGCCTCGGTGATCCAGAAGACCACCATCAGCACGGTGCAGGCCAGGACCCGCTGGCCCACCTGCGTCAGCCCCTCGATGGCAGGGCCATAGCCGACGAGCAGCATGGCGACGACACCAATGAGGAAACCGAACTTTTGGACTTTTGTTTTACCCATTGAATCTCCTCCTAAAAAGATTGTCGAGTACGGCCGCGGGACCCTCCTGCGGCACTGCCCGGGCCGCCGCTCGCCCACAGCGGCTCAAGACAACCCTTATCTTGTAGCAAAAGGCATGCCACAGGATATAAAGATTTTCTTTTCGGAGATTAAGACAGCGTTAAAGTGCAAAATGGGCATTTGGCGAAAATCCCGGAAAAACACCGCCGGGATTGGGCCACCTGTACAAATATCGGCAAAGGGCGGATGAGGCGTAACAGAATGTAACAGGAAGTGTCACATGTGCGTTGCACACGTAAACTTTTTCCGGCGGAGAATGAAACGCCGGGCAGAAAAAGGTCCCGCGTCCTGTGGACGCGGGACCCTTCACCGTATGTTCCGATCCGGTCAGACAGTGCCGACGCCGAACAGACCCATGGTGATGAAGTACAGAACGATGGGGAAGACGATTAGAGCGATGATCTTCAGGCCGAGGCCGCACTTCATCATGTCCTTCAGCTCGATCTCGCCGGTGCCGTAGACGATGGCGTTCGGGGGCGTTCCGGGAGGCAGCATGAAGGCGAAG
>NZ_JACSNX010000052.1 GCF_016902445.1 Oscillibacter valericigenes | reverse complement strand
AGGAGGATCAAGCATGAAAGACATCGTAGAGATCCGGTGGCACGGGCGCGGCGGCCAGGGCGCGAAGACGGCTTCGCTGCTGCTGGCGGACGCGGCGTTCAACACGGGCAAGTATGTCCAGGGCTTCCCGGAGTACGGTCCCGAGCGCATGGGCGCACCCATCACCGCCTACAACCGGATCAGCTCGGAACGGAGCACCGTCCACTCCAACATCTATTATCCGGACTATGTGGTGGTCGTGGACGAGACCCTGCTCTCCGCCGTGGACGTGACGGCGGGATTGAAGAAGGAAGGCGCCATCGTCATCAACTCCAGCAAGTCCCCCGCCGAGCTGCGGCCCCTGCTGAAGGGCTACGAGGGCCGTGTGTGCACCATCGACGCCGGTAAGATCAGCGAGGAGGAGCTGGGCAAGAACTTCCCCAACACCCCCATGCTGGCCGCCATCGTGAAGGTCAGCGGCGTCATCGGCGAGGAGGAGTTCATCAAGGACATGGAGGGTTCCTTCAAGCACAAGTTCGCCAGCAAGCCCCAGGTCATCGAGGGCAACATGCGGGCGCTGAAGAGATCTCTGGAGGAGGTGCAGGTAGGATGAGCCATCTGGCAAAGGATATGACCCCGGACGTGACCTGGAAGGACATCACCCCGGGCTGCAACATTTATGAGGGCGGCACGTCCAGCGTGGTGGAGACCGGCGACTGGCGGACCATGAAGCCCGTGATCGACTGGGACAAGTGCAAACAGTGCCTGCTGTGCGCGCCGGTGTGCCCGGATATGTCCATCCCGGTGAACCAGGAGGGCAAGCGGGAGGACTTCGACTACTTCTTCTGCAAGGGCTGCGGCATCTGCGCCAACACCTGCCCCTTCGGGGCCATCACCATGGTCAAGGACGAGAAATAAGGAGGGGAAGGAACAATGGGAATCAGAGAAAGACTTTCCGGCAATGAGGCAGTGGCCTATGCCATGAAGCAGATCAACCCGGATGTGATGGGCGCGTATCCCATCACGCCGTCCACGGAGATCCCCCAGTACTTCTCTACATACGTGGACAACGGGGAAGTGGACACGCTGTTCATCGCGGTGGAGAGCGAGCACAGCGCCATGTCCACCTGCATCGGCGCGGAGGCCGCGGGCTGCCGCGCGATTTCCGCCACCTCCTCCTGCGGCCTGTGCTACATGACGGAGATGCTGTATGTGGCGGCCAGTGACCGGCTGCCCATCACGCTGGCCGTCTCCTGCCGCGCGCTGTCCGGCCCCATCAACATCAACAACGACCACTCCGACGCCATGGGCGTGCGGGACGCCGGCTGGCTGATGCTGTTCGCAGAGACCAACCAGGAGGCCTACGACAACTACCTGCAGGCCATGCGGATCGCGGAGGCGGTGAGCCTGCCCATCATGGTGTGCCAGGACGGCTTCATCACCTCCCACGCCATCGAGAACATCGAGCTGGTGGAGACGGAGAAGGTCAAGGAGTTCGTGGGCGAGTACAAGCCGGACCATTATCTGCTGAACAAGGATGAAAAGATGGCCGTGGGCGCCTACGCCACCCCCGTCTACTACATGGAGGCCAAGCGTCAGCAGGCCCAGGCCATGCTGGACGCCAAGGACGTCATCCGCAAGGTGGGCAAGGAGTTCGGCGAGATGACCGGCCGGACCTACGGCCTGATCGAGACCTACATGATGGACGACGCCGAGGAGGCCATCGTCATCATCGGCTCCTCCGCCGGCACCGCCAAGGAGGCCATCAACGAGCTGCGGGCCCAGGGCAAGAAGGTGGGCCAGATCAAGGTCCGCTCCTTCCGTCCCTTCCCCAGCGAGGACATCTGCGAGGCCCTGAAGAACGTGAAGGCCTTCGCCGTGATGGACAAGGACGACAGCTTCAACGCCCACTGCGGCCCCATGTTCGCGGAGGTGACAGCCAGCCTGTATGCCGCCGGCATCAGCGGCCCCAAGGGCATCAACTACATCTACGGCCTGGGCGGCCGCGACGTGCGGGTGGAGAGCATCCAGCACGTGTTCGCGGAGCTGGAGAAGATCGCGGCCACCGGCCAGGTGGGCGAGACCTATCGCTACCTGGACGTCCGGGAATAAGGAGGGAAAACAGTCATGGCATATAGTCTGAAAGAAAATCTGATGAAAGAGGACCGCCTGTCCGGCGGCCACAGAATGTGCGCGGGCTGCGGCTCTCCCATCGCGGTGCGGACGGTGCTGCGTGCCCTGGACCCGGAGGACAAGGCGGTGGTGTGCTCCGCCACCAGCTGCCTGGAGGTCTCCACCTTCATGTATCCCTACACGGCCTGGAAGGACAGCTTCATCCACAACGCCTTCGAGAACGCGGCGGCCACCATCTCCGGCGTGGAGACGGCGTACCGGGCCATGAAGAAGCGGGGCAAGATCGATGACACGTACAAGTTCATCGCCTTCGGCGGCGACGGCGGCACGTACGACATCGGCTTCCAGAGCCTGTCCGGCGCCATGGAGCGGGGCCACGACATGGTGTATGTGTGCTACGACAATGAGGCGTACATGAACACCGGCATCCAGCGTTCCTCCTCCACCCCCCACTTCGCCGACACCACCACGACCCCTCAGGGCAAGGTGATCCCCGGCAAGATGCAGCAGAAGAAGAACCTGACGAAGATCATGGTGGCCCACGGCATCCCCTATGTGGCCCAGACCACATTCATCGGGAACTTCAAGGACATCACGGAGAAGGCCCACAAGGCCATCTACACCCCCGGCGCGGCGTTCCTGAACGTGATGGCGCCCTGCCCCCGCGGGTGGCGGTATCCCAGCGAGAAGCTGATGGAGGTCACCAAGATGGCGGTGGAGACCTGCGTGTGGCCGCTGTATGAGGTGGTCGAGGGCAAGTACATCCTCAGCTACAAGCCTAGAAATAAGCTGCCGGTGGAGGAGTACCTGAAGATGCAGGGCCGCTTCGCCCATATGTTCAAGCCCGGCAACGAGTGGATGATCGA
>NZ_JACSNX010000051.1 GCF_016902445.1 Oscillibacter valericigenes | reverse complement strand
AAAGTTTTTCTGCTGCACTGACGGATGCAACTTTTCCCCGCACTACCGGAGGTAGTGCGGGGAATGTTCCGCCGCCCGGAGGCTTTGGCCGTTTGCCCTCCGGGCGGGGGTCCCCGTGAAAGGGGGATGTTTTTGAATCAGACAGCAAACTATGGACTCAGCCAGTGGGAAAACACCGACCGGATTTTGATGGAAGATTTTAACACTGATAACAGCAAGATCGACGCGGCGCTGGCGGGGCTGGACACCCGGGCGGCGGCGCTGAAAGCGGCGGCCGGGGGCTTCGGCAACTGCCAGATCTACTGCGACACTTATACCGGAACCGGGAGCGGAGCCACCAGCGTCACGTTTCCGCAAAAGCCGCTGTTCGTCTTTATTACCGGGACGACGGAGCGGGTGTCCATGGCGCTGGCCCGGGACGCCGCCACGGCCTTTTCCTACAACGGGAATTACTCGCTCAATGTGGACGTCAGTTGGACAGAGAACGGTGTCACGGTTACCCAGCCGGACAACAATATGTCCTACCAGTGCAACCTGATTGGGAAAACCTATCTGGTCCTGGCACTGGTGGCGATGGAGGCGTAGCGGGTTTAGCTGCAACGAGATAAGTTCGGAAATCTTTTTTACAAATGACATGCAAAAAAATCCCCGCTCCGAAAGGAGCGGGGATTTTTTAGAAAGCTACAGCCTTCAGTCGCTTAGGGATTAGGCCCAAGTTACCTGAACAGTGTAGGTCTGCTGAATTGCGATGTCCAGGTCAGGATCAACCACGGTGATGGTTCTATCGCCAGAGCTGAACAGTTTGCTCTCGTCACCCCAGGCAGTGACCATCAGGCCTCTCTGTTCCAGAGCCTCGGCAACAACTTCCTTAACCTCGTTGGCGGTGGGATAGTCACCAGCGGTAGCGAGTTTGCAAGTTGCGTCGACGCGCATAGTCCGGGTATTCACCGTAACATCCCAGTCATTGTCGGTGTTGCCGTAGTCGGGGCCGTCAGAGTGCAGACCATTCTGGTTGACAAACACAACCCACTCAGCAACACCCTGGCTGTTCAGGATTGCGATAATCTCGCCCTTGTACTGCAGGCCATCGGCGGTGCTGGCATCGGCCAGACGATCCAGAGCCTCTTCAACACTGTCAAACTCAGTCTTGACTTCCTTGTTGTACTCGTCCTGAATCACAACCGCTTTGGCCTCGCGGGTGAAGGTCAGGCCGTAGTCATCCTGGTTGTCCAGGACATACAGGGTGCGGCCCTGCAGGGACAGATCGCCACTGATGAGAGAAAGATAGTAAACGTCCTCATCATCAATCGGCTTCGTGTAATCGGTATAGATATCGCTATAATCGACATCGTCATAGCCAATCACATAGTCGCCATCGAAGCGCAGCTCAACAACATTGTCAGTGTCGTTCACAATACCCCGCAGGACAGAGGTGTACTTGCTCTTGACGGTGACGGTCTGGATCTGGCCACCCATGATCACGTCGACTTCCCAATAATAGGTGTCGTCAATCTTCTCTTCGCTCTCGGCACTGTCGGACAGGACGTAAGCGTAGTTGGCCACGCTGCCCTTGGCCTCGCCGACCACGATAGAGGCGATGATGTAGTTGTCCTTGTCATACACGGTGTGGACAGCCCACTTGGTGGTGCCACCCTCGTTCGCACTGACCGCATCGGGATCGATGATCAGTTCCACATCCTGGACGCCGGTGTAGGTGCCGGTCACATCCGTGATGGGGGCGTTGTCCATGGTGTCAACGTCATCCTGCTCCACGGTGATGAAGATGGAGGCATCCTCGCCGTAAGCGCGGACATTGCCATTCTCATAGCCGGAATCCTTATCGCCGATAGCACCGCGGCCTTCCAGGCGGACGTTGGAGCAGTCGATGGTGGTCTCCTCAGTCACAGCGGTGGAGAAGGAACGGATGGCGGGCTTCAGGGTGTACACGCCGGACTCATTCACGGTGTAGGTGTACCAGCGGTTCAGAACGGGATTGCCGTTGTTATAGTCGCCGTCGTCGTTTCCACCGTAAGACCACTCCTTGTAGAAGGTCTGGGTATCGATCTTGGCACCAGCACTGGTTACTCTGTTGTAGTCCGCAATATTGTCATTGGTATCCTTCACGTTGACAGTGATGACATCCATGGTGCCGTCGGTGAAGATGGCAGCGGCCTCGGCAGTTCTCACGGAGATGTTGCTGCGAGAGCGGTCATAACCGGTGATGAACACATAGTTCAGAGTGCCCTCATACAGGTCCACGCCGATGACATAGCCATACGGATCCAGATAGATGTTGTAGGACATGTCGGTCAGCAGGGCATCGTCGTAGGCGTCCAGGGTGTCCTCATCATAGAAAGCTTTCTCCGCGGCGTCATACTGGGTACCGCCGGTAGTCAGCTTGGAGACAACCTTGCTGGAGCTATCGCTCCACTTGGTGACGGTGCTGTCTTCCAGGATTTCCACATCGCTGATGGCAACGACTTCCAGGTCATTGTTCCGGGTGTTCTTGCCGGACATGTTGACCAGGTAGAAGGCGTCGCGCTCAACGCCCTCAACCTCGGGAACGTCATCCACATCCACGGTCTGAGTAGAGCCGGTAACGGTCTCATAGACCTTCAGGGTGACAGTCTCCTTGCTAGAGCTGTAGTTGGAAGTGGCCTGAGCCAGGTAGGTGTTGATGGAGGTGATGATGATCTCGTCATCGTCGTTGTCCACGAACACCTGGGTCAGCACGCCGTTGCCGGTGTCGTTCAGGGTCTCCGTGTTGCCGCGAATCAGGTTCTCCTTGACGATCTTTGTGACACCGGTGCCGCCGTCATTCTCAACGCCGTCCGTATAAGCATACAGATCGTAGTTGCGGATGGT
The DNA here is from genome assembly GCF_016902445.1 of Oscillibacter valericigenes. GTDB lineage: Bacteria > Bacillota > Clostridia > Oscillospirales > Oscillospiraceae > Oscillibacter > Oscillibacter avistercoris. Next base: position 521 of record NZ_JACSNX010000051.1, on the reverse strand, counting down.
AGTGGCAGTCAGCAGGTCATACAGCTCGCGGCCGGTGACGCCGGTGGTGTACTCAGCCACCATCAGGTCATGGTCCACATAGGTGCCGATCTCGTTGCTCTTCCAGCTCCAGGTGTGAGCGGGACGCATGAAGTCGTCGGTGTCGTCGGTCAGCTTCAGGTCGGGCTGATACCGCTCGGCGAACTCCACGGTGTAGTCGTGCTGGGTGTTATCGATGGTATCATCGATGGAAGTAGCAGCACCAGCGATGCTGGAGGTCACATAGGTGGGCTCGGAAGCACCCTGAACGACCTCGATGCCGTTGATGGTGATGCTGGAGCCCTTGTTCTCATACTCCACCAGGGTGGCCTGCAGGGTGTTCACAGCGTACAGGGCGGCCTGTTCACGGGTGCAGGCCTGGGAGCCAACGAAATTGTCGTTGCCGTCGGTCAGGCCGATCTCATAGGCACGGCCGGCCACGTTCACGGTCCAGTTGGTGCCGGTGTAGCCCTCGATGGACTGGTCATAGCCCAGAGCGCCCA
>NZ_JACSNX010000006.1 GCF_016902445.1 Oscillibacter valericigenes | reverse complement strand
TTAGGGCGAGGGTCCACCCGTTCCCATTCCGAACACGGTAGTTAAGCTCGTTCCTGCCGACAATACTTGGCTGGCGACGGCCCGGGAAAATAGGTAGCGCCAACACAGAGAGACAGTCTATGGACTGTCTCTTTTTGTTACTCTTTGTTATCGTTTTGCGGTGAATTCTCTTGAGATACCTCCTAAAATAGAGTAAAATACCGATGAAGTCGAAACAGCAGAGGAGGCTTCCTGCATGGTCGATCCGCAAAACAGGCAGCTCAGACCACCTGTCCACCGCAGCTGGCTCCGCCTGCGGTTGGGAAAGCTCTATTATGGCGGGCGGCGCAGGATGCTTTGGTTGTCTCCCCGGTTTCACTGGGCCAGACGGCGCAGGGCAGAACGGCTGCCCTGTGTGCAGTTTACCCATGCTACGCCGCTGTACCGTCATCTGCGGGGGGAGGATCGGATCCTTCAGGAGAACAAGGTGGTCAATTTACAGCTGGCGACAGCGCGTCTGGATGGGCTCGTTCTGTATCCCGGTGAGACATTCAGCTATTGGCGGCTGATCGGAAAGCCCAGCCGCCGGAAGGGGTACCGGGACGGCATGGTGCTGTTCCTGGGCCGGATCGGCAGCGATGTGGGTGGAGGGCTCTGCCAGCTCTCCAATCTGATCTTCTGGATGACGCTCCACACACCGCTGACCGTGGTGGAGCGGTACCGCCACTCTCACGACGTGTTTCCGGATGCCAATCGTACCCAGCCCTTCGGCAGCGGTGCCACCTGCGCCTATCCCCACCGGGATCTGATGATCCGAAATGACACAGATCAGCCTTTTCAGCTTTGCGTCCGGGTAGGGGAGCGGGAATTGGAAGGGGAATGGCGGGCGATGTCACCGCCGCTCTGCCGCTATGAGATCGTGGAGCGGAATCACCGGATGGATCAGGCCTCCTGGGGCGGCTACATCCGGCATAATGAGCTGTACCGCAGGACCTATGACCTGGATGGCTGCCTGCTGGAGGACGCCTTTCTCTTTGCAAATGACGCGATCATGATGTACAGTCCGCTTCTGCCGGACGAATCCTGAAGGAGACAGGGATGCAGGCCAAAAGATGGCGATGCGGATCCTGTGCTGTGATTTGATCTGCGGGCTTGCACGCCCTCCGCGGCTTCCGTATTTGGGGAGCTAATTGGAGCGTGAGCGCAGAGGCGGAGCATGGGAAGACGGGAATGCCGTTCCCGGCAGGGAGTTTGGAAGGCGGGCTTGTATTTCCGCCGGAAAGATGGTAGACTGATTCCAGAACGTTTGAAAGAACGAGGTATTGAACATGGATGCGAAAACAACAGGTATCGTCGCCTATATCACTTGGATCGGCCTGGTGCTGGCTTTTGTACTGGGCGATCGGGAGGGTGCCAAGTTCCACCTGAATCAGGCACTGGTCATCTGGCTGGCAGGACTGCTGAGCTTTATTCCCTGCATTGGTTGGCTGTGGGGCATCTTCTGCTTTATCTGCGCGGTGATGGGCTTTATTTCTGCCGTCAACGGTGAGGAGAAGGCCGTTCCCCTGCTGGGGCAGATCCGGCTGCTGAAGTAACGCCGAAAAGCCGCGCACAGCGCGGCTTTTTGCTTTTATGGGAGGGATTTGGATGCGGGGACGTCCCATGACAGACCGCGAGGCTTACCCGGCGGCCTGGATCACACTGGCTGTGCTGGCCGGGGCCTTTCTCCTGTGGCGTTTTGTTCTGGGGGAACCCACTGTCAGCCGCTGCTGGATCTGGGAACACTGGCATGTCTACTGTCCCGGCTGCGGGGGGACCCGGGCACTGATGGCTCTGGCCCGGGGACAGTTGGGACAGGCCCTGCGGTATCATCCGCCGGTGGTGGTCACATTGTTTCTGGCAGCGGCTTATCTGCTGACCCAGACGGTATGGCGGCTCCGGGGAAAGCGGGGGTTGGTCCTGCACTATCACCGCCGCTGGCCGGCCCTTCTGGTGGGGCTGTTCTTGGTGAACTGCCTGGTGCGGGACGTGCTGTGGCTGGGCTTCGGCATCCCGCTGTAAAGGACATAACGGCCGTCTCTTCAAGAGACGGCCGATTTTTTTCGGTCAAGCCGTAACAATTTGGCCCGCTGGCGGGTCATACAGGCAGAACAGGAGAGAGGGGGGAGGACATGGCGGTGCCGGAACAGGAGCGGGACCGGTTCTGCCGGGTGCTGCACGAGAGCCGGACCAGCCTGTACCGGCTGGCACTCAGCATCACCCGGAACAGCGATGACGCTCAGGAGGCGGTGGCAGAGGCGGTCTGCCGGGCCTATGAGCGGTATCCCCAGCTGCGGGAGAAGGACAAGCTGCCCCAGTGGCTGCTGAGGATCACCGCCAACGAGGCCCGCCGCCTCTGCCAGCGGCGGAGCCGGACCGTGCCCTTGGAGGATCTGCCCGCGGAACCGGCGGCCCCGGAGCGGGAGACGGGGGACGGCGCCCTGTGGCAGGCCGTCCAGAGCCTGCCCCGGGATCAGCGGGAGACTGTGGTGCTGTTCTACTATGAGGACCTGCCCACGGAGGAGATCGCCCGGATCCTGGGGACGACGCCGGGGGCAGTGCGGGTCCGGCTGAGCCGGGCCCGGGAGAAGCTGCGGAGCATCTTAAAGGAGGGAGATCATGGATGAGCTGGACGCCCGCCTGCGGGCAATGGCAAAACGGGAGCATTTGACGCTGCCCACGGCTTATGAGACGACCATGGACAGCCTGGAGGAGCAAGTCCGCCAGGGCACCCTGCCCCGGACCGGAAAGCGGCGGCTGGGGAAGCGGGTGCTGGTCCTGGCGGCGGCCCTGGCCGTGCTGGCCTGCGGCTTTGCTGTAGGGGCGGCACACTTGAACTGGCTGAGCCCAGTGGTGGACGACGGCGGCAGCAGCCTGATAGGGACCTATTCTGTCCAGGTAAACCAGACCGTAGAGGGGCGTCACTGTGATCTGACACTGGAGAACGCCATCACCGACGGCCGGGTGATCTACTGCCTGGTGACGGCCCGGTATGACGAGACGTTCCCGGATATCGACGACGTGATGGAGGACACCATTTTGATGGCGGGCAGCTGGGCGGACGTCGTCAGCTGCTGGCGGGTGGACCAGGGGGAGGAGCCCAACACGGCCCGATTCATCCTGGCCACCGGGCAGGTGTCGGAAACCGCCCCGGAGGACCGGGAGGAGAACTACCTGGGCCGGGAGGTGGAGCTGGTGGTGAAGATGCTGAACGACCGGGACACCGGCGTCATGCACACCATAGAGATCTTTGCGTTCCAGGTTCGGATGAACGATACGATCCCAAGCCGGGAGGCCGCCTGGCCCGACGGCACCCAGGCGGTGGTGACGCCCCTGCGGGCGGGGATTACCTTCACCACAGAGGTGGATGCCTGGCCGGTGTTTGCGGACGCCGGGGCCTATGAGGACTGGAACGAGCACATCCTGGCGGAACTGGACCCCACGTTCCGCTTCGCGGACGGGGAGACCTTCGGCCCGGAGGATGTGCTGATGGAGGAGATCCAGCGGGGGACCCACGGCCCGAGTCTGAGCTTTACGGACCTGGGGGATCCCACGGATCTGGACAGCACCCGGCAGATCCGCTGCAATCTGTACCTGCTGGCTCCCATCCTGTTGGACCCGGAGCAGATCACCGGCCTGGAGCTGGGTGGGGAATGGTATGAGTTCCCGGCGGAGTGAGCTGAGCAAAACAGGAGCGCCCCGGAGAGCTTTCGCTCTCCGGGGCGCGTTCTCATAGCAGATCAGTCCAGATACAGCGGGAACCGCTTGCACAGCTCCGCCACTTCCCCGCGGACCTGCTCCGCGTGGTCCGCGTAGTCCTCCCGAGCCATCAGGCCCATCCATCGGGCGATCTCCACCATCTCCGGCTCCCGGAAGCCCCGGGTGGTGACGGCGGGGGTGCCCACCCGGATGCCGCTGGTGACGAAGGGCTTCTCCGGGTCGTTGGGGATGGTGTTCTCGTTGACGGTGATGCCCACCTCATCCAGCCGGTGCTCGTATTCCTTGCCGGTGAGGCCGAAGTGCCGGGTGTCCACCAAAATCAGGTGGTTGTCCGTGCCGCCGGACACCAGCCGAAAGCCCTGCTTCACCAGCTCCTCCGCCAGGATGCGGGCGTTGGACACCACCTGCAGGCCGTAGGCCTTGAACTCTGGCCGCAGGGCCTCCCCCAGGCACACGGCCTTGGCGGCGATGATGTGCTCCAGCGGGCCGCCCTGGGTGCCGGGGAACACGGCGGAGTTGATCTTCTTGTACAGGTCGTCGTCATTGCACAGGATCATGCCGCCCCGGGGGCCCCGCAGGGTCTTGTGGGTGGTGGTGGTCACCACATCGGCGTAGGGGATGGGGGAAGGATGGACGCCGGCGGCCACCAGGCCGGCGATATGGGCCATGTCAACCATCAGCCAGGCGCCCACCGCGTCGGCGATCTCCCGGAATTTTGCGAAGTCGATGGTGCGGGGATAGGCACTGGCCCCGGCCAGGATCAGCTTGGGACGGCACTCCCTGGCGAGGGCAAGGAGCTGATCGTAGTCAATGGTTTCTGTGTCATCGGACACGCCGTAGGGGACGATGTGGAAGTATTTGCCGGAGATGTTCACCGGGCTGCCGTGGCTCAGATGGCCGCCGTGGGCAAGATTCATGCTGAGCACTGTGTCGCCGGGCTGCAGCAGGGCGAAAAACACCGCCAGATTGGCGTTGGCGCCGGAGTGGGGCTGGACGTTGGCGTGCTTGCAGCCGAACAGCTGGCAGGCCCGCTGCCGGGCCAGCTCCTCCGTCACGTCCACGGCGGCGCAGCCGCCGTAATACCGCTTACCCGGATAGCCCTCCGCGTATTTGTTGGTCAGGCAGGTGCCCATGGCCAGCATGACCGCCTCGCTGACGATGTTTTCAGAGGCGATCAGTTCGATGTTGTGCTGCTCCCGATCGAATTCCGCCTGGATGGAAGCGCCGACTTCAGGGTCCGCCTGAGAGAGAAGATTCATAATATCCTGGATCACGGGGAGGGTCCTCCTTTGTGTGTGATTGTCTCTGTGCGAGAAGCCTTCTCCAGCTTACCAGACTTCGCGGACCATGTCAAGAAAACGAAAGGTAATACCCCTACAAAATGTTGTGGAGATCCACGCCGGCTTTTGATGATTTTGCGGGAGGCGGACCTTTCCGCCCTCACTCCGGCCGGGCGGGGGTGCCGTCCTCGAACAGACCTGCCTCTGTAATGACCCAGGGAATGGGGTAGTCGTGGAGGTCGAAGGGGATCTCCTGCCGCAGCAGCCGCTCCCGGCACAGCAGCACCGCCGCGCCCCGGTAATGGGCCAGGAAGCGGTCGTAGTACCCGCCGCCACGGCCCAGCCGGCGGCCCTCCCGGCTGCAGGTGACACAGGGGATCACCGCCAGGTCGATCTGGTCCGGGGAAAGGGCGGGACTGTCCGCCGGGGGCTCCAGGATGCCGTAGGCGCCGGGGGAGAGCTCCTTCAGGTCCCGGACGGCCCGCAGCTCCATGACCCCGTCCGTCACGCACAGGGGGACGCACAGCGTCCTGCCGTCGGCCAGGGTCCGCTCCAAAATGGGGCGGGTATCGATCTCCCGCCCGGCGGAGACGAAGCAGAATACCGCTCCGGCACTCCGGTACTCCGGCAGGGACAGCAGGTGCCGGGCGATGGCCTCGTCCGCCGCTGCCCGGTATCGGGGAGAGAGCTGGGATGCCAGGCGGCGCATGGTCTTTCGCAGCTGCTGCTTTTCTGTGTCTGTGGTCATGGCAGGGGATCCTCCTCTTTTTCCGGACGGGAGGCGCCGTAGGAGATGACGTCGCTCCCGTATTTTCCCCGGAGGCGGTCCATGGCCGCCTCCAGCTTTTCCTGTCTTTCCTTCTTGGGCGCCGCCCCGGCAGTGAACAGATCCACCTGTTCATAGGCGTCCTCCGACCGTACCAGATGGATGGCGGTGACCGTCAGGGCCCGGACCGGGGCAGGGGGCTTCCACAGCTGATGAGTCAGGTCCATGGCTGCCGCCGTCAGCTCCCGGATCAGGTGCGTGGGGGCGGACAGCTGCATCTGGCGGGACCGGTCGTGGAACTGAGGATCCCGCACCGTCACCTGGAGCCCGCCGGCGTACAGGTCGCTGTGCCGCAGCCGGGTGGCCACGGAGTCCGCCAGTACGGCGATACCGCCCCGGACCTGCTCCGCCGTGGTGAGATTCTTGGGGAATGTGGTGCCGTTGCCCACGGACTTCACCATCTCCTCCTCGTACCGGGAGCGGACGGGGTCCGTGTCCAGCCCGTTGGCATAGTCGTGGAGCTGGCCCCCCATTTTGCCCATCAGGGTCTCCAGCGCGTCCCGCCTGCAGGCCGCCAGCTGCCCGATGGTCTTCACGCCGAACTGAGCCAGGATCTTCCGGGCGGCGCCGCCCACATACAGCAGCGCCCCCACCGGCAGGGGCCAGACCAGGCTTTTCCAGTTGTCCCGGGAGATGACGGTGGTGGCGTCGGGCTTTTTGTAGTCACTGCCCAGCTTGGCAAACACCTTGTTGAAGGAGACGCCCACCGAGAGGGTCAGGCCCATCTCCCGGCGCATCCGCTGCCGCAGATGGTCCGCCAGGGCCTTGGCGTCCCCGCCGAAGAGGTGGAGGGTGTGGGTGACATCCAGCCAGCTCTCGTCGATGCCGAAGGGCTCCACCAGGTCGGTGTACTGCTCATAGATGGCATTGACCTGTTTGGAGACCTGCCGGTACAGGCTGTGATGGGGCGGCAGCAGCACCAGTCCCGGGCACTTCTTCCGGGCCTGCCAGATGGTCTCCGCCGTCTGGACGCCGAACTTCTTGGCAGGCTCATTTTTCGCCAGGATGATACCGTGGCGGGAGATGGGGTCCCCGCAGACAGCCGTGGGAACGTCCCGCAGGTCCGGGTGGCTCCGCAGCTCCACGGAGGCGTAAAAACTGTTCAGATCGCAGTGCAGGATGATCCGGTCCATGGCCCCGCCTCCTTTCCGCCCTCTATCATAGCACATCTGTTCGCCCTTGAAAAGAGCGGTGGGGCTTGCCGGGAGGGGAAGATTCTGATATATTGATCTTAGAGAAAGCCAGCCGGACAGCCTGTGAAGACAGGGACAGACCAGGAGAAGCGGGCCTGAACGCAAAAGCGCGGGGACAGATGTCCCCGCGCATGTTTGTGTCTTGTGACTTACAGGATGTCCATCAGCACCAGGGCCAGCGTCACGAAGGTAGCCAGCAGGGCCAGAGAGAACAGGAGAAAGCCGGCATTGAGCCCACCCCTGCTCTGGACGGGGGTATGGGACTGCGGCACCAGCCGGGCCTTCCGCAGGGCGGTGACCACCGGCTTGTAGATCAGCAGGATCAGCGCCATGTTCAGGCCGCCCTTCACCAGGTTGAAGGGGAGGAAGACGGTGGGCAGCATGGCGGCCACCACGGCCCGGTCCATCCCCATGTAGATGGGGGTGATCAGGTAGTTCCACAGCAGCATCACCACGGTGAGGCACACGGTGCCCAGGGCCAGGCCGATGACGGCGCCCTTACGGGTGTGGAATTTCTTGTAGACGAAGGCGGCAGTGCAGCAGAAGGCGCAGGTGGCCAGCACGTTCATGATGCAGCCGATGGGGCCGGTGTCGCTGACGGAGAACATCTCCACCACCGCCACCACGATGGAGATGACGGCGGCGGACAGGGGCCCGAACAGGAAGCCGCCGATGCAGATGATGGTGTCCTTCAGATCCATCTGGAGGAAGTGCTGCACCTGAGGCAGCATCTTGCTGAGGAGCATCACCACATAGGCGAGGGCAGTCAGCATGGCCATGGAGGTCAGCGTCCGCACATTTGTCCTGGAGCGGACCGGGGCCTTGAGTACATTGACATTGGGTTCAGACATAAAAAATACACTCCTTTTCGCTGCTTGAAAACACCCTGGACGCTTTGACTTCTCCAAGGTGAACCGCAGCAAAGGAGCGCACATGCGCACGGCCTTGCCGGTGCCATCTTCTTCCATCCAGACTGTAACTGTTGGTCCCGGAGTTCCACCGGGTCAGCGGACGCCGAAGCGCCCGGTCGCGGACTGTACCGCCAGTGGGGACTTGCACCCCGCCCTGAAGACAAAGGATTCAGTTGTTTTCTAGTGGTAGTATATAACAGTGTCCTTGAAATTGCAACCCCTATTTTTCGGATTTTCCTTTACAAAAAAGAACGAATGTTCTATACTGGACCCATCATGGAGAGGGGAGGGAAGCCCATGCGGGGACGTCAGGTATCCTGCTGCTTCACCGGGCACCGGCCCGGCAAGCTGCCCTGGCGGTATGACGAGGAAGATCCCTGCTGCGCCGCACTGAAGAAGCGGATCTTCGACGCGGCGGAGGCGGCCTATCAGGAGGGATTCCGCCACTTCCTCTGCGGCATGGCCCTGGGGTGCGACCTGTATTTCTGCGAGTGCGTCCTCCGCCTGCGCCAGATGCACCCAGACGTGACGGTGGAGGCGGCCATCCCCTGCCCCACCCAGGCGGACGCCTGGCCGCCGGACCAGCGGCGGCGGTATCAGCGGCTGGTGGAGGCATGCGATTTCGAGACGCTGGTGTCCCGGCAGTACACCCCCTCCTGCATGCAGCGAAGGGACCGGTACATGGTGGACCACGCCTCGCTGCTGATCGCCGCCTTTGACGGGTCCCCCGGCGGCACCCGGTACACGGTGGAGTACGCCATGCGCCGGGGGCTGGAGATCGTGGACCTGCCCATCCTGCCGGAGCCAGCCCGCTAGGCCGGGACAGAGATTGCGCTCTGTCCCGGCCTCTTTTTCAAAATCCGCCCCCGGGCCGTTGCACCGGGACAGGAAATATGCTATGTTGAAGAGGGCGGGACTGCCCGGACCGCCGATAACCCCTGAGATCCGGGGAAACGGGAAGGAAGATAGCGACGAAAGAGACCCGGGATGGGTGTCTTTTGCTTTCAATCAGCCATTTTTCTGAGCTTTCTGAAGTTCTGAAAAGCGCAGGCAGCTTGTCGAAAAGCCCTTTTCGACAAGCTGTGCAATCTGAGATTGCGGAAGTTCCATAGCCGGTTGCTGGCATGCAACCGCCGGATTTGATAGTCTGATGGCATCCAGAAGAAGGGAGAATGCCTATGACATTCGGAGAAAAGCTGCAATCCCTCCGGCAGAGGGCCGGTATGAGCCAGGACCAGCTGGCGGAGCGGCTGGAGGTGAGCCGGCAGGCCGTCAGCCGCTGGGAGCGGGACGAGACCATGCCGGAGACGGACAAGGTGGTGGCCCTGGCGGACATCTTCGACGTCACCACCGACTACCTGCTGCGGCCACAGCCGGAGAGCAGCGAGACAAAGACAGAGAAGCCGCCCCGGGAACAGAGGGACTGGGTGGAGCGGTTTCTGGCCTTCGCCAAGCGGAAGTGGTACCTGCTGGGGTGGCTGCTGATCGTCTGGGGCGTGCTGGACCTGGTGCAGCTGGTGCTGTTCTATCTGGCGTACCGGGGGATGATCAGCGGATTGACGGGCCTGATCGGCTGGTGAGGAGGGCAGAGAGATGAGCGCTGTAAATGTATTTGACGGATTTCCCATGGGTATTCTGCTGTTCCCGGCGCTGTATGCCGCCGTGAAGATTGCGGCAGGCGTGCTGGTGCTGCACTTCGGCAAGCGATATGTAAAAAAGAAAATGGGGGAGAAGGAACTGTGAAGAGGATCTTTTGGGGATTCTTTTTTGTCTTTATCAATTTTAACCTATCATTCAATGCTCACACGCTGAATCTGATCCCCACCTTTGTGGGCTACATCCTGCTGTATCAGGCGGCGGGAGAGCTGACAGAGCAGAGCAGCCGATTCAAGACCCTCCGCCCCTTTGCTGCGGCAATGGCTGTATATACGGGGCTCCTGTGGGTGGGGGAACTGCTGGGCGTTGCGGGCGGAGACAGCTGGCTGGATACGATCCTGGGGCTGGCCGCCGCGGTCCTCTCTCTGATCGTGTCCTGGAATGTGGTCCAGGCCATTCTGGAAATGGAGAGCGCCCGGGGCGCGGATTTGAACGGCGCATCGGTGCGGACGGCCTGGTTCATCCTGCTGACGGTGCAGATCGCAGGCTATGCGGCGATTCTGCTGCTTTCCGCCGGGCTTGGTCTGATGGTGGGTATCGCCGGACTGGTGGGCATCATCTGGTTTCTGGCGGCACTCTGGAAATGCGCCAAGCGCTGTGAGGACCTGCCGCCCAAGGACGGCGGCCTGGGAGAACTCTGAGAAAACGGAGGAAGATGCGTTTATGCGGATGGTACTGCCCATGTCCCGCATCCGGGAGATGGAGCCCTATATGGATGCCAAGGTGCTGAACTACATCCATGAGGGGCAGATCGAGGCATTTGAGGGCTTTGAGAGCTTTGACCTCATTGCCTTTGACTGGTACGACGTACGGAGCCGGCGGACAGCGGCTTCTCAGATGCTGGTGTATCTGGACCGGGAGGATCTGTTCATCTTCTGTGAGGACGATGCGGCGGAATCCGCCGCCCGGGCAGTCCTGCAGGTGCCGGAGGAGGAAGGCCTGCCCAACGGTCAGGCCCTCTACCATTTCTTCGTCCGTCTGCTGAAGGGGGACATGGCCCACCTGGACCAGCTGGAGGCAGCCATCAGCGACGGAGAGACAGAGGTGCTCACCGGAGCTCACGAGGCGTATCTGGACCGGATCATCACCTGGCGGCAGGAGCTGCTGCGGCTGAAGCGCTATTACGAGCAGCTGGACTCCATCTTTGACGACCTGGCGGACAACGACAACGGCCTGCTGGACAAGCAGAGCGTCCGGCGCTTTGCCAATCTGGGCAACCGGATGGAGCGGTATCTGAACGCCGTCCAGTCCCTGCGGGAGTCTGTGGCCCAACTGCGGGAGGCATATCAGTCCCAGCTGTCCATCCAGCAGAACGACCTGATGAAGATCTTCACCGTGGTGACGGCGGTGTTCCTGCCCCTGACCCTGCTGGCAGGCTGGTACGGCATGAACTTCGCCAACATGCCGGAGCTCCGCTGGAAATACGGCTATCCGGCAGTGATCCTGGTGAGCGCGGCCATCGTGGCGGCGCTGCTGGCGTACTTCAAAAAGAAAAAGTGGCTGTAGAGACCCTTGGAAACAGAAAGAGCCGTCCCCGGAAGGGGACGGCTCAGTTTCTTTCACGATTACCGGCGGCGGGAAGCGGCGCTGCAGGACTGGCCGCAGTGGCCGCAGTTTCCGTCACAGCCGCCGCAGCCCTTTCCCCGGCGGCGGAGACAGGAGCGGAGAGCGAACACCAGCCAGACCCCCAGGGCCGCCAGGATCAGCAGTTCCAGCATATCGTCCACCTCACTCCAGGATCAGCATGGCGATGCGGCAGACCCAGAAGGCCACGAACCAGGCGATGACGCACTGGCTCAACGCCACGCCGGCAGCCTTCCAGCCGGAGCCCAGCTCCCGCTTCACTGCGGAAATGGCGGCCACGCAGGGCGTGTACAGCAGCGTGAAGGCCAGGAATCCGGCGGCGGTGGCGGGGGTGAACAGGGTCCCCAGGGCGGCGGCGCTGACGTCCGCACCGGAGCCGGTGAGGATGCCCAGAGTGGAGATCACGTTCTCCTTGGCGATGAAGCCGGTGACCAGGGCGGTGGAGACCCGCCAGTCCCCGAAGCCCAGGGGCTCGAAGATGGGGGCGATCCAGGCGCCGATGGCGGCCAGCAGGCTGTCGGCGCTGTCGGCCACCAGGTTCAGCCGGGTGTCGAAGGTCTGGAGGAACCAGACGATGATGGTGGCCACGAAGATGATGGTGAAGGCCCGGGTCAGAAAATCCTTGGCCTTGTCCCAGCACAGCTGGCCCACGCTTTTGGCGGAGGGGAAGCGGTAGTTGGGCAGCTCCATGACGAAGGGAACCGGGTTGCCCCGGAAGGCGGTGGCCCCCAGCACCTTGGCGGCCACGATGCCCACCAGGATGCCCAGGATGTACAGCCCGATCATCACCAGGGCGGCGTGGTCCGGGAAGAAGGCGGCGGAGAACACGCCGTAGATGGGGATCTTGGCGGAGCAGCTCATGAAGGGCGTCAGCAAAATGGTCATCCGCCGGTCCCGCTCGGAGGCCAGGGTCCGGGTGGACATGATGGCGGGCACCGAGCAGCCGAAGCCCATCAGCATGGGCACGATGCTCCGGCCCGAAAGGCCGATCTTCCGCAGCAGCTGGTCCATGACGAAGGCCACCCGGGCCATGTAGCCCGTGTCCTCCAGAATGGAAAGGAAGAAGAACAGCACCACGATGATGGGCAGAAAGCTCAGCACGCTGCCCACGCCGGCGAACACGCCGTCGATCACCAGGGAGTGGACCACCGGGTTCAGCCCGTAGGCAGTGAGGGCGCTGTCCACCGAGACGGTGAGGGCGTCGATCCCGGCGGCCAGCAGGTCCGACAGGAAGGACCCGATGACGTTGAAGGTCAGGAAAAAGATGCCCAGCATGATGGCGAAGAAGAAGGGCAGGGCCAGGTACTTGTTGGTGACCACCTTGTCGATGGCCTCACTCCGGGTTCGCTCCCGGGACTCCCGGCACTTCACCACCGTGCCGGCGCAGACGCTCTCGATAAAGGTGTAGCGCATATCCGCCAGGGCGGCGTTGCGGTCCATGCCGCACTCGTCCTCCATCTCCTTGACGCTGTGCTCGATGAGCTCCAGCTCGTTCTGGTCCAGGGCCAGCCGCTGGGCGATGTCCTCGTCCCCTTCGATGAGTTTGGCGGCTGCGAACCGGACAGGGAGGCCGGAGGCCTCGGCGTGGTCCTCGATCTGGTGGACCACCGCGTGGATGCACCGGTGGACCGGGCCGGGAGAGCAGAAGTCGTACACTGTGGGCAGTGTCTTGCTCCGGGCGGTCTGGACGGCGATTTTCACCAGCTCGTCCACGCCCTGGTTCTTCACGGCGGAGATGGGCACCACGGGAATGCCCAGCGCCTGGGACATTCCCTTCACGTCGATGGTGCCGCCGCCGGCGGTGACCTCGTCCATCATGTTCAGGGCCAGCACCATGGGGATCCGCATCTCCATCAGCTGGAGGGTCAGGTACAGGTTCCGCTCGATGTTGGTGGCGTCCACGATGTTGATGAGGCCGTCGGGCTTCTGGTTTAGGATGAAGTCCCGGGTGACGATCTCCTCCGGCGTGTAGGGCCGGATGGAGTAGATGCCCGGCAGGTCCACCACCGTGCAGTCCTTCTCCCCCCGGATGGCGCCGGACTTCTGGTCCACCGTCACGCCGGGGAAGTTGCCCACGTGCTGGTTGGAGCCGGTGAGCTGATTGAACAGCGTGGTCTTGCCGCAGTTCTGATTTCCGGCCAGCGCGAAGATCATACTCCGGCCACCTCCACTTCGATCTTGCCCGCGTCCTCCTTCCGCAGGGACAGGGAGTACCCCCGCACCCGCAGCTCCAGGGGATCCCCCAGGGGGGCGATCTTCTCAATGCGGACCTTGGTTTTGGGAATCAGCCCCATATCCAGCAGGCGGCAGCGCAGGGCGCCCTCGCCGCCCACGGCGGTGATGACGGCTTCCTGCCCCAGGGGCAGCTTGTCCAGTGTCATCGAAACATTCCTCCTTAAAAAGCAAACATCTGATCATTGAAAGTTTACCATGGCTAACTTTTGGGAACAACCCCAAAACAGGCCAAAAGCCTCCAAATTTTCCGGAGGAAATTGGTACAACATAGATAAAAACAGAGAGAGCCCGCAAAGCGGGAAATGGCGCTTGCCCTGCGGGCACGGAAAATGATATACTGGTGGCACCACGACCGGCGGCAGATCGCCCCGGAGAGCAGGAGGACTATATGCTGACATTCAATCACTTCAACTTCAATGTGTCCGATCTGGACAGATCACTGGCCTTCTACAAGGAAGCTCTGGACCTGGAGCCGGTCGGGGAGCGAAAAGTCGCAGACGACGGCAGCTTCATCATCGTCTACCTTGGGGACGGGAAGACAGACTTCCGTCTGGAGCTGACCTGGCTGCGGGACCACCCCCAGCAATACGATCTGGGCGAGTGTGAGTTCCACCTGGCTCTTCGTGCGGACGACTACGAGGCCGCTCATGCCAGGCACGCCGCCATGGGCTGCATCTGCTTTGAAAATCCCGCCATGGGGATCTATTTTGTGACAGATCCCGACGGATACTGGATCGAGATCATCCCCGCCCGGTAAAACTGTACAAAGGGCTGTGCCGGCACAGGGGCGTTTTTCTTTTGGAAGGCAGTTGCGCGGAAGGATCGGCCATGGTACACTGAGAGTGGTCCCCGGGGGCCTGTCTGGAGAGACGGGGCCTTGGGCGTATTTTGCGATAAGGGAGAGAGTGAAATGAAAAAGAGACTGTTCGCACTGGCGGCGGCAGCGGTGATGGTCCTGGGGCTGACCGCCTGCGGCGGAGGATCCAACGAGGGCCGTACCGGAGACACCATGGAGACCTATTTCTTTGATTTCACAGTCAACAGCGCATACCTCACCAGCGACTATGCAGGCTATACGCCTGCGGAGGGCAATGTCCTGCTGGTGGCGGACATCACCGTGAAGAACACCTTCCAGCAGAGCTTTGAGATGTACGATGTGGATTTCCAGGCCCAGTGGGACGACGGCGATGACGCCTTTGCCTACCCCATCACCACGGACATGGAGACCTATACCGAGGTGGATCCGGTGGGAGAGGATCAGCTGCCTGGTACATACTCCCTGGCCGTGGATGAGGAGCGGACCGGCGAGCTGGTGTACGAGGTGCCCTCTGGTTTCACGGATTTCTCCATCGCCTATCTGGAGCAGTTCGTGGATGACTCCGGTGAAGAGAGCACCGGCGAGACCTATTTCGTCTATTTCACTGCAGAGGACCAGACCGGCGTCTCCGCCTGAACGACATAAAAAAGCGCCACCGCGTGAGCGGTGGCGCTTTTGCTTCATGCTTACCACACCAGGGTACGGAAGTAATCCTCCGGCGTCTCGGCACGGCGGATCTGCTCCACGGTGCCGTCCTTCTTCAGCAGCAGCTCGGCAGAGCGGAGCTTGCCGTTGTAGTTGTAGCCCATGGAGAAGCCGTGGGCGCCGGTGTCGTGGATCACCAGCAGGTCGCCCATGTCGATTTTGGGCAGCATCCGGTCCACTGCGAACTTGTCGTTGTTCTCGCACAGGCTGCCGGTGATGTCGTACTTGTGGTCGCAGGGCTGGTCCTCCTTGCCCATGACGGTGATGTGGTGGTAGGACCCGTACATGGCCGGCCGCATCAGGTTGCAGGCGCAGGCGTCCACGCCGATGTACTCCTTGTAGATGTGCTTTTCGTGGATGGCCCGGGTGACCAGATGGCCGTAGGGGCCGGTCATGAAGCGCCCCAGCTCTGTGTACAGAGCCACGTCCCCCATGCCGGCGGGCACCAGAACGTCTTCATAGGCCCGGCGGACCCCTTCGCCGATGACGGCGATGTCGTTGGCGGGCTGCTCCGGACGGTAGGGGATGCCCACGCCGCCGGAGAGGTTGATGAAGGTAATGTGGACGCCGGTCTCCGCCTTCAGCTCAGCCGCCAGCTGGAACAGGATGCGGGCCAGGGCAGGGTAGTAGTCGTTGGACAACGTGTTGGATGCCAGGAAGGCGTGGATGCCGAACTCCTTGACGCCCATGGCGGCCAGCCGGGTGAAGGCCTCGGAGATCTGGGCCCGGGTCATGCCGTATTTGGCGTCGCCGGGGTTGTCCATCACCTGGAAGCCCTCCCGGGTCTCGCCCAGGGTGAACACGCCGCCGGGATTGTAGCGGCAGCAGATCTTCTCCGGCACATGGCCCAGCGCCTGCTCCAGGCAGTCTACCATGGTCAGGTCGTCCAGATTGATGATGGCCCCCAGGCGGTCCGCCAGCCGGAACTCCTCAGACGGAGTGTCGTTGGAGGAGAACATGATATTCTCCCCGGTGATGCCGCAGCGGTCCGACATCATCAGCTCTGTCAGAGAGGAGCAGTCACAGCCGCAGCCCTCCTCGTGCAGCAGCTTCAAAATGGCGGGCGTAGGGGTGGCCTTCACGGCGAAATACTCCCGATAGCCGGGATTCCAGGCAAATGCAGCCCGCAGACGGCGGGCATTTTCCCGAATGCCCTGCTCGTCATAGATGTGGAAGGGCGTGGGGTACTGGGCGGCGATGGCCTCCAGCTGGTCCTTTGTGACAAAGGGGGTTTTCATAAAAACGACCTCGGATCTTTTTAAACTCCACCGCGTCGAAATCTGCGGTGCCATAGACGTGTCCTATTTTACGTGCTGATCTATGGCTCTGTCAAGAAATTTGCCCCAAAAACGGAAAAACAGTCCGATTTTTTTACAGCTTTCCGGCCAGACGTCACAAACGCTGTTCTTTCAAAAAGAGAACCCTTGTATTTATATCCCTGCTGCATTACAATAAAGGGGAAATCAGCCGCTGCGGCGGAGAAAGGAACCGTCTATGAAAACCGTCATTGTAGATGCCGTGGGGGACCAGTGTCCCATTCCGGTGGTGAAGGCTACAAAGGCCCTGCGGGAGATGAGGGAGCCCGGTGCACTGGAGGTCCGGGTGGACAACGAGATCGCCGTCCAGAACCTGACGCGGATGGCAGCGGGGAACCATCTGCCGGCGAAAGCGGAGAAGAAGGGGGAGCACCTCTTCGTGGTGACCATGGAGGTGGCAGCGCCGGCGGGGGATGCCCCGGTGGAGGAGCCTGCCCTGTCCTGTGTCCCGGATGCCCGGGGGGACCTGGTGGTGGCCGTGGATTCAGAGACCATGGGCCGGGGCAGCGACGAGCTGGGGATGCTGCTGATGAAGAGCTTCCTCTTTGCGGTGGGCCAGCTGCCCCAGCTGCCGAAAACCATGCTGTTCTACAACGGCGGCGCCAAGCTGACGGTGAAGGGCTCCGCGTCTCTGGAGGACCTGAAGAGTCTGGAGGCCCAGGGGGTGGAGATCCTCACCTGCGGCACCTGCCTGAACTTTTACGGCCTGGCAGACCAGCTGGCAGTGGGCGGCGTCACCAATATGTATTCTATCGTGGAGACCCTGGCGAACGCCGGGAAGGTCATCAAGCCATGATCTACCTGGACAACGCCGCCACTACCCGGCCAAAGCCTCCCGGCGTGGCGGAGGCGGTGGCTGCAGCCATGAACGAATACGGCAACAGCGGCCGGGGCACTCATCCGGAGGCGCTGGAGGCGGCCCGGAGCGTCTACGGCGTCCGGCAGACTCTGGCAAGTCTCTTTGGCTGCCCCCGGGCAGACCGCGTGGCCTTCACCCCCAACTCCACCATGGCGCTGAACGTCGCCGTCTCCGGCCTTCTGGGGCCGGGGGACCATGTGCTCTCCACGGACCTGGAGCACAACTCCGTCCTGCGGCCCCTGTACCGTCTGCGGTCCCAGGGGGCGGAGGTGGACTTCGTCCCCGCCGACCGGCAGGGGAGGATCGACTACGCCGATTTTGACCGGCTGCTGCGGCCTAACACGAAGGCGGTGGTGTGCACCCACGGCTCCAACCTGACCGGGGACCTGGTGGACATCGGTTGGGTAGGGGACTTCTGCCGGCGGCATGGGCTGCTGTTCATCCTGGACGCCTCCCAGACCGCTGGGGTGTTTCCCATCGATATGAGGAAGCAGCACATCAGTGTGGTGTGCTTCACCGGCCACAAGAGCCTCATGGGCCCCCAGGGCACCGGCGGCCTCTGCGTGGGGGAGGAGGTGGAGATCCGCCCCTTCGCCGTGGGGGGTACCGGCGTCCAGAGCTACTCCGAGACCCAGCCAGAGGCCTACCCGACCCGGTTGGAGGCGGGGACCCTCAACAGCCATGGCATCGCCGGGCTGGGGGCGGCTCTGATGTTTCTGGAGCGCATCGGCTGGGATGCGGTCCGCGCCCATGAGAATGCCCTCGCCCGACGGTTCTATGAATCCGTCAAAATACTTCCTGGCGTAAAAGTGTACGGGGATTTCACTGTACAGGAACGGGCGCCTATCGTGACCCTGAACATCGCGGATCTGGACTCGTCGGAGGTGGCGGACGAGCTGGCGGAGCGGTTCCAGATCGCCACCCGCCCCGGCGCACACTGCGCGCCCCGGCTCCACCGGGCCCTGGGGACGGAGGACCGGGGCGCGGTCCGGTTCTCATGGTCCTATTTCAATACGGAGGCGGAGACCGACGCGGCTGCCGAGGCGGTTCGAACGCTGGCAGAGGAGGCCCTGTGACCATGCGGGAAAAGCAAGAGCGGTTCGTGGTGACGTTCGCCACCACCACCGGAGCCATGGCCATGGAGCGGGCCTGCCGGGCGGCGGACCTGCCGGGACGGCTGATCCCGGTGCCCCGGAGCATCACCGCCGGCTGCGGGATGTGCTGGTCCGCGCCGCCGGATGCCCGGCAGGAGCTGGAGGCCCTGGTGATCCGGGAAAAACTGGACGTGGACGGCCTGTATGCCGTTTTACTGTAAGGGAGGGGAGAGACCATGGCGGTCAACTGCGAGGAGTGCGTCTGGTACGACTATGACGACGAGCTGGAGGCCTACGTCTGCGAGGCGGACCTGGACGAGGACGAAATGGAGCGGTTCCTCCGGGGCGGCACCCGGAACTGCCCCTTCTACCGCCCCGGCGATGATTACCGCACGGCCAGGAGGCAGTGAGGGAAGACCAATATGGAAAGGCACCCTGGACAGCATGTATGTCCAGGGTGCCTTTTTTCAGTTGGCAGCTTACTGCGCGGAGAGCCAGTCCACATATTCCTCCAGACACATGCCCAGCTCTGTCATTTCCCGGGCGGCCTCGCGGCCCACGTAGCGGTAGTGCCAGGGCTCATAGATGATGCCCGTGATCTCGCTTTTTCCGTTGGGGTAGCGCAGAACAAAACCATATTCCCAGCTGTGCTCCATCAGCCACTGCTGCACCTGGGTGTTCTCCTGCTCCTCATCCAGGATCTGGTAGGAGGCATCCACGATGTCCAGAGCCAGGCCCGTCTGGTGCTCGCTGGTGCCCGGCACCGCCACCACACTCCCCGCCTCTTCCACGGCGCGTTCGTAGGAATACCCCTCATCCATCAGACGCTGGATCTTGTTTTCATACAGCTCCTGCTGCTTGTCCTGCGTCCGGTAGGAGGAGCAGATCTTCGGGTCCAGCCCCGCCGCCCGGCACGCGTCCATCATCTCCTGCAGGTCCGGGTATGCCCGGGAATCCACTGCGTGGCCCTGTTTCAGCTGCGTCAGCTCGAAGGTGTATCCATCGGGGATGGGGTTCCAGCGGTTCACCAGCAGGAGCCGCCAGTCATCGGGAGAGACCGCGCCGGAGTCCTCCGGCAGAGGATCCTGTGCCGGGAGGCCTGACTCCGGCACGGTCGGTTCTGCCGGCTGCTCCGCAGGCTCCAGCGGGGACAGGGGGATCGTTTCCGCTTTTGCGGCGCACAGCGCCCAGAACACGGCCGCCAGAACAAGGCATGTGCAGAGCAGCCGGAAGGGGTGGTGCAGCCTGCGGGGGCGCTTTCTGCGCCGCGCACGGCGGCTATGTACGGCATCTGGATACGCGTTTGGGCGGATCATGGGGCTCCTCCTTTGAGACCGGGACTTCCGGCCGGATCTGCCTTTTAAACGGTGGACCGGCAAAAAATGTTTCAAGCCAAGCAGACATCTTATAGACGTTTGACCGCCGAAAAAAGTTCTGGACCGTCGAAAAAAGCATCCGGCATGGGAGCGGGCGCCGGCAGAGAGGCCGAGAGAGACGGCAGATAGCACCGTTGAAACAGACGGTGGCCGCCGGCTTTCGCACGGGCGTGTGAGGCGCCGGAAAGATTTTTCCGCAGGAGGTCTGCACAGTAAAACTTTTTTCCGCCTTGGTTCGTCTATAAAAAGAGCCGGGGCCCGGAGAGGGCGTTCCGCCGGCAATTTCCAGGAAAGAAGGACCTTGAAGTATGCAGAGAAAACTTGTGCTGATGATCGTGGCGGGCATCCTGTGCCTGTCGCTGGCAGGATGCGGTCAGAGTGGGGACACGCAGCCGGAGGAAGAAGATCCCGTACAGTCCCAGCAGCCCGTGGATGAGAGCTCTGAAGCGGATAGCTCCGAAGAGGAGACCCAGGGACCGGCAGACCCGGAAGCGCCGGAGACTGCACAGTACACAGACAATTTTTCCGTTGACGAGGCCGCCGTTACTGCCTTTGCGGAGCAGATCCAGACAGCTGTGGCGGACAAGGATCTGGAGGCGCTGGCGGACCTGGCCGCATACCCGCTCTATGTGGGCTTTGCAGACGGCGGTCAGTCTGTAGAGTCCCGGGACGAATTCATTGCGCTGGGCGCAGACCGGATCTTCACGGAAGAGCTGCTCTCCGAGATCGCCGGGGCGGACACCGAGGGGCTGGAGGCCAGCATGGCCGGATTCTCCCTGTCCGCCAGCGGACGGCCCAATGTGATATTCGGTGTTGCCGACGGCCGCCTGGCCATCGTGGGCATGAATTACTGATCCATCGTGCGATGCAGAGGGGCGGCTGCCGGCGGCAGGCGCCCCCTTCTGCATTGCAGACGCCCGGATGATGCAAAAACGATGGATTTCGATGCTATGGTCCAGAAAAGGGGATGAGGAGATGAACAGGATCCTGATCGCAGAGGACGACGCGTCCATTGCGAACCTGATCCGGACAGTGCTGGTGGACGCAGGCTACCGCTGCACCTGGGCTCCGGACGGGGAACAGGCGGCCGACCTGCTGGAAAAGGAGTCGTTTGACCTGGCGCTGCTGGATATCATGCTGCCCGGCGTGAACGGATATGACCTGCTGGAGTACTGCAAGTCCCTGGAAGTCCCCGTGATCTTTTTGACGGCTCTGGGGGGAGTGGAGGACCGGGTCCGCGGACTGCGCAGCGGAGCGGAGGACTACCTTCCCAAGCCCTTTGCGCTGCCGGAGCTGCTGGCCCGGGTAGAGACGGTCCTGCGCCGCTGCGGGAAAGCAGAGCGGCTGCTGACGCTGGAGCCGGATATCGAGATCGACCCGGCCGCCCGGATCGTCCGGAAAAACGGAAGCCCCGTGGCCCTGACGGCCAAGGAGTTCGATCTGCTCCTGCTGTTCGCGCAGAACCGGAACATCGTCCTCTGCCGGGACCGCATTTATGAGCGGGTCTGGAACGAGGAGTATCTGGGAGACAGCCGCACGGTGGATCTCCACATCCAGCGGATGCGGAAGAAGCTGGGGCTGGAGGACCGTCTGACGGCGGTATATAAAGTGGGCTACCGTCTGGAGGGATGAGGGATGCGGCTGTTCTGGAAGCTGTTCTGCAGCATGGTCATCATCACAGCGCTGGCCTGCTCCCTGGGCGGCTTTATCCTGATCGACGGGCAGTTTCGCACCGGACTGGATGCCCGGGCGGAGACGATGATGACGGAAAATGCCCTTCTGCGCCGCACGTTCCTGCGGGAGCTGCAGTTTGCCGGAGGAGCCGATCAGGCATCTGCGGTCCGCCTGGCTGAGGAGACCTGTGCCCAGGCGGAACAGAGGGGGATCTTCTTCCGCCTTGTGGGCAGCCATGGACAGATTCTGGCCGGCAGCCGGCTGCCCGCAGAGAGCGGCCTGGCGCAGTCTCTGGGGGAGGGCCGGCATGGCTGGGAGCTCCTGCGCAGCAGAGAGCGGTCCTACCTGCATGCCTCCAGCCCGATGGTGCTGGAGGACTGTGTGGTGTATCTGGAGAACTGGTGCGGGGCAGACGATCTGTTCGCTGCCCGGGAGGAGCAGTATCATGTCTTCTTCTACCTGCAGATGGGGCTCATCCTGGCGTCGGCGCTGGCGGCACTGGCGGTGAGCGCCTGGATCTCCCGGCCGCTGGGCCGTCTGTCCGCAGCTGCCCGGCAGATGGCCGCCGGGGAACTCTCCCAGCGGGTAGAGGTGCGCGGAAGCGACGAGATCAGCCGTCTTTCCCGGGACTTCAACCAGATGTCGGATCAGCTGGAGCGGCAGGTGCAGGAGCTGACTGCCACCGCCTGCCGTCAGCGGGATTTCCTGAACAGCTTTGCCCATGAGACCAAGACCCCGCTGACGTCCATCATCGGGTACGCAGAGCTGATGCTCTCCCATCCGGACCAGCCGGAGCTGGTGCTGGAGAGCGCATCCTGTGTCTTCCGGGAGGGGCGGCGGCTGGAGAATATTTCCGGCAGGCTGATGGATCTGATCGTCCTGGACCAAGCAGCCCTTTCGACGCGCCGCGCGGACATGGCCGCTTTTCTGGAACGGGCAGCCGATGTGATGTGGCCAGCGCTGAAACAGCAGCGGATCCGCTTCTCAGTCCGCGCAGAGCCCGGGACCGCGGAGATCGAGCCGGATCTGATGGAGTCTGTATGCCTGAACCTGCTGGACAACGCCCGAAAGGCGGTCGAAGAGGAGGGCACGATCTGTCTGGAGGGGATCCGGGCGGGGGAGGAGTACTGCATCCGGGTGACGGACAACGGCAGGGGGATCCCGCCGGAGGAGCTGCCGCGGATCACAGAGCCCTTTTACATGGTGGACAAATCCCGGTCCAGAGCGTGTGGAAGCGCAGGGCTGGGGCTGGCGGTGTGCCAGCGGATCGTGGCCCTTCACGGCGGCCGGATGGAGTTTGAGAGCACACCGGGCCGCGGCACACGGGCCAGTGTCTGGCTGAAGGGAGCGGAGGACGCATGAAGCTGCTGCGGAAATGGGGACTCCCGCTCCTGACGGGAGCAGTGGTGCTGGCTGCGGTTTTGCTGCCCAGCAGGATCTCTGCGCTCCGGGACCGGCAGACGCTGTCGGTCCCCTGCACAGAGCCTCTGGCGCAGGAGGACCTGACCCTGCAGGAGACGACGCTGCCGGAAAAGCTGGAGCTGCTGGGCAGAGCCATCCGCTATCCGGAGCTGGATGTCTACTCCGCTGCCCAGCCGCTGGAGGCGGCAGATGAGCAGACCAGAGACAGGGCCGAGGCTGCGTTCCGCCGGGGAGTCGAGATGCTGGTGGACTGGGGAGCACTGCCGGAGGCGCTGGATCGGAGCACCCTGCAGTTTCAGGGCGGCAGCCGCGTGGTATATGTCCAGGCGGCCGGGGGCGGCTCTGCCGGCATGCTGTATCTGCAGGGGGAGTCGGCCCATCGGGATGATCTTTGGATGGTAGTGGATGAGGAGACAGGGCTGCCGGTCTGGCTGGACTGCACGCTCCGCTCGTGCAGGGAGGAGCTTTGCACAGATGAAGAACTGGGAGCCGCCTTCTGCGAGGGGCTGGGTCTGGAGGTCTGGCAGCGCGGCCCGGCAATCTGGGAAGTGGAGAGCGCCGGCGGCCTGGTATACAGTGCCTCTGTACAGAGCAGCAGCGGGCGCATCTGTGTGGAGCCGCTGGGGTTTGCCTGGGATCTGTTCGGAGAGCACAGGCAGACAGGCTCCGCAGAAGAAAAATGATGCAACAATGATGCGGCTTTGCGGCCAATCTGCCGGGATCTGCGCTTATTGTAAAGATACCGGAAGGGAACGGGCGCCCTGACTGGCGCCGGAGACAAACAGAATGGAGGAATGGATGATGAAAAAGGATCGACTGCATGGATTTGGACTTGCTGTGCTGCTCCTCAGCATGCTGCTTCTGACCGCCTGCGGCGCATCCGCCGCAGACACCGGCGGTACCGGATCAGACGATCTGCAGCAGACGGAAGGAACGGCTTCCCAGCAGGAGGACGCCACGCTGGAGGATCTGCTGGGAGAGGACTATGTGACCTATGTCACAGAGACGATCACGATGCAGATGGGCAACCGCATGGAGAAGGACCCGGAGGTCCGCTACTATCCGATCGAGGACAACGCGCCGCTCAGCGATTATGTGGCCATCGATGAGACCACGAAGTTCGACGTGGACGAAGAGGGAAATCCAGTGATCTATTTCCCGGCGGGAACCGTGACGGATGAGGCAAACGGCGAGCAGAGCTTCCGGATCCCGAAGCTGTACTTCTGAAGAGCGCCCCCTGGAGACATACCGCGGAGGCGCTGCGGCGGGCAGGCTGGAAGGCGGCCTTCCAGGTGTCTGAAGGGAACAACACCCCATCCACCAGCCGGATCTGCCGGCTGGTGGATGGGGTGCTTTTTTGCCAGGTTGACCTCCGGATTGGACGGGATCTCTCTTCCTTCGGAAGCGGTCCAAAATATACCGGTATTTCAATAAATGACAGGTGTATACGCTTTACAGCTGTAGAAACGGACGGCAGACGCGGTGAAGACATGGAAACGGGATTCCGGTGCATCCTGTAGACAGGCCGCCCAGGCGGCGGGAGACCATCCGGGCCTGTTCTGCTCCACAGCCGCTAAACACCGCAGGGCGCCAGGCAAATATCCGGCGCCCTGTGGTGCTGGTACAGGGGCATCTCCGCGCCCTCGTCCAGGGTGTGTGGTTCCAGGGTCATTTGACGGCCAGCGGCAGAAAGCCGGAGTCAGCCACAGCCTGCTGTCCTGCGTCGCTGACCATGAACTCCGCCAGACGCCGGGCGGGGGAGTCCTTCGGTTCATCGCTGCGAAGCACGATGTAGTTATAGTCCGCCAGAGGATAGGTCCCGTCAGCAATGGTCTCAGCGGTGGGCAGCACGCCGTCAACAGCCAGGAGCTTCAGCTTGTTTGGAGTCACGTCCGTCATCATCTCCTCATAGCTGCCGTAATAGGCGTAGACACTGTAGCCAATGGCATAGGCAGGCGGGTCCAGCGACAGCGCCGAGGCTACGTCCGTCAGAGCGGAGGACATGGCAACAGATACATTCCCCTGGAGGATCTCCGAGGCCAGAGACAGCTTCCCGTCCTCCAGGAAGTACCGCTCCATCAGGGCGTGGGAACCGCTGTCTGTATTGCGGCAGTATGGCAGCAGCTTTGCCTCCGGTCCGCCGACCTGATCCCAGCTGCTGTAGGCGTTGCGCACATAGATGTCCTGGATCTGCTGGCGGGTCAGGCCGTTGACGGGATTCTCCAGGTTGGTGAAGAACACCATGGCATCATAGGCGATGGGGATGTACTGCAGCTCCACGCCCTGCTCTGCGGCCAGCGACTCCAGCTCTGCGGACGCCTTTGTGGCTGCGAACAGGACATCCGCCTCTCCGCGGATCAGCCTTTCATAGGACGCAAAGCTCTTGGAGTGGCTCTTGGGGAACTGAGGATGCGCCGTTCCATTGGTGAAGAGCACACTGTAGACCCCTTGGGTATAGGGATAGGTAGAGGTGGACCCATCGATCACCGGCATCTCCCGATCCAGGCCAAACTGGATGGCTGCCTCTGTGGGATAGCAAGGCACCCAGCGCATGGCCTGATTCATGGACGTGATCGCCTCGCCACGGGTGATGGGGTTCTCCGGCTCGGCATAGTCGCCCAGCACGGGGGCATCCTCCCAGTGGTAGGCTCCGGTAGGTTTTTCTGTGACGGGCGCGATCCCCGGGTTGCATGCGAAGAGCGCCTGGTAGGCACCAGCCGCCCAAGAGGGGACCGACTCCGCGTCCATCAGGCCGGTGCCGGAGAGGTTACCCTCAGCCGGGATATCCAGCCAGCCGACGAACGACAGCGCCCGGGCCAGCAGGACGGTGAACTCCGCCCGCGTCATGGCCTGGTCCGGCAGGAACCGGCCGTCCGCCGCAAACAGACCGGCTGCAGCGGCGGCAGAGACCTCCTCATGATACCAGGTGTCCGGGGACACATCGCTGTATCCTGGCCGCTCCGCCGGCTGCAGGTCCAGCAGCCGGGCCATAAGGACGGCACCCTCCGCCCTGGTGAGGGGCGCATCCTGCTTCAGCCGGCCGGCGTTGTCGCCGCGGACCACCCCCCGGATCTGAAGATCGCTGGATCCATTGGCCGCAAGGTATTGCTCCCGCAGGTCGGTCCAGACCGGATCATCGCCCCTGAACACCTCCAACGGACGGTCTGCGTTCTCTGCCGGAACAGTGGCGAAGAGATACCCGTCCAGATAGGCGCTGGACAGCGCCACCGGCTCTCCGGTGTCCGCATACCGGACTGCCAGGTCAAAGGTATCGATCAAGGCCATGCCGGGCTCTCCCGACACACGGATGGTGATATAGCTGCCGTCCCCCTCCGGACGGCTCCAGGCTTGGCCGGCATCGCCGCCGGCTGCAGATGCGGCCCCCTGACACAGCAGCAGGCACGCAAGCGCAGATGCCAGAAGCTTTTTCATCTGCTTCAAAGCGCCTCACTCCCTTCAGAGCTCCGGCAGAGCAGATGCCGCCGGATAATCTCTAATTTCATATAATTTCATATTTTATCAGATCCGGGACGAAGAAGCATGAAGTCTTTGTAAAAATTCCCGCAGCATCTGCCGGAGGCTGCCGCCGGTCCGGAGGCAGGGCAGCTCCGGCGGTCCCTGACCGGGGGAGGAGCGTATGATGCGGCCGGAACAGACGCCGGTTTTCTTGTGAAAAAATTGCCAGGATCGTTTGTGAAATAACTACCGAAATTTCTGCATTTTTTGACTTTTCCAACATTTTTTCTCGTCATATAAGTGCAATTTCAACGCAAAATATGTGAAATATTTATCTTTTCTTGACTTTTTGAAAAACGCAGTTACAATCGATTTTAGTTCACTGCGGCGTCAGGGCGGCCTGCGGCTCGCCCGTCCCCCGGCAGACCCGAATTTCGAAAGATCTCAGGAGGATGACCATGAAAAAGATTCGTGTAGGAGTAGCCGGTTACGGCACCATCGGACAGCGGCTGGCAGACGGCGTTGCCCTTCAGGAAGATATGGAACTGGTGGGCATTGCGGACCTGGCGCCCACGCTGTCCCTGCAGGCCCTGCGGGAAAACGACATGATCGGCGCCAACGGCGTGGAGTACAAGCTCTATCTGGTGGAGGGAGCCGATCCCGCCGCCTTTGCCGCCATGGACATCCCCGTGGCCGGGACCTTTGAGGACCTGTGCCGCAGCGTGGACATCATGCTGGATTCCTCTCCCGCCGGCGTAGGGGCCAAGAACAAGGCCATCTATGAGCGGCTGGGCGTCAAGGCCATCTTCCAGGGCGGCGAGAAAAACGATGTGGCGGACGTGTTCTTCCACGGCTACGCCAACTACGAGCAGGGCCTGGGGCAGGACTACCTGAAGCTGACCTCCTGCAACACCACGGGCCTCATCCGCTCCGTGGACTGCCTGGACCGGGCCTTTGGCATCGAAAAGGTAGCCATCACCATCATCCGCCGGGTGGCGGACCCCGGCGACTACCACCGGGGCCTCACCAACGCCCTCCAGATGGAGAAGGCGCCCACCCACCAGGCCCTGGACCTGATGACCATCATGCCCCACATCAGCGCCACCGGCATCCTGGTCCACACGCCGGTGACCCACGGCCACATCATCACCGTGGTGGCCACCGGTAGGAACGGCCGGAAGATCACCCGGGAGGAGGCCCTGGCCGCCTTCTCCGCCCATCCCCGGATCCGGGTGGTGACGGTGGATGCCGGCTTCAAGGGCAACGCTTCCTTCTTCAAGTACGCCCGGGACCTGGGCAACCGGCGGGGCGACATGTACGAGATCGGCCTGTGGGCGGACTCCGTGGTGGAGAGCGGCAATGACATCATGTACGCCATCAACGTCCCACAGGAGAGTGTCACCATCCCGGAGACCATGGATGCCGTCCGGGCGGCCCTGCGGATGCAGCCCACACGGGAGGAGGGCACCGCCGCCACCAACCGCTATCTGAAGATCGGGCGGTTCAAGAACGCCCAGTAAAGGAGAGCTGCCATGCGATTCGGTATCTTTACCCTGGACGATTGGGACGTCTCCGGCAGGACGGTCCTCTGCCGGGTGGACATCAACCAGCCGGTGGACCGGGCCGCGGGGACCCTCCGCTCCACCAAGCGGATCGAGGCCTGCGTGCCCACAGTCCGGGAGCTGGCGGACAAGGGGGCCAGGGTGGTCCTGCTGGCCCACCAGGGCAGTGACATCGAGTATCAGAACTACTGGTCCACAGAGCCCCACGCGGCGGTCCTGCGCCGCCTGCTGGGCCGGGAGGTGAAGTGGATCGACGACGTGTGTGGTCCCGCCGCCCGTGCGGCCATCCAGGCCCTGGAGGAGGGGGAGATCCTCCTGCTGGACAACGTGCGCTTCCTGGCGGAGGAGCAGACGCTGTTCGAAAAGAGCCTGAAGCTGACCCACCAGCAGCAGGCCCAGACACTGCTGGTGCGGAAGCTGGCGCCTCTGGCGGACCTGTATGTGTGCGATGCCTTCGCCGCTGCCCACCGGGACCAGCCCTCCCTGTGCGGCTTTGAGCAGGTGCTGCCCTCCGCCATGGGCCGGCTGTTCGAGGAGGAGTACTGCGTCATCTCCGGATTGATGGAGCAGCCGGAGCGGCCCTGCGTCTTCGTGCTGGGCGGGGCCAAGGTGTCCGACGCCTTTTTGATGATGTCCAGCGTCCTGGAGAAGGGGGCGGCGGACACCATCCTCACCGGCGGCCTGGTGGGCAACATCCTCCTGGCCGCCCGGGGGGAGAACATCGGGGAGGGCAGTCTGGCCTTTATTGAGAAGTCCGGCTACAGCGGCCTCATCGACACGGCCCGGGATCTGCTGGCCCGGTACGGGGAGAAGATCTGTCTGCCCGTGGACGGTGCCTGGGTAGAGAACGGCTGCCGGGCGGAGGCGCCCCTGGGCAGCATCCCGCCGGAGGTGTCCCTCACGGACATCGGCGCGGAAACGGCGGCCCGGTACCAGGAGATCATCCGCGCTGCGAAGACCGTGTTCGTCAACGGCCCCATGGGGGTCTTTGAGCAGGCGGAGACGGAGCTGGGCACCAAATCGGTATGGGACGCCCTGGGAGATACAGCGGCCTATACGGTGGTGGGCGGCGGAGACAGTATTACCGCTACCACAAAATACGGCAAGACGGCGCAGATCAACTACATCTGCACCGGCGGCGGGGCCCTGATCCGCTTTCTCACCGGGGAGGAGCTGCCGGTGGTGCGGGCCCTGCGGCAGGCAGCCGAACAGTGGGGGAGCGGGCGATAGACGCTGTACCCGCATTAGTCCCGGCAGTGGCTCTCCATCCTTTGAATTTTGCGGCACTCTGTCCTCGGACAGGGCGCCGCATTTTTCTTCGCAGCGCGCCCGACCGTTCCAGCGCGCTGCGAAGGGGCCCTTGCATCCCGATACGCTTTATGCTATAAAGTAACATATGTAACATGTGGGAGGGAAGATCCGGTGAAGCTGGAAAAGCAGAGACGTCTGGCCCATGTGGCCCGCCGGTATTATCTGGAGGATCAGAAGCAGAGCGACATTGCCCGGGAGCTGGGGATCTCCCGTCCCATGGTGAGCCGCCTGCTGGCAGAGGCCCGGGAACTGGGCGTGGTGGAGATCCGCATCCACGACCCGGAGTGCCGGGAGGACAGCCTGCTGGAGCGGCTGAGGACCGCCGGCATGGTCCAGGGCGGCATCCTGGTAGAGGACGGGGCGGAGAACGATGAGACCAATCAGCGCCTCTCCAGGGGCGCTGTGGAGCTGCTGCGGCAGATCGGTGCCCGTCGTCTGGGAGTGGGCTGGGGCTACCTCATCGGCCAGCTGGTGACCTGGCTGGAGCAGCACCCCCAGCCTCACAGCGCCATCACCGACATCTGCCCCCTGGTGGGCAACGCCAGCGTCCCCGCCCGCAACTACCAGTCCAACGAAAACGTCCGCCTGATGGCCCAGCAGCTGGGCGCCGTCCCCCACTTCCTCTACCTGCCCGCCCTGCCGGAGAGCCTGGAGGAGCGGCAGCTGCTGTGCTCCACCGAGATCTACCGCCAGATCTGCCAGCAGTGGGAACAGATCGACACGGCCCTGGTGAACATCGGCGACTACCCCTCCAGCCCGGATTTTGCCTCCCTGGTCCGGTATGGGAGCCTGCTCCAGGACCAGCGGGCCTGCGGCCGAATGCTGATCTACTACTTCAACGAGGCGGGCACCGTCATTCAGTCCGACCAGGATTTCGCCATCCAGATCCCCATGGAGGCCCTGAAGCAGTGCCCCCGGATCATCGGAGTCTGCTCTGCCAATACCAGCGCCAGGGCCCTGCGGGGCGCGCTGAACACCGGGATCCTGACCCACATCGTCGCACGGGCGGACCTTGTACAGGAATTACTTGGAGAATAAGTAACATATGTAACTTTTTAAACCGATGCCTCTTTGATAAGAGGCATCGGTTTATCTGATTTGAACATATTTTTTTATAATATTCTGTGTGATTTATGGAAAATTAATTTTGAAAATTGACATTTGTTACTATAGGAAGTATAGTTTGGACAGATGTAACAGACTGCTGATCGGATCACAGAGCCAAAGGAGGTGACAGCACATGACGAGAGAACAGTTTGCATCCCGGCTGCTGAATGCCTGTGCATCTGTCATGGCTGCCGAACAGGAGCTGACGGAGATCGACTCCAAGTTCGGCGATGCAGATCACGGCCTGACCATGGCCAAGATCGCCAGGGCCATTACAGAGGCGGTAGAGGACGCCGACGGCGGCATCCAGACCATGCTGGACGACGCAGCCATGGCGGTCATGTCCCTGAATGGCGGCAGCGCCGTGCCCCTGTGGAACACTTGGCTGGACGGACTGCAGGAAGAAGCGCCGGAAGGGGAGGAAATCGATGTTCCCGGCATCCAGACCATCTTTGCCAAGGCGCTGGAGGAATTGAATGAGATGTCCGGCGCCCAGGTGGGGGACAAGACCATGATGGATGCCCTGATCCCCGCCAGCGAGGCCATCGCCGCCTATGAAGGCAGCGATGAAGATGCCCTGTTTGCTGCTGCGGCCGCGGCTGCAGCAGCCGGTGCGGAGAATACCAAAAATTTCGTGTCCAAATTCGGCCGGGCCAAGAGCTACGGCACCCAGACCATCGGGACCCCGGACGCCGGAGCCGTCTCCATGGCCCGATTCTTCCAGGGACTGGCACAGGCCTGATTGCAGCGTGATCTATTTTTGAATGGGAGGATTTCCGCAATGAAAATGAAGAAGTTCATCAACGCCCCTGAGACCATCACCGACGAGGAGCTGGTGGGTCTGGGCCTGGCCTACCCCGACATTTTGGACGTGGACGGCCATCTGGTTGTCAGCCACGACCTGGCCGGCGCGGACCGGGTGACCATCGTCACCTACGGCGGCTCCGGCCACGAGCCCGCCCAGGCGGGCTTTGTGGGCAAGGGCATGCTGGACGTCCAGGCGGTGGGCGACATCTTCGCCGCCCCCAACGGACAGCTGGTCTTTGACGCCATGAAGCTGGCGGACAAGGGCCACGGCGTGCTGCTGCTCACCCTGAACTACGCCGGCGACCAGCTGGCGGGCAAGCAGGCCATGAAGCTGGCCAAGAAGGCGGGCCTCAACGTACGCCAGGTGGTCACCGGCGAGGAGATCCAGTACGACCCCAACGGCGAGGACAACAAGCGGGGCCTGGCCGGCGCGGTGGCCCTGTACCACATCGCCGCGGCGGCCGCCCGGGAGGGCAAGAGCCTAGACGAGGTGGCGGAGATCGCCCAGCGCTACGCGGACAGCATGGCCTCCCTCACCGTCAAGTCCACCGACGCCACCCACCCCCAGAACGGCATGTCCTTCGGCGACCTGGAGGAGACCGACCTGATGGAGATCGGCGCCGGCCAGCACGGCGAGGGCGGCGGCGTCCGGGTGCCCATGATGTCCTCCAAGGACACCGTGGAGCACGTGGCCGGGGCCCTGTGCAAGGCCCTGGACCTGAAGGCCGGGGACAAGACTTTTGTGATGATCAACGGCTGCGGCGCCACCACCACCATGGAGATGCTGGTGCTGTTCAAGGACACGGTGGAGTTCCTGAAGGCCCGGGACATTGAGGTGGTGGCCAGCATGGTAGGCGAGATCCTCACCGTGCAGGAGGCCGGCGGCTTCCAGATGAATATCGCCAAGTGGGACGAGGAGTTCATCCGCCTTTGGAACACCCCCTGCCACACCCCCGCGTACAGCAAGGAGTAAGCCATGGCAGACAATATCGGAAACAAGGCCGCCCACGACTACCATCTGGACGTGCCCGTGGCCCAGGAGGGCTTCTATGTCCGGGGTGCGGCCAACTGTGACTTTGGCATGAAGAGCCGCCTGGCCCGCATGTTCAACCCCAAGTCGGGCAATGCGGTGATGCTGGCCTTTGACCACGGCTACATCATGGGCCCCACCGCCGGTTTGGAGCGCATTGACCTGGTGATCCCGCCCCTCATCCCCTATGTGGATGTGCTGATGGGCACCAAGGGGGTCATCCGCTCCTGCATCTCTCCCGCCCAGCGGGTGGCCCGCTGCGTCCGGGTGACCTACGACTCCACCGTCCTCTACGACGACATGTCCAACGGCGGCGGCATCGCCTGCGACATTGAGAACGCCATCCGCATGGATGCCGACTGCATGACGGTGCAGACCTTCATTGGCGCCTCCGGCGAGAGCCGTTCCCTGGAGCTGCTGTGCCGCACCGCCGACGCCGGCGCCCGGTACGGCATCCCCACCCTGGGCGTGGTGGCCGTGGGCAAGGAGATGGAGCGCACGGAGAAGTTCTTCCTGCTGGCCACCCGGGTGCTGGCCGAGAACGGGGCCAACATCGTCAAGAGCTACTTCTGCGACGGCTTTGAGCGGGTGGCCGCCGCCTGTCCGGTGCCCATCGTCATCGCCGGGGGCAAAAAGCTGCCCGAGCTGGAGGCGCTGGAGATGGCCTACAAGGCCATCGACCAGGGCGCCCACGGCGTGGACATGGGCCGGAACATCTTCCAGTCCGACTGCCCCGCCGGCATGGCCCAGGCCATCGGCAAGGTGGTCCACGAGGGCTACACCGCCCAGCAGGCCTATGAGGTCTACCAGGAAGTCAAGAACGCCAAATAAGGAGGAATCGCTATGTCCGCCACTTATATGCACATCGGCATCCCCATCACCAACAAGAAGCCCGGCATGGTCTACAATGAGGGGGCCAAGTTCTGGGTCAGCAATGTGGACGACTACGACTACAAGATCGAGTACCTGAAATTCGAGGAGGGCACCCCCTTCCCGGAGGAGATCCACCGCAACCCCCACGTGGCCTACAAGGTGGACGATCTGGAGCACTACATCGCCGACGCCGACTCGGTCATCTGCGGCCCCATGGCCGCCAACGACAAGGGCGACCGGCTGGCCTTCGTCTGGAAGGACGGGGCCATTCTGGAGCTGTATCAGGAGGCCTGACGCGCGCCTGAACGAGCGGAACAAAGGCACCTCTGGAGAATGGATCCGGAGGTGCCTTTTTGTTTTGAAAATGAAAAATAATTGAAATGAAGCAAATGTAAAGTAAATTTGCTTGCTGGCTTCGACGGGACATTTCAGCCGCCCCAGCCTTCAGAGCAGCTCCCGCCTTTTTTGCTGCCGGCAGGAAAGAATACACAGACTCAGCCCCAGCACCAGCAGGGCGGCCGCCGCAGCGGCCTCGATGCCCCGGGGCAGCCAGACGGCGCCGTTGCCCAGGTTGCGGAATCTGAAGGGCATATCCAGCAGCCAGGTGCCCAGCACCGCACCCACCGCCACGAACAGGGGAACGGCCTTCAGCAGCATGGCGATGTAGCTGCCGCTGTACTGGGAGAGAAACACCGTCAGCCCGGCGGCCCCCAGGGACAGGGCCAGGAGCAGCCCGACCAGCACCAGCAGATAGGTGCCGTAGATCCAGTCGAACCAGGGGGTGCCCCACTCCCAGATGCCGTCCAGCCCGCAGGCGGCAAACCGCAGGGGCCCCTGAGCCAGGAGGGGGACGGCGTAGACTGACACATTCACCGCTGTCAGCACCAGCGCGGAGAGCAGGGCAGTTCCCATCTGCGTGCTCAAAATGGCCCGTCCCCGGCGGGAGGCCCACTGCAGGGGCCGGGTGTTCCGCAGCCGGTCCCGCACCAGGGTGGGGGAGAGCAGGAGCACGATGCTGAGGACGCACCACACCGCCAGATCCTTGCCGTACTCCTGGGTGGAGTGTTTCACGGAGGACGGCAGCAGGGAGTGGGCCATCTCTGCGCTTGCCAGTTCCGCCTCCCGCCGGACCATGGCCTCCGGCTGGCCCGCTTCCCGCCGGTTGGAGACGGCCTGAGCGCGGCGCTCCGCCTGGGTGTCATAGGCCTCCATGGCCTGCTCCAGTACGGCTATCGTATACCAGCTGGTGCCGCCGTACACCCGGTTCAGCAGATATTCCGTGTCCATATCCGCTTGGCCGTCAGCATTGAGCACGCCATTCAGGTACTCCTCCCGAAAGGAGAGAAAAGATTCATAGTCCGTCAGTCCTGCCGCCGAGGCCTCCGGGATAGAGGAAATCTGTTGGTCAAAGGAGCCAATCTCCTCCGCCAGCTGTCCGTCCAGCTGCGCCCGCTCCTCCGGTTCCAGGGTGGGACCGTACCGCGCCACCCAGTCGGAGGCCAGATCGAACTGGGCTTCCCCACTGGGCCCGTTGCAGAAATATTCGATGTAGAACTGGGGGAACATCCAGTAGTACACCGCCCCCAGCAGGAGAATGGCCGCCAGGATGCCGGGCCGCCAGATCTTCCGCAGCTCCCATTTCCAAAGTTCCATCAGGACACATCCTTTCTGTCAAATCGACGGATGGCCAGCAGGGCTCCGCCGCCCCAGAGCAGCAGGTTGAGTCCTGCCGCGATGGTCTCCTGCCAGGGGAGGACGGCGTTGAGCCCCAGCTCCGTGAACCAGGCGCTGCAGGAGAGCCAGATCATCACCGGCTGGAAGCAGGCCACGAGATACGCCGCCCACCAGCCCAGCTCCCCGAAGGCGGAGACCAGCCCCATCCCGCCGAAGCACAGGATCCCCAGCACCAGCGCGGCCAGATAGGGATTCCGCACCAGCGTTCCGCACACCGACGCCAGCAGGGAGAACACCGCCGTCAGCACCGCCCCCAGAGCCAAAACGGCGGCCAGGTACTGGGCCACGGTGAAGTCCCCCCAGGTGAGGAAGGGGCGCACCACCAGCATATCGGAGAAATAGTTGAACTGGCTGGACACGCTGGCATCCCAGATACCGCCGTAGTCGTACAGCAGGAAATAGGGCACCAGGGTGCAGACCGCCAGCAGGCCGTACAGCGCCGCCGACGCCGGGAGAGCCGCCAGCACCTTGAGCCGCCGCAGGCGCCGCCCTGTCCGGGAGGAGCAGGCCAGGCCCTCCGTGCGGTGCATCCCCTCGTAGCCCAGTAGGTACAGCGTCCCCAGCATGGCCAGGATGGCGCTCTCGCACAGGACGGCCCGAAACAGGGAGCCAAACAAGAATTGGTGGCTTCCATAGGTAGCGGGACCGGCATACAAATCCATCGCCGCGTCGGTTTGGGCCAGATGTTCCACCCGCTCCGCCAGCAGACCGTATTTCCAGGTCATCCACTTTACCGCCGTGGGGGATTTTTCCACCACACCGGCGTAGAAATCCGCAAGTTCCCCGGTGTCATACGTCTCAAAGATGTCCTCCATCCCGGTGACGGACTGGAGCAGCAGGTCCCGGTTCTCCGTGGCGGGCATATCGTCCAGACCGGCCAGAAAATCTTCATCCACCCGCTGGCCCAGGGCCTCCGCCGCGGCGGACGTCTCGTTGAAGAACGCCCGGTCATAGGGGGAGAGCCCGGCGATGAGCAGGGCGTTGAAGGCCAGGCACAGAGCCAGAAAGGCCCACAAGGCCGGCAGGCGGAAAAGCTTCCGCCACTCATAGACCGCCAGATTCATGGCTGCCCCTCCCGGTAGATGGCGAGAAACGCGTCCTCCAGCCCCGGTGTCACCGGTGTCCCATTGACAGGGGGCATCTCGCAGAGGACCCGGAGCACCGGGCCGTCCGCCCCCTGCCCCTCGCTGAGCAGGAACTGCCCCGGAGCCAATGATGTCCCGGCGGGGAGCTGGAACACCTGGCCCTGGAACTGGGCGCAGATGTGGGCAGGGCTGTCACAGCAGTAGAGGCGGTGGTCCCGGAACATGATGATCTGCCCGGCGATGGTCTCAATGTCCGAGACGATGTGGGTGGAGAGGATGACGATACGTTCCCCGGAGAGGGCGTGGATCAGGTTCCGGAACCGCACCCGCTCCCGGGGGTCCAGCCCGGCGGTAGGCTCGTCCAGGATCAGCAGCTGCGGGTCATTCAGCATGGCCACGGCGATGCCCACCCGCTGGAGCATCCCGCCGGAGAACTTCTTCATCTTTTTGTCTGCTATGTCCCGGAGTCCCACCGTCTCCAGCAGCTGGTCAATGCGGCCGTCCGCCTCCCGCCTCGGGATGCACTGGAGGGCGGCGGCATAGCGGAGGAAGTGACGGGGCGTGTAGTTGGGATAGTACCCGAACTGCTGGGGAAGATACCCCAGCAGACCCCGGTACTCCGCCCCCAGGGCCTGGATGTCCTCCCCCTCCCACAGGATCTGTCCCCTGGTGGGAAACAGCAACGTAGTGAGCATCTTGATGAGGGTGGTCTTGCCCGCCCCATTGGGGGCCAGCAGGCCATAGACGCCGGGGGTAAAGGTCAGGGAGATATCCTCCAGAGCGGTGAATTGTCCGTACTTCTTTGTCACATGCTCAACGGAAAGCATAGGAGACGCCTCCTTCCATCGGGCGCCGGCAGAAGCGGCGCAGTTCCAAAAGGTACATTGTGATCCCGGCGGCGGCCAGCAGACAGAATACCACGGTGGGAACGGCCGTCAGCCACTCCGCAGCCCGGGGCCAGATCAGCGGCACCAGGCCCAGCAGGACCCAGCAGACCGGCGCTGCCAGCCATCCGGCAGGCCCCCGCAGCCGCTGGCACAGCAGGGAGAGGGCTCCGTACAGAAACAGGCTGGCCAATGACAGGGCCAGCATCCAACCAAAAGATCTCTCTTGTCCGGTGAGCAGCCACAGTGCCCAATTGGCCGGGACACACAGCAGCACGGACACACCACCGAAACCCAGCATCCGCAGGGCCGCCACCATCCGGGCAGAGACCCGGAAGGTCCAAGTCCACTCCCAGAGGCCGGTCTGCAAATCCTTCCAGCCGGTCAGCAGGGAGAGGGCGGCATACAGCAGGGGGGAGAACAGGAACAATGCCGGTGCCAAAGAACCGGTGGAGCCGGCCAAAACGAGAGCCGGCAGCAGGGACAGGGCCCAGATCAGCAGGGACAGGGCCAGGCAGTCCCAGGTGCCGAAGAACAGCACCGGGACGCCCACGGCCCGCAGGGTCTCCAGCAGCTCCCTCCCCAGGCTCGGCCGGGGGGACAGGCTCACGTCCAGGATCCGGGCAATGGCCCGCTGCTTTTCCGCCTCTGTCGGCATCGGAATTTTTTGATTACACATCTGCATCAAACTCCTTTCGCAGCCGCCCCATCAGGCGGTAGTAGCGGGATTTCACCGCCGCCTCCGGCTCCTCCAGGGCAGCGGCGATCTCCGGGAAGGTCTTTTCCCCGTAGATCCGCAGACGGAACACCGACTGCTCCTCGGGGTCCAGGCCGGAGACATAGGCCTCGATGGCCTCCAGCAGGGCCTGGTCATGGACGCGGGCCGCAAAGTCCTCCGCCGCCGGCAGCTCCATTTCCTCGATGGGGAGGGAGACCGGTCGGGCCTTCCGGCGGGCGTCGATGACCTTGTTGGCGGCGATGCGGTAGAGCCAGGTGCGGAAGGACGCCCGTTCCGCCCGGTAGCTGGGCAATGCCCGCAGGACGGCGATGAAGATGGACTGGGTCAGGTCCATGGCGTCCTCCTTGCTTCCGGTCTGGCGGCAGACAAAGCGGTAGATCTCGTCATAGTAGGATCGGATCAGCTGCTCCGCCGCACCCCGGGAGTTTCGCCGCTGGATGGCTCTGATCCATTTTTGTTCCTGCTCCATCGCCTCACCGCCTTTCATCAGGTATATTCGTTCGTACCGGAGATTCCGTTTCAATCCATCCATAAAAAAGAAAGCCGCTGTGAAAGATGGCCGTGGGCCTGCCGCTTTTTCCCGGAGCCTTTTCAGAGGCGCACAGCTTGCTTTTGTGGCAAGTATAGCACAGATCCGGGACGATCTCACAGATGTCGGATACAGAAGCGGTGCGCCAAACGGGGCAGGGTGGGAGACGGCGGCAGTGCGCGCGGTGACCGGATACGGACACAGACCCGTATTCCGGTCTTGCTCTGGCCGGCACATTCGGATATAATACAGAGAAAAGCGGCGGAAGGCGCCTGTCAGAACGGCACCAAGCGTCTTTTGCCGCAGTCTGCAGCCGGATCCGGGCCGGTGCGCCGGACACCGGCGCGGCAGCGATCCGTCAGCACGAGGAGGACAGATGATGATCCGAGAGATCTGCAGAGATGAGACGTTCCTGGCCAGGCGGGCGGAGACCGCCGGACCGGAGGATCTGCAAACGGCGGCGGACCTGCTGGAGACGCTGGAACACCACAGGGACGGCTGCGTGGGGATGGCCGCCAACATGATCGGTGTGAACAGGCGCATCATCGCCTTTGAGGACGCGGGTGCCTATACGGTCATGTTCAACCCGGAGATTATCCGGAAGTCCGGGCCCTATCAGGCGGAGGAGGGATGCCTGTCCCTCGACGGCGTCCGTCCGGCTAAACGGTGGAGGTCCATCAAGGTCCGCTGGCAGAACGAAAAATTTCAGGAGCGGCAGAAGACCTTTACCGGCTGGACCGCACAGATCATCCAGCATGAGATCGACCACTGCGAGGGAATCCTGATCTGAGGGAGGGAGAACCGTGAGACTGGCCATTCTCTCCGACACCCACGGCCTGCTGCGGCCGGAGGTGGCGGAGCTTCTGAAAAGCGCAGACGCCATCCTCCACGGCGGAGACATCAACCGGCAGAGCATCGTGGACCAGCTGCGGCAGTATGCGCCGCTGTATGTGGTCCGGGGCAACAACGACAAGGAGTGGGCGGAGACCATTCCCCACGATCTCACCGTCACCCTGGGCGGCGTGACCTTCTGCGTGGTCCACAACCGGAAGGAGGTCCCGGCGGACCTC
The DNA here is from genome assembly GCF_016902445.1 of Oscillibacter valericigenes. Classification (GTDB taxonomy): domain Bacteria; phylum Bacillota; class Clostridia; order Oscillospirales; family Oscillospiraceae; genus Oscillibacter; species Oscillibacter avistercoris. The sequence goes on along the minus strand of NZ_JACSNX010000006.1, from coordinate 65,816 downwards.
TCCGGAGTTGACGCGGTGGTGTTCGGGCACTCCCACAAATATGCGGAAGAGGAGCGGGACGGCCGCCTCTGGCTGAATCCCGGCTCCTGCGGCCCGCGCCGGTTCCGCCAGGAGATCACTCTGATGATGGCTGAGGCGGAGGACGGAACGCTCCGGGTGGAGAAGATCACGATCCCCCATGAGGTGAAGTGATGGAGCTGGGACTGACCTTTCCCCTCCAGCGGTTCCTGAGGCGCAAGCCGCCGGACTACGGCACAGAGACGGACCGGCGCTTTTGCTGGGACCTCCATGTCATCAGCCTGCGGGGCCGCCGGTGCCTGCTGGCGGTCCACAGCCACAGCCGGTACACGTTTGTCCGCTATGATGTGGCGCCCCTCCAGTGGGCGGACCTTCCCGGACTGTTCCGGATGGGGCTGACAGAGAGCCTCACCGCCGTGGGATTCGGCGCGGAGCAGATCAGCGGCTATCTGCAGCTGGCGGGGCCGGCATCCCTCACCCGCACCCATGGGCGCCGGGAGGTGGCCTTTCTCAACCGGGCCTGGGAGGATGTGCTGGCATTGGACTTGTGCCTGGACACGGAACGGCCGGACCAGCCCCTGCTGGACCGCGCGGTCAACGCCCGCCCCAGCCGCTGCGCGGGATCTGACGGCCTGGGAAGGGGGCTGGAGCGGATCGCCGCGTCGCTCCCGTAAAGCGTGAGTGCAGAAAGCTGCCCGGAGGATCTGAAGGTCCAGATCCTCCGGGCAGCTGTTTTGGATTCGGATCTCACATCCGACGGGGTCCTGAAACAGCGGGGAATCCCCTTCCGGCAGGCACGGACCCGGGACACGGGTGCCCGCTCCTTCATGTACCGGCCGGGGACCGCGCTGCGGGGGCGCCTCCTGCCAGGTATTCCTCCGCCATATGGACCGCCATGGCGCCGTCGGCCACAGCCGTCACCACCTGGCGCAGGGGCTTCGTCCGCACATCGCCCGCGGCGTAGACGCCGGGGAGACTGGTCTCAGTGGTCTCGCCGGCCGCCACATAGCCGCCGGCATCCAGCTCCAGTTGGCCGCGCACCAGCTCCGTGGCCGGCTTTCTGCCCACGCTGATGAAGAGCCCGTCGCAGGGGAGGATGGATTCCGCGCCGGTGTGCACATCCTTCAGCCGGACGCCGGTCAGCTTCCCCTCGGGCAGCAGCTCGGTGACGGTGCTGTTCCAGCGGAACTCCACGTTTTCCGCCTGCATCAACGGCGCGTGATAGACCTTTGTGGCCCGCAGCTGGTCCCTGCGGTGCACCAGGATCACCTTTTCGGCGATTCGGCTCAGCAGCAGCGCGTCGGCAGCGGCGGAATTTCCCCCGCCCACCACGACGACGGTCCTGCCCTTGTAGCGCATCCCGTCACAGGCGGCGCAGTAGGCCACGCCACGGCCCACCAGGGCCTTCTCGCCGGCAAGGCCCAGCTCCCTGGGGCCGCCCCCCGTGGCAAGGACCACGGTCCTGGCGGCAAACGGCCCCTCGCTGGTCTCCAGCACCTTGGGCTCCGCGGTGAGGTCCATGCGCTCCACCTGTGCGTATTCTGTCCGCGCGCCGAACCGCTCGGCCTGCCGCTGCATCTTCTCCGCCAGAGTGAAGCCGTCGATCCCGTCCTCATAGCCGGGATAGTTGTCGATCTCCTCCGTCAGGGCCATCTGGCCGCCGGCCGACAGCTTCTCCAGCACCAGGGTATCCAGTCCGGCTCTGGCCGCATAGAGCGCCGCCGTGTAGCCGGCCGGCCCGCCGCCCACCACGATCATATCGAAGACATGTGTGCTGCTCATGGGTCCTGCCTCCTCACTTTGCCAGGGCCTCCCGGATGAATTGCTCGATGGCTGCTTTGGATTCGGGGTTGACGATGGAGTCCACGGCCTTTCCGTCCCGGTACAGGACCAGGGTGGGGATCACCTCGATCTGCTCCGCCTCGGCCAGCGCGGCCTCCTCGTCGATGTTGATCTTTGCAACGGTGAGCTGGTCGCCGTATTCGTCCGCGACCTTCTCATACGCGGGCCCGATCCGGCGGCAGTAGCCGCACCAGGGAGCCCAGAAATCCACCAGGACAGGTCTGCCGCTGTCCGTCATCTGCTGAAATTGTTCCTGATTGATATTGATAGCCGCCATGCTGGTCAGCTCCTTTCTTGTGTTTGACCTTAGTATAACCCAAAGTCTGTTTTTTTCTGTGATGACATCACAGAAGATCCGGGGCCGTCCGCCGACAGGGCGGTTGACAGCAAAAGCCCCGTCCACTATACTGAGAAGACGATGAGGAGGGACATAGGATGACCTTTCAGGACTGTTTTCCCATCTGGGACCGGCTGGATGCGGACCAGCAGGCGCGCATCCTCGGCAATCTGGCGTTTCGGAGCGTCGGGAAGGGAACGATCCTTCACAACGGAAACGCGGACTGCACGGGGCTCCTTCTGGTGAAGTCGGGACAGCTCCGGGCCTATATCCTCTCTGACGAGGGGCGGGAGATCACCATCTACCGCCTGTTCGACAGGGATCTGTGCCTTCTCTCCGCGTCCTGCATCATGCGCTCCATCCAGTTTGAGGTCACCATCGAGGCGGAGAAGGACACGGAGATCTGGGTCATCTCCCCGGAGGTCTACCAGAGCCTCATGGAGGTGTCCGCGCCGGTGGCCAATTACACCAACGAGCTGATGGCCAGCCGGTTTTCAGAGGTCATGTGGCTGATGGAACAGGTCATGTGGAAGAGCATGGACAAGCGGCTGGCGGCCTTCCTGCTGGAGGAGGCCGCCATCGAGGGGACCAGTGCCCTGAAGATCACCCATGAGACCATCGCCAACCACCTGGGCTCCCACCGGGAGGTGGTCACCCGCATGCTGCGCTATTTCCAGAGCGAGGGCATGGTGCGGCTCTCCCGGGGCATGGTGCAGCTCCTGGACGAGGAGAAGCTGCGGAGACTGCAGGACGACAGGGCGTGAGGGCGGCGCCGTCAGGCACGGCCGTTTTTTGCCCGGCAGATCAGCTGTGTCATGGTGCCCATGGGGCAGTAGACGCACCAGCTGCGGGGTTTGAACAGCACCATCGTGATCAGACCGAGGACGGTGGAGGTCAGCATGACGCTGTAGAAGCCGAAGGCGAACTGCGCCACGCCGGGGTGGAACAGGGTGCCGTGATAGGCCCAGTTCCAGGGCAGCCGGAACGTCCACAGCAGGGTGACCGCCTGCCCCAGATCCTGCGCCCCGGCGAACACCAGATAGGTGTTCCACAGCATCAGGAAGAACATGGCGAAGAAAAAGACGAGAAAGCCGTATCGGAAGGCCTTGCTCTTCATCCAGCCGGGGATATCCCGCCTGCGGGACAGCCCGAAACGCCCGCCCAGCAGGCTGAACAGCTGGCCCCGTCCGCAGTAGCGGTTGCAGTAGCCCTTCGTCCCGCCGGCCACGGCGATGAAGAGCGGGATGAAAAAGCACAGCAGGCCCAGCCAGGCAAACAGGATGTTGAAGAACCCCAGCAGAAGGTACAGGAGCGAGACGATCCACAGATTATCATACCAGTGCTTCCTCATGCCTCCACCTCCCGGATCACGATGACGCTGGCCGGGCACTCTCTGGCGCACTTCCCGCAGCCCACGCATTTCTCCTGCCGGACCTGGGCCGTGATGCCCCGGACGACCTCGATGGCCTGCAGCGGACAGACCTTCACACAGCAGCCGCAGGCCACGCAGGCCGATGGATCCACCACGGCTCTGCGCCGCTTTTTCACGGAATTCATACAATGCCTCCCCCAAAATCAAGTGGGTCCATTATACCGCAGATCGATGCGCCGGACTGTGATGAGATCACGGAGACGGCAGATGCCGCACACGGAAGGGCGACAGGGAGGGGATGGACGATGCATCGCCGTTTGCCTCTGTCCGCGTCTGTGGCCTGGCCCATCTATACAGCAGAACGCCCCCGGCTGCCTGGATATCCAGGCAGCCGGGGGCGTATTTTTTGCCGGACGGCTCCGGGCGGTGTGCAGAGACCTCAGGACGTCTGACTGCGCAGGGCCTGGGCGACCTGAGCGATGGGCAGACTGATCTTGACGGCCTCCGCCCTGGGCAGGAGGAATCCCTTCGACGTCCCTCTCAGGGCCTCCGCCTTGCGGCAGCCGGCAGGTGGATCGTTTTCCAGAACGATGCGCCGGTAGTAGTCCATCAGGCGGTCCTTGGGGAGGATCAGATAGTCGCCGATCACCCCGTAGAAGTAGTAGCGGGTGTTGTCCTTTTTCAAAAGGCCGCTCTCCACCCAGCTCCCCTGGGCGGTGAGGCGCTCCATGTACTCAAAGTAGTAATTCCCGGTTTCCTGGGACTTCTTGTCGTGTTTGATCTCGATGCCGGCCCTCGTCTCGCCGACCTCATATTGCTGCTGCCTGCCGTAGAACAGCCCGATATCGATGCCGTACTGCCGGAAAACCCATTCGGCATATACCTCGAAGCGATGAGAGTCCTCCAGATTGGAGATGTAGTAGTTGCTCTTGCTGCGGTCGTCCCAGATCACGGGCTTCTCGACCTCCCAGGGCTGCGCCTCGTATGTGCGGCGGAGCGCGGCGACCGGACCGGGATCCTGCCGCAGCAGCGCGTCCAGTCTGTTCTGGAGGACGCTGCGCTCCTCCTGGTTGAAGGCGCGGATCAGGCCCTCCGTGAGCCGCCACGACCGGTATTCCGGCAGCTTCCCGGTGCCTGAACGGATGGCGCTGTATAGATACAGCTGCATGAGCTCCTGAAACGACAGCCGTTTTTCCGGATCGATCCTTTTGATTTCCATCAAGCCCAATGACCTCCTTTCCAAGTCTCCGCCCCGCACAGGGCATTTGCGGCTTGGGCGCTTCTGCAGACATTGTAGCATACGGCCACGCCGCTGTCGAGCACTGCCGGAAGACCTGCGGAGCGGTCAACGGGAAGGGACTTTGCCCTGCACCAGCTCCTGATAGTCGCGCCCCCACTGTTCCATGGCGGAAATGATCGGACGCATGGACTCACCCAGCTCGCTCAGGGAGTACTCCACCCGGGGCGGGACCTCCGGGTAGACCGTCCGGGTGACGATCCCGTCCTCCTCCAGGGACCGCAGTCTGTCGGAGAGGACCTTCTGACTGATCCCATCCAGACTTTTCTTCATCTCATTGAACCGCCAGGGCCGGGCCAGCAGATTGCGGAGGATCAGCAGCTTCCACTTGCTGCCGACCAGTGCTACTGTGGTCGCCACCGGACAGGCGGGCATTTCCTCTTTTGTCAGCATGGGTGACCTCCTTTTCAGATGGATCCGCCGATTTTCAATCTATTATAGTATCCGGGCCCCGGCCGGTCAAGAAGTTACAAAAAAGTGACTGAGTCATAAAAAAGTGCGTACTTGTGGCGAGCTTTTCCGACCGATATACTGTGGGCAAGGATCAGGCAGATGCCTGACCGCAAAACAAGATCCAAGGAGGAACTGATCATGGCACTGAAGAATCTGTTTGGCTGGAGCCGCAAGACTGAGGACAAGGCGTCTTCCGCCTGTGGGAGCGCCTGCGGCGCCGGGGACAAGCCCGCCGGCCTGCGGAGCCGCCGACCCCAAGCCCACCGCCTGCGGCGCCGGCGACAAGCAGTAAGCGCCCGCCCCCCGCGGGGCAGCCTGCGGGGGCGCACTTCCCAAGGGACGGAGTCTGCTCCGTGTTTTGGGAAATGCGCCCCCTTCTCAAAGAACAAACGATCAGGAGGAAACTTGAGATGGAATACTTTGCCTTTCAGTGGCACATCACCGATGAATGCAATCAGCGGTGCAAGCACTGCTACATTTTTGCCGAGGACGCCTGCAAGCAGCTGGACGCCATGACCTGGCCCCAGATGCAGGACACCTTCTACAACTGCCTGGACTTCTGTGAGGTCTACCACCGCCTGCCCTACTTCTACATCACCGGCGGCGACCCCATCCTGCACCCCAGCTTCTGGGACCTGCTGGGACTGATGAAGGAGCACCACATCCCCTTCACCATCCTGGGCAATCCGTTCCACCTGAATGACGAGGTGTGCCGGCGGCTGAAGGAGTACGGCTGTGAGAAGTACCAGCTGTCCCTGGACGGCCTGCGCCAGACCCACGACTGGTTCCGCAAGCCCGGCAGCTTCGACTGCACTCTGGAGAAGATCGCCTGTCTCAAGCGGGCGGGCATCCGGGCGGTGGTCATGACCACGGTCTCCGGCACTAACATCGACGAGATCCCGGAACTGATCGACACCGTGGTGGCCCACAAAGCGGATGTGTTCGCCTTCTCCCGCTACTGCCCCACCAGCGAGGAGAAGGACGTGGGTATCGAGCCCCTGCGCTACCGCCAGCTGCTGGCCGACTGTGACAGAAAGTTCAAGGCGTATGAGGCCGCCGGCTGTGAGACCTGGTTCAACAAGAAGGATCACCTGTGGACCCTGTACGAGTATGAGACGGGCGAGTTCCGTATCCCGGAGAACGCGCAGGAGGGGATGATCTACGGCGGCTGCAACTGCGGCAACTGCCATTTGACCATCCTGCCCACCGGCGACGTGTACGCCTGCCGCCGGGTGCAGAACAGCAAGGTCGGCAATGTGTTCAGCGACCGGCTGGCAGACCTGTGGGTGTGTCAGATGGAGCAGTACCGGGACTACGCCAGGTTTGAGAAGTGCGCCAAGTGCGAGCTGCAGCCCTGGTGCCGGGGCTGCCCGGCGGTGGCCAGCGGGCGGGACGGCAGCTTCTATGCCGCCGACCCCCAGTGCTGGAAGGAGATCGGATGAACCGGGAGCAGACACGCTGTTTCACCGTGCAGAAAGTCCTGCTGGTGGTGATGGGCATCCTTCTGGTGTTTGTGTCAGTCTGGTCGTATATCACGGAACAGGAGCATCGGGATGTGACAAATCTGGAGTTTTTTCAGTCTCTGGACTATGAGGACGGCCTGGATGTGGTGGTCAGGACGCTGGACCGCTTTCCGCTGCAGTACGCGGCCACCCTGGGACAGGACGGGGACCCGCAGATCCGTCCCATCGAGTTCAAGTTTGAAACGGACGGCGTGCTGTACTTCGACACCGTGGAATTCTATACATCCTATGAAGAAATGAAGGCCCACCCCTATATCCAGATCTGCGTCTGCGACCCGGAGACCAGGACCTATCTCCGCCTGGGCGGGCGGGTGAACTTCACAAAGGACGAGGACATCGTCAGCCGCTGCTTTGCGGAGAGTCCCATCCTAACGGAGCAGTTCGGAGAGGCCCGCGACATGGTGGTAGCCTATTACCTGACGGAGGTTCGGGCGGAATTCCGCTCTTTTTCCAGGGGGCTGCCGCAAATGCGATATACGCTGCCAAATCCATATGACACACAGGAGGTGCAATAAAGATGGAAAACCGGAAACATGCAGTTATGGAGACGATCCTGCACCGTCGGTCCATCCGCCGGTTCGCACCGGAACAGGTGCGGGAGGAGGAGCTGCAGCAGATCCTGCAGCAGATCCTGCAGGCAGGGCTGTACGCTCCCAGTGCCGGCGGCCGGCAGGGTCCGATCTTTGTTGTCAGTCAGGACCGGGCGGTCAATGTGCGGCTGGGACGGATCAAGCGGGCCAACTCCCATCCCCGGATGGCCACAGCATCCAGCTATGTCTCCAGGGAGCAGCCCAGCATCGCCGATGATCCCGGGATCACAGACGCCTTTTACGGGGCACCCACAGTGATCACGCTGTTCGGGCCGAAGAACTTCCTCTTCGCGGCCGAGGACTGCGCTGTTGCCGCCGAGAACATGATGCTGGCGGCAGACGCTCTCGGCGTGGGCTCCTGCTATATTGGCCAGGGGTGGCCTGCCTTCGACGATCCCTTCGGGCAGGAGACGCTGGGGAGGTGGGGGATCCCCGCGGACTACTATGCAGTGATGCAGCTGCTCCTGGGCTATCCCAAAGCAGACGATGCCCATCCCACCCCCAAGCCCCGGAAAGAGGGGCGGATCCTGCGAGTTTGAAAGGAGGTGAGCGGTGCATGCTGCTGCAAGATCTGAAAAATCCGGCGCACCAGCCGCAGCTCCGGGCGGAGGCACGGCTGTCCCAGGCGCTCCGGGAGGCAGATGCCGTTGTGATCGGCGCCGGGGCCGGTCTGTCCGCCTCTGCCGGATTCACCTATGCGGGGGCCCGTTTTTCCCGATATTTCGGGGACTTTGAAGCCGCCTACGGCTTTCACGACATGTACACCGGCGGCTTTTATCCCTACCGCACACCGGAGGAGCGATGGGCCTACTGGAGCCGATATATCTGGGTGAACCGTTACCTGGACCCGCCGGAGCCGGTCTACCGGGACTTGCTGGAGCTGGTGCAGGACAAGGAGTATTTTGTCCTCACCACCAATGTGGACCACTGCTTCCAGAAGGCCGGGTTCGAAAAAGAGCGCCTTTTTTACACCCAGGGGGACTACGGCCTGTTCCAGTGCGCGGAACCCTGCTGCTGTGAGACCTGGGACAACCGGGAGAGCGTCCGCCGGATGCTGGAGGAACAGCGCGGATTGCGCATCCCCACAGAACAGATCCCCCGGTGTCCCAGATGCGGCAGACCTGCGGCCATGAACCTGCGCTCTGACGGCAGATTCGTGCAGGATGCGGGCTGGGACCGGGCGGCAGCGCGGTATGAGTCGTTCCTCCGGCGTCACGCAGAAGGGAAAACGCTGTATTGGGAGCTGGGTGTGGGGTACAACACCCCCTCTATCATCAAATATCCATTCTGGCATCTGACGCTGCAGAACCGGCAGGCAGTCTATGCCTGCGTCAACACCGGACAGGCCTTCGCACCGCAGGCACTTGGGCGCCGCGCCATCTGCATTGACGGAGACATCGGCGCAGTGCTGCGGGACTTGCGGGCGCATGACAGACCACAGAAGGCCGCCCTCAAAGCACGACCTGAGAAGGGGCCGTTCCATGGAATTGAAGCTGCGGACGGAAACGCCTGAATCGTCCGATTCTTCCGGCCTTTTCAAGCGGAGAGCGGGGCCGTTCGTGGGGCAAATCACAGGGCAGAAAATGAAACCCTCGAAAAAGTACAAAAAACCCGCCGATTTCAAAGAAATCAGCGGGTTTCCTGGTACGCCCTGAGGGATTCGAACCCCCGGCCTTCTGGTCCGTAGTTGGAAAATTTGCTTTTTATAATTTTTTACATCATCAAAAAAAACCTTATATATCAATGGTTTACGGGTTTGGTTTTGCCGTAGTCTGTCATAGACTGCGGCATTCTTTTATATCTTTGTGCGCCAAATGTGCGCTAAATGGTGGGTGCAGTACGAGGCGGAGAAGATGGCTATTGGCGGACAGCCTGGAAATGCCAACGCGAAAAACGAAGCGGACAAAATGTCCAGTTCGTTTAAGTCCAGACGTGAAATCAAAGACGGCACCGCTGGCCGCATCGGCAAGGAGTATGGCGTGAACGGGTGAGCCAGCTGATAGAGGACCCGATACCGTCAAAATTCAGTGAAAATGTAGAAATTATTTTTTAGGTTTCCCTAGAATAAATATTTAATCACAATTAATAAATAATTATTAGTAAAAAGTGATAAAATATAGCCGCCGTGTACAAAAAAATACGTCTCGCATTTAATTTTTAGGGTGTCAATTCAATGTGATATACACCTAAAGTTAAATGTTGCCGCATGACATAATAAATGATAGAATGAGGTTGCAGAGACAGAGCAAATGTTTGCAAAAACTCATAAAAATTCAAATCGGTAGCAAGGAGACCGAAAACATTTACAGTTCTTTATTTAGTGTGGGTGATACTGCAAAAAGCGCTCTGTGCTATGCTAATCTTTGAAAGGAGTGTATCGTATGACGCGGGTTCGGACAATCGATCAAATGTATCAGGAGCTTAAGGCCGACGATCCATCTTGCGCTCTCACCAAGAGTGGACTGCGGAGACTGGTTTCATCGGGAGTAATCCCTGCTGCAAAGGTGGGGAACAAGTTCCTGGTGAGCCGCGAGGCCGTAGAACGGTATCTGGAGGCGGCGGTATGAGAAAAAGCAAGAAAAAAGCCCCCACCAGCGCGGCAACGCTGACAGGGGCGGCGGAAACGGGGACAACTGGCAAGGCGCCCTCTGCTTCCATTTTGAATGATAACACTAGGCGCGGCGGAGGTCAAGCGGGAGGAATTGCCTCTTTATTGATGACCGGATCGGAGAACGGCCTCCACCTTCAGGACCTTGTCCGGCTAACTGGATTGACAGAGCGAGAAGTCAGGCTGCAGATCCATGCAGAGCGGCGGCAAGGTGTTCCTATTCTGTCAGACAACGCAAGCGGCTATTTTCTGCCCGGCAGCCAGCAGGAATGCGAGGCATGTGTGCAGTCACTCCGCCACCGTGCAAAGGAGATCCTGGCGGCGGCTGAGGCCATCGAGGGATCGGAAGCGTGGTGATACTGTGGCGGATAACACCTTCTTGAGATGTGCGAAATACTATACGGAGGGACTAGGGCTTCGGGTGTTCCCCTGTAACGGAAAAGTCCCAGCCACTCCGCACGGATGCAAAGACGCCACCACAGACCCAGCGCAGATTGCGGAATGGTGGGGCGGCGGCAGTACATACAATGTTGCAATCGCTACCGGAAGCGGCCTGGTGGTGCTGGATGTGGATGTAGACCACGATGCCGGGAAGTTTGGGGACGAAACCCTCGCAGACCTGGAACAGCAGTATGGCCCCCTCCCTGAAACCTGGACTTGTCTGACCGGCGGCGGAGGTGTTCACTACTACTTCCAGTGTGACGACCCGGCCCTGACCGTGACGGTGGGCTTTGCCCCCGGCCTGGACTATCGGGGCACGGGCGGCTATATTGTCGCGCCGCCGTCCAAGCACCCCCAAACAGGGCGTTGCTACGAGTGGGAGGCCAGCAGTACGCCGAAAAACGTATCACTGGCCCCGCTTCCCGAATGGCTCCACCGTCTTATGCTCCAGGGCAAGAAGGACAAGCCAAAGCAGACCAAGCACACAGAGGTCCCTGGAAAGGTCGCAGAGGGGCAGCGGAATGATGTACTCTTTAAGTTGGCGTCCTCCCTGCGGGGGAAGGGACTGAGCCAAAAGGCAATCACCGCCGCATTGATGGAGGAGAACCGCTCCAGGTGTTCCCCGCCACTCTCTGATCGGGAAGTGGAGGCGATTGCCAAAAGCGCCGGGCGCTATGAGCGGGGGCCGGTTGCCGCTAATACAGACAGCGTAAAGCCCCCGGACTACTCAGACGCAGGAAACGCCGCTGTGTTCTCCCGTGTGTATCAGGATGATCTGATATATACCGACGCCCTGGGCTGGTTGTGGTGGAATGGTCAACGCTGGGAGCGGGACGACCACAAGGCCACCGCTTGGGCGCTGGAACTGTCTGAAAAGATGTTGCAGGAGGCAAAAGAGGGAAACCGGGCGGCGTTGCTCCAAGTGGCAGAAGCTACGGCGAAACATGCGGAAACAGGGGCGGCGGAGGATGCCGACGCGCTGGAAAAGGTGAAAGCCGATGCAGCAAGGGCGAAAGCCTATCTCACCCACGCCAAAAATAGCCGGAATGCCGTCCGTATCAAGAATATGCTGGAGCTGTCTAAACCGGCCCTTGTCATCAAGGCAGATAGGCTGGACGCAAATCCCTTTGACCTAAACACCCCCGCCGGGATCGTGGACTTGACCACCGGGCGGCTCCGTCCCCACGAGCGGGCGGCCTATTGCAGCCAGATCACGCAGACCGGGCCGGACACCAAAGGGAGCGAGATGTGGAGCGCATTTCTTGACACCATTACTTGCGGTGACGGCAGCGTGAGAGGTTTTCTCCAACTTGTGGCCGGTATGTCACTCATTGGGGCGGTTTACCAGGAGGGCATTATTATGGCCTACGGCGGCGGACGAAACGGAAAGAGCACCTATTTTAACGCCCTGGGCGCTGCCCTGGGGGACTATACCGGCAGTATCGACATTAAGGTGATAACCACCGACCGGGCTAACAAGGGCGCGGCCCTTGCCACCTTGCGGGGGCGGCGGCTGGTAGTCACTGGGGAATTGGAAGAACACCAAAGGTTGAGCGTTGCGACACTAAAGCAGCTTGCCAGTACAGACCGCCTTGTGATTGAAGAAAAATTCAAGCAGCCGGAGACGGTGAAACAAACCCATACACTTGTACTGTTCACGAACCATCTTCCCCGTGTCGGCTCCACCGACGACGGGACATGGCGGCGGCTGATCGTCGTACCATTCAACGCCACCATACCGGCAGGGACGGGCATACAGAACTATGCCGATGTGCTGGTGAAGGAGGCGGGCGGCGCTATCCTGTCATGGGCCATTGAGGGCGCGGTGAATTTTGTCCGCAACGGTTTGCGGCTCCAGATCCCCGAAGTGGTGGAGGAGGCAACCGAGGCATATAGGGAGCGGGAGGACTGGTTGACAAACTTCATCAATGAACGATGCATCAGAGAACCAAACGCCCGTGTGGGGGCGGCAGACCTTTACCGAGAATACAGAGAGTGGGCGGAAAGCACCGGCGATTATGTGCGGCGGCTTAACGACTTTGATACCACAATGGAGGCGGCGGGGTTCCCAAAAATACGGCCGAAGAACAGAAAAGCGTGGCTGGGGTTACGACTTGACTTGGAGGCAAAGTTCGGGAACCCTTATGCCGCAACGGTTTGAAGTTTTGGGTTACGACAGGTTACGGCTGAATACAAGCCTCCCTATAAGAAGGGGTCATTTCCAATTTTTTAAAAGTATGTTTTTAACCGTAACCAGCCGTAACCCGCCCGTGGAAAGGAGATTTTCAATGAATGATCGCTTAATGACCGTCCTAGAAGATATAGCTATCAATCTGGAGCGGATCGCAGAGGAGCTTGAACGCATAGACGAAACCCTTGTGAACGGGGGCGGTTCTGACGGGTAGAGCAAGCCAGAGCAAGGGGAGAAGGGGCGAATTGGAGCTTTCCCGGCTTCTCCAGGGGTACGGCTACGATGTGCAGCCGGGACGGGCACAGAGCTATGGAGAGGTGCCGGACTTGACCGGCCTCCACGGAATCCACATTGAGGCCAAGCGGTGCGAACAGGTGCGCTTGTCCGAATGGATGGCCCAGGCGGAGCGGGACGCCAACCGCTTCCAGGACGGAGCGCCCACCGTATTCTTCCGCCGCTCCCGCTCCCCGTGGCTGGTGGTGATGAAGCTGGAGGACTGGATAAGACTATACCGAAAAGGTGGTTGTGATGATGAACTATTGGGAAACTGAAACGCCGATCAGCGCCAGCACAAGGAAAAATGAGCTGGAATATTACAGGGAGGCCGAGAAGCTGGCAATCTCCCGCCCTTCCTGGACAGATGGCAGCGGAGAGAGCAAGCGGGGCAAAACCGTGACCCTTGACCTTGCGGCCTTGAAGGAATCCCCGGAGGCGTTGCGCCTGTTGCTGATGATTGCAGAGGACACCGGAAACCCCGTATAAGCCGCCAGAAAGCCGCAGAAACCGCTGAAGGTTAATCCTTAGTATAGTGAGATTTGTGCGGCCTAAAAAGAACCGCCCTCAGAGAATGAGAGCGGCCCTCGTGGTGGAGCGTGAAGCTGTTATCCATATTCTACCACGAGGGAGGCGGCTTTGCAATGGAAGCAAGCAAAATCGCGGCGGCGGTCCAGTCTGGACGAGCTGACATTCTGGAACTTTGGGAGGCGGTCCGGCGGTTTGCTCACGATAGGGCCTATCGCTGGTACAGGGCGATGGAAGGACGCGGCGGCATGGTGCTGGAGGATTACATACAAGTGGCGTTCCTGGCGCTTCTGGAGGCGCTGGAGAGCTGGGACCCCGCCGCCGGAGCATTCCTCACTTGGTACGGCTTGAAGCTGAAGGGGGCTTTTACAGAGGCGGCGGGGATGCGGACGCAAAGAGACAAGCGAGACCCTATTCACCACGCCCTATCACTGGATATGCCTCTGAACGGCGAGATCGGCGAGGACTTGACCCTGGCGGACGTCATAGAAGATCCCCGCTCCGAAGAAGAGATTGAAGCTGTTGCAGAGCTGGACTATCAGCAGCGGCGGAAACAAGCCCTTGCAACGGCCCTTGACGGCCTCACAGAGGACCAGAGGCGGGCGGTGGTGCTGCGACAACATTGCCACGGCCTAACAGTGGATCAGACAGCGGACAGAATGGGCATCACAAGGGCCACAGCGAGGGCGGCGGAGCAGAAGGGGCTGCGGCTCCTGCGGCACCCTAAAAACCGGGAATTGAGACAGTATGCATAAACACAGAAAAATCAGCGAAAAAAGTTTGGAAAACCTGCGTCCATTTGGCACACTCCCGCCGGAGGAACAAAAGGAGATCGCCCGGCTGGGTGGGATTGCCAGCGGCGAGAAGAGACGGTACATGGCCGATCTTCGCTCCGCCATGATTGAGCAGTTGGCCGGGGTGCAGCTGGCTGAGGAAACTCGTGCTGAATACCGGGCCGCCGTCTTGCGGGTTGTCCGGGCGGAGCGCAAGAAGAAAAAACGGCGGATAGTGAGAAATTAGGAAAGAGAGGGAGCCGCCCGGCTGGGTAGCTCCCTTCTATCTTTATACGCTTTCCTCCACACGTTTCCAAAGTTCACAGATAGCCCCCTGGATCAGGTCGAGAGCCGGGATATATACATTCTCTGCGCGGTTGCGGAATAACTCCGCATATTCTTCGGTTCCCTGGTTCTCTTGCTCTATATCGTCCATAACCAGGCCGAAAACTGCGTTGATCTGCTCTAAGGAAAACCGCACGTCGTTCATGTCAATCTTTCTTGCTTCCATCTTATTGCCTCTTTCTGTTGATTTTTGAGAGGGAGCCGGATATAATGAACTCACCGGCCCCCTTGTGGTGGTTGGTGCTTACAGGTCCTTCTCCGTTCTGCTGCCAGGCGCACGGGGGAGGTCCTTCTTTTTCTCAATCCAGTCAACCAGGGAAAACAGCTTGTCCGTGAGATACACCGCCCCGGCGATGGTGACCACGGCCTCCATCATGCCACGGAGAAGCGGCGGACGGTGGTTTCTTTCGTGAACCGTTCGGCCACGTCCGGCAGGGCCTTTTTCAGGGCCGTGGCGTCCAGTCTGGCCGTGGTGACGGGCTTCCAGGTGATCTTGTACTCTCCGGCCTGGATGGCCTCCTGCGTGCCCATAGCGGCCTTGATGGCGTCCTTGATAGTCTCCGCCTCTGCCTGGGCCTCGTCAATCAGGGCTTGCAGCTGCCGTAGCTCCCGACACTTCATTTCCAGTTCGTTGATGCTCATCTTTTGTTCCTCCTTATGTTCTGGCGGCTGGTTTGGTGCTCTCCGGAACGTCACCGGCCTTCACGAAGCAGTCCCGCCTGGGATTTGAGAATTTAGAGGGAATGTCCGGCTCGTCCCCGGCCTGTCCGTCGCATCTCTTGTCCCTTGCTGTGATTATAGTATATAATATATTGCGCAATATATCAATTGACAAAGCAACCAAATATATTGCGTAATATCTATTCAAATTGCATATTGCGCAATATTGAAATGGATGCTATAATAAAGCTACAATGGGAGAGGGAGCATAAAAAAATAAGCTCCCCCCGGAAGGGAGAAGCATGGCCAGCAAATCAGAATATAGAAATGGATGGATAGCTGAAAAATTGGATCGTATTAACCTGACAGTCCCAAAGGGCAAGAAGGACGCCATCAAAGCCCACGCAGAGGCCCAGGGAGAGAGTGTGAACGGCTTTATCAACCGGGCTATAGATGAGGCTATGGAGAGGGATAACGCCGTTTCTGCGGTCTCTGAGGGGCAAAGAGAGGGGGAATGATAGTTGGCAACAGTTAAGAAGCTGGAAGGGAAGTCCGGGATCAGCTATAAAATCACAGTGTCTAATGGTCGAGACAGTACCGGAAAGCAGATACGCCACTATAAGACATGGACACCACCGGCTGGCATGAGTCCCACAGGGGCAGACAAAGAGGCACAGAAGGTTGCAATCCAGTTTGAAACCGAGCTGGAGCAGGGATTTCAGACTGACAAGAAATGGACCTTTACAGACTATGCAAATTATGTGATTGCGCTGAAGGAGAGCAACGGGGCAAAGCACAATACCGTGCGAGGCTACCGGGATCTTCTGCGGCGGATAGATCAAGTGTTCGGGAATGTGAAGTTAATAGACCTCCGGCCGCAGCACCTAAACAGATTCTATAAATCTCTCCAAGATTCCAGTGCTCGATTGAGTATCGTCAAGGCAAAAGGAAAACCAGACCTAGCAGAAAAAATCAAGGCGGCAGGAATGACCCGTGAAGCTCTTGGCAAGGCTGCTTCTGTATCTCATACTACAGTCACTCAGGCTTGCAGGGGAGAGGCAATCAATGGAGAGAAGGCGGTGGCAATCGCTGAAACTCTTCACCTACCATTAGACGAGCTGTTTGACCTATCCAAGAACTGTAAGCCGCTTTCAAATAAGACGGTCCTGGAGTACCACCGTTTCATTCACACTGTACTGAACCAAGCGGAACGGGAAATGCTCGTACCATACAATGCGGCGGAGAAGGCAAGTCCTCCGTCTGTCTCTCGAAAAACGCCGAACTATTTCCAGCCGGAAGAAATCACGGCAATTCTGGAGGCCCTAGACATGGTGCCAGAAAAGTGGCGTGTACTGACACACCTATTAATTGTGACAGGGTGCAGGCGCGGAGAAATTGCCGGATTGAAATGGGACCATGTGGACCTGGATCATGGGCGGTTAGAGATTAGTGTGAACCTGTGCTATTCAAAAGAGCGCGGTATATATGAGACTACCACCAAAACAGATTTGACCCGATTTGTTAATATCCCGTCAGAGACCGTTGCTTTGCTTCGACATTACAGAGTAGCGCAAGCTGAACTTCAGCTTGTCAACGGGGATCGGTGGCACAACACCGGCTATTTGTTTACCCAGGATAACGGGGAGCCGATGAACCCCACCAGCATTACCGCATGGCTGAATAAGTTTTCCAAGAAGCACGGACTTCCCCATATCAATCCGCACGCATTCCGCCATTCCGTGGCAAGTATCTTGATCGCAAACGGAACTGATATTGTAACCGTGAGCAAACAGTTGGGCCATAGTCAGACATCGACCACAAGCGACATTTATTCCCACGTCATAGAAGAGGCAAAGGCCCAGGCAACAGAGTGTATTGCCGATATTATGCTGAGAAGAAGAAACGCATAAATCAAGAAGAGCGGACCCCCAATAGGAGGCCCGCTTTTTATGCGCCGTGCGCTAAATGTGCGCCAAGATGCAGACACACAATTATAAAGTGCCTTAAAAAGTTAAGAAAAACCACCCAAATCTCACGAAATGGGTGGCTTTCCTGGTACGCCCTGAGGGATTCGAACCCCCGGCCTTCTGGTCCGTAGCCAGACGCTCTATCCAGCTGAGCTAAGGGCGCATGTCCTGTCGGACAGCTTATTTATAATAGCACGTCTGCTTTTAAAATGCAAGACCTTTTTTTGGATTTTTTTCTTATTTTTCAAACCCTTGTCAATGGAGGATTTCTGTGTTAGAGTGGGATCATCACCGATCAGAAGGAAAGAGAGAACCGGGCCATGGAAAATTATACCTTTAAAACCGTTGCGTTCGGCGGATTTGACAAGCAGGACGTGATCCACTATATCGAGCAGACTTCCAAGGAGACGGCGGAGCGCCAGGATCAGCTGCAGCAGGAAAATGAGAGCCTGCAGACGGAGGCGGAGCGCCTTCGGTCCCAGCTCCGGGAGCTGCAGACCCGGCTGGACACGGAGACTGCCCTGCGGGAGGAAGCCCAGGCGCAGTTCGACCAGGCCCGCACCAAGCTGGAACAGGAGCAGGCTGCCCGGCAGGCGCTGGAATCTGCCCGGACAGAGGCCGAGCAACTGGCTGCGGAACTGGAACGGCTCCGCCCGGAGGCAGAGGCCTACGCGCAGTTCCGGGACCGGGTGGGCGATATCGAATGTGATGCCCATAAGCGCGCCGCTGAGCTGGAGGCGTCCACCCTTGCAAAGCTCCGCCGGACCGTGGACTTGTTCCGAGCGCAGTATACCGCTCTGATGTCCGCCTTTGAGACCACTGCCGCACAGGTGACGGTGGAGCTGCGGAAGGTGGAGGTGAACCTGTCTCAGCTGCCGCGGGCGATGGATCAGGCCGGGACCGAACTGAACGAACTGGCGGCACTGCTGGAACAGCGGGCGGATCCGGAAAAAAAGAAGAAATGACAGAGGAGCCGGGCAGGGACCCGGCTCTCTCTGCATCCGCGCTGTATAGAATCCGCCGCTGCATGAGAACCTATCGCTGAAACCGGTGAAGGAAGGCCGGTTTTTTCGTGGATGCGCAATGCCAAAAACAGCGTTAAATTATAAACTATTTCTCTGATTTTCACGAAATGGATACGTTTGCGTGATTTTATATGTTGCATATATAGATTTTTTCGAAAAAAGTTTGTGCAAAAGAAAGAAACCGGAAAATCTGTGCAAAATTTCCTTGCATTGGCGGAACGGAGAACCTATACTAAAATTATCTTGAGAGACACCCACGCATTTCCGCCGGCCGGCCGAGAGGCGGGCCCACATTCCGGAGAACCTATTGACACGACCCCAGAGAGGACTGAAAAGCAAAGGGGATATTGCAGACGGAGAGAAGGTGAAGTGAAATGCCATTGGAAGTGATCGAGAACATCACACAGGTAGAGGCTGAAAACCGGGAGCGCAAGACAGCCGCAGAAGCAAAGGCGAAACAGATCATCGCCGACGCCCAGCGGGACGGTCTTGCGCTCTTACAGCAGACGCGGGCTGCGGCGGCGGACCGGGGCCGGGAGCTGCTCCGGCAGGCGGAGACCAGAGCAGAGGCCAAAGGGGACGAGATCAGCCGGGCCGCCCAGGCGGAGGGAGAGACCCTGCGCCGGGAGGCGGAGAGCCGGCTGGACGCGGCCGCCGATCTCATCGTCGGAAGGGTTGTGAAAGACTGACATGGCCATTGTGAAAATGAAAAGGCTCCGGGTAATCGCCATGGCTTCCTGCCGGGAAGAGCTGCTGCGGCAGCTTCAGAGGCTTGGGTGCGTGGAGATCCGGGAGCCGGAGAGCGCCGGAGCGGACTGGTCCGGTCTGCTGGAACGGGAGAGATCCCGTCTGGCGGAGACCCGGGCGGCTCTGGCGGATGTGAACGCCGCCCTGTCGGCCGTGAAGAAATACGCCGACGTGCGGGAGGGGCTGTTCCCTCAGCGGCAGGCGGTGACACAGACGGAGTTCCTCAGCGGCACGGCAGCAGACCGGGCCAGGGCCGCCAGCGCCCGGGTATCGGAGCTGGTGCAGACGGCGTCCCAGTTGCAGGCGGAGGAGGGGCGGCTGCTGGCAAAGCAGGCCTCCCTGGTGCCCTGGAAAGGACTGGACATGCCCCTGGAGCTGACAGGCACCGTTCACACGGCGTTTTTGCCCGGCGTCTGTCCTGCGGCGGCGGATCTCGGTGCCCTGCGGCAGGCACTGGGAGAGACTGCCTGTGAGCTGCTGGAGATCTCCACAGACAAGCAGCAGCGGTACTGCCTTCTCGTCTGCCACCGGGCAGAGGAGGCGCAGGCCCTGGACATTCTGCGGACCAGGGGATTCAGCGCGGTGTCCTTCCAGGGGCTCACCGGCACGCCGGCAGAAAATCTCCGCCGGCTGGAGGGCGAGCTGCAGGGGAACCGCGGGCGTCAGGCGGAAACTGCGGATGCCCTGCGGAAGAGCGGCGCAGACTGGGATACACTGCGGCTTTACGCGGACCGGCTGCGGTCCGACACTGCCCTGGAGGAGGGGAACGAAAACCTCCTCACGGACGGGACCATCCTCTTCTTTGAGGGGTGGGCTCCCGCAGACCGGCTGCAGGGCGTCGGGGCGCTGCTGGACCATCTGGGCTGTGCCTGGGAGGCGGAGGATCCAAAGGCGGACGAGTATCCGGACGTACCGGTTCGGCTGCGGAACAACTGGTTCTCCCGCCCGCTGAATATGGTGACGGACATGTATGCCCTGCCGGTGTACGGCAGTCTGGACCCCAACCCCCTGATGGCGCCGTTCTTCATCCTGTTTTACGGCATCATGATGGCGGACATGGGCTACGGTCTCCTGATGCTGGCCATGGGGCTGTTCCTGTGGAAGAAAAAGGTCCGTGGGACCATGGATTACATGGGCGGCCTGCTGGTGCTCTGCGGCATCAGCACCTTTGTGGTGGGGGCGCTCACCGGCGGATTCTTCGGGGACTTTCTCAGCCAGCTGGCCAAACTCATCGACCCGAAGAGCACCTTTGCCCTGCCGTACCTGTTCACCCCACTGACGGACACCATGGCCATCCTGATCGGCTCGCTGGTGCTGGGCTTTGTCCAGATCCTCACGGGCATGGTCATCAGCTTCGTGAAGAAGGCCCGGGACGGCCACATCATGGACGGCATCTGGGACGAGGGCACCTGGTGGGTGATTTTCCTGGGCGGCGGACTGGCGGTGCTGGGCATTGGAAATGTGGCCGGGTACCCGGCGGTGCTGATTTTGGGAATCCTGATGCTGATCATCGGCTCCAGCCGAAACGCCAAGGGCTTTGGAAAGGTCACGTCGGTGTTCGGCGCGGTGTACAACGGCGTCACCGGCTATTTCAGCGACATCATGTCCTACTCCCGGCTGATGGCCCTGATGCTGTCCGGCAGCATCATCGCCAGCGTGTTCAACCAGCTGGGCGCGGTGACGGGCAACGTGATCGCCTTCGTCATCATCTCCGCGCTGGGCAATGCTCTGAATTTTGCGCTGAATCTGCTGGGCTGCTACGTCCATGACCTGCGGCTCCAGTGTCTGGAATTCTTCAACCGGTTCTACGAGAGCGGCGGAAAGCCGTTCCGCCCCCTGGCATATCAAACCAACTATGTAGAGATTAAGGAGGAACATTGACATGTCTGCTTTTCTGGAACAATTCGGAGGCATCGGACTTGCGTTTCTGGGCGCTGCGTTGGCTGTGGGACTCTGCTGTGTGGGCTCCGCCCGCGGCACCGGCATGACCGGTGAGGCCGCCGCCGGCCTGCTGTCCACCGCACCGGAGCATTTCTCCAAGTGCCTGATCCTGCAGGTCATCCCCGGCACCCAGGGCCTGTACGGCCTGGTCATCTGGTTCTTTGCCCTGAACGTCATGGGCGCCTTCTCCGGCGGCATCCAGCCTCTGACCGTCACCCAGGGCCTGACCATTGCCGTGTCCTGCCTGCCCATGGCCATCGGAGGCTACCGGTCCGCCATCTATCAGGGACGTGTGGCGGCGGCATCTATCACCATCGCGGCCAAGCAGCCCAACGACTGGTCCAAGGGCATCATCCTCTGCGTCATCGTGGAGTTCTACGCCATCTTGTCCCTGCTGGCCTCTATCCTGCTGCTGATGAACGCTCTGTGACGGGCCATTCCACGGCACCAAGACGGAAAGGCGGTGACACGCGATGAATGGAATCGAAAAGATCACGGCGCGGATCGATGCGGACACCCAGGCGGAGATCGACCGCATCCTGGGGGACGCCCATGCGCAGGCGGAGGCCATTGCGGCCAAGTACCGCTCCCAGGCGGCGGCTGAAGACGCCGACCTGCTGGTCCGCAGCCAGAAGGCCGCGGCGGAGCGGGAGGAGCGCCTTGTCAGCGCGGCTCAGATGGAGGCCCGCAAGTCTCTGCTGACTGTGAAGCAGGAGATGGTGGAGCAGGCCTATCAGCGGGCACTGGAGAAGCTCCGCGCCCTGCCGAAGGAGCAGTATGTGGATCTGCTGGCGGCGATGCTGGTCCGTGCCTCCTCCACCGGGAAAGAAGAGGTCGTCTTTTCTCCGGAGGACAGGGAGGAAGCAGGAAGGGCTGCGGTGTCCCGGGCCAACGACCTGCTGGCCAGAGCGGCGGCACCGGAGCTGCCCCTGGGGGACGGTGCGGTGGCCAGCTTCCTGAACAAGGTAGCGGCTAATGTCAGCGCGTTTGCTCAGGGCACAGCCATGCTGACCCTATCGGAGGAGACCCGGCCCATGCAGGGCGGCTTCATCCTGAAAAACGGACGGATCGAGGTCAACTGCACCTTTGATGCCATGATCCGGTCCGAGCGGGAGCAGACTGCGGGAGCGGTGGCGAAGCTGCTGTTCCCGGAGACGTAAGGGGGGAGGCGGCTTGGCAAGGAAACAGACCATCCGGGACACGGACTATCTGGTGATCTCCACCCGGGTGAAATCGCTGGAGACCAGGCTTCTGACCGAAGAACGTCTGGAACAGATCCTGGAGGCCAAGACCGGTGAAGAGGCGGCAAAGCTCCTGCAGGAGTGGGGCTATCCCCAGCTGGATGCCGCACGGCCGGAGACCATGGATGCGGCGCTGGCCGCCGTCCGGGAGGATACCATGGCCGACCTGGCGGAGGGGATGCCGGACAAGCGGTATCTGGAGCTGTTCAAGATCAAATACGACTATCACAACGTCAAGGCCCTGCTGAAGGCGGAGGTCATGGGCGTCCCTGCGGACCACATGCTGATGGATATGGGACGGGTGCCCGCCGCCGATCTGGCGGAGGCCGTCCGGGAGCGGGAGCTGGAAAAGCTGCCGGAGCCTCTGGCCGCCGCTGTGGCGGAGGCTCGGCAGGTGCTGGAGACCACCCGGGATCCTCAGCTCAGCGACATCGTGCTGGACCGGGCTGCCTACCGGGATATGGCCGATCTGGCGGATGCCACCGGCAGCGCGTTCCTCCGGGGCTATGTGGCTGTGCAGATCGACGCGGTGAACCTGCGGACGGCTGTGCGGACGCTGCGGATGGGGAAGGGCACCGACTTTCTCCTGGGCGTGCTGCTGGAGGGGGGAGAGATCTCCCCGGACGCGGTGCTGAAAGCCGCCTCCGGCGGCGGGACCGGACTGCGGGATCTGTACGGTGCCACCCGGTTCCGCACCGCGGCGGAGGCAGGGGCTGATGCCCTGAGCGGCGGACCGCTGACAGAGTTTGAAAAGCGGTGTGACGACGCCCTGGGGGACTATCTGGCAGGTGCCCGGTACGTGCCCTTCGGCGAGGCTCCGCTGGTGGGGTACCTGGCAGCGCGGGAGACGGAGTACACGAATCTCCGCATCGTGCTGATGGGCCGGATGGCTGGGATCGACCCGGCTGTGATCCGGACCCGCCTGCGGGCGAGTTATCTGTAAGGAGGCGGCGAGATGGCAGTCACATATCGGATCGCCGCCGTCGGCGACTGGGAATCCGTCATGGGTTTCCGGGCCCTGGGGCTGGAGACGTACCCCGTCACGGCCCCGGAGGAGGCCCGTGAGACCATTCGGGAGCTGGCGAAGAGCGGCGACTGCGGCATCATCTACCTGACGGAGCAGCTGGCAAAGGATCTGCCGGATGTGCTGGATCGGTACAAGGACGAGCTGCGGCCCGCCATCATCCTGATCCCCGGCCGGGAGGGCTCCCTTGGCATCGGCATGGAAAACATCAAACGCTCCATTCAAAGAGCGGTGGGCGCGGATATTCTGTAAAGGGGGAGCAGGCTCCCCCCCTTACACCCCCAACCACCAGTGACATCGGTCACTGGTGTGTGCGTCCCAAGGACGCACGGGTCGGGGTATTTTCGGCAGGTACACGCCCTGCCGAAAATGATTGGAAATTCTTCTTCCGCCTGACGGCGGAAGAACCGGAAAAGCGGCGCTTTTCCTGGCCCTTTTCCCAAGTGGGCCGATTCCTTCTGGCGAAACTGGTTTGAAAGAAGGTTGAGCGAGTTTGAGCGGTAAGATCGTAAAGGTATCCGGACCGCTGGTGGTGGCCACGGGCCTGGCGGACGCCAATATGTCCGACGTGGTCCGTGTGGGCCCCCAGCATCTGATCGGCGAGATCCTGACTATGAAGGGGGACTCCGCCTCCATCCAGGTGTACGAGGAGACCTCCGGCCTGGGGCCGGGGGCGGAGGTGGTCACCACCGGCGCCCCCATGAGTGTGGAGCTGGGCCCCGGCATGATCGAGGGCATCTACGACGGCATCCAGCGGCCCCTGGAGAAGATCGTGGAGAAGGTGGGGGCCAACATCACCCGGGGCGTGGAGGTCCCCGCCCTGGACCGGGAGAAGCAGTGGGACTTCACCGCCGCGGTCACCCCCGGCACGAAGGTGGTGGGCGGCGACGTGATCGGCACCGTGCCGGAGACGCCGGTGGTGCTCCACAAGATCATGGTGCCCCCCAATCTGAGCGGCACCATCACGGAGATCCAGAGCGGCTCCTTCACCGTGGAGGAGACCGTGGCCACCCTCCGCACCGACAAGGGGGAGGACGTGCCCCTGACCATGGTGCAGAAGTGGCCGGTCCGGGTGGGGCGGCCCTATAAGCACAAGTATCCCCCCAAGCGGCCCCTGTGCTCCGGCCAGCGGGTCATCGACACCATGTTCCCCATCGCCAAGGGCGGTACCGCCGCCGTGCCCGGGCCCTTCGGCTCCGGCAAGACCGTGGTACAGCACCAGCTGGCCAAGTGGTCGGACGTGGACATCGTGGTCTACATCGGCTGCGGCGAGCGGGGGAACGAGATGACGGACGTGCTGCGGGAGTTCCCGGAGCTGAAGGACCCCCGCACCGGCGAGTCTCTGATGAAGCGGACGGTGCTGATCGCCAACACCTCCGATATGCCCGTGGCCGCCCGGGAGGCCAGCGTCTACACCGGCATCACCATCGCGGAGTACTTCCGGGACATGGGCTATGACGTGGCGGTCATCGCCGACTCCACCTCCCGCTGGGCGGAGGCCCTGCGGGAGATGTCCGGCCGGCTGGAGGAGATGCCCGGCGAGGAGGGCTATCCCGCCTACCTGGCCTCCCGCCTTGCCCAGTTCTATGAGCGGGCCGGCAGCGTGGCCTGCATCGGCTCCGACGACCGCCGGGGCAGCCTGACAGCCGTGGGCGCCGTGTCGCCGCCCGGCGGCGACCTGTCCGAGCCCGTGGCCCAGGCCACCATGCGGATCGTCAAGGTCTTCTGGGCGCTGGATTCGTCTCTCGCCTACAAGCGCCACTTCCCGGCCATCAACTGGCTGAACTCCTACTCCCTGTATCTGGACTCCCTGAAGCCCTGGTTCGACGAGAACCTGGGGCCGGAATTCCTGGAGGACCGCGGCAAGGCCATGAGCATCCTGCAGCAGGAGGCCAGCCTCAACGAGATCGTCCAGCTGGTGGGCAAGGACGCCCTGTCCCCGGCGGACCAGCTGACGCTGGAGACCGCCCGGATGGTGCGGGAGGACTTCCTGCAGCAGAACGCCTTCACGGACGTGGACGGCTATTCCAGCTATGACCGGCAGGAAAAGCTGCTGGCCATGATCCTGCGGTACGACCAGCTGTGCCGGGAGGCCATCGCCAAGGGCGCGGCCGTGGGCAAGCTCTTCGCCATCCCCGCCCGGGAGAAGCTGGGCCGGGCCAAGAGCGTGCCGGTGGAGGAATATCAGCAGGTCTATGAGCAGATCTCCGCCGAGATGGAGCAGGAGATTACTGCCATCGCGGAGGAAGGAGGGGAGGACGCATGATCCGGGAATACAGAACGGTCGAGGAGATCGCCAGCCCCCTGATGATCGTCCGCATGGTCGAGGGCGTCACCTATGACGAGCTGGTGGAGGTGGAGCTCCACGACGGCTCCGTCCGCCGGGGCCAGGTGCTGGAGGTCAACGGCGACACCGCCGTGGTCCAGCTGTTCGAGTCTGCCGCCGGCATCAACCTGGCCGACGCCAAGGTCCGCTTCCTGGGCCACCCCCTGCAGCTGGGCGTGTCCGCCGACATGCTGGGCAGGGTGTTCAACGGTATGGGCCGGCCCATCGACGGCGGGCCCGACATCCTGGCGGAGGAGTACCGGGACATCAACGGCCTGCCCATGAACCCGGCGGCCCGGGACTACCCCAACGAGTTCATTCAGACCGGCGTCAGCACCATCGACGGGCTGAACACCCTGGTCCGTGGGCAGA
Organism: Oscillibacter valericigenes; assembly: GCF_016902445.1. Taxonomy (GTDB): domain Bacteria; phylum Bacillota; class Clostridia; order Oscillospirales; family Oscillospiraceae; genus Oscillibacter; species Oscillibacter avistercoris. Next base: position 39,922 of record NZ_JACSNX010000006.1, on the reverse strand, counting down.
AGCTTCCCATCTTCTCCGGCTCCGGCCTGCCCCACGCCAATCTGGCGGCCCAGATCGCCCGGCAGGCCAAGGTGCTGGGGGACGACACCTCCAAGTTCGCCGTGGTGTTTGCCGCCATCGGCATCACCTTCGAGGAGTCGGAGTTCTTCGTCAGCGAGTTCAAGCGCACCGGCGCCATCGACCGGACGGTCATGTTCTCCAATCTGGCCAACGACCCGGCAGTGGAGCGCATCGCCACCCCCCGGATGGCCCTGACCGCCGCCGAGTATCTGGCCTTTGAGAAGGATATGCATGTACTGGTCATCATGACCGACATCACCAACTACGCCGAGGCCCTGCGGGAGGTCTCCGCCGCCAAGAAGGAGGTCCCCGGCAGGCGGGGCTTCCCAGGCTACCTGTACACGAACCTGGCCACCATCTACGAACGGGCGGGCCGTCAGCTGGGCAAGCCCGGCTCCATCACGCTGATCCCCATCCTTACCATGCCGGAGGATGACAAGACCCACCCCATCCCGGACCTGACGGGTTATATTACCGAGGGGCAGATCATCCTGAGCCGGGCGCTGTACCGCCAGGGCATCCACCCGCCGGTGGACGTGCTGCCGTCCCTGAGCCGTCTGAAGGATAAGGGCATCGGCAAGGGCAGGACCCGGGAGGATCACGCCGACACCATGAACCAGCTGTTCGCCGCCTACTCCACCGGCAAGGACAACAAGGAGCTGATGAGCATCCTGGGCGAGGCTGCCCTGACGCCCACGGACCTGCTGTACGCCAAATTCGCCGACGAGTTCGAGCGGCGGTATGTGAACCAGGGCTATGAGGAGAACCGTTCCATCGAGGAGACGCTGGACCTGGGCTGGGAGCTGCTGAGCATCCTGCCCAAGAGCGAGCTCAAACGCATCAAGCCGGAGTATATCGAAAAGTATTGGCCCCAAAAGGAGCAGTGAGCTCCTTCTGGGTACCCTTGGATTTTGAAGATCCTTGGGCACAGTGAATGTGCCCTTCGGCAAGGTTTTTGCCATTGGCAAAAACGCTTGGCACGGCGCAAAAGCGCCGCCCCGCTGATCGCGGGGCCCCGATGGGTACGGCTGGAAGGAAGTGATTGCTATGCCCAATATCACGGTCAACCCCACCCGGATGGAGCTCACCCGCCTGAAGGGGAAGCTGCGCACCGCCCAGCGGGGCCATAAATTGCTCAAAGACAAGCGGGACGAGCTGATGAAGCAGTTCCTGGACACGGTCCGGGAGGTCCGCGCCCTCCGGCAGGAGGTGGAGGAGGAGCTGATGACGGTCCACGGCGCCTTTACCGTGGCCTCCGCCCTGATGAGCTCCCAGGCCCTGGAGCAGGCTCTGCTGTACCCCAAGCAGAGCGTGAAGCTGACGCAGACCACCAAGAATATCATGTCGGTCAATGTGCCTGTGTATGACTTCCAGACCCAGACCCGGTCCGACGCGGACATCTACCCCTACGGCTTCGCCGCCACCTCCGGTGAGCTGGACACGGCGGTGGACGCTCTGGGAAAGGTGTTCCGAAAGATGCTGAAGCTGGCAGAGGTGGAGAAGGCTGCCCAGCTGATGGCGGAGGAGATCGAAAAGACCCGCCGCCGGGTGAACGCGCTGGAGTATGTGGTGATTCCCAACACCCAAGACTCCATCCGGTATATCACCATGAAGCTGGACGAGAACGACCGCGCCACCACTACCCGGTTGATGAAGGTGAAGGATATGCTGCTGCAGCAGTCCATCGAGGAGCAGAGAAAACGGGACGCGGAGGCCCTGGAGCAGTTCCGCAAGACTTGACGAAATGCGCAAAGCGGTGTAGGATATCAATGCTACACCGCTTTGCTGCGCTCTGCGCATTAGAAAGGAAGAAATCATACTATGCACTGCGTGACGAACATCCACGAGGACCTGTATTGGCTGGGAGCCTCTGACCGGCGGCTGGCCAAGTTTGAAAATGTATTCCCCATCCCCCGGGGCGTCAGCTACAACGCCTATCTGGTGCTGGATGAGAAGACCGTGCTGCTGGACACGGTGGATAAGGCCGTGGGAGAGCGGTTCTTTGAGAATCTGGAGTTTGCCCTGGCGGGACGGCCCCTGGACTACGTGATCGTGAACCATATGGAGCCGGACCACTGCGCCACTTTGGGCGAGCTGCTGCGCCGCTGGCCGGACGTTCAGGTGGTGGCCAACGCCAAGACCGTTCCCATGATCGGCCAGTTCTTTGACTGCGACATCTCCAGCCGCACCGTTGTGGTAAAGGAGGGGGATACGCTCACCACCGGCCGCCACACCTTCACGTTCCTGATGGCGCCCATGGTCCACTGGCCGGAGGTCATGGTGACCTATGACGCTGCCGACAAAGTCCTGTTTTCCGCTGATGCCTTCGGTACTTTCGGCGCCCTGAACGGCAACATCTTTGCCGATCAGGTGAACTTTGAGCGGGACTGGCTGGATGATGCCCGCCGGTATTATACCAACATTGTGGGCAAGTACGGTGCCCAGGTCCAGTCTCTGCTGAAGCGGGCCGCCGGACTGGACATCCAGATGATCTGCCCCCTCCATGGCCCCATCTGGAGGGAAAACATTGGCTGGTTCCTGGAGAAATACCAGCTGTGGAGCACCTACACCCCGGAGGACAGGGCCGTGGCCATCTTCTGCGGCTCCATCTATGGCCATACGGAAAATGCCGCCGAGATCCTGGCCTGCCGTCTGGCGGAGAAGGGCGTGCAGAACATCGCCCTGTACGATGTGTCCCACACCGATGTGTCCTACCTGGTCAGCGAGGCCTTCCGGTGCAGCCATCTGGTGCTGGCCTCCGCTACATACAACGGGGAGATCTACACCCCCATGGAGAACTTCCTGCGGGACCTGGCCTGCCACGGGCTGCGGAATCGCTCTGTGGCCCTGATTGAAAACGGAACTTGGGCTGCCCGCTCCGGCATGCTGATGACCAAGCTGCTGGAGGAAATGAAGGACATGCGGGTGATGGAGGGCACCGTGACGCTGAAGTCCTCCGTGAAGGAAGCCCAGCGCCGCAGCCTGGAGTGCCTGGCTGAGTCCATCGCTGACGAGCTGCGCCACTGAGCCTGACCAAAAAACAGCCCTGCCGGGGTCTCTCCGGCGGGGCTGCTCCTGTTTTTGGGGATTATCAAAGGAAAAAGCCGCCTGCTGTTTCTGCAGCAGGCGGCCTTTTCTGTATTGTATTTCTCCTTTACAGCAGCGTAACACCGGCCTCTTCACAGATCTTCAGCGTGTCCGCATCCCACAGGCTCACCTGCACCTCGCCGATATGGCAGGTGCCGATCAGCAGCATGCACAGCCGGGACTGGCCGATGCCGCCGCCGATGGATTGGGGCAGCTCCCCATTCAGCAGCATCTTGTGGAAGGGCAGCTCCCGGCGCTGGTTGCAGTTTGCCGCGGTCAGCTGACGGTCCAGAGCCGCGGCATCCACCCGGATACCCATGGAGGACAGCTCAAAGCTCCGCTCCAGCACGGGATTCCACATGAGGATGTCGCCGTTCAGCTCCCAGTCGTCATAGTCCGGAGCCCGGCCGTCGTGGCGCTGGCCGGAGGCCAGGGTCTTGCCGATCTGCATCAGGAACACAGTCCGGTGCTTGCGGCAGATCTCCCGCTCCCGCTCGTTGGGGGTCAGGTCGGGAAAGCGGTCCTCCAGCTCCTGGGTGGTGATGAAATACACGTCCCGGTCCGGCTTGAAGGTCAGGACAGGGAAGGCGTTGCGCAGAGCGGCGGAGGTGTCGCAGATGGCCCCCACGATGTCCCGCACAGTTTCCTTTAAGTACAGCAAATTCCGGTCCTTGGGAGAGATATGCTTTTCCCAGTCCCACTGATCCACGTAGATGGAGTGAAGGTTGTCCACCTCCTCATCCCGGCGGATGGCGTTCATGTTGGTGTAGAGGCCGGTGCCCTCCGGGAACTCGTACCGCTTCAGGGCCAGGCGCTTCCACTTGGCCAGGGAGTGGACCACCTGCCCGTCGGTGCCCACGTCGGGAATGTCGAAGGAGACAGGGCGTTCCACGCCGTTGAGGTCGTCGTTCAGGCCGGTGCGGCCGTCCACGAACAGAGGGGCGGACACCCGGTGGAGGTTCAGCCGCACGCACAGGCTGTGCTGGAACTCCTGATGGATCAGTTCGATGGCCCGCTGCAGCTCGTTGTTGCTGAGGGGCATCCGGTAGCCGGAGGGAATGGTGGTTTTACTCATGGTCGGAAGTCCTTTCTGTGGATCAAAATTAGAGGAACAGACCCATGACGAGAGGCGTCACATAGGCCTCTGTCACAGCGGCAAGAATCAGAAGGGGCAGCACCAGGAACACCAGCAGCCGCATGCTCAGGGATGCGCAGCGGCGCAGGGAGAGAGCGGTGCTGTCGCCCCGGACCCGGCGGGTCAGATGCCCGCAGACATACAGGCCCATGGAAAAGGACAGGATCAGTGCCGGCAGCTCAAAAATGCCGTGGGGCAGGAGTCCGGCGGCAAACAGCAGCATGGTGGAGTCCGCTGCGGCGTAGACAGCGGCCATGCCGCCCAGCACCACAGCGTTCATCCCCAGCGCCAGGGCGGGCATGCGGACATAGGGGATCAGCCCGTAGAGCATGGTGACCACACAGGCCCGCAGATTGTTGAGGAACAGCGCCAAAGGGGAGAGGGCTCCCGTCTCATCCGTCAGGTCCATGTCCTGATAAAAACCCTGCAGATAGGCGGAGAGGCCGAGCCGAACCTCCGGTACCGCCAGGCACACGCCGAAGGCCAGAAGAATCAGCACGAAAAAGGCAATGACGGAGCGCCGGACCTCACCCTCATACCCGTTCCGCCAGGCCTGGAGGACGGGAGAGAACTGCGCCAGGAGAAACCGTCTCATGCCCGGAGCTTGTCCAGTCCCAGCCGCAGACGGCGCAGGGTCTCATCCTTGCCCAGAATGTGGCAGATCTCCACGGCGCCGCCGGGAGTCACCAGCTTGCCGGCCGCGGCGATCCGCACCGGCCACATGAGGGTGGCGTTCTTCACGCCCAATTGTTCCGCCAGGGCGATCAGCGTGTCATGGACGGCATCCTGGGTCCAGTCGCCGATGCCCTCCAGGGCGGGGATGGCGGCCTCCAGCATGGCCTGAGAGACTTCGGGATTTGTCTTCGACTTCTTGTTGGTGAAGAAGTCCACGCCGTAGTCGGGCAGCGCATCGAAAAAGTCCACCTTCTCGGGGATCTCCGTCAGCTTCTCGCACCGGGCCTGCAGCAGGGCGGCCACGGCATGCACATCGATGGCGGGGTTCTTCACAGCCTGACGGATATAGGGCTCTGCGGCCTTTGCGAACGCCTCCGGTGCCATGGCGCGGAGATACGTGGCGTTGAAATAGGTGAGCTTGTCGATGTCGAAAATGGCGGGAGACTTGGAGATGCCGGCGATATCGAAGGCGGCCACCAGCTCGTCCAGGGAGAAGATCTCCTGTTCGCTGCGCTCGCCCTTGGGGGCCCAGCCCAGCAGGGCCACGTAGTTCAGAATGGCCTCCGTCAGATAGCCCTGAGCCTTCAGGTCCTCATAGGAGGGGTCACCGTGGCGCTTGGACATCTTGTTGTGCTGGTCCCGCATGACGGGGGAGCAGTGGACGTAGGTGGGGATCTCCCAGCCAAAGGCCTCATACAGCAGGTTGTACTTGGGGGCGGAGGAGAGGTACTCGCTGCCCCGGACCACGTGGGTGATGCCCATCAGGTGGTCGTCCACCACGTTGGCGAAGTTGTAGGTAGGCAGGCCGTCCCGCTTCAGCAGCACCTGGTCGTCCAGCGTCTTGTTCTCCACGGTGATGTCGCCGAAGGACACGTCGTGGAAAGTGGTGACGCCCTCGTGGGGGATCTTCTGCCGGATGACATAGGGCTCTCCGGCCTCCACCCGGCGGAGGGCTTCGGCGGGATCCAGCTCCCGGCAGGGGTCGTCCGCCCGATCGAAGTCTCCGGCGTCCTCCTCAGACTCGGACTTCTCACAGAAGCAGTAGTAAGCGGCGCCCTTCTCCACCAGCAGATGGGCGTAGGGCTGATACAGGTCCCGGCGCTCCGACTGAATATAGGGGCCCACGGGGCCGCCCACGTCCGGGCCCTCATCGTGGGTGAGGCCGCACTCCGCCATGGTGCGGTAGATCACGTCCGTGGCGCCCTCCACCAGACGGCCCTGGTCCGTGTCCTCGATCCGCAGGATGAACGTTCCGCCCGCGTGGCGGGCGATGAGCCAGGTATACAGCGCCGTGCGCAGATTGCCCACGTGCATATAGCCGGTGGGAGAGGGGGCGAACCGGGTACGGACCTTGCCCTTGGGGATTCGGGCCTCCATCTCCTGGAAAAAGCTCTGATCCAAAGCCATGCAAATACCTCCATATCGGGTAAATTACAGAAAATAACAACGTACATTATCCCCTGAAACCCCTGGAATGTCAAGGGCCGATTGTATCCGGCGGCAGGGTGGGGGTGGTGTACATCCGCTCTTGGGTGCGGTCGTCTCCGGTGACCATGGTCAGGAAGGCCCAGCCGTACTGCTCATAAAAGGACGTGTGGTCCGTCACCAGATACAGACGGGGAATGCCCATGGCCCCCAGGTCCCGGCGGATGAAGTCCAGCAGCCGGCCGGCGAGGCCCCGGCACCGCCAGTCCGGCTCCACGAACAGGGCGCAGAGATTGGGCGTCAGATCCGGCCGGTCGTGGAAGTCGTTTTCAATGACGCCGGCCCCGGCGATCAGGCGGCCGCCGTCCGCGATCACATACCATTGGGGGACGGGGGAGAGGCAGCGGAGACACCGCGCGATGCTCTCCCGGTACTCCGCCTCCGGGATGCCCCAGCAGCGGCTGAACCAGCCGGCGGCCTGCTCCGCCAGAGCGGGCATGTTCCGCAGGGGGAGGATAGGGTGCTCCACGACAGGTCAGCTCCTTTCTGAAACCGGGCGGGCAATAAAAAATCCCGAACCGGGTGGTTCGGGATTTCGTTTGTCCAAGTCAGACCGCTCTGGTGACCTTACCGGAACGCAGACACCGGGTACAAACATACACATGGCGGGGAGATCCGTTGACGATCGCCTTCACACGCTTCACATTGGGCTTCCAAGTCCGATTGGAACGCCGATGAGAGTGGGAGACCTTGATGCCGAACGTAACGCCCTTATCGCAGAACTCGCACTTAGCCATCCGTTGCACCTCCTTGCCGTTGCGTACTCCGTGCCTTTCACAGGCACAACTGGTATCATAGCAGAAACAGAAGAAAAATGCAAGTAAAATTTTCAAAAAAACGAAGGTTTTTTCGAATGGCCCGCCAGGGCGGTCAGCGGACCAAAGCGGCTCCGGCAAAGACCGCCAGCACACCCAGTGTCAGGCTGGCCAAAGCATAGAGCAGGGCCGCAGCCGGGTGGCCGCCTTGCAGCAGGTCTCCGGTCTCCAGCGCAAAGGAGGAGAACGTGGTGAAGCCGCCGCAGACTCCGGCTTTGAGGAACAGCACCAGCCTGGGATCCAGATCTGCCCGCTTCACCGCCAGGGCTGTGATGGCCCCGATGACAAAGGCTCCGAAAAGATTGATGGCAAAGGTCCGGATGGGAAAGGCCCAGTCCCGGCCCAGGGGCAGCAGCCCCATCAGATACCGGCAGACGGAGCCCACGAAGCCCCCGAGGCCGACGGCGAGACAGTTCAGCATTGCAATACCACCTTTGCAGCAGAGTTGCGCGTGGAGATAAGAGATCAAAGATCAGGGATAAAAGATATTTCCGGTGCGGGGATCTCTTATCTTTTATCTGTTCACTTGTATCTGTCCGCGCTGCCCCATATCCTACCACATCCGGCCTTCCCTGGCAAGGGCTGGGGGAAAGCGGCGGCTGGGTGTTGCGCAAACGGTTCGATTCATATATAATATAGATACTTCCGCGCCCTATGCGGGCGCTGCGATTTCATCCACTGCGCCGGGCGTGCGCCCGGGCTGCGAGAATACGGCACCGGACACCGGCTGCCGGAAGAAATGGGGAGACGATATGCAAGAACACGGCCTGAAAATTTCGGAGCTGGTGGCCCTCTTCGATCTGGAGGTGCTGAACAGGGGCAGCGACTATGACACGGCGCTGCTGACCATCACGGACGTGAACCGGCCCGGCCTGCAGTTCCATAATTTTTACGACTACTTTGACCCCCGCCGGCTCCAGGTGCTGGGCAAGGCGGAGATCACCTATCTGGGGGGCCTGACGGCAGAGCAGCGGCGCAAGTGCTTTGACGATCTGTTTCTCTACGACATTCCGGCCCTGGTGATCTCCCGGGGCCTGGAGTGCTTCCCTGAGTGCCTGGAGAGCGCTCAGGGCCATGAACGCACTCTGCTGCGCACCCAGGAGACCACAGTGGAGTTTACCAGCCACACGATCGAATATCTGAACCGGGTGCTGGCTCCCTGCGTCACCCGCCACGGCGTGCTGCTGGACATCGCCGGCGAGGGTGTGATGATCACCGGAGACTCCGGCATCGGCAAGAGCGAATCTGCCATCGAGCTCATCATGCGGGGCCACCGGCTGGTGGCGGACGATGCGGTGGAGATCCGCCGCATTTCAAACCAGCTGATCGGCACCGCGCCGGAGGTGATCCGCCACTATATCGAGCTGCGCGGCATCGGCGTCATCGATGTGCGGCAGCTGTTCGGCATGAGCGCCATCATGGAGGAATCCCAGATCGACCTGGTGGTCCAGTTCGAACAGTGGGACGAGACGAAGATCTATGACCGCCTGGGGCTGGAGGATCACCACATCGACATCATGGGCGTGGAGGTCCCCTGTGTCACCATCCCTGTGCGTCCGGGCCGGAACCTGGCCAGCATCGTGGAAGTGGCCGCCATGAACAACCGCCACCGGCGCTATGGCTTCAACGCCGCCCAGGAGCTGGCCCAGCGGGTGGATATGCGGGCGGACATGGGCAGCCGGAGGCAGAAATGAGCGGCCTGTTTATCGGCATCGATGTGGGCGGCACCAACCTGAAGGCCGGCGTGACGGATGAGGCAGGCCGCCTGCTGGCTTCCGCGCATCGTCCGCTGAAATTCCGGGGGGCGGAGACCTTCGCAGCGGATCTGGCGGCTTTGGCTGCGGAAGTGCTGCAGGCCGCCGGCGGAACGTGCCAGGATGTGGTCTCCGTTGGCATCGGCCTGCCGGGGGCCGTCTCCGGCGGCGAGGTGCTGTTTACCCCCAATATCCCCCTGGCCCATGTGCCCCTTGCGGAGCTCTTCCGCAGCCATATGGATGTGCCGGTGCTGCTTGGCAACGACGCAGACTGCGCCGCCGTGGGGGAGTACTTCCAGGGCGCGGGCCGGGGCGTCCGGGACTTTGTGGTGCTGACCCTGGGCACCGGCATCGGGGCCGGCATCATTCTGGACGGCCGCCTGCGGGGCGGCGAGGCCTCCAGCGAGGCGGGGCACATGGTGCTCCGCGCCGGCGGAGAGCCCTGCCCCTGCGGCCGCAGGGGCTGCTGGGAGCAGTATGCTGCCGCCCCGGCGCTGATCCGCCGGACCAGGGCTGCCATGAAGGCGCACCCCGAGAGCCTGCTCCACCGTCTGGCGGCGGAGCAGGGCACCGTGGATGGCCGAACGCCCTTCCTGGCGGCGGAAGCCGGGGACGAGACGGCCCTGACCGTGTGCCGGGACTATGTGGAGAATCTGGCGGAGGGGACCGCCAACCTCATCAATCTCCTGCGGCCGGAGGCGGTGGCCTTCGGGGGCGGCGTGGCCGGTGCGCCGGAGGCGCTGCTGCTGGAACCCCTGCGGCATCGGGTGGGAGAGCTGTGCTACAGCCGCCACGGCGGCCGGTCCGCCCGGATCCTGCGGGCAGAGCTGGGCAACGATGCCGGCATCATCGGCGCGGCACTGCTGTGCCGGGCAACTTCAACATGAGGAGGTCCAGGAATGGACTGGTGGACTGATTTGGACAAATGGACGGCGGAGTATCTGCCGGATCTGCGAGTGGCGTGTGATGAGCCCATGAGCCGCCATACCTCCTTCCGCATCGGCGGCCCTGCCCGGCGGATGGCCTTCCCGGAGCGGGGGGAGCAGCTGGTGCTGCTGCTGGACCATGCCGTAGCCTGCGGCGCCCGGCCCCTGGTCATCGGCAACGGCACCAATCTGCTGTGTCCGGATGCGGGCCTGGACCGGCTGGTGGTCGATACCTCCGCCGCGCTGAATCGCGTGGAGGCGGGGGAGACAGCGGATGAGGCGACGGCAGAGGCCGGAGCATCCCTGGCACGGGTGGCGGATTTCGCCTGCCGGCAGGGACTGGCGGGGCTGGAGTTCGCCCACGGCATCCCCGGCACGGTGGGCGGCGCAGTGTGCATGAACGCCGGCGCCTACGGCGGGGAGATGGCCCAGGTGATCCGGTCCGTGACGCTGCTGCTGCCGGAGGCGGGTATCCGGACCCTCTCCGGATCGGAGATGGCCTTCGGTTACCGCCGCAGCTTCCTGACGGACCACCCGGACGCGGTGGTGCTGCGGGCGGTATTCCGGCTCTCACCCGGAGACCCGGCGGCTATCCGGGACCGGATGCGGGAGCTGCTGGAAAAGCGCAGAACCAGCCAGCCGCTGGAATTCCCCAGCGCCGGCAGCACCTTCAAGCGGCCGGAGGGATACTTCGCCGGGACGCTGATCGACCAGTGCGGTCTGAAAGGGCTGACGGTGGGCGGCGCCCAGGTCAGCGAGAAGCACGCGGGCTTTGTCATCAACCGGGGCGGGGCCACCTGCGCCGACGTGACAGCGCTGATCCGGCAGATCCAGGATCGGGTGCTTGACATGACCGGCGTCCGTCTGGAACCGGAAGTGAAGATCATCGACTGAGAAGGGACGGTGTGGGACATGGAGATCCTCATCATCTCCGGCCTCTCCGGGGCCGGGAAGAGCAAGGCGGCCTCCTTTTTGGAGGACATGGGCTTCTATATCGTGGACAACATGCCCGCCGCCATGATTTTGAAATTTGCGGAATTCTGTGCCGGGGGCAACGGCCGGTACGACCGGGTGGCCCTGGTGTACGATGTGCGGACCGCCAGCTCCTTCACGGAGCTGTTCGATGTGCTGGATAAGCTGAAGGCCATGGATGCCGTGTGCCGGATGCTGTTTTTGGAGGCCTCCCCGGAGACCATCATCAAGCGGTACAAGGAGACCCGCCGCCGCCATCCCTTGGCGGCCGGTGCCGATTCCCTGGAGGATGCAGTGGAGAAGGAGCTGGCGCTGATGGCCCCTGTCAAGGAGCGGGCGGACTTCGTCATCGACACCTCCCGGCTCTCTACTGCCCAGCTGCGGGGCGAACTGCTGCGCCTGTTTGATCAGGAAGGGGAGAAGGGGGGCATGACGGTCAGCGTTCTCTCCTTCGGATTCAAATACGGCCTTCCTATGGAGGCGGACCTGGTGTTTGATGTGCGGTTCATGCCCAACCCGTTTTACATTGAGGACCTGCGGCATCAGACGGGGCTGGACAAGGCAGTGGCGGACTACGTGTTCCACTTCCCCCAGACCCAGGATTACATGAAGCGGCTGGAGGACCTGCTGGCCTTCTCCCTGCCTCTGTATGCAGAGGAGGGGAAGACCTCTCTTACCATCGCCGTGGGCTGCACGGGAGGACATCACCGCTCTGTGGCGGTGACTCACGCTCTTGCGGGCTTTATCCGGGAACAGGGCTATCAGGCGCTGGAAAATCACCGGGACATGATGCGGGGAGGCTGAGAGGTGAAAGAGCAGGAATACCGCGTCCCCCGGGTGCACGGTCCCAGGGTGGCTGTCATCGGCGGCGGCCATGGCCTGTCCACCATGCTGCGGGGACTGAAGCAATATACGGAAAATCTCTCCGCCATTGTCACGGTGGCGGATGATGGCGGCGGCTCCGGTATGCTGCGCCAGGACTTGGGGATGCCCCCGCCGGGGGACATCCGCAACTGCATGGAGGCCCTGGCCAACACGGAGCCGGTAATGCGGGAGCTGCTCCACTACCGCTTTACGGAGGGGTCCCTGGCGGGACAGAGCTTCGGCAATCTGTTCCTGGCGGCACTGAACGGCATTTCGCCGTCCTTCGATGTGGCGGTGCGCCGCATGAGCCAGGTCCTGGCCATTACCGGCCGGGTGCTGCCGGTGACCACAGCGGACGTGAAGCTGGAGGCGGAATTCGAAAACGGCGCCACAGTGGTTGGGGAGTCCAAGATCTTTTACTGCAAGAAGCAGGAGGACTGCCGCATCCGCCAGGTGCGGCTGATCCCGGAGGACTCCCGCGCCCTGCCGGAGGCCCTCTCCGCCATCGCGGAGGCGGACATGATCGTCCTGGGTCCCGGGAGCCTGTATACCAGCATCATCCCCAATCTGCTGGTGGGGGGGATCGTGGAGGCGATCTGTGCCTCCGATGCGCTGAAGGTCTATGTGTGCAACGTGATGACGCAGGAGGGAGAGACGGAGGGCTATACCGTCTCCGACCACATCGCTGCTATTTTTGCCCACTCAGTGCCGGGGCTGTTCGGCCTGTGCCTGACCAACTCCTCTCCCATCCCGAAAGCGGTGGCCGCACGGTATGCGGAGGAGGGGGCAGAGCGCATCCGCTGTGACCGGGCCGCCTGCGAGGCTCTGGGCGTGGAGGTCGTGGAGCGGCCGGTGGCCACGGTGGAGAATGGCTTTGTCCGCCATCACCCGGACGATCTGGCCCGGGAGCTGATCCTGCTCCACGCAGAGCGGAGCGTCCGCATCGCCGGCGCCCGGTTCAGCCCTCAGAGAGATCCCTACCGCATGGAGGACCGGAAGTGAGGATCCGCCATGCGGAAAGACCCATGTTGAAGGAGACCCCCTATGTCCTTTTCCTTTGAAGCGAAAAACGAGTTGTGCCGCCTGCCGGTGCAGAAGCTCTGCTGCGCACGGGCGGAGGCCTACGGCATCCTGCTGTACTGCAACACCTTCAGCGCCGGCGAGGTGCGGATCATCACCGGCAATCCCGCCCTGGCCGGCCGTCTGCCCAAGCTGTTCCAGCGTGCCTTCAGCATCCGGTTTGACCGGACGCCGGAGGCGGGGGAGACCGGAAAGCTGGTGTTCCAGATCACCGACGAGGCCAAGATCCGCCGGATCGTGGACCTGCTGGGCTTCAGCCCGGAGCAGAACCTGGCCCTCCACATCAACTTCGGACTGCTGGAGGAGGACTGCTGCCGGGCATCCTTTCTGCGGGGGGTGTTTTTTGCCGGCGGCAGCGTTACAGACCCCGCCAAGCGCTACCATCTGGAACTGGCCACCTCCCATCTGCAGGTGAGCCGGGAGCTGGAAGTGCTGCTGCGGGAGTGCGGCTATCCTCCCAAGAGCGTCACCCGCAACGGCAGCTGCATCACCTATTTCAAACAGAGCGACCAGATCGAAGACTTTCTCACCCTCATCGGCGCTCCGGTGGCGGCTATGAGCGTCATGTCCGCCAAGCTGGAGAAGGATCTGCGCAACAGCGTCAACCGCCGCCTCAACTGCGACAGCGCCAACCTGGACAAGGCGGTGGAGGCAGCCCAGGAGCAGCTGGAGGCTATCCGGCGTCTCCGGGAGGCAGGGCTGCTGGAGCAGCTGCCGGAGAAGCTGCAGGTGACGGCCTCTCTGCGGCTGGAGAATCCGGAGCTGACCCTCAGTGAGCTGGCGGAGGAATTCGATCCGCCGGTGACAAAGTCCTGCCTGAACCACCGACTGCGGAAGCTCCTGCAGCTGTCAAAAGAATTGTAATGTAAAAATACTTTATAGATATTGAAAAATGGAGGAATATTATGGATCGTTGTGCATTGGCATTCAACTATCGCAAGGAAAAATACAACTGTGCCCAGGCGGTGGCGGCCCCCTTCGCGGATTTGCTGGGGACGACACCGGATGAGCTGGCGGCAGCCATGAGCGGATTCGGCGGCGGCATGGGCGGCTGTCACGAAGAGGTCTGCGGCGCCGTCAGCGGCGGTGTCTATGTGCTCAGCCGGCTGCATGCTGATCCGGCGGATCGGGGCGGGCACAAGACGGTCTATCCCAAGGCAAAGGAGTTCCGCCGCCGGTTCCAGGAGGTGTTTGGTCACACTCGCTGCGGGGACCTGCGGACTGTCGCCCCCGGCGCCACGGAGGCCACGCCCGCCGCTTTCCGGCTGGGGGCCCATAGCCACTGCGACATCATGGTGGTCACGGCAGTGGAGATCCTGGAACAAATGCTGGCGGAGGCGGGAGAAAGATGAACCCGCCGGAGGGCGGGTGAGCCAATATTCGAATAGATTTTTCAGGAATTCAAACAGGAGTGCGCCATGTCTTTTGTCCATTTACATGTCCATACGGAGTACAGCCTGCTGGACGGCGCCTGCCGCATCCGGGACCTGCCCGGTATCGTGAAGGGCATGGGCCAGACGGCCTGCGCCATCACGGACCACGGCGTCATGTACGGCGCGGTGGACTTTTACCGGGCCTGCAAGGCGGAGGACGTCAAGCCCATCATCGGCTGCGAGGTATACGTCACTCCCCAGGGCCGGAGCCGGTTTGACAAGGTCCATGAGTTCGACGCCGAGAGTCGCCATCTGGTGCTGCTGTGCGAGAATGAGGAGGGGTACCGCAACCTCTCCTATCTGGTGTCCAAAGGGTGGACGGAGGGGTTCTATATCAAGCCCCGGATCGATCTGGAGTTGCTGCGCCAGCACAGCGGGGGACTGGTGGCTCTGTCGGCGTGTCTGGCGGGGGAGATCCCCCGGCGGCTGCGGAACGGGGAGTATGAGAACGCCAAGAACTACGCCCTGGAGCTGGCGGATATCTTCGGCCCGGACCACTTCTACCTGGAGCTCCAGGACCACGGCATCCGGGACCAGCAGATCGTGAACCAGGGCATCCTCCGGATCCACCAGGAGACGGGTCTGCCCATGGTGTGCACCAACGACGCTCACTACCTCCGGAAGGAGGACGCTGAGGCCCACGACGTGCTCCTCTGTATCCAGACCGGCAAGACCATCGACGATGAGAACCGGATGCGCTACGAGCCCCGGAACTTCTACCTCCGCAGCGAGGAGGAGATGGCGGCGCTGTTTCCCGCCGACGTCTACGAGGGCGCACTGGAAAACACGGCGAAGATCGCCGACATGTGCAACCTGAAGTTCACCTTCGGCAAGTACCACCTGCCGGAATTCCAGCTGCCGGAGGGATACGACAGCTTCTCCTACCTGAAGAAGCTCTGCGACGACGGCTACCGGAAGCGGTACGGGGACGATGCCAAATACCGGGACCAGCTCCATTACGAGCAGGACATGATCGAGAAGATGGGGTTCACCGACTACTTCCTCATCGTCTCGGATTTCGTGAACTACGCCCGGCGCGCGGGCATCCCCGTGGGTCCCGGCCGCGGCAGCGCCGCAGGCTCCATGGTCAGCTACTGTCTCCACATCACGGACATCGATCCAGTCAAATACAATCTGTACTTCGAGCGGTTCCTGAACCCGGAGCGGGTCAGCATGCCGGATATCGACATGGATTTCGGCGACACCCGCCGGGACGAGGTGTTCGAGTACGTCCGCCGGAAGTACGGGGACGACCACGTGGCCCACATCGTCACCTTCGGCACCATGGCTGCCCGGAACGCCATCCGGGACGTGGGCCGGGTGATGAACATGCCTTATGCCGACGTGGACGTGATCGCCAAGCAGGTGCCCGCCGGGCCCGGCGCCCTCCACATCACTCTGGACGATGCTCTGCGCCTGAGCAAGCCCCTGCGGGAGCAGTATGAGACCGACGAGCAGGTAAAAAAGCTCATCGACACTGCCCGGGCCCTGGAGGGGATGCCCCGCCACGCCTCCACCCACGCCGCTGGCGTGGTGATCACCAAGCGGCCGGTGGTGGACTACGTGCCCTTGTCCAAAAACGACGACACGGTGGTCTGCCAGTATGTCATGACCACCCTGGAAGAGCTGGGCCTGCTGAAGATGGACTTCCTGGGCCTGCGGAACCTGACGGTGCTGGACGACGCGGTGAAGATGGTCCAGGAGCACCAGCCGGACTTCCAGCTCTCCGATATCCCGGAGGACGACCCGGAGACCTATGAGATGCTCTCCGCCGGAAAGACCTCCGGCGTGTTCCAGATGGAGTCCGCCGGCATGACCGGCGTGTGCGTGGGCCTGCGGCCCCAGTCCATCGAGGACCTGACCGCCATCGTGGCCCTGTACCGGCCCGGCCCCATGGACTCCATCCCCCGGTTCATCGCCTGCAAGCACGACCCCAGCCGGGTGACCTACAAGCACCCGTCCCTGGAGCCCATCCTGTCCATCACCTACGGGTGCATCGTCTACCAGGAGCAGGTGATGCAGATCTTCCAGCAGCTGGCAGGGTATTCCCTGGGCCAGGCCGACATGGTCCGCCGGGCCATGAGCAAGAAGAAGGCCAAGGACATCGAGCGGGAGCGAGAGGCCTTCCTCCACGGCGACCCGGATCGGAACATCGCCGGCTGCGTGGCCAACGGGATCCCGGCGGAGACTGCCGAGGCTATCTACAACGAGATCTACGACTTTGCAAACTACGCCTTCAACAAGGCCCATGCCGTCTCCTATGCGGTGGTGGCCTACCAGACCGCCTGGTTCAAGTGCCACCATACCAAGGAGTACATGGCGGCCCTGCTGACCAGCGTGCTGGACAACTCCGACAAGGTGGCGGGTTACATCAGCGAGTGCCGGGACTGCGGCATCGCCCTGCTGCCGCCGGACATCAACCGCTCCGCCGACCGGTTCACCGTGGAGGAGGGGGGCATCCGCTTCGGGCTGGTGGCCATCAAGAACATCGGCCGGGGCTTCATCCAGGCGGTGATGCGGGAGCGGGAGCAGGCGCCTTTCACGTCCCTCTACGACTTCTGCGACCGGATGGCGGGCAGCGACATGAACAAGCGGGCGGTGGAGAACCTGATCCGCTCCGGCGCCTTCGACTCCCTGGGGGCCATGCGGTCCCAGCTGATCCAGGTGTATGAGTCCGTCATGGACGCGGTGGCAGACAGCCATCGCCAGAACCTGGAGGGTCAGATGGACTTCTTCTCCCTGGCCGACGGCGGCAGTGACGGCAGAAAGAATGTGAAGGAGATCCCCTTGCCGGATATTGCCGAGTACAGCCCGGAGCAGCTGATGCTGATGGAGAAGGAGACCACGGGCCTCTATCTCTCCGGCCATCCCATGGACCAGTACCGGGATGCCGTGCGGCGGCTGGGGGCGCCTACCATCGGCTCCATTCTGGCGGACTTCGCCCAGGAGGGCGGCCCCACCCGGTTCGCCGACGACCAGCGGATCACCATCTGCGGCATCGTCACCTCCAGCAAAACCAAGACCACCAAAAACAACTCCCTGATGGCCTATGTGACAGTGGAGGACGATACCGCCTCCATGGAGCTGCTGTGCTTCGCCCGGGTGCTGGAGTCCTGCGGATCCTACCTGAAGGAGAACCAGGCGGTAGTGGTGAAGGGGCGGTTGTCCGTCCGGGACGAGAAGGCGCCCCAGATCCTGTGTGACAGCGCCTATCCCCTGAGCGGGGCGGAGGCGCCGGCTTCGGCGGGAACGCAGGTCCCGGCGACGCCGGGGCAGGTGCTGTACCTGAAATTCCCTAGCCTGGACCACCCCAGCGTCCGCCACATGAAGCTGGTGTTCCAAATGTTTCCCGGCACCACCACCGTGAAGATGGTGATGGCGGACACCCGGAAGGTCTACGGCACGCATGTCGTCCTTCATGAGGCCCTGCTCCAGGAGGCCCGGGAGACCCTGGGCGCAGAGAACGTCGTGGTGAAATAGAGTTGAGAAAAAAGCGCCCGTGTCCACTGGACACGGGCGTCTTTCTTTTTATGAGATCTTCTGGCGCCGCAGACGGCGATTATCAGGATACTTGCAACATCCATAAGGACCTCCGATCTCGTGGACTCACCCACGCCGGAAGGCGATCTCAGCGATTACTCCGCCGGCGGCCATGGGACCGGCCCACAGCAGGGAGTCCAGCACCCCCTGGGTGGGGGACTGCAGCAGATAGATGCATCCGTAGAAGATCGCAGGAAGCAGCAGCACCAGCGTCACGATCCAAGGACGGCGGAGGCGCTGGAAGATGAGCCGTACGGTCAGCCCCACGATGAACGCGCCGACGGCGGTCAGAAACATAAGCGGCAAAGTGAAAACCTCCTCAATTTTGTTGTTGGGAATTACAGCGTTTCTTCCTCCGGCTCAGAGGACATCAGGGCCCGCATGATCTCACCGTACAGCCGCTCCGGGGACTTCCGGAACCGCTCTGTCAGCATGGCGGCCATGTCCTCCCGGGGGATGGCCAGACGCAGATCCATCACGCTGCCCATGTCGTCCGACAGCTCCAGCCGCACCGTATAGGTGCCGTTGGGCCGCTTCTCCGTGGAGGCTTTTACCTGGCTCTTCCGCCGCAGATGGCGGTTGCAGGCGGACAGATTCTTGTCGCACCGCAGCCGCACGGAGTAGGGAAGGCTGGACTCACAGATCTGACTGTTCCGCAGCCCCTTGTCCGTGATGGCATACAGCCCGTCCGCCGACAGCGTCAGATGTCCGGTCTTTACCAGGTCCGCCAGGCACTCGGAGAAGTCAAAGTAATCCACGCCCTCGTCGCACATGGCCAGGTCCCACACTGTATCAAAGGGGATCGGTTCGATCACCCGGGCAGTGATGTACAGGATCAGGAATTTGATCTCCAGCTTGTCATGAATAAAGCCGGGCACAGGCGGCACCTCCTTGGCCGATGGGAATTGCATACATTTGTATTATACCCCAAGACCGCCGGGTTTGTATAGTCCGAATTTCTACGCCGCACCATTGGCGGCAGGCTGCATACACTGGACTGAAAGAGCTTCTCTTTCACCAGCTACTTATTAGGAGGTATTGCAATGCCTGAGAAAGTGATGCCCGGTCCCGTGGGAGACTCCTGCGGCATCCGGGAGGCGGTTTGCATCCATACCAGGAAGATCTATGATTCCTGCCGCGACAAGGACTGCATCGAGGACCTGCGGTTTTACCCCAAGCTGCAGTGTGTGGATACCATCAACCGCGCCCTGTCTGTGAAGGGCGGCAGCGCCAGACTGCTGTACGTGTATGTGGACGTGGAGCCCGTCAGCTTCAACCGGGGCTTTTACACTGTGGATATGCGCTTCTTCTACCATGTCACCCTCCAGGCCTATCTCAGCTGCCCGGTCCCGGTGACGGTGGAGGGCCTGTGCGTCTTTGACAAGCGGGCCATCCTGTTCGGCAGCGAGGGGAGCGCCAAGATCTTCTCCTCCCAGATGGCGGCCGGCGGCCCGGATCCCCAGATGATGCAGCGGGCCAACGCCCCCATCGCCGTGGTGGAGGCTGTGGATCCCATCGTGCTGGATGCCCGCATCCTGGACTGCTGCGGCAAACGGGAGTGCGACTGCGACCTGTGCGAGGTGCCGTCCTTTGTCAACGACTGCTTCGGCGGTGAGCTCTCCAGCGGGGACGACAGCCGGAGGATCTATGTGACCCTGGGTCAGTTCTCCATCGTCCGGCTGGAGCGGGACACCCAGCTGCTGGTGCCGGTGTACGACTACTGCATGCCCGACAAGGAGTGTGCCTGCGGCGACGGATGCGAGGACCCCTGTGCCCTGTTCCGGAACATCTCCTTCCCGGTGGGCGAGTTCTTCCCGCCCAACACCGTCAAGGCCCCTGAGAGCTGCGACGACATCCAGTGCTGCTGCAAGTGAGCGGCAGCGCGGCGGGGCCCCGGCATACTGCCGGGGCCCCTGCTTTGCTACATCCTATGCCGGTACCAGATGGTAAGGCCATATTCCAGGAGGGCCCATATGAGACAGAAACCGATCAGACCCCAGGTGATCCACATGGGCAGATCCAGAAAGCGGGCGTAAGCCAGGCCAAAATACAGGATGGAATACTGGACGATCCGGGCGGCCCGGGCCGAAGCCTTTTCATTGATCATGGTGTTCCGCTCGTCGAGCTGTTCCTTGTAAGCCTGAACGAGTACCGGATCTTGTACCTGAAAGCCCCGGCACAGCAGGGAGCCGAGGGAGCCGCCCACCAGCACGGAGCCACCCGCCGCCACCAGGGCAAAGACGGGCTTGGGGAGCCGCTGGAAGAATCGGATGGAGACTGCGCAAAGCAGGAGTCCCGCCGCTATCATCAGCAGATACCAACGCTTTTTCATCTCGGAACCCCCTTTACATCTCCCGCTCATAGCGGACCATGAGATACAGCTCCAATATGGATTTGGCCACGAACACGCCGGTGGCGGCCAGGGGCACCCACAGCGGCGCGTCCAGGCCGATGGAAAGCCACGCCGCCGCCAGGACGCTCCACTGGAGCGCCTCGCCGGACACGGCCTTGGCCCGGTTCCGGATGGCCACGTTCCGCTCGTCTTTTTGTTCGATGTCGTGCTGCCGGGCCATCTCCGGGTGCTTCGCCTCGTGGCGGAGGTTCAGCAGGGTGGACCCTGACATGGCTAGCAGGCCGGAGCCTATGCCGCAGAGCATCCCGCCCAAAGCGTCGGAGACCCGGCCGTCCAGCAGAACGGCCAGGGCCAGCAGGACGATACCCGCCCGCCAGCAGGAGCTGAAACAGGCGCTTTTTCTGATTGCGATTCATGACAAAACCTCCTCACATCTTCCGCTGGAGCCATTGGTACAGGATCTCATACAACAGCAAATAACATACACAGATTCCAAAAAGAAAGTAAGAGATCCATTCCGGTACGCCCAGGCTCGTAATGAGGGAAAATGCCATAGCGGAAAATGAGAGCAAAATGACTATGACCCCGCCGGCGATCATTCCGGCTTGATTCTGGATGGCCATGTTCCGCTCATCATTCTGCGCCGCATCCTTCCGGCGCAGAGCGGGATCTCTGGCCAGCCGCCGCAGACGGTGAAGGCGTCCTGCGCATATGCCGATGATCACTGGGCCTGCGTAGATGAGAAACCGACGGACATCATCCGGAATAAAGGACGTCACGTAAAAGCCAAACCACCACAGCACAACGCCGATGACCAGCAGAGCGATTAAAAGTCTCTTCCGCTTCATGTCTCCCCCTCCTCATAGATGAAAATGTCCTCAATGGTGGTGCCGAAGTACCGGGCGATTTTGAAGGCCAGCAGGATGGAGGGGTTGTACCGCCCGTTCTCCAGGGACCCGATGGTCTGGCGGGACACCTCCAGCGCCTCCGCCAGCTCCTCCTGCTTGATGCCCCGGGCCTTGCGCAGTGCTTCCAACCGGTTTTTCAAGTGCGTCCGCCTCCTCTCCCGCTCCATCCGCCTCACAACAGACGGAAAGTTTGCTTTCCATTATCAACATAGCACAGGTCCGCCCTCATGTCAAGCTTACTTTCCATTTTTACAAGCCTGTCCCTTTTTTAGGGACCGGCAGTCATATCCGGGGACAACCTCTCATAGAGTATAGCGTGTTACGAAAGGGGGCGCTGCCCATGGAGGACGAGACGGCCATCCGCCGGTACGAGGAGGCGGCCCGGGTGCTGCCGGGCCGGCTGCGGAGCCTGGCACTGGCCCAGCCGCCGGAGGTGCGACGGCTGGCGGAGGAGTTCCGCCTCCGGGCGGGGCGGCCGCTGGCGGTGCTGCTGCCGGAGGGGGAGCGGTCTCTTGGGGATGCCGTGACGACGGAGGACCTGGAGGACCTCTGCGACCTGGCCACGGACTACTCCCGCTACGCGGCGGCGGAGACCCTGCGGGAGGGGTATCTGGCCGTCCGGGGCGGCTTCCGGGTGGGGCTGTGCGGCACGGCGGTGATGAAGGGCGGGGAGAACACCGCCCTGCGGGATCTGTCCTCCGCCGCCGTCCGCATCGCCCGGGAGCGGCGGGGCGTGGGAGAGGACATCGTCCCCCGGCTGTTCCAGGCGGGGCGGTATCAGAATACCCTGCTGCTGTCCCCGCCGGGGGGCGGCAAGACCACGCTGCTGCGGGACCTGGTCCGGTGCCTCTCCACAGGGGGGGCGGGACGACCGGGCCTGCGGGTCTCCCTCATCGACGAGCGGGGGGAGGTGGCGGTGATGGTCCGGGGCGCGCCCCAAATGGATGTGGGCCTCCGGACCGATGTGCTGGACGCCTGTCCCAAGGCTCTGGGCATTCCAATGGCCCTGCGGGCCATGAACCCCCAGGTCATCGCCGTGGACGAGATCACGGCGGAGGCGGACCTGCGGGCCGCCGTCCAGGCCGCCGGCTGCGGCGTGGGGCTGCTGGCCACCATCCACGCCGCCGATGCGGAGCAGCTGGACCAGCGGCCGCTGTACCGGCAGCTGCTGGCGGAGGGGGTGTTCCGCCTGGCGGTCTGCATCCGCCGGGAGGGAAGCGGAAGGACGTATGAAGTGGAGGAACTGCCATGGTGAAGCTGCTGGGGGCGGCGTGCATCCTGGGGGCCGGCGCCTGGGCCTGGCGGCGGGGGCTGGCGGAGCGCAGGCGGGAATTGGACACGCTGGCGGACCTCATCGCCCTGCTGGACCGCATGGCGGAGGAGATCCGGCTCCGCCGGACCAGCCTGCCCCGGCTGTTGGGGACGCTGGGCCGGGACCGGACGGCGGACGTCCGGGCGTTCTGTACCTCCGTGGCATCGTCGCTGGCCCGGGGCGCCCCCCTGGGGCAGAGCTGGCGCTCCGCCGCCGAGGCCCTGCCCCTGCGCCTGGAGGACCGGCAGGCCCTGGCAGCCATGGGAGACGCGCTCCAGGGAGATGAGGAGAATATCTGTAAAGCAATCTTACTTACCAACAAATCGCTGCGGAAGGACCTGGAGCTCACCCGAGACCGCCGACAGGAGACGGAGAAGCGGTCCGCGGCGCTGTGGCTCTCCGGCGCGGCGCTGCTGGTGATCTTACTGATTTGATGAGGACGACACATGGAAGTGGATTTGATTTTCAAGATCGCCGCCATCGGCATTCTGGTGGCGGTGCTGAACCAGCTGCTGATCCGCTCGGGCCGGGAGGAGCAGGGGCTGATGGTGGTGCTGGCGGGGCTGGTGTGCGTACTGATGCTGATGGTGCAGGAGATCAGCGACCTGTTCGACCTCATCAAGTCCCTGTTCGACTTCTGACATGGAGCAGGTCATCCAGGTGACGGGGCTGTGCGTGGTGGGGGCGCTGCTGGCCCTGGTGGTGAAGCGGGGCAGTCCGGAGACGGCGCTGCTGCTGGCGGTGGGGGCCGCCGTGGTGGTGGCCCTGGCGCTGGCAGGCGTCGTGGAGGAGCTGTTGGCCTTCCTGGAGGAACTGGCCGCAGGCAGCGGCGTGCCGCCGGACCTGTTCACGCCCCTGTACAAGACCATCGGCATCGCCCTGGTGGTGCAGGTGGGGGGAAATCTCTGCCGGGACGCGGGCGAGAGCGCCCTGGCCTCCGTGGTGGAGACAGCGGGGACCCTCTGCGCCCTGCTGGCGGCCCTGCCGCTGCTGCGGGCGGTGCTGGACATGCTGATGGAGCTGATGGGATGAAATGGTGGATCTGTTTGGCGGCGCTGGTGCTGGCGCTGACCACCTCCGCCAGGGCGTCGGACCTGCCGGCAGACCTGGAGCGCGCCGCCCCGGAGGCGGCGGAGGACCTGGCGGACGGGGACCTCTCTGGCGGGACAGGCTTTGCCCAGGGCGTGGGGAATATCCTCTCCCGGCTGGCGGACCAGGTGGGAGACGTGGTCCGTGAGCGGACCCGGGGCGCGGCGGCAGTGCTGCTGGTGGTGGTCCTTTGCGGCGCGGTGGAGGGCTTCGCCCAGGGCATCCAGGGAAAGGGCGCGGCGTTTCTGCCCATGGCGGGGGCGCTGTCCATCACCCTGGCCTCCGCCGGGAGCCTGGACACCCTGATGGGCCTGGGCAGCCAGACCATCGGGGAGCTGGCGGACTTCTCCCAGGCGCTGTTGCCCACCCTGGCGACGGCCACGGCGGCCAGCGGAGCCATCACCACCGCCACGGTGCAGCAGGTGTCCACCGTGTTCTTCGTGGACCTGCTGCTGCGGCTGATCCGGGAGCTGCTGCTGCCCCTGGTGTACCTGTACATCGGCCTGCTGACGGCGGCGGCCTGCCTGCCGGAAAACCGGCTGGGGGCCATCGCCGAGGGGCTGAAGAAGCTGGTGACCTGGCTGCTCACCACGGCGCTGCTGGTGTTCACCGTGTACCTCTCCGTGGTGCGGATCATCTCCGGCTCCGCGGACAGCGCCACGGTGAAGGTGACCAAGGCCGCCATCTCCGGCGTGGTGCCGGTGGTGGGCGGGATCATCGCCGACGCGTCGGAGACGGTGCTGGCCGGGGCCGGTATGCTGAAGAACACCATCGGCGTCTTCGGAATGCTGGCCATCCTGGCGGCCTGCGCCTATCCCTTTCTGCAGCTGGGGGTCCAGTACCTGCTGTACAAGGGGACGGCGTACCTGGCCTCCGTGGTGGGGGCGCCGGGGCTGTGCAAGCTCATCGACGGGCTGGGAGGCGCCTTCGGGCTCATCCTGGGCATGACCGGCAGCTGCGCGCTGCTGCTGCTCATCTCCGTGCTGGCCTCCGTGGGGGCGGTGATGCCATGATGGAGGCGGTGCGGGTGTGGCTGACCTCCGTGGTGCTGGTGTCGGTGCTGCTGTCGGCGGCCCAGAGCCTGATCCCGCCGGGCACCGTGCGGAAGGCGGCGGGCTTCACCGGCGGGCTCATCCTGCTGCTGGTGCTGCTGCAGCCGGTGCTGGGGGCGGACCTGGACCGGCTGGCGCTCGATCTTTCCGACTACCAGACGGCGGTGGAGGAGCGGCAGGCGGAGCTGGCGGACACGCAGACAGAGGCCATGGCTTCTATCATAGCGGAGCAGACCGAAGCATATATATTGAACAAAGCGGGCGAGCTGGGAGCGGAGGTGACCGTCCGGGTGGAGACCCGGACCGGCGAGGACGGCGTCCCGGTCCCCTGGTCCGCGGAGCTGGCGGGGGCGCGGTCGGAGGCGCTTGCGTCCGCTCTGGAGACAGAACTGGGCATCCCGGCGGAGAGGCAGGTTTGGCATGAGCGGAACACAGAAGACTGAAGGAGTGCGAAGGATATGGGACAAGTACAAATTCGTGGCACTGGTAGCCCTGGCGGGCGTACTGCTGCTGCTATGGCCCAGCGGGAGAGAAGAGACGGCGGAGCGGACTTCACCCCAGGCAGTCTCAGCCGTTCAAGCAGAGCTCCAGGAGGAGATGGAGGACATCCTGGGCCGCATCCAGGGCGTGGGGGAGGTCCGGGTGCTGCTGACGGTGGACTCGGACGGCGAGCGGCAGCTGGCGGAGGACTCGGAGCTGTCCTACAGCGGCTCCACGGCGGCGCCGGAGGACTATTCCCGTTCCTCCCAGACCGTGCTGGTGGACGGCGGCAGCGCCGAGACACCGGTGGTGACCCGGACGGTGTATCCCACCTACCGGGGGGCCCTGGTGGTGTGCCAGGGGGGAGACCGGGCGGACGTGAAGCTGGCGGTGACGGAGGCGGTGGCCGCGCTGACCGGCCTTT
Organism: Oscillibacter valericigenes; assembly: GCF_016902445.1. Taxonomy (GTDB): domain Bacteria; phylum Bacillota; class Clostridia; order Oscillospirales; family Oscillospiraceae; genus Oscillibacter; species Oscillibacter avistercoris. Next base: position 14,478 of record NZ_JACSNX010000006.1, on the reverse strand, counting down.
CCGCAGACCGCATCACCGTGGCAAAATCGCAGTGATGATCTGGAGGAGGAAGAAGCCTATGAGCGCGAGATGGAAACGGAATGCCGTGGTGGTGACCATGGCGCTGCTGGTGTGCGCCGCCGTGGCGCTGAACTGGAAGTACACCGGCGAGCAGGCGGCGGAGACCGTGGAGGAGACCGGCACCAAGATCCTGGGGGAGGCAACCCTGGTCAGCGGCCAGGAGGACGGCGGTGAAGCCGCGGCGGATGAGGAGGCGGTGTACACCGGAGACGACTACTTCGCCTCCGCCCGGCTGACGCGGCAGCAGGCCCGGGACAACGCCATCTCCCTGCTGCAGGAGGCGGCGGACCAGCCCGGTGCCGACACGTCCGTGGCCAACGAGGCCTCTGAGGGCATCGCCGTGCTGGCGGGCTACACCATGAAGGAGGCCCAGATCGAGAACCTGGTGACCGCCAAGGGCTACGCCGACTGCGTGGCCTTCATGGGGGAGGACAGCATCAGCGTGGTGGTGGACACCGGCACCGGCGAGCTGACGGCGGAGGACGTGGCCAAGATCACCGACATCGCCATGACGGAGACCGGCTATCCCGCCAGCGGCATCAAGATCATGGCCTCAAATTAGCTGTTGTATTTTCCCGGGAAACATGGTAGAATAATGGCCTGGAACCATTCTCCTGGGACGCGGCGGGATCATCCCGCCTCTACCAAGGATCAAACGACTAAGGAGAGGCTTACGATGGGCGAGAGCAAAGAGTATATGACGCTGCCGGAGGAGAACGGGAGCATCAACATTTCCGAGGAGGTCATCGCGGCCATCGCCGTGGGCGCCGTCCGGGACGTGGAGGGCGTGTCCGGCATGATGACTGCCATGGGCGGCAGCGTGACCGACCTGGTCACCAACAAGAAGAACGCCCAGAAGGTGGCCAAAGGCGTGAAGATCGACATGACCGGCGCCGCTCTGGTGCTGGACATCTATCTGACGGTGGAGTACGGCCACCCCATCCCCGAGGTGGCGGAGAACGCCCAGAAGGCCGTCATCGGCGCGGTGGAGGCCATGACCGGCTGCTCGGTAGAGGCCGTCAACATCCACGTGGGCGGCGTGACCTTGGCCTGAGGGCCCGGGCGGGAATGAGAGAGAGAAAAGGACGTAGTTGAGGTTATGGTACGGAACACCGCACGAGAGATCGCCGTTCACCTGTCCTATGAGCTGAGCTTCACCGACAAGTCGGTGGAGGAGCTGCTGGACGAGCGCCTGACACCGGAGTCCTTCGCCGCCCTGGCGGAGGAGGACCCGCTGTATCAGGAGACGCCCAATGCCAAGCAGGCGGACTACATCCGCCGCCTGGTGCGGGGCGTGGCCGATCACGCCCCGGAGCTGGACGGGTATATCGCCAAATATTCCAAGGGGTGGAGCTTTGCCCGGATCCCCCTGGTGGCCTCCGCCATCATGCGGGTGGCCATGTACGAGATCTTGTACATGCCGGACATCCCCCACGGCGCCTCCATCAACGAGGCGGTGGAGATCGCCAAGAAGTACGAGACACCGGAGACGGTGAAGTTCATCAACGGCATCCTGGGCACCTTCGTGCGCCAGGAGACAGCGGAATAAGGGCAGTCCTGCGGAGCGGGACGGGGGCGTGACGCCGCCGTCCGGCTCCTCGTTTTCTGCCCGCACAAGCCAAGGAGCAAACGCGTATGGAACCACATATCTACGGCGTCACAGAGGTGAATCAGCTGGTGAAGAGCCTTCTGGACAGTACACCGGCTTTACAGGGCGTCGCCGTCCGGGGGGAGCTGTCCAACTACAAGATCTACCCCTCCGGCCACCACTATTTCACCCTGAAGGACAGCGAGGGGGCCCTCCGGTGTGTCATGTTCCGGGGACAGGCCTCCCGCCTCCGGTTCCGGCCGGAGAACGGCATGAAGGCCGTGGTCTCCGGCCGCATCACTGTGTTTCCCCGGGACGGGGCCTATCAGCTCTACTGCGACACCCTGATCCCGGAGGGGGTGGGGGACCTGGCGGTAGCCTTCCAGCAGCTGAAGGAGAAGCTGTGGAAGGAGGGATTGTTCGACCCCGCCCACAAAAAGCCCCTGCCGCCCTATCCGGAGAGGATCGCCATCGTTACCTCCGGCGCCGGGGCGGCGGTCCACGACATGATCCGCATCCTCCGGCGGCGGTACCCCATCGCCAAGGTGATCCTGCTGCCGGTGCGGGTCCAGGGGCCCGAGGCCCCGCCGGAGATCGTGGGGGCCATCCGGTACGCGGACAAGTGGAAGATCGGGGACGTCATCATCACCGGCCGGGGCGGCGGGTCCATGGAGGACCTGTGGTCCTTCAACGACGAGCGGGTGGCCCGGGCCATCTACGACTGCGAGACTCCCGTCATCTCCGCCGTGGGTCACGAGCCGGACGTGACCATCGCCGACTTCGTGGCGGACGCGCGGGCATCCACCCCCTCCAACGCGGCGGAGATCGCCGTGCCGGACCAGGTGGAGCTGCTGCGGTGGCTCCGGGGCGCCGGGGAGCGGATGGCCCAGAGCGAGACGCAGCGGCTGGAGGCCGCCCGCCAGCGGCTCACCGCCCTGGCGTCCAAGCGGGTGATGACCGACGGCCTGGCCTACGTCCAGGACAAGCGGCTGGATCTGGACCACCTGCAGCAGCGGCTGGGGGACGTGACCGGCGCAGTGCTGGCCCGTCACCGGCAAAAATTTGCGGCCCTGGCGGCGTCCCTGGACGCCATGAGCCCCCTGGCGGTGCTGGGCCGGGGCTATGCCGTGGCCCGGGATGAAAACGGCAGGATCTTGAAAAGCTATCGGGAGACGGCACCGGGCAGCCGGGTGTCCGTCACCCTGGGAGAGGGCGGCTTCACCGCCGTGGTGGACAAGCCCTATACGAAGGAGGAACGGTCATGAGCGCAAAGAAACAGACGTTTGAGCAGGAGATCGCCCGGCTGGAGGAGATCGTGGCGGCCCTGGAGAAGGGAGACGCTCCCCTGGCGGACTCCCTGGCGTTGTTCGAGGAGGGGACGAAGCTGATCGCCGCCTGCTCCAAGGAGCTGGACGCGGCGGAGCAGAAGGTGGTCAAGCTGATGAAGGGCCCCGACGGCGCGCCGTTGGAGCTGCCCTTCGGAGAGGAGGCCCAGCCATGACCGAACAGGTGTTCCAGACCCGGTACGAGGCGTACCGGACGGCGGTGGAATCGTATCTGGAGACGCTCTTTGCCGGAAAGCCGGACTGGCGGGACCTGTACGAGTCCATGCGGTACAGCCTGCTGGCGGGGGGCAAGCGGATCCGGCCGGTGCTGACGCTGGAGTTTGCACGGCTGGCGGGCCTTGCGGACTGGGAGACGGCCCTGCCCGTGGCCTGCGCATTGGAGCTGGTCCACACCTATTCCCTGATCCACGACGACCTGCCCTGCATGGACAACGACGACCTGCGCCGGGGCAAGCCCACCAACCACAAGGTCTACGGCGAGACGCTGGCCGTTCTGGCAGGAGACGCCCTCCAGCCGGAGGCATACCGCCTGATCCTGACGGCGCCGGGGCTGGACGACGGCCGCCGGGCCATCTGCGGCCGCATCCTGTCAGAAGCCTCCGGCGCGGACGGCATGGTGGCGGGCCAGGTGCTGGACACCCTCCACGCCCCCCGGACAGAGGCGGAGGTGACGGAGGTCCACCGCCTCAAGACCGGGGCCATGATTGCCGGGGCCTGCCGTCTCGGCGTGGCCGCCGCCGGCGGCGGGGAGGACCTGATGGCCGCCGCCCACGTCTACGCCCAGGAGCTGGGCCTGGCCTTCCAGATCCGGGACGACATGCTGGACGTGTGCGGCGACGCGGAGGAGTTCGGCAAACCCATCGGCTCCGACAAAGAGGAGGGGAAGGTCACCTTCGTGGACCTGCTGGGGCTCAGCGGCTGTGACCGGGCAGTCCGCGCCCATACGGAGGCGGCCAAGGCCGCGGTGGCGGACTTTGACGCGGACGGTTTCCTGGCCGCCCTGGCGGACTCCCTGGCGGAGCGGAACAAGTGAAGAGGACCTGGGGCCGCCTGCGGGCGGCCTCTTTTCTGCCTGTTCATCCGCGGCAGACAGCCTTGCAGGTCACAAAAAATTTACCAATGCATATACGGAATATGTTGTATATTTATTAGATTTGTGTTATACTGATTGGCGCTAAGCGGCGGCGCAGTATTCTAGTCAGATCATCCGTCTCCGAAGGAGGGGCTAAAAATCCTCTGAAGGGCACACCGATGAAACCTCTGGTGCCTGCTTGATACGCCCAGTTTCGGGTGGGTGCTGGGGGGAAGCCTGGCTTTGCCTGCGCTTGCGGACTCAGGGCGCTTTCCAATGGCATGGTGATGACGACCCTGTTTCCGTGGAGACCTGTTCTTGTGCGCGGACGTACTCCCAGTGTGGTATTCCGGCCCGCGTACGAAGCAGCTGATGAACCTGCAGTGCGGTGCATCGGTCCTGCGGGGCCGTAACGCTGTGTGCAGACGTAGCCTGCCTTGCGTGAGGCGGGTGGATGGGGGAACAACGGACCGGCCGCTCTGGCCAGAGCCGCCGTCCGATCGCCTCCTGAAACCCGGTTTGCAAAAGAGGCTAACGAGACGGATCGACTGGGGTGGAAAACACCTAGGCTGTCATACCGGGCTGAAAAGGGATTGCAGTGCGGACTCAGTGGCGATCGGGTGGCACAGTTGGCGACACTGTGCCGCAGCACCGAAGGGGGAACCGCCTCCATCGGCAACGAGAGGTGTGCTGCGGGGAAATCCAACCCGTACCTAAGCCGTAAGATTTACCTTTTCCGCCGCCGGCTTAGCCGATTGCATTCATTCCCAAGTGGAGGGACTTTTTTGAGCGATATCCCAAATCAAAAGCGCAGACGGGCGAAGGAACGACCGGGCCCCTACCGTTGGGCCGTACAGGTCTTTTTTCTTGCCATCTGTCTGTCGGCGGCGCTGAGTCTGGCGTCTGAGGTGAGCCTTGGCGGAGCGGGCGCGGCGGCGGCCGGGCTGGTGCTGGCGGTGTTTATCGGCCTGGGCATCCTGTTCGACATCATCGGCGTGGCAGTCACAGCAGCGGACCCCAGGCCCTTTCACTCCATGGCCGCCCACAAGGAGCCGGGAGCCAAGGAGGCGCTGATGCTGCTGCGGAACGCCGGGCGGGTATCCAGCGTCTGCAACGACGTGGTGGGGGACATCTGCGGCATCGTCAGCGGCACCACCACTGCCGTGATCGTGGTGCGGCTCCAGGCGGCCTTCAGCCTGCCGGAGAGCGTGCTGCTGAGCGTGGCGGTGACGGCGCTGGTGTCCGGACTCACCATCGGCGGCAAGGCTCTGGGCAAGACGGTGGCCCTGAACAAAAGCACCAGCGTGGTCTACTGGGTGGGACGGTTTCTGCACCTGTTCCACCGCTGAGAGGAGGCTGGCAGACTTGATCTTAGAGAATATCCATGCCCCGGCGGACGTGAAAGCCCTGGACCGGGACCAGCTGGAGCCCCTGTGCCGGGAGCTGCGGCAATTCCTGGTGGAGCATGTGTCCCAGACCGGCGGGCACCTGGCCTCCAACCTGGGGGCAGTGGAGCTGACAGTGGCCATCCACCGGGTGTTTGATACGTCCAGGGACCGGCTGGTGTTCGACGTGGGCCACCAATGCTACGTCCACAAGGCTCTCACCGGGCGGCAGGAGCTGTTTTCCACCCTGCGGCAGTTCGGGGGCCTCTCCGGCTTCCCCAAGCCCCGGGAGAGCGAGCACGACGCCTTCATCGCCGGACACGCTTCAAACTCCGTGTCTGTGGCCCTCGGAATGGCAAGGGCCAGAACTTTACAGCATGAGGACTACAGCGTCCTGGCCCTGATCGGGGACGGTGCCCTCACCGGCGGGCTGGCCTATGAGGGGCTGAACAACGCCGGCGCCAGCAGAGAGCCGCTGATCGTCATCCTCAACGACAACGGCATGTCCATCAATCCCAACGTGGGGGCAGTGGACAGCCACCTGAGCCAGATCCGCTCCAAGCCCGCATACTACCATTTCAAGAAGTGGTACCGGAGCCTCTTCGGAGCCCATCCCATGGAGAATCGGCTGTACCGCTTCAACCACAAGGTCAAGACCTCACTGAAAAAAGCACTGTGGCCCGGAAGCACCCTGTTTGAGGACATGGGCTTCACCTACCTGGGCCCCATCGACGGCCACGATCTGGACCGCCTGGTCCACGTTCTGGAGTGGGCCCGGGAGCTCCGGTGCCCGGTTGTGGTCCATGTGAAGACGGTGAAGGGAAAGGGCTACTCCTTTGCAGAGCAGAATCCCGACAAGTTCCACGGTATAGGCCCCTTCGATCCCGAGACGGGTCTCTTGAAAAAGAAGGGCGGAGACGACTTCTCCGCCGTGTTCGGCAGGACATTGGCCGCCTGCGCCGCCGAGGACGGGCGGGTCTGCGCCATCACTGCCGCCATGGCGGACGGCACGGGTCTGGCTCCCTTTGCCAAAGAGTTTCCGGACCGGTTCTTCGACGTGGCCATCGCCGAGGGGCACGGAGTGGCCATGGCGGCGGGCCTTGCCAAGCAGGGGATGATCCCGGTGTTTGCCGTGTACTCCTCCTTCCTGCAGCGGGGCTATGACCAGCTGATCCACGACGTGGCTCTCCAGCAGCTCCACGTGGTGCTGGGGGTGGACCGGGCGGGCCTGGTGGGCGCCGACGGCGAGACCCACCACGGCTGCTTTGACGCCCTGTTCCTGTCGGAGATCCCCGGATTCACCGTGCTGTGCCCCGCCAGCTTTGCCGAACTGCGGAAGATGGTGCGGCAGGCGCTGTTTGAGATCGCCGGCCCTGTGGCGGTCCGGTATCCCCGTGGCGGCGAAGGCGCCTATCGGGAGGACCGATCCGGTCAGCCGGTGGTCCGGCTCCGGAGGGGGGCGGACGCCGCCATCCTGACCTACGGCGTGCTGGTGAACCAGGCGCTGGAGGCGGCGGACCTGCTGGCGGAGCGTGGCATCCAGGCGGAGGTGCTGAAGCTGAATCAGATCTCCCCCCTGGAGTATGAGACGCTGGCGCCCTGGCTGTCCGGCAAGCGGATGCTGGCGGTGGCGGAGGACGCCTTCGGCGCCGGCTGCGCGGGCCAGCGGGTGGCGGCCATCCTGGCCCAGCACGGAGCAGCACCGGAGAAGCTGATATTGATCAATCTGGGCAAGGCCTTCCTGCCGGAGGGGACAGTGCCCCAGTTGCAGCATAAGGCCGGGATCGACGCCGAGGGCATCGCCCGGGCGGTTTGGGAGGCGAGTACATGAGCGGAAAGAAACGGCTGGACGTCCTGTTGACGGAGCGGGGCCTTCAGGAGAGCCGCCAGAGGGCCCAGGCGGTCATCATGAGCGGCGAGGTCTTTGTCAACGGCCAGCGGGTGGACAAGCCCGGCACCGCCGTGGCGGAGGACGCCCAGATCGAGATCCGGGGCGGCACACTGGCCTATGTGAGCCGTGGCGGGCTAAAGCTGGAAAAGGCCATGGCGACCTTCCCCATCGACCTTCACGGCGCGGTCTGCGCCGATATCGGGGCTTCCACCGGCGGCTTTACCGACTGCATGCTGCAGAACGGTGCGGAAAAGGTTTACGCCGTGGATGTGGGCTACGGCCAGCTGGCCTGGAAGCTCCGCAGCGATCCCCGGGTGGTGTGCCTGGAGCGGACCAACGCCCGGTATCTGACCCATGAGCAGGTACCAGATGAGCTGGACTTCGCCTCTGTGGACGTGAGCTTCATCTCCCTGAAGCTGATCCTGCCGCCCCTGAACGGCCTTCTGAAGGACGGCGGCCACGCCGCCTGCCTGGTAAAGCCCCAGTTCGAGGCCGGCCGGGAGAAGGTGGGGAAGAAGGGCGTGGTCCGGGACCCAGACGTCCACCTGGAGGTGCTGGAGCACTTCCTGGACTATGCGAAGGAATCCGGCTTTACAGTCCTTGGATTGACGTACTCTCCCATCCGCGGCCCGGAGGGGAACATCGAGTACCTGGGGTATCTGGAGAAGGGCCCCTGGCAGGAGCGCACATTTGACCTCAAGGCCCTGGTGGAAGAGTCCCACCAGACCCTGAAAGAGCACGGAGAGGGAGGCACCACATGAAAAAGATCATCCTCTGCCCCAATCCCAACCGGGACCGGGGCATGGAGGCCACCCGCCGGGCGGATGCCATCCTGCGGGAGATGGGGTTCCAGACGGTGGTGTGCCCCCCCTTCAAGGACCAGAAGGACGGCGCCTACGGCGACTACAAGACCCGGCCCCTGACGGCGGAGCTGAAGACCGCCGACCTGCTGATCACCTTCGGCGGGGACGGCACCATCCTGCACCTGGCCAAGCTGGTGGCCCTGAACAAGATCCCGGTGCTGGGCATCAACATGGGGGGGCTGGGCTTCATCGCGGAGCTGGAGGCCGGAGAGCTGGAGGCCCTGCGGAAGCTGAAGGACTGGGACTTCCAGACGGAGCAGCGGATGATGCTGGACGTCTCCGTCCAGCGGGAGGGCCGCCAGATCTACACGAACCTGGGTCTCAACGACGCGGTGATCCGGGAGGGCCCCATCTCCCATGTGATCCATTTGAAAATCTCCTCCGACGGCCGGCACCTGGCGGACATTGCAGGGGACGGCGTCATCGTGGCCACCCCCACCGGGTCCACGGCCTACTCGCTCTCCGCCGGAGGGCCGGTGGTGGAGCCGGTGGCCCAGACCATGGTGGTCTGTCCCATCTGCACCCACAATATGCGGTTTTCGTCCTATGTGCTGTCTCCGGAGCACACGCTGACCATCGAACTGGAGCGCAACGGCCGCAAGCCGGTGTATCTGTTCGTGGACGAGAGCCGGGCCTTTGCACTGAAGGCCGATGACAAGGTACAGGTCCGCCGGTCCAAGCATGTGGTGAAGCTGGTGCGCCTGTCCGAGCGGAGTTTTTGTGAGATCTTCGCACAAAAAATGCTTCCAGGAGGATTTGATGATGAAAAATGACCGGCAGAGCATGATCCTGGAGATCATCAGCCAGGAGAATATCGAGACCCAGGAGCAGCTGCTCTCCCGGCTCCAGGAACGGGGCATCACCAGCACCCAAGCCACCATCTCCCGGGACATCAAGCAGATGCACCTCATCAAGGAGCCGGTGGGCCGCGGAATGTACAAATACGCGGTGTCCGGCAATCGGACGAAGCTGAACTTTGCAGAGAAGCTGCGGACCATCTTCCGCCAGAGCATTACCAGCATCGACAGCGCCCAGAACATCGTGGTGGTCAAGACCATGCCGGGTCTGGCCAGCGCCGCGTGCGCCGCTCTGGATGACATGGATATCACCTTCATGCTGGGGTCCCTGGCAGGGGATGACACGGCTTTTTTGGTGATGCGGGACACAGAGTCCGCAGCCAGCTTCTGTGAGGAGATCAAGGAGATGCTTTGAGACGTCCCCTGCGAGGGTGGGCGCTTTTTGAGTTCGGCAGACTGGAACCGTGCGCAGGAACGGCGCTCTGCCGCCCGGGATAATCCGGGCCGCCGCTCGGCGGCCCGCACCTTGCGGCACCTCCGGCGGGACCCGGACGCCCAGTTTAATGGAACAGGCGTCCTCAGTATAGAATAGATATATTTCGATATAAGGAGATCACTGGATGTTCAGAGTGCTCAAGACCGAGGGCCGCGCCCGACGCGGCGAATTCTCCTGTGCTCACGGCGGCGTGGTCCAGACGCCGGTGTTCATGAACGTGGGTACCCAGGGGGCCATTAAGGGCGGCGTTTCCGCCCACGATTTGAAGGAGGTGGGGTGCCAGATCGAACTCAGCAACACCTACCATCTCCATCTGCGGCCCGGCGATCAGATCGTTCGGCAGATGGGCGGCCTCCACAAGTTCATGGACTGGGACGGCCCCATCCTGACAGACTCCGGCGGGTTTCAGGTGTTCTCCCTGGCGTCCCTGCGGAAGATCCGGGAGGAGGGCGTCACCTTCGCCTCCCACATCGACGGGAGAAAGATCTTCATGGGGCCGGAGGAGTCCATGCGGATCCAGTCCAACCTGGGCAGCGACATCGCCATGGCCTTTGATGAGTGCGTGGAGAATCCCGCCACCTATGAATACGCCAAGGCCAGCTGTGAGCGCACCGCCCGCTGGCTGGAGCGGTGCAAGGCGGAGCATGAGCGACTCAACAGCCTGCCGGACACGGTGAACCCGGGACAGATGCTCTTCGGTATCAATCAGGGAGCCACGTTTCCGGACCTGCGGGTGTGGCACATGAAGGAAATCGCCAAGCTGGACTGCGACGGCTATGCCATCGGGGGTCTCGCGGTGGGGGAACCGGCGGAGGTCATGTACGAGATCATCGAGGCAGTGGAGCCCCACATGCCTGCGGACAGGCCCCGCTATCTCATGGGCGTGGGCACCCCCAGCAACATCATCGAGGCCGTGGCCCGGGGCGTGGACTTCTTCGACTGCGTCATGCCCTCCCGCAACGGTCGTCACGGCAAACTCTTCACCTGGGAGGGCACGGTGAACATCCTCAATGAAAAGTACGCCACAGACCCCCGCCCCATCAGTGAGAGCTGCGGCTGCCCGGTGTGCCGCCGCTTCTCCCGGGCCTACCTCCGGCACCTGTTCAAGGCGGACGAGGTGCTGGCCCTGCGGCTGGCGGTGCTGCACAATCTGTGGTTCTACAACGAGCTGGCCGCCCACATCCGCCAGGCCCTGGACGAGGGGACATTCGCCGACTTCCGGGCCCGTTACAGCGGAAATTTGGAAAAACGCGCGTGACCCCCTTGCAAAAGCTGGCATATCTGCTATAATGTTGTCATTCTGACTTTGAAACGAAAAGGAGTTTTGCGAACATGGAAGGTGCTTCCTCCATCATTATGCTGGTCGTTCTCTTTGCGGTCTTCTATTTCATGCTGATCCGCCCGGAGAACAAGCGCAAAAAGCAGGCTCAGGCCATGCGGGACAGTCTGAAGAAGGGCGATACCATCACCACCATCGGCGGTATCGTGGGTAAGATCGTCACGGTGAAGCCTGATACCATCGTCATCGAGACCAGTGATGACCGGGTCCGTATGGAGCTGACCAAGTGGGCTGTCTCTACCACCGGTGTCCAGTCCAGCGACACTCAGACTTCCAAGAAGAAGGATGAGGAGAAGAAGGACGAGGTCAAGGAGACCGAGGAGATCCCCGAAAAGCCTGCGGATGAGCCGGCTGCTCCCGCAGAAGAGGAAAAGAAGGACTGACCTCATCATAAAAACACCCTCCCCCGTCATATGCTCCAACAGAGCTTGACAGGGGAGGGGTTTTTTATGGGAAATGGGCGGAAGAAGGACACTGCGCTCTGGATGGTGTTTGTGCAGGGGGTGGCCCTGTCTCTGGGGGTATATCTGCTGGTAACGGTGCTGGCCTCGCTGCTGCTGGTGAAGGCGGTGCTGCCGGAGGCGGGGGCTTTTCCGGTCCTGGCGGCGGGATGCTGCCTGTCTGCCTGTCTGGGGGGGCTGACCTGTACCCGCCGGTCTCCCTGGGGCAGCCTGCCCAGTGCCCTGGTGTGTGCCGCAGGTTTTCTGGCAGTGCTGATCGTCGTGAGTCTGCTCTGCTGGAAACAGATCTCGTGGCTGGGCCGGGGCGGTCTGCTGCTGCTGTGCGGAGCAGGCGGCGGTCTGCTGGCCGGTGTGCTGGGCGGCCGCCGCAGACGTCGGAAAGGAGGGAAGCGGGTCCAGCCAGTCCGGAAAAAGGAAAAAGTCCGCTTGTGAAATTCACCAAAAATACAGATCTGTCCTCTTGCATTTGGGAGATTGCCGCTGGTTTGGCACCTCAACAGGAGGGGGAGCGGCGGCGGCAAATATTGGGGCGCCGCCGTTTTTATGTCTACAACATATTGTTCTTTTTCTATCCTGAAAGCTGCCAAGGAGAGGGATGCTTTATAATGTTTACATAATACGGTTTACATAAGTTTTTGTCATAACTCACAAAAAACGGAAATTTCTTGTAAATTCCTTGCGAAAACCGGCAAATTCAACTATAGTTAGTACAAGACAAAGTTTACGTCAACCGTCACATAAATCCGCCTGCCCCCGCATAGGATGCGGTGAGGTGAGGCGGATTGAACACGAGAAGATTGACGAAGCGGACGCCGGTCCAGCTGCCCATGCTGCCCCGCCTGCTGTTGCTGGCCCTGTTCTTTCTGGCCGGCATCTTTTTGGGACAGGTCCTGTCAGGTCGTGTACCGGACGCCACAGGGGACGAGCTGCGGCGGTATCTGGAGGATTACATGCAGTTAGGGGGCGGAGGGGCCCCAACCGCCCGGACGGTCTTGTCAGCACTGGTGATTTACTTCCGGTATCCGCTGATGGCGTTTCTGCTGGGGTTCGCCTCCATCGGGGTGGTGCTGCTGCCCGGTGTGACGGCGGCCTATGGTTTTTTTCTGTCTTTTTCCGTGTGCTGCTTTACAGCCGCCTTCGGGACCGACGGCGTGTTGCTGGCGATGGCGGTGTTCGGCCTGCGGTGTCTGGTGACCATGCCCTGCTATTTCCTGCTGGCGGCGTCCTCCTGGGGGACGGCGGCAGGGCTGGCGGCCGTGTCCTTTGGGAGTGGACGGCGGACTGCCCCTGTGGTCTATGGCCGGGCCTGCTGGGCCCGATTCGGCGCCTGTTGCCTGGCGCTGCTGGCGGGTGTGTGTGGAGATCTGCTGCTGTCCCCGGTGCTGCTGCGGCTGCTGCTGGAGCGGATCCTGGGTTAGAGAGAAAGAGAGAGGGAGGGGAGCACCCTTGGCAAGAGATGACATTGCAGAGTTCGGGATCTATCTGGCAGAGGAGCGGCATGCCTCCCAGAACACCATCGCCTCCTACCTGCGGGATGTGACCCAGTTTTCCGAGTATCTGGCGGAACACCAGGGCTGCGGCCTGCGGCAGGCGGACGGTGAGATGATCCAGGACTATATGAGCTGGATGCGCGGGCGGGGAAAATCTGCCGCGTCGGTGACCCGATTCCTGGCTTCCGTCAAAGCGTTTTACAGCTATCTGCTCTTCAGCGGGGCTGTTGCCGCAAACCCTGCAAAGGGGATCACGGCAGACCGGGCGGAGCGGAAGTATCCGGAGATCCTCACCAGCAAAGAGGTGGAGTTGTTTCTGGAGCAGCCCCAGTGCGTGGACGCCAAGGGCTATCGGGACCACGCCATGCTGGAGCTGTTGTATGCTACCGGCATCCGGGTCAGTGAGCTGATCTCTCTGGACCTGGACGATTTGAACTTGTCTGCTGGTTTTCTTCGCTGCGCCAGCCGGGGCAAGGAGCGGATCATCCCCCTGTACCACACCGCCGTGAAGGCCCTGCAGGACTATGTGCGGGACATCCGCCCCCAGCTGATCGCAGACGGGGACGAGCAGGCCCTGTTCGTGAATATGAACGGCGAGCGCATGAGCCGTCAGGGGTTCTGGAAAATCATCAAGCACTATCAGGAAAAGGCGGGGATCGAGAAGGACATCACGCCCCACACCCTGCGCCACTCCTTCGCCGTCCATCTGCTGGAGAACGGGGCGGACCTGCGTTCCATTCAGGAGATGCTGGGCCATGCGGACATCTCGTCCACCCAAATCTACACCCATGTGGTAAAGCGGCAGCTGAAGGATGTGTATCAGAAGGCCCATCCCCGGGCATAAGGGGGCGTTTGGACCGCCGAAAGGCGGTCCGTTTTCTTTTCCTGCCGCTGAACAGCGGCCACTGGGGCTGCTCCCGCAGGGGGGCCGTTTCCACGGGGGGGATGCGCCCCCCATTCTCTTTTTGGTCTTGCCCAAAAAGAGAACGCGCCGCGCCCGGTGTAAGAGAAAAAGGCGCTTTGACGCGCTCCGGTGCAGTGGCCCTCCGCGCGCGACGGGGGTCGGCGTGAGATGGTGCCTGCGGGTTTACGGGGACTGTCCGACGGGCGCGGCGTGGTGCGGTACAGGCTTGATGGCGGATTCCCGCGGCGCGGGTGCGGTGGTTGGTCGGGGTGCAAGAACGCATTTGACCAGCTTCTCTTTCCGCGCGTTCCGCTTCGCTACGCGCTGCCCTGGCGGTCGTGGGGGTCTGTACCAGCGGGCGGATGTGGGCATCCGCCCCTACGGCAGGACTATGGCTTTCCGCGTTCCCGTAGGGGCCGATGTCTTCATCGGCCCGTTGCAGAAGCCCCATCAACCACCAAGCCAGCGGCAGCGAAAAGCGGCGCAGGGTGTATCCCAGACTTCCCCGGGCCCAAAGTCACCCCAAGGGCAACGCGTTTCCGTCTCTGACTACCGCAAGGGACCGCCAGCCATCCCCCGCCGGCGGCAGGAGGGCTGCGCTTGCGCAGACCGACCCGCCGTAGCGTTTTTTCTCTTTGGACCGTGCACGGCCCGTTTCTCTTTTGGCAAGACCTAAAGGGGCCCCCGCCGCGCCCCGCGCGGTGGGGAGAGGAGGAGCAAGGGAGCGGGCGCAGTTTTCGCCGCAGGCGGAAACGGAGCTGAGCGGACTTTGCGACGACGACAATG
>NZ_JACSNX010000050.1 GCF_016902445.1 Oscillibacter valericigenes | reverse complement strand
CACCCGCTATCTCACCGGGGTCAACTGCATGGCGGATCTGGCCTATCAGAGCTTCCTGGCCACGAAAAACCTGTATGGCAAGGCCAGCGGCACCTGGTTCTATCACTACACCCAGTCCTTCTCGCCCCAGGAGCACGTTACGCCGGCGGAGGCCCATCAGATCGCCCAGGAGCTGGCGGAGCGGTTCTTCCCCGGCTGCGAAGTGCTGGTGGCTACCCACATCGACCGGGCCCACCTCCACTCCCACCTGGTAGTGAACTCCGTGAAGCCGGACACCGGAAAAAAGCTCCACTTCACGCCCCGGACCTTAGAGCGGATGCGGCTGGTCAGCGACCAGATCTGCCGGGAGCACGGGCTGACCATCCTTAAGCCGTATCGCCAAAAGAAACAGGTCAAGGGCCTCCGGCCGGGGGAGTACCGCAGCGCCATGCGGGGACAGAGCTGGAAGTTTCAGCTGATCGCGGTGATCGAGGCGGCCATGGAGCGCGCCGGCAGCCGGGAGGAATTCCTGGACGAGCTGCGGCGCCGGGGCTACGATGCCCGGTGGGAGGAAGGCCGAAAACGCATCACCTACATCACCCCTACGGGAATGCGGTGCCGGGACGATAAGCTCCACGAGGAAAAATTTAGGAAGGAGAAGATGGAAGATGAGTTTCGAATCCGACAACGCGCAGCGCAACACCACTTTGGACAGGCTGAAACAGCGGACACCGCCTACGCTGGCGGATCAGCAGCCCAACCTCCTCTACACCATGCCGGTGACGACGGTGGAGCGGCTGGAGGAAGTCCTGCGGAGGACCTTGGCCCTGCAGGAGACCATCCGGGCGGATACGGAGAGACTGGCCACCAAGGAAAATCTGAAGGAGCTGGCCACAGGTCAGCAGCTGGTGGACTGGCTGAATCAGGCCAACAGCATCCATCAGGGGATCTGCCGGGACCTGCGCCAGACGGTCCAGGAGATGAAGGAGGAACACAAACAGGATGGGAGGCGGCGCGACGGGTTTATGAGGGAGCTCTCCGAACTGGAAGCCCAGTTCCGCCGGAATTGGGACGAGGCCTCGGCCCGCTTCCAGGGCAAGATCCTGCTGACGCTCCTGGCGTCGGGCATCGTGTCAGCAATGGTCAGTGTCCTGATGTGGCGGGTGTTACTGTAACCGGGCAGATCATCCACCTCCTGGCCCGTCTGGAGGGCAGCGAACAGCAAATGCCGGTGCAGGACAGTACGACTCTCCCAGCTCGCATGGACCGCAAGGCGTGGGCAAAGGAGCGGCGGCACCGAAGTGGGCACCGGAAAGATGCTCCCGAGGAAGGACAGCAGCTGTTCTGAACAGGATCAGGCCCCGGGATATCCCGGGGCCTGATTTCCCCTCCAGGCAGCTCAAAAGCTGCGCCGCATAAAACAAAGATAAGGCTTCCGGCCAAATTGTTACTTTTCTGATAAGAGTGACTATAGCCCCTGGCTTTCTCTTTTTTCTGTGGTATGTTGTGTTGCTGAGAAAGGAGGGCTGGAATATGCAGCGAAAATTACTGACAAACGGAAACATCTTCAAACGAACAGACGGCCGTTGGAACGGCGTGGTCTGGTACTCGGACGAGCAGGGAATGAAAAAGCGAAAGTCCTTCTGCGGGGCCACGAAGCAGGAGGTCAAAGAAAAAATCACCGCCTACCTTGCCGACTTCGACCGCCAGCTCACAGCCTCAGATGAATCCAAGGCAAAGCTGGAGGAAAGCATGGGCAGATGGCTCCGGGTATTCAAATTTCCCTCTGTGGAGCGTGGTACCTACGACCGGCTGGAGTGCACTGCCAAGCATCAGATCTACCCGATCATCGGCGGTAAGGTGGTGGGCGACATTACCTCAGCGGACATCAAGGCACTGCTGAACCACTGGATGAACGAGGGCTACGCCTACACCACGGTCAAGAAGGTCTACAACATCCTCACCGACTACTTCCGCTACCTAACCCAGCAGGAGTACATCCAGAAGAATCCGATGGCTGCGGCTCCCATGATCAAGAAGTCAAACTTCATGGCCAGCCAGGGCAAAGAGGATCTGCCAACCTTCGAAACTGTGACCATCTTCACTCCGGAGGAGATCGTGAAGTTCAAAGCCGAGTCTCTCCGAACCTGGAGAAACGGGACACCCATCTATCAGCAGGCGGCAGCCTATACACTGATGCTAAATACCGGACTCCGCACAGGGGAAGCCCTCGGCCTGCTGAACAGTGACATTGATCTGGAGAACCGCGTCATCCACCTTCAGCGGGGCGTAAAGGAAGTTTCCCGGCGGGAAGGCGCCGAATCCATCGGCGGCCGGGAGGTGAAGATCGGCAAGCTGAAGAGCACCTCCAGCAAGCGGGATGTGCCCCTCAATCAGTCGGCAGTGGACGCCATCCTGGATCTGAGAGCAGAACGGTACTTCGGAGAGGACAGCCCACTCATCTCTGATGAACACGGAGGCTATACCCGGCCGGTAAACTTCCGGAAACGATATTACCGCATCCTGGAAGCGGCTGGACTGGAGCGGCGTGGACTTCATACCCTCCGCCACACCTTCGCCACCAATCTGGTCAATGGAGTCAAACAGCCGGATGGAACCATCCGCTCCCTCTCTCCCCGGCAGGTGGCCGACCTCCTCGGCCACTCCACCTCGGAGATCACAGAACTCTACTATGTGAAAAAGGATACTTCCCGTCTGGCAGGGATCACGGCAGGATTTGATCTCTGAAGCACCCTCCAAAAAACGCGCCCCCGACCGGAAATCAACCGGCCGGGGGCGCAAAACTTTGATGCTAAAATGATGCTGTAGCAGACGGAAACAGTAAAAACAGATGACACCAGATACCACATTCAGGGCATCATTGGAGCATCACCCGCGGTCTCCCAAAAATCATTCCCTCGAAAAAAATAACAAAAAACCCCGATTTCTCGGGGTTTTCAGGATAATCAATGGCAGGGGCAGAAGGATTCGAACCCTCGGCACGCGGTTTTGGAGACCGCTGCTCTACCAGCTGAGCTATACCCCTATCTCGCTTGCGGCGTTCCCGTCAGGCGATCGACCATTCTGGTGGGCCTTCAGGGATTCGAACCCGGGACCGGCCGGTTATGAGCCAGCTGCTCTAACCAACTGAGCTAAAGGCCCGTATCGGCATTTCCTTCAAGAGAAGTATTGCCGCCACGCCGAGTGGCGGCAATACGTGGCTCCCCCAGTTGGACTCGAACCAACGACACCGCGGTTAACAGCCGCGTGCTCTACCGACTGAGCTATGGAGGAATGTGGCAGGCCCTTGTCTGAAACAAGAGCCTGTGTTGGCGCTACCTATTTTCCCGGGCCGTCGCCAGCCAAGTATTGTCGGCAGGAACGAGCTTAACTACCGTGTTCGGAATGGGAACGGGTGGACCCTCGCCCTAAT
>NZ_JACSNX010000049.1 GCF_016902445.1 Oscillibacter valericigenes | reverse complement strand
CAAACGGCCAAAGCCTCCGGGCGGCGGAACATTCCCCGCACTACCTCCGGTAGTGCGGGGAAAAGTTGCATCCGTCAGTGCAGCAGAAAAACTTTTTCCGGTGCATGGAAACGTGCAACTTTTGCCCTACACTCCACAGGAGTGTAGGGCAAAGCGGAGGAGCTGCCTCCGGCGCGGGAGCATTTTTCAAGTCCCGGCGCCCCTGCGGAGGCCCGGCGTTCCCCCTGCCGGGCCGCCCTGTAAATTGATACGAAGCGAGGAATGTTTTTTGAACCAAACGGCCAATTACCAACTGTGTCAGTGGGCCCCCACCGACCGGATCTTGATGGAAAATTTTAACAGTGACAACAGCAAGATCGACACGGCGCTGAAAGAAAACGCCGACAACATCGCCGCCCTGGAGACAGCGGTGGCGGGGAAGGGCAACTGCCAGATCGTCTACGGCAGCTACACAGGAAACGGCGGCTACGGCAGCGGCAGTCCCTGCACCCTGACGTTTGACGGCAAACCAATCTTCGTGTTTGTCTTTCCGAAGGAACGGGAGGGCTCACACGACATCCACTTGAAGCTGCTGCGGAATGTGCCCTATGCCATCAGTCTTGACGCAAATTCCGGATATGTCGTCGGAGTTGAGTGGACTGACAACAGCGTAAAGTGGTACAGCATCAGCGCAGTTAACAGCGGCGAAATGCAGCTGAACACAAGTGGCGCACAATATTCTTACGTGGCGCTTTTGGAATCAAATGAATAACAAAATCCCCCGGGCCGAAGCCCGGGGGATTTGTTGCCTTAAACTCTAGCGCCAGCTGGTTTAATTAACTTCCACCAGAGTAGGTTCGCCAACAGCCAGAGTGCCGATGGTTCTGTTGCTCAGAGTCATCGTCACACGATACTGGCCGTCAACCAGAGGCATGTTGACCTTCACGCCAGTGCCGTCAGCAATGCCGCAGTTATCAGTGCCGAAGCCCGTGACAGTCTGCTCAACAGTGTCAATGGTCTTCCAGCCCTCGGTCAGGCTGAAGAACTCCACCTTAGTGGTCAGAGTGGCGGTGTTGCCATAGTTCTTGTCAGCGCCCGCATTGTCGACAACCTTAGCATACGTCAGGGTAATGCCGCTGTTGTCAGCAGAGATTGCCAGGGAATTGGCGTTGAAGCCGACCACCTTGTAGCCGCTGGAGGCCACGGGGGTCTCGCCCTTGTTCTCGAACTTGCTGTCACGGATGATAACCGTGGTAGCGAAGCCAGTGGTCTCGTCGCAGATGGCAACCAGACGGCCAGTGATGTAGTAAGTCTCGCCGTCCACAGCGCCAGTGGCAGCCAGAGCGGCATCGATGTCGCTGTACTCCACATAGTCGCTGCCGTTGACCGTGTCAGTGTTCTGGACGAAGAAGACGCAGTCGTCGGCGGTCATCACGTACTGCTTGCTGAAGTTAGCAGTATTGA
Source organism: Oscillibacter valericigenes (assembly GCF_016902445.1). GTDB lineage: Bacteria > Bacillota > Clostridia > Oscillospirales > Oscillospiraceae > Oscillibacter > Oscillibacter avistercoris. The sequence continues at coordinate 2,091 of NZ_JACSNX010000049.1, read as the reverse complement.
AGTAGATGGTCTGTGCACGCAGGGTCACTTCAAAGGCTGTATTGCCGCTGCTGGTAATCTGGACATAGCCGTTGTCCTTGTTGGTGCTGGTTTCGGCGGTCGTCCAGTTATCCTTCATCAGCTCCATCTTCTTGGCGTAGCCATCAGCGTCATAGCTGGCCTTGTACAGAGAGCCACCCATCAGCCAGTTGGCCGGGCTCTCGGTGTCCTTCTCCACCAGAGTGTTGAAGCCGCCCTTGCCGCTGTCAGTCTCCACCAGCTGCTTGTCAACGATGGCGTCGTAAGACCAGTAGTAGCCATCGTCGCCGACCTCAGCGTCATAGCTGCGGTCGCCGATGCCGTCGGTCAGATACACGAACCGGTTGCCCACGCTGCCGTCCTCGCCGACGACCACGGCGTACTTCACGTAGTTGCCGTCGTACAGAACATAGGCACCATAAGCGCCGGAAGTTGTGTTCTCGCTCATGTCGATGCTGGTGTTGCGGATGCCGGTGGTCACATTGGTCACATCAACGATGGAACCGTTGGTCTTATCGACACTCTTGTCGGCCTCCACAGTGATATAGACGGACTCGGTGTTGCCGTAGGCAATCACATCATAGTCGCTGGGGGAGGTAGTGGTGGTTGCGCCGAGGCGGTCAACGCCCTTCAGAGTGGGATTCTCCACATCCAGAACACGATTGGTATCCAAATCGTGGAACTGATCGTCCGCAACACCCTTCAGGACATAGTTGCCGTCAGAGTCCACAGAGTAGGTCCACCACTGGTTGACATTGGATTTGTCATTGGCGACTACGTCAGCCACGCCGTCCTTCTCATAGCAGGTGATGGTCTTCATCTGGCCGTCGGGGAAGATGGCCAGGGCCTTGTCCAGGGTCTTGGCCAGGACGCTGGAGCCAACGTCATAGCCCACGATGAACAGGTAGTTGGTGGTATCCTCCACGTTCTGCAGGCCCACCACATAGCCGTAGGGATCCAGATACAGGTTGTAGGTGTAATCCTTCAGCTGCTGGGTGTTGTCATTGTAGTTGTACAGGAACTTAGCGTCCCAGAAGGACTTGACAGCGGTGGAGTACTTGGTGCCGCTGGCAGTCACCTGTCCCAGCTTGTACTGGCCGCCGTTGTCCGCAATATCTTTGTCAACGCTGTAGGAGGAAATGGAGACCTCAGAGACGACCTCGGGATCCTCCACGGACTCGATCACCTGACGGGTGCCGGACATGGTGACCAGCATCACATCGTCCTTCTCATAGCCAGAAACATCGAAGTCATCGTTGTCGACGTATCTCGTGATGGAAGCATTGTTCAGACCAGTGTAGATCTTGATGTTCAGTCTCTCGCTGGACTCGCTGTAATCGGAAATGGCCTGGGCCAGATAGGTATTGATGGAGGTGACAGTGAACTCCTTGTCATCCACATTCACGAACACCTGGGTCAGAACGCCGTTGCCGGTGGAACCAACTGTGTCGTCGTTCTTTCTGGTGATCTTGGCCTGAGAGACCTCGCCAGCGCCGGTACCGACATTGTCAACGCCATCCACATAGGCGTCCATGCCGTACTTCTCAGCGGCGGTCTTGCCCACAGCGTCATACAGATCCTGATACTCCACCTTGGTGGTGTACTCAGCGACCATCTTGCTGTAGTCCACATAGGTGCCGATCTCTTCGCCCTTCCAGCTCCACACGCGGGCGGGACGGCCAAAGTTGTCGGTCTCGGCGTCCAGGCGCAGGTCAGTCTGGTACCGCTCAGCGAACTCGACAGTGTAGTCGCCGGAGGCGTTGTCCTTGTCGTCGTTGATGCTGGTGGCCTGGTTGTAGATGCTAGAGGTCACATAGGTGGGCTCGGAAGCGCCGGTGACGATCTCCGCGCCGTTGATGGTGATGCTGGAACCCTTGTTAGCATACTCCACCAGGGTGGACTTCAGGGTGTTGACCGCATACAGGGCGGCCTCTTCACGGGTGCAGGCCTTGGAGCCCACAAAGTTGTCGTTGCCGTCGGTCAGGCCGATCTCATAGGCACGGCCGGCCACGTTCACGGTCCAGTTGGTGCCGGTGTAGCCCTCGATGGACTGGTCATAGCCCAGAGCGCCCA
>NZ_JACSNX010000048.1 GCF_016902445.1 Oscillibacter valericigenes | reverse complement strand
TGCCCGCCGGTTCCAGCTTCGCTGGTTACATCGCCTTCTGCGTGGAGCGGGGCCTGATCAGCGGCTACGCTGACGGCACCTTCCGTCCCACCGGCACCCTGACCGGCTTCGCCTTCCTGAAGATGCTGCTGGGCGCTCTGGGCTATGACCAGTCCATCGAGGGCTACACCGGCACCAACTGGACCGTGAACGTGGCCGGCCGCGCCTATGAGATCGGCCTGACCGCTGGCAACGACAACTTTGTGGGCTCCAAGGCCTGCACCCGTGAAGAGGCTGCCCTGTATGCGGTCAACACCCTGAAGGCCACCCTGGTGGAGTATGCTAACAAGGGTTCCAACATCACCATCAACGGCATCGAGGTCGTTCAGGGCGCTTCTGAGCCCACCTACATCACCTCCAGCATCGCCGGTGCCGCCACCTCCATTGACGACACCAAGGATAACCAGGCTGGCGACTACACCGTGGAGTTCGCTGAGCGGTATCAGACCGACCTGCGTCTGGATGCGGAGACCGATGCCTTCGAGCGTCCCGCCCGTGTGTGGAGCTGGAAGGGCGAAGAGATCGGTACCTATGTGGACTACAGCCTGATGGTTGCCGAGTACACCACTTCCGTCACCGGCAAGGAGCTGTATGACGCCATCGGCAAGACCGCCTATGACAAGTACGACTTCTATTCCTATGTGGACGGCGACGACAGCGATCTGTACAAGGATATCGCCCGCAACAACAAGGGCGATATTGATGAGACTGGCAACGGCGCTCTGACTCAGGCCTTCGTGGATGTGGATGACGAGTCCGTGGTGGTCACCGTCGTGAACACCTATCTGGCCCAGGCTAATGCCGACTACAATGAGAAGAAGGACACTGTCAGCCTCAAGGTCTACCTCGACGCCGACGGTGACAACAAGACCGTGTCCGGCGAGGACTTCAACATCGCCGATGTGGTGGAGGATGAGTTCTTCCTGGTCACCTATGCCGACAATGCTGTCCAGTCCATCGACGATGTGGAGATCATCTCCGAGACCAACATCGACCGCTTCTCCGCCGGCAAGGGCGGCAGCGTGACCGTTGATGGCACCAAGTACAGTTACAACATGGCCGCCGCCTATGATGCGGACGTCCTGGAGGATTACACCACCGAGGGCGGCTCTGTCACCAACCTGAAGGACACCACCTACAACATCTATCTGGATCAGTACGGCTATGTGATCGGCATCGACATCGTGGATAAGGTGAACAACTATGTGTTCATCACCGGTGTTGATTCCAACTCCAGCAACCTGTCCAACAAGACCTGGGATGCCAACGCACTGTTCCTGGATGGTACCAGCGACGTCATCGAGGTCAAGAACAACGGTGAGGTTCAGGCTGCTCCCGTTGTCAACTCTTGGTACACCTATACCGTCAGCAACAGCGACGTGTACACCCTGACCAAGGTCAATGACTCCAACGCCGTTCTGTCCGACGATGACGATGAGTACGACATCGGCCAGAAGTGGAGCAATGCCTCTGAGGCCAACAAGAAGATTGATGCCAAGCACATCTCTCTGCAGGGCATCGATACCGATACTCGTGTTTATGGCAACGAGGACACCATTTATCTGCTGGGCGCTCTGGAAAAGGTAACCAAGGGCGGCGTTGACTACACTGTGATTAACGACGTGGATGAGGTCGTTACTGGTGTGGAAAACGCGGCGTTCGAACTCTATACTCGGTCCGACGCCCGTGATGAAGCCGAGGCGACTCTGGGCACTGCCAGCAATGAAAATACTTCCTCTGGTGCTTATGGTCTGTACGGCGATGACGGCTATCTGATTGCTGTCGTGGTTGTGGGCGAGAGCTCTTCTATCTCCAAGGACGTGGCCTATGTCATCAGCGATGACATCGATGAAGAGAGCTATGACCGTACCACCGAGCTGTGGACCTGGACCCGTGAGGTCATCATTGATGGTCAGTCCGTCATGCTGACTGAGCAGAACGACACCGGCGTGAGCGTGCTGGACGACAGCAAGATCACCGAGAAGTGGGTCACCGTCAACTATGACGCTAACGGCTTCGTGAAGAGCGTTGACCTGTTCACCACAAGCGATGACGAGTATGCTAACTCCATTGCGGGTGCGGTTTCCAAGGTCGAGGCTGACGAGGAACTGGTCGTTGTTCAGATTGCCAACGAGTTGAAGCACGAGTACACGCTGAAGGGCAGCACTCTGTATGATGAGACCTCTGGCAAGCTGGGCTTCCTGGTTGCTTCTGACGTCAACGTCGTTCTGAAGCAGGAGGTCGACAGCAAGACGGAGACCACTTATGATACGGGTGTCGACACGCTGAAGTCCATTCTGGAAGACCTGAATGAGGATGGCGCTAACTACGAGTTCAACGCCATCATCGAGGACGGCCGTGCGACGACTGTGATCATTCTGGATGAGACTCCCGATAAGGATCACGACAGCCCCGATGGCAAGCCCGTCAAGAAGGGCTCCCTGGAGCTGACCGGCGTGTCCTATGACACTGATGGTTACAAGGTTGACTTCAAGGTCACCAAGGAGATCAAGGGCGCTGACTACTACTCTGTGGTCATCACCACTGAGAGCGGTGCTAAGGTTGCCTCTGTTACCAAGGACTTCCAGAACCCGGGCTACACTTGGACTGTTGGTACGACCAATAGCTTGAAGGCCGAGTCTGGTGAGAAGGCGGCTGAGGAGCTGAAGATCGTTGTCAACTTCTATGATGATAACGACAACGTTCTGGCTACCGCCGAGGACTTCTTGGTCATCGAGACCAACCCCTAAACCGTAAGTGATTACGGCGCTCATTCCGAGCAAAGCAAAACCCCCGGGCTTCGGCCCGGGGGTTTTCTTTGTTCAGCCTTTCTTTTTCAGCCCCAGTACCCAGTAGGGCTTGTTTTTGGTGTCCATCTGGTAGCGGGCGTTGACGGTGTTGGTCAGCGTCAGCTGGCTGCCGCTCCAGGCCACGTCCACCTCGTTCACAAAGCTCTCCGAATATGTGGCATCCTTGCAGGTGAGGATCGCCGTGGCTTTTCCCCCCTGCCCCATGATGAACGCCAGATTTCCCGCCACCAGAAACACGTCCGGCACCTGGGAGAAGGTGATCTTTCTTGGCTCCGCCCCACCGGCGCCGGTGTAGGTGAGGACCTCCATCTCGCAGTTTCCCATCCCCGCCGACACGGCGGAGATCTGTCCCGCCAGCCCCGCCAGCGCCGCGTCGATCTTGCTGTTATCGCTGTTAAAATCTTCCATCAAAATCCGGTCGGTGGGGTCCCACTGACACAGTTGGTAATTGGCCGTTTGGTTCAAAAAGCATTCCTCGTTTCGTATCAATTTACAGGGCGGCCCGGCAGGGGGAAACGCCGGGCCGCCGCCGCAGGGGCGCCGGGACCTGAAAAAAATGCTCCCGCGCCGGAGGCTGGTCCTCCGCTTTGCCCTACACTCCTGTGGAGTGTAGGGCAAAAGTTGCACGTCTCCATGCACCGGAAAAAGTTTTTCTGCTGCACTGACGGATGCAACTTTTCCCCGCACTACCGGAGGTAGTGCGGGGAATGTTCCGCCGCCCGGAGGCTTTGGCCGTTTG
>NZ_JACSNX010000047.1 GCF_016902445.1 Oscillibacter valericigenes | reverse complement strand
AAAGTTTTTCTGCTGCACTGACGGATGCAACTTTTCCCCGCACTACCGGAGGTAGTGCGGGGAATGTTCCGCCGCCCGGAGGCTTTGGCCGTTTGCCCTCCGGGCGGGGACCCCCGTGAAAGGGGGATGTTTTTGAATCAGACAGCAAACTATGGACTCAGCCAGTGGGAAGCCACGGACCGGATCCTGATGGAAAATTTTAACAGCGATAACAGCAAGATCGACGCCGCCTTGAAAGCGCAGGCGGACACACTGGAATCACTCAGCCAAAAAGCCGGAGGGCGGCTATTGGGGACCCTAAAGGCCTCTGCTTCGGGGACCACATGCGAATTCCGGCTGGATGGTGTGGACTGGTCTGCCTGGCGGGAGGTCCATCTGGTGGCAGATCCGTACACGGACAGCGGGGCGGTGGTGACGGTCTACGCCTGCGGGTCCAACGCGGTGATGTGCGTGCTCAGCGGCAACACCTCCGCCGACCGGGCTCAGCATGCCAGTCTGGGACACATGGTGCTCTACCCACTATTTGATCCCAGGAATCGGGCTACTGTTATAGATCTCTGTGAGGGAGAGATGCGGGATGTGGGATACCAGTTTTCCAACCTTACCTATGTCCGGATGATCGTCAACAATGGACACACCCTTAAAGCCGGAACGGCTTTGGAAATTTGGGGTGCGAAGTGAGAATAGGCAAGGAAATCCCCCCGGGCAATAGCCCGGGGGGATTTTTCACACAGAATCCTTGCAGTAATGGCCCTTTATTAATGCCGCAAATCAAGACCACTGCAGGCTGACCGTGCAGTCAGCAGTGATGTTGGCAGTACCAGTAACGGTGAAGCTCTGAACAGTACCAGTACCAGTAGCGGTTCCACAGGTCACCATGTTGCTGCTGTCTGTCCAAGTTCTCACAGTATCCCAATCAGCATAACCGTTGGTCACAGAAACTTTGGCAGTCAGATCCTTTGCCAGATACACAGTAACCGGCGCCACTGTGACCTTAGAATCAGCAGTCGTGAAGGTTACCTCATAGACCTGCGTTTCATTCACCTTGACACTGGTGTACTCCATGTCATCATAGACAAAGCTCCAGCCAGTAGTGCCGTCCTTCTTGATGCTGGTGCAGCCCGCATCGGTCAGGATCGCACGGATATCACGGTCGGTCAGAGAAGTGGCCTTGCCAGACTCGACATAGAACTCGATGGTCGTGGGAGCACCAATGTTGACATCAATGACCTCGATCTCATCGCTCAGCTCGGGAGTAGAGGGCTTCTTGTCGTCTACTTCCTCGATCACCAGGAACTCGACCAGGTACTCGTCCACAACAGCATAGACCTTGTCATTGCTGTCCTTGGCGATAGCACGGTAAGAGCTGGCCTCAATGTTGCCATCCTCATCCACGTAGAAGATCTTGGCGTCGTCGGCCACAGTGATGGTGTAGTTGGCATTATCTTTGTGGTTCACGGTATCCAGCAGGACGGTGTAATCGGCGGAGATCTTGTCGATGCCTGCGCCGGTCAGGTACTCCTTGCCGGAGTCGCCCTCGCCGTCAGTGAAGGCCGTATAGCCGTTCGCACCGTTGGTGGAAACCTTGGTGATGACGCCGTACTTGTCAACGGAGTAGTTCTTGTACATACCGTTGAGGTTCTTGCCCAGGCTCTCGTCGACCTTGACAGTCTGAACCTCGCCGTTGACGATGGCCTGATACTCGAAGTAGTCGCCGTCCTTGTCGTGGATCAGGTTGGAGACGGACTCCTTAGCCAGGAACAGAGTGCTGTTGCTGTCGTCCTCAATAGCAGAGCCATTCTGCACGAACACGAACATGATGGTAGCCATCTTGCCGCTCTTGCAGTAAGCATAGGACTCAACAGCAGAGGCAGTGCCGTCAATGCTGGGAGCGTTCTTGATGCCGGTGTAGACCGTATAATCGTCGCTGGTGTCGTTGTACACCACGAATACGGTGCTGCTGTTGGTGGTCACGGTCTTGCCGCTATACAGCGTGACAGTGGCCTTATCATTCGCCATGGAGAAATTCTTGTTGGCGCTGGTATAGTCACCGATCGTGGTGTCAGTGGGGATGTTCTCGCTGGTGAGAGTCGCCTTGACAGCCTTCAGGGTGTAGTCACCATCCTCATCGACACGGTAGGTGACGATAGTGCCGTTGGGAATATAATCATCGGCATTGTTAGAGGTGTAGTTCTCGGTGGTATCGACGATCTTCTCGGTGCCATCCGCAAACACCAGCAGAGCACGGTTGTTGGAGAAGTTCTTCTTGTCCTGGGTATCAATCAGCAGAGCGTAGTCGCCGATTTCGTCGACTTCCTCGACATAAATCAGGTAGCCATAGGCGTCCAGATAGACGTCATAGTCCTCGTCCACGCTGACATTGCCGATGTCCTCACCAGCGATGTTCTTGGAAGCAGTGTAACGGGTGCCGTTGATGGTCAGAGCCTTGCGCTCGTCCTCATCCTTGGCATTGTTCTCCGCGCGGGTCACGGTGCCGGTGACCTCCTCAGCCAGAGCCACGGACTTGACCTCCTCGGCGGACTGAGAGTAGGTGTACAGGACATAGGCGTCGTCCTCGAAGGACTCGGCGGTCTCGAAGTCCTGGATGCCGTTCACGCCAGCAGGCTTCACGTCGCTATCGGGAGCGATCTCCACATAGGCGGCCTTGTTGCCCTTGGCGGCCACGGAGCGGTTGATGGTGCCCACATAGGTGTTCACCATGGTGATTACGACGGTGTCGTCGTCATCGTCATAGAAGACCTCGGTCAGAACGCCGTTGGCGCCAAACTCGGTGTCGTCGTCATTCTTGGTGATGGCAACGGCCTTATCCTTCAGCTCATCGCCATCCTCATAGACAGTGACGTCCTTCTTGTCCACGCTGCTGCCCAGGTCCAGGTCGGCATAGATGTCGTCCACGGCAACCTTGGCGGTGTAAGAGGCGTCGGCCTCCTTGGCGTAGGTGCCGATCTTCTCGGCCTTCAGGCGCCACACGTTGGCGGGACGGGCGAAATCATCAGTGCCGTCGGACAGCTTCAGATCGTCGAAGTAACGCTCGGCGAACTGCATCTTGTTGTCGTTGGCAATGGTCTCGTTGGCGTCGTTGTTGGTAACATCCTTCCGGCTGGAAGTGGTGTTGATGGTGATATCGCCCACAACGATGGTGTTCTGCTGGTCATACTCCACCATGGTGGCCTGCAGCATGTTGAAGGCGTACAGGGCGGCTTCCTGACGAGTCACGGCCTTGGAGCCCACAAACTCGTCGTTGCCGTCGTCCAGGCCGATACCAACAGCCTGCTTGATCACGGAAACAGTCCAGTTGGCGCCGGTGTAGTTCTCGATCTTGCTGTCATAGCCCAGGGCGCCCAGCAGCATCTTCATGAACGCGTTGCCGCTCAGAGTGCCGGTGGGACGGAAGGTGCCATCAGCATAGCCGCTGATGATGCCCTGCTGAGAGCAGTAGGTGATGTAGCCCGCGAAGGTGTTGGTCACGGGGACATCCTTGAAGGGAGCGGTGCCGGCGCTCAGAGCGGAGGCAGTGGTGGGGCCCAGGATCAGGTTGCAGATGATCTTGGCGGCCGCGCCACGGGTCAGGACATCATCGGGCCGGAAGTCGCCGCCGGAATAACCGTCGACAACGCCCAGGGCGGAGATCACATCCACAGCTTCTTTGTAGGTGATCTCGCTGTCGTCCGTGAAGTCCTTGGCGCCGGCGCTGACGGTGACCAGGGACATGGTCATCACCAGAGCAAGCACCAGAGAAAGGAACTTCTTCATTCGGATTTCTCCTCCTTTTGAGTTTTCG
>NZ_JACSNX010000046.1 GCF_016902445.1 Oscillibacter valericigenes | reverse complement strand
AAGCCTCCCACCTATCCTGTACATGGGTTACCGAATTCCAGTATTAAGCTGCAGTAAAGCTCCATGGGGTCTTTCCGTCTAGTTGCGGGTAACTGGTATCTTCACCAGTACTACAATTTCGCCGGGCGGGCTGTTGAGACAGTGCCCAAATCATTACGCCTTTCGTGCGGGTCAGAACTTACCTGACAAGGAATTTCGCTACCTTAGGACCGTTATAGTTACGGCCGCCGTTTACCGGGGCTTCAATTCAATGCTTCGCTTGCGCTGACATCTCCTCTTAACCTTCCGGCACCGGGCAGGCGTCAGCCCATATACGTCATCTTTCGATTTAGCATAGACCTGTGTTTTTGGTAAACAGTTGCTTGGGCCTTTTCACTGCGGCCTCTTTCGAGGCTCCCCTTATTCCGAAGTTACGGGGTCAACTTGCCGAGTTCCTTAACAACCCTTCTCCCGTTGGCCTTAGGATTCTCTCCTCATCTACCTGTGTCGGTTTGCGGTACGGGCACCTTAGTATACATCAGAGCTTTTCTCGCCTCTCAGCATCGCGGACTTCGCTACTATAATTTCGCTCCCTTTCGCCCGGGTCAACCAACGCCCGGGTCCCGCTATCCAAAAGTGTCCCTCTGACTTAAAGTTCGGTGGCTACGGAATTTCTACCGTATGTGCATCGACTACGCCTTTCGGCCTCGCCTTAGCTCCCGGCTTACCTTGGGCGGACGAACCTTCCCCAAGAAACCTTAGATTTTCGGCCATTATGATTCCCACATAATTCTCGCTACTCATTCCGGCATTCTCACTTCCATGCAGTCCACCGCTGCTTCCGCTGCGACTTCGCCCCACATGGAACGCTCCCCTACCACTGTCCTAAGACAATCCTAAGCTTCGGTTAGATGCTTAGCCCCGTTACATTTTCCGCGCAGAGTCACTCGACCAGTGAGCTATTACGCACTCTTTTAATGAGTGGCTGCTTCTAAGCCAACATCCTGGTTGTTTTCGCAACTCCACATCGTTTTCCACTTAGCATCTATTCGGGACCTTAGCTGTAGGTCTGGGCTGTTTCCCTTTTGACAATGAAACTTATCTCACACTGTCTGACTGCTATGCATCAATTAGCCGGCATTCTTAGTTTGATAGGCGTTGGTAACCTTATCGGCCCCGCTACCATTCAGTGCTTTACCTCCGGTAATCTAACATAACGCTAGCCCTAAAGCTATTTCGGGGAGAACCAGCTATCTCCGAGTTCGATTGGAATTTCACCGCTACCCACAAGTCATCCGCCACCATTGCAACGGGGGTCGGTTCGGTCCTCCATGGGGTTTCACCCCCACTTCAACCTGCTCATGGGTAGGTCACCCGGTTTCGGGTCTATGGCAACGAACTTTACGCCCTATTCAGACTCGCTCTCGCTTCGCCTCCGGTACTGAATACCTTAAGCTCGCTCGTTACTATAACTCGCCGGACCGTTCTACAAAAAGTACGCCATCACACTTTAACGTGCTTTGACAGCTTGTAAGCACAAGGTTTCAGGTTCTCTTTCACTCCCCTCCCGGGGTCCTTTTCACCTTTCCCTCACGGTACTGCTCCTCTATCGGTCATCAGGTAGTATTTAGGCTTGGAGGGTGGTCCCCCCTGTTTCCCACGGGGTTTCACGTGTCCCGCGGTACTCTGGATCCAGTCTCACGGCCTTCTCTTTCGGATACGGGGCTCTCACCCTCTGTGGCGGGCCTTCCCAGACCCTTCTCCTAGATAACTTCCGCTAAATGACTGTCCGCAACCCCGAGGAATAAATCCCTCGGTTTGGCCTCTTCCGCGTTCGCTCGCCACTACTTGCGGAATCTCGGTTGATGTCTCTTCCTCGCCCTACTTAGATGTTTCAGTTCAGGCGGTTCCCTTCCTACGCCTATTTTGTTCAACGCAGGATGACTGGATATTGTCCAGCCGGGTTGCCCCATTCGGAGATCCCCGGATCAATGGATATTTGCTCCTCCCCGAGGCTTTTCGCAGCTTGTCACGTCCTTCTTCGGCTCCTGATGCCAAGGCATTCCCCTTGCGCTCTTTCCAGCTTGACCTATCGCCGTTTTCACAGCGACTTGTCAGAGAATTCTTGGTTCTCTTTGAGAATTATGCAGGCTTTACAAAGATCGAAATTGTATGTCACCCTGCATCCTTTCGAATGCTGTTCCACAATCAATTTGCTTCATCATGCTTCCGCATGATGCCTCTCTGTTGCCTTACTTGCTTTGTCACATTGTTCAGTTTTCAAGGTGCAGAACTCCAACCACTTTTTGCGGTCAGATTTGAAGATCCGATCTTTCGATCAGGTCTTCAAATCCAAAGGCAAATCGCCTGGTGGGCCCGAGTGGGCTCGAACCACCGACCTTACGATTATCAGTCGTACGCTCTAGCCAGCTGAGCTACGGGCCCTCGTATCTCTACGAAGGTTCACTTTTTTGGTGGAGATAGTCGGGTTCGAACCGGCGACCTCCTGCTTGCAAGGCAGGCGCTCTCCCAGCTGAGCTATATCCCCTTCTATCTCCCGGCGTGTACCCTCTAAATTAAACAACGTAACGTCCTTCCAGCTCCAGCTGACCAGGAATTCCGTTGGCTTTCTTCCGACTTTTTTATCAATTATATGCCGCGCTTCGCGCGTCATGTAATCGGTGTCGGAGCCAACTGGTCTCCTTAGAAAGGAGGTGATCCAGCCGCACCTTCCGATACGGCTACCTTGTTACGACTTCACCCCAATTATCGAACCCACCTTCGGCCGCGCCCCCCTTGCGGTTAGGCTACGGACTTCGGGTGTTCCCGACTCTCATGGTGTGACGGGCGGTGTGTACAAGGCCCGGGAACGTATTCACCGCGGCATGCTGATCCGCGATTACTAGCGATTCCGACTTCACGCAGGCGGGTTGCAGCCTGCGATCCGAACTGGGACGGCTTTTGGGGGTTTGCTCTGCCTCGCGGCTTTGCCTCCCTCTGTTGACCGCCATTGTATTACGTGTGTAGCCCAGGACATAAGGGGCATGATGATTTGACGTCGTCCCCACCTTCCTCCGTTTTGTCAACGGCAGTCTCGCTAGAGTGCTCTTGCGTAGCAACTAACAATAGGGGTTGCGCTCGTTGCGGGACTTAACCCAACATCTCACGACACGAGCTGACGACAACCATGCACCACCTGTCTCTGCTTTCCCCGAAGGGCACCTGATGTATCTCTACTTCGTTAGCAGGATGTCAAGCCCTGGTAAGGTTCTTCGCGTTGCTTCGAATTAAACCACATAATCCACCGCTTGTGCGGGCCCCCGTCAATTCCTTTGAGTTTCAACCTTGCGATCGTACTCCCCAGGTGGGATACTTATTGTGTTAACTGCGGCACGCAGGGGGTCAGTCCCCGCACACCTAGTATCCATCGTTTACAGCGTGGACTACCAGGGTATCTAATCCTGTTTGCTCCCCACGCTTTCGCGCCTCACCGTCAGTTGCCGTCCAGTTATCCGCCTTCGCCACTGGTGTTCTTCCTTATATCTACGCATTTCACCGCTACACAAGGAATTCCGATAACCTCTCCGGTACTCAAGACCAGCAGTTTCAAATGCAGTTTGGAGGTTGAGCCTCCAGATTTCACATCTGACTTACCAGCCCGGCTGCACGCCCTTTACACCCAGTAAATCCGGACAACGCTTGCCACCTACGTATTACCGCGGCTGCTGGCACGTAGTTAGCCGTGGCTTATTCGTCAGGTACCCTCTTCTACTGTTCCCTGACAAAAGAAGTTTACAACCCGAAAGCCTTCTTCCTTCACGCGGCGTTGCTGGGTCAGGCTTGCGCCCATTGCCCAATATTCCCCACTGCTGCCTCCCGTAGGAGTCTGGGCCGTATCTCAGTCCCAATGTGGCCGGTCAACCTCTCAGTCCGGCTACTGATCGTCGCCTAGGTGGGCCGTTACCCCGCCTACTAGCTAATCAGACGCGAGGCCATCTTCCAGCGATAAATCTTTGATATCCAAGGGATGCCCCTCAAATATATCATGCGGTATTAGCAGTCGTTTCCAACTGTTGTCCCCCTCTGGAAGGCAGGTTCCTCACGCGTTACTCACCAGTCCGCCACTAAGCATTCCTATCATTTGGCCGAAACCTCAGTCAAGGGTGCTCCGTTCGACTTGCATGTGTTAAGCACGCCGCCAGCGTTCGTCCTGAGCCAGGATCAAACTCTCTATAAAATGGTATCTAAACGAACCGTGGTCCGTTCAAACCTTCATAGAGCTATTTTCCATAGCTTCATTTT
>NZ_JACSNX010000045.1 GCF_016902445.1 Oscillibacter valericigenes | reverse complement strand
AGGTTGATCAGGCTGTTCTTCCAGCAGCGCATGGGCACATAGTCCACACCGTCCTGCTTGGAGTAGGCCGGGGTCTCACGGTCGTCCGGACCGAAGACCTTCTCGCAGAGCTTGCCGTACAGCGCCGCGCCGACGAACAGGATCACGAGGCCGATTGCAAATGTTGCCATTAAACACACACTCCTTTTTCTGGTGCCCGCAGTTCTCGCCCCAATTCGAAAACGAGCGGACCTCTGGCTATAAGAATAGCAGATTTTAGCCTCTGTGTACGTTAAAAAATGGTTCACAGAGATTAAGATTTTGCTAAGAAAAAAGAGCGCGTTGTAAAGACGGCGCTTGGGTTTGGGGGTGAATGTATAAAAAGGGCATGAAAGCAGTTTCTTTTTCCTGCTTTCACGCCCTGTTTTCCGATGCGGAGATGCTCAGCTGCCCTCGGCCATCCGGTAGCCCACGCCCATTTCCGTGAAGAGATACTCCGGCTCGGCAGGGTTCTTTTCGATCTTCCTGCGGATGTTGGCCATGTTGACCCGGAGGATCTGGTTGTCGCCGCTGGCCCGGGGGCCCCACAGCTCCTTGATGATGAAGTCATAGGTGAGGACCTTGCCGGCGTATTTGCCCAGCAGCGCCACGATGCGGAACTCGCTGAGCGTGAGATGGACGTTTTCGCCCCGGACCCGGACCTGATGCTTGTTGTAGTCGATCACAAGGTCCCCGACGGTATATGTGCCGTTGCGGGCGATCTCATCATTGCCGGAGACGGTGCGGGTGTGGCGGATGGCGGTGCGGACCCGGGCCAGCAGCTCATCCGTGCCAAAGGGCTTGGTGAGGTAGTCATCGGCCCCCAGGTCCAGGGCGGCCACCTTGTCCCGTTCGTGGGAACGGGCGGAGACCACCACGACAGGCAGGCTGGTCCAGCTGCGCAGGCTGCGGAGAATGTCCAGCCCATCCATATCCGGCAGGCCCAGGTCCAGAATGATCAGGTCCGGACAGTGGGAGGAGATCATGGAGAGGGCCTCCTCGCCCGTCTGGGCCTGCATGGCTTCATAGCCGTTGTTGTTCAGCACTGTGCAGATGAAGTGTGAAATGCTTTTTTCATCTTCGATCACCAGGATCTTTTCGCGGATCATCATGGCTGTGGTTCCTCCTTTGAAAGCGGCAGACGGAAGGTGAATTCCGCGCCGGACTCTGTATTATGCGCTTCCATTGTGCCGCCGTGGGCACGGACGATGGCCTGGCACACCGAGAGGCCAAGGCCCATATTCCGCTTCCCGTCCCCGGGCGCGGGCTCCGTGCGGTCCAGTGTGCCGTCGAACAGGCCGTGGAGCTTCTGCGGCGGGATGCCGCGGCCGTCGTCCTGCACGGAGAAGCAGGCCCACTGCCCGTCCCGCCGGGCAGAAAGGGAAATGCGGGAAGTGGTCTCCCCGTGGAAGACGGCGTTTTCCAGCAGATTGGAGAGGACCTGCACGATCAGGATCGGGTCCATGGGGACCATCAGCACATCGTCGGGCACATGGACCTCCACCGAGACGGAGGGGAATCGCTTGCGGAATTTGCCCGCAGCTTCGCCCAGAACTTCCTCCACGGCTTCCGGTTCCTTGGAGATCTTTGCCTGGTCGTTGCCGATCCGGGTGATCGAGAGCAGGTTTTCCACCACGCGGATCAGCCACTGGGCATCATCCCGCACGTCTGTCAGAAGGGCGCGCTGCTCCTCCTGGGAGAGGGCAGGATTGTCCAGCACGGTGGAGGTGGCGCCGATGATAGACGTCAGGGGCGTGCGGATATCATGGGACACGGAGCGGAGCAGGTCCGCCCGCATTTTGACTTTTTCGTTTTCCATCCGGAGGCGGTCCTGCTCCTTGCTGTTAGTGGTGAGGGCGCTGGTGACCAGAGAGACCACCAGGAAGGTGAAAATGGTCAGCGGATACCCGGAGATGGTGAAGTTGAACGCCATGTAGGGGTATGTAAACACATAGTTGACACCGATGACGCCCAGGACCGCGGCGATCAGGCCGAAGAGGTAACCGTTGGTGAAGCGGGAGATCAGCAGGACAGCCAGCACATAGACCGGAGAGGCGAACCCGTCTGTGGTATCGGCCATTTCGTGGAGCAGATAACAGACGCCGGTGGCGCAGAGAAAGATGGCGGCTGAGACCAGAAGATCCCGCCAGGAGAAGGAAAAAATATGGCTCGGTTTGGGTGACTTGAACTTCAACGTGCCAGGACCTCCCTTACACAATCCATATAAATGTTATTTTATTATAGCAGAAGCGGGCGTTAAGATTCCACTAAGAATCGTTAAAGGGCCTGAACAAATCGATGGGAAATTTTGAAAAAAGAGCCAGAAAACAGGGTTGATTTTGTAAAAATAAACAAAACAGGGGAGAAAAGCGGGCCTCCAGGGACAGATGCGCCGTAAAGCGGCGGAACGGAAAAATATCGTGCGGGAGAGAAAAAACTGCCGCACCGGACAAAAAAATCGGACGGTGGTGCCTGAAAACGTGCAACTTTCAGCAGGCGGCGCGTATTAGCGAGAAGAACGAGAGGAGGTGGCGGATCTGTGAAGGAAAAGGACGGCCGGACCGGGGCGTTCTGCAGGAGATACCTTCAGTGCATGGATCCGGAGCTGGCTGCTGCGGCCGCCGGATGCGGTGACGGATACAGGATGCTGGAGAGAAAAAACGTAAGCAGGCGGCTGGAGCAGATGCGGGAGGCGGCAGCCGGGCAGGTGTGCCGGGAGGACGCCGTCCGGCGGCTGGCCCAGCTGGCCTTCGGCCGGGTGAACGACGCGGCGAGGCTGGCCCTGCACAGCGGCGAGGCGGACCTGGAGACGCTGGACCTGTCCGCCGTGGCGGAGCTGAAGGTGACGGACAAGGGCGGCGTGGAGATCAAGCTCATCGACCGCATCCGGGCCCTGGAGGCCCTGTGCGGCCTGCTGAGCGAGGAAAAGGCGGAGGGCGCCGGAGAGCTGTACCGGGTGCTGGCGGACGCCGCCGGGGAGGAAGGAGCGTGGGACGACGGCTGAGATCATGCGGTTTTCCCCCAAGCAGCGGAAGGTGCTGACCTGGTGGTGCCGCCCCGGGAACTGGGAGGCCATCATCTGCGACGGGGCCGTCCGCAGCGGCAAGACCTTTTCCATGGGGCTGTCCTTCTTTCTGTGGGCGATGGCTCGCTTTGACGGGCGGCAGCTGGGGCTGTGCGGCAAGACCATCACCTCCCTGCGGCGGAACCTGCTGGCGGAGCTGGTGCCCTATCTGCGGCGGCTGGGCTTCGACTGCCGGGAGCGGCGGTCGGAGAACCTGCTGACCGTGCGGCTGGGGGGCCATGAGAACCGCTTCCTGCTCTTCGGCGGACGGGACGAGTCCAGTGCGGCGCTGATCCAGGGCAGCACCCTGGCGGGGGTGCTGCTGGACGAGGCGGCTCTGATGCCCCGGAGCTTTGTGGAGCAGGCCATCGCCCGGTGCAGCGTGGCGGGGAGCCGGCTGTGGTTCAACTGCAACCCGGAGAACCCCCAGCACTGGTTTTACCGGGAGTGGATCCTGAAGGCCCGGGAGCGGCGGGCCCTGTACCTCCACTTTACCATGGAGGACAACCCCGCCCTGACGCCCCGCATCCGGGCCCGGTACCGCAGCGCCTATTCCGGCATCTTCTACCGGCGGTTCGTGCTGGGGGAGTGGACCGCCGCCCAGGGGCGGGTGTACGACTTCTTCGACCGGGAGCGGGACAGCGTACCGGTGCCGGCGGGGCCCTTCCGGGAGTGGCGGATCTCTGTGGACTACGGCACCGCCAACCCGGCCTCCTTCGGCCTGTGGGGCCGACAGGGGGAGACCTGGTACCGGGTGGGCGAGTACTACTACGACTCCCGCCGGGAGGGACGGCAGAAGACCGACGCGGAATACGTCCGGGATCTGCGGCAGCTGGCGGGGGACCGGGAGATCGGCCGGGTGATCGTGGACCCCTCGGCGGCCAGCTTCATCGAGGCGCTGCGGCGGGAGGGCTTCCGGGTGGTCCGGGCGGACAACGACGTGGCCGACGGCATCCGGGTGACGGCGGACCTGCTGAAACGGCGGCGGATCGTGATCTGCGACACCTGCGCCGACTGCCTGCGGGAGATGGAGACCTACTGCTGGGACGACAAGGGGCAGCGGGACGCGCCCAAAAAGGAACAGGACCATGCCATGGACGATCTGCGGTACTTTGCCATGGACGCTGCGGCAGGAGAACGGGGCGGCTTTGCGGCCACCTGGGTGGAGCGGCGGGCCTGACCGGCCTGAGGCGAGGAGATGACAGGAGGTTTGGAAATTGAAGTGGTTTCAGAAGAGGGGCAGCCCGGCGGCGGCACCGGTCCAGCTGCGGGAGACGGGACACCATCCCTTTGGGCTGCTGGGAGGCTATGTGCCCCTGCGCAGCGGGGAGACCCGGCTGTACCGGGCGGTGCGGGAGGCGGTGCCGGTGGTGGACGCCGCCATCTACAAGCTGATCCGCATGGCGGGCGGTGTGACGGCCGCCTGCAGTGACAAGACGGCGGAGCGGGCTCTGGAAGAGTTCCTCCGCACGGTCCCGGCCGGACGGGGGCAGTATGGGATCAACGCCTTTCTGGAGGGCTATCTGGACTCTCTGCTGACCTGCGGGCGGGCCATCGGCGAGATCGTGCCAGCCGCCGGGAACCGGGACATCGCAGCCGTGCTGTGGGGCCGGGTGGAGGATGTCGAGATCCGGGAGGGAGACAATCCCCTGGCATTCGTCATCTGCGGCCCGGATGAACAGGGACGGATGGGGCCGCTGCCCTATCAGGACCTGCTGCTGTTCACACCGCTGAACCCGGAGGCGGACAGCCCGTACGGCGTGTCGCTGCTGCGGGGGCTGCCGTTTTTGACGGATATCCTGATGAAGATCTACCACACCATCGGGGTCAACTGGGAGCGGTGCGGCAATGTGCGGTTTGCCGTCACCTGCCGGGACGGGGGAAACGGACAGGCGGCGGAGCGGAGCCAAATGCTGGCCGGGGAGTGGTCCCGGGCCATGCAGGACACCAAGAGCGGCAGCGTGCGGGACTTTGTGGCGGTGGGAGATGTGGACATCCGGGTCATCGGTGCCGATGCGCCCGTCCTGGACAGCCAGGTGCCGGTGCGGCAGATCCTGGAGCAGGTGGTGGCCAAGACGGGCATCCCGCCCTTTATGCTGGGCCTCAGCTGGAACTCCACGGAGCGGATGAGCTCCCAGCAGGCGGACATGCTCACCACGGAGATCACCGCCATCCGCCGGACCCTCACTCCGGTGGTGGAGCGCATCTGCCGGCTGTGGCTGCGGATGCACGGCTACACCTGCGGCCTTGAAGTCCAGTGGGAGGATATCAACCTTCAGGACGAGGTGGAGGATGCCCGGGCAGCCCTCTATTTGGAACAGGCGCGGAAGCTGCGGATCGAGAACGACGCGGCGGAGACGGCGCAAAAGACCTGAGACAACGGGCGACGGCGCGCAAGGCGCGCCCGCCGCAAATGCGGCGTCACAAGCGTCTGGGCGCGAAGCGGCCAGACCTTGGGGAGGGCGG
>NZ_JACSNX010000044.1 GCF_016902445.1 Oscillibacter valericigenes | reverse complement strand
ATTTTCTTTTTGAAACATCAAAAAGAAAATGCGCCGCGCCCGGTGGAAAAGAAAAAATGTTCGGCGGGTCGGTCTGCGCCAGCGCAGACCTCCTGCCGCCGGCGGGGGATGGCTGGCTGTCCCGCGCGGCGGTCAGGGACGGAAACGCGCTGCCCTTGGGGAGACCTTTGGCCCGGGGAAGTTTGGGATACCTGCTGCTCCTCTTTTCGCTGCCGCTGGCCGGTTGTTGATGAAAGATGCAGCATAGCAGCATAGGCCAAGCTACCGCTTCTACGACCACCCGGGCAGCGCGTGGCGAAGCGGAACGCGCGGAAAGAGAAGCTGGTCAAATGCGTCCTTGCACCCCGACGACCTGGGCACCATCCGCCACGGGTCGGCAGCTACAGGAATCGCAGAAGAGCATAGCGTGCCCGAAGGTCAGGCCAAATCGGCGCTTGCACCGATACGCCGACCCCCGTCGCGCGGAGGGCCACTGCACCGGAGCGCGCCCAGCGCTTTTCTCTTTGGACCGTGCACGGCCCGTTTCTCTTTTGGCAAGACAAAAGAGAAATGGGGGGTGCATCCTGGCTGGACAAGCCCCCTGGCGGGAGCCAGACCCCCGTGGCCAACCTCCGGCGGCCCATCTTTCCCCGGGCGGTGGATCACCGCCCCTCACCGTGCCGTGGCATTGGGGGAGCACCCGGCGGGCCCGAAGAACCGCACCCGCTTGTCCGAGAGCCCCAGCCGCACCTCCCGGCTCCGAAAGCTCTCTCCGTCCAGGCAGGTGACGATGTCCTCCTCCCCGGGGCAGGCGGTGATGGTGACCTGCCGGGCCGTGACCACCCGGGCGATGTGGGGGAATTTCCGATACGCCCCGGCGGAGTAGGCCGGGAACAGCCGGGCGAAGGTGGCTTTCGGCACGTTCTTCACCAGGATGGTCTCCAGCACCCCGTCGTCCATCCGGGCCTGGGGCACCGGCATGGAGCCCCCGCCGTAGTACCGGCCGTTGCACACGGACACCAGGGCGAAGTCGTCCTCGATGACCTCGCCGTCCAGCTCCACCCGCCACCGGCGGCCGATGGGCTTGCACAAAAAGTTCACCGCCACGGACAGCAGGTAGCTCCCCCGGCCGGAGAGCAGGCGCCCGTACCGGTGGACGCTGTCGGCGATGCGGGCGTCGATGCCGCTGCAGGCGATGGTGAGGCACAGCCGGCCGCTGCAGTCGATGAGGTCCAGGGGGAAGTCCGGCCCGTCCCACAGGTTTTCCGGGTCGGTGAACTTGGCGGCGTCCGGGCCGAAGTTTTTGAGGAAGTCGTTGCCCGTGCCGGCGGGGATCACCGTCATGGCGGCATTGGAATACCCGGCGATGCCGTTTGCCGCCTCGTGAAGGGTGCCGTCCCCGCCGCAGACATAGAGCCGCAGCGGCTCCCCGGTCTCCGCCAGGGCGCGGGCCAGGGACTCCGCGGCCCCGGGGCGGTCCGTCAGCAGGCAGGAGACCTCCAGGTCGTGGACGGCGGCCAGGCGATTTGCCATGGCCTGGAGCCGGGCGGCCCGGTCCCCCTTCCCGGCGCGGGGGTTGATCAGAAAGACGTGCTTCATAAGCCGGAACCCCCTTCGTGAGTTAGGAATTAGGAGTTAGGAATTAGGAATTGATGTGTTCCGCCGGAGGCGGAACGATTTCAATTTGTCCGGCTCCGCCGGACACCAAAATTCCTCATTCCTCATTTCTAATTCCTAATTGTTTCCGCCTCCGTGGTAGAAGAAGGCGTCGCACTTGAGCATGCCGTTGTAGAGCTTGCGCTTCTTCTCCGCGCTGCGGCCGAAGGCGCGCTCGAACTCCGTGTGGGAGGAGAGGACCACCAGCCGCCAGCCCTCCGGCAGCGTCCGGGCGGCCTTGCCGAAGGCGCGGTACAGGGCCTCGGCCTCCCGCTTTTCCAACAGCCGCTCGCCGTAGGGTGGGTTGGTCACCAGCTGGCCGTAGGCGCTGTCCCGGCGGAACTGCCCGGCGTCCGCCGCCTCGAAGCGGACGCAGTCCTCCACCCCCGCCAGCTCCGCGTTGTGGCGGGACAGCTCCACGCAGGCGGGGTCGATGTCCCCGCCCCAGATGTCGTATTGGCCGTGGAACTCCTTGTCCATGGCCTCCTCGGCGGCGTCCAGCCACAGCCTGGCGGGGAGGCTCTGCCACTTCTGGGCGGCGAAGCGCCGGTCCAGGCCCGGGGCCCGGTTTTTGGCGATCAGCGCCGCCTCGATGGGGATGGTGCCGCTGCCGCAGAAGGGGTCGCAGAAGGGGTCCTTCCCCCGGAAGCGGGACAGGAGCACCAGGGCGGCGGCCAATGTCTCCCGCAGGGGGGCGCCGTTGTTGTGGGCCCGGTAGCCCCGCTTGTAGAGGCCGTCGCCGGAGGTGTCCAGGTACACGGTGGCCGTGTCCTTGATGAGGGCGAACTGGATCTGGTAGCGGTCCCCGGTCTCCGGCAGCGTCTCGCAGCCGTAGATCCGGCCCAGCCGGGTGGCGGCGGCCTTCTTCACGATGGCCTGGCAAGCGGGGACGGAGTGGAGCTGGGAGGAGATGGAGTAGCCCTTCACCGGGAACTCCCCGTCCCGGGGGATATAGTCCTCCCAGGGGATGGCGGCCACGCCCTGGAACAGCGCCTCGAAGTCCGGCGCCGGGAAGCTGGCCAGCTCCAGCAGGACTCTCGCGCCGCAGCGCAGGTTGATATTCAGCCGGGGGATGTCCGCCGGGCCGCCGTCGCAGTGGACCCGGCCGTTTTCGGCCCGGACGTTCTGCAGGCCCAGACGTTTCAATTCGTCGGCCACCAGGCTCTCCAGCCCGAAGAGGCAGGGGATGGTCAGTGTCATGGAAAGACCTCCTTGGTCACAGTGGGATCAGCTTCGTTCAAGGAGAGTATAGCAGGAAATCCCCGGCGGCGCAACGGCGGGGGGCGGAATCTTGGCAGAGACGCCGCCGTATGGTATCATCAGGGGAGAGAGGCCGCCCGGCGGGGCGGACGTTTGAGAAAGAGAGGGCACAGAGAGATGGCGGAGGACTATTTGAAGCAGGTGACGGTGGGGGAGGTGGAGGCCCACGGCGGGACCATCCGCCTCTGCCCCTACGACCCGCGCTGGCCGGAGCAGTTCCGGCGGGGGGCGGAGAAGATCCGCGCCGCCCTGGGGGACCGGGCCCTGGCGGTGGAGCACGTGGGCTCCACCTCGGTGCCGGGGCTCTGCGCCAAGCCCATCCTGGACATCCTGCTGCTGACGGCGGACGCCGGCCGGGAGCCGGACTACGTCCCCGCCCTGACGGCGGCGGGCTACGCCCTGCGGATCCGGGAGCCGGACTGGTTCCAGCACCGGATGCTCCGGGGGACGGACCCGGCGGTGAACCTCCACGTCTTCTCCGCCGGCTGTCCGGAGGCGGCGCGGATGCTGGCCTTCCGGGACTGGCTGCGGACCTGCCGGGCGGACCGGGACCGCTACGCCGCCGAGAAGCGGCGCCTGGCGGAGCGGCAGTGGGCGTACGTCCAGGACTACGCCGACGCCAAGACGGCGGTGGTGGCGGAGATCCTGGAGCGGATCCGGCAGGCGGGATTGTTACCAAACTGAAATGGTTTTCCCGGACGGGGCATGCTATAATCAGAATATAACGGGCGCCGGAGGCCGGGAAACTTCAAGTTGCGCGAAGATTTTGCAAAAACGCAAACCAAAGTTGGTGGCGCCGGCGGCGGGAAACGGGTATGCTGTTTCCAGAGAGAGGAGACGACTATGGCATTTGGAGAACGGCTGCAGGCCCTGCGCCGGGCCCGGGGGCTGACCCAGGAGGACCTGGCGGCGGAGCTGAAGGTGTCCCGCCAGGCGGTGAGCAAGTGGGAGTCCTGCCGGGGCTACCCGGAGCTGGAGAAGATCCTCTATATCTGCAACCGGTACGGCGTCACCCTGAACGACCTGTTTCAGGACGAGGTGCCGGCGGCCGGGCAGGCATCCCGGGCGGCCCCGGCGCAGATGGCGCCCCGGACGCTGCGGACGGCCCTGGGGGACTTTGTCAGCAACCTGTCCCCGGCCAACAAGTGGGCCGGCGCGGGGAGCCTGATCGGCGTCACGGCCCTGGTGGCCCTGTGCATGCTGTATTTGAAAGGAGGCGGAGACAGCGAAATGACGATCTTGTGGATCGCGGCCATCGTGGTCTTCGGCGTGGTGGAGGCACTGACCGCCGGACTGGTGTCCATCTGGTTCGTGCCCGGCGCTGTGGCGGGGCTCATCGCCGCCATGGCGGGGGCGGGGCTGCTGGCCCAGCTGGTGCTGTTCCTGGCGGTGTCCGCGGCGGCCCTGGCGGCCACCCGGCCCCTGGTGAAGAAGCTCTCCGCCGGCCGGGCGGTGCCCACCAACGCGGACCGGGTGCTGGGCCGCACCGCCAGGGTCACGGAGACCATCGACAACGACAGCGCCGCCGGCGCCGTCTACGTGGACGGCAAGACCTGGACCGCCCGCAGCGCGGACGGAACGGTGCTCCCGGCGGGCAGCCGGGTGGAGGTCCGGCGGATGGAAGGCGTGAAGCTCATCGTGGAAGCGGCGCGGAAGGCGCCTGAGAAAAAAGAGGAGGCTGTGTGAATATGATGGATGTGCTCAAGTGGGTCCCCCTGCTGATCCTGGTGGTGCTGATCCTGATCCTGCTGATCGGGAACATCGTCATCGTCCAGCAGTCCAAGGCGTACGTGGTGGAGCGGCTGGGGGCGTTCCGGGCCGTGTGGGGCGTGGGCCTGCATTTGAAGATCCCCTTCATCGAGCGGGTGGCGAAAAAGGTGTCCCTGAAGGAGCAGGTGGCGGACTTCGCCCCCCAGCCCGTCATCACCAAGGACAACGTCACCATGCAGATCGACACGGTGATCTACTTCCAGATCACGGACCCGAAGCTGTACGCCTACGGCGTGGAGCGGCCCATGAACGCCATTGAGAACCTGACCGCCACCACCCTGCGCAACATCATCGGCGAGATGGAGCTGGACCAGTCCCTGACCAGCCGGGACACCATCAACGCCAAGATGCGGGCCATTCTGGACGAGGCCACGGACCCCTGGGGCATCAAGGTCAACCGGGTGGAGCTGAAGAACATCATCCCGCCCAAGGAGATCCAGAACGCCATGGAGAAGCAGATGAAGGCGGAGCGGGAGCGCCGGGAGTCCATCCTCCAGGCGGAGGGGCAGAAGCAGTCCCAGATCCTGGTGGCGGAGGGCGAGAAGCAGTCCCTCATCCTGAAGGCGGACGCCGCCAAGCAGGCCGCCATCCTGAAGGCCGAGGGCGAGAAGGAGGCCCGCATCATGGCCGCCGAGGCGGAGGCCCAGGCCATCTTGCAGGTGCAGACCGCCCTGGCGGACTCCCTGAAGCTGCTGAACGAGGCGGCCCCCAACGCCCAGGTGGTGAAGCTGAAGGCCCTGGAGGCCATGGAGAAGGTGGCGGACGGCAAGGCCACCAAGATCATCATCCCCAGCGAGCTGCAGGGCCTGGCGGGCCTGGCCGCCAGCGCCAAGACCATCTTTGACACGGAAGATCCCCAGTGAGACGGCAGATGACAGAAGGCCGGCGCCCCCAACGGCGCCGGCCTCAGCTTGTCGAAAAAGTCTTTTCGACAAGCTGCTTGCGATTCTCAGAACTTTTCAAAGTTCTGAGAATCGGTTGATTGGAAACGAAAGACACCCTTCCTGGGTTTCTTTCGTAGCTATCTTCCTTCCCGTTTTCCCGGATTTCCGGGTTTATCGACAGTCTGA
>NZ_JACSNX010000043.1 GCF_016902445.1 Oscillibacter valericigenes | reverse complement strand
CACCGTCAGCGCCGGCGCCAAGGACTTCGGTGACAGCGCCGACCTCAGCGGCGAAGCCTATGAGGAAGCTGTCAACGTCATGTCCGAGATGGGGATCATCGACGGTTATGCCGATGGTGATTTCCGTCCCCAGGGCACCCTGACCCGTGGCGCTGCCGCCAAGATCATCGCCTGCATGATGCTGGGCAAGACCACGGCTGAGGCTCTGGGTACTTCCGCGGCTCCCTTCAAGGATGTTCCCGCGGGCTCTACCTTCGCCGGCTACATCGCCTACTGCGTGGAGTCCGGCCTGATCGACGGTTATGCCGACGGCACCTTCCGTCCCTCTAACACCCTGACCGGCTTCGCTTTCCTGAAGATGCTGCTGACTGCTCTGGGCTATGACAGCGCCATCGAGGGCTACACCGGCACCAACTGGACCGTGAACGTGGCCGGCCGTGCCACCCAGATTGGCCTGACCGACGGCAACGAGGACTTTGTCGGTTCCCGTGCCGCCACCCGCGAGGAGGCCTGCCTGTACGCCGTGAACGCACTGCAGACCACCTTGGTGGAGTATGACAGCAAGGGCACCAATGTGACTGTCAACGGCGCCACCGTCGCCATCGGCGCCTCCAAGCCCACCTTCGTGACCTCCAGCATCTCCGGCGCTGCCACCAGCATCGACGATACCATCGACAATACCACCCACGACTACACCGTGGAGTTTGCCGAGAAGTATCAGCCCGACCTGGAGAAGCACGATGACACCGACGACTTCATGCGTCCCGCCCACACTTGGAGCTGGAAGAGCAAGGAGATCGGCACCTATGTGGACTATGACCTGATGGTCGCCGAGTACACCACCAAGGTGACCGGCCGCGACCTGTACGAGGACCTGACTGCCTCCACCATCCGGGAGTATGACCTGACCTACTACGTGGATGGCGCCGAGCCCACTACTGACAACATCTCTAAGAACGAACTGTACCGCAACAATACCAGCAGCGTGGGCCGCACTGGCAACGGTGTCCTGACCCAGGTGTTCGTGGATGACGCCCACGAGGAGATCACCATTGTCTCCATCAACACCTATCTGGCTCAGGCCAACGCTAACTACAACTCCAAGAGCGAGAGCATTTCGCTCCAGGTCTACAACAATGCCAACGGCATTGCCCGCGTCGTGGATGTGGAAGATGTGCCCGCCATCGCTGATCTGCAGGAGGACGACTTTGTTCTGGTGAACTGGGCCAGCTCCGTTGATTCTGCTGCTTCCAAGACGGTTGTGGAGGTCATTGACGTACCCGAGGTCCTGACCGATGTCACTGTCGATAAGTTCTCTAAAAGTACTGAAGATAGTGTCGCAGGTCAGAGCAACAAGGATCGTGTGACTGCCATTACCACTGGTGGCTCTGAATATAAGGCCAATAAGCAGGCTTATTACGAGGATGCTACCTTGGGTGACTACTTCGGCGAGTTGCTGACCGACAAGACCTACGACATCTACATGGATCAGTACGGCTACTTCATCGGTGCCGCTCTGCACTCCGGCGATGATCAGTATGTCTTCATCGCTGCTTATGACCTGAACAAGAGCGCCATGGGTATCCGTAATGCTGACGCTCTGGCCATCTTCACTGACGGCTCTAAGAAGGAAATCGAGGTCAATACTAAGGACACCAACACTGCCATTGATGCTTACAACGCGAACGGCGGTGCTACCGGTTATAGCAAGTGGCAGGGTGCTACTGGAACTGGCCTCAACCTCTGGTACACCTATACCGTCGATAGCGATGGCGTGTATACCCTGGCTCCCGCCACCCGCTGGACAATTGAAACTTCTACTGGTAAGACCATTCAGACCGACAACCTGTCTCTGAATAAAAGTGCTGGTACTGGCCGGTCCTTCGGTAATGAGGACTCCACTTACATCACCGTCGAGAATGACACTAAGGTTGATTGGGGCTGGGTCATCGACGATGTTACCGGCGTGTACACCGGTGTTCAGAGCGTGAAGATGACGGTTGCTGCTGGCGATTGGATTGCTGCCGTCTACGACAAGGACAACTACATCATCGCCGCCGTGGTTCTGGGCGAGGCCGAGGGCGCTGTGGACAACTACGCCTACATCCT
Organism: Oscillibacter valericigenes; assembly: GCF_016902445.1. Lineage (GTDB taxonomy): Bacteria > Bacillota > Clostridia > Oscillospirales > Oscillospiraceae > Oscillibacter > Oscillibacter avistercoris. The sequence goes on along the minus strand of NZ_JACSNX010000043.1, from coordinate 5,292 downwards.
CTCCGGAGCCAACAGCGAGGGCCGCGACAGCGACGGTAACTACTACTGGACCTTCGATGCCATCCTTAACGGCGAGGTCCAGGAGATGACAATCAAGAGCAAGTACACCAGCACTGTTCTGGCCCTGAAGGAAGGCGTCGTTCAGGAACTGGTCATGGATAGCGACAACTATGTCACTAGAATCCGTCCTCTGGCCGACGCCGATAACGAGATGGGTTATGTGGCTGATGCTATTGATACTTCCAAGGATCAGGTCTATACGTACTCTGACTATCAGGCCAAGTCTCAGGTCACCGGCTATGATGTCTATCATATGGACTCCAATGGTGCGACTCTGTCCCTGGATGGCCGGACTCTACACTTCAACGCAGATCTGGATCAGTATGGCCTGTTCTTCGCTAGCGACGCCAAGGCGGTTGTGAAGCAGTATGTCAACAAGGATTGGCAGACCGTGGAGTATGGCTCTGTCAAGGAAGCCTACAGCACGCTGGCTGATATGGATGGCAATACTGTCAACGGTCTGACCTTCAAGGGCGAAGTTGTGGCCGTTCTGGACTCCAATGGCGTTGCCCAGTGGGTGTTCTTCTACGATAAGACACCCGTGAGCAGTGGCAACCAGCCCAATTACACCAATGGCAGACTGGACGTTCTGTCTCTCACCTACGCCAACGGCTCCTTCTCTGTCAACACTGGCACCAAGGAAGAGCTGAAGGCTGGCGGTACTTACAGCGTGAACGTTTATAGCGGTAGCTATGTCGTCGCTACTACCGGGACGATTGCTAGCGGCTATGTGGCTGCTGGCGGCGTCTGGACTGACGTGGTGAAAGCCAATGTTGGCACTGCCTCCGGCACTTACCGCGTGGTTGTCACTGTTACTGACGGTGCTGGTGTTGTCCGCTCCGGCGAGGCTACCTTCACCATCTAATCTCTGAGCGGGTCTGTACGCAAGTACAGATGGCAAAACTCCCCCGGGCTCACGCCCGGGGGAGTTTTTTGCTTACTCAGCGGTGAGAAATGCCGTTACACGGTAGGTCGTGCCCGCCGCATTCAACTGTCCCGCTGCATCCGAGTTGACGGCGTACCATGTGACGCTCTTCCCATCCGCCGACCAAGCAGCAGGCCAGGTGAGCGAACTGGACACCATAGGCACAAATACGTGCCCATCTCGGGTGAAAATGGCGGTCTTCTGCGCTATGTCGCCCCAGGAGTTCTCCAGTCCGCCGGTGATGATCACCAGCAGAGGCGGCTTTGGGAACGTCAACGAGTTTCGGCTGTTTTCCCCCACGCCGCCGCTGCCTACATAGCTTGTGGTCCAGATCTGGCAGTTGCCCTTTTCCGCCACCGCCGTCTCCAGGGCGGCGATGTTGTCGGCGTTTTCTTTCAGCGCCGCGTCGATCTTGCTGTTGTCACTGTTAAAATCTTCCATCAGGATCCGGTCCGTGGCTTCCCACTGGCTGAGTCCATAGTTTGCTGTCTGATTCAAAAACATCCCCCTTTCACGGGGATCCCCTCCCCGCCCGGAGGGCAAACGGCCAAAGCCTCCGGGCGGCGGAACATTCCCCGCACTACCTCCGGTAGTGCGGGGAAAAGTTGCATCCGGCAGTGCAGCAGAAAAACTTTTTCCAGTGCACGGAGACGTGCAACTTTTGCCCTACACTCCACAGGAGTGTAGGGCAAAGCGGAGGACCAGCCTCCGGCGCGGGAGCATTTTTCAAGTCCCGGCGCCCCTGCGGCGGCGGCCCGGCGTTTCCCCCTGCCGGGCCGCCCTGTAAATTGATACGAAACGAGGAATGTTTTTTGAACCAAACGGCCAATTACCAACTGTGTCAGTGGGACCCCACCGACCGGATCTTGATGGAAGATTTTAACAAAGATAATGAAAAAATCGACGCAGCCCTGAAGGCCAACGCCGACGCCATCGCGGCGGAGGCGGCGGCAAGGGCGGAGGCGGACGAAGCGGTCAAGGCCGCTCTGCCGCTTGTGAAGATCCTGGACTTCACCACGGAGGCCCCGGCGCCGCAGGTGGACCTGACCGTCCCGGACCTCACCCAGTACGCAAGCGTGACGCTCTGCCTGGAGGCGGCGGGCTGCCCGGACCTGGCCCTGCGGGTGAACGGCTCCACGGATTACAGGTACTGTGACGCCGCGGGGTCCGGCTCCGGCGGCGACTACTGCACGGAGCTGGTGGAGCTCTGGGCGGAGGACCAGCACCCCTGGGCGGACATCCACTTCAGCTGGCCCCGGCCCGGCGCCCCGGTGCGGGCGGTGTACTTCACGGTGCGGGACACCACCTATCAGGGATTTCAGTGTTACTGCCGGGACTGCACCTGGGAGGAGGTCACAACGTTCAATCTGCTGGCCCCCGGCGGCACCGTCCCCGCCGGGACCAGGGTCCTGATGTATGGAGTGCGAAAGTGAGCTGCCCGGCAAGCAAAAAGACAGGTTCCTGTTTCCAGGAACCTGTCTTTTGTTTTGCAAAACTGACTTCTCGGAGAAGGTAGTCGTCCGCTTACTTCAGCAGAGCGAGAGTAGCAGTTTCCACAACGTCGCCGACAGTTACGGTCACCTTGTAGGTGCCAGCATAATCATTTGCGCCGGAAGCCACTGTCAGGCTCATCGTGTTGCCTGCGGGAACGCCGCCTGTGCCGAGAGTAGTACTATTGGTTCCAACCAGTCCACCTTCGGAGGTCTCAATCTTAATGGACACCTTGGTGTTCTCACGAACATTCTCAGAGCAGGTCCAGTCGACCTTGAAACCAGTGCCATTCACCCAGCTCAGAGCAATGTTTTCGATCTTATAGTCATCAGAGAACCCGGGACCCTTGCCGGCCTCAACATCCTGATAGATGATGGCGGTCACATCGCCGCTATCGGTAACAAACCAGACCTTGTCGTCGTCATCGGTAGCGATGTTAGAGACGCTGTACACAGTCTCGTCGATGTCGCCATCCTCATCGATGTGGAAGACCTGGCAGTCTTTGCTGTACGTGTAGTAAGTACCGTTCAGACCCACAACATCGTTCTTGACGCGCTCGGTGCCCTTGCCCACGACAACATTACCGTCATCGCTCAGGCTGATGGCAACGCCATTCTTGTCATAGCTGACAAGGTTGAACAGAGCGAAGTTCTTCACCTGCTGAGTGGTCTTGATCGTAGTGAACTCACCATTGATGATGGCGTCGTACTCATAGTAGTCGCCCAGCGTGCTGTCGTGAGACAGACCAGTGGAGCTGCCCTTGACAAAGATCACATCATCACCGGAGCCGCTCACAGTGGCGTTCTTTGTAGCATCGACAAAGATAACCCGGGCGGCAGTACCCTTCTCCACATAGGTGGCCACAGGAATGTTTGCATCCTGAGCAACGATGATGTCGGGAACATTCTTGATGCCTTCATAAACACGATACTCAGTACCGTTGGAGCTAGAAGTCGCAATCAGGAAGGTGGTCTTACCATTGGCAGTAGTAGCGGTCACAGCACCACCAACAGAGCCAGCATTGGCTTTTGCAAACACGCCGTTGTACAGAGATGCTCTGCCATTCAGAATCAGCGCTTCCTTAGCACTTGCGTTCGGAGTGGAAAGCTGATCCTGGGCCAGTCTCACCAGCTTGTACTCGTTAGAGCTGTTCTTAGTATAAGAGACGATGTCGCCCTCATCGGCGCCGCCAGCATTCTTCAGATCCACAGTGCTGACTGTACCGTCAGCAAACAGCAGCTTTGCACGGTCACCAACCTTGCTGGAATCAATGCCAATAACTACAGCATAGTTACCAGAAATGGCATCGGTGTCCACGTAGACCACATAGCCATACTGATCCAGGTACACGGTGACTTCCTGATCGACAGCGTTCGTCAGATCCTTGATCTCACCCTTGTACTTGTCGGTACCCTTATAAGTGGTATCGCCCACCTTCAGGCTCTTACCCTCAGTGAAGGACTTCAGAGTGCCGGTCACGGTCTCAGAGGCATTGATCACGGTCTGGATGCCCTTGTCGCCGGACTTGTTGGAGTAGGTGTACAGCACCAGATCGTCCACATCGAAGGACTCCTCGGTGTCAAAGTTGCCGCCGACGCCAACACCGTCAGCCTTGGGAGAGATGCTGATGTAGGCGTCACGGTTGCCGGAGGCCTTGTGGGTGGAGGTGACCTCGCCCAGATAGGTGTCGATCATGGTGATGATGGCGGTGTCGTCATCGTCGTTGTAGAAGACCTCGGTCAGAACGCCGTTGCCGCCGAACTTGGTGGAGCTGTCGTTCTTGGACAGACCCTTCTCATCCTTCAGGTCATCATCGGCGCCGTTGCGATAGACCTCGACCTTGGAAGCCTTCAGGCTGTCGGACAGGTCCAGATCCTTGTAGATGTCGCCGCTCTTCACTTCTGCCGTGTAGGTCAGGTCGGGCTCGTCGGCATAGGTGCCGATGGTCTCGGACTTCAGCTTCCAGGTGGTGGCGGGACGCTCGAACTCGTCGGAATCGCCGGGCTGCTTCTTCAGATCGTCGAAGTAACGCTCAGCGAACTGCATCTTGTCGTCGTTGGCAATGGTCTCGGTCTTGTCATTGTTGGCGACATCCTTCCGGCTGGAAGTGGTGTTGATCTCAATGTCGCCCACAACAATGGTGTTCTTCTGGTCATACTCCACCATGGTGGCCTGCAGCATATTGTAAGCGTACAGGGCAGCCTCCTGGCGGGTCACAGCCTTGGAGCCCACAAAGTTGTCGTTGCCGTCGTCCAGACCGATGCCCACGGCCTGCTTGATCACGGAAACAGTCCAGTTGGCGCCGGTGTAGCCCTCGATAGAGCTGTCATAGCCCAGAGCGCCCAGCAGCATCTTCATGAACGCATTGCCGCTCAGAGTGCCGGTGGGACGGAAGGTACCGTCAGCGTAGCCGCTGATGATGCCCTGCTGAGAGCAGTAGGTGATGTAGCCCGCGAAGGTGTTGGTGACAGGCACGTCCTTGAAGGGAGCGGTGCCAGCGCTCAGAGCGGAGGCAGTGGTGGGGCCCAGGATCAGGTTGCAGATGATCTTGGCGGCCGCGCCGCGGGTCAGGACATCATCGGGCCGGAAGTCGCCGCCGGAATAACCGTCGACAACGCCCAGAGCAGAGATCACGTCTACAGCTTCTTTGTAGGTGATGCTGCTGTCGTCCGTGAAGTCCTTGGCACCTGCGCTGACGGTGACCAGAGACATGGTCATCACCAGAGCAAGCACCAGAGAAAGGAACTTCTTCATTCGGATTTCTCCTCCTTTTGAGTTTTCACCGTCGTCTTTCCAACTTTTTCGCCAGAAGAGTA
>NZ_JACSNX010000042.1 GCF_016902445.1 Oscillibacter valericigenes | reverse complement strand
CCGGCAGAACGGCTTTGTCCTTTGGTCATACCACCTAAATGGTATCACCTTCTGGTGCTTTCTTTTCGTTACGTTGTTTAATTTACAAGGTGCACGCCGCTCCCGGCGGTGAGATTTACTTTACCACAAAGTCTTCACTTTGTCAACACATTTTTTCAAGTTTTTCTTGAAGTTCTGTGTTCTGGTGTCGTAGCTCTCGTGCCGGACAGCTTAGTTAGAATATCATCCGCTCCCGAAAAAGTCAACCCCCTTTTTCCTGTTTTGGTAATTTTTTCTCTATTTTAGCGGCTGATCCTGCAAGATTCGCCTTTTGTACGCAATCTCTTTAATGGCAACTATATTGATCATTAGTTTAACTTATAATTAATATACTTTTTACAGTCTGTGTTCGGCATTTTCACTGAACGGGCAGCTTCATCTGCCCATTTCTGCAAAAAAGAGGCGCGGGGGGACCCGCACCTCTCTTATTTACCGCAGCAGGATGGGCTGGATCTGCTCTCCCCGCAGCGCAGCCTCCACGGTCTCCGGGATCTTGGAGAAGTCTGCAATCAGCGAACAGGGTTTCGTTTTGGCGTTGTCCTGTCCAAAGGGAACAAAGTAGTAGTGCTTCCTGACCAACAGTTCTCCGATGTTTCTTGCACCGGCGGCAAGGCCGTCATTGCTGGCCATCGCAATGACCACCGGGCGGCCGTTTCGCAGATGGGCTTTCACCGCCATGGTGACTACCGTGTCTGTGATCCCTGCGGCCAGCTTGGCGATGGTATTTCCTGTGGCCGGGGCAACGACCAGCACATCCAGCAGGCCCTTGGGGCCGATAGGCTCTACGGACGGGATGTCACAGAGCACCTCATGGCCTGTCAGATCCTCCAGCCGTTCCAACAGATCGTCGGAGGTGCCGAAGCGGGTATCCGTGAAGGCAGTGTTCTCCGATGTAATGGGGATCACTGTTTCATAGAGCTGTACCAGTTTCTCCAGCTCCCCCAACACCTGCTGATGGGTGCAGAAGGAGCCGCACACGGCAAATCCGACCCGTTCTTTTCTCATTCAGGGTCACCTCGTTCTTTTATAATGTAGAATACCGCATCGCAGATCGCAGCTGCGGCTGTGGCCGGCACCAGCCGTCCCGGCAGGGAGCGGGCCCAGATGCAGGGCAGGCCGAGCTTCTCCGCCGCCTCCTGGTCGATCCCAGGAGTGGATGCCAGTTCCACACAGAGGCAGTTTTTCGGCAGCTGCATCAGCAGCGGCCGGTCCAAGACCAGCGAGGGGACTGTGTTGAACACCGCACCAAAGGCCCCCAGCCTTCCGCCCAGGCGGCTGATCTCCGCCGACCGCCAGCCATAGGCCCGGATCCAGGCCAAGTCCGCTGGCCGCCGTGCTGCGGCGGTGACATTGGCCCCCAGTCCGTGGAGCCGAAAGGCCAGCAGACGACCGATCCGGCCGAAGCCCAGGATCAGGCAGTTCATGTCCAGCAGCGTCCGATCCAGATGCTCCATGGCCGTCTGCAGCGCTGCCTCCGCAGTGGCGGCGGCGTTGGCGACATTCAGATCCTCCCGCTGGAAGTAGTCCACCATCGTCAGCCCGCGCTGCTCCGCCTCCATCTGCTGGGCCGGCCGTACCTGCCCCGCCAACAGCAGCTGATCCGGCCGGAAACGGCGGAACAGCGCTGCCGTCGGCAGAGCCGCAGCCTCGCAGTTCAGCATGCCTTCCTCCCGGCAGAGCGGCAGGGGCAGGATCACCACATCTGCTGCGGCCGCCTGGTCCAGAGCATCCGGCAGACCGGGCACGCCATAGGTCCAGACGGTATTCCCCTTCTCCTTCAGCAGCCGGGCCAGCTCTGCCTGCCGGCGGTCGCCGCCGATCAGGCCAAAGGTCTTGTTCATCCCGCATTCCCCCTCATGCCATGGTATGCGGCCCAAGGCCGGCGGTGATTGCCATTCCCGGTGTGATGTGATAAGATAAAAAGCGGAAGATCTTTCCTATGAAAGGAGTCCTCTCCATGCAATATCCCTATCTGCTCTTTGATGCGGACGACACCCTGTTCGATTTTCCGAAGGCCTCTGCGCGGGCCTTTTCCGCCATGTGCCTGGCAAATGATATTCCCGATACGCCGGAGGACCGGCAGCTCTATCACCGGATCAATCAGGAGCTGTGGGCCGCATTCGACCGTGGAGAGATCTCCAAGGAGGCACTGACACTGGAGCGGTTCGTCCAGTTCCTGCAGGCGCTCGGCCTGTCCCGGGATCCGGCCCAGTGCAACCGGGACTATCTGGCCGCCCTGGGAGAGGGCGTCTTTCCCCTGCCTCACGCGGAGGCGGTCTGCCGGGAGCTGGTCCGCCGCGGGCACAAGCTGTACATCGTCACCAACGCCGTGGCCTCTGTCCAGCGGAGCCGCCTGCAGGGCAGCGTGTTCGCCGAGCTGATCACCGACGCCTTTATCTCGGAAGACGCCGGTGCCTCCAAGCCGGATCCCGCCTACTATGACTATGTGCGTTCCCGCGTGCCGGGCCTGACGGCGGAAAACAGTCTGGTCATCGGCGATTCCACGGCCACAGACATTCGGGGCGCCAACAATGCGGGACTTCCCTGCTGCTGGTACAATCCCCGCGGGATCTCCCGGCCGGAGGAACTGCGGATCGACTACGAGATCCGGGACCTGCGGCAGCTGCTGGACATCGTGTGACAGCCGGGCAGGAAGCGAAAAAGGGCGCCCCGCACATGCGGGGCGTCCTTTTTGCAGGAACAGTATATAGACCTGTGCGGCCGGAGCTCATCAGCCCAGGGCGCGATAGAGGAAGGTCACGATCTGCGCTCTGGTGCAGGCCTCACCGGGCTCAAAGGTAGCTGCCGTAGTGCCTTGGGTCACGCCGTTCTTCACAGCCCATACCACTGCATCCGCGTAATAGTCGTCGTCTGCCACGTCCCGGAAAGGATTGGTGCCGGATACGGCGGGAGATCCCTCGGCCCGCCACAGCATCACCGCCGCCTGGGCACGGGTGCAGGATGCATCCGGGGCGAACGTGGTGCCGGTGACGCCGGAGGTGATCCCCTCCTCCACCGCCCAGAGGACCGCATCATAATAGTAGGCGTCGGCGCTCACGTCGGTGAAGGGGTTCTTCGTGTTCTCCGCACGGGGAGAACCGTTGGCACGCCACAGGAAGGTGATGATCTGGGCCCGGGTGCAGCTGCGGCCGGGGGCGAACGTAGTGCCGGTGACGCCGGAAGTGATCCCCTCTTCCTCAGCCCAGCGGACCGCATCAAAGTAATATGCGCCGGCGGAAACATCCGTAAAGGGCATGTCGCTGCCGCTTTCTCCGGTGCGGGCAAAGCTGGCGGACACGGTCACCCGGCTGCCGGGCATCTCGAAGGTATACTTGTTGCTGCCGGCGCTTCGGACATTGATCTCGCTGCCCTTGCTGTCGGTGACCGTCAGCTCGTCCAGCTCATAGCCGGCCTTGGGCGTCACGGTGATGGTCACGGTGTCGCCCTTGTCGGCCCGGCCCGGATTGACCCGCACCGTGCCGCCGGTGACCCGGTCCACCGTGATGAGATACTCGCCGGACGGAGAGCCGCTGCCGCCGTCGGAGTCGTCACTGGCCGTCCAGTGGGCATAGAGCGTGGCATTGGCGTCAAAGGCGGACTCTCCGGTGACCTGGGTCCCGCCGCTGGAAGCGGTGAACCAACCCGCAAAGGTGTACCCCGTCCGGGTGGGGACCGGCAGCTCGCCCACGGCCGCGCCGCTGGCCGCGGCCAGTGTCTTTACAGCACAGCTGCCGCCGTTGGCATCCAGAGTCAGGATGACCGTCTGATCCGGGTCCACGAATTCCTCCACATCTGCGGTGGTAAAGTTTCCGCCGGTGACCGTGATGCTGCCGGAGCCGCTGTTGGTCACCGCGCCGGTCACGGTGCCGCCGGAGATGGCAGCCGTGCCGCCGCCGGTGTTCTCGATGGTCCCCACCGTGCCGCCGGTGACGGAGACATCTGCCGCCGCACCGTTGGACACGCTGGCCACCGTACCGCCCGCAATGGTAACTGAGCCTGCCGTGGTGCCGCCCTGGGTCTTGATGTTCTGATAGCTGCCGCTCTCCACCGTCAGGCTGCCGGAGGCATCCACGCCCTCAAAGACGATGGAATCTCCCTCGGCGATCTCCGTGTCCTCCAGGCGGACCGTGCTGCCCTGGTCGATGTTGACGCCCCACTGGTTGCCGGAGGTGGAGAGCCCGTCCGCAGACAGCTCCGTGCCGTTGACCACCAGAGCGTACCAACGGCAGCCGGTGATCTCCACTTTCTCCAGCGTCACCTTCTCAGCGTGATAGATATTGATGCCGTGCTTGGCGGCGCTGCCGCCGTCAAAGGTCACGTTCCGCAGCACCACTTCGGCATCGTCCTGGATATTGACCAGGCTGGGGCCGCCGCCGTTGTCCTCGGCGACAGAGAAGGTCCCCTCCTTGGCGGAGATGGTATAACCGTTGCCGTCCAGAATCACGTCACGGGAGATCAGCAGCGCGCCATGGTTGTTTGCCAGGCCGGTTCCGTCCAGCTCCACATCCCGCAGCAGACGGATGGTCTCCCCCGCCCGAACGGCCGCGACGGCCTCTGCCACAGTCGCATACTGGGTGCCTCCGATGGCTGCCGCAAAGCCCTCCTCCGGCACATCGGCGCTGCCGTTGTTGCCGTAGATGGTCTCACCTGTAAAGGGGTCCACGAAAGAGGTCAGCGGGCTGTCCGTGAAATTCTCCGCCTGCCAGGCACAGTCAGCAGGGACCACCAGCATGGCGCCCTGGTCGTACGTGAACCGCTTGGCCGTGTTCTCATAGGGCTTCGCGCCGGCAGGATCATTGTCCATGACGCCGGAGGCATTCAGCTTCAGGGTGCCGGAGGCAGTCACCTGCAGCGTGCTGCCGTAGCTCATGCGGAGCCGGCCGCTCTCGCCCATGGTCAGAGCACCGGAGATGGTCAGCTGGGAGGGCTTGCCGGTCCCGGCGTCCTCCTGACTGCCGGTGGCGGCCAGTGCGCCGTTGACCGTCAGCTCCGCCCCGGACCCGATGGTCAGATCCAGACCGCCGCCTGTCTGGAGCGGCAGCGTCAGCTTCAGCTCCTGGTCCGCCGGCACCTCTGCGACGGCGTTCTGCTCCAGGGCGATCCGGAATTTGCTCTTTCCCTGGTCAAAGCCGCTGATGGTGATGCCGCCCTCCTGCAGGCGGATGACACTGTCCGCGTCGGTCCCCACATAGGTCTGACCGAGGAATTCCAGCTGGCCGCCTGCCTGGACCTGGAGGGTCCCCTCAGAGGTCAGGATCGCGGCAGCATCTTCCAGCTCCGCGGTCAGAGCCGCGCCGGAGGCCACCTGCAGGACGATGTTGGCCGGGATCTTCACCAGCTTCTCTCCCTCGCCGCTGCCGTACCGGCCGGTAAGGGTGACCGTGCCGCCGGAACTGGCTGCGGCAAATGCGGCCTCCATGGTCTCATATGTACCATCTTCGAAAGAAAAGGCCCCGGTCTCCGCCTCGCTGGAGAGCTGGTTGTCAGCCGCTCCGCTCTCCCGACCGGTCTGGCTCTCGACCATCTGCCCGGACACGGGCGCACTGCCGGCCGCCGCCGCGTTGGCAGGCAGCATGGATGCCAGCAGACTCAGGGTCAGCAGTCCTGTTACAAGTTCTCGCTTCATGTTGTGTTTGTTCCTCCTGGTTGAATTTGAGCGTGAAGGCTCCCCGAAACGCCGCTGCTCCCTTTCGGCGCCCCGTTGAAGTCCTGCTTCCACTCTCAGGAAAAAATGAATAAATTTTCATGTTTTTCGAAAAATCCCTTTGAAAGCAGGCAAAATCATTCTCAAAAGCCCTGGTTCGCATCCTAGCACAGGTCCACTCGTTCCACAAGAGGGCGGATACTTTTTCCAGGCGGCAGACCAGCTGTTCCCAAAATCAGCGAACCATCTGCGGCAGAAGCGTTTCCGCGCCGCATACCGTTCGTCCGGCAGGAATGATCTTCAAATCCGGCCGAAAACTACCTGCTCCGTGCAGTCAGCTTCCACTGCCGGACCCGGGCCGTGGAGAATCTCCCTTTACTTTTCCCCGGTGCCACGATATAATAAATTTCGATCGATATACATGCGCCGGCCCGGCAGACCCCTTCAGCCGGCAGAAAGGGCGGAACATATGCGAGTTCTTGTGGCAATCGACTCCATGAAAGGGAGCATCTCCTCCCGGGATGCGGCAGCAGCCGTGAAGGCCGGGATCCTGTCGGTCTCTTCGGAGGCGCAGGTGGACTGGGTGCCTGTGGCCGACGGCGGCGAGGGCACTGTGGAGACGCTGGTCTCCGGCCTCGGCGGCGAGCTGATCCAGGTAAATGTGACCGGGCCGCTGGGCGAACCGGTCCAGGCAGCGTACGGCTGGCTGCCTCAGCAGCAGACTGCCGTATTTGAGATGGCCCAGGCCTCCGGCCTGCCGCTGGTGCCTTCGGAGAAGCGCAATCCCCTCCACACCACCACCCGGGGCGTGGGGGAAATGCTGCTGGACGCCCTGGACCGGGGGTACCGGCGGATGATCATCGGCATCGGCGGCAGCGCCACCAACGACTGCGGCATCGGCATGCTGCTGGCTCTGGGCTGCCGGTTTTTTGATGATGCGGGCCAGGAGGTCGCGGGATATGGCCGGGATGTTGGCCGGATCGCCCGGATCGACGCCTCCGGGCTGGATCCCCGCCTGGCCGGCTGCGAGATCCAGGTGGCCTGCGATGTGAACAATCCCCTCTGCGGTCCCAACGGTGCCTCTGCGGTGTTCGGCCCCCAGAAGGGCGCCACGCCGGAGATCGTCCGGCAGATGGACGCAGGCGCTCTGCGGTTTTCCCAAGTGGTGAAGGAGGCCACGGGCATCGATGCCGCAGATGCGGCCGGCGCCGGCGCCGCCGGAGGCTTAGGCTATGCGCTGCTGGTCTTCCTGCGCGCCAGGATGGGCTCCGGCATCTCCATCATCCTGGACACCCTGCGCTTTGAGGAAAAGGCCGCCTGGGCGGATGTGGTGATCACCGGCGAGGGTCGGCTGGACCGGCAGACCGTCATGGGCAAGGTGCCGGCCGGCGTGGCGGAGGCCGCCAAGCGGCACGGCGCCCTGGTGGTGGCCCTTGCAGGCTGCGTGACCCCGGAGGCCCGGGCCTGCAACGACCACGGCATCGACGCATATTTTCCCATCCTCCAGCGCCCCTGCACGGAGCGGGAGGCCATGGAGCTGTCTCAGGCGTCTGCCAACCTGGAAGCCACTGCGGCCCAGGTCTTTCACCTGATCACCGCCTGCGAAACATGGAGGGCCAATTCATGAAAATCGTGATACTGGACGGCTATACGGAGAACCCCGGGGACCTGAGCTGGGGCGAGCTGGAGAAGCTGGGCGAGCTGACGGTGTATGACCGCACCAGCCTGACGGACGAGGAGGAGATCAT
>NZ_JACSNX010000041.1 GCF_016902445.1 Oscillibacter valericigenes | reverse complement strand
GGGGAAATTGCTACCAGAAACCGCTTGCTTCGAGCTGAATATCAATCGATTTCTGTCAAAAATGTTGAGATACGTACTCTTCTGGCGAAAAAGTTGGAAAGGCGACGGCGAAAACTCAAAAGGAGGAGAAATCCGAATGAAGAAGTTCCTTTCTCTGGTGCTTGCTCTGGTGATGACCATGTCTCTGGTCACCGTCAGCGCAGGTGCCGAGGACTTCGCAGATGACGGTGAGATCACCTACAAGGAAGCTGTAGATGTGATCTCTGCTCTCGGCATCGTCGATGGCTACAGCGACGATTCCTTCCGTCCCGATGGAGTCCTGACCCGTGGTGCGGCTGCCAAGATCATCTGCAACCTGATCCTGGGCCCCACCACCGCTGAGGCGCTGAGCGCCGGCACCGCTCCCTTCAAGGACGTGCCCGTCACCAACACCTTTGCTGGCTACATCACCTACTGCTCTCAGCAGGGCATCATCAGCGGCTATGCCGACGGCACCTTCCGCCCCACCGGCACCCTGAGCGGCAACGCGTTCATGAAGATGCTGCTGGGTGCTCTGGGCTATGACAGCTCCATCGAGGGCTACACCGGCGCCAACTGGACCGTGAACGTCATCAAGCAGGCCGTGGGCATTGGCCTGGATGATGGCAACGACAACTTTGTGGGCTCTCAGGCCGTCACCCGTGAGGAGGCCGCCCTGTACGCCTTCAACATGCTGAACGCCACCATGGTGGAGTACGATCAGCAGAACACCATCGTGGTCGGCGACATCACCATCAACACCACCTCCAGCCGGAAGGACCGCGCCAACACCACCGATTCTGACGGCAATATTGACCGGGATCGTCTGATGCAGTTTGCCGAGCTGTACTTCACCGACCTGAGCAAGCGGAGCGGCACCACCGACGAGTTTGAGCGTCCCTCCACCACCTGGCGGCTGAAGTCCCAGACCATCGGCACCTATGCCGATGAGGCGGATGTCACGTACACCTCTACCGTGAAGGTGGGCGACATCTACTCCGATCTGGGCCTGGACGACGGCATCGATGATTCCGACGTCACCCTGTATGTGGACGGCAAGGACGTGACCAGCACTTGGGGCGCTGGCGACATTGTCCGCGGCAGCCGTGTGAATGCCACCGCTTCCGGCAACGGCGCTGTGACCCAGGTCTTCTATGACGAGGACGCTGACACCATCACCATCGTGGTTGTCAACACCTATGTGGGCAAGGTCAGCTCCGTTCGCAACGCTTCCTCTACCCGCGACGCCTATGTGACCCTGGACGTGGGCGACAGCTTCACCGGCCCTGGCGGCACCTATGACACGGACGAGTTTGACAAGGACGACATCGTCTACTACACCTACTCCTACAAGACTGGCGAGAAGTGCATCGAGTCTATGGGCCTGGCCGAGTCTGTCACCGGCACCATGAGCCGCTACACCACCGAGGGTTCTGTGACCGTGGCCGGCACCAAGTATGACGCCAATGTGAAGTCCGCTGACAACATCAAGCAGATGGCCTCTACGGTTGATCGCAGCGAGGACGTCACCGTCTATCTCGATCCCTATGGCTACGGCCTGTATGTGGATGCTGACACCTCTGTGGAGTACGCCGTGGTTCTGAACTACACCGCCCAGGCCGGCGACTTCAACGACACCGCCAAGGCCAAGCTGCTGTTCACCGACGGCACCACCGCCACTGTGGAGGTTGATGTTTCCGCTATTGATACGAGCGGCACATTTACTACTCCCACTGGTGGTAAGCTAAGCAAGTACGACATCGTGTCCTATAGCATCGACAGCGATGATGTCTATGACCTGAACCTGGTGGCCGATTCTCAGGCTGGCAAGGCCGGCGGTTCCTTCAGCCTGAACAATGGCAGCAATACCTTCAGCATTACCGACGGCAACAAGGCTAATGTGAATGGCAGCAAGAATACGACCGCTGCGGACGGCAAGACCATCTTCCTGGTGGCCGACACATCCGGCGACAAGACCACCTACAGCGTGTATGAGGGCTTCGCCAACGTGCCCACCATCAAGCACAACGGCGGCACCGCCGGTGCCGTGGCCGTGTTCATGGACAGCACCTCCAATGGCTCTCCCGCCACTGTGGTCTTCATCGAGAAGAACGATGACATGACCATGATCAGCGACAACGAGGATGTCATCTACATCAAGGGCAGCAATGATCTGCAGTCCTACACCTCTGATCTGGGCTACTTCTATGAGTATGACGCCTTCATCAATGGTGAGGAGGGTGTTGTCAGAACCTCTGACCAGTACAAGTATGACGCGCTGGTGTATGGCCCCATCTACAACGAGAAGGGCATCATGACCGGCGCCCAGAGCCAGGCCAGCGCGGGTGCGAACACCTATGCCGGCAACGGCAACGTGAGCAACCTGGTCGGCACGGATTCTGTGACCAATGACGTCATCAAGCTGGGCAACAAGCACTTCGCTTACACCAGCGATGTGAATACCTACTTCATCGACGTGGATGGCAACCTGGAGGCCAGCGACATCACCGCGATTGCAAAAGATGACACTGATCAGGTCTTCGTCAAGACCAATGACAAGGGCCTGCTGACCGACGTGTATGTCAAGGTCGTGGATGAGACTGAGACTGTCAACCCCGGCGCCGGCACCTTTAGTGCTGTTATGGGCAAAGGCACCTCTGCTGGTAACCTGACACTGACAGTTTCTTCCACCGATACCACTGACAACACCACGACCTTCACTGCTAAGATCTATGCGTTCGCCCTGGCGAGCGGCAAAGACACTGCCGTGGAAGTTGGCACGGTCGGCACGCAGACTCTGAGCAGCGGCACCTTCAAAGTGGCCCCCGCCATCACCGGTACTGTGGGTACTCAGGTCTACTATGCTGTGGTCACTATGTCCAGCGGTGAAGTGGTAACCACCAGCACCATTATCGGCGGCTAATTCGTTTGAGGTTTTTCAAACGACCATGAAAGCCTAAAAGCCCCCCCGCACCTTTCGGTGCGGGGGGCTTCTTTTACCTCCTGAATCCGTAAATCTGAATACTGGACCCCTCCAGGATCCGGTAGGCGACGCCGTTGAACCACAGCCCCAGCGTGTCGATGTGCGTGGCGCCGGCGCCCAGCTCCACCGTGCGGACCCCGGCAAACCCCGGGTTCGCCACAATGGACGTGGCCCCCATCTGCAAAATGTAGAGCTTCGGCAGCTCCGGCAGAAAAATCAGCTCGTTGACGCCGAAGTTCTGCCGGGCGGGCTCGTTGACCATGGGCACCTGCCCGCACTCCGTCTCCGTCCCGTTGATATGCACATACACCCACTGGTCCGTGTTGCCCTTCAGATGCGGGCAGAGCAGCAGCTTCTGGTACTTTGTCAGGTCAATGCCGCTCAGGTCGATGTCCCACTTTTGGGTCTCCGCCTCCACGGTCAGGTCCAGCAGCCTGACCCACAGGTCCCCTGAGGCCCTTGCGGTGGTCTCAGCCGCGATGGCGTCGGCGTTGGCCTTCAGGGCCGCGTCGGTCTCCCGGTTGTCGCTGTTAAAATCTTCCATCAAAATCCGGTCGGTGGGGTCCCACTGACACAGTTGGTAATTGGCCGTTTGGTTCAAAAAACATTCCTCGTTTCGTATCAATTTACAGGGCGGCCCGGCAGGGGGAACGCCGGGCCGCCGCAGGGGCGCCGGGACTTGAAAAATGCTCCCGCGCCGGAGGCAGCTCCTCCGCTTTGCCCTACACTCCTGTGGAGTGTAGGGCAAAAGTTGCACGTCTCCATGCACCGGAAAAAATTTTTCTGCTGCACTGCCGGATGCAACTTTTCCCCGCACTACCGGAGGTAGTGCGGGGAATGTTCCGCCGCCCGGAGGCTTTGGCCGTTTGCCCTCCGGGCGGCAGGCCCCGTGAAAGGGGGATGTTTTTGAATCAGACAGCAAACTATGGCCTCAGCCAGTGGGACCTCACCGACCGGATCCTGATGGAAGATTTTAACAGTGATAACAGCAAGATCGACGCCGCGCTGGCGGGGCTGGACACCCGGGCGGCGGCGCTGGAGGATGAGTTGGGAGAGAAGGGAAACTGCCAGTTGTATTTTGACATGTATACCGGCAACGGAACCAGCGGTGCGGGAAACCCCACTGTGCTCACCTTTCCGCGGGAACCGCTGCTGGCCCTGGTGGCTGGCGCGGGCACACTGCTGATGGTGAGCCCCCAGATCAGCCGGTGTGTCTTCACCAGTTACGACACCAACTTCCAGCCCTCGAATATGCACATCACATGGAGTGGCAGTCAGGTGTCCTTTTACTCCAACGGCACAGCCAGCGGCGTGAACAACTCGGCAGTGCAGATGAACGGCAATAACCAGACCTATGTGGTGCTGGCCCTTTTCAAAGAGGATTGACAAGAAGACCCCCGGGCTTTCGCCCGGGGGTCTTCTCTTGCGCGATGGTCAACTTGTGATCAGAAGTTCTGATTAAACCGCGAAGTACCGGGAATCAGTGGTCACGGAATCCATCACGTTGCCGTTGGCGTCAACAATCTTGATCACCAGATAGTAGTTGCCGCTCTCGGGAATGAACACGCCGGAAGCAGTCACCTTGTCGATGCTGTTCACGGGAGTATCGGAACCCAGGTTGTTGCAGCCAGTGAACACGCTGTCGTCCACCATAGCGTTACCCTCGCTGTCGTTCTGCTTCCACAGCTCGACCAGAGCGGAGGAGCCTGCGGGCAGATCGCCGGTGCCGACCAGATCGGCTTCCAGCCACTGATCAGAGCCGCTGGAGCCCTTGCTCACATTGGTAACACCGGTCAGCTTGAAGCCATAGCTGGCGTCAGAGCCGGGGTTGTAGCCGGGATCCTTGGAGGTATTGTGCAGAACGATGACAGAAGCCACATCGTCGTCGAAGATGACGTTGACAGTGCCGTTGAAGTTGTCGTTGACACGCTTCAGGGCGGTGCGCAGGCCGTCGATGCCCTCCAGGCCGTCAACAACCTCGTCATAATCGCCGGAGCCGCCGGCCTTGGCGTTGATGTAGACCACCTTTACATCGGGACGGATGGAGAAGCCATTCCGGGCGTTGTCCTTGATGACATACAGGGAACCGCTCTCATAGTACAGCTCATCGTCATCAGCGTCACCGTCGAAGTCATTGCTCAGGGTCTCGGAGTAGACCTCAATATCATCGGTGCCGCTCAGGACAGCAGGAACAGTGCTCAGCGTGGGCACATCCTCAACACGGCGGACGGTGCCGTCAGCGTTGTAGTACACGCGGACCCAGTTGCCCTGAGTCATGTCAGCGCTGTTGAGCACGTTGATGGAATCATCCACATACTCCAGTTCGGTGACCTTGCCGTCGATCAGGACGTCACGGAACCAGTGATGGTTGCCGTCCTCGTCGGTGTAGGTCTCCTGGCTGATGCTGTCAGTGTGGACATAGGCATAATCAGAGGAAACGCCCTGATCCTCGCCGATGACCACAACGCCGATCAGCCAGCTGTCGTCATCCCACAGCGGGAAGACCTCGTCGGCCACATAATAAGAAGCGGTCTCGTTCTTATCAGCGGTCTTATTGTTTACGCTCAGCGCATCGATGTCCACATTGCGGACGCCGGTGACAACAGACTCCACATCGTCGATGACAGTGACCACAACATCGTCATCACTGGCGACCTCAGTAGTGACGTTGGCAACAGAGGTGTTGATGTACACGGTCTCGTCATTGCCGAAGACGTACTTGCTGGTGCCGACCTTGAGATCGATGTTCTTCTCGTTCATCGTGATGCCGCCAACCACCTGGTCGTTATCCATCGCGGTCTGGTTGTCGACATTGCGCAGGGTGTACACGCCGTTGCGGTCCACGGTGTAGGTGTACCACTCGTTCACGTTAGCGAAGGAGGTAGTACGACTAGTGGGGGCGGTGTTCTTCCAGGTCTTATCCTTAGCGTCGGTATTGAAGTTCACACCGGCAGCCTTGGTGTCGCGGGCGTCGATCTCGATGGTTTCGATGGTGCCGTCCAGGAAGATGGCGGTGGCATCGTAGTTGCGGTTGGTCAGGTTGCTGTAGTTCTCGTCCACACCGGTGATGAAGACGTACTGCTTCTCAGCATCCACTTCCTCAACGCCAGCCACGTAGCCGTACTGATCCAGATACACATTGTAGGTGGTATCCTTCAGGTTCACGGTGCCGTTGCCAGTGTAGATGATGAGGGCGTCCTCGTCATAGGCAGCGGCGTCGTTGTAGCTGTAGCGGGTGCCGCCGGTGGTCAGGTTGCCGCCGCGGCCGCTCTTGAACCCAGTGATGGTAACCTCAGACATGACCTCAGGATCAGCCACGGTCTGAATGGCGCCGTCAGCCACGGTGACCAGAACGACATCGCCGTCCACATAATCCGCGACAGAGATATCCTCGTCCTTCACTGTGAAAGGCTCGTTGTTAAACTTAACCACGCTAGGATCAGGGTCCGTATCGCTGGTATCCTTCACATAGATATCCTTGGCGATATTCTTCGCGTCGATGCCCCAAACATCGAAGTCAATGGACTCATCCCGCTCGTCATAGTCACCATCGGCCACGGCCAGATAGGTGTTGATGACCGCAATGGTGACCTCGCCGTCAGAGCCGGCGTTGGGATCCACGAACACCTGGGTCAGAACGCCGTTGCCGGTCTCGCCCACGCTGTCGCGGTTGCCGCGGACAAATCTGCCCTCGGTGAAGTAGGCGTTGCTCAGGTAAGCCTCATTGTCCTCGATGGCCTCCACGCCGTCCACATAGATGTAGAAGTCGGAGTCAGCAATGGTGCTCTTGCCCAGCAGGTCATACAGCTCTTCGCCGGTGACCTTCTCAGTGTACTCGGCCACCAGCAGATCGAAGTCCACATAGGTGCCGATGTCACGGTTCTTCCAGCTCCAGGTGCGGGCGGGACGGCCGAAAGCGTCGGTGTCGTGGTCCAGCTCCAGGTCGGGCTGATACCGCTCGGCGAACTCCACGGTGTAGTCGCCAGCCTGGTTGTCCTTGGTGTCGTCGATGCTGGTGGCAGCGCCGGCGATGCTGGAGGTCACGTAGGTGGGCTTGGAGGCGCCAATGGCAACGGTAGCACCGTTGACAACAACGTTGGTGCCCTTGCTGTCATACTCCACCAGGGTGGTGCGCAGAGCGTTGGCGGCGTACAGGCAGGCCTCCTCACGGGTGGCGGCACGGGAGCCCACAAAGTCGTCGTTGCCAGTGGTCAGACCGATCTGGGTGGCGCGACCGGCCACGTTCACGGTCCAGTTGGTGCCGGTGTAGCCCTCGATAGAGCTGTCGTAACCCAGAGCGGTCAGCAGCATCTTCAGGAAGGCAAAGCCGGTCAGGGTGTTCTGGGGACGGAAGGTGCCGTCGGCATAGCCGTCGATCAGGCCGGACTCCACGCAGTAAGCGATGTAGCCTGCGAAGGTAGAGCCCGCGGGAACATCCTTGAAGGGAGCCGCGGAGGTGCCCAGAGCCTCAGCCGTGGTCTTGCCCAGCATCATGCAGGCGATGATCTTGGCGGCAGCGCCACGGGTCAGAGTGCCCTGGGGACGGAAATCACCATCGGAATAACCGTCGATGATCCCCATCTCGGACATGACGTTGACAGCTTCCTCATAGGCTTCGCCGCTGAGGTCGGCGCTGTCACCGAAGTCCTTGGCGCCGGCGCTGACGGTG
>NZ_JACSNX010000005.1 GCF_016902445.1 Oscillibacter valericigenes | reverse complement strand
TTTGCCTGGCCGACCAAGATGAGATGCGGGGTCCCCGCCGCGCTGTGCGCGGTGGGGCCTGACCTGCGCGGTGAGCCGCCGGGTGCCGCGGGTCTATCTGGAGGACGGCAAGATCGTGGAGCGAAGTTTGCACCTGCTGTGAGCGCAGGGCAGCGAGCCGCCGCGGATGCGGCGTCCAAGCGTTTTGCCGCAGACGGCAAAACCTTGGGGAGGCCGGGCTTTGCCTGGTCGACCAAGATGAGATGCGGGGTCCCCGCCGCGCTGTGCGCGGTGGGGCCTGACCTGCGCGGTGAGCCGCCGGGTGCCGCGGGTCTATCTGGAAGATGGAAAGATCGTGGAGCGGAGCCTCTATTTGCTATAAGAGCGGAGAGTTGAGAGTGAGGAGTCGGATGCGGAATGCGCCTGCGGCACATGAAGCGTAGTCTCCCTTCACTCCGCTGCGGCGGACGGGCCCTGCCGACACTCTAGTATTGGCACTCCTCACCCTCCGCTCTTTACTCTTCACTCTTCACACCCTGCCCTGCCCCTGCATAGGATAGTGCGGGGCGTGGACGCCGGAATTTTGCGCCGTTGGCAAAGTATAAATTCCGTGCCTGCGTGGGAGAATGAAAGTGGCCTCACTGAAGGAGCTTCGGTGACGGGTACTTCTTTCGGCGGAGTGTGAACTTTGTGGATACAAGTGTCAAGCGCGGTGATATCTATTATGCCGATCTCTCCCCGGTGGTGGGCAGCGAGCAGGGCGGTGTCCGGCCGGTCCTGATCATTCAGAACGACACGGGCAACCGCTACAGCCCCACTGTGATCGCGGCGGCCATCACTTCCCAGACCGGGAAGGCCAAGCTGCCCACACATATCGATCTTCCGGTGGAGGAGAGCTGCGGCCTGAGCCGGGATTCCGTGGTCCTGCTGGAGCAGGTGCGCACCCTGGACAAAAAGCGCCTGCGGGAAAAGATGGGCCATGTGGAGGAGCGGGTGATGGAGAAGGTGGATCTGGCCATCGCGGTCAGCTTCGGCCTGCCCCATGACCAGCTGGTGTGAGAGATCGTCCTGCACAGACGGTACACAGGCTGAGACGGCCGCGGCGCCGGAGACCGGCGGTCCCCGGCGGCGTGTGATCTGAAACAAGAGGTCCCTCTGAAAAGGGCGGTCCGCCCTTTTCAGAGGCGCCATGTTCTCATACACGACAGATCAAGACACGGAGGTACATAAGAGCATGAAAAAGAACAGATGGTATCTGCGGCTGCTGGCACTGCTGGTGCTGTGCGGAGCACTGAACGTGACGATCACCGCCGCGGCGGAGGCCGGCTCCTCCGACGACCCGCTGGTGACCCTGAGCTACCTGAACGAGACGTTCATGGACTCCATCATGGAGCGGGTGGACCAGAAGATCGCCGCCCGGAACGCCCAGCTGGGCGTCTCCACCGGCAGCGGTGCCAATACAGCGGCCACCTTTACCGTGGTGACCCTCACCAGCGGACAGACCCTCACCGGGGACATCGGCTGCGAGGTGATGCTGCGGGTGGGGACAGCCGCCTGCGTCTCCCCCTCCAGTCCGGGCCTCATCGACGAGACTGCGGCCGCGACGCTGAACAACGGCGGCGCCTTGGTGCAGAACCACCTGTATATGATGACCATTGAGGGCCGGGGCGTCCGGGCCACAGCCGCCACCACCAAGCTGTTGGTCCGGGGCAGCTACACCATCGCCTGATCTGCGCATAAAGAGCTCCGCCTGGGCATAGGATCTCCCAGGCGGAGCTTTTTTCGGAGAGGGGGCTGGGCCATGGACAAGTTTCCGCTGATGCAGGATGGAAGGCCCGTGGGGGAGCTGATCACGGAGCGGGAGGCGCTCTACACCTGGTATGAGGCCCGCTGCCGCCTGCCGGGGGAGGGGCTCTGGTGTGCCTGGGCGGTGGGGGACCGGGGAGAGCTGCGGCTAGGCGTCCTGGAGCCCTGCGGGGACCGGGCCTCTATCCGGCGGCGGTTTTCCGCCCAACTGACGGCTCCGATGGGAAGACTGCTCCAGGGGGAGATCCGCCCCGTCCGGCCGGCCGAGCCCGTGGACTGGGCGCCGCTGGAGCGGCCGGAGGCGCTCTTCCGCTCCCGGTGGCTGCGGGAGCAGCTGTGGGGCCTCTCCGGCCTCCTGACCCGGAGCGGGGACGGCCGGCGGTACGTGGCGGCGCCCTATGATGCTGGCCGGCCCTTTCCGCTGCCGGCACTGTTCTGCTTTGCCCGGGTGGTCCGGATCGGCGGCCGGATGTATGCGGTCTTCGCCTTTGACAAGGGGGAGCAGCCGGTGTTTTGAAAGGCGGCGGCTGCCGGAATTTTTCCCAAAACCGTGCAAATTGTGGATACCATATTCCGGGAGCCTGTGTTATAATAACTCCAAGGCAGTCCCGCCGCTGCGGCGGACTGCCGGGGATTCCAATGGAAAGAGGAACGGCCCCCGGAGCCGGGGACCTGTTTGGGAGGGTCTGGTATGAAGTGCCCCTATTGCGGATACAGTGAGAGCAAGGTCATCGATTCCCGCCCGGCGGACGAAAACAGCAGCATCCGCCGCAGGCGGGAGTGTTTGTCCTGCGGCAAGCGGTTCACCACCTACGAGACGGTGGAGAGCCTGCCCATGGTGGTGGTGAAGAAGGACGGCAGCCGCCAGAGCTTTGACCGGCGGAAGGTCTTGGGCGGCATGATCCGGGCCTGCGAAAAGCGGCCGGTGCCTCTTGCGGAGCTGGAGAAGATCGCCGAGGAGATCGAGCAGGACCTGCAGAACTCCATGGAGCGGGAGATCAGCACCGAGGCCATCGGCGAAAAGGTGATGGAGCGGCTGCGGGATGTGGACCAGGTGGCCTATGTCCGCTTCGCCTCTGTGTACCGCCAGTTCAAGGACATCGACACCTTCATGGCGGAGCTGAATAAGCTGCTGGCCGACAACCGGTGAGGCGCTACAGGACGTTTTTGATGTCCAGCCGCTCCATCTCCGTCAGGAGCCGGAGCTGGTCCCGCAGGTCGGAGAGCTCCGCCCGGAACTCCGTGAGCTCCCGGGTGGCGGCAAAGGCCATGGCGCGGCGGTACATGGCCTCCGCGTCGTCCACGGAGTCGTGCTTCGCCACGATGTGGAGATAGGTCTGGCGCTCCGACCAGTCCTCATAGCTCTCCGCCAGCGCATCCAGGGCCTCTGTCCAGGCCTCCGCCTGGGCCAGGGCGTCCACCTGCTGCAGCTGGTCCCGCCAGCGGTCGGTGCTGTCGGCCATATGGGACCCGTTCCACAGGGCGAAGGCCAGGATCGCCGCCAGAATGGCGATGGGCGTCAGACAGGATCTCATGCTTCCCGCTCCTTCCGGACGCAGAATACCTGCCCTCGCTCATCCAGGGTCAGGAGGAACACCTCCCGGGGGGAGGAGATCTTCTCCCGGGACAGCTGCTTGCGCAGCCAGTTTTCGTCCCGGCCGCAGGCCGTCAGGTTGCGGCGGAGGAGCCGGCCGTCATTGATGAGCACCACCGGCAGCGTCACATCGTCCTCCAGGTCCAGGCCCAGCTGCTCCGCCGTGGGCGGCTGCTGGGCCGCCCAGGGAAAGACGGTCAGCTGGCCGGAGTTCTCCAGCACGGCGTACTTCACGTCCTCCACCCGGCTGATGCCCTGCTCCCGCAGCTCCTCCATCAGCTCGTCGAGGGTGTAGCGGTTGCGCCGCATGGCCGCCTGCTGCAGTACGCCGTTCCGGATCAGGACGGCAGGGGTGCCGCAGATGAGGGCCCGCAGCCGCAGGCTGCGGAGCGACAGCTGGCTTAAAAGCAGCGACAGGGCCAGCAGCGTCAGGATCGGCAGCAGCCCCGAGAGCAGGGGGATGCCGAAGTCCTGCATGGGCACGGCGGCCAGGTCGGAGATCATCATGGTCAGCACCAGCTCACTGGGCTCCAGCTCGGCGATCTGGCGCTTGCCCATCAGCCGCATGCCGGCCATGATGAAGAAGTAGAGTATGATCGTGCGGACAAAGGCGGTCATCATAGCGCATATCCCTCCGTCCCGGTAGTATCTGCCGGAACGGAGCTTTTATCCCGGATCGAACTCCCGCGGGGAGAGGATCATAGAATATTGAACAAATCGCAGATGTGAAAGGAGTTTATGGGCTATTGCCCATCAGAAGCGCCAGCGCCCGCCCATTGGGCGGGACGACGAGGGGAAGGGAGTATCGAGGCTTTCGGCGGATGCCCTTCCGTGCCCACGGGCGCGTACACAGCCGGCAAATATGCGGGCGACCGCAAAACAAAGGGGCTGTGACCGTGGTGAAAGCGGCAAATGACTGCGCATTTGTCCTTTTGAACAGTTCCATCGAGAAATTCAGGAGGATATAACAGAATATGTGCGGAATCATTGGATTTGTAGGAAAAGAACCCGCGGCCCCCATTTTGCTGGAGGGCCTGGAGCGGATGGAGTACCGGGGCTATGACTCCGCCGGCGTGGCGGTGCGGTCCGAGACGGCAGGGCTCCAGATCCGCAAGACCAAGGGACGGCTGAAGGTGCTGTCCGACTTGATCCACGGCGGCGCGGACCTGGAGGGAGAGCTGGGCATCGGCCACACCCGCTGGGCCACCCACGGGGAGCCCAACGACATCAACGCCCACCCCCACGTCAGTGAGAACGGCCGGATCGCCATCGTCCACAATGGCATCATCGAAAACTATCTGGAGCTGAAGGAGCACCTGATGCGCCAGGGCGTGCGGTTCACCTCCGACACGGACACGGAGGTGGTGGCCCAGCTGCTGGAGTTCCACTACAACGAGTGCCGCAACATGCTGGAGGCCGTGGGCCGCTGCCTGCGGCGGATCGAGGGCTCCTATGCCCTGGGCATCATCTGCGCCGACTATCCCAACGCCCTGATCGCCGCCCGGAAGGACAGTCCCCTCATCATCGGGTACGGTCAGAACGGCAACTTCATCGCCTCCGATGTGACGGCCATCATCAAGCACACCCGGGACGTGGTGTACATGGACGACGGGGAGATCGCCGTCCTCACCGCCGACAGCGTGGACGTGTTCGACGACGAGATGCTGCCGGTGGAAAAGACCCACAGCGTCATCGACTGGGATGTGTCCGCAGCGGAGAAGGGCGGCTATGCCCACTTCATGGCCAAGGAGATCATGGAGCAGCCGGAGGCGGTCCGCAAGACCATCTCCCCCCGCATCCGGGACGGCCGGGTGGTGCTGGACGATCTGCACCTGACGGCGGATTATGTCCGCGGTCTCTCCCGGATCTTCATCATCGCCTGCGGCTCCAGCTACCACGTGGGCGTGGTCAGCAAGTACAGCTGGGAGAAGCTGCTGCGCCGGCCGGTGGAGGTGATGCTGGCCTCGGAGTTCCGGTACTGCGACCCTCTGGTGGACGAAAAGACGCTGGTCATCGTCATCAGCCAGTCCGGAGAGACGCTGGACACCATGGCCGCCATGCGGGAGGCCAGGCGCCGTGGCGGCCGGACGCTGGCCATCGTCAATGTGGTGGGCTCTTCCATCGCCCGGGAGGCGGACGACGTGCTGTACACCTGGGCCGGGCCGGAGATCGCCGTGGCCACCACCAAGGCCTACACCACCCAGCTGGTGCTGATGGACCTGGTGGGCCTCTATCTGGCGGACCTGCTGGGCACCGTGGAAAAGCCTGCGTACGAAGCCATCCTCTCCGAGATGCAGCTGCTGCCGGAGAAGATGCAGGGCTTCCTGGCCCACACGGAGGACATCCAGTATTTTGCCTCCCGGTACTTCAACCACGACTCCATCTTCTTCATCGGCCGGAACCTGGACTACGCCATGGGCCTGGAGGGCTCCCTGAAGCTGAAGGAGATCAGCTACATCCACTCGGAGGCCTACGCCTCCGGCGAGCTGAAGCACGGCACCATCTCCCTGATCGAGCCGGGCACCCTGGTGGTGGCCCTGGGGACCTACGCCCCCCTCTTCGACAAGGCCATGAGCAACGTGGTGGAGGTGAAGGCCCGGGGCGCCGAGGTGCTGGCCCTGACCACCGAGCCCTTCCGGGAGAGGATGGAGAAGACCGCCGACGCCACCATCTCCGTGCCGGAGACCCACCCCATGCTCCAGCCCTCCCTGAGCGTGGTGCCCCTGCAGCTGTTCGCCTACTACGTGGCCCTCCAGCGGGGCTGCGACATCGACAAGCCCCGGAACCTGGCCAAGAGCGTCACCGTGGAATAAGAACTTCCGCCCGGACCAATGGCCCGGGCGGTTTTTTGCTTGACATATATCGAAAACCAATATATAATGACGGCATCGCAAATATATAGAATATCTATATAAGGAGGGAGCCTATGGAAGCGGACAAGAGCCTGGTCAGCGGCAGCATGGCCCTGCTGGTTTTGAAGCTGCTGGAGGACGGAGACAAGTACGGCTACCAGATGACCAGCGAGCTGAAAGCCCGGTCGGAGGATGTGTTCCACCTGAAGGCGGGGACCCTGTACCCTCTGCTGCACACGCTGGAGGAGAAGGGCCTGGTCACCGCCTATGAGCGGGAGGCCGCCGCCGGCAAGCCCCGGCGGTACTATCACCTGACCAAGGAGGGCCGGGCGGCCCTGCGGGAGAAGGAGGCGGCGTGGCACACCTACGCCGACGCCGTGGGCCGCGTGCTGAGGGGAGGTGCCTGCTGTGCCGGGGCCTGAGACCATCCGGGACTATCTGGACACAGTGGCCGCCCAGATCCGCTGGAAGCGGGCCCGGGCCGTGGCGGTCCGGGAGCTGGGGACCCACCTGGAGGACCAGCGGAACGAGTTCCAGGCGGAGGGTCACTCCCCGGAGGAGGCGGAGCGCCTGGCAGTGGAGGAGATGGGGGACCCGGTGGCCGTGGGCACGGACCTGGACCGCCTCCACCGGCCGAAATCCCAGTGGAAAATGCTGTGCCTGCTGGCGGCTGCCCTGGGGCTGTGGCTGGTCCTCCGGCTGGCGGAACGCTGGGGCGTCAGCTATTGGAGCGAGTATGTGGTGTCCTTCGGAGGGATCGTCCTGCTGGCCGCCGGCCTGGCGGCGGGGATCTATCTGCTGGACTACACCCTTCTGGCAAAGGCGGCGCTGCCGCTGGCGGTGCTCCTGACCGCCGCGGCCGCCCTGGGCGGAAGGCTCCAGTTTCAGATGGGATGCACCCACGATCTGGGCCAGTACATCATCCTGCTGCTGCCGGTGGCCATGGCGTTGGCGGTCTACGGCCTGCGGTCCCGGGGGACGGGAGGGCTCGCCCTCTGCTGCCTGTTGGGGCTGCTGCCGGCGGTGTGCTATCTGCCGGGGTCGCCGCTGCGATTCCTCTGGGCCCTCTGGGGCGCTCCGCCGGTCCTCTGGGTCAGCCTGTTCGGCGTCACCGGCGTCCTGGCGGCGGGGGTGAGGCTGGGGGCCTTCGGCGCCCAGCAGCGGAACTGGCTGCTGGTGGCGGCCTACGGCACGGCAGTGCTGGTCTGCCTGGCGGCCACCTTCCTGCGGCCCGGCCAGTGGCTGTATATGCCCCAGGAGGAGATGACCTGGGCGCAGGAGATCGTGAGCCACGCAAAGCTGGCCGGGATGGTGGAGCTGGACCCCGCTTTGATGAGAGACGTGCGCCTCGAGCTGGGCTTCCGCAGATATCACGGCTATATGCTGGCGGTCCTGGCCAACTACGGCTGGCTGGGGCTGGCGCTGATCCAGGCCCCGGCGGCAGCGATCCTGATCTTTGGCTGGCGGAAGCTCCGCCGCCAGGCGTCCCTGCTGGGCAGGCTGCTGGGCACGGCGGCGCTGGCGGTGCTGACCTGGCAGGCGGCGGCCGTTCTGGTCCAGGATCTGGCGGGGCTGCGGGGAATGCTCACCTGCTTCCCCTACCCCTTCCTGTCCGACGGCGGCACCGCCCTGGCGGTGGACTGCGCCCTGCTGGGCCTGCTGCTGTCCGTCCTCCGGGAGGAGTCCATCGCCCGGGACGCCCCGGTGCCCCAGACCCCGCAGAAAGAGACCGCTTGACTGGAAAACACAGCGGCGGAGAGGCTTTGCCTCTCCGCCGCTGCTTGCTGTCCACAGTCAGCCCATGGAGCCCGCCTGCTCCGCCAGCGCCGCGGCGCTGGGCTGTGTTTGAAGGATCTCCGTGTCGTCGGGGTTGGCGTGCCAGGTTGGGGACCGCGTGCCGTCCCAGAGGCCCGCCAGAGAGTCCGCCATCTCCTGGACGGCCGCCTCGTAATCCGCTTTCGACAGCGTACCCGCCGCTGCCTCCTGCTCCAGCCGCGCCGTCTCCCGTTCCATGAACGCCTCGTACTCGGCGGCGGCCTGGGCCTGCATGGTGGTGACAAGGCCGTGGCCCGGCACCTCGATCACCTCCACACTGCCGTAGGTCCCCGGGGCGGTGATCCGTGCATCCTCCTGAGCCGTCTCTTCCTCCCGGGCAGCCAGTTCCTCATCGGTGAAGAGCTCCCGGAACAGGCCGGTCTCCTGGAAAAAGGCATCCACCGCCTCCGGGTCCGCCTTGTTCACGTCCAGGGGTAGGGTGAACATGCAGCCCACCACATCCTCCCGCATGGCCAGCGTGCCGTCCTCCGCGGCGGAGAACATGCTGTAGCTGGGGACAAAGCCCTGGTACACCGCCAGGTATACGGTGTGGTCCGCGAACATCTCCACGCTCTGGGTATCCATCAGGTAGTAGGCTTGCCCGTCCTGGAGGAAGGAAGCGCAGCTTCCGTCCAGGGAGAAGATATTCACCGACTGGGGGGGATACCCGGCCACCAGCGGCGTGACGGTGAAGGTGCCGCTGGCGGAGATGTCGTAATTGTCTTCCGTCAGGGGCGTGCCGTCCGTCCGGGACACGGACACCACGGCGTAGGTGCGGGTCTCATCCGCGTCCTCGTACCAGCGGGAGAGGCCCGTTCCGCTGACCAGCCCGCCCAGGGTGACGGTGTAGTCCCCGGCGGTCTGGGTCTCGTTCAGCACAATGGCGTCCTTGCCCTCAAAGGCGGCGGCCAGGGCCGGGTTGTCCAGCTCCTCCGCCACCTGGGCGGGGGTCAGCCACACCACGGCGGCGGATACGGACACGGCCAGCAGGGCCACAGCCGCCGCAATCAGCAGGGCGGTCTTTTTCACTCGATTCATAGGCATGATGATCTGCTCCTTTTCAGATGCCTGCCGCAGGGCCGCCAGCTTCTGAAGGGTCCGCTCTTCAAAATCTGCGGAGAAGTCCACGGCGTCGAACGCGGCGCGGTAGTCCTGGCGATTCATTCCACATCCTCCTTCAAGATCTGGCGCAGCCGCTCCCGCCCCCGGGAGAGCCGGGTCCCCACGGTGGGGACAGGGAGCCGCAGCAGGTTGGCAATTTCTTTGATGGAATAGCCCTCATAGTAATAGAGGTGGATCACAGCGCTGTACTTCGCCGGCAGGGCCTGCACGGCGGAAAGGATGGGGGAGGGCTCCGGCAGCTCTCTGCCCGGCAGGACCTCCGCGTCCTCCAGGGGGAGCGTCCGCCGCTCCGCCATGCGGGCCATGTCACAGGCCCGGTGGAGGGTGGCCCGGATCAGCCACGCCTTCTCGTGCTCATCGTCCCGGAACTGTGGCCGGGCGGTCAGCAGCTTCAAAAAGACGTCCTGGACCACGTCCTCCGCGTCGGCGGGGGACGCCAGCCGGGTCATGGCGATCCGCAGCAGCATCCGGCTGTGGGATTCCACAGCGCGGCGGATGGTTTCGTCGGTACCAAACGAAGTCAGGGTCCTCAGCTCCTTTCACCCATAACACGGGTGTGCCTGCCAAAATTATTCACCGTCGGGAAAATTTTGTAAAGCCCTGGTTTTTGCTCCCCGGTCATTGACAGGAAGGGAATGGCTGTGTTAATATGTAAACCAATTATAGAGATCCCTCCGCGGTGCGGCGGGATTTTTTTGGGACGCGGCATGTCGAAAAAACAGGAAAGGAAGCGGATCATGGGAAAAAAACGGATGTTTGCGGCGCTGCTGGCGCTGCTGATGACGGTGGGCACCCTGGTACTGCCGGCCCAGGCGGCCTTTACCGACACGGCGGGGCACTGGGCGGAGACCGCCATTACAAAGTGGAGTGAGGAGTACAGCATCATCAACGGCTATGAGGACGGGACCTTCCGGCCGGACAACTCCATCACCCGGGGCGCCTTTGCGGGCATCCTGGACCGCTTCCTGAAATTCCAGAGCACCTCTCCTGCCGGGACCTTCTCCGACCTGAGCGGGAACTACTGGGAGGATGCCATCCTGAAGCTCCACGCCTCCGGCGTGTACCTGGGCAACAACGGAGCGGCCCTGGCCGGGGACACCATCACCCGCCAGCAGGCGGTGACCATGATTGCCCGGGCCTTCAACATCTCCGGAGAGAGCACGACGGTCTATTACCTGGATGCGGATCAGGTGGCGGAGTACGCCCGGCCCTACCTTGCGGAGATGTCCGCCCTGGGCTATATCACCGACTCCTCGGACGGCTACTTCCGGCCCACGGAGGCCATTACCCGGGCGGAGATCGTGACGATCCTGGACAACATGATCGAGGTGCTGATCCAGAGCAATGTGGTCTACTCCCAGGATGTGGAGGGCACCGTGATGATCAACGCGGCGGAAGGCGCCGCCCTTCAGGACATGACCATTGCCGGGGACCTGATCCTGGCTCCCGGCGTCACCGGCAGCGTGACACTGGAGAATGTGACCATCCAGGGCACGGTGCGGAACTTCGGCAGCGCCACGGTCACGGATCTCGCCCAGCAGCCGGAAGAGCCGGAGGCCATCCAGCCCAGCGACGTGTACACCCCCTCGGAGACCACGGGGGAGTATCTGACCTACAGCAACCAGCAGATCCCCATCTACACGGGCGTGGAGCGGAACCGCTTCTCCCAGGGGGATTTCGAATGGGACCCGGACCATCCGGACCGGCTGATCTATACGGGCGATGACTACCGGACCCGCTTCGGCATCGACGTGTCCGCCTATCAGAACCGGGCCAGCACCAACAACACCATCGACTGGGAGGCCGCCAAGGCCGACGGCGTGGAGTTCGCCATGGTGCGGATCGGCCTGCGGGGCTACGGCTCCGGCAGCATCATGGAGGATGCCTTCTACGCCCAGAACATCGACGGGGCCATGGCGGCCGGCATTGAAACCGGCGTCTACTTCTTCGCCCAGGCCATCACCGTGGAGGAGGCCATCGAGGAGGCGGACTTTGTCATTGAACTGCTGAAGGACCACGAGATCGACGGCCCCGTGGCCTACGACTGGGAGATGCACGACAGCACCTACCGGGTCTACGGCACCACGCCGGAGATGGCCACCGCCTGCGCCGTGGCCTTCTGCCAGCGCATCGAGGAGGCCGGCTACGACGCCATGGTCTACGCCGGACAGTATGTCAGCTACATCAAATACGATCAGGGGGCCCTGGAGCCCTATCTCTCCTGGTACCCGGAGTACAAGAGCACCAGCTCTGAACAGCTGTATCCCACGCTGTACTACCACAGAGACTACTGGCAGTATTCCAGCTCCTGCACGGTGGCCGGCATCGGCGGCAATGTGGATGTGAACCTGCAGTTCATCCCCCGCTGAGACGCCGCGGGAGCACATCGCAGAACAGAGAAATCCGGCGGGGCATCTGCCCCGCCGGATGGCGATTCCACGGAAGTTTACTTGCAGTTCTCCTTCTGGGCCTTCTTCTGCTGGCTGTTCTCGCGGTTTTCCTTCTGCTGGGTCTGGCCGGCATCGCGCTTGTTCTGGTTGTCGCGGTTGCTCATCAGGACACCTCCTTTCGCCTGCTTGAGTACATGGCATAGTCTCACCGCCGCCGCTGGGAATTATACACCGCCGCTGGAAAAAACCGCTTTCCCATCAAAAATGGGATTGACAAACACAGGAAGGGGTGCTATACTAATTCCGCAAAACAAAGAAGGCTGACTGCATCCGCCTCACCTCCAGCGTCTCAGCAAAGAGGTCAACACTGCTGTGATCAGACCACCGTCCGGTGGTTTGTTGTTGCGCGGATGCCTGCATGGTATCCGCGTTTTGTGATTTTGAGATGGAGGTGCTTCGACCATTAGTAAACTAGTGCATGAACTGAATGAGGAGATCAGCGACAAGGAGATCCGCCTGATCGGTTCCGAGGGCGAGCAGCTCGGCATCATGGCCCCTGCGGAGGCTCTGAAGATCGCCGATGAACAGGGCCTGGACCTGGTCAAGATCTCGCCGCAGGCCACTCCCCCCGTCTGCAAGCTGATGAACTACGGCAAGTTCCGGTTCGAGCAGAGCAAGCGGGAAAAAGAGGCCAGAAAGAACCAGCACGTGGTGGAGATCAAAGAGATCCGCATGTCTCCGGGCATTGACATTGGGGACTTCAACACGAAGCTCAAGAATGCACAGAAGTTCATCGCTGACGGCAACCGCGTCAAGGTCTCGGTCCGCTTCCGCGGCCGGGAGATGGCCCACACCGACATCGGCAGGGACCTGCTGGACCGTTTTGCCGCACAATGCGCCGAGACCGCCAATCTGGATAAGCCCGCCAAGCTGGAGGGCCGGATGATGTCCATCTTCCTCTCCCCCAAATCCGGCAAGTAATCTGATTTCAACGATACGGAAGGAGCAACCATTATGCCGAAGCTGAAGACCCACAGTGGTGCAAAGAAGAGATTCAACCTGACCAAGACCGGAAAGGTCAAGCGCGCCAAAGCGTTCAAGAGCCACATCCTGACCAAGAAGGATACCAAGCGCACTCGTCGTCTGCGTGCCGGCGGCTATGCGGATACCACCAATGTGGATGCGATCCGCAAGATGATCCCCTACAAGTAAGACACGAGACGTTCAAATAGGAGGTTTTTCAAATGGCTAGAGTTAAGGGCGCAATGATGACGCGCAAGAGAAGAAATAAGATCCTGAAGATGGCGAAGGGCTACTGGGGCTCCAAGTCCAAGCACTTCCGCGTGGCCAACCAGGCCGTGATGAAGTCCCTGAGCTATGCCTACACCGGCCGCCGGCTGAAGAAGCGTGATTTCCGCTCCCTGTGGATCACCCGTATCTCCGCCGCCTGCAAGCTGAACGGCATGAACTACTCCACCTTCATGCATGGTCTGAAGGTCGCCGGCATCGAGATCAACCGGAAGATGCTGGCGGAGATGGCCGTCAACGACGCCGCCGCCTTCACCCAGCTGACCGAGATCGCCAAGAAGGCGTAAGGCAAGCGGATCGAAGTATTGAACAGCGCCCTCCCGTATGGGAGGGCGCTGTTTTTGCGTATTCGCCGGAAGCGTGTGCCGGTCACGCCTCCCGGAGCGTTTCGCCGATGAGGGCCATCTGGCCAGCCGTTAGGTCCCAGTCCCAGGGGAGATCGACCTCTGCCATCCGGCCGGGCCAGCACAGCAGGAACTGGTTTACCGGTTCTCCGGAGCGGTATCGCTGCAGAACTTCCTCCGCGCCCCAGGGGGCGGGGTCCACGGGCTGGTAGACGTCCCAGTCTTCCTCGGGCAGCTGATCATTGTCCCGCTCCACCCACTGGATGAAGTCCCATTTGCACAGGTCATAGAGGAAGGAATTTTGGACCGTGACGATCTCATAGCGCAGCTCCGGCAGGTCCCCATCACCCAGACGGGCGTCCTGGCGGTACTCCCCGTGGGCAGCCAGGGGAGACCGGTCCACGTCCGCCTCCGTGGACCAGCGGTCGTAGTCCACCTCCACCAGATCCTCCACCCGCAGGGGGATGGGGTCGTGGTAGACGGACCAGGTCATGCCGTGATAGGTGTAGGTCTCCGCCGGCGGGCGGTCCTCCAGCCAGCCGGTGCCGGCATTGTGCATCACCAGGGCGAACAGCCCCGCCATGCCGCCCACGAACATGGCAACGCAGATCCCTGCCATCACCAGCACGTTGGCCCAGGGCGGGCACCGCAGGTGCTGGAGCGATTTCCGGGCAGTGTCGGCCAAGAAACAGGTCAGGGCCAGAAACAGCAGCATCCCCATGGTCAGCAGCACCATCCCGGCGGACCGGCTGAGGGAGGCGAACACCCCCACGATCAGCAGCACCGACCAGACGATCACCAGGACGCTGAGCCCCCGGGCGCTCCGCAGGTCCGGCAGGGGCAGTCCCGCCTCGGCGGCGGCGCTGGCCCTTCGGAGCCAGCGGCGGTAAGAGACCAGGCTCGCCAAGATCAGCACCAGCAGGGGCAGGTAGGCCGTGTATGACAGGAGACCGTTGGCGTTGGCCAGGGTGTCCACCGGGTCCCGCAGGAGCTGCCAGCACTGCTGCGCTACTTCCAGCAGGCAGATCAGCAGCAGTGCCAGATAGCTCCGGACCATCGGCTTTCCAACGCTCCGGCGGATGTTCTCCAGCTCCGCCGCCGGGTCTGTCTCGATGGGCACGGCGTCGGGGTCTTCGTTGTAAAACACCTGCACCTGGTCCAAGCTGGCCGCCGTGTGCCACCCGGCCTGGGCGCAGTAGTCCTGGAAGGTGTCCAGCCCCTCCGCCGGGGTGGGGGAGAACCGTCCGGCCCCGGCGAAGAAGGTGACGGCGAATCGGAGCCGCTTCGGCTCCGTCCGCCGGTATCGCCAGGACCAGCTGCTCAGATGGTCCAGCATCCAGCCCCCGGCGGCCATGTCCGACAGGTGGTCCGTCACCCGCTTCCGGTCCAGAAAGCCGTACAGGGGCATCCACTCCCGCTTCGTGTTCCTCATAGGGCGCCTCCTTCCGTCTCCGCCAGCCGTTCATAATCCGCCGCCAGCGTCCGCAGCCGCCGGACCTCTGCCTCCAATGCATCCTGCCCGGCGGAAGTGATGACATATCTCCGCTTCCGGCCCTCCACCTTCGTCTCCCGGATGTACCCGGCCTGCAGAAACTGCTCCAGCAGGTTGTAGAGGGTCCCCGGCCCCACCGCCACCCGCTGATGCGTGGTCTCGCTGATCCAGGCCATCACGTCCGCACCGCACCGTTCCTGCCGCAGGCATAGCAGGATGTAGAACATCTGCTCCGTCAGGGTCTGGAATTTCTCCCGGGCCACAGGGCGTCACCTCCTCATACTCGAATATCGATATTCTTCTGAGAACAGAGTATCATCGAATATCGATATTGTCAAGAGGAAAATGCACCGGCCTGAAACGGCAGGCTCCGGCGCCCGGCCGGGAGGGATCCCCCTTGTCATTTGCGGCGGGGTGTGGTATGCTAAGCCCGTAATCCCATGGAAAAAAGGAGAGAAAGACCATGACGTATACATTTCGGCCCCAGGGCGTCTGCTCCCGGGAGATGCGTGTAGAGCTGGATGACCAGGGCGTCATTCAGAAGATGGAGGCACTGGGCGGCTGCAGCGGCAACCTCCAGGGGATCTCTGCCCTGGTGGTTGGCATGACTGCGGAGGAGGCGGTCCACCGTCTGAAGGGCATCCGCTGCGGTGCCAAGAGCACCTCCTGCCCGGATCAGCTGGCCTGCGGGCTGGAGGCCTGGCTGAACCAGCAGAAGCAGTGAGAGTTTGTGCGCCGCACGGCAAATGCCGTGCGGCGCGGTTTCGTTTCGGAATCGTTCAGGAACGCGTCCGCCGCCGGCAGGGGGACAGAAAATCCCTGGACAAGCCGGAAAAAACATGGTACACTAATAAATCGCCGGCAGCCGGGGAAAGCTGCCGCCAAACCAAAGAAAGACGGTTCAGACGTTTATGAAGATCGTTTTGGTCATCGACCAGTTTGACGACGCCAACAACGGCACCACCATCAGCGCGCGGCGCTTTGCCCAGGCCCTGAAGGCCAGCGGCAACGAGGTGCGGGTCATCGCCACCGGCAAGCCCGCTGACTACAAATACGCCGTGCGGCAGATGAAGTTTTTCCCGGTGGTGGAGCATCTCATCACCAGCCAGGGCATGCGGCTGGCCATTCCCAACAAGCACGTCTTTGAAAAGGCGGCGGCCTGGGCGGACGTGGTGCACTTCATGATGCCCTCGCCCCTGGGCATCATGGGCCTGAAGCATGTGGAGAAGCTGGGCATCCCCCACACGGCGGCCTTCCACTGCCAGCCGGAGAACATCACCTTCACCCTGCACCTGGGCAACAGCAGGCGGGTCAACGACTTTGTGTACAACCGGTTCCGGGATACGTTCTTCAACCGCTTCACCCACATCCACTGCCCCAGCAACATGATCGCGGACCAGCTGCGCTCCCACGGGTACACCGCCCAGCTCCACGTGATCTCCAACGGCATCAGCCCGGAGTACACCTACGGCAAGCAGGAGAAGGAGCCCTGGATGCAGGGGTTCTTCAACGTGCTGATGGTGGGCCGCTATGCCGGGGAAAAACGCCAGGACGAGCTGATCGAGGCCTGCGCCAAGTCCCGCCACGCCCAGGAGATCCAGGTGATCCTGGCGGGGAAGGGGCCCCTGGAGAAGAAGTACCGGCGTCTGGCGGAGAAGCTCCCCAACCCCATCGTCATGAGCTTCTACGAGCCCGCCCGCCTGCTGGAGATCCTCCACATGGCGGACCTGTACGTCCATACCTCCGACGCGGAGATCGAGGCCATGAGCTGCATGGAGGCCTTCGCCTGCGGCCTGGTGCCGGTGATCGCCGATTCCCCCCGGTCCGCCACCCCCCAGTTCGCCCTGGACGGGCGGAGCCTGTTCCCCGCCGGGGATACGGACGCCCTGGCGGAGCGGATCGACTGGTGGATCGAGCACCCGGCGGAGCGGCAGGAGATGGAGCGCCGCTATGCCGAGCACGCCAAGCAGTACTCCCTGGCGGAGTCCATCCGCAGGACGGAGGAGATGTTCCGCCAGGCCATCGCCGAGCAGCGGGGGACCCGGGCGTAAACACAGAACACACAACGGGCGGCAGCGGCTTCGCTGCCGCCGTTTTGCGATGCGGACGCATCGCATGAAGGGCAACACCTCTGTCCGGAAGAGGTGCTGCCAAGATCTGATCAGAACAGGAGGTGATCCAATGCCCTATGAGATCGTGGAACGGGACGGGACGCGCATCGCCGTGATCTCCGGCGGCGCGGCGCAGATCCGGGACGCGTCCTCCGCCCTGGACCTGGCCATGTCCATCCGGTATGAGACGGGGATCTCCCGGCTGGCCATCGACAAAGAGGTACTGTGCGGGGATTTCTTTATCCTCAGCACCGGCGTTGCGGGGGAGATCCTGCAGAAGTTCATCAACTACCGGTTCAAAGCGGCCATCTACGGCGACTATACCGGATACACCAGCAAGCCGCTGCAGGACTTTATCCGGGAGTCCAACCGGGGCCGGGACTTCTTCTTCGTCTCCACGCAGGAGGCGGCCCTTCAAAAACTGCGGGACGCCGGGTGACGGACCGGCCGCCCGCGCCCACAGCGCCGTCACGCGCCGCCGCTGGCACCAGCGGCGGCGCTTTCGCATACCCTGATGGTGAAACGCCCTGACCGGCGTTTGGTACGTATGGCAGGCCCCGACCAAGGAGTGATCGAGCAATGGCATATTCCGACCGGGAGCTGCTGGCGCGCCTGATCCAGTGCGAGGCGGGCGGAGAGGGAGAGAACGGCATGAAAGCGGTGGCCGGCGTGGTGATGAACCGGGTCCACGCCAAAGGCGGGGAGTACGCCCGGGTCGGGCAGGGCAGCATCCGCAACATCATCTTCCAGCCCTATCAGTTCGTCTGCGCCAGCGAGACGGAGGGCGGCGCCTACAACCCCCAGAACATCTACAACATGAGACCGGAACAGATCCACTATGACATCGCCGACTGGGCCATCGCGGGCAACCGGCTGCCGGATGTGGCGGAATCCCTATGGTTTTACAACCCCTTCGGCCCCACCTGTCGGTCCTTCTTCCCCTCGGAGGTGGGATACTGGCAGACCCGGATCGGCGACCACTGTTTCTATAACCCAACCGATGCGTATTATCAGACTTGAGAGGTGTTGGATATGGCACACTATCAAAATTCGTACAATGGCCGGGCCATGACACCGCCTGCGGTCCCGGCCGCGCCCGGCCCCGTGGACTGGTCCGGTGAGATCGCCCCCCTGACGGGGGAATCTGCCGCTCTGCCGGCGCCCGGCCGCTCTGTCACCGGCGCCGGGCGGCCCATGGACCGGCTGACCACCGCGGAAGAGCGGGGGCCTCAGCAGCTGGGCTCCTTGGATCTGCGGAACGGCCTGCCCAGTGAAGTCGTCACAGACCCCATTTCCACGGAGGAGGCCTACCGGGGCTCTCTGAAGGCCATGCTGCAGAAATATGTGGGCAACTACGTGGTGGCCACCTTCCTGGTGGGCACCCAGAACACCACCTCCTGGGAGGGCATCCTGTACGACGTGGGCAATGACTACATGACCATCTACCAGGAGGGCCGGGACCGCTATATCGTCTCGGACATCTACTCCCTGAAATTCGTTGAGTTTTATGACACCCGCTGCCGGGACATCTGCGACGAGGTCCTCCGCAGCGGCTGGACGCCGGATCGGCGGACATGAGAAAACAGTTGCGGCGGCCGCGGGGATGTGCTAGAATCCAGATATCTCTACATCAGAAAGGAAGCATCCCCATGGATTTTGCAAAGCTCGCCGCGGAGCGGTACTCTCTGCGGAAATTCAGCGACCGCCCCGTGGAGGCGGAGAAGCTGTCCGCCGTGCTGGAGAGCGGCCGCAACGCCCCCACCGCCCACAACTTTCAGCCCCAGCGGATCCTCGTGCTCCAGAGTCCCGAGGCCCTGGAGAAGGTGGACGGCTGCACCGGCGCCCACTTCCACCCGCCTGTGATGCTGGTTGTGGCCTATGATCCCGCCGTTTCCTGGAAGCGGGAGACCGACGGAAAGGACCACGGCGAGATCGACGCTGCCATCGCCGCCACCCAGATGATGCTCCAGGCCGCGGACCTGGGACTTGGCACCACCTATGTGGGGATGTTTGAGCCGGAGAAGCTCCGCGCCGCCTTCCCGGAGCTGGAAGGCCTGGTGCCCATCGCCCTGCTGCCCCTGGGCTACCCGGCGGAGGGGGCCCATCCCTCCCGCCTGCACGCAGACCGCAAGCCCATGGAGGAGCTGGTGAAATACCTGTAAAAAGAGGAAACAGGGGCAAGCGCCCCTGTTCCCTCTTTTTACAGAGATAAAAGATATGAGATATGAGATAGGAGTTGTGGTGTCCGGCGGAGCCGGACGAATTGAAATCGTTCCGCCGGCGGCGGAACACCGCAGCTCCTATCTCCTCGTTCCAAACTCTTATCTGCAAACAAGGACCTGGGGCAGCGCCCCAGGTCCTTGCTTGCCTTATCTCCGTCTCCGGCCCCGATAGCCGCCTCCGCCGCTGCGGCGGGTGACGCTGCGGCCGTAACGGTAGCGCCGGCGGCCCACCGTCAGCTTCCAGAGCACCAGTGCCGCCGCCAGCACCAGCAGCACGATGCCGACCACCTTCACGGCGGTGGAGCTGAAGAAGTTCTGCACGTTCCGGCCGAACACCAGCAGGCCGGAGGCCTCCACGTCATGGGAGGCCAGCAGATCCACTGTGGCCACTACCTCGTCGTTCAGAGAGAGGGTGAGGGTGCCCAGCACCTGCCCCTCTGTGATCGGGGCGTCCAGGGGGCTCTCCAGGTCCAGCGTCCGCTTCAGAGAGGCGGGATCCGTGCCGTTGGGCAGCAGCACCTCCACATCCGATGCCGGGTGGACCGACACGTGATCCACCTTGGACAGCGCCACGCTGACCTCCTTCACCAGCTCCGTCTCCTCCAGCACCGTCTGATAGGAGAAGTTCTGGAAGGCCCATTTGAACATCTCGCGGGTATCGAAAAAGCTGTAGGTGCGGATCTCGCCGTCCGCCAGCGTCTCCCGGGGACCGCCCAGCGCCACGCTGATGAAGGACAGGCTGCCCTCGGTGGCGGAGGACACCAGACAATGGCCCGCCTCGTCGGTGGAGCCGGTCTTGATGCCGTGAGCATTGGAGTAGATATAGCCCAGGGAGCGCCATGTATCAATGAGATAGTTGGTGGTGTACAGGTTCCGCTCCTCGCTGAGGTTGGTTGCGGGGATGGTGGCCCGGGCGGTGTCGCAGATCCGCATGAAGTCCTCATGCTTCATGGCCTCCTTGGTGATGAGATACAGGTCCCAGGCGGTGGTATAGTGCTGGCTGTCATGGAGACCGGTGGCATTGACAAAGTGAGTGCCCTCACACCCCAGAGCTTCTGCCTTGGCATTCATGGCATCCACGAAGGCATCCACGCTGCCGCTGACCTGCTCCGCCAGGATATTGCACGCCTCGTTGGCGGAGACGATCAGCATGCACTGCAGCAGCTGCTCCACCGTCAGGATCTCCCCGGCCTGGATGCCGGCAGTGCTGCCGTCCGCCGCAAGCCCCTCCATGGCGCTCTCCGTGGCGGTGATCTGCTGGTCCAGGGACAGCTGCCCGCTGTCCACTGCCTCCAGCACCAGCAGGGCAGTCATGATCTTGGTAAGGCTGGCGGGGTACATCTGCTCATGCTCGTTTTTGCCGTACACCATCCGCCCGGTGTTGGCATCCACCAGCAGCATCGCCTCACAGTGCAGCTCCGGGGGCGTGACGCCGCTTTCCTCGTCCGCGGCGGACGCAGGGGTAAGGACCAGGCTGGCCATCAGGACCAGCAGGAAAAAAAGAGAGAAAAAGCGGCGTGTTTTCATATCAAACTCCTGTGATCTATGTTATAATAGAATGTATCGTGAAGCGTATCCGTTTCAAAGCGGCGGCAAAAAACGCCGCGATTCGACAGTTCAACTCTTAGTATACCAAAAAACAGGTGGGAGTTCAACAGTGAGTAGATGGGGAAAGCCGACGAAAAGTGAGATCATTCTGCTGGGCCTGACGGCGGCATTTTTGTGCACGCTGGCGGTTTTGTCCGCCCAGGACCGGCAGGAGCGGATCCCCGGCGCCGTCATCGAGACGGAGGTGGAGGTCCCCCGGGAGGAGATCGCCCCGGACTTCCCGCCGGTGGATCTCAACACTGCCACGGCGGAGGAGCTGGACACGCTGCCCGGCATCGGAGAGAGCCTGGCCGGGCGGATCATCGCGTACCGGGAGGCCAACGGCCCCTTCCGGACCATTGAACAGATCATGGAGGTGAGCGGCATCGGCGAGGCGAAGTTCGCAGAGCTGAAGGACCGCATCACCGTGGACAACGAAGGAGACATGACAAATGAGGATTCTGGTGGTCGATGACGAAAAGCTGCTGGTCAAGGGCGTGAAATTCAATCTGGAGAACGAGGGATACGAGGTGGAGTGCGCCTATGACGGGGCCACCGCCGTGGAGATGGCCCGGAACGGCCGCTACGACCTGATCATTCTGGATGTGATGATGCCGGAGCTGGACGGGCAGGAGGCCTGCCTGCGGATCCGGGAGTTCTCCAACGTGCCCATCATCATGCTCACTGCCAAAAGCGAGGACGCGGACAAGCTGATGGGCTTTGAGTGCGGAGCGGATGACTATGTCACCAAGCCCTTCAACATCCTGGAGCTGAAGGCCAGGGTCCGGGCGCTGCTGCGGCGGGCCGCCGGGGCCCAGCGGAGCCGGGGGACCGTCCTGACGGCGGGGGACCTGTCCCTGAACACGGAGGAGCGGGTGGCTGTCCGGGACGGGAAGGTAGTGGATCTGACCGCCAAGGAATACGACCTGATCGAGCTGCTGATGCGCAACCCCCGCCGGGTGTACAGCCGGGAGAACCTGATGAACGTGGTGTGGGGCTATACCTACGCTGGGGATTACCGGACGGTGGACGTCCACATCCGCCGC
The DNA here is from genome assembly GCF_016902445.1 of Oscillibacter valericigenes. Taxonomy (GTDB): domain Bacteria; phylum Bacillota; class Clostridia; order Oscillospirales; family Oscillospiraceae; genus Oscillibacter; species Oscillibacter avistercoris. The sequence goes on along the minus strand of NZ_JACSNX010000005.1, from coordinate 129,579 downwards.
CTGCGGGAAAAGCTGGAAAAAAACCCGGCGGAGCCGGAGTATATCATGACCAAGTGGGGAGTTGGGTACTATTTCAAAGGATAAGGGCAGGCTCTGGAGCAGCCTGCAGGTCAAATTCAGCCTGAGCTACATCCTGATCATGGCGGCGGTGCTGGTCCTGCTGAACACGTATCCCATCCTGGTGTCCGAAGACCTGGTGTTCCGGGCCAAGGAGACGTCCCTGCAGAACAGCGTGTCCGTCATGGTCTACTCCCTCTCCGGCCTGGACCGGCTCAATGAGGAGAACGTGGCCCAGGCCATGGCGGTGGTGGAGGAGACAGGCCTCAGCCGCATCCTGGTGACGGACAGCGCCGGCAAGGTCCTCTACGACACCCGGGAGACCAATGACGCTCTGGGGGAGTACAGCTTTTACACGGAGATCGTCCAGGCCCTGCTGGGGAACGACATGTTCTCCAGCAGCTATCAGAGCGGCGCGTTCCGCAGCCGGGCAGCCTCGCCGGTGCTGTACCAGAACCAGATCATCGGCGCCGTCTACGCCTATGAGTACGATACGGAGCAGGCCGCCCTGCTGGAGGGGCTGCAGAGCAATCTGCTGCGGCTCTCCGCCGGCATCGCCGTGGTGATGCTGGGTCTCAGCGGCCTGCTGTCCCGGGCCATGACCCGGAAGATCGGCCGGCTGCTCACCGCCATCCGCCAGGTGCGGGAGGGCGCCTACAGCCACCGGGCGGAGGTCCGGGGCCATGACGAGATCGCCCAGCTGGCCCAGGAGTTCAACAGCCTGACCGACCGTCTCCAGACCACGGAGAACGCCCGGCGGCGCTTCGTGTCGGACGCCTCCCACGAGCTGAAGACGCCTCTGGCGGCCATCCGCCTTCTGACGGACTCCATTCTGCAGACGGACAACATCGACCCGGAGACCACACGGGAATTCGTCACGGACATCGGGCAGGAGGCGGAGCGCCTCTCCCGCATCACCGAGGACCTGCTGCGGCTGACCCGGCTGGACAGCGGCGTGCTGGACCCGCCGGCGGTGGTGGATGTGCTGCCGGTGCTGGAGCAGGTGATGCGGATGATGAGCCTGGTGGCCCAGGAGAAGGGAACGGAGCTGACCTACCGGTCCGAGGGGACCTGCACCGTGCTCTCCAGCCGGGACGAGATCCACCAGATCATCTACAATCTGACGGACAACGCCGTGAAATACAGCCCGTCCGGCAGCACGGTCCAGGTCTCTCTGTTCCGGGAGGCAGGCCAGGTGGTGCTGACGGTGGAAGACAATGGCGCCGGGATCCCGGAGGAGGATCTGCCCCGGCTGTTTGAGCGGTTCTACCGTGTGGACAAGGCCCGCTCCCGTGCCGCCGGCGGCACGGGCCTGGGACTTGCCATCGTCAGCGATACAGTGGAGCGGCGGGGCGGAACGGTAACGGCGGCCAACCGGCCGTCCGGCGGCGCGGTCTTTACCGTCCGCTGGCCCTGGCGGGAAGGGGGGACCCAGCCATGAAAAAGCGCCTGATCGCAGTGCTGCTGTGTGCGGCTTTTCTGGCGGCCCTCAGCTGGGGCAGCCCATACGGCGCGGACCGGGGCGAGACCTATGATCTGTATTTCCGGGAAGCGGACTTGTCCGCGGCCCCCGGCGGGGATGCGCTGCGGGCTGAAGAGCTGCATCTGGAGGCGGAGGAGACGCAGAGCGCCCTGTCCGTGGCGGAACGGCTGATGGACGCGCTGCTGGCGGGACCGGAGGACCCAACCCTGGTCCGCGTGATCCCGGAAGATACCACGCTGTTGTCTCTGGAGCTGGACGGCGGCAGGGCCAAGGTGGACCTGTCCTCCCGTTACCGGAATCTCTCCGGCGTGTCGCTGGCTCTGGCGGATTACTCCATCACCCTGACACTGACCCAGCTGCCGGAGGTCTCCGCCGTCAGCATCACCGTCCATGGACAGCAGCTGTCCTACCGGGACCGGCAGATCTTTGCCGCGAGGGACGTGCTGTTTTCCAGCAACGAGGACGTGGTCGGCCCCCTGCCGGCCACCCTGTATCTGCTGGATGAGAGCGGACGGCTGGTCCCGCAGGAGATGACGCTGGATCTGTATGAGGGAGATACCCAGGTGGGCGCCGTGGTCAAGGCGCTGCTGAACAGCACAGAGGACCAGGAGCTCCGCTCCGCCCTGCCGGAGGGGTTCCAGGTGACCTCGGTCCGGCAGGAGGAGAACACCTGCTATGTGGACCTGCCCACTGCGGCACTGCCGGGGATGTCGGAGGACGCAGATCTGGGCCTGGCGCTCCGGGCACTGGCGGAATCTCTGCTGTCCCTGCGCTCCGTGGCAGAGGTGCGCTATCTGGTAGACGGCGAATACGCGGCTGTCTATGGCGGCGTTTCCGTGATGGAACCCTACACGGCCTCGAACTGAATCAGAGCGGGACGGACCGCCGTCCCGCTCCTTTTATGCCCCGAAGAACAGCCGCACCGCAAGGGCCGAGGCCAGAAATCCCGTCAGATCCGCAGCCAGGGCCGCCGGGACCGTGTGGCGGGTGCGGATGATCCCGGCGGAGCCGAAGTACACGGCGATGGTGTAGAACGTGGTCTCGGTGCTGCCCAGCATTACAGCGGCCACCCGGCCGATGTAGCTGTCGGGGCCGTAGGTGGTGATGAGGTCGGTGCCCACAGCCAGGGCTCCGCTGCCGGAGACGGGGCGCACCAGCATCAGCGGCGTGGCCTCCGGCGGGATGCCCAGGAATTCCAGCACCGGGGCGCACAGGCCCGTGAACCACTCCAGGGCGCCGGAGGCCCGAAACATGGCCACAGCGGTCAGCAGGCCCACCAGGGCGGGCAGGACCTTCAGCAGCACTGTGAGCCCCTCTTCCGCGCCGTGGGTCAGGGCGCCGTAGACGTCCACCCGCCGCCCCATACCGTAGACGGCCACCCCTGCCAGCAGCACCGGGATCACCAGAGAGCTGAGATTCATCGCCGGCACCTCCCGGCGGCGGCCAGCAGCTTGGCGGCCGTGACACCCACAAGGACCGACAGGGCAGAGGCCAGCCACACCGCAGGCAGGATGTCAAAGGGCGTTTCGCACCCGCTGGCACTGCGGACGGAGGCGATGGTGGCCGGCAGCAGCTGAATGGAGGCAGTGTTCAGCACCACCAGCAGACACAGCTCGTCGCTGGCAACGCCGCCGCAGCCCCGGGCCATCCGCCGGGCTGCCTGGATGCCCAGGGGCGTGGCGGCGTTGCCAAGGCCCAGCAGGTTTGCGGACACGTTGGCGGAGATAGCCGCCAGCGTTTTCTCATCCCGGCTGGCCCGGGGCATCAGCCGCCGCAGGATGGGACGGAAGGTCCGGGCCAGTCCGGCGGACAGGCCGCAGACGTTCATGATCTCCATGACGCCGCTCCACAGACACAGCACGCCGGCCATGGAGACGCTGAGCTCCACGGCAGAGGCGGCGCCGTCCATGGCGGCATCCGCCACTGCGTCCAGGCGGCCGGTCAGAAGGCCAAAGACCAGGGACAGCACCACCATCCCGGTCCAGATCCAAGTCATTGCCACGGTCATTCCTCCTGCCTGCAGCGTTCCTGCCGGCGCGGGCGCAGGTGCGCCCAGCCGGGCCGGAAACAGATTGGGACTTGAGACACAATACGGTAAATTGTAAAATTATTTTTATTTCCAGTTTTGAATTGACAAAATATGACGGGCTGTGTTATGTTCATATAAATGGACCAAAGGCCAACGCTGAAAAAGGAGTTAAATTGTGAAATCAACAGGAATCGTCAGAAAGGTGGATGAACTGGGTCGAATTGTGCTTCCGATCGAAATGCGCCGGACCTTGGATATCGAAGAGAAGGACGCATTGGAAATTTATGTGGAGGGCTCGTCCGTCATTCTGAAAAAGTACAAGCCCAGCTGCATTTTCTGTGACACGACCAAGGACATTGTGGTATTCAAGGGAAAGAACATCTGCCCCAAGTGCCTGAAAGAACTGAAGGAACTCTGAGAGCCCCTGCTCCAGCGAAAAAACGCCCTGCGGAATTTTCCGCAAGGCGTCTTTTGATTCTCCGGCCTCACCGCCGGTCCAGGGCGGCGGCGTACAGCTCATTTTTGGAAAGGCCCGTGTGCTCCGCCACCTCCCGGGCGGCATCTTTCAGCCGGGCTCCCTGGTCCACCAGCCGCAGGACCTGCTCCACGGCCTCCTCCGCCGTGAGGGCGGCAGTCTCCCGGGGCGGGCAGCCCGCCACCACCAGCACGTACTCCCCCTTGGGGTCGTGGTCCCGGTAGTAGTCCGCCGCCTCCCCCAGGGTGGTGCGGCGGGTCTCCTCATGGAGCTTCGTCAGCTCCCGGCACAGGGCGACCTTCCGGTCCGGGCCGAAGGTGTCCCGCAGGTCCCCCAGGGTGGCCCGCAGCTTGTGGGGCGCCTCGTGAAAGACCATGGTCCGCTCCTCGTTCTTCAGGGACTCCAGCCGCTCCCGGCGGCTTTTTTTGTTGACCGTCAGAAATCCCTCAAAGGTGAACCGCCCCGTGGGCAGGCCGCTGACCGCCAGGGCGTTCACCGCCGCGCAGCAGCCGGGGATGGAGAGGACCTCCACGCCGTTTTCTGCGCACAGCCGCACCAGGTCCTCTCCCGGGTCGGAGATGGCCGGGGTGCCGGCGTCCGTCACCAGGGCGCAGGACTCCCCCGCCAGCAGCCGCTGGAGGATGGCCTGCCCGGCGGTGACGTGGTTGTGCTCGTGATAGCTCACCAGGGGCTTTTTGATCTGGAAGTGGTTCAGCAGCTTCACGGAGACCCGGGTGTCCTCCGCGGCGATGAAGTCCACGGTCTCCAAGGTCTCCACCGCCCGGGGGGAGAAGTCCCCCAGGTTGCCGATGGGGGTGGCCACCAGATACAGCGTTCCGCTCATGGGTCAGTCTCCTTTGTTCGGAAATAGATGGCGTCCAGCTCCGCCGTGGGGCGGCCCGCGCCGTCCTCCAGGCAGAGGGGGGCGGCGATGTCCAGCCCCGGCCGCCCGCCCCGGCGGGTCTCCAACAGCAGCAGGGAGGGGGCGTCCCCCGCCCGGCGGCAGACGAGGCGCAGCCGCTTGGGCTCCAGCCCCCGGGCCCGGAGGGCGCAGCACAGGTCCGCCAGCCGCTCCGGCTTGTGGACCAGGCAGAAGCTGCCGCCCCACCGCAGCAGATACGCGGCGGCGGCGCAGACGTCCTCCAGCGTGCAGCCGGTCTCGGACCGGGCGGCGCGGAGGGCCTCCGCCTCCGGCAGCCGGCCGGACCCGGCGGGGTAGTAGGGGGGATTGCACACCGCCAGGCCGAAGCTCCCGGCGGGCAGCAGCGCCCGGATGTCCCGCAGGTCCCCCTGGCAAAAGGTCAGCCGGTCCGTCAATCCGTTCCGGGCGGCGGCCTGCTCCGCCAGTTGGACGGCCTCAGGCAGCAGCTCCACGCCGGTGACGGACAGCTCCCGCTGGCGCTGGAGCAGCAGAAGGCCCAGCAGGCCGGTGCCGCTGCCCAGGTCACAGACCCGGAGGCCCGGCCGCAGCCGGGGGAAGCCGCCCAGCAGGAAGGAGTCGGTGCCGGGGCGGAACAGGCGGTCGTCGCAGACGAAGGACAGCCCGCCCGGGCAGAGGGGTTCCCAGTGGTGCAAGTTGATCCCTCCATGGATGATATCCATACTATTATAATGGAAGAACGGCGTTCTTGCAATGGGGGGATGGGGGTGCGTCCCATTGGACGCGGGAATGACAGCCATGGGGATGGCTGGGCAGATGCGCCCCCCATTCTCTTTTTGTTCTTGACAAAAAGAGAATGCGCCGCGCCCGGTGGAAGAGAAAAAGGCGCCTGGCGCGCTTCGGTGCAGTGGCCCTCCGCGCGCGACGGGGGTCGGCGTATTGGTGCCTGCTCCGATTTTGCCTGGCCTTCGGGCACGCTATGGCCTTCTGCGAGGTCGATACTGCCGTCCCGTGGCGGATGGTGCGGAGGGCGTCGGGGTGCAAGGACGCATTTGAGCTGCTTTTCTTTCCGCGCGTTCCGCTTCGCTACGCGCTGGCCTGGCGATCGTGGGGCGCTGCTTACAGCACGACTTGGAGCCAGCCCAGGACCAGCAGGTGGAGGGGGTAGAACCCATAAAAGAACCATTTGGAGAAGCCGCCCTGGGTGCCGTGCCGGCCTGTGTAGCGGGAGAGGAGCAGCAGCGGCAGGAATGCCCCTACGGACTCGATGGAATAGGCGTAGAGCTCCCAGCCGATGGCAAAGACGTGGTCGTAGAACAGGCCGAAGAAGGGGGCGGTCAGCAGGGAGAGGACCCCCATGTCTAGCAGGACCACCAGGCTGTAGGCGAAGGCCTGATTCCGCCAGCTGCCGTGATAGTAGTCGAAGGTCAGGATGATGACCACCCCCGTGCAGCCCCAGTCGGCCGGAACCGCCAGGATGAGCAGCGGCAGGATCAGCAGGACCTTCCACACAGCGCCAAGGCGCCGGCTCCTGCGGACGCGGATTGCCAGGACCCCCAGGAGGATGGTGAAGATCACGTTGGGCCGCATCAGCTGGATGGCCGACAGGTCCCCGCCGGCGCGGAAGTACAGGAAGGGGAACCAGCTGACCAGGGCGAACGCCGCCAGCCGCAGCAGATACCGGTCCAGATTGCGGGTATGGTGATAGCCCTCCACGGCGGCGAAGAACATGGTGGGGCCGGTGATCCTGCCCACGGTGTGCAGCAGGATCGCGGGCAGCGTCCCGTCGGGGACGAAGGCATAGGCGATGTGGTCCAGCACCATGGCCGCCACCGCCGCGGCCTTCAGCTGGTTGAGGGACAGCCCGCCCAGGGGGCGTTTCAGACAGAGACCGGTCATGTCTCCCCCTCCATGGCCCGCAGGGCCGTCACCAGAGCCGGCTCCCCGGCGGGAGAGAGGATGTCCGGCGTGGTGCCCGCCTCCTCACTGCTGGAGCCGTCGGAATTCAGGCCGAACATCATGGTGAACTGCACCAGGATGCCGCTGTTGGGCAGCTGCAGAAACACCGGGTCCAGCGCCCCAATGCCGTCGCCGCCGGTGGGGCTGCCCACCAGGGTGGCAAAGCCCGTCTCCTGACAGAACACGGCGAAGGACTCACTGGCGGAGTACACCGCCGGCCCCACCAGCACCCAGATGCGGCCATGGAAGGGGGCCCGCTCCGCCGCCGGCTCCACAGAGAGGGTGCTCTCCACAAAGTGGGTGGCGGCCTGGATGCCGTCCCGCTCCAGCTCCGGCAGGTCCGGCAGCTGGGCGATGGGGTGCAGCTCCTCCGGGGAGAACGCATCCTCGATGTAGGGGTGGTTGTTGGCGCTGTCCGCCAGCAGGGTGTAGTGGGTGCAGGAGAGGGGGCGGTCCGTCAGGGGCGCCGCCAGCAGCTGCTGCCAGTAGACCTCGCTGCCGCCGGAGTTGTCCGTCAGGTCGATGATGAGGTCCGTGCAGTCCGCCGCCTGCTGGTAAAACGCCCACAGCGCCGCCCGGTCCGCCTCGTATGCATCCTCGTGCTCCGCCGGGAAGCGGTCGATCTTCACATACCCCACGTCCCCGCCAGGCAGGATCAGGGTGTGGAGATTGGCGGCGGGTTCCCCTGAATCGTCCGGAGCGGCGCTGGAGTCCGTAGCCCCCATGGTGTCCAGCAGGGCCTGGAGCTTCTCATAGCCCTGAACGGTCCCCGGGTCCGTCAGCACCTCCCGCCAGTGGGCCCGATCGGCCGGACTGTCGTCCTCGTAAGCCTGGCGGCAGGACCGGTACGCGTCCGGCTCCACGATCTGCAGGTGGCCGTAGGTCCCCAGCCGGAACAGAGCGCTGTACACGGCGGAGTAGAACATCTCGTCGCTGTCGCTCTCCTGGATCAGCTCCCGGTACTCCTGAAAGATGTCCGTCGACAGGTCGCCGGTGTTGTCCCGGTCCCGGACGCCCATGCAGAGGTAGCTGTCTGCCAGGGTCCGCACCAGGTAGTCGTAGTCCTCCAGCCGCTGTTCCTGGGTCAGGCCCAGCAGGCGGTCCGCGGAGCTGCCGGACTCCGCCGGCGTCTCCGGGGCGCCGCACCCCGCCAGCAGGCAGGGCAGCAGGGCGGCGGAGAGCAGATGTTTCCAAAGCTGTTTCATCGTGTGTCTCCTTTCAAGTCGGCTGTCCCCCATAGAACGGGAGGGAAGGGCGCTTTTCTTTACCCCCGGGGGAACACAGCCAGGATAACACGGAACTCTTACAGCTTTGCGGATAAATTCCTTACAGATCTCTTACAGTTTCCGGGAAACAAAAAGGTCCGCGAGCTTTGGCTCGCGGACCTTTTATGTATCCTCGATTATTCCTCGGGGACGATGGCGCCGTTGGGGCAGGTGTCGCTGCAGGAACCGCAGTCCAGGCAAGCGGCAGCATCGATGACATACTGGTCATCGCCCTGGCTGATAGCACCGGCGGGGCAAACGTCCGCGCAGGAGCCGCAGCTCACGCAGGCAGAAGTGATTTTGTAAGCCATGGGAAGCACCTCCATCAGAATTGTATCCCTATTGTAGCATACAAATGAAAAAATGCAAGTGCCTGCCGTTAAAATCGTGACGTTAAATTTTCAAAAAATACGGAAAAAATTCCAAAAGTGTAGTTTGTCAACGCTAACTGTTCACAAAATGTTTTCCAAATAGTCAAAGAAAGTCAAAAAATACCCATTGACATTCTGACGGTTCGTGGTATACTAAGTCCAGAACAAAAGGTTAAAGAAAGTCAAAGTCAAACGATGGCGGCTTTTCAGAAAGGACGGGACAACAAGTGGGGATTTCCGATTTGATCGCAAGCTTCCTGCAGGAGAGTCTGGAGGAGGCGGATGACGGCGTGCTGGAGGTCCAGCGCAGCGATCTGGCCCAGCGGTTCAACTGCGTGCCCAGCCAGATCAACTACGTCATGTCCACCCGCTTTTCCCCGGAGCGAGGCTATATCGTGGAGAGCAGGCGGGGCGGCAACGGCTACATCCGGATCACCCGGGTGCGGGTGGACCGCCAGACGCTGCTGATGCAGGTCATCAACACCCTGGGCAGCCAGGTGGACCTGGCCTCCGCCCGGGCCATCCTGAGCAATCTGGTCCAGGCCGGCGCGCTGGAGCAGAACGCGGGCCGGAGCCTGCTGGCCGCCGTCAGCGACAAGGCCCTGGCCGCAGTCCCGCGGGAGACCCGGGACACCGTCCGGGCGGACATCATGAAGCAGGTGCTGATCCTGCAGGTGTAGCGCCGGATGACATCACGCCCCGCCGAATGGGGCAGAATCAGACAGAACACACCGGCTGACCCCAGCCGGACACACATTCCATTGGATTGGAGGAATTGATTTATGAAATGTGAAAATTGTGGTAAGAATGAGGTTACCTTTGTGTATCGCAGCAATGTGAACGGCCATGTGGAGGAAAAGCACCTGTGCAGCGACTGCGCGGAGAAGCTGGGCTACACCCAGCGGATCAACGCCGGCAGCCGGATGATGCAGAACTTCTTCGGAAACAGCCTGTTCGGCAACAGCTTCTTCGATGATTTCTTCTCTCCCATGCCCAGCCTGTTCGGCAGGATGAACCGGATGCTGGACGATCCCTTCGACGACTTCTTCGCAGAGATGCCGGCCCTGAGCGCGGCCCCCGCCCAGCAGCAGGAGCCCCAGCAGGAGAAGAAGGACGATCTGGTGGGCCAGGAGGACCAGAGCCGGTTCTCCTACATGCGCCAGATGAACGCCCTGCGGATGGAGCTGAAAAAGGCCGTCCACCAGGAGAACTTCGAGCGGGCGGCGGAGCTGCGGGACCAGATCAGGTCCCTGGAGGCTGCCCACAAGGAACAGAAGAACAACAAGTGACCGGGACTTTCCCACAGAAAGGAAGGCAGAAGCATATGAATGAAAACAAATTCTCGCCCAGGGCGGAAGAGGCCCTGCGGCTCTCTCAGGAGGCAGCCGGTGAGCTGGGCCACGGCTACGTGGGCACGGAGCACCTGCTGCTGGGCCTGATCCGGGAAGAGGAAGGCGTGGCCCACACCGTTCTGACGGAGGCGGGCCTCACTGACGACATGATCGTGGAGATCATCAAGCGCAGCGTAGGCGCGGGGCTCCCCGGCGGCAATCCAGCCCAGGGCCTCACGCCCCGTGCCAAGCGGGTGGTGGAGCTGGCCATGGAGGACTCCATGCGGGGCGGCTACAATTACGTGGGCACGGAACATCTGCTGGCAGGCATCCTGCGGGAGGGCAACAACATGGCCGTCCGCATTCTGCGCACTGCCGGCGTGGACGCCCGGCAGCTGTACACGGCCCTGATGCGGAAACTCAATGAGACGCCCCGGAGCCAGGCCGCCGGCGGCCGGTCCGGCGCTGCCTCCGCCAAGGAGGACAACAGCGGCAGAAACAAGACCCTGAAGGAGTTCACCCGGGACCTGACCGCCGATGCCCGGGCCGGCAGGCTGGACCCGGTCATCGGCCGGGACGAGGAGATCCAGCGGGTCATCCAGATCCTGTCCCGCCGCACCAAGAACAACCCCTGCCTGATCGGCGAGCCCGGCGTGGGCAAGACCGCCATCGCCGAGGGGCTGGCCCGGAAGATCGTCCTGGGCGATGTGCCGGAGGATCTGCTGGACAAGCGCCTGCTGTCCCTGGACCTCTCCGGCATGGTGGCCGGCACCAAGTACCGGGGCGAGTTCGAGGAGCGGATCAAGAAGCTGATGGAGGAGATCAAGAAGTCCGGCGACGTGATCCTGTTCATCGATGAGCTCCACACCATCGTGGGCGCCGGCAGCGCCGAGGGCGCCGTGGACGCCGCCAACATCATCAAGCCGGCCCTGGGCCGGGGCGAGATCCAGGTGATCGGCGCCACCACGCTGAACGAGTATCGGAAGTATATCGAGAAGGACGCCGCCCTGGAGCGCCGGTTCCAGCCGGTGCAGGTGGGTGAGCCCAGCCAGGAGGCGTCCCTGGAGATCCTGAAGGGCCTGCGGGAGAAGTACGAGAAGCACCACAACCTGCAGATCACCGACGAGGCCCTGGAGGCCGCCGTGAAGCTGTCCGCCCGGTATATCAACGACCGCTTCCTGCCGGACAAGGCCATCGACCTGATGGACGAGGCCGCCAGCCGGGTGCGGATGGAGACGGAGGAGATCTCGCCCGAGCTGAAGAGCCTGGAGGAGAAGATCGCCGCTCTGGCCAAGGACAAGGAGGCCGCCATCGAGAAGCAGGACTATGAGACTGCCGCCAAGCTCCGGGACATCGAGAAGGACTATCAGGAGCAGGTGGACATGGAGCGGGAGAAGCGCCGCAGGAACAACACCCAGCACCGCCCGGTGACGGCCGACGACATCGCCGCCGTGGTGGCCGGCTGGACCGGCATCCCCGTCACCCGTCTGACGGAGGACGAGGGCACCCGACTGCTGCACATGGAGGACACCCTGCATGAGCGGGTGGTGGGCCAGGACGAGGCCGTGAAGGCCGTGGCCCGGGCCATCCGCCGGGGCCGTGTGGGATTGAAGGACCCCAAGCGCCCCATCGGCTCCTTCCTGTTCCTGGGCCCCACGGGCGTGGGCAAGACAGAGCTGTGCAAGTCCCTGGCCGAGGCCATGTTCGGCGATGAGAACGCCATGATCCGCATCGATATGTCCGAGTACATGGAGCGGCACACGGTGTCCCGCCTGATCGGCTCCCCGCCGGGCTATGTAGGCCACGATGAGGGCGGCCAGCTGACGGAGAAGGTGCGGCGCAAGCCCTACTCCGTGGTGCTGTTCGACGAGATCGAGAAGGCCCACGAGGACGTGTGGAACATCCTGCTACAGATCCTGGACGACGGCCGGATCACCGACTCCCAGGGCCGGACGGTGGACTTCAAGAACACCGTCATCGTCATGACCAGCAACATCGGCGCCCGGAGCCTGACGGCCATGGGCGGCAAGCTGGGCTTCTCCGCCGAGGAGCGGGAGTCCGACCCGGACGCCGAGAAGAAGTTCCAGTCCGCCCGGGAGCAGGTGATGGCAGAGCTGCGCCAGACCTTCCGCCCCGAGTTCCTGAACCGGATCGACGACATCATCGTGTTCCGCCCGCTCAGCGAGGAGGACATCCGCGAGGTGGCCCGCCGGATGCTGAAGACGGTGTCCGCCCGGATGGAGACCATGGGCATCCACCTGGACGCCAGCGACGAGGCGCTGGCGGAGCTGGCCAAGGAGGGTTTTGACCCCAAGTACGGCGCCCGTCCTCTGCGCCGGGCCATCCAGAGCAAGGTGGAGGACGCCGTGGCGGAGAAGATGCTGGACGGCACCCTGAAGGCCGGCGACACCGCCAGGCTGACGGTGGAGGATGACCACCTCTGCGTCACGAAATGACCCGATACCGAACCGGCCGGAGGCCCCGCCTCCGGCCGGTTTTTTCCAAAGGGGCAAAGAAAGCCGCAGGAATAGACTTGACTTTGCGCGGGAAACCGGTAAAATAGAACAAGACACTTCCGCCAGTCGGCAGAGAGCAGGGGAGACCTCGCCCAGCAGTACCCGGCCCGTTTGGGAGCGCGCGGTTCTCATCCATGATGTGAAAAACGCAACCCCTCAACCCGCTGGGACACTATCAGAAGCAGGATACTTCTCATTAGAAAAAGAGGTCAAAAACCGGCGCTGACCCCATATTTGACCACAATCAGAAAACTTTATAACCGGGTGTAGCGCAGTTGGTAGCGCGCTTGCTTTGGGAGCGTGAGGCCGGAGTTCGAGCCACACTTCTCCAAAATCCCGGAAAGCTCTGGGACGCTAAGGCCGACGGAGTTTTACCCCTCGCCGGGAACTGGTCAAAAACCGGCGCTGACCCCATATTTGACCACAGTTGGAAAATTTCATAACCGGGTGTAGCGCAGTTGGTAGCGCGCTTGCTTTGGGAGCAAGATGCCGGGAGTTCGAGTCTCCCCACTCGGACCAAAAGTTCGTTATTCAAACCCTGCCCAAAAAAATTTGAGTAGGATTTGAGTAACTTGTCGATAAAATCAGCGTCTGTTTCGGCAGACGCTGATTTTATGTTCTGATTGATCAAATCTCTCTCAATAGGGCCGACGATATTCTTATAGATATCCGTAAATTCTGTGGTTACTGTTCCATCCTCGTGTATCCAGATTCTATTAAATATAGCCTGGCACATGAGCTTTTTAATGTTGTCGTTCGCCTTGCGATAAGTCCTTCCACAGTCCTCGAGGAGATCGAATGCAAGAGATAAGTTCTTGAGAATACGGAGAGTCCCTCACGGAGTTTGATGACCGGCTTTGGCTCACGGTCATCGACATTGTCACCGTCCACCGGGATGGGCGGCTTACATTCAAATTCCAGACGGGGCATGAGATGCTTGAATAAGAATCAATTTTATTAAAAAAGGGGGCGGAAGGTTTCCGTCCCCTTTACTATTATGGAATGTATTTCATCCCCCACTGTGAAATAGCATAAAACACTGGCAATAAGTCCTGCCCTTTCTCTGTGAGGGAATACTCCACCCGCAGCGGCATCTCATTATATTGAATGCGCTGCACCAGTTCATCCTTTTCCAATTCTTTGAGCGCATTGGTTAGCGCCGTATTGGTGATGGGCTTGAGCAGCTTTTTGAGTTCGCCAAACCGCATGGGAGACTTGATGCACAGCTCATAGAGGATCTGGAGCTTCCACTTACCCTGCAGCATCTGCACCACCGGCATAACAGGGCAATTGCCACTCTCCGTAAGAATGACGTCGCTTACCTTTTCTTTGAATTCCTCGTAAGTCATTGTTGATTCCCCACTTTAGACAGGTATTGTTTTTGATACCAGGTACAAACAATTTGCGTACTTGATTTATTATGACAATCAAGTATAATAATTGTACCAGTAGAAGCTGGATATGTCAATCTCCAAATCACTCTGAAAGGATGAAACACGATGAGAGAACTGAACATTATGGAGGCCACTGTCTATTCTTCCCCCAATCCGCTGACTTTGATCTGTTCTTTGAATGAAGATGGCACCACCAACCTGGCCCCCATCTGCTTTGTCTCCTATCTCTCTTTCAACCCGCCGATGGTGGGATTCGCCGCCGGAAAGCAGTCCCACACCGGCAAGCGTGTGCGGGAGACTGGAAAAGTCATCGTCACGGTCCCCGGTGAAAGTCTGGCTGGCGCAGTGATGGCCTGCGGCACCTCCACCGGCGCCAAGTTAAACAAGGTGGCCGAAAATCACATCGAAATGAAGTCGGTGGACGGCAGCGACATTCAGATTCCAGCGGACACCCGGCTGGCTATGGCGGCGACCCTGCAGCAGTCCGTGGAGGTGGGCGACCACATCCTGCACATCTGCCAGGTGGACAAGTTCCTGGGCGATGAGGACAAGAAGGGCCTGTATGCCTGGAACGGCTTTGGAAAGGTTGCGCCTGCGACAGAAGGCTGAATCTTAAAGCAGGAAGGAGGCGTCTGCGGTGGCCGTCTGCATCAAGGACTGTATTCAGAACATGAATTTGGTGATTGGCTGTCCCATTGGCTGCAGCTACTGCTACGCCAGAAACAATGTCCGTCGGTTCCACATGATCGATGACTTTGAAAAACCGGAGTTCTTCCCAGGTAAGTTGCGGCTGATGGAGAAGAAGCGTCCTCAAAATTTCCTGCTCACCGGCATGAGCGATTTTGCCCACTGGCAGACAGAGTGGCGGGATCAGGTATTTTCCAAAATGGCTGAAAACCCACAGCACCAGTATCTGTTCTTGACCAAGAGGCCGGAGGACATCGTCTTTTCCACCCTATTAGACAATGCCTGGTTTGGCGTGACGGTCACCTCCAGCAGGGAGAAAGGCCGCATCCAGACTTTGCGGGAGCACATCAGCGGTGGACGTTACCATGTAACCTTTGAACCCATGTTTGATGATATTGGCATGGTGGATCTCGCCGGGATTGATTGGATCGTCATCGGTACCGAGACCGGACACAGGAAAGGCAAAGCCGTATCAAAGCCGGAATGGGTGTGGAACCTGACCCACCAGGCCCATGCACTGGGTATCCCCGTATTCATGAAAGAGGATCTGCTTTCCATCATAGGCGAGGAACAGATGGTACAGGAGCTGCCCCCGGCCTTCTGCCGGGTATTGGAGGAACAGAAAACATGGCAGAAGTGAACAACAGCGGCATCTTGATCCGAGATGTGGAGACGAAAAACATCATGACCAAATCCACCCTGCCGGTAGGCGGGTACTCGATGAACCCCTATGTAGGCTGCACCCACGGCTGTAAGTACTGCTACGCCTCGTTTATGAAGCGATTTACCGGGCATACCGAACCATGGGGCACCTTTCTGGATGTGAAACACTGGCCTGCCATTAAAAATCCCCGGAAGTATGCCGGGCAGCGTGTGGTCATCGGCTCGGTGACAGACGGATACCTGCCTCAGGAGGAGCAGTTCGGCAATACCCGCAGGCTGTTGGAGCAACTGAAAGGAAGCGGCGCGGAGATTCTGATCTGTACCAAATCCGACCTGGTGGTGCGGGACATCGACTTGCTGAAAGAGATGGGAAAGGTCACCGTCTCCTGGTCGATCAACACACTGGATGAGGGTTTCAAAAACGATATGGACAATGCCGTCAGCATTAAGCGGCGGTTGAACGCCATGAAACAGGTCTATGACGCAGGCATCCGCACCGTCTGCTTTATCGCTCCGGTTTTTCCTGGCATCACGGATTTTGAGGCCATCTTCCACCGGGTGAAAGACCAGTGCGACTTGGTTTGGCTGGAAAATCTGAACCTGCGGGGCGGCTTCAAAAAAGACATCTTGGACTATATTCAGGAGAAATACCCTGACCTCATGCCGCTGTACGACGCCATCTACAACAAGGGAGACAGAATCTACTTCCGTGGCCTGGAAGAGCAGGCGGAGCGCCTCGCGAGAGAATATGGTTGTCCCTTTGTGGACAACGAACTGCCCTACGGCCGGGCGGAGCCGGGGCATCCGGTCATTGTGGATTATTTTTATCACGAGGAAGTGCGCGGCTCGGAGAACACCGGCCTCAGGAATCGGTGAACCCCCTTGGCGCAAAGTGAACCCCCTGACGCCCAAAGGGGGTTCATTTGTATCACAATTAGGGTCATTTGCCAAAAACCGCCTCAAAACATCGGTTTTGAGGCGGTTTTTATAACTTTTCAGGCAATAATTTATCTGGCGTTTTATATAAATAGAGTCTCAAATGTGGGCAAAGCACTTCTGCTGATTTGTTTTGCATTTTCTCCGTAAAGGAATTTTTGGGCCATCAATCACCATTATTTATTCAAAAAAGAGGCAAAGGAAAACTGCACACTTTTTGAAATATGGGGTCATGACCACCTATTCACGATCAGTTCACGCGGCCGTAGTCTTATCTTTGTTTCTTGCGTCGCAAAATCTGATGGGCCAGTCTGCGCCTCCCAGCCTTGTTCCTCTCAGCGGAGCCGTGTATAATGGCAGTGGAAAACAGTGAAAAAAACGAGTAAGGAGCAGTGCCATGCGAATCCTCATGCTGGGCAACAGCTTTATCTCCACCAATCATATGCCTCAGATGCTGGCCAACCTGACCGGAGCGGAGGTGGTCCACCACACCCGGGGCGGGGCGCGGCTGTCGGAACAGCTGAACCCCAGCACCAAGCTGGGCAGTCAGACCCAGGCGGCGCTCCAAAAGGAGAAGTGGGACTATGTGGTGCTCCAGGAGATGAGCCACGGCCCTATCACCGCCCCGAGGAGCTTCTTCTCCAGCGTGGAGCGGCTTTGCCGGCAGATCCGGGCAAACGGAGCGGTCCCCATTTTGTTTGCTACATGGGCCTATCAGAGGGGCGGAGCCAAGCTGACGGGCAAGGGCTGGGATTACGACGAGATGGCCCAGAAGCTGTCCGAGGCTTACCACAGGGCGGCACAGGAAAATAACGCCCTGATCGCCGATGTGGGCCGGCGGTTTTATGAGTTGTCCGACACCCAGAATCTCTACGCCACTGACGGCGTCCACCCCAGTGAGCTGGGCTCTCATATTGCGGCGGAGACCATTGCGGCAGTGATCCGGCAGCACGAAAAGGAGGCGCAGTAATATGCCAAACACCACAAAGCAGGCTCTGGAGGAATCCCTGAAGCATATGCTGCTGAAAAAGCCCCTGGACAAGATTACCATCCGGGACATCACCGAGGACTGCGGCATCAGCCGCATGGCCTTCTACTACCACTTCCAGGACATCTACGACCTGGTGGAGTGGGCCTGCATCGAGGACGCGTCCAAGGCCCTCCAGGGGAAGAAGACCTACGAGACCTGGCAGGAGGGGCTTTTGCAGATCTTTGAGGCGGTGCTGGAAAACAAGCCCTTCATCCTCAACGCCTACCGCTGTATCAGCCGGGAGCAGATGGAGCGGTTCCTCTACCAGCTGACCTATGGCCTGATCCGGGGCGTGGTGGAAGAGCAGAGCCGGGGGACGGCCATCTCTGAGGAGGATAAGTCCTTTATTGCGGAATTTTACAAGTACAGTTTTGTAGGGGTTATGCTGGACTGGATTCGCCAAGGAATGACCGACGATCCCCAGGTGTTGACGGGAAAGATCAGCGCCGCCATGCGGGGCAGTATCGCCAACGCCATCCGAAATTTTTCGGAAACAGAATAAGAGCCGCTTTACAATCCGGGCCCGATGATTAGTTTTTGATCATCGGGCCCGGATTGTAAATAGAAGAAATGCTTTGCAGGGAGTAAAATCAAGCCATCAAAATGAATCCGGCCCGCAGAAGCGGCAGGATCGGAAAGGCGGTATCTGACATGGATAAGAAATTGGGAGCACTGACTGCAGCGGCGGCTGTAGCTGGAGCGGGCGCGGCGGTAGTCCTGGCAAAGAAGGGGGCGGGCGGCCAAAAGGCGGTGGAGAAGTCCGGGCCTGAAACCTGCGCTTCGGCCTCCTATCGGAATACGGAGCTGGGGAAACATGAGAAAAACCGCAAGGGCATCTATTATACCAACGGCAACTATGAGGCCTTTGCCCGGCCGGAGAAGCCGGAGGGCGTGGAGAACAAGAGCGCCTACATTGTGGGCAGCGGCCTGGCGGCCCTGGCGGCGGCCTGCTTCCTGGTGCGGGACGGGCAGATGCCCGGGGACCACATCCACATCCTGGAGGCCATGGACGTGGCCGGCGGTGCCTGCGACGGCATCTTCGACCCCAGCCGGGGCTATGTGATGCGGGGCGGCCGGGAGATGGAGGACCACTTCGAGTGCCTGTGGGACCTGTTCCGCTCCATCCCCTCTTTGGAGAAGCCGGGGGCCTCGGTGTTGGATGAGTTCTACTGGCTCAACAAGCACGACCCCAACTACTCCCTGTGCCGGGCAACGGTGGACCGGGGCCGGGACGCCCGCACCGACGGGAAGTTCAACCTGAGCCAGAAGGGCTGCATGGAGATCATGAAGCTCTTCATGACCCCGGACGAGGACCTGTACGACAAGACCATCGAGGACGTCTTTGACGACGAGGTGTTCTCCTCCACCTTCTGGCTGTACTGGCGGACCATGTTCGCCTTTGAGAACTGGCACAGCGCCCTGGAGATGAAGCTCTACTTCCAGCGCTTCATTCACCACATCGCAGGGCTCCCCGACTTCAGCGCCCTGAAGTTCACCCGATACAACCAGTACGAGTCCCTGATCCTGCCCATGCAGAAGTACCTGGAGGAGGCCGGGGTGGACTTCCGTTTCGGCACCGAGGTCACCAACGTGATCTTCGACATCCGGGACGGCAGAAAGACGGCCACCGCCATCGAGTGCCGGGTCAACGGCGCGGAGCAGGGCATTGTCCTCACGGAGAACGACCTGGTGTTTGTCACCAACGGCTCCTGCACCGAGGGGACCATCTACGGCGACCAGGACCACGCCCCCAACGGGGACGCGGAGGTGCGCACCAGCGGCTGCTGGAGCTTGTGGAAGAACATCGCCAAGCAGGATTCCGCCTTTGGACGGCCGGAGAAGTTCTGCTCCGACATCTCCAAGACCAACTGGGAGTCGGCCACCATCACCACTTTGGACGACAAGATCCTCCCCTATATCACCAACATCTGCAAGCGGGACCCCCGCACCGGGAAGGTGGTCACCGGCGGTATCGTCAGCTGTCAGGACTCCAAGTGGCTGCTGAGCTGGACCATCAACCGCCAGGGGCAGTTCAAGGAGCAGGAGCCGGAGAAGGTGTGCGTCTGGGTGTACGGCCTCTTTACCGACGTACCCGGCGACTATGTGAAAAAGCCCATGAAGGAGTGTACCGGAAAGGAGATCACCCAGGAGTGGCTCTACCACATCGGCGTGCCGGTGGAGCAGATCCCGGACCTGGCTGCCCACAGCGCCGTGTGCGTGCCCACCATGATGCCCTACATCACCGCCTTTTTCATGCCCCGGACCAGGGGAGACCGGCCCGATGTGATCCCCGACGGCTGCGTGAACTTCGCCTTCCTGGGCCAGTTCGCCGACACCCCCCGGGACACCGTGTTCACCACCGAGTACTCCGTGCGCACCGCCATGGAGGCCGTCTACGGCCTGCTGGGGGTGGACCGGGGGGTGCCCGAGGTGTGGGGCAGCGTGTACGACATCCGGGAGCTGCTGCACAGCACCGTCTGCCTGATGGACGGCAGGTCCCCGCTGGAGGTCTCGTTGCCCGGTCCTCTGGAGCTGCTGAAAAAGCCCCTGCTGAAGGCGGTCCGGGGGACCGTCATCGAAAAGGTCCTGCGGGATCAGGACGTGCTTCGGGACGGCATGTGACCGTTGGGTTCTGCCATTCTGCGTCCTGAAAACCGAGGAGACGACCGTTACCCAGAATACTTTCATCCCTAACCGGGGCCTCCTTCTCAAAGATTATCGCCCGTCATGAGATTGAAAACATTGATATAATGACAAATGAAAGAGGATCGTATCGAGTTATGATACGATCCTCCTCTATTTCAGATTCCCCACCCCCAGTATCCCCCGCATCATCTCATACCACTTGGCCGCTGTGTGCCTTGTCACCCCGGCGCCTCGGGCGATGGCCCGGAAGCTGGTCACGTCGGGGTGGAACTTCATGTACGTCCCAAATTGCAAACCTCCGCACAAATCACTTGCCACAGCGCGCAAGCAGTTGTATAATTTTCATTGAAAAGTAGTATGATAAATCTGTAAAGTTTTCAGTGAGGTGTGGCGCTATGGAGATCAAACGGGACCGCTATCTGAACAAGCTCATATCCTTCATGTGGGATGGACAAGTGAAGGTCATCACCGGCATCCGCCGCTGCGGAAAGTCCTACCTCCTCCGCAATCTGTTCCGCACTTATCTGCTGGGGGAGGGCGTTCCGGCAGATCACATTCTCTCCTTTGAGTTGGATCTGACCCGTGATATCCGGTATCGGAACCCGCTGGAGCTTGCAAATCGTGTCCGGGAGATCGTTGAAAATCAGAGGGAGCAATTCTATCTTTTCGTAGACGAGATCCAGATGTCGGACGAAGTGCCGAATCCCTATAACCCGGACGGGAAGAAGATCACCTTCTACGATACGCTCAACGATTTGAAGTCCCTGTCCAATCTGGACATCTATGTGACCGGAAGCAACTCCTGGATGCTCTCCTCAGATATCCTCACCGAGTTCCGGGGGCGCAGCGACGAGATCCGGGTGCATCCGCTCAGCTTTGCGGAGTATTACTCCGCTGTGGGCGGGGACAAGGAGGACGCATTTGAAAATTACGCCTTCTACGGCGGAATGCCGCTGATCTTGTCCCGCCCCACTGACGCGGCGAAAATGCAGTACCTGAGTTCGCTGTTCTCCGAAGTTTATTTGAAGGACATTGTGGAGCGCAAGAAGGTCAAACGGGAGGATGTGCTCTCGGATATTCTGGACCTGCTCTGCTCCTCAGTGGGATCACTGACCAACCCCACCAGGGTGACGGACACCATCAACTCCAAGCAGAAGCGGAGCGGCGAGAATACGGTTTCCCTCAACACTGTGAAAGCGTATATGGATCATTTGGCAGACGCATTCCTTTTTACTGAGTGCAAGCGCTGGGATGTCAAGGGGAAAAGCTATTTCGATTACCCCAACAAATATTACTGTGAGGACATCGGCCTGCGGAATACCCGCATCGGCTTCCGCCAGCAGGAGATGACCCACATCATGGAGAACATCCTTTTCAATGAGCTGATGGTGCGGGAGTGCGCAGTGGACATTGGGATCGTGTACAGCAATGAGCGAAACGCCAAAGGAAAACTGACCCCGGTAGCACGGGAGATCGACTTCATTGCTGCTTCCGGCGGAAAAAAGACTTATATCCAGTCCGCCTACGCTCTTGGGACGGAGGAACAGTCTGTCACGGAAAACAAACCGCTCTCCCTGACGGGGGACTCTTTTCCGAAGATCATCGTCCGGCACGACATCCGGAAACGTTGGTACGATGACAACGGCGTTCTGAATATTGGAGTCTTGGACTTCCTGCTGGACGATACATTGGTCTGAGCAGCGGATCATCTGGATCACAGGAAGAGGCTGGTATCAAAGTGTGATGCCAGCCTCTTCCACATTTTACGCCGCCCGCCCCAGCATCCCCCGCATCATCTCATACCATTTCGCCGCCGTGTGTCGGGTCACTCCGGCGCCTCTGGCGATGGCTCGGAAGCTGGTCACCTCCGGGTGGAATTTCATGTACGTCCAGATTTTCTTCTGGATCTTGGTGAGCTTATCCGGCGGAGTGATGCCCCGTGCTTGGTCCCGCAGGGCCTGCCGCTCTTTGTTCATCTGCTGGATCAGCACCCTTAGCTTTGCCTCGCACTCCTCCCGGGTGTGGGCGTAGACGCATTTGGAGTGCTTGGTGCCGTCCGGCCAGGTGGGGGAGTAGCGGCCCTCAAACAGGTGGTCGTTGATCTGTGTGATGCACCCGGTTCCGGGCTTCCGGGTCTTTCTCAGCACCGGCTGGAAGTCTGCGGCCGGGTTTTGCTCTGCCTGAACGGATTCCTCCCGCACCTCGTTGCCCAGCCCCCGGTCGATCTTGGCCGCCGCCTCGGTCTGCATATCCCCGGTGACGTGGGTGTAGATGTCCAGGGTAGTGGCCGCAGACACATGGCCCAGCATGGCGGAGAGGGTCTTCACATCCATGCCGTTTTCCAGGGATAATGTGGCAAAAGTATGCCGTAAATCATGAAATCTGATTCTCTTACACCCGGCCCGCTCCAGAATGATCTGGAGCCGCCGGCGCACCGCTCCCGGTGTCATGGGCATGTCCTCTTTGACCGGCGAGGGAAACATCCACCGGGAGTCCACCGTCTCCCGATACGCCCGCAGCACCTCCACCACGCCGGACGGCAGGACCAGCCTGCGGATGGAGGCGCGGGTCTTTGGAACGCTCACCTGGAGCCGCCCCTTCACCTCGTAGACCTGCTTGTTCACGGTCAGGGTCCCGGTCTTGAAGTCCAGGTCGTCCCACTGGAGGGCCAGCAGTTCGCCCCGCCGCAGGCCGGTACATAAGTCCAGAAGAAACAGTTCGAAATAACCGTCTGCCTGGGCCTGGATGAGGAACCGCTGGAGCTCCTCCCGGCCCAGCACCTGCATCTCCCGGCCCCGCTTGGGCGGCAGCTTGCAGCCCACCGCCGGGTTGGTGCGGATCAGATCCTCCTGCACGGCCTTCTCCAGAGCGGACCGGCAGGCGGCGTGGAGGCCGCGCACCATGGAGTCGGAGAGGCCCTTGCCGAACTGCTCTGTGCGGATGAGCCGCCCGCCCGTTTTCATCCGGGCATAGAACTGCTGGAGGTCCTTCTGGGCCAGCTGGTTCAGGGGGATCTTCCCCAGCTCCGGGATGATGTGCTGATAGATCTTCGCCTCGTAGTTAGCCTGGGTGGTGGGGCGGATCTGGGGCTTCACATAGTTCTGGTACCAGAAGTCCAGCCACTCTCCAAAGGGCATCTCCGACCGGACCTTCTCCGTCTTGGAGCCGGTCACCGTCTCCCGGAGCTGCTTCAGCTTCTCCTGGCACTCCCGTTTCGTCTTAGCCAGGACGTTCTTTGTTCTGGGCAGGCCCTTCTCGTCGTAGCCGATGACCACCCGGCCCTCCCAGCGGCCATCTTTCCGCTGGCGGACGGAGCCCTCGCCCTTTTTCCGCCGCTTAGCCATGGCGTGCACCTCCCTCCGGCCTGCCTCTCTGCCACGGTTTCAGGTCTTCCCCCAGGAGATCTTCCAGAAAGCCGCCCACGATGTGGCTGGCCTCCTGCTGCATGTCCGGCGTCACATGGGTGTAGGTGTCCAGGGTGAAGCTGGCGTTGGTGTGGCCCAGAATGCCGGACAGGGTCTTGGCGTCCACGCCGCTGGTGAGGGCATGGGTGGCAAAGGTATGCCTTAAATCGTGGAACCTGATCGCAGGCAGCCCCGCCTCTCTCAAAATTCGTTTCATCCAGTAGTAGGCGGCGCTGGGGCGCACCGGTTTCTCCGGAGCCAGAGGTTCCGGGAAGATCCACTGGCTGACGGTGTGCTGTTTCCGCTCCCGCAGACGCTGGACGGTGCTGGGCGGCAGGCGGATGGTCCGCCGGCCCTGGCTGGTCTTTGTCTCACCGATCTCCAGCTCTCCGGCCTTGGGGACATTCACGGACCGAAGAATCTTCAGCGTCCCGGCCTTCTCATCGAAGTCCTGCCACATGAGGCCGCAGATCTCGCCCCGGCGCAGGCCGGTGGTCAGCTCCGTGTAGAAGAAATCCCGCCAGATCTCGTTGCGCTCCACTGCAGCCAGAAATGTCTCCATCTGCTCCTTCGTGAGGATCTGCTTGGGACGATGGTTGGCCTTGGGCACCGCAGCTCCATCGGTGGGGTTCCGGGCGATCACATGGGCCGCCTCCGCGTCCTTCAGGCACCGGTGGAGCATGGCGTGGATGCGGAGCACCATGGTGTCCGACAGCTCATGCCCGTGTTCCGGGTGCTCGCGGACACGGCCCTCGTGTTTCAGTTTTCGGTACAGCTTCTGGATGTCCATGCGGGTCACCCGGGAGACGATTTTATCCCCCAGATAGGGCTTGATGTAGCACCGGATGAACTGCTCGTAGCTGCGCAGGGTGTTGGGCCGCAGGGTGGCCGCGCCGTAGTCCTCCATCCACCGGTCCAGCCACTCCCCCAGGGTCATGCGGCTGTCCTCGGTGAGCTCCACGTCCTGAAAGGCCTCCAGGTCCCGGTGGAGCTTGTCCAGCAGTTCCTTCTGGGTTTTGGCCAGGACATACCGGAAGATGGGCTCGCCGTTTTGCTTGTGGCCCACCACGATGCGGCCCTCCCAGCGGCCGTCCTCCCGCTTCCGTACCATGCCGTCGCCGGACGGCCTGCGTTTTGCCATAGGCTATCCCTCCTTGTTTGGGTCGAGCAGACTGCCGTCATCCTCGTCCAGGGCCTCCAGGATCATGCGCACTCCCAGCCGGAAACCCAGGATGAAGTTCTCCAGGGCCATGGTGCTGCCGATCTCATTCTCTGCGTTGATGAGCCGGAGCAGCAGCGCTTTTTCTTTGTCCTCCAGCAGGGCGGTGAGTTTCTCCTCGCACTCTGCTGACTGTTCCATAGCCTTTTTCAGGGCAGTCCCCGATTTGACGATCTGATCGTTGGGGGTGATATTTCCAAAGTATAGATTTTCCAGTGTGTCTCGCATGTGTGCCGCCTCCTTTGCCAGCAACACACAATACCCGAACTTTCTCCAAATAGCCACCCCCAACCGCAACTATTTTCAGAAAGTTATCATCTGCGGGCAGGATTTTATCTTTGTATTGCGGTCCAGATTTTGATATGCCTGCCATAGAAAAAACCGCCTGCATCTCTGCAGACGGTTCCGGTGACAAATCGTTTCTCCCTATGGAGAAGATTGTCTCTATTCGTTTGTTTCGTCGTCCTGCACATCTCCAAAGAGGATGCGAAGATAATCCCGGCGGCCGTAGAGCACACGATCCACATAGACATCGTTGTCAAGAACTCGGTAAAAAGTGAGGTAACTGCCGGTCACCAGGAAACGATAGTCACTCTCGACATCGGCAATCGAGGACAGGGACGCGCCAATCAGACTGTGCTCCCGCAATCTGCGGATGTCCTTTGTGATGTTCCGTACCGTGGAGATCGCTACGCTGGGATTTTCCAAATTCTTTGCGATATAGGACTTGATCCCGGCCAAATCAGCCTGCGCCTCGTCGGATAAATGCAGGTTATTCATCTGCGATTCCGAGATGTTCCTCTACGGCCTCCAGCGTCAACCAGCCCTTCTCTTCCCCGGACTTGCGGCCCTTGGCCAGCTCGTTCATCAGCCGGAGGGTGGCCTGTGTCCGCTCATAGTCCTGCATGTCCACGATGGCGTAGCGGCCCCGGCCATTCTTCGTCAGAAAAACCGGTGCGCCCACTGCCACGTCACGCAGGACCTCCGTGTAATTACGCAGATCGGAGATGGGTTTGATGTTCGGCATGGTATTCAGCCCCTTTCTTGCCCTTAGTATACCTCGATCTGCTGTAAAATTCAACGGCATTTTTTACTGCGGTTTCGTTGGTGATTGCTACCACCCCATGGTCATGCCGCCCATATCCTGCCGGGGAGCTTCCTCATGGTCATCCGGCTTGTGACCCATGGCGATCTTCTTTTTCTGGATTTTCCGCCGCAGCTTTCGGTCCACCCGCTGTCCCACCGGGGCGGCGGGCGGCACCGAGTTGTCACGAAAGATCTGACTCAGATGGTGGAGCAGCCGGGTGGCCGCCAGGAACACATTGGGCCTGCCCGCCTGGTCGAAGTGTTCCAGAAAGAAGTCGGCGTACTCATTTCCCTGTTCCGCCGATTCATAGAAATACGCCCAGGCCCGCTCCCGGTCCTGTTTGACATCCTGTCCGGTGAGGTACAGCTTTCCCAGAGCGTACTGGGCGTACTGGTTGCCCTGTTCGGCGGAGAACGTCAGGTAGTCTACCGCTTTGGGCACGTCTTTCGGGACATCTTTTCCTTCCAGATACAGTTTTCCCAGGCGGTAGGCGGCGCAGGAGTTCCCCTGCGCCGCCGCTTTTCCATACCAGGATACCGCCTCATCCGTTCTCTTTTGGCTTTGCAGGAACTTTCCCAGTGCGTACTGAGCAAAGTCATATCCCGCGTCCGCCGCCCGCCGGAACCACAGTTCCGCCTGCTCATCATCGGGGAGAACGCCCCGCCCGTCCCGCCAGCACTTGCCCAGCTGATAGGCGGCCAGGGTGAAACCTCTCTGCCAGAGCTGCTCCAGCACCCGCACCTGCTCCGCTTTTTCCTCCTCTGGATTTTCGTACTCCTCCAGCACTTCCTTGGCACTCTGGTAGATTTCGGCCATCTGCCAGTCGGAGTCCCAGGCGAAGTACACCGCATCCTGGTCCTCATCCACTTCGTCTCTCATGCGGGCATCCTCAAAGGTAAACGTACCCAGCCGGAGCCGCTCCGCCTCCCGGATGACCATGTTCTTGATGGCTTTGAACTCCTTCTGTTGGGAGAGGGGCAGGTGCTCTCTGGGGGAGTCTTTATAGTAACGCTCCAGTTCGTCCCGGAGCCGGTTCCACTGTTCGTAGCACTCTGCCACCTCCGGGACCTTGGCCAGTTCATCCACGATGGCGTCCACCTGCGCCTTTGCCGGTTTTTTCAGGTAGCCGTAGACCTTTTTGCCCTTGTGGTCCTCCAGCATCCCGGCCAGCGTCTCCATCTGCTCCATGATGATAGGGCTGTGACACAGACCTGTCTCCATCTCCCGGATGAGCCGCCCCATGGCCTCCGTTGCCGCGTCCCGCACTTGGCTGTAGGATAGATCTTTCTTCTGGTAGAGAGACAGCAGCTCGTCCCGGAAGATCTCATTGGACAGCTGGGAGCGCATCTTTTCGATGCCCTTTTCTGTGAGATACCCCTGCTTGGGGTCTGCCGACCAGACCATCATGTGGATGTGTGGGTGGTGTTTTTCATCGTGGAAGGCGGCACACCAACGAAAACTGCTTGGCGGAATTCTCATCGCTGTCGCCAATTCTGTTTGATGAGCCAGCAATAATCTGCGCCAACTCTCACTGTTCTCGTAGCCCAGCCTGTGGGCATCCTCCCGCTTCAAAGAGTAGACGAAGGTCCACACCGGCCCGGTATGCCCGTTGATCTCCTCCATGGTTTTCTCCAGATCGGCGGGACCGTCAGCGGAGAACAGGCCGTGGGAGCGAGGGCGCTGGGCCATATACTCCAGGTAGCCGCCGCCGTCGTGGGAGGGGGATGGAGCCTCGATCAGCTCCACACCCTCCCGGGTGGCGATGTACTCGGCATAGTGTCCGCCGCCGTTTCCCGGCTTGATGTAGCCTGACTTCTGGATCAGTCCCGGCATTACTCAGCCCCCTTTTGGTAACGAACCGTGTCTTCGAAGCTGATCTCACCGTTGGTCTCCTTGACCTCTTTGACACAGCGGACGCGAGCTTTCCGCAGCTCATCCGGGTCGATCTCTATGTCGGCAGCCAGGATATTCCCCATGAGGTTTTGATCTACCGACAGCTTGAACAGCAGGTGTCCCATCCGGTTTCCCAGGGCCCCCAGCTTGCCCTCCAGCACATCGGCCAGGACCCGGGGCAGGTAAGCATCGGCAGATTCCGTATCCAGGTAGCCGGAGTAGAACCGAATGGCCTTTGCGATAAATTCGTTTCTTTTCGCACAGTTGTCCTTCTGGTAGTGTGACTCCACCTGATCCCACACATCGTCATCTATCCAAACGGTGTGTCTGTGTCTATTTTCATCCATTGTCAAATCCCTCCAAACTCTATCGTAGCGTCAGCGAGTATCCCTCAACGGCGGGGATATTCGCCGGTTTTTCCGAAAATAGCGTCAATCGCAGTTTTGGCGACCCGGAAAAGCGTCAGCCCCCGTCCCCGGAAACCGCCCGCACTGCGGGCGGAAGTGACTGCCCAGGCGCCATAAAAGCGCCAAGGCTTTCTCCTGCTTTTCCTTTCGTCCTCCGTAAATCAGTTACGGGGCGGCAAATTCCCCGGATAGGCCCCCTCCACAGCGGTGGAACAACGGGCCAAATCCGCCCCGAAACCGCCGGGAGGGGCAGGGTCTCTGTCCCTCCCGAAATCGAGGCACACAGCGGCTCACAGGCCGTTACACGGGGAGAGCTGCTTGCTGCAGGGAACGGCGTACTGCGGCAGAAAAATCCGGCAGTATTCCTCCGGTCCGGACACCAGATGCCGGCGCATCATCTCGCCGCACTGAAACATCTGGAACACCGTATTTCGATAGCAGGCCGTTATCTCTTCACGGCACTCCTTCGCAAATATTCTTTGTTCATCTGTCAGGTTTCCACGGCTCTCATCGCAGAGGAACAGGGCTACCGCATCTTCGTCGGTAGACTCCTCATGCGTACTGTTCCACCGGTTGACGATGTACCGCCGCATGTCTATGGTGCGCCGTGCTGACAGAGACGGGTTCTGCTCAATCACGCAGTCGATCATCTGCATCAGCATCCGGATGCACACTCCTTTCTCTTCAGCGCCGCCATGCGCTGTTCCGCTCTCTGCCGTTCCAGTGCCAGGTCAGCCGCGTGGAGCTGCCGCTCATAGAACTGTTCGATGGACATCTGGATGGGCAGGATGTAGTAACGCAGACAGCCGTTGAGGGTGCGGCCGTCCCGGGTGGTGACGGTGGTGCGCTCCGTCCGGACCAGGCCACGATCCTCCAGCTCGGCCACATACTTGCGTACTGTGTTGACGCTCATCCCCACCGCCTCTCCGATGGTCCGGTAGCTGGCCACGCACTGGTAGGTCTTTCGGTCCTCCCGATGGAGGAGAAATCCGTAGACTGCGATCGCCCCGGCAGACAGTCCCAGGGAGAAGATCTCGTTGGGGAGGGGGAAGTAGTTCTTGATAGGGTCCCGCTTGGGCCAGTGCTGTTTTCTCATTTCGCACCTCCCGACTGTCCCTCCGCCCACCGGATGAACCTCTCTTTCGGGACCACTATGCGGCTCCCCACACGCAGCGTGGGGAAGCCGGGTTCGTTGAGCAGCTCGTAGGCGGTGGAGATGGACACGCCCAGTACCTGCGCTACCATCTTGGCGTTGAGGAACAGGGGCAGGTCGTCGTAGGATTTGTAGACAGACAGTTTCAATGCTCAGTACCTCCGGTGTTTCAAATTCAGAGAAAAAATTCTTGCGTTTCGGAGGTCTCTCTGTTAAACTGGGACACAGATCAGGCTGTGTTTTCCGAAACGCGGCAGGCCGCTGAACTGTTGCAGCAGTTCAGCGGTTTTTTTACAGGGTCTGTCTTTTTCTTTTCTGGGTTTCAGGGTTTGGCCATGCACCATACCGGTTCCTGCCCTGCGGCCTTGTTTGACCAACACAGCGTTTTCTTCCCCTTGGTACGCTCAATTGTCGGTGCTCTGCGACAATGTCCTGGCGCTGCTTCCCCGGAGAGTATCGTCTCTGGTGATGGGTATTCATTTTTCAAGGTGCCGTTCCGAATGTTGGGGACCAATTCCCCGTTGACAATCGGATTTGCGGGTGTTAGACTATTGTAAGATTATTTTGACAGTTCCCCGTGAGAGTATTGTAGCATGTGAACCTACCCCCTTGTCAAGACTATTTTATAAATTTTTTACGATTGTCTATTTTGGAGGGCGCCGACATGTGGTATGCCAAGATGTACTTCTCTGAGAAAAAAGAGGTTTTCCAATTCGATAGCCACGGGATCCAGGGCGTACCCTCGACCTATCGGGAGCTCCCGTTCCTGGAGAGCCTGCTGTCTTTTCTGGAGACCGACTGTAAGGAGATGGAGCCCCTGCTGCGGCGGGCTTATGAGGACTGGTCCCTTCTGATCGACCGGGATGATAAAGAGGCTGGGGTCCGTACCTTGATGGACCTGGGTGACCTTGGGAGCCGGCACATCTACCTGAATCTTCTGTATGTGCGCTGGTTTGAGCGGTTTGGACGCATGGGGATCACCCAGGACCGGGGGAGCAGGGAGGATCAGCAGATGCTGGAGGAGCTGCAGGGCATCCCGGAACAGCTCCCGCTTTATCAGCAGCAGGTACAGCGTTTCTTTGATCTCGTTCTGGATGTGGACAAGGCGGGGCGGGATCCCCAGCAGCAGGCATCGGCACACTATCTCTACGATGCCCCCAAGGACCCGTCTCTGTTCTCCTTCCGGCCCATCCCCCTCAGCTTTGAGCCGGTGGAACCGGGCCGGTGCTCGCCGGTCCTGTATCCCCTCCACATTCCGGACATGATCGACTACTCCCTGCGCAGCTGCGTGGAGCGCGGGATCACTGTCCGGCGGTGCAAGAACTGCGGACGGTGGTTCCCCCAGACCGGCCGGGTCAGCGCGGAGTACTGCGAGCGCCCGGTGGCCTCCGGCCAGCAGACCTGCCGGGAGGCCGGGGCCTTCCAGCAGTGGACCAAGAAACAGTCTGACGATCCGGTGTTCAAGGCCTACCGCAAGGAGTACAAGAAACGCTTTGCCTGGATCAAGGCCGGCCGTATCACCGACGAGCAGTTCTACGCCTGGAGCGAACAGGCCAGAGAGATGAAAAAGAAATGCGACCGGGAGGTCATCACCCTGGAGGAGTTCCAGGATTGGCTGAAGAACGCAAAGGTGCCGCTCTGATAGCGGCCTGTTTCAAAACGGAGAAAGGGACTGGCCGGAGGCCAGTCCCTTGTATTCTTTGACTCGGCGATGCAGTTTTTGATGGGGTCATATGTGCTTAGACTCTCTATTTCCGAGTCTATGACTCCGTCTCATAGGGCCAGGTGCTGATGCCGCCGAATTCGTAGATGTTGGTGTAGCCCAGTTCTGCCAGAGCAGAGGATGCCGTCTTGCTGCGGTTCCCACTGCGGCAGTAGACCAGAACGGTGGAATCCTTTTCGGGGATCACCTCGGTGGCGGTGTCTTCGTCGATGCTTCCCACTGGCAACAACACTGCGCCGGGGATGTGGCCGCTGTCGTACTCGTCCTGCTCCCGCACATCCAGGATGATGACTTCCTGGGTGTCCATCATCTCTTTGGCCTCCTCCTGGGTGATCTGCTGGTAGCCATCCGCAGAGTTTCCACTGCACCCAGTCAACAGCAGAAGAGATAAGAGTATAGGCAGGATTCGTTTCATCTGAGTTTCTCCAGAAGTCCGGCGGCAAAGGTTCTGTGCCCCTGCTCTGTGAAGTGTACGCCATCATAGGCCAGGGGGGATGTCCCATTTTGCAATCTCTTCCAGCAATATAGCAACAACTATGCATCTGACAAGAGCCCCTGCGTACACATCAACCAACGGCCCTTTGCAGAGGTATTCGGAATTATGTCCAAGTCTTTTCATCAAGGAAACCTCTTGTTGATTGTTCTTTCCAGGCATCAGGCAGTCCCGAACTCTTTATGATGTAGCTCCTGTTACCCCTGTGATGAAGAATTAACCGTTGAGACTTCCTATCGCATTGAGCGCACTTGCAAGATCCTTTTTTGCGCGGCGAATTTTCCCGCTATAATGAAGTGATTCGCTAAGAATTGCACGACAATCATCATCACTCATTGCGGCCATTATTTCCAGACGAATACGCGCACGAGATGTGCCGACATAATATAGCAAGACATTCTGAGCATCAAATGTTTCCTTTTCAACATCGATTAAAATGACAACATCGGCCTCTAATCCTTTAAACTTCCTGCAGGTTGTAAACTGGTATTTATTTCTGTACTTGCCGTTCTTAATATAGTTGCTCAAAATACTGGATGTCTCTGTTTTCCATGTCAGTATGACAATATCTTTAAATCCGTCATTACTCAGCTCATTAATCGTAGAATCAATTTTACCCTTTTCGTCTTCCTGACTTTCGCAAAAATGAATTCGTGCAGGAGTCCCTTTAACGGCTCCGTCAAAAAGTTTTGGCTTTCGTTCTGTAATTGGTCTTAGGGAAGTTAGAGCAATGTTCTCAGTATTCCTGCAATTCCGATAGAGGGTAAGGCGGCAGTCCAAATTTTCAATAAATTTCGGCATTGATCGAGCTTGAACCAACTGAAGCCTATCATAAAATACATAAAATGTGCCGCCCGTATCGTTGTCTACAATTATGTCATGAATCAAAGAAATAATGTCTGTCTCTTCAATAATGTCAGCACCAAAATCTTGGCCTTCATCAATAATCACATGTTTGAAAGGAAAATTTCCGGAAATATAATAATCTTCCAGTTTACTTTTAGCCTTATCAAAATCAGGCGTAACAGAATTGCAAAGTCTGCATACGAACCCTGCAATAGTATAATAAGCTACCAGCTTATTAGGATAATTTTCTTCTAAGTAGTCTTTAAGTTTGCTGTTGAAGCACAAAAACAAGACGGTTTCTCCTTCAGCAGCATGACGACTTGCTTTTTCAACCGCAATCATTGTTTTACCGGTTCCTGCTGCTCCGTTCACGGCAGCCGTTAACTGTTCATCAAGAAAATCCAGTATCCCTGCTTGTTCACGCAACAGCCTGTGAAAGACAATTTTTTTTAAATCGGCATCAAAAGAAGCAGACGGAAATACATTAAACTGTGGACAGAAAATTTCCCGAATCAGCCGTTTACTCTCAAGTTCACTGAGCGATGTTTCCACCCTGCTTGACAGTTCCAGCGCAAAAATTCTGTTCAAGTACACCTCGGGATTTTGCAGTGCTTCTTTCGTCAATACCAATTCTTTTGCTGCCTCAGGCGGCAAAGTCATCGATCTCAGTTTATCATCACTGATTGACGGGAACCAGACTCCATGAAAAAATTTACACTTTTCCAGGATATTTGACAAGTTGCTGTCTGAAATGTACCGCATCAATCTATACTTGTTTGAGCTGGCTTGATTGAAGGGTCCTCCGTTATGCATTGGTATCCCGCTGCCGTATAACCAAATCCCGTTCTCATAGCGAACCTGGCCAGCTTTTGCCTCCAAGCAAATGACGCCTTTATTCCGATTAAAAATCACAAAGTCAGTTTCATTTTCGGAAAATCTGTTATTTCTGACATCAGCAATCCTGAAAGAATGAAATACATAGTATTCATCCGGGAGCAATTCAAGTGCCTCAAACATTAGTCCTTCTTGACTTGCAGGATCGAAGGTGCGTGGGCGTTCTGGAATCATTACTGCCATCTTTATTTCTCCTTGAGGACAGCTAAAAGCGCATCGGCAGAGGCATCATTATCCAGTGTGAAAAAGCACTTAATATTTGTACCCTTTGCCACAACATAGCACTCTTCATTGTCAATTGTGAAAAAAGCAACTCCCGAATCTTTCCAATACAGATCACATTTATACTGCTCTTGATTCCCTTCCAGCAGGAAAACACAGTCTTGATACGGTTTTTCTTTAGCAGAAAACTCGTCAGCCCTTTTTTCAAGTTCGGACAATAATCCGAGTTCTGTTTCGTCATCTGACCAAACCTTAATACTTTTCCAAATGTCCGAATAGGGTACATCTCTTAAATCAACGCCAGCATCAACAAAATATATTTTTCTCTTTTTATCGCTTGAAGTATTTTGGACCGGTTTCTCTGATTCGTTATTGTTCCAAGACGTACCGTTATATAGTTGAGCCGAATAAAAACCCATTTCGCGGTTCTCATAGGTACCTACAATTGTTCCGCGATCAAGAAAAACATTGAACTCTTCACAACTCGTCTCTGGTATCAGCGAGCAGGAGTAGCACGAGGACAGATTAAGAGAATCTCGTCCTTGTCCCAAACTTAAACTGCAAACAGGATCATTTGAGCAAGTCATTGCAGACTCAACTGCCTTTTTAAAAATCCCCGGGAAAATATCAGAACGGCCTTGTCTGACTAATCCGCCCATCGTTCCTTCTGCATCGCCGCTGGCTGTGTAAATAAGAATTCCTGCCATCTGTTTTCCGTCTTTTTCTTCACTACAGTATAGCCGTTCCTTCAATGAAGCAATGCTGTAGCCGCATTCAAAGCTCAATTGTTTAATCAACAAGTGGGAAATAGTATGGAGTAACAAAAATTTCGCAGTAATCCGTCTCGGTCTGGAAGAACCAATAAAAGATTTTTGGTAATTTTCATTGAGGACTTCTACTCTGCTATTGATATCAGGGAACCGGTCAACCCAAGCCTCAATGTCGCCGTTCGAAAATTCGACAAAGATGCCCTCTCCCCGAACTTCATATGCAGGGTACCAGTTTGTTTCTTTCTCTTTTACCGAAACAATGTGTTCAGATTCGTCACTGCTGCTGTCTGCCTCAACTGGCTTAAGACGGGAAAAGCCGGTCAATGCCTGAACTTCGCGTACTTTATGTATTAACGAAATGCTTCTAACATGTGGGATTGCGTAATCATCGATATTTGTACCTTCACGCAAAAAATCCCCATAGTCATCAGCAGGTAAAGATACTTCACCGCTGAGTGCCTCATATTCCTCAGCACGGTATTTTACGCTGAATGTAGAATAGTCCTCTTCATTTTCAGAATCTATCCATCTGCGTTCCAATATCGGCCTGACCTTATCTGCGGCTATGCCAATTTCCAATGCTATTTCATTCAAATATTGTTCGATGCGCTCCTTTACCATGGCTGGCAAATACTCTTTCGGAATAACTTTGCTCTTTTTGCAGTCTGAAATTGCGTCTTTGCATTTCGAGAACGCAATGCTGTTCTCTACTTTCTTTGTAATCATGCTGGAATACGGAGGAATAACCAGAGAACTTGCCGTAATCGGGAAATAGACGGACGAGCTGCCTCGCTGTAATACTCTCGGATACTTGCCGCATTTTTCCCGAACATGCTTCCAGGGATGACGACCAGTGCATCTAAAATTATACTTCCCCTGATATTTAGCGTCCAACTCCTGCAAAATATCTTTATCAAATGCGCCTTTCAGTGTCGCTCTTGCATGACAAGCCTCACATGATACCGTCAAGCCTTCAAGACCTTCTGTAGACGATGCACTTGTTTTGAAGGTAAGAGAAGGATGCGGACATACTTCTTTCGGTCCACCGATCATATTTCTGCAGTGGACCCACTGAACCCACGGGAAATCATCAATGTGTCCGCACTCACAGGCTACCACGATACGGGTAACGACAAGATCTTGTCTGCAGGTGGGGCATTGTAAAAACTTTACCATATCGGGGTCAGAATTTAATTGCTTTTGCTTTGCCCGCCTCTTATATTCTTTAACCCAATCTGTTATAGGTTGAAATTTTCTGCATTTGGGGCAAAAGTACCACTCTGGGAATCTGGCATATGAAATGCCGTCTCTGCCGTTAGGATCATCCTGTCCTGCTGGCAATCCCAAATAATCCACATGAAGCACCTTTTCCAGCCGCTCATCATGAATTTGGATTACCTGCTCCTTCCAATATTCTGGTGCGGCAGTCATCAATGTTTGGTTCGGAAAGTCCACCATTGCACCGACTCCGTATTGAAGGACCGCCTGAGAAGCGCGCACGGAATGCGTGTACCTGTTTAAAAGTACTTTTTTGGCGACATCCAGTTCCATTCTGCTACTCCTCCTTCCAGATCAACACATTTCCAGCGACTGTTGAATCGACATTTCTCATAGATGTCATGGTGTCAAAGGCTGGATCTTTTCGACTCGTGTTGAAAGGTTTAAGTAATCTGCCTTCTCCGTCATCCAGAGACCTCATCAGGAACTTTTCCCCATAAAAGAAATGGTCCTCGTCATAATTTTCTGCCAACTTTTCCCATGCTTCAAAGATGAAATCTATCTCAAGGGCCATTGCATCTGCTTCATCCTGCATATCGGGATTCAATCTGAAGGAAATGTCTTTTGCTCGGTCAATAATATAGGCTTTCAATTCGGAGACTCTGTTTTTAAATTTATCTCGTGTAAACTTTGCGGCACCTTTGTCTGCGCTCAAATCAATTTCCAAATTCCTCATCATGGATATCAGAACAGCATGCAACGCCCTGTCTCTGGCAGGTTTTGAAAAAGGTGTAGCACCGGTCGGTTCAACATATCTGTAAAAGGAATCATGGTACGCCTTAAATTGCTCATAATGGGAACGATCACGGCTTTTTGAACCGTCATACGTGGCAAAAGCAATCCCTGGATAAGATCGACCTACACGGCTTGATGCCTGAATGTATTCACTCGTGAGTTTTGGTTGTCCTACCAACAGCATTACATTTAATCGTGCAACATCAATCCCCACCGATATCATGTTGGTCGCAAGCAGTACATTAGAAGCGTAACGTTTATTCTCGATGTTTTCCTTGGAATAACACACTTTTTCCAGCTTGTCCAGTGTTTCATTCAACTGGGTCGTATTAACACGACTTGTGAGTTCATCGGCTCTGGCAATTTTGCGGGCATCTTTAGCGGTACCCAACCGATAAGCCGTTCTCTTAATAAAGTCTTTGACATCATCGTCTACGAGCGTAGAACACTTACCCAGATCTTTTAGGCTGTTAAAGTATACAGTAAGCGTCCAAAACTTGTCCCTCACTTCATCCGGTAAATCCATGGTATTAATCTTTTGCATAAGAGCAGCAATGGACCTTACCTCCATCATCGCCTTTGTTTTTCCTGACGGCATTAATCCAATATACTTACGGCCATAAATATTTTGGCCGTAATCTATAACAGATTCCCGTGCGAAAAACGAATCTTCCGCATCGAGTCCTGGATGCGGGAACTGGTTTACCTCCCGATCATAAAGAGCAGAGCACTGTTCCTTAGCCCTCCTGATTGTTGCTGTTGACGCTACGATTTTAGGCCTGGTCCCGTTTTTTCTGCACAAAGCATCAATAGCAGATTCATATAAGCCAACCATGGTGCCAAGCGGCCCCGAAATCAGGTGTAATTCATCTTGAATAATCAACTCTGGCGCTCGATTTTCTGTACCTGTTGCAAAAAAAGCTCCGATGTCCTTCTTCCAGGGCATCATGGCAAACTTATCTACGGTCCCGAAGAGAAGAGTAGGCGGATTGGCGTACAGTTCTTCATCAACTATCTGCACTGGTAATTTGCCTTGCTGATTAAAAAAGCAACTTTCTTGGGGGCAGAAAAGCTCAAAGTGGCGGTTATTACGCATACGGTATCCAAACATCCCGATGGTTCTTGCGCCGATTCTGTCCTTGACAAGCTTAGTACCACACCAAGGGCATTTTAATACCTGAAATTTATTATGTTGTTCTTTGGCATATTGGATACTTTGAGGCTGAGCTTCTTGCAATTTTTCTAAATGCTTTTTGGCATCTGAATCGGTATTGGGGGTATGCTCTCGACCAATCCAGAGTCCAATGTTTATTTCTGAAGTGCCAAGCGGATACCGTCCGTATCGAGGGCGCTTGGAAGTGGCGTCATTCCGAATATATTCGCAAGCGCATATCAATGTTGCTGCTCTGGTAAACTGCTGTGCTGCCAAAAGCCTGAGTGTGTATCGCATTATCACGGTTGTTCCGTCGGATTGTGACAGATGCGCAAGTCTCCTGTAAAAAATCGTAAATGCAGTCAATCCCAGATATGCCTCTGTTTTACCGCCGCCTGTAGGGAACCAAATAAGATCAACGATATCTCTTTGCGGATTTTGGTCATCTACGATTGAAGGAATGCTCAAAAGTAAAAAGGCAATCTGAAACAATCTCCAGTTGTGTTTATTCCTCCCGGTAAACTGACCGTCGGCATCGGAATAATTCAAAGCATCCAATATTTGTGAAAGATCTTCATCGCCTGGATACCGGTCAATATTTGAGGTTTTACTTTGAATATCCAAATGGATCCTCTGCATAAGCATAGCTCTATTGGCCAGCGAAAAAGCATCCCATGCCACACTGTTCTCTTTTAGTATTCTTAAGCCCTCTTCCATCCTCGCTTTGGCAGAAAGGCACCCGTTGATATTCATTTCTGCAGGAGCGTGGTACCGTGTTTCGAGCAAGTTCATGCGAGTCTTTAATGATTCTATCCAGTTACCATAGGCACGGATGACGGTAGAAAGGCTGTCAATCTTAGTTTTTTTCTCAGTTTTATCAAGATCGGATAGGAAGTACATTGATAATGCGCTTATATCAATCTCTGAATCTTTCGGGATCCCGAAATCCATTGACGGGACTTCAACTTCGGGGAAGAAATCATTGAATATGATTCCTCTTCCGTTCTCGTCTATTTCCCAATTTACCGAAGTTCCCAGGCCAGTTCCATACACTTTTTTATTTCTGTACTGAAGTTCCAGAGACTGCTCTTCACTATCCAGCATATCAAAATCTGCCATTTGAGCGTATTCGCAAAAGTTAAAATCGTTGTCTTCCGTACAAATTCTGATAACCGGCTGAAACAGGCAACGAGTCCCGTTAGACTTTTCGTCATCGTCATTTACGAGCATTACAGTGATTGAATACAGGTTGTCTTTGATTTTTCGTTTTAATGCGGTTATCTTTGCGCATGTTTCATCGAGCCTCTTATTATTATCGACATAGTCTCCATCTGAAAAATCTACCGTCACAGTCATGGCATGAGGAATACGAACATATCCGCCTTTCAACTGATCACACAGTTTATACATGGCTGAAAAAATACCGTATTCTTCCCCGTCAATAAAATCTTTTTCACGTAACTGTGAAACGGCTTTCCTGTTTAATCCAGTCAAAAGTTTTAGAGTGCCTTCTTCCTTGTCATAAAATATATATGATGACAATTGGCTCGGCACGCAATATGTTTCTGGAGAATCCGGAGAAAAAGGAATTCTGCAATCTGGCAACTTGGCCTGTCTATAGGTTGCAAACTCAATTTGGCAGGTAAGTCTCAGAACATCCCGGGAAACCAGGAAAGTATATCCCATAGATGACGGCATGTTCTGAGCCGCCAAACTGATTTCTTCATCCAGGTTATCTTCTTCAGCAGGTAATGTCGGATCCGTGTCTTTTGTATGCTCCTCACGGTCCCCATCCGAATGCAAATCGGGCTCAAGTTCTTCTTCATCCGAAGACGGCTCGACTTTTGCCGAATCATCATTATCGGCATTCAGCTTATTGTTCCTGGGAAACAGAATGCCGATTGAATACCTGACATCAGGAGAGTTCGTTACCAGTTCATGTTCTTTA
The DNA here is from genome assembly GCF_016902445.1 of Oscillibacter valericigenes. GTDB lineage: Bacteria > Bacillota > Clostridia > Oscillospirales > Oscillospiraceae > Oscillibacter > Oscillibacter avistercoris. The sequence goes on along the minus strand of NZ_JACSNX010000005.1, from coordinate 90,632 downwards.
TCAGGTATAGAAATCTCAGAGCCAGGGCCGAGCAGTTCACTCTTTATCAAAGATATGTAATTTTCCCTTGCCTCCAAATATTCATGGATCGTACTCATCTGGTATTCTCCTTCTCAGTCAACACTAATCGGCCGATTTATTGTATTCAAAGGAACAGTATCATTCACAAAAGTTATAGTCTCAATTTGGAGAACTACGGCTGCATTCCCAACCCGCTCAGAGACCGCACGCATAATCGGATCAGAATTATCATTTTCTCCCGTGATTTCTCCTAAAATAGCTTGGCCTATTGCTTTGAGTATTTTCCGACGTACTTTGTATATTACTCCGCCAGCTGCATAGCAGCTTTCTGCATTGTCAAACAAGTCTTCATCTCCGGCAATCAAAGCAATTTGCTGTATTGAATCCAGCTTTCGCGGTCGAACAGTGTGTGCGTCGTCATCGAGCCAGGTGCGAATAGTTGCTTCCTGTACAGATACACCATTTTCTATCATAGTATCTGCCAAAGTCTTTGCACTGCATCCCGCATGCTTAAGATACTTGGTAAGGACAGATTTCCACCATCCTGCTTTATAATAAGCATCTTCCACCTCGGCAGAAACAAGTTTATTCTTCATCATGTCACTCAGCAGATTTTCAACTATATCGCGGGTTGTTGAGTTGCTTCTTGTAAATACAATAATGTCTCCATCCGACAGATTTGTAACATCAACTTCTTTGACAGAACGCTCGGCATCATCCAGGACATATGCCTTATAATTTTTTGTGAAAAAGGCGACTTCGTCCGTATCAAATTTCGCCACTGCCACAATGTCTGCAACGCTTTTATGCGCACCCGGAGAATAACTGTTATTATGAACTGTATTGAGGTATGTCGCTCCGATATAATTCGTAAGGTCAGCATCAATTGCCTCTACCTCATCAACCTCGCTTTCTTCTGGGTCAAGCAACTGCTCCTCATATTCATCTTCTATGTAAATTGTGGAACGCTGATTAAAAAGATGCTCTGTTTGCACCGACTTACGAATCCGACTTTTGAATTGATACTTCTCAAAGTCATAAAGCAAAGCGAAAACACATTGTGCAGACTGACACCGCAACGCATCGAATCTTGCACCGGTTACATTTCCCGAAACAATTATTATATCATATAAGGAATCCCCGTTGAACCTGTTTGCTGTTACAAGAGTAATATCACAGGAGTTTTCTCGGGCAATATCATCCATTGAAGATTTAACAACGGTAGCATAATAGGCTTTAGGAAGCACAATCGCAATCGATTTCCCGAAATTCTGAGATATAATTTCTCGCATTGTGTCTTCTTTTGCAGAATGATCCACCAAAAGTAAGTATGCTGTTTCCAGAGTCTCTATTACAGTCATTGCAGCCTCGTGTAGGTATTCCGGAAAACTGTTTGCACAATCTTCTATTTTTGCGAGTCGTGCCTCTGGTTTTTCCACAGTGTCAATTTCTCTTGAATCTATAAAGCTTTCCAAGGTTTTCATCGAAAATAATGCCGTCTTAAAGAGATTCATGAGAGAAAACGCCTGCATGACAAAACTGTCCTTAGAATCGGATTCATAATCGGATTCTTTTATAAAAAACATTGCACGTTTGAATTTTCGGTATTCCTCCCAGCTTAAATAGCTCGGAAGTTCTTTTGTAATAACCTCGTGATCTATAATTGCATTAACCTGTGCACTTAGTTGATTCGTATAGTCGTTCTTGACTTTCACATCCAGGCTGTTGGAGAGGAGAAAATCTTTTGTGCATGCAAACAGCGATGCATTCTCATAAGAAGACACCAGTTTCTCAGAAAAATCAGAATTAATATGCATGCAAAGGTAAACATATTGAATTGATTGCCGTTCAACAAGTTCGGGAATTTCCGAATTTCCGAGTCTGATTATACTGTCTCCAGATACAATTAACCCAACATTCTTATTGCCGCCGCGCTTTAATAGCAATTCACGTGCCTTAGAAACTTTGCCGGTAATTTTCAAAACAGGTTCTGATTTGGCTGGATTCCCGCCATAAGGGTATTCTTCGTTTTCCGTAAAATAGGACACCGGAACAAGCTCCGTTAACCGGACCTCCTCGTTACCGAAGCGAAAAGACAGTCCGTTAACCAAAGTATTGGCAGTATCTCTTGCCATAATGACTACCGTTGATGTATCAGAGATTCTGATTATTTCTTCTTCGCCTAAGCCAAGGACAGACTTCAAAAATCTGTATCTGTTGCCGCTGTCACGACGAAGGCCTCTCCCGTCCATTGACGATGCATTTCCCCAGTACGGAACAATGCGATTCCAGCAAGCACTTGGAAGAAGCAATCTGCCGCTATTCCCTTGTGTCAGCCAAACATATGTACCTGTTTCGTTTCGGGGAGGTTCGTCCGGCGAATCAACGAACCCTTTGAATGTATACCGCTGGGCCTTTGAATTGCTTTTATTGCTGTTATAATATAAAACAACATCACCAGGGATAAGTTGTGAGATGATATCGTTTGCATTTGTTTGGTTATACAAAAGATTCGATACTGCGGCACACGCCAGTATAATGGCATCAAAGCAGACTGACCCCGTGTGTAGTACAATGCTCACATTGTGCTTCTCTTTTTCTATCGTTGACAAAATAAAATCAGAGAAAGTCGCAAGTAGCAACTCCTGTGAAATAACATTACCATCGATGCAAACATCACAGGATTTTATAATTTTGTTCATTGCCTCACGGATCGGCTCCACTTCTTTGTGCACCCCTTTCAGTGACTGAAAGACAGCAAATCTCTAAAGAAATATGTGCCGTTTACATTGTGGCGGATACAATCGATGCAGGCCAATTGGGAAATAATCTGTGAAGCCCTGGCAGGAGTAACTTCCAAATACCGAGCCAACTCTTTCACCCTGAACTCCCTCTGCCCGAAATGATACACAATATCAAAATAAGTATTTATCGTTTTATCTCTGAGTGATGATGACAGCTTCTCATAAATGGCACTGCAAAGAAGAAATTCATTCCCATACATACTGAAAATTCTCTTCTCAGTCCTGGAAAAATCATCGTACATTAAATTACAGCATTCCTGAATATATCTGGCAAACTCTTCGACAACCGGAATGGTTACGGAATTCCCAAGTTGCTTAAAGCGTTGTACATTTGGTACCTCATCAGGAAAAGAGAATCTATCCGTACCGTCCTCATTCAAAAAAGCATAGCCGACAAAGCCCTGCAGTCTTCCCCACTCAGATGGTGTCATTGTCCGTATTGACTTCTCATTTATGGGAGAATACTTTCCCTGGACCATAGTTCCGGCGTATTTTTTCCCGTTCTCCGGATCAAAAATCAAGTTACGCTCACGTCCAGATCCGCCGGTTGCAAGTAACGTGTTTGCAATCGGATGTTCAATTTCGGGAGAATTTATAATGCGATAGCCGAAACCATATCCCTTCTTCTTTTGCCTTTCAATATGATTTTCAAGCGTTTGTAAATAACCTTTTGAAAGAAAAAATCTCGGACTGATTTCTCCTTTGTCTAAAATATCATTGAGGTCATGAAATATCGGCCCTTTACTTCTGCGAACAGGTGTTTCAAGTGGGATTTTTTCGAGATGGCGACCAAAATAAGCTCGGCTGAAAGCAACAATATACACCCTTGGCCTGTTTTGAGGTATTCCGAAGTCTTTTGAATTTCGAATGAAGGACGATCTCTTATAGATCGGCTTACCATCGCTGTCATGAAATACCCCAACAACATGGTAATCAAGTTGACGGTCAAGAGTATCAACTATTGTTTTAAACGTAGCCTGATTATCATGAGAAAGAAGATTCTGGACATTCTCTAAAAAAACAACTTTCGGGCGTGTCATTTTTACAATCTTAGCGATGTCAAAGAAGATAGTTCCCTTCGTTTTGTCTTCAAAACCTTGTTGCAATCCGACACTGCTAAAAGCCTGACAAGGGAATCCCGCTAAGAGCACATCGTATCGCAGAGTCTGCAAATAATGCTTATAATCGTCACTTGTAATATCATGACGGGGAGATTCTCCAAACAAATGCTCATATGTTTTGCATGCCATTTCATCTATTTCTGCTGAAGCAACATTTGTATAATCTCCCGCTAATTCAAACCCGCGCCGTATTCCTCCTATCCCGGCACATAAATCTATTGTTTTTAACTTCATCAGTTTCTCTCCTTGAGAGCAGCAACGATTAAGTCCGCACAGGCCTTCACATCTTTTTTAATTTGTTGTCCCCAAAAGCGGAGTACGATCCATCCGTCAGCCGCTAATGCATCATTAACCTCTTTGTCTCTTGCGATATTTTTTTCTATTTTAGGTATCCAAAAATCACGGTTACTTTTGATGTCTGATTTCTTGTGTTCCCAATCAAAACCGTGCCAAAACTCACTATCACAAAATACAGCTACCTTTTTCTTGATAAAGGCGATATCAGGTTTCCCTATAATGCTTTTCACATTTTTTCTGTATCTGATACCCCTTGACCACAGTTCTTTTCGCAGTAAAAGTTCAATAGCTGTATCTTTTGACTTGACTGCCTGCATATTCTTATGGCGTTGCTCTGCTGTATGCGTATCCATATAGCCCACATCACCTTAAATACATAAATATTACACCTGACTTATTGTATCGATTTTACACCATAATGAGGAAAATATCAATCCGCGTCCAGTTTATCAAGCACCCAATAACCACAATATGGTTCAAGAGTGAGTGAGGGTCGCATTGTCTGAACCAGCCCAGTCCCTTGTTGTCGGCAAACATCAGTTCTGCCATCCAGTCCCCCAAAATCAGGCCACCGCTCTTAGAACTGTTCCAGACGATCCTTTGCTTCTGGTAATTCATGTATCATCACTAAAGTTTTGTGCAGGGCGCTCTGCCTCATCTTGAACAATTTTTTCCGATATTGCTCCGACAAGACCAAGCCCTAACAAATCCTCACTAAAGGCTGTGCTCTTCATCCCCATAAACGCCAAAAAGTTTTCCCATATCATTTGCCTTCCAAATAGTATAGTGGTTGTGAAGATATGATATTTTATCATACATACGGTCCGATAAACGGGGCTATTCTGCATAACCTGGTTGTCTTGCCACAGCCGTTTTGTTTCGGTACAATAGGAGCAGGGCAACATAGAGCGGCAATTTTTCCAAATAGGAGGCTTGGATGACTCTGTGCGTACAGTTTCAATAGACGGCAAAGCGGTATCTGTCTTTCTTGGCAACAAGCCTGGCATTCCAGCGATCTACCTAAACACATACTCAGACGAGGGGCAGAAGATATATGAGGCGGCGCAGGCGGTTGGCTGCCCGCCGTTCAATTTGGTGACCGTCAGCGACTTGGCTTGGAGCCACGACATGGCTCCCTGGGACAGCCCAGCGGCGTTTAAGAACGGGGAGTCCTTCACCGGCGGGGCGAATGATTACCTGCGGCTGCTGGTGAAGGAAATCATACCCAGGGCAGAAAAAGAGTTGGCCGGTCCTCCGGCATGGCGGGGGATCGCTGGATACTCGCTGGCCGGGCTATTCGCCCTGTACGCCATCTACCGGACGGATGTGTTCTCGCGGGTGGGGTGTATGTCTGGATCCCTGTGGTTTCCTGGTTTCAAAGAGTACATCTTCTCCCACGAGCCGAAGCGCCGGCCGGACTGCATCTATTTCTCCCTGGGGGACAGGGAGGCCAAGACACGCAATCCAGTCCTGAAAACAGTTCAGGAAAATACAGAGGAGATTCAGACTTTTTACCAGAACAAAGGCATCGACACGGTTTTCCAATTGAATCCCGGAAATCACTTCGTCCAGGGGATTGAACGGACAGCGGCAGGCATCCAGTGGCTGCTGAACAGATAGACCGCAGGCCTTTTATTCTTTGAATAGGCGTGTGAAAAACTGATATGCTTACTGTTGAGAAAAGACTTGCTTAACCGCTGCGGCAGAGGTACAATACCCAAAACCCAGAGTCGCGAAAAAACGCTTCCAAGCCGGGACTGGCAGGCATCTGCCGCCCCTGGTCAGGAAGCGTTTTTGACCCCATATTTGACCACAGTCAGGACCGGAACACGTGGAAACAGCGGATTTAAGAGCGTCAAAAAATATTTGATACCGAGCGGAAAATGCCGGAAAGCACTACAAATCGCCACAAAAAATTTGATTCAAGCGTTTGGGAACAAGACGCCAAAAGTTCGATCCTTCCCAGCCTTATCTGAAATCACGAATCATAGATAGGGAGGACCCTACCACATATGGCGCGGCAAATCCTGATGCGGCTAGTACCAGAGTTCTTGCTGTTTTTCCTGAAAGATGTATAATAAAAGCGTGACAAAAGAGCGACGAAGATCGCTTGCGGCCGATGCATGGACCTGCGCTTCAGAAGTGCCAATCCGCGGCAAAGGTCGTACACCTTCCGTTATGGCGATCAGCTTGCTGGGATGGGAAAATATTGATTTTATGCCGCTGCGCATTGCCTGCGCTGCGGACGGGGAGGAGCGATCGATTTGCATACAGAAGAATGCCTGATCTGCAAGGCACCGCTGGAATACCTGGTCCAGGACGAGCTTATGGAGTGCGCCATCTGCCACAAAAAGGAGCCCAGCAAGACCCGGTGCGTGGGCGGCCACTATGTGTGCAGTGACTGCCACACCCAGGGCATGGACACCATCTTCGGCCTGTGCCTGGCTGAGACCTCCGCCGACCCCGCCGCCATCCTCCGGCGGATGATGGACCTGCCCTTCTGTCATATGCACGGCCCGGAGCACCATGTGCTGGTGGGGGCGGCGCTGCTCACCGCCTACCAAAACGCCGGGGGCCGGCTGGACCTGGAGAGCGCCCTCCGGGAGATGTACAGCCGGGGCAAGGCCGTCCCCGGCGGGGCCTGCGGCTTCTGGGGCGCCTGCGGGGCGGGGATCAGCGCGGGGCAGTTCCTGGCCATCGCCACGGCGTCCACGCCCCTGGCGGAGGAGCCCTGGGGGCTGAGCAACCAGATGACCGCCCTGGCCCTGGACCGCATCGGCAAAGTGGGCGGCCCCCGGTGCTGCAAGCGGGACGCCTGGCTGGCGGTCCTGGCCGCCGTGGACTTCGTCCGGGAGCACCTGGGGGTGGAGATGGAGCGGAGCGTGCCTGTCTGCACCTACAGCGCCCGGAACGGCCAGTGCATCGGCAGGCGCTGCCCCTTCTCAGCGGCAACGTGAAAGGGCCTCAAAACGAACACCGCCCGGAGCTTCTGGAACACCAGAGACTCCGGGCGGTGCTTTTCTCGCAGGATCTGCTCCATGGATCTTCCCTTCATTCAACCACCGGTTCAATGACAGCGCCTCCGTTCAGGTTTATGATGGACACAAGATCAAACCGGACAAGGAGGACATGAGATGAACCTGAAAGAGGCTTTTCGCTTCCAGAACAGACTGCAGTCCCTGATGGAAGAGGCCCAGTCCATTCTGGGCTGTGACGCCAACATCACCCGGGTGCAGAACACCTATCTGCGAAAAAAGGTCATGAAGAACTTTGAGAACGAGACCACGGTGGAGGCGCCCCGCACCGAGTACAGTGAGCAGATCACCACTGTGGCGGAGTTCCTGCTGTACCTGCTGAGGGAACGGGAGAAGCTGACCGTGGCCATCTGCCGGGCCAAAGCGGGGCTGGACCTGCCGGCCGGGCTGGACGGCGAGGTGAGCCTGAACGCCCGGCGGCAGGAGATCGCCAGGCTGCTGCGCCACATGGCGGGGCTGCGCAGCTCTGAGGTGGTGCTGCCCAATGGCGGCACCGGCTACTGCTTCAACAACGAGGGCAACCAGGTGTCCTACCGCTGCGACGTGAAGCGGGTCACCACCATCCACTTTGACCGGAACAAGATCCGCAGAATGTGCGCGGAGCTGAGCCGGAAGGCGGACGCCGTGTCGTCGGCGCTGGATACCGTCCTGATCACCACCCGGGTGGACTACGCCCCGCCGTTTGACGTGAATGACACCTTTGCAGAGGCCTTCGGCGCCTTCTCCGGCGATTGACCCGACGTTCGGAGACTGCCCATCCGGCGGCTGTGGATGCGGCAGGGAAGGGGGAGACGCAGCGGCCGGTTCAGGTGCAGACGAACGATGGTGCTGCACATTTGACGACTGCGCAGCCTGCGCACTGTATGGAGGATCCAACCGGTCATGAAAACCGGCCCGGTCTTGAAATACCGGGAGAGACCCCTCATCGACTTCCTCAGCGCTCCTCGCGGCGGCGACCTGCGCCATGACGCCGATCCGACCACCCACCCTGTCACACGCACATCTCCATGATCGGCCCGCCCGAACGGACGGGCGAACGACAGAAGCTGCCCTCTGGGGCAGAGCCCGCGACGCAGAACGGCAGCCGCCCCTTCGGGGCGCGCCGGAGGCGGAGCGGAAAATGGCCTATGCGGTCTTTCGTTTCTGCCGCATCCACGGCCGCCGGATGAACGAGCCTCTGAAAAGCGATGAGCAGCAGGCATCTGCCTGCTGCTCACAAACGATCATATGCAGTTTCGGCCTTGCTGAAACCAAGATCTCATCCATGGGGACCTCCAGCAGCGCTCCCAGGGCGTACAGGTTGTCCACGGAGGGCAGGCTTTTTCCCTTCTGCCACTTGTAGATGGCCTGGGGTTCCTCAAACCCGAAGTAGGCCTGAAGATCCCGGACCGACAGGCCCCGCTGGATGCGCAGGCGGACGATGTTCGCTCCTGTGGCCACAGGGTCGATCACCGGAAATGCCTTCTGATACATGAAGATCGCCTCCATCAGTCAAATTTCCCGACCGGGGATCTCAGAATAGCGGAATGGGGACAAAAAGGCAAGGGTTCCGGGGAAATTGTAATGGAACTGTCATAATTTGGGCCGGTCGGGCGCCGTGCAGACCGCCGGCTTCAGCGCACAGGGCAGCTCCAGGATGAACCGGCTGCCGCCTGCGGCGCGCTCCTCCATGCGGACCGTGCCGCCGTGCGCCTCTGCGATCGCCTGCACCAGCGCAAGCCCCATGCCGGCACCGCCCTGCTGGCGGGTGCGGGCATCGTCCACACGGAAGAAGGGCTCAAAGATCCGGCGGCGGAGGTCCGGCGGAATGCCGGGGCCCTGGTCGGAGACGTCCAGCCGGAAGCGGCCGTCTGCCAGATGGCCGGAGACGCGGACCGTGCCGGCGGCGGGGCTGTACTTCACAGCGTTCTCCAGCAGATTGAACACGGCCCGGTGGAGCAGCCGTTCGTTTCCCGGCAGGACGCAGGGAGAGATGTCGGTCTGGATGGAGACGTCCCGGGCGGCGGCCGACAGTGCGGCCTCGCCTGCGGCGTCCCGGATCAGCGCATCCATGGAGACTTGTGCGGCGCGCTCCGCAGCCTCCGGGTTGGTCAGCTCCAACAGGCTTTCCACCAGGGCGGAGAGGCGGTCGACCTCGCCCTCCATGATCTGGAGAAAGTCCCGCGTGGCTTCCGGACCAAAGTCCCGCTTTTTTTGGAACAGCCCGATCCGCGTCTTCAGGATCGCCAGCGGGGTACGGAACTCATGGGCTGCGTTGTGGGAGAAATTCTTCTGCATCACAAAGACCTGATTCAGCCGCCGGGACATCTGGTTGAACGCGCGGGCCAGCTCGGCCACCTCGTCCCCGCTGTCCGGGACGGCCAGGGGCCGGCCCAGATCCTCCGCTGCGCGCCCGCGGATCTGGCGGGCCAGCTCGTCCAGCGGGTCCAGCGCCTTTCCCACCAGCCGGTAGATGAGGAACAGGCCGGCGGCCAGGACTGCGGCCATGGCCAGCAGACTCTGGAGATGGAAAATCCCTCTGGCCTGTCGGACGGTCTCGCTGGCCTCCAGTTCCATCATGGGCAGACTGGCAGTTGCGCCTGCCGCCGCATCCTGGGCCGGGAGGACGGGCACGGCCTGCATGGCGTCGGCCATCTGGATGGCCGACAGATTATTGGTCAGGGTCAGCAGGAGGCAGCAGAGCGTGAGCAGGGCCGCACAGAGCAGGGTGAGCCGCAGGCGCAGGGACATGGGCTTTTTCATACATGTTCCTCCCCGGCCAGGCGGTAGCCCTGGCCTATCTTGGTCTGGATCGGATCATAGCCCAGCCGCTCCCGCAGCTTTTTCCGCAGGGAGGAGATGTGCATCCGCACCGCGTTGCTGAAGGGGTTGGCGTCCGCCTCCCAAATGTGCTCCATCAGCGCCTCCTGGCTGAGCCACCGCCCCTGGCAGAGCATCAGCTGCTCCAGAATGGCAAACTCCCGGGGCGTCAGGGGGAGGGGCTCCCCGCGGACGGAGATCTCCCGGGCCACGGTGTCCAGGGCCAGCGGTCCCGCCTGCACCAGGGGCGCCCGGGGGACGAACTCCCGGCGCAGCAGGGTGCGCACCCGGGCTTCCAATTCTTCCAGGGCGAAGGGCTTCGTCAGGTAGTCATCCGCCCCCAGGTCCAGCCCGGCCACCTTGTCCGAGAGCTGTGCCCGGGCGGAGAGGATCAGCACCCGCAGCTTCGGCTGCTCTGACCGGATGCGCCGCAGCAGCTCCAGTCCGTCCATGCCCGGCAGGTTCAGGTCCAGGATCACCAGGTCATAGGGCTCCACGAACAGCCGCTCATGGGCGTCCGCACCGTCATAGCAGCGGTCCACCGTGTATTTTTCCAGCTCCAGATCCTCCGCGATCCCGTCGCACAGGAGGCGCTCGTCCTCCACCACCAAAATCCGCATCTGTTCCACCGCCTTTTCCAAGTGGAACTATGATAGCATATTCCGATAAATTTTTCATCAAGGCGGTCTTGACAGAAACTTTATATTCCCGGTGCTACAATGCCTCCTGTTCCAATTCTGCCGCAGAGGCGGCAAGGAGGTCATGACGATGCACAATGAGATCAGACAGCGGCTGGCAGCCCTTGGACTGGCTGCGGCCATGGGGGTGTCCCTGTCCGCCTGCGGGGGATCGCAGCCCGGACTGGAAGAGGTGGAACAGGCCATCGAGGCCGGCACCCTCACCATCGAGGACGCCCTGGACAAGGGCTGGATCGACCAGGCGTGGGTGGATGCCTACCAGGAGGAGAACAGTGTGCCCGCCGCCAGCAAAATGGAGACCAACATGGTGGGCGACTTTACCACCACGACCCTGTCCGGTGAGGAGTTCACCCAGGAGCAGCTGGGGAACGTGGTCTTTTTCGCATTTCTGGACCCCAACGCGGAGGGAACGCAGACCTTTTATGATGCGCTGGCGGAGGGCTATGACGGCGTGGTGGAAAACGGCGCCGACATCGTGGTGTGCACCAAGAGCGAGAGCGGAAACGAGCTCTTCGCTGAGGCACCCTTCCCGGTGATCCTCTACAACGACTCTCTGAAAGCGGCCATCGGCGGAAACAGCGGCATGGTGGAGGACGAGGAAACGCCCAACACCGCCTCCTGGTATGTGAACGGATCCTTCCTCTCCGCCTGGTATTCCAGCGTGGATGCCGAAGAGCTGCCCGCGTCCGCCGCTGCCTTTGTGGAGATGAGCCGGGAGCCGGCCTTTGAGGGCGGAGACGGCAGTGGAGCCGCCGCCATGGTGCCCATGGGCTGATATGAGAAAGGCGACGATCTGCTGCCTGGCGGCCGCGCTGCTGCTGATCGGCCTGGGCCTGTGGCGGGGAGAGGCAGACGTGGTGCTGCACAAGGGCATCAACTTATGTTTGGAGTGTGTGGGCATTGGGTAACAACAGACACCGCTGGAAGATCCAGCTGGGGGCGACCCTGGCCTCCAACCCTTTTCTGATGAATTTCCTCCACGGAAAGATTTTCCGGGGCGGGCTGAAGGCCGCCTGCGTTCCGGGGCTGAACTGCTACTCCTGCCCGGCGGCGGCCGCATCCTGCCCCATCGGGGCCCTGCAGGCGGTGATCGGCTCCTCCAGGTTCCAGGCCGCCTACTATGTGGCGGGCTTCCTCATTCTGGCAGGCGTGCTGCTGGGCCGGGCGGTGTGCGGCTTTCTGTGCCCCTTCGGGTGGTTCCAGGAACTGCTCCACAAGCTCCCCACCAGGAAGTTCAGCACCCGGCGGCTTCATATCCTGACCTGGCTGAAATACGGGGTCCTGGCGCTCTTCGTCATCGTCCTGCCCATGACGATAGTCAACGAGGTGGGGATGGGGGACCCGTTCTTCTGTAAGTACCTCTGTCCCGCCGGCATTCTGGAGGGCGGTATTCCCCTGGCCTTCGCCGATGCCAGCATCCGGGCCAGCCTGGGCGGACTGTTCACCTGGAAGAGCTGCATCCTGCTGGGGGTGGTCACGCTGGCGGTTTTTTGCTACCGCCCCTTCTGCAAGTGGATCTGCCCCCTGGGGGCGCTCTACGGCCTGTTCAACCGGGTCTCCGTCTGCCGTTTGGAGATCGACGCCGTCAAATGCACTGCCTGCGGGGCATGCAGCCAGGCGTGCAGAATGGATGTGGAGGTGTTCCGCACCCCCAATCACAGCGAGTGCATCCGGTGCGGGGACTGTGCGGCAGCCTGCCCCCATGGGGCCATCACCAGGACATTTTCCCTGAAAACTGCGCAGAAAACAAAGGAGACGATCACATGAAACGAGTTTTGGCTTTATTGGTATCCGCGGCGCTGATGGCCGCTGCCCTGACCGGCTGCGGCTCCGGCGGAGAGGACGCGCTGGTGTCCAGGACCGCTTTCCCGGAGTTTGATGAGGTGGACATGGAGGGAACTGCAGTCACCAGCGAGATCTTCGCCGATTACGATGCCACTATCGTCAATTTCTGGAGCAACGGCTGCGGCAGCTGCATCGCCGAGATGCCGGAGCTGGAGGAGCTGTACCAGGAGCTTCAGGAGCGGAACATCAACCTCATCGGCGTGGGCACCGACTCCGGCGAGAGCCGGGAACAGTTGGACACCGCACGGGAGATCCTGCGGGAGAAGGGGGTGACCTACATCAACATTTCACCGGATCCGGAGGGCGCCTTTTACCAGGACTTTGTCGCGGAGCTTTCCACGTATCCAACCACCTGCATCGTGGACCGGGCGGGAAATATCGTGGGGGCGGACATCGTCGGCAATGTGAAAAAGCAGCTGGATACTGTGGAGGCACGGCTGGACCTGATCCTGGCGGAGCAGGACACGTGAATCAGGCAGGCGGCGGGAGGACCCCGCCGCCTGTTGGCGTTTTGAGAGACCGCCGGGTGCTGGGCCGGAAGATCCGGCCTGCGGGGCCGCTCAGACAGCGTAGCGCAGCCAGACGGCGCCGCTGTCGAATTTCCGGACGTCAGTCAGGTGCAGCAGGGTCACCGGATGGTCCATGGCCCTGCCGTCGAACACCGCCGGCATGCCGCCCCTGCCGTCGATGCCGGCGCCGATCAGGATGCTGACCTCATCCAGCAGCCCGGCATCCAGGAATGCGGTGTTGATGGCGGAGCCGCCCACAATGGCCATGCGCTCTACGCCGAACTCCGCCGCCAGGATCTCTGCGGCCCGGGCCAGATCGATCCGCTCCTCGCCCACGGCGATCCAGGAGATGCTCCGGCTGTCCAGATCGGCCAGGTACTCCCTGGGCACCTGCTGGCTGGTGAGGATCAGCAGGGGCTTTTCCGCCTCTCCGGCGTCCGGCCACAGGAGCCTGCCGTGGGTATCCACAACGATTTCGTAGCCGGGGGCGCCGGCCTTTTTGGAAAAGGCCTCCCTGCCTACCGGCGTGGGATCCTTGGCCTGAAAGGTGCCGGGCAGGGCCATCTCCAGCTGCGCGGTCACCCGGCCGGTGACGGTGGTGGGGACGCTCAGCGCCTCCAGGGTCTGGTAGTAGTCGTCCACACCGGGCAGATGCTCCGTCATGGCGCAGTCGATGCGGCCATCCAGGGAGATCATCATGTGGCAGATGATATACGGTTTCTTCATGCCTGTTTTTCCTCCTTGTCAGTTTGCGCTTTACGGGGTCACTTCAGGTAGGTCCGGAAAAAATTCTGGATCTTGTCAAAGGGGATGATGTCCAGGTCGTCATACAGGTCCGTGTGCACGGCGCCGGGGATGATCATCAGCTCCTTGTTCTCCGGGCTCGGGTTCCCCTTCATCATGTGGGCATAGGCATCCCGGCCCATGTAGCAGGAGTGGGCCTTCTCCCCGTGGATGATGAGGACAGCGGAGCGGATCTCATTGGTATATTGGAGGATGGGCTGATTCAGGAAGGACAGGGTGCCGATGGTGTTCCAGCCCTCGTTGGAGTTCAGGGAGCGGGGATGGTAGGCCCGGCCCTTGTAGTATTCGCTGTAGTCCTTCACATAGAAGGGGACGTCCTCCGGCACGGGCAGGGGCAGGCAGCCGCCGGCGCGGCCGTAGTCGCCGCTGCGGCAGATGGCAGTCCGGGCGGCGCTGCAGCTCTCACGAACCTGATGGCGGGCCTCCTCGCTGTCGGCGGCGTCGAAATAGCCCTTGGCGGCGATGCGGCTCATATCGTACATGGTGGAGACCACGGTGGCCTTGATCCGGGTGTCGATGGCTGCGGTATTCAGCGCCAGTCCGCCCCAGCCGCAGATGCCCAGGATGCCGATGCGGTCCGGATCCACGTTGCCCTGGACGGAGAGAAAGTCTACCGCCGCCTGGAAGTCCTCGGTGTTGATGTCCGGGGAGGCGGTGTACCGGGGCTCGCCGCCGCTCTCACCGGTGAAGGAGGGGTCGAAGGCGACGGTGAGGAAGCCCCGCTCCGCCAGGGTCTGGGCGTAGAGGCCGGAGCACTGCTCCTTCACCGCCCCAAAGGGGCCGCAGACAGCCACAGCAGGCAGCCTGCCTTGGGCGCCCTTCGGCGTGTACTGGTCCGCCGCCAGGGTGAGGCCGTAGCGGTTGAGGAAGGTGACCTTTCTGTGGTCCACACGGTCGCTCTGGGGGAAGGTCTTGTCCCACTCCTGGGACAGATGAAGTTCGGCGGGTTTCAGCATGGATGAGATTCCTCCTGACAAATGAATGGGATGGGTTTGGCTGCCGGTTCGAGTTGACAGACAGTGTCATCTCTGGTATGATCCCATCATAAAACCTAAACCTGACTTTAGGTCAAGTGCTTTTTGGGAGGTTTTCAACATGTTTACGATTGGTCAGGTATCGGAGATGTTCCGCATCCCCATCTCCACCCTCCGCTACTATGACAAGGAGGGACTGTTCCCCAACATGGAACGTGCCTCCGGCATCCGCCGGTTCGGTGAGACGGAGCTGGAGGCCCTCCGGGTCATTGAGTGCCTGAAGCAGTCCGGCCTGGAGATCCGGGACATCAGGCGGTTCATGCAGTGGTGCTGTGAGGGCAGCGGGACCTATCCCCAGCGGAAGGCCCTGTTCGAGCATCAGCGCCGGGTGGTGGAGGGACAGATCCGCCGGCTGGAGAGGACGCTGGCCATGATCGACTTCAAATGCTGGTACTATGGACAGGCCATCCGGGACGGCAGCGAAGACCGGATCCGCGCCATGATGCCGGACCATCTTCCGCCGGAGATCCAGAAGCTCTATGACGACGCCCGGGATCCCGGACAGGTGACGGGCTCGCCGGAAGAGACCGCATGATCTGCGCGGCCTGCCCCGCGCCCTCCCGCAAAAGCGGGAGGGCGCGGGAGATCTGCGTTCCGGCCTTCTATGCAGGATGCCCCACTGAACGGGCGGATCTCCGGCGGATTTCATCTAAAACACCGCCTTGACTTTGCCTGTCGCTGCCGCTATAATTTTGCCGCAAGTCCCGCCCGGCCGCCCCGCGGCAAGCGGCAGGACAAGATGAGATCCTTTTCGACAGGAGTTCCAAACTGCTATGAGAGCCGGTTCTTCATACAGCCTTTTTGACGCGGAGAGCATCTGGTCCATCCTGATGCGGATCGCGCCGCCGGTGATGCTCGCCCAGCTGATCCAGGCCATGTACAATATCGTGGACAGCTACTTTGTGGGCCAGTTTTCCAATGACGGCCTGACGGCGCTCTCCATCGTCTATCCGGTCCAGCTGATCGTCACGGCCATCGCGGTGGGCACCGGCGTCGGTGTCAACACGCTGATGTCCCGTTATGACGGGCAGGGCAACCACCATTTGGCTGACCGGACTGCCGGGACCGGCACGGTCCTGGCCCTTGTCAGCTGGCTGGTGTTTGCCGCCGCCAGCGGACTGCTGATGAGGCCGTTTGCCGCCGCCTCCACGGAATCCGCCGCGGTGGCCGAGTATGCCGTCACCTACGGCCTGATCGTCTGCGTCGGCAGCCTGGGAGTGTTTCTGGAGAGCACCTGGAGCAAGGTCCATCAGGCCAGGGGGAATATGCGCCTGCCGATGTTGGCCCAGATCGCCGGCGCCGCCACGAATATCGTGCTGGACCCGATCCTGATCTTCGGCCTGGGGCCGGTGCCGGCGCTGGGCGTGGCCGGCGCGGCCTATGCCACGGTGGCGGGGCAGGTGCTGGCGGCGGTCATCGTCTCCTCCGGCCTTCGGCGTCCGCCTGCCGCACGGGTGTTCTTGTCCTACGCGGCCAGGATCTACCGGCTGGGGTATCCCTCTATCTTCATGCAGATGCTGTTCACCGTGTACATCATGGCCCTGAACATGATCCTGGCCGGGTTCTCCGACGCCGCTGTGACGGTGCTTGGCCTGTACTACAAGGTGCAGTCCTTCTTCTTCATCCCGCTGTCCGGCCTGCAGACCTGCATCGTGCCCCTGCTGAGCTATACCTATGCCAAGGGCGCCTATCCCCGCTGCCGCCAGGTGGTGAAGAACTCCGTCCTGCTGGCCATGTCCTTCATGCTGGTGGGCATCGCCTGCTTTGAGCTGATCCCGGCCCAGCTGCTGGGGATCTTCACGGCCGACCCCCTGGTGCTGGAGATCGGCGTGCCTGCCTTCCATATCATCGGCGTCAGCTTCCTGCCTGCTGTGATCTCCCTGATCCTGCCGGTATTTTTCCAGGCCATCGGAGCGGCGCTGCCCAGCGTCCTCCTCTCCCTGACCCGGCAGATCTTCTGCCTGATCCCTGTTTTCTGGGCATTTTCCAAGGTCGGCCTGGACTATACCTGGCTGGCGTTTCCCATTGCGGAGACTGTTACCGGCACGCTGGGCCTGTTCTTTTACATCCACCGCATCCGCATCTGGGACCGCTACAAGGGCGCTGTCCTCAAACCTGAACGCAAAGGAGCCGCTGCTATGAAAATGATCACCGCCATCATCAACAAACGGGATACCGGCGAGGTGTGCGCAGCCCTGACGGAGGCCGGGTACTACTTCACCCGCATGGCCTCCACCGGCGGATTCCTCACCGGAGGAAACACCACGCTGCTGATCGGCACGGAGGAGGACCGGGTGTCCCAGGTCGTCGCCATCATCCGCCAGCACTGCTCCCGCCGGACGGAGAAGATCTCCTCCAATGTGCAGCTGGCGACTCCGTCCGCAGCCTATCCCACAGAGGTCACCGTGGGCGGCGCCACGCTGTTCGTCTCCGATGTGACGCAGTTCGAAAAGATCTGACCGTGACAAAGATCCCGCCCCGGCCGGGGCGGGATCTTTGTCATTGCGGAGGGACAGGGCCTCCGGATGGGGGAGCTTTCGGGCATGCGGCGCCTGCAGCGGGGCAGACCGCAGGCAGGGAGACCGCTCAGTCCCCGACGGCGCCGGAATGGATCACTTTGCCCATGTTCCAGAGGCTGGCCACCTGTTTGGCGGCGGCCAGGCGCTCTTCCGGGGAGGAGAAGGGCAGCTCGGCGGTCCGGCAGCCGCAGTCCAGACAGGCCACATACAGGCACCAGCCCTCTTCTTCCTCGATCAGGCCGGGGCCATGGCACAGAGGGCAGTCCTGCAGGTCGATATCATGATAGAGTTCCACGGTTCAGTCTCCTTTTTTTGATGTCAGCTCAGTATATCACATTTCCGCCCCGCAGGCAACCCGCCGGACCGCAGCGCGGCCGGAGCCGGGAAAATTTTCCCCTTCTTGTAAAAAGGGGCGGGGCTTTGGTATAATCCTGACTGTGAGTCCCGGTGGGCCGCTCCGGGACGCGTTCCCTCCGGGAGAACGACTCTGTTAGGAACAGGAGAATGTTATGATCGTCTATTTTACCGGCACCGGCAACAGCCGGTACTGCGCCGCATTTCTGGGAGAACAGCTGGGGGACTCCTGTCTGGAT
Source organism: Oscillibacter valericigenes (assembly GCF_016902445.1). Lineage (GTDB taxonomy): Bacteria > Bacillota > Clostridia > Oscillospirales > Oscillospiraceae > Oscillibacter > Oscillibacter avistercoris. The sequence goes on along the minus strand of NZ_JACSNX010000005.1, from coordinate 72,553 downwards.
GTGCTGCCCCTTCTGCAGAGCGGAGCGGCGGCGGACCTGCGCAGTGAGCGTCCGTGGGTATTCGTGACGCCGACCTATGCCTGGCGTCTGCCGCGGCTGGTGCGGGACCTGATCCGCGGCGGACGCTTTTCCGGCAGCAGGGACGCCTATTTCGTCATGACCTGCGGCGAGGATATCGGAAATGCTGCCGCATGGAATCGCAGGCTCTGTGAGGAGGCGGGCCTGCGGTACAGGGGGACGCTGCCGGTGGTGATGCCGGAGAACTATATCGCCCTGTTCACCGCGCCGGGGGCGGAGGAGGCAAAGGCCATCCTCGCAGAGGCCCGCCCGGTCCTGCGGCAGGCGGCGGACTGGATCCGGGCGGGTGCGGACTTCTCGGCAGGGAACACGGGCGGCCTGGACCGGCTGAAGTCAGGGCCGGTAAACAGCCTGTTTTACAGATTTTATGTGCGGACCGGGCCCTTTACGGTCTCCGACGCCTGCGTGTCCTGCGGGAAATGCCAGCGGCTCTGCCCGCTGGGAAACATCCGCATCCAGGAGGGGCGGCCGGTCTGGGGGGACCGCTGCACCCACTGCATGGCCTGTATCTGCGGCTGCCCGGCCGGGGCCATCGAATACGGCCGGATCAGCCGCGGCAAGCCCCGGTATCAGTGCCCGGAATGACCGTTTCTGCACCGGCAGGCCCTGCTTTTCCACGGAAAAGCAGGGCTTTCTCTCAGCGGTGGAGCGGGCTGCGGGGAACATCTGCCGGGGCGGAGACCTGCAAGATTTTCTCAAGAATTGCACAGGATATTCCATTTACTTCCGAGCCGGCCCTGTGATACCATGACCCTGACATTTTGGAAAAACAAGGAGGCTCCTATGGACCGGGAGATCGGCATTGGGATTGTGGGCTGCGGCAGCATTGCCCGATGGAAATACGCGGAAAATCTGGCAGTCCTGCCCGGCGCATCTCTCCGGGCCTTTTTCGGCGGCCGGGCGGAGGAGCTGCGGAAGGCATGGGGGGCTCCGGGCGCCGTGACCTGCGGGTCCCTGGAAGAGCTGCTGGGGCGGAGCGACGTGGACGCCGTGTGCATCTGCACGCCCAATGACAGCCACGCTGCCATCACACTGGCGGCGCTCCGGGCGGGAAAGCACGTGCTGTGCGAGAAACCCATGGCCGTGGATGCCGCCTCCGCCGAAGAGATGGTGCGGACGGCAGAGGAGTCCGGCGTTTTCCTGACGGTGGGGCATCAGGCCCGCTTTTACCCTTCGGCCCAGGCGCTGCATGGGGAACTGCGGGCCGGGCGGTTCGGGGCGCTGTACTTCGCCAGAGCCAGTATGGTGCGGCGGATGGGGATCCCCACCTGGGGACGTTTTTTCGACCCCGTGGTGCAGGGGGGCGGCTGCCTGATGGACCTGGGGACCCATGCTCTGGACCTGGCCATGTGGCTGCTGGACGACTTTGAGCCGGCTTACTGCAGCGCAGGGACCTTCCGCGGACCGGGAGACATGCCGACGGCGGCCAACCGCTGGGGACCGTGGGATCCGGCGGCACTGAAGGTGGAGACCTCTGCCTTCGGCCAGGTGGTGATGAAGAGCGGCGCGGTGCTGAGCATCGACACCAGCTGGGCGCTTCACGTGCCGGAGGACCGGGAGGACGCCATCACCCTGTGCGGCACGGCAGCGGGGGCGGAGTGGGCCCCCGGCGGCTATACCGTCAGCGAAGCACTGCCGGACCGCCTGGTCACCACCAGCTGCCGGCTGCCGGAGGAGGAGCAGACCGCCAACCGGGCCCAGCTGGCGGACTTCCTCGACGCTGTCCGGCAGGGGAGGGCGCCTCTGGTGACGGCCCGGCAGTCTCTGGCCGTCGTCCGCGTTCTGGAAGGGCTGTACCGCTCCGCGCGGGAGCGGAGGCCCGTGGAATTTTAAGGAGGTTTGATGATTATGCACGAGGAGAAGATCGCACTTGTCAGACAGCAGATCGCCGCGGTCCGGGCCGCGGCGGAGAAGCGGAAGATCCGGGACATCTATGTGGCGGCCTGCGGCGGGTCCCTGGCCACCCTGTACCCGGTGAAGTACATCCTGGAGCGGGAGACGGACGCGGTCACTGTGTCCGCCGTCAACGCGGCGGAGTTTTACAACGATCCGCCCCGCCGGCTGGGGGAGCACGCCCTGGTGATCTTGAACTCTCAGAGCGGCACCACGGCGGAGACCGTGGCCGCCGCCCGGCTGGCCCGGGAGCGAGGCGCCCTCACAGCCGCCTTTACCACGGCCCCCGGCTCCGTCATGGAGCAGACCGTGGACTGCCCCATCTACTACTATGACGACCCGGTGAATCCCTATCCGCTGCTCCTGTCCATCTTCCCGGAGGTCTATCAGCTGACGTATGCTCTGCTGGACCTGCTGAATGGAACGGACCGCCTGCCGGTCATGGAGACGGCCATGGAGGAGCTGGAGACGGTCTGCAAGCGGGCGGTGGCCCAGTTCGCGCCCCAGGCACGGGAATTTGCCCAGAAGCACCGGACGGAGCCGGGGATCTACACCGTCTCCGCCGGGCTGGACCGGTGCATCGCCTACATCCTCACCAACTGCTCCTTTATGGAGTCCGTGTGGCGCCACTCCTCCCCCCTCAACGCCGGAGAGCTGTTCCACGGTGCCTGCGAGGCCGTCGGCCGGGAGACGCCGGTGGTGGCCTTCCTGGGCCTGGGCGCTTACCGGCCTGTGGAGGAGCGTGCGGTGAAGTTCCTCCAGCGGATCACCGACAAGCTGACGGTGCTGGACGCCGCGGCACTGGATCTTACCGGCATCCCGGAGGAGCTGCGCGATGTGACAGCGCCCCTGGTGCTCCATGCGGTGGCGTCGGACTTCTGCCTGCAGCTGTCCTATCTCACCGGACATCCCATGAGCTCCCGCCGCTATATGGGCGTGATGAAATACTGAGCGGGGCGGAGCGATGAAACTGCTGAGTCTGGGCGACAATGTGTTTGACGCCTATCTGTTCCGAAAGGAGCTGTATCCGGGCGGCAATGCGGCCAATGTGTCCGTGCTGGCCCGCCGGGCCGGGGCGGAGGCCACCGGCTATCTGGGCGTGGCGGCGGATGATCCGGCGGGATGCCATTTCCGCTCCGCGCTGGAGGCGGAGCAGGTGGATCTCAGCCGCCTTCGGGTGGGGGCGGGGAGGACCGCCTGTAATTTCATCACCCTGGATGAGAACGGGGACCGGACCTTCTCCGGCAACAACGGGAGGGAGACGGTCCAGAATCTGTTCGCGCTGCAGCTTACGCCTGCGGACTTTCAGTATGCCGCCGGATTTGATGTGATCCACACCAGCATCCACAGCGGCACGGCCTGCGCCGTGCTGGGAGGGCTGGCCCGGCGGACGGACCTGTCCATGGATTTTTCCAACGACGGGTTCACCCATGTGAACGTGGCGGAGCTGGCGCCCATTCTGCAATTCGCATTCTTCTCCGCCGGCGGCCGCTCTCTGGAAGAGGTGCGGGCCTTTGCGGAGTATGCCGCCGGCTGCGGCATCCCTCAGGTGGTCTTCACCATGGGCATCCGGGGCGCCTGCGGCGTCTCCGGCGGGAGCTTCTGGCAGGCGCCGGCCTATCCGGTCCAGGCGGTGGACGCCCTGGGGGCGGGGGACGCCTTCATCGCGGCCTTCCTGACGGACTTCTATGAAAACGGGGGCAGCGCCCCCGCGGCGGCGGACCGGGCGGCCCATTTTGCAGCGGACTGCTGTCTCCACTACGGGGCCTTCGGCCATCCGCTGCCGCTGGAACAGGGCGGCGCCCTGCTGGAGGTCTGAACCATTGCCGGGATGCAGAAAGCCCCTCCCCCTTCTCGCTGGAAGGGGGAGGGGCTTTCAGACCGTACCGGTGACCCGGGTGCCTACGGCTCAGCGCGCAGGCACCTGTCCGCCGGCGGACGAGGGGCAGGCGATCTCCACCATGGCCTCGATCATGTGGTGGAGCAGCTGGGCCTGCTCCGTTTCCGCCGCTTTGTAGTAGACTTCCTTGCCCTCCCGGCGGCTGACGATCAGCCGGGCGGCCTTCAGCTGCTTCAGGTGGTGGGACACCGCCGGGGAGCTCATGTCCACCATGGAGGACAGGTTAATGACACACTCTTCACAGTGGCACAGCAGCCAGAAGATGCGGATGCGGCTGCCGTCCCCCAGCTGCTTGAAGATATCCGCCGCAGTCTGGAAGTCCTCCGCACTGGGCATATGGTCCAGCTCCCGCTCCATGGACTGGCCATGGTCGTGGGGCAGTTTTCTCTCGTCCATCGGGCGTCGCCTCCTTCTGGAGAAGTATTCTACCACACCCGGCGCCGTTGGGGAAGAGTCAAAATTCCGCAGGGCCTTGCCGGGGCATGGGAGATATGGTAGGATGGAGGCAGCAGGCGCCCCGGAGGAGGGTAAAAGCGGCAAACCGAACGTTTGGGAGGAGATACCATGCTGGAAAAGATCCCATCCCCGGCGGCCATGACGGAACTGCTGGGGGCGTCCCTGTTTGAAGTCTGGCAGCAGCTCTGCGCGGCCATCGATGAAAAATACGACATGGAGCAGACGTGGAATCCCGGCGGAAAGAATTGGATTTACGAGTATAAGTACCGGAGGGGCGGTAAGACCCTCTGCTGCCTATACGCCAAGCAGAATTGCGTTGGGCTTCTGGTGATCTTCGGGAAAGAGGAACGGGCGAAATTCGAGGCCATCCGAGAGACTCTTTCTGGTCCGGTCTGCCAGCAGTATGACGCAGCCAAAACCTACCACGACGGGAAATGGGTCATGCTGGAGCCGACGAGTTCTGCTGTGTTTGAGGATTATATGAAGCTGCTGGCCATCAAGCGGCGGCCGAATCGGAAATAAGATAAAAAGGAGCGGGAGACGCAGGGGCCGACCTGTGCGTCCGCCCGTCCACCATCCCCATGCCGTTTCCCCCGGGCGGCAGATCGCCGCCCCTGCGGCGGGGAATGGGGCTGTTCCGTCATCGATAAACGGGCTGACATACAGGTCGGCCCCTGCGCCGCATTCCGCAGAAATCCCGAATTCCTCATTCCCAATTCCTAACTCCTAATTCCGCTCCACACGTTCCAAAAATTCTCCCCTTTCCCTCTTGACATCCTCCCCGCCCGGGTGTATGCTGTGCTTACAATTAAATAATTACTTAATTATTTTTCTGAGTATCATTTGAAAGGAGTCCTCCCCATGAAAAAGACCTATAAGATCGACGTGGACTGCGCAAACTGTGCCAACAAGATGGAAGAGGCCGCCCGGAAGACCCCCGGCGTGACCGCTGCCACTGTAAACTTCATGGCCCTGAAAATGATCGTGGAGTTCGAGGAGGGCCAGGACCCCAAGGCCGTTATGGAGCAGGTGCGGAAGAACTGCAAAAAGGTGGAGGACGACTGCGAGATCTTCCTGTGAGCTGCCTCGTCTCCAAAAGCCGCCCCAAGAGCTGCCGCTTGCGGGGCGATTTTTCCCGACAATGATTAAACGATTATTGAATCGAAAGGACGATCTCCATGCAAGAGGTGTTTGAAAGCGGTCTTTTGATCGTGGTGGCGGGCCTGGCCGCTGTTCTCCAGCTCATCGGCACCCGGCCCGGCAGCGGCATGACGAAGAAGCAGAAGACCATGCTGTGGCGCATCCTGGCCGCCGCCCTGTTGCTGCTGGCGCTCCAAGCCGCGGGCCCGGCGCTGTTTGACGGCCTGGGCCCCGCCGGCCGGTGGGTGCGGCTGGCCTGCTATCTGGCGGACTACGCCGTCATCGGCCACGACATCCTGAAAAAGGCGGTCAAGGGCATCCGCAACGGCCAGGTCTTTGACGAGAACTTCCTGATGGCCGTGGCCACCCTGGGGGCCCTGGCCCTGGCGGTGTACGAGAACGGGGATTACCTGGAGGCCATCGCCGTCATGCTGTTTTACCAGGTGGGCGAGTGGTTCCAGAGCTACGCCGTGGGCAGGAGCCGCCGAAACATCAGCGACCTCATGGACATCCGGCCGGACTACGCCAACATCGAACAGGACGGGAAGCTGGAGCAGGTGGACCCGGACGAGGTGGCCATCGGCACCGTCATCGTGGTCCAGCCCGGCGAGAAGGTGCCCATCGACGGCACCGTGGTGGAGGGCGCCTCCACCCTGAACACCGCCGCCCTCACCGGTGAGTCCCTGCCCCGGGAGGTGAAGGCCGGGGACGAGATCATCAGCGGCTGCATCAACATGACCGGCCTGCTGAAGATCCAGACCACCAAGGAGTTCGGGGAGTCCACCGTGTCCAAGATCCTGGACCTGGTGGAGAACGCCTCCTCCCGCAAGTCCCGGTCCGAGGACTTCATCTCCCGATTCGCCAGGATCTATACCCCCGCCGTCTGCTATGCCGCCCTGGCCCTGGCCATCCTGCCGCCCCTGGTGCGGATATTCGGCCTGGGGCTGGACGCCGGGTGGGAGACCTGGGTCTACCGGGCCCTGACCTTCCTGGTGGCCAGCTGTCCCTGCGCCCTGGTCATCTCCATCCCCCTGAGCTTTTTCGCCGGCATCGGCGGCGCCAGCAACGTCGGCGTGCTGGTGAAGGGCTCCAATTACCTGGAGACGCTGTCCCAGGCCAAGATCGTGGTGTTCGACAAGACCGGCACCCTGACCCAGGGCGTGTTCGAGGTCAACGGCATCCACCACAGTCAGCTGGAGAATGAAAAGCTGGTGGAGTACGCCGCCCTGGCGGAGTCCGCCTCCAGCCACCCCATCAGCAAGAGCCTCCAGCGGGCCTACGGCAGGGAGATCGACCGCAGCCGGGTGTCTGACATCCAGGAGATCAGCGGCAACGGCGTCACCGCCGTGGTGGACGGCCACGCCGTGGCCGCCGGCAACGACAAGCTGATGGACCGGCTGGGCATCCCGTATATCCCCTGCCGCAGTGTGGGCACCATCATCCACATGGCCATCGACGGCCGGTATGCCGGGCATATCGTCATCTCCGACGTGGTGAAGCCCAACGCCAGGGCAGCTATCCAGGCGCTGAAGGCTGCCGGCGTCCGCAGGACCGTCATGCTCACCGGTGATGCCTCCAGGGTGGCGGATCATGTGGCGGCGGAGCTGGGCATCGACCAGGTGTGCAGCCAGCTGCTCCCCGCCGGCAAGGTGGAGAAGGTGGAGGAGCTGCTGCGGAGCAAGGGGCAGAAAGAAAAGCTGGCCTTCGTGGGGGACGGCATCAACGACGCACCGGTGCTCTCCCGGGCGGACATCGGCATCGCCATGGGGGCCATGGGCTCCGACGCCGCCATTGAGGCCGCCGACGTGGTGCTGATGGACGACGATCCGATGAAGATCGCCAAGGCCATCAAAATCTCCCGGAAGTGCCTGGGCATCGTGTACCAGAACATTGTGTTCGCCATCGGCATCAAGCTGGCCTGCCTGCTGCTGGTGGCCCTGGGCCTGGCCAATATGTGGCTGGCGGTGTTCGCCGACGTGGGGGTCATGATCCTGGCGGTGCTGAACGCCATCCGGGCCCTGTTCGTGAAAAATCTGTGACTTCTGTGACTGGGGAGGGGGCACGGCAGATGCTGCCGTGCCCTCTCCAATCATGAAAAAAGCTCCTGGAAGCCGCTGTTCAGAAACAGGGCCTGAAAGCTTTCCAGCGGGGCGTGCACACCGTTCAAAAAGTCGATGAATGTCTCCAGCTGCAGCTGCTCCGCCCGAAAGGGCGCCACGGTCAGCCACTGGCCGGTCACGGGATCCACGGCGGCAATGCAGTATTTGCCGCTGTCCTCCTCTTTCCACATTTGATAGGTCACCGGCTTGTGCAGATAGTTGGCCAGCTGCCAGATCAGCTCCCGGGGCATGGGCTTCTGCTCCTTTGCAAGCCGGTGCTCAAATACCTCCTCCAGGAAGTTCCGGTCACCGGACTCCCAGATCTCGATCCCGGCACGGGACAGCGCCTTGGGGACGGCGGTCGGACCGCTGCCCGTGCGGTCCATGACGGCTGAGACGAGCTTGTGCATGGGCAGACGCCTGGGCAGGTTCTCATAGGCCACATCCACTGCTTGCCGCAGGACTTCGTAACAGCCCTCGCAGTCCGCGCCGCTTACTTTTTTGATCAGTTCTTCAGATCGTGACATGGGAATACCTCCCTTCACCTGATTTGTGCTCCGGGGCGTCCGTTTTGAGTGGCTGCGGGCCAGCCGTCTGACCGCAGCACTGTGGGACGAGCTGTGCAGGCCGCTCTGCTGCCCGCACCTGACCGCCCATGCCTCTTCAGGACCATCATAGTCCATTTTTCAACATTTGTCTGCGGTTTTGACATATTATGACCGTTTCCTGACTGATTTTGACAGAGGGGCGCCGATGTCCCGCAGCGGGAGAAAAAATGCGGACGCAGCGGTCCCCTGGGGGAGATCATGTGGTATAATGGGATAAAACACACGTCCGGCGCATGCCGGGCGAAAAAGCTGAGGTGCTGATATGGGAGAAAAGGCTGGCGCGCCCCGGGAGATCCAGGTCCGGGGGGCACGGGTGCATAATTTAAAAAATGTGACGGTCAGCGTGCCGCTGAACCGGATCGTGGGCATTGCGGGAGTCTCCGGCTCCGGAAAATCATCGCTGGCGCTGGGGGTCCTGTATGCAGAGGGCTCCCGGCGGTATCTGGAGGCGCTGTCCACCTATACGAGAAGGCGCATGACCCAGGCCGCCAGGGCAGATGTGGACGAGGTGCTGTACGTCCCGGCGGCGCTGGCCCTCCACCAGCGGCCCGGCGTGCCCGGCATCCGCAGCACGTTCGGCACTGGGACGGAGCTGCTCAACAGCCTGCGGCTGATGTTCTCCCGCCTGGCCAGCCACCGTTGCCCCAACGGGCATTCTGCGCCGCCCTCTCTGGCGGTGGCGGCGGGGCAGGAGCTGGTGTGCCCGGTGTGCGGGGCCCGCTTTTACGCCCCCGGCGCCGAGGAGCTGGCCTTCAACAGCCAGGGGGCCTGCCGCACCTGCGGCGGCACCGGCGTGGTGCGGGCAGTGGACCGGTCCACCCTGGTGCCGGATGACTCCCTGACCATCGATCAGGGGGCGGTGGCGCCCTGGAACAGCCTCATGTGGGCGCTGATGACCGATGTGTGCCGGGCCATGGGCGTCCGGACGGACGTGCCCTTCCGGGACCTGACGGATCGGGAGAAGGAGATCGTCTACGACGGCCCGGCTGTGAAGAAGCACATCCTGTACCACGCAAAGAACTCCAACGATGTGGCGGAGCTGGACTTCACCTATTACAGCGCCGTCCGCACGGTGGAAAACGCCCTTGCCAAGGTGAAGGACGAGAAGGGCATGAAGCGGGTGGAGAAATTCCTGAAGGAGGACATCTGCCCGGACTGCGGCGGCACCCGCCTGTCCGAGGCCGCCCGGGCGCCCCGGCTGCGGGGGATCGGCCTGGACGAGGCCTGCCGGATGACGCTGGCGGAGCTGACGAAGTGGGTGGACGGCGTGCCGGCATCCCTGCCGGAGGAGATGCGGCCCATGGCGGCCAGCATCTGTCAGTCCTTCCAGGCCGTGGCCCGCCGGCTGATGGACCTGGGACTGGGATACCTGACTCTGGACCGGTCCGCCGCCACCCTCTCCACCGGGGAGCGGCAGCGGATGCAGCTGGCCCGGGCGGTGCGGAATCGCACCACCGGCGTGCTGTACGTGCTGGACGAGCCCTCCATCGGTCTGCACCCATCCAACATCACGGGCCTGACGGCGGTGATGGATGACCTGGTGGCGGACGGAAACTCTGTGCTGCTGGTGGACCACGACACCCAGATCCTGTCCCATGCGGACTGGATCATCGAGATGGGGCCGGAGGCCGGCGCCCGGGGCGGCCAGGTGGTGGCCCAGGGCACGGTGCGGCAGCTGGAGGAGGACCCCGCCTCCCGGATCGGGCCCTTCCTGTCCGCCAGAGCCAGGCCGCAGACTCGCCGGCAGCTCCCGCCGGAGGAGCTTTTCGCCGAGGGGCGCATTCGTTTGGCGACGGATGCCATCCACACGGTGAAGCCTTTGGAGGTGGACCTGCCCAAGGGGCGGCTGACGGTGGTGACCGGGGTCTCCGGCTCCGGCAAGACCACCCTGATCCTGGAGAGCCTGGTGCCGGGGCTGGAGGCCCTCACCGCCGGAAGGCCCATGCCGCCCCACGTCCGCCAGGTGACGGCCGACGGCATCGAGCGGGTGAAGCTCATCGACGCCACACCCATCGGCATCAACATCCGGTCCACTGTGGCCACTTACGCGGGCGTCCACGATGAGCTGCGGAAGATCTACGCGCGGAGCCCGGAGGCCAGGGCCCTGGGGTATAAGGCGGGGGACTTCTCCTACAACACGGGGAAGCTCCGCTGCCCCACCTGCGACGGCACGGGGGCCATCAGCCTGGACGTGCAGTTCCTGCCGGATGTGGACATCCCCTGCCCGGACTGCAGGGGGTCCCGGTACAGCAAGGACGCCGGGCGGGCGCGGGTGGTGACCCGGTCCGGGGCGGCCTTCACCCTGCCGGAGCTGATGGCCATGGATATCCACACGGCCCTGGACGCCTGCGCCGACTGGAAGGTGGTCCGCCAGCGGCTCCAGATATTGGAGGACCTGGGACTGGGCTACCTGACCCTGGGGGAGGACACCCCAAGCCTCTCCGGCGGGGAGGCCCAGCGGCTGAAGCTGGCCAGTGAGATGGGCCGGGGGCAGGGGGACACCGTGTTCGTCTTTGACGAGCCCACCATCGGCCTTCACCCGCTGGATGTACAGACGCTGCTGGGGGTGTTCCGGACGCTTATCGACAGCGGCGCCACTGTGGTGGTGATCGAGCACGATCTGGACGTGATCCGCAGCGCCGACTTTCTCCTCGACATGGGTCCCGGCGGCGGGGAAGAGGGGGGCAGGATCGTGGCGCTGGGCACACCGGAGCAGGTGGCCCAAAATCCCGACAGCGTCACGGGGCGATATCTGCGGTAGCGGCGGCCTCCGGCCGGTGATATGGGACAAAAAACAGCCAGCGCCGTTTGGGTGCTGGCTGTTTGTATTTCCTGTGCGGTCAGACCACAGAGGTGACAGGGGGGAGGGGCGGGAGCGGATCCTGCTCCAGGTGCTCGGTGGTCAACATGCTTTCCATCAGATCCAGATACTGGTCCCGGGTCAGCACGGCCTCAAAGCTGTCGATGATGGCCTGTGCCCGGTCCGCAGTGCCCTTCAGCAGCTTGTAGGCGATCAGGGCGAAGATCTTGGCGGGCACCACATAGGCGTCGTAAGGGTCGTCCTCTTCCACATCTGCGCTGTGGAGGTGTCCCCGGAACCCGCCGGTGTTGAACTGCAGCAGGGGCATCAGGCAGCTGACGTCGCCGTAGTCCCCGGAACTGGTGGAGTGGAACTCCGGACCGGTCCAGGTCACCGGTGTGTCGCCGCAGACCAGCTCCAGCGCCTCCTGCACCACGGTGGCATCCTTCACCGGCACGATGGGAAGGTTGCCGGGCAGGGTGGTGATGGTCAGGCCGCAGCCGGTGGCCACGGCGCCGGCCCGCATGGACCGGTCCACCTTCCGGGCGGCATCCAGATAGGCGGCGATGGTCCTGCCCCGAACGGAGTACTCCAGCCGCACGTCGTCGGCGATGATGTTGGCTGCGCCGCCGCCCTTGGTCAGGCAGCCGTGGACCCGGATCGTATCCCGGTCCCGGAAGCTCTCCCGCTGGACATCCACGGCGTGCATGGCGATATTGGCGGCGCTCATGGCGTCGATGCCGTCCTGAGGTGCTCCGGCGGCGTGGGCGGAGCGGCCCTCGAACCGGACCAGCTTGGTGACGAAGCCGTTGCAGGAGCGGTTGGCCACCAGATACTTCTTTTCACAGCTGGAGTGGTGGCCCACCACGATGTCCACATCGTCCAGGGCCCCGATCCGCAGCAGCTCGCACTTGCCGCAGCCGTAGCGGATCAGGCCCTGCTCCCGCATCTCGTTGCGTTTTTCGATCTCCACATATTCTTCCGCCGGCACGCCGAAGAACACCACATTGCCGTGGAGGGCGGCGGCAATCTCCGGATCAGCCAGGGCCAGGGCGGCGCCCATCACACCGGCGGTCTGGGCGTGATGGCCGCAGCAGTGGGCGGCGCCGGTCTCCGGATTGGCGTAGGCGTGGTTGGGGATGGGCAGTCCGTCGAACTCCCCCATCAGGCAGATGGTGGGGCCGTGGCTGTCCGCTTTCAGATAGCTCTTCACGCCGGTGACGGCAAGTCCCTCCTCTGTCCGCAGGCCCAGGCGCTTCATCGCCTCCGCGAATTTTCCGGCGGTGCGATGCTCCTGAAAGCCCAGCTCGGCGTGGGTCCAGAGGTCCTGCGCAAAGGCGATGATCTCATCCTTGTGCGCATCGATCCGCGCACAGATCTTCTGTTCGATTTGGTCCATTTTGGATCTGGACTCCTTTCTGCGGCAGGAGCCGCCCTTTATTTTTTCCGGCGGAAGGCCAGCCAGAAATACAGCGCGATCAGCCCGATCAGCAGCAGCCAGAGGCCCCAGTCCATCAGACTGTTCCGGCCGGTCAGGGGGATGGAAATGCCGTCCATGGGCAGGTTCACTCCTTCCGGACCGCCCGTGCCCGGGAGCCGGCGTCGGCCGGCGGACACGGGGGGATCTTGAAAATTTTGCAAGTTTAAAAAATTTTCCTGCAAAAGAGGAGAAATTTTTTTTGCGTCAAAAGAAAAATCTGTCAAATTCCATTACATGAAAAACAGATTACTATTGATCGGTTGGAACGATATCCAGGACCAGGTAATCCCGCAGGCGCCGGACGAATTCCCGGGCCTCCGGAGAGAGGACCTGGCTCTCCCGGGTCAGCCAGCCGATCTCAGAGCGGATGGCGCAGTCCCGCAGGGGGATGAACCGCCACTCACGATTCCGGGTATCCACCCGGGAGCGGCCGTTGAAGGGGAATTTCCGGGAGTTGAGGACATACCCGGGCGTGGAATCCAGCAGCTCGTACATGGCGGCCCGGGAATCCGTCACGTACCGAACACCGCCTGCGGGCAGATGCAGTTTGGAGAGGATGTCCGCATAGGGGCCGAAATCCAGGCTTTCGTGCATGATCTGGGGATAACCCGCCAGCTCTTCCGGAGAGATGTCCTCTCCTGCCGACTCATACAGAGGGCTGCGCCGGCTGACGTCCACGCCCACCTGCAGCTCGGCCACCGGATGATAGATGAGCTTGGCTCCGGCAAAGGACTCCAGATTCCGCTCCCGATAGCAGTTCCAAAGCCGCACCACGCCCAGATCCGCCATGCCGTTGGCGATCACGTCCGACACATTGCCGCCGTAGTCCTCCTGCAGGGAGATCCGCAGGCCGCTGGCCTGATGGCTCTGCCCTATGGCCGCAACGATGTCGCTGATATAGTAGAACCCGTTGCTGATGATGCTCAGAGAGGGTGTGTTGCCGCCGGCGGAGGAGCTGCGCATGGCATACAGCTGGGTCAGCTGCTGGTGGATCGGCGTGATATAGGCGATGAACAGCTTGCCGAAGGCCGTCAGCGTCATCCCGTGGGAGCTGCGGTTGAAGATCTTCCGGCCGAACTCCTGCTCCACGCTCATGATGGCGTTGGAGAGGGCGGACTGGGAGATGAACAGATTCCGCGCGGCCTGATTCACAGAGCCGGTCTGCGCAACCTCAATCATATACTTGATCTGATTGTTTGTCATGGGCTGACCTCCCAAAATACGATATATAAATCAGATAGCAGCAATCCAAAATGTATATTATCATATCATCGGAAAAAATGCTACTATTATTCTAAATATTTTTCCTGCCCGGGACGGGCCCGAAAAATCAGGGGGAGACGATGGGCGTTCCACAGTTTTGCATCGCCCTGCGCTCCCCGATTCATTTTTATCGTGCGCAGGGTTTTCGCCGGGGCGGATGATACCGGCGGAGGCCAGCCATAAAAACTGAAGTAAAGAGAGGTCCTGAGAATGAAGAAGTTTTTGTCCCTCAAGCGTGCTGCGGCCCTGTGCCTGGCCGTGTGCATGATCGCCGGGCTGCTGGCTGGCTGCGGCGGCGGCAGCAGTGACACCTCTGACGGCGGCGCGGCTGCAGAAGTGGACACCAGCACCCTGACGGTCGCCCTCACCAGCGAACCGGATTACCTGTCCACCTGCGACCACGACTCCCTGATGGGCGTGCAGATGAACCTGCTGACCTACAACGGCCTGATGCGGATCGACATGGAGACCCTGGAGCCCGTGTGCGACCTGGCGGAGAGCTACACCCAGGACAGCGACACCGAGTGGACCTTCACCCTGAAGCAGGGCGTCAAGTTCCACAACGGCGATGACTTCACCGCCGACGATGTGGTGGCCAGCATCGAATACGCGCAGACCTTCCCCGCCAGCACCACCTACACCGGCGCCATCGCCTCTGTGGAGGCGGTGGATCCCTACACGGTGAAGATCACCACCGCGTCTCCCACTCCCAATCTGCTGTACGATCTGGCCTATCACTACAACTTCATCCTGCCCAAGAGCCTGATCGAATCCGGCAACGACTTCAGCGCCAACCCTGTGGGCACCGGCCCTTACAAGCTGGCGGAGTGGAACAAGGGCAACACCATCACCTTCGAGGCCTTCGATGAGTACTTTGATGAGGCCCGCAAGGCTTCCATCCCCACTCTGGAGTTTGCCATTATCCCCGAGGGCTCTACCCGCACCATGTCCCTGGAGTCCGGCGAGGTGGACTTCGTCTACTCCGTGGCCTCCTCCGACATCGAGCGGCTGCAGAGCACCGAGAGCATCTCCGTCACCGACGTGGTGAGCGTGGAGAACTTCTTCCTGTATCTCAACTGCGTGACCACGGACTTTGCCGATGAGAACCTGCGCAAGGCCATCGCCTACGGCATCAACCGGGAGGACATCGTGGCAGGCGCCCTGAACGGCTTCGGCACCCCCAGCTACTCCTGCGTCTCCATGGGCTATGCCGAATCCACGGATGAGAACGCCTACACCTATGATCCCGAGCTGGCCCAGCAGTATCTGGACGCCTGGGGCGGCGATCCCTCCACGGTCTCCCTGGACATCATCTGCAGCAATGACACCAAGACCGCCATCGCCACCATCATCCAGGCGGAGCTGGCAGAGCTGGGCATCACGGTCAACATCGAGGAGACCGACGACGCCACCTATCAGGCGGCCATGCGGACCACGGACCTGACCTCCGCCATCGTCTCCTGGTCTCCCGCCAACGCCATGACCTATGTCCAGCGGTTCCACTCCGACCGGCGCAACCAGACCCCCGCCTGCCTGACGGATGAGACCATGGACGCCATGGTGGAGGAGATGAACGTCACCATGGACGACGCGGCCCGTTCCGAGATGATCACGGACATCATTGCCTATGCCAATGAGATCTGCCCCTTCGTGCCCATCTATCAGGTGAACTACTACCGCGCCTATAACAGTGCCCTGCAGAACGTGGTGTGCAGCGCCACCGGCTATGTGGACTTCTGCACCATGTCCTGGAGCTGAGCCCCGGATTCTGGAATTTCTGAAAGTCCCGGCCCCTCTGCGGGGCCGGGGCTGTTCGTAGTCACCTCTCCAAGAAAGGAGCGTACCCCCTATGGCGCGATACATCGCAAAGCGCATCCTCTACATGATCCCGGTGCTTCTGGGCGTGACGCTGCTGGTGTTTTTCATCATGCATCTGGCACCCGGCAATGTGGCCGGCATGATCCTGGGCGAAAACGCCACCCCGGAGCAGATCGCCGCCCTGGAGCACGAGATGGGGCTGGACAGGCCCTTGCTGGTCCAGTACTTCGACTATCTGGTGGGCTTGCTCCACGGTGATCTGGGCACGTCCTACACCACCGGCGACTCTGTCACCAACGAGATCATGGCCCGGTTCCCCTATACTGTCCAGCTGACGCTGGTGGCCGCTGTGGTGTCCATCCTGCTGGCCCTGCCCCTGGGCATCCTGGCCGCGGTGAAGCAGAACACCTGGGTGGACAACGTCAGCATGGTGGTCTCTCTGATCGGCGTGTCCATGCCCATCTTCTGGCTGGCTGTAATGCTGATTCTGCTCTTTTCCCTGAAGCTGAATCTGTTCCCCGTATATGGCGCGGACTCCTGGAAGAGCATCGTACTGCCCGCCATTTCCCTGGGCTTTATGAACATGGCCTCCATCGCCCGGACCACCCGCTCTTCCATGGTGGAGACCATCCGGCAGGACTATATCCGGACGGCCTATGCCAAGGGCCTGTCCCGGAAGACTATCATCATGCGCCACGCATTCCGAAACGGCATGCTGCCAACCATCACCGTCATCGGCCTGGAGATTGGCCAGATGCTGGGCGGCTCTGTGCTGACGGAAACCGTGTTCGCCTGGCCCGGCGTGGGACGGCTGATGATCCAGTCCGTGGAGGGGCGGGATACCCCCATGGTCATGGGCTGCATCATTCTGATGACGATCTGCTTCTCGTTCGTCAACCTGATCGTGGACCTGCTGTACGGTGCGGTGGACCCCCGTGTCCGCACCATGTACCGCTGAAAGGAGGGAGCCAACTATGAACAGCAGTGCAAGACCTGCCACATCTGAAGAACTGGACTTCCTCTCTGTCCAGAAAAACAGCCAATTCCGGGAGACGTTCCTCCGCCTGTGCCAGAACAAGGCCGCTGTGGCGGGCATGATCTTCCTGGTCTTTCTGATCCTGCTGGCCGTTTTCGCGGATTTGCTGTTTGACTACCAGACCACCTGCGTGGACCTGAATATCGCCGAGCGGCTCCAGTGGCCCTCTGCCGAGCACTGGTTCGGCACGGACCAGTTTGGCCGGGACCTGCTGGCCCGTGTGGTCCACGGCAGCCGGGTATCCCTGTCCATCGGCTTCATCGCCGTGGCCTTCGGCCTGGTGGTGGGCGGCATCCTGGGCGCCATCGCGGGTTTCTTCGGCGGCGCCGTCGACAATGTGATCATGCGCCTGTGCGACGTATTCCTGGCGGTGCCCATGATGCTGATGGCCATCGTCATCGTGGCCGCCCTGGGCGCCAGCATGGTCAATCTTGTAATCGCCCTGGCCATCTCCTGCGTGCCGACCTTTGCCCGGATCGTCCGCAGCGCCGTGCTCAGCGTCCGGGACATGGAGTATGTGGAGGCGGCCCGGGCCATCGGCGTCAAGACCGGGCGGACCATCTTCCGCTACATCCTGCCCAACTGCATGGGGCCCATCATCGTCCAGACCACCCTGCGCATCGCCGCCACCATCTCCAACACCGCCGCCCTGAGTTTCCTGGGCCTGGGCGTGAAGGAGCCCCAGCCGGAGTGGGGCGCGCTGCTCTCCAGCGGCCGGGACTTCATCCGGGACAGCGGATACCTGGCCACCATCCCCGGCGTGTGCATCATGCTGACCATCCTGGCGCTGAATCTGCTGGGCGACGGCCTGCGGGACGCGCTGGATCCCCGGCTGAAATAAGGAGGTGCCGCAATGAATCTGAATGAGACCCCTTACGCGCTGGAGATCGAGGACCTGTCTGTGGAGTTCCGTACCCGGGACCGGACGGTCTACGCCGTCAACGGCCTGGACCTGAAGATCCGGAAGGGTGAGACCCTGGGGCTGGTGGGTGAGACCGGCGCGGGCAAGACCACCACCGGGCTTGCCATCCTGAATCTGATCCAGTCCCCGCCCGGCGTGGTGACCCACGGCAGTATCTCCGTCAACGGCAGCTGCGTGCTGCGGATCGCCGAGCCGGAGGCAGAGACGCCTGAGGAGGCGCCTGTTCCGGCGGAGAATGCCGGCACCGTGAAGCTGCAGAAGGAGACGCCGGCGGAGAAGGAGCCGGAGAAGCCCGCCAAGGCCATACGCCGGAAGGACCAGAAGCCCCAGATCGCAGAGGCCATGACCGAAAAGGAACTGCAGGCCATGCGGGGCAAGACGGTGTCCATGATCTTCCAGGACCCCATGACGTCCCTGAATCCCGTGCTGAAGGTGGAGCGCCAGATCTCCGAGGTCATCGAGAAGCATGAGAAGCTCTCCCGCAGCGAGGCGCTGGACAAGGCCCGGCAGATGCTGGAGCTGGTGGGCATCCCCGGCGAGCGGGGAAAGGAATATCCCCACCAGTTCTCCGGCGGCATGAAGCAGCGGGTGGTCATCGCCATGGCGCTGGCCTGCAACCCGGACCTGCTGATCGCCGACGAGCCCACCACCGCCCTGGATGTGACCATCCAGGCCCAGGTGCTGGACATGATGAAGAAGCTGCGGGAGCAGAACGGCACTTCCATGCTGATGATCACCCATGACCTGGGCATCGTGGCAGAGGTGTGCGACTGCGTGTCCGTGATCTACGCCGGCCGGGTGGTGGAACACGGGACACTGGAGGATGTGTTTGACCATACCCTGCACCCCTATACGAAGGGTCTGTTCAACTCCCTGCCCAACATGAAGGACCGGAAGGCCCGGCTGCAGCCCATCCCCGGCCTGATGCCGGATCCCAGCCGGCTGCCGGAGGGCTGTGCCTTTGCCGACCGCTGCCGCTATGCCACCGACCGCTGCTTCCATGAGCGGCCGGAGGTGCTCCACCGGACGGAGGAGCACACGGTGGCCTGCCACCTGTACACCCCGGAAAACATCCAGAAGGGAGGCGTCCTGGATCATGAGTGAACCGCTGCTCCGCGTTGAGCATCTGAAGAAGTATTTTAAGAGCGCCCGGGGCATGGTCCACGCTGTGGACGATGTCAGCTTCACCCTGGAGGCCGGCAAGACCCTGGGCGTGGTGGGCGAGTCCGGCTGCGGCAAGTCCACCCTGGGCCGGACCATCATCCGCCTGCAGGAGCCCACCTCCGGCAGTGTGTTTTTTGACGGGAAGGACGTCAGCAAGCTGAATCGCCAGGGACTGTGGGAACAGCGCCGCCAGATGCAGATGATCTTCCAGGACCCCTTTTCCTCCCTGAACCCCCGGATGACCATCAGCCAGGCCATTGAGGAGCCCCTGGCCCTCTACAAGATCTGCCCGGACCGGACCAGCCGCCAGAAGCGGGTGGCGGAGCTGATGGACACCGTGGGCCTGGCCCGCCGGCTGTACAACACCTATCCCCACGAGCTGGACGGCGGCCGCCGCCAGCGGATCGGCATCGCCCGGGCCCTGGCGCTGAATCCCAGGTTCATCGTGTGCGACGAGCCGGTCAGCGCCCTGGACGTCTCCATCCAGGCGCAGATCCTGAACCTGATGCAGGACCTGCAGAAGGAGTTCCACCTGACGTACATGTTCATCACCCACGACCTGAGCGTGGTGTATCACATCTCGGATGAGATCATGGTGATGTACCTGGGGCAGGTGATCGAGAAGGCCCCGGCAGAGAAGCTGTTTGCCAATCCGGTCCATCCCTACACCCAGGCGCTGCTCTCCGCCATCCCGGTGCCCAGCCTCCACGACCGGAGGGAGCGGGTGCTGATGACCGGGGAGCTGACCTCGCCCATCGATCCGCCGGCGGAATGCCGATTTTCCAACCGCTGCCGCTTTGCGACGGACCACTGCCGGGAGGCGGAGCCCCAGCTGCTGGAAGTGGAGCCGGGGCACTTCGTGTCCTGTTTCCTGTGTGAAAGATAACGAAAAGAGGCATCGTACACATGTACACCTATGAGGACATCAAACTTCAGAACCAGCAGGACGCCTTCTCGGCCATGTATCTGTGCATCGCCAGGAGCGTCACGGACCTGTGCGGCCGCCGGGTGGGGGAGCGGATCCTGCGGGAGGCCTGCCGCCGGGCCGGCCGGGCCAGCGGTCTGCAGCAGCGGGAGCACCTGCGCCAGGCCGGTGTCAAGACCAACCTCCACACCCTGTACCACTGCGGCCGGGACTTTGTGGAGGATCCCCGGGTCCGGGGCCAGGAGATCTTTGATGAGGAAGACCGCCAGATCTGGGAGATCTACACCTGCCCGCTGGCGGACTACTGGAACCGCCGGGACGGCGGGAAGCTGGGCAGCTTTTACTGTGAGGAATACCAGTACGCCCGGCTGCTGGCCTATACGGAGAATGTGGGGCAGCTGAATCTGTCCAAGGAGCTCACCTGCCCCCGGGACAACTTCTGCCGGTTCTCCCTGTTCTTCCGGGAGGCCAACATGAGCCGGGAACGGGCCAAAGAGGCCTTCGCCCACTGCGATCCCGGCTATGAGGCCCCCAAGGATCCGCCGGCGGATGTCTCCTTCGGCGAGGGGATCCGGGACATGACCATCTCCATTTACGCCAATATCCTGGAAACGGCCCGGGAGATCTGCGGCCGCGAGGGCGTCTGCGCCGTGGCGGAGGGGCTGAAGCGGTGGACGGCAGAGGCCCTTGCGGCCATGCGGGTCCAGGCGGACCACACCCTTTGCCCGCTGGACGCCGGGTTTGTGGAGAAGAATTTCCCCCTGCCCCTGGACGGAGCGGATCCGGCATGGAACGGCTATGAGGACGAGGCACGGGATCTGATGCGGCGGCTGGTGCTGGAGCCCATTGCCGCCGAGCTGGCTTGAGGAAGGAGGAAGACTGTCATGTATTCTTATGAAGAGCAGTGTGTCATGGACCTGTCTGACAATTACACCCTCCTCTACTCCTTCCTGGGCAGAGAGGTGCTGGACGCCTTCGGCGTGGAGGGCGAGCGGGCCTTCCGGGAGGGCACCCGCCGCTACGGCCGGGACCGGGGCCAGTGCTCCCGGGAAAAGCACCAGGCCCTGGGCGTGAAGATCAATATGAAGAGCCTCTTCTCCGTGGGCGGCGACCTGCCGCCGGACCCCCGGTTCCACCGGGAGCTCCAGGAGCTGAATCCGGAGGAGCGGGTGTCCCACACCCTGGTGTGCCCCATGGCGGACATCTGGAAGGCCTATGGGGAGCGGGCGATCGGCCGCATGTACTGCGAAGAGTTCCATCCCGCCTGCTACAACCACTACGCCTTTGACTACGGCCACACCAACCTGGCCAAGACGCTGACCCAGGAGAAGGACGAGTACTGCGCCTTCAATGTGGTGCTGCGGGCAGAAAATCTGCCGGAGGAGCTGAAGCCCCTCTGCTTTGCCGAATACGACCCGGGCTATGTGGAGCCGAAGGTGGAGGTGCCCAAGGCCAACGGCAAGCGGGGCTTCGAGACTTTGAGCATCAAGCTGTACTACTATCTGCTGGAGGCTGTGCAGGAGTCTTTTGGGGAGGAGGGCACGGCCGCCATTGCCCGGGGGCTGGAGAAGATGGCCCTGGACGGGGCCCAGCGTGCCAGAAACACCGCCAAGGCGTATGATCGGCCCTTTGACGAGCAGGTGGTCTATGACACCTACCCCCTGACTCTGGATCCCTCCAAGACGGATCTGTGGGAGGGCTATCGGGCCCACGGCGCCGTGGAGCTGTTTGAGCGCTGCTTCGTGCCGGTGGTCCGGACAGAGCTGGCAAAGGGGTGAGATGCCTGTGAGACCCGTCATCGGAATGATCACGGCCCCGAATCCCAAGCTGCTCCATGGCCGCCATCTCATCAACACCTCCTATGTCCGGGCGGTCATTGCCGCCGGCGGGACGCCGCTGCTGATCCCTTCCGACGGGGACGACGGACTGGCGGCAGAGTATCTGCCGCTGCTCCACGGCCTGCTGGTGCCCGGCGGAGAGGACGTGACCCCCGCCCTGTACGGGGAGGATCCCCTGCGCCAGGTCACCTTCATGAATGAGGAAAAAGACCGGATGGAGCTGGCGCTGATCCGCGGGGCAGTGGACCGGGGGATGCCGGTTTTCGGCATCTGCCGGGGCATCCAGCTGCTGAACGTGTGCTTCGGCGGGACGCTGTACCAGGACCTGCCGGCCCAGTATCCCGGCGTCCTGGGCCATGCCCAGGACATGGCCATCCGGGGCCAGCTGACCCACCGGGTGACCCTGGAGCCCGACTCTCTGCTGGAGAAGCTGCTGGGCGGGGAGCCCCTGTCTGTCAACAGCTATCACCACCAGGCTGTCCGCACGCCGGCCCCCGGCTTCACCGTCACTGCCAGAGCGGCGGACGGCGTCATTGAGGGCGTGGAGGACCCGGAGCGGAATCTCTATGCCGTCCAGTGGCACCCGGAGGATCTGGTGGAGAGCCATCCCCGCTTCCGGCCCCTGTTCCGCCATCTGGTGGAGCGGGCGGAGCAGTATGCGGGGCGCTGAAAGGAGCACATCATGGAAGAACTGATCTATCGGGACCGGCGGGGCACCAACAGCAACAAGTGGAACCACCTGACCGGCCGCTTCACCCGGGAGGGACTGCTGGGCCTCTGGGTGGCGGATATGGACTTCGCCGCTCCCGCCTGCGTGCGGGAGGCTTTGCGCCGGAAGGTGGACTTCGGCGTCTTTGGCTATGACACGGCGCCGGATTCCTATTACGAGGCGTTCATCCGCTGGGAGAAGACGTACCACGGCTATGCGGTCCAGCGGGACTGGCTGCGGTATTCCCCCGGCGTGGTGGCGGCCTTCAACTGGTTCGTCCAGCTGTTCACGCAGCCCGGAGACGGGGTGCTGGTCCAGACGCCGGTGTACTATCCGTTCCTGTCCGCCGCCACAGACAACGGCTGCCGGCTGATCTGCAGTGAGCTGGTGAACTCAGACGGGGTCTACACCATAGATTTTGCGGATTTCGAGCGGAAGCTGGCGGAAGAGCGGGTGAAGGTGTTTCTGCTCTGCTCTCCGCACAACCCGGTGGGCCGGGTGTGGCGCCGGGAGGAGCTGGAGCGCATGCTGTCCCTGTGCCGGCAGTACGGCGTCCGGGTGATCGCCGACGAGATCCACCATGACTTCACGTATGGTGAGCCCAGCCATATCCCCACTGCCACGGTGGGGGATCATGACGACATGCTGGTGACGCTGACCGCCCCCAGCAAGACGTTCAATCTGGCGGGGCTGAAGACCTCCGTCATCATTATCCCGGACCCGGAGCTCCGCAAGTCCTGGGATGCCTATACCGGAAAGCTGCATACCGACAGCGGCAACAGCTTCGGCGTCACCGCCGCCGAGGCGGCCTACACCGGCGGCCGCCCCTGGCTGGACCAGGTGCTGCGGACGGTGCGGGGGAACTACGAGATCCTTCGGACGGAGCTGCTGCCCCGGAAGCCGGATCTGCGCCTCTCTCCGCTGGAGGGGACGTATCTGGCGTGGCTGGATCTGGGGGCCTATGTGCGGCCGGACCAGATGGTGGACGTGGTGGAAGGGAAGTGCGGCCTGGCCGTGGATTACGGCTCCTGGTTCGGCGGCAATGCGGCCACCCACATCCGCGTCAATCTGGCCACCCGGCCGGAGAACATCCGACAGGCGGCTGACGCGCTGGCCGAACATCTGTGACAGCTGCGGGGAGGCAGCTGTGCCGCAAAATTTCACAGGCGGTCCTGCCGCTGTCCCGCTTCTGCGGGGCAGCGGCTTTTTATGGAGGAGCGGCACACAAAAATGCAAACGTTTGATATTTGTGGCTGGAAAAACAGACGGATATGTAAAAACAAATTTATGAAATATATACAATAATTAGCTGATGAATTTTTATGATATTGACATTCGGAGCGGAAAGGGCCATAATTTATTTTGAACTCTGGATGAATTTTTCTCGATTTGCAGAAAACGTTTGCGTTATGGGAGGGGAATATCACCATGGAGCTGGAGGGCTCATTTGTGATACTGGCCGGTCTGGTTTTTGTATTCACCTATGTAAACGGCTTTCACGACGGATGCAATGTGGTGGCTACGCTCATCGCCAGCCGCGCCATGAAGCCCAAGATGGCCCTGGCCTGGGCTGCGGTGGTGGAGCTGCTGTCGCCCTTCCTGATCCTGGTGCTGGGGGCCAGCGTGTCTGATACCATCCAGAATCTGGTGGGGGAGACATATTACACCGGGGACGGAGCGGAGGAGACGGCACTGGCCTTTATCACCGGCGGCATTCTGGCGGCGATCCTGTGGAATCTCATCACCTGGAAATTCGGGATCCCGGCCTCGTCCTCCCACTCCCTCATCGGCGGCGTGGTGGGTGCCGGGCTGGCGGCCTTTGGCACCGGCGCCATCGCCTGGCACTATTTCTGGGGGAGAGTGGTCCTGATGATCTTCCTGACGCCGGCGGTGAGTTTCTGCCTGGGCTTCTGCATCCTGAAGCTGCTGCTGCGGCTGACGCGCTGCGCCGGTGTGGGCGTCAACAAATTCTTTACATACGCCCAGTGGGTCAATATGACCTTCCTGGCGTTCAATCACTCGTTCAATGACTCCCAGAAATCCATCGGCATCCTTCTGATCCTGCTGGGCATCTATGGCGGGCAGACCCGGGAGATCCCGCTGTGGGCGATCTCCTGCGCGGCTGTGTGCCTGGCCTGTGGCATTGCCTTCGGCGGATTCAAGATCATCAAGACGGTGGGGACCGGGATCTACAAGGTCCAGCCCATCCACTCCTTCGCTTCCCAGCTGACGGCAGGATCTGTGATTTTGGGAGCGTCGCTGCTGGGGGCGCCGGTCTCCGCCAGCCAGATCGTATCCTCTTCCATCATGGGCGTGGGAGCGGCGGAGCGGTACAAGGCGGTGCACTGGATCGTAGCCAGGCGGATCCTGCTCTCCTGGTTCATCACCATCCCGGTGGCGGGCACACTGGGGGCACTGCTGTTCGTTCTGCTTTCGCAGGTGTTCTGATTTGGACAAAGGAGGATCTCGATATGCACAAGAGGGAAAGTCTCAACTTTTACAGTCTGCTGATCCGGCAGATGACAGTGATCCAGGAGGCGGTGGACGCACTCTGCCAATACTGCCGGGAGCCCACCCAGGAGCGGGGAGACTATGTCAAGACCAAAGAGAAGGAGGCGGACGCCGTCCGGCGGGAACTGGTGGAGGACATCAACCGCACCTTCATCACTCCCATCGACCGGGAGGACCTGTTCCGGCTGTCTTCCTCCGTAGATGACCTGGCCGATTATGCCTGGACCACAGTCAAAGACCTGCGCATCTATGAGATCCAGCCGGACGAACACCTGACGCAGATGGCGGGAACGCTGCTGCAGATGGCGGACGGCCTGCTGATCTGCATGGAGAATCTGGAGAAGAACCAGGCCCGGGTCTATGAGGAGGCCACCCGGGTCAAGAAGCTGGAGAATACGCTGAATGTTCAGTTCCACCGGTCCATCGCAGAGCTTTTCGCCTCCGACGATCTCAAGCGCATCCTGAAGTACCGGGAGATTTACAGCCATATGAACCACGCCTCGGACAAGGGGGACGCCAGCGCCGATATCCTGCTGGACATCATCGTGAAGTTCTGAGGAGATGAACAGGCCGCAAAAAAGCACCGCTGGAAAGCGGTGCTTTTTCTTGTCCGGAAGGGAACGCATTGTCAGCCGTCCTCCTGGATGGAGCGGCAAGTGGAACGCTCCACAAGGCTGGGCATCAGGATCTGATGGACATAGCCCTGGGTCTCATGCTCGATCTTGTCCAGCAGCATCTCCACCGCCTGGATGGCCATGGCCTTCTTCGGCTGCTCAATGGTGGTGAGCTCGATCCGGGGAAGAGCTGTGGAGGGGATGTTGTCGAACCCGATGAGGGACAGCTGATCGGGGATGCGGATGCCGTGCTCGTCAGCGGCCTTCATGATGCCCAGCGCATTGGAGTCCGTAGAGGCGAAGATCGCCGTGTAGTCGATGGGCTTCTCGAACAGGGCCTTTGCCATCTGATATCCGTTTTCGATGGAAGAGCGGGGAAACTCACTGTGGAGGATCCGCTCCCGGAGACCGAACTTCTGACAGGCACGCTGGTAGCCCTCCGCCCGCAGGCGGTGGGTGGTGGAATCCCGGCAGCCGAAATAGAGGATCTCCCGGTGCCCCAGGCGGTAGAGGTACTCCGTCCCCAGAAAAGTCCCCCGGCTGTTGTCGATGGCCACATAGCTCTGGGGCTGATCCCGCAGGTTTTCACTGAGAAACACAGTGGGGACATCCTCGATATAGGCCGCGATATGCTCGTAGGTGATGGAGTTCTGAGGGACGATCAGGATGCCGTCCACCTGGCGGCCCAGCAGCAGTTTGACCACATTGATCTCCTGCCGCAGATCCGGCCCGGAATCACAGAGCATGATGTTGTATCCGTGGGAGCGGGCACTCATCTCTGCATAATAGGCCAGCTGAGACATGAATTCGTTTTCGATGGCCGGCACCACAAGGCCGATCAGATCCGTTTTCTTTTTGACCATGGACCTGGCCACGTAGTTGCCGGTATAGCCCATCTCCTCACACAGGCGGACGATCCGCTCGCGGGTGGCCTGCCCGATCTGATTGCTTCCGGACAGCGCTCTGGAAACCGTGGCGTAGGAGACTCCCGCGGTTTTGGCGACATCCTTTAAAGTGACCCGTTTCATATGCGCCTTTCCTCTCTGGTGGAATACCCGGTGAAAACGCAAGCGTTTCCGATTCCAAATAAAAGAAGATTATAGCTGTAAGATTTGAATTCTTATATAAGAGAATATCTATTTTTATTCTTTCTGTCAATATATTTCATATGGATTTTACAAAATGTGCACCACAAGCCGCCATTTACAGCCGCCCGCCGGCGGAAGGAGACTCAGAACTGGGCTTGATAGAGCCTGGCATACAGCCCGCCGGCGGCCAGGAGCTCCTGATGCGTCCCGGCCTCCGCCACCCGGCCATCGGACATGACCAGAATCTGATCGGCGTTTCGGACCGTGGCCAGCCGGTGGGCGATGACAAAGCAGGTGCGGCCCTGCCGCAGCCGCTCCAGCGCTGCCCGGATCTGCTCCTCCGTCTCTGTGTCCACGTCGGAGGTGGCCTCGTCCAGGATCACCAGATCCGCCTGGGACAGGAAGCACCGGGCAATGGCCAGCAGCTGCCGCTGCCCCTTGGAGATCCCGGCCCCCTCGTCGGTGAGGACTGTGTCATAGCCCTCCGGAAGGGAGCAGATGAACCGGTGGATGCAGGCGGCTTTGGCGGCCTCGGCGATCTGCTCCCGGGTGGCGCCCGGCGTTCCGTAGGCGATGTTCTCCGCCACAGTCCCGCCGAACAGCCACGTATCCTGCAGCACCATGGCCATCCGGCGCCGCAGGCCGTCCCGGGTGTAGGCGGACAGGGGCAGGCCGTCCAGCAGGATGCTGCCTTCCTGGGGCGTGTAGAACCGCAGGAGCAGCGACACCAGCGTGGTCTTTCCGGACCCGGTGGGACCCACCACGGCGACCATTTTGCCGGCGGGGATCTCTGTGCAGAAGTCCCGCAGTACCGGCTGCCCGGGGATATACTGGAAAGAGATGTGCCGGAAGGACAGGTCTCCCCGCAGATGAGCAGGCTCCCGGGCCTCCGGCCCGTCGGCTGGTTCCGGCGGCTCGTCCAGCAGGTCCAGGATCCGCTCGGCAGCGGCCACAGAGGCCTGCAGATCACCCAGCAGGTCGGCCGCCTCCCGAATGGGGCCGGAGAATTTCCGGGAGTACAGCACAAAGGAGGACAGAGTCCCGAAGGAGAGGCTGCCGCCCAGATACAGCATGGCGCCGAAGACGCTGATGGCTGCCAGGGAGAGGTTGTTGATGAAGTTGACGGAGGGGCCCAGTGCGGCGCTGGCGCAGTCCGCCTCGTAATACGCCTGGGATGCCTGGTCGTTTCGGGCTTCAAACTGGCGCTGGTCCGCTGCCTCCACGCCGTAGGTGCGGATGGCCCGCTGACGGCCGATGCGCTCTTCCGCAAAACCGTTCAGAGCGCCCAGCTCCCGGGACCGCCGGCGGAACAGCGGATGCATCCGTTTCATCTGCACGGAAGTCAGCAGGATGGAGAGGGGGACGGTGACGAAGAACACGACGGACAGCGTGGGGGACAGCCACAGCAGCATGACAAAGGAGCCCGCCACTGTCAGAACGCTGGTGCAGATCTGCAGAAGATCTGTGGAGAGGGAGGTGTTCACCGTGTCCACATCATAGCAGATGCGGCTGATCAGGTCTCCGGAGGGGTGGGTGTCGAAATACTGGACCGGCAGCTCAGTCATCCGCTGGAAGGCGGCCTTCCGCAGATCGTAGGACACCGCCTGGCCGATCTGGATCAGCCGGGATGAGACCAGATAGTTCAGGGCGGCCGCCAGCAGACAGCAGGCGGCCATGCCGCCGCAGCTGCGCAGCACGCCGGAAAAGTCCACATGACCGGCCTTCAGCCCGATGGCGTCCACCGCCCAGCCGGAGAACAGAGGCAGTGCCAGCGTCAGCAGATTGGCCAGCACCAGCAGAAGCGCCGTCAGCAGCAGGGACAGGCCGTGGGGGCGCAGGAAGCGCCACAGCCGCAGCAGGGTGTGTCGTCTGCTCTGCTTCATACCGCCTCGCCTCCCATCTGCAGCTCTGCCATTTTCCGGTAGCGGGGAGCGGACACCAGCAGGTCCTGATGGCGTCCGCTGGCCATGATCCGGCCGTGCTCCAGCACCAGAATGCAGTCCGCATCCCGCACGGAGGCCACGCGCTCCGAGATGATCACCAGGGTGGTCCTGGGGAAGTCCCGGCGCAGCGCCGCCCACAGCCGGGCGGCTGTCTGATAGTCCAGGGCGCTGTCGGCGTTGTCCAACACCAAGATCTCCGGCCGGCCGGCCAGCGCCCGGGCGATCAGCAGCCGCTGCCGCTGGCCGCCGGAGAGGTTGGCGCCCCGCAGCTCCAGAGGGGTGTCCAGCCCCTGGGGGAGGCGGGAGACGAACTCCCGGGCCTGGGCGGTGTCCACGGCGGCCTCTACATCCTGCCGGGGGAGATCCCGCAGAAAGGCGATGTTCTCATAAATGGTCCCGGCGATAAGGCTCTGGCTCTGAAAGGCGACGCCGAACCGGTCCTGCACGGCCCGGGGCGTCTGGCACCGGACGTCCTGCCCGCCTACCCAGACGACGCCGCTGTCTGCGTCGTAGAGCCGCAGGAGCAGGGAGACCAGTGTGGTCTTGCCGCTGCCGGTGGGACCCAGAATGCCCAGCGTCTGCCCTTTCTGCAGGGTGAAGCTCACATCCGCCAGGTCCGGCTCTACCCCGTGGTAGGAGAAGGTGGCCCCCTCCATCCCCAGGAGTTCCGGCCGGCGCGCATCTGCGCCGGAGAGGGACTGGGTCGGAGGTTCTTCCAGGACCTGGCGGATCCGGCGGGCGGAGGCCACGCCCTTGCTGATCCGGACAAAGACCTTGGCGATGCCCAGTGTGGCGCTCTGGATCAGGGCAAAATAGGTCAAAAACGCCACGATCTGTCCGGCGGGCATGGCACCGGCATTCACCTGGACGGCCCCCACCAGCACCACCAGGGTCAGCCCCAGGTTCAGCAGGAGATCGGTGATGGGATTGGTCAGTGCCATCACACGGCCGGCCCGCTCTTCAGCGGCCCTGTCCCGCCGGTTGGCCTGCTCAAACCGGTCCTGTTCCCGCCTCTGGCTGGCCAGAGCTTTGATGACGCGGACACCGGCGGCATTTTCCCGCAGGATGCGGACCACGGTGTCCACGGCGCTTTGGGCCTCTCCGTAAAAGGGGACGCCCCGGCGGGTCACCAGGAAGATGGTCAGGAAGGTCAGCAGGCTGACGCAGAACTGCACCAGCGCCAGGACGGGCTCCAGCAGAAAGGTCAGGGTCAGACCGCCCAGCACCAGCATGGGGGCGCGTACGCCGCCACGCTGGATCTTGTCGAACATCTGATGGATGTTATAGGTGTCGTTGGTCAGCCGGGAGACCAGGGAGGAGGCGGAGTAGCGGTCCGCCCGGGCGCAGGGCAGGTGCTGGATCTGATGGTACAAGTCCCGCCGCAGATCCCGGGTCATCTCCATGGATACCCGTGCCGCCATGCGGTTGGCCAGGATGTTGCCGGCCGCCGCGCCGAAGGCCAGCACCAGCATCAGTCCGCCGGTCCGCCAGATGGCAGGCAGATCCCGGGCCGGGACCAGAACGTCGATGACGTTGGCCAGCAGCAGGGGGAGGATCAGCTCCAGAACGGCGGCGGAAAACTTGATGAGCACGCCGCAGGCGGCCCGCCCGGCATAAGGGCGGAGGTATCCCAGAACTGTTTTCATGCCATCGCCTTCTTTTCGGAGAGAGTCTGGACCGGAGAAAATGTCCCGTCCTCTTGCAGGTTCACACAAAAGCTCCTATACTACAGATAAATCGAACGCGGCCCTGCAGGGCGCGCGGCTGCGGCGGAAGACCGCCGGAAAGGAAGCGAACGGACAGATGAAAAGACCGTTGATCTTGGCCCATCGCGGTTTCAGCGAACAGTACCCGGAGAACAGCCCGCTGGCCTTTCAGATGACCGTGGACCGGACAGAGGCAGACGGCTTTGAAAGCGACGTCCACATGACCCGGGACGGCGTTCCGGTGATCATCCACGACGACACTGTGGACCGCACCACCAATGGCACCGGCTTCGTTCGGGATCATACCTATCAGGAGCTGCTGGAGCTGGACATCGGCGTCTGGAAGTCTCCGGCGTTTGCAGGACAGCACATCTGGACGCTGGATCAGCTGCTGGACTTCTGCCGGGAGACGGACAGGCTGCTGAACCTGGAGCTGAAAAACGACTTCTTTTTCTACGAGGGGCTGGAGCAGCGGGTGATCGATGCGGTGACCAGCCGCCAGATGCAGGAGCAGGTGTTCGTCTCGTCCTTCAACCATCTCTCCATGCAGAGGTTCAAGACGCTCTGCCCGGAGATCCGGACAGGACTCCTGTACGACAAGCCGCTGCTGCACATGGACCGCTATCTGGACGGCTCCAATGCGGACTGCATCCATCCCCGGTACCGGCTCCTCCAGAACCTGCCGGAGCTGACGGATCTGTTTCATGAGCGGGGAATGGAGATCCACACCTGGACGGTCAATGAAGAGGCGGATATGCGGGATATGATCGCCCGCGGTGCGGACGGGATCATCACCAACCGGCCGGACCGGCTCTGCCGCGTGGCAGAGGGCCTCTGCTGCTGAGCAGAGCCGTTTTCAAAGAACAGCACGAGGCTCCCCGGCTCCAGTGAGCCGGGGAGCCTTTGCCAGGCGGACCGCCCGCAGCGGAGGCGGCCGGATCGTGCGGTGTACGTTTATGGATGCGGAGCCAGCCGGGGGTTGATCTCATCCAGCCAGGTGACCAGGTCCCGCAGGTCCCGGACCACCGTGTCCGGCTGGAACACGTCCCGGGACAGTCCCACGTCCTTCTGCTCAGAGAGGAAGGAGCGGATCTGGACTGCCTTGGCAAAGCCCACCTGCTTGGGGCCGATGATGTCCCGGGAGACGGTGTCGCCCACATAGACGCATTCCTCCGGCCGGGCCTGCATCTGCCGCAGGGAGATCCGGAAGATCTCCGGATGGGGCTTGCGGTAGCCGGTGACGCTGGATACGGTCACATCCTCCATGAAGGAACGGATGCCGTACGTCTCCAGCATGTTGAACACATTGTACAGGGAGGCGTTGTTGGAGATGACGCCCAGGCGGTAGCCGCGGTTCTTCAGGGCCTGCAGCATCTCCCGGGCATCGGGGCGCAGCTCCCGGTGGTAAAAGGTCACCTCATAGGTGTTGGCCAGTTCTTCCGTGATGGGCAGCAGCTGCTCCCGGTCAAAGGCGAAGTCCCGCAGATACCAGTCCGGCCAGATCTCCTCCGGCTTTTTCTCCAGCATGTTGCCCTCGCTCCACTGCTTGTAGGCCTTCACTCCGCTGAAGAGCTTCTCCCAGAAGACCTCCTGCGGGCAGCCGGGATCCAGGCCGTGGTCCCGCAGGATCTCCAGGAGCTTCCGGGCGGCCTCCTGCTGGGTCTCTTTGTTGTACCAGATATCCTCCAGGGTCCCGCCCATATCGAATAGGACTGTTGTCAGCATCAGGATTCGCTCCCTTTCCGTACGTTTGTTTTCGTTTGCAGATGGTGTCAGACGGCGCTGTCCCCGTCGTCCCCGTAAAGCAGCATGGCGTCTTCTTCCGGGGAACGCCGGGACGCGGCCGCGGCAGACGGCGGCGCAGCATGAACAGCAGGGCTGCCGGAAGTCCCGGCCGCCTCCCGGATCTCCTCGCGTAGCGTCTTTGGCTGCGGCAGGGGATGGGTCTTTCTCAGCTTGAGGTACAAAGGCCATGCAGCGGCATTGCCCACCAGGGCCGGGGCGAGGCCGTACAGTGTGATCAGCGGCAGCATCATATCACGCCGGCTGTCCTCCATCAGAAATGTGGCCACGTAGAACATGACCAGGACCACCGCCAGCCCCACGAAGCCGAACAGGGCCACGCGCTTATCTTTCAGCAGGAACAGCAGCCCGCAGAGGGCGGTCCCCGCAAGGGAGATGATCAGCGCGTGCGCCACGTTGGTGGCGGCGGGGCTGGACAGCGCCACATGCCGGTACAGCGGCTCTGCCAGCAGGACGTACAGCACGCCGTAGACGCAGAGAAACAGCACGGTGGTGAAAAATCCGGCAATGGCGATGGGGCTCTTCCGCCGGTGGTTCTTATCGACAAACAGACTCATGGGCAGCTCCTTGTATGATAAAGCCGATTGAGATGGGAGGCCGGCGGACGGATATCCGTCCGCCGGCCCTGGAAACGCATCAGGGAGGACAGTCGCGGTGATCAGCCGAGCATCTGCCAGAAGTCACGGACCGTGTTGTAGGTCACGTAGATCTCGTCGGGATCGAAGGGAGACACGTTCAGCTCGGAGTAGGGAGTGGATCCCTCGGCGGGCTCGATGTCGTCCCGGACGGGCCAGCCGCCCAGGGTGTTGAAGGGCTCATAGCCGCTGGTGTCGCCGTCGATGCCGCCCATCATGAAGCGGATCAGCAGCTTGGCGGCGGCGGGATGCTCACAGCCCTCCACCACGTACAGGGTGTTGATGGCGGGGATGCCGGTGGTGGGATACAGATTCACGGGGGCCAGGACCCAGCCGTTGTCCTCGTTCTTGCGCAGCTTGGAGGAGGCAGAGAAGCCCACGGGAGGATCGGACTGACCGGGCGTGCCCACGGCCTCGGCGATCTCGTCAGAGGAGGAGGTATAGATGGGCTCATTGTCGTGCAGGCGCTTCAGGAACTCATAGCCGGCGTTCTCGCAGCCGTCGGAGAGGACCAGGGCTTCGCCGTACAGCTCCTCATAGGCGGCAGCCAGCTGATCGGGCACATCGCCCACGCAGAAGCCGGTGATCCAGGAGCCCCAGGACAGGTTATCCAGCGGATTCTGCATCAGGATCTTGCCCTTCCACTGGGGTTCGGTCAGCTGCCAGATGTTGGTGATGGGAGAGCCGTCGGGATAGGCCTCGGCGTTGTAGAACAGCTGGGTCAGCTCAATGTACAGGGGAGTGGCGGTCTCCGTGTAGCTGGGGTCGATGTGAGAGAAGATGTCGGCGGGCTGATACAGATAGAAGATCTTGTTCTGCACGTATTCGTTGTACAGGGAGCCGTCCTGATCCTTGATGTGGACCACATCCGCCACGTACTGGCCGGCCTCGTGCTCACGGGTGACCTTTTCCAGCAGCTCGTTGGTGGAGATATCGAAGGCGGTGCACTCAATCTCAGGATACTTGGCCGTGAAGGCCTCGGCCACCTTGCCGCAGCGGGAGGAGATGGAGTACAGCGTGACCTCGCCGCCCTCCGCGATGGCCTGCTCATACAGTTCCTCATCCGTCTCGTCTGTGGCATAGATGTTGGCGGTCTCTTCCCACTCTGTCAGACCGCTCTCGCCGGTGTCGCCAGCGGCACCGCCGTCGTCCGTCCCGCCGCCGCAGCCGGTGACGGTGAACAGCATCGTAGCGGCCAGCAGAAGGCTCAATAGCTTCTTGTGCTTCAACATGATTCTTTTCCTCCTTAATCATTCTTCCGCGGGTTCTTATCACAACGGCACAGGCCGTCAGGATACCAGGGAATGGGATTTGCAGATGCAGGAAAGAGATGGCTGTCTCAGCGGCAGTATTTGATCAGGTTCTCGGACTTGGCATCAAAGACGTTGATCTTCCGGGGATCAAAGGAGAGATACACGACTTCGTCGCCGCCGTAGTGGGTGGAGCCCAGTTCCTTTACTGTGATGAGCTTTTCGCCGACCCGCACGGCCACCAGCGTCTCGGAGCCGGCGGGCATGCCGGCGTAGACGTGGGCCTCCACCTGCTCCGGAGACGTCCGCTCCCGGGAGATGGAGATCTGTTCCGGCCGGATGCCCAGGATCAGATCGTACTTGCCGGAGGTGGGGGCGTTGTCCGTCATGTCCTCCTTGGGGAAGATCAGCCTGCCCATGATGCCCTCCGCCACAAGACCTCCGGCGTCGATGGTGCCGGCCGCCTGGATGAAGTTGATGCTGGGGTTGCCGATAAAGTCCGCCGTATACAGGTTGCAGGGGTTGTCATACAGCGCCAGGGGCTTATCCACCTGGACCAGCTCGCCCTCCCGGAACAGGGCGATCTTGGTGGACATGGTCAGGGCCTCCACCTGGTCGTGGGTCACATAGATGATGGTGCTGCCGGTGTCGTGGTGCAGGCGCTTCAGCTCGGACCGCATATCCACCCGGAGCTTGGCGTCCAGGTTGGACAGGGGCTCATCCAGAAGCAGCAGCCGGGGCTCCGACACGATGGCACGGGCGATGGCCACCCGCTGCTGCTGGCCGCCGGAGAGCTCCGTGGGGTACCGCTTGGCGTACTGGCCGATCTGCATCCGGTCCAGGGCGCTGGCCACCATCTTCTCGATCTCCGCGGAGGGGATCTTCTTGATCTTCAGGCCGAAGGACACGTTCTCAAACACCGTCATGTGGGGCCACAGGGCGTAGGACTGGAACACCAGGTTCAAATTCCGCTGGGACGGGGGCGCGTAGTACGCCTCGGCGGCGTTGACGATCTCCTTGCCGTCCATGTAAATGAAGCCGTTCTGGGGCTTTTCCAGGCCGGACACCACACGCAGCGTGGTGGTCTTGCCGCAGCCGGAGGGGCCCAGCAGCGTCATGAAGTCGCCGTCCTCGATGGTCAGGTTCAGGTCTTTCAGCACGTGGTTCTTGCCGTAGAATTTATCGATATGCTTTAATTCGATCTTGCTCATCTTCGTCGTCTCCTCTCAGTTCTCTGTCCGCGTCAGCCTGCCATGCTCTTTGCCAGGTCTGCCTTGCCGGAGAGATTCGCGATCGCGTACACCAGGAACACGATGGCGAACATCACGATCGCCACACAGTTGGATGCCTGGGGCGAGTTGCCGTTTTGATAGGTAAAGGCCAGATACGGCAGCGTGGAGGTGGTGGGGGTCATGATCAGGATGATCAGATCCAGCTCCTTCATGATGGAAACAAAGATCAGCATGAAGCCGGAAATGAAGCCGCCCTTGGACAGGGGGAACACGATCTTGACGAACCGGCGGAAGAAGCCGGCGCCCTCGATGGTGGCCGCCTCCTCCAGCTCGCCGCTGATCTGCAGCATGTTGGAGGTGCCGGCGCGGGCCGCGAAGGGCAGGTGCTTCACCACAGACACCAGCGTCAGCAGGGCGAAGGTCCCGTACAGGGCGGGGACAAGAGTCACGCCGAACAGGGTCTGGGGCTTGGAGAACATGGACAGATAGATGCCGCCGAAGGCCACGGACGGGATCAGATAGGGAATGAACACCAGCTGCTCCACCAGCTTGCCATGGAGCTTGCCGCGGCCCTTGGCCGTGATGTAGCCCAGCAGCTGGCCGAAGATGGTGCCGAACACGCCGTTCACCAGCGTCAGCCGCAGGGAATTCAGCAGGGAGTTGATAAAATCTTCATTCTGAAAGATGCCGGGCATGCCCTCCATGATCTTCGGGTCCGGGTCGCCGATCCAGTAGTGGAGGGTGAAGTTCTCCAGGGAGTAGATGCCCTCTTTCAGCATGCAGCTCTCCAGGATCAGGATGACGATGGGCATGATGATGCCAACGGCGAAGAACGCCAGCAGCACCACGGTGATCACCGGCTTGCCGACTTTCCCCAAACCGATCAGGGTGGAGCGTCCGCCCTTGCCGCCGATGGTGGCGTAGGACTTGCGGGAGCCGATGAGCTTCTGGTTGATGAACACGGCGATGGAGGCGATGATGATCATCAGGATCGCCATGGCAAACGCCGTCTGGGTGTTCTGGGACTTGCTGTTCATGTACAGCTGGCTGGACAGGGTGTAGTACTGCACCGGAGAGCCCAGGTAGTTGATGGTGCCGAAGGTACCGATGGCCTTGGAGAAGGTCAGGATCACCGCGGAGAGGATGGCCGGCAGCACCAGAGGCAGCGTGATCCGGCGGAGGATCATGGCCTTGCCGGCGCCCTGGATCTCACCCATCTCCTCCAGCTCGGAGTTGATGGAGTCCAGTGCCGACGACACCAGCAGATATGTATAGGCGTAATAGTGGAGCGTCAGCACGATGATGATGGCGATGGGGCCGTAGGCCAGCCACTCCGGCACGTCCAGCCCCAGGGATGCCATGAAGCCCGGTGCGCCGCCGAGGCGGGAAGTCTTGAACATGGACAGCCAAGCCTGAGATTTGCACCAGGAAGGGATCATGTAGGGGATGATCACTGCCAGGGAGAAAAACTTCTTGAAGGGCAGATCCGAGCGGACCATCAGCCATGCCAGGATGGATCCCAGCAGGATGGCACACACGGAGACACATACGCCGATGGTCAGGGAGTTGATCAGCGGCTTGATCAGCATGGTCCAGGACAATTCGCTGGCCAGGAGCCGCTGCCAGTAATACAGCGTAAACGTTCCCACGTCATCCATGGTACCGCCCACGGCCCGCAGATCCCGCTGGGCCAGCTCGAAGGTAGTTGTGATCATGTCCAGCAGCGGCAGAACGATCAGATAGACCAACAGGACGATGGCGACCAATACGATGATGTTGTAGGGATTGGTCACCACGGCCTTGATCTGATTCTTCAGCCGCCGGCTTTTTGAATACGTTTGCTCTTGTGGTTTCATCTTCCTCTTGCACCCTCTCTCCTAACTGTTTGCTGTTTACAAATGTTTCGCAAGCGTTTTCGTTTCCTCTTATTACTAAAGATACCCCTCAAAAATGTTTTTGTCAATAATGCTCTTTTAATTTAGAAGAATGAACAAATATTTGTATATTTTTCTGTGAAAAAAGATTAGAGAACTTGCGCATTCTTTACATAAAGCGCCCTGTTCCTGCAAATTTGTTCGCAAACGTTATCCTTTTCGCGCAGAAAAAGCACCATCAATAGAGGGCACCGGCCCCGTCGACCAGAGCGTCATAGGCCAGCTTCACCTTTTCATAGTTCCGGTCCCGGTCCAAGGCGATCCCCCGGCCGACCCCGTCCACGATGCGGCCCGTGCCGATCTCTGCCAGCTGCTGATCCAGCTCCGCCAGCAGAGCGGGGGCGGAGCCGGGCTCTGTGGAGCGGCCGTCGAAGATGATATGGAGATACACGTCCGCCAGTCCCTGCTCCTTCGCCGTCCGGCAGATGGCCAGGGGATAGTCAATGGAGCCGTGGGAGGACTTGCGGCTCAGATACGCCAGCAGATGCAGGGCAGAGCCGTTGCGCTTGGCGTGGTCGATGGCCTGCAGAAAGACCGGATTGTGCTGGAAGCTGCCGTCCCGGATGGCGGCGTCCAGCCGGACGTCGTCCTGGGGGACGCAGCGCCCGGCACCCAGATTGGTGTGGCCGGCCTCGGAGTTGCCGGCCTTTCCGCTGCCCAGGCCCACAAATTCGCCGGAGGCGTGGAGCTGGGACCAGGAGGGGCACTCCGCCAGCAGACGATCCCAGTCCGGCGTATCCGCCAGATGGATGGCGTCGCCGCTGTCGCCGGTCCCCAGGCCCCAGCCGTCGCAGATGATCAGCAGCATCTTTCGGTCAGGTCCCCAGGCATGGCCTTCCGCCAGAGAGCGGCCCGTCATCTCCGGCGGCTGGGGGATGCCCATCACGTCGAGGACTGTGGGGGCTACGTCGCACAGAGAGCCGTCCCGCAGGGAGATCGGCGCCTTCTGCGCCGGATCCAGCAGCAGGAAGGGGACCAGATTGGTGGTGTGGGCGCCGTCCGGCTTGCCGGAGGCGGTGTAGAGCTTTTCGATGTTCCCGTGGTCGGCGGTGATAGCCACCACATAGTTCTGAGCCAGCGCGGCCTTTACCACGGCACCTAGATGGCGGCTCACGTGGCCGCAGGCCTCCAGCTTGGCGGCGGTGTTCTGGGTGTGGCCGATCACGTCGCCGTTGGCGAAGTTGGTGACGATGAAGTCGTACTTCCCCAGCGCCCGGGTCACAGTCTCCGCCACCTGGGGCAGGGACAGCTCCGGCTTTTGGTCGAAGTCGATGCCCTTGGGCGAGGGGATACAGACGTCATCCTCTCCGGGGAAGGGACGATTCTCGCCCCCGTTGAAGAAAAAGGTGACATGTGCGAATTTTTCAGACTCCGCACAGTGGAGCTGGGTCTTTCCGGCCTCTGACAGCACCTGCGCCAGCGGCCGTTCCACATGGGCAGGGGCGAAGGCCACGGGCAGGTCCTTGAACTTGTCGTGATACAGGGTCAGGATAGCGAAGTACAGATCCCGCAGGGACCGCCGTTCCACCGGCGTGAAGTCCGGCTGGGTGAAAAGCTCCGTCAGCTCCACCTCCCGCTCGCCCCGGCGGCAGCAGAAGATGACGGCGTCATGGTCCCGGATGCGGCCCACGGGGACGCCGTGCTCCGTCAGGACCATCGGCTGCAGATGGTAGTCGTCCTGTCCGGCCTCATAGGCCCGCCGGACGGCCTGGGCCAGCTCTGCGCCGCCTCGGTCAGATGCAGACATGAAAGATGCCTCCTCTCAGTTCAGCGCCGGCAGCAGATCCAGCAGCTCCGTGAACTGGGAGATGACTGCGTCCGGACGGTTTTCCTCCGTAAATACCACGGGATGCTTTTTTTCCGGAGAGCGGAAAATGACATTGCAGCCGATCCCGGCCTCCTTGGCGCCGGTGATGTCCCGCTTGATGTTGTCCGCTACGGAGACACATTCGCCGGGCTCCACGCCAAGCTCCCGCAGAGCGATCCGGTAGATCTCCGCGCCGGGCTTGCGGAGATGGCAGACGGAGGACAGGACCACGCTGCTGAAATAGGGATCCAGCCGGTCCTCCTCCAGCCAGTCGGGGACCTCATGCTCGCCGATCAGGTTGGAGACGATGCCCAGCCGGTAGCCCCGGGCGTGCAGGGTCTCGATGACCTCTCTGCCGCCGTCCACCAGCACACGGCGCCCCTTGGCCTGCCGGTACTGGAAGGAGAGCTCGTGACAGACCTGGGAGATGCGGACAGGATCATAGTCCGGCAGCAGCCACCTGCGCCACAGCTCTTCGTCTCCGGACTCCTTGTTTTCCGCCAGCGCCCAGCGGCGGTAGTCCTCATAGCGATCTTCCACCAGCTGATAGAACGCCTCCACATCCAGAGAAGTGCCTGCGATCTCCGCCATTTTCCGGCGGGCATGCCGCATATAGGGCTCATCCTCCAGAGCGATGCGCAGGGTGCCGCCCAGATCAAAGATCACGGCTTTGTAACGGGATTCCGCATTCATAAGGCTCCTCCTTGCTTTTTGATTTCATCAGGGCCGAAAACAGACGCATCGGCAGCGCGGGCCTCAGAAAAGGCCGTGGGTCGGTTTTGACAGATTGTGCAAACGTTTACGATACTTCGTATTTTATGATAGTTTCTTTTTGCCCCATTTGTCAATGCTGGAAATGTCAAAGTTTACGCCAAACTTTTGGCTTTGTGACCAAAAAGCAGGATGGGCCGCGGGCCAGGACAGCGTATTGACATCATGTCAGACGCAGGCGTATAATATCACTTGACATGATGTCAACGAGTGGATGCGAACAGCATCCTGCGGCGGTCGGCTGCGTTCAGAAGAAGGCGGCCGGCACCGGACCGGCCAGGGACTCCGGCCCTCCCAAAGGGGAAGGGCTGCGGCGGCTCCGGACGGAGATCCGCAGAGATTTGGCGGCAGCTGCCGGGATCGGAAGGGGAGCGCGTATGGATCAGGAATTCCAAGCAGTCCTGCGGGAGCATCTGGCACGATATCCGCTGATGCAGCCCCAGGACTGCGCCAAGCTGGCGTATCAGAGCGCACTTGGCCCGGCGCACACCCTGGCGGAGCGGGAGCAGGTCCTGCGGGGCCTGCTGCAGGAGTGGAGCCGGATCCCGGCTGACAGCCGGCCCCGTCCGCCGGAGAAGATCGGCAACGGACTGTGCCGTCTGTATCTGGCGGGAACGGACCATCTGCCCCTGGCGGCGCAGCTGGCAGCGGATCTGCTCTGCATGACGGCGGAGCGGTGCCAGGGCACACCGGCAGATCTGGAAGCGGGGCTGGCGGTGCTGGAGGCGGCGGAGCTGCCTGGCATGGCGGCCTGGCTGGCGGAGTACCGCGGTCAGGGCTGTCCGCCGGTCCATCACTCCGCAGCCTACCGGGAGGCATACCATCCCCATTACCGGGTGATGCGGACGGCATACGGCGGCTGTTTCCCGGCTCTGCTGCAGATCGCGGTCCTGGCCGGGAGAGGTGCTCCGGCGGTGGTGGCCATCGACGGCCGCTGCGGCAGCGGAAAGACCAGCCTGGCAGAGCTGATCCGGCAGCTTATCCCCTGCAACGTGGTCCATATGGACGACTTTTATCTGCCGCCGGACCTGCGGGCGGAGAACTGGACGGAGATTCCCGGCGGGAACATGGACTTTGCCCGCTTCCTGCGGGAGGTCCTGATCCCGGCGGAGGCGGGGGAGCCGGTCTGCTACCGGCCCTTTGACTGCCAGAGCGGGACCCTTGGCGTTCCGGCGGCGCTGCCGCCCCGGAACCTGACGGTGGTAGAGGGCAGCTATTCCCAGCATCCGCTGCTGTCCGCCCGGTATGACCTGAAGCTGTTCCTTACCTGCGGTCCGAAGGTCCAGCGCCGCCGTCTGGAGCGGCGGGAGGGCGGTCACTTCGCCGCCTATGAGAGCCGCTGGATGCCGCTGGAAGAGCGATACTTTCAGCAGTGCGGGCCGGAGAACGGCAGCGACCTGGTGATCGACACCAGCGCCTTTTTCTGATTCAACGCCCACAATGGAATCTCCCGGCCAGAAGGCCGGGCGTCCACTCCAATGACCCATGCAAAAACTCCGGAAAAAAAGCCAGAAGGCTGGTACGGCGCCAGAAGGCGCCGTGACAAGACTTTTTGAGAAGGAGTTATTCCCTATGAAACACAGCAAACAGATTCGTGCCATGGTCCTGTCCGCCATGTTCCTGGCCCTGGGCCTGGTCCTGCCCTTCTTTACCGGACAGATCCCCCAGATCGGCGGGATGCTGCTGCCCATGCACATCCCTGCCTTCCTCTGCGGGCTGATCTGCGGCTGGCAGTTCGGCGTGGTGGTGGGCTTTATCATGCCGCTGCTGCGGATGGTGCTCTTCGGTATGCCGCCGCTGATGACGGCGGTGGCCATGGCCTTTGAGCTGGCTGCCTATGCCGGCATCGCCGGATTTTTGTACAGCCGCTCCCGCTGGCAGTGCGTGGTGGCCCTCTATCGTTCCCTGATCGCCGCCATGATCGGGGGACGGCTGGTCTGGGCCACCGTGCGGGTGGTGATGACCGGCGTGGCCAGCGTGCCCTTCACCTGGCAGATCTTCCTGACGGAGGCGCTGGTGAACGCCATTCCCGGCATCATTCTGCAGTTGATCTTCATCCCCGCGCTGATGGTGGCGCTGGACCGCACCGGCATGGTGCACTTCCGCCGGGAGCGGGCGGAGGTCCGGGCCGCCGGAAAGTGAACAGGACCCAGATCCGTATCACAGCAGGTGCCCCGCCGGCAGACCGGCGGGGCACCTGGCGTTTGATCCGGAAAAAGGCATTGACAAACCGCTGGATCTCCTATATAGTTAGTGTAAACTAACGAAACATTCAGAATAAAAGAGGAAAAGGAGTGCTGGCATGGAAGCGGTCTATGGTCTGCTGCTCCCCTTTTTGGGGACCACTTTTGGCGCGGCATGCGTATTTTTTCTGAGAAGGGACTTATCGGATGGGATCCAGCGGGGCCTCACCGGCTTTGCGGCAGGGGTCATGACGGCAGCGTCCATCTGGAGCCTGCTGATCCCGGCCATCGACCGGTCGGCGGAGTTGGGGAAGTGGGCGTTCCTGCCGGCTGTCACAGGCTTTTGGATCGGCGTTTTGTTCCTGCTGGCCTTGGACCATATCATTCCCCATCTCCACCGCAGCAGCGGCCAGCCGGAGGGGCCCAGCAGCCAGCTTCGCAGGACCACCATGCTGGTTCTGGCGGTGACGCTCCACAACATCCCGGAGGGGATGGCGGTGGGCGTGGTCTGCGCCGGATACCTGGCGGGAGATGCAGAGATCTCCTCCCTGGGGGTGCTGGCCCTGGCCCTGGGCATCGCCATCCAGAATTTTCCGGAGGGCGCCATCATCTCCCTGCCCCTGAGGGCGGAAGGAGAGAGCAAGCTCCGGGCCTTTGCCGGCGGTGTGCTCTCCGGGATCGTGGAGCCGCTGGGAGCGCTGCTGACCATCCTGGCGGCGGGGCTGTTTGTGCCGGCGCTGCCCTATCTGCTGAGCTTTGCCGCCGGTGCCATGCTCTACGTGGTGGTGGAGGAGATGATCCCGGAGATGTCCCAGGGCCGCCACTCCAACGTGGGGGTACTGGCCTTCGCTCTGGGCTTCAGCGTGATGATGGTGCTGGACGTAGCTCTGGGCTGAGCCCGCTCACGGCTTTGGGGCGGTGCCCGTTTCGCCCTGCTCATGGAGCCGCTCGCTCTGGGTCCCGAAATAGAAGGCGATGACTACGGAGAATACGGTCAGAAAATCATGACTGGACACCTGTCCGGCAGCGGCCAGATACGCAAAGACCGACGTGAGGATCAGTGTCACGATGCTCTTGACGCACAGCAGATTGCTCAGGCGTTTGAGAAGGATGGAGTACATAGGCGGAGCCCCCCGATCGAGTATGGAGTCAACCCATGATATGCGCGGCGGCACGGCAGAGCGACATTCCGGTGTCGGGACAGGCCGGATTCCGATACACTGGACCAGGGGCAATGCGCCCCTGCGCTGCCAAGCGGAATCTGTACAGAGGGGAGGTGCGCCTTTGCGTGAACCATCTGGACGCGTCTGTCTGGACCCGGGACATGACGCAGGCAATCTGGCCAACAGGAGCCCGGACGGGACCTATTATGAGCAGGAATTCACCCTGGACCTGGGAAAGCGGCTGGAGAAGCTGCTGACAGACCGGGGCGTGGCCGTCACCATGACCCGCACCGGCGGTGAGGCGGTGAGTTTGGCCAAACGGTGCGAGATCGCCAACAGCATCCCGGATCTGGATCTGTTCGTAAGCCTCCACAGCAACGCCGCCGCGGGAAGCGGCTGGTCCTCTGCCAAAGGGTGGAGCATCTATCTCTATGGCCCCGGCGGCAGACGGGAGCAGGCGGCCCAGGACATTCTGGAGCAGGTGCGGGCGGCCGGGATCACCGTGCGGTCCACGCCCATCGTCTATGCCCCGGAACTGTATGTGCTGAAACACACCAAGGCCCCGGCCGTCCTGATCGAGAACGGCTTCCACACCAATCAGGATGAGGTGTCGCTTCTGAAGGAGGCTGCCTACCGCCAGAAGCTGGCCGTTGCGGAGGCCAGGGGGATCCTGGAGTACCTGGGAATCCCATGGACGGAGGATGAGACGGATCCGGGCTATGAGGCCGAGGTGCAGGCCGCCGTGGCCTGGCTGACGGAAAACGGCGTCCTGCAGGGGAACAGCCAGGGGGATTTGATGCTGGATCAGCCCCTGACCCGCCGGCAGTTCGCGGTGCTGGAATACCGGATCGCCAGGCTGGAGGGATTTGTCTGAGCCAACGGGCCCCGTATGACGGTCGGGGCCCGTGTTTTGTCAAAAACGACAAATTTCGATATTTTTCGCCCTTTTTTACAGGACCCGCAGATTCCTTCGTGTTCAATATTTGGAAATTCCTGTAAAATCCTCCATAGAAGGAGGATTTGCGATGAAAAAGAAGCAAAAAAAAAAGAGATCCCCAGGCGGGGATCGTCTATCGCACAGAGCGGGAACGGGCGGGACTCAGCCAGGAAAAGGCAGCAGAGCTGATCGGCATCTCTGTGCGGACACT
The DNA here is from genome assembly GCF_016902445.1 of Oscillibacter valericigenes. Lineage (GTDB taxonomy): Bacteria > Bacillota > Clostridia > Oscillospirales > Oscillospiraceae > Oscillibacter > Oscillibacter avistercoris. Next base: position 28,636 of record NZ_JACSNX010000005.1, on the reverse strand, counting down.
TCAATGCTATGAAGCGGGTGAGGCCGAACCGAAGCTCAGCACAGCGGACCGGATCGCAGCAATCTACGGCTGTACGGTGCACGCCCTCATCTGCCGGCCGTGGAAGGGAGGGATCCTCATGTACCGCTATACCTCTGTGCGGATCCGTGTCCTCGGCATGGGGGCAGAGCACCCGTACACCTGCGGCATCCTGATCCAGGAACTGGAAGAGGGGCATATCGTGGAGACCTCGTTTATCCCGCATGTCTCACAGGATGAGGCGGCGGTGCGGCGCTTTGCGGAGCGATGCACCCGGGAGCAGCTGGCCCCGGCGAAGCTGCTGGAGGCTCTTGAAGCCGCATTCCCGGACGCAGCAACGACCTTCAGATAGAACGGAGCCCCGCCGGAGCGCTTCCGGCGGGGCCGTCTGCATGCTGGGTCACAGTCTGGAGGCAAAGTCGGCCATGGCCTCGGAGATCTTCAGCTGCTGGGGGCAGACCGCCTCGCAGCTGCGGCAGCCCAGACAGGCACTGGGCCACTTGTCCTTGGGCAGGGCGGACAGGGCCATGGGGGCGATGAAGCCGCCGCCGGTGAAGGCATGCTCGTTGTACAGCGCCAGCAGGCCGGGAATATCCAGCCCCTGGGGACAGTGACTGACACAGTAGTGGCAGGCGGTGCAGGGGACACCCGCCTTGCGGACCATGTCCTGCGCATGGGCCAGCAGACGGTCCATTTCGCTGCCGCTGAGGGGGGCGTCCGTCCGGAATGTGGCGATATTGGCCTTCATCTGCTCCAGATCGGACATGCCGGAGAGGATCATGGTGACGCTGGGGATGGACTGCAGGAACCGGAAGGCCCAGGCGGGGACGAGCTCCTCCGGCCGCATCTCCTTCAGAGGCGCGGACTCCGCTTCGCTGAGCCGGGCCAGCCGGCCGCCCCGCAGGGGCTCCATGACCCAGACGGGGATGTGATAGCTGTCCAGCAGCGCAACCTTCTCCCGCCCGTTCTGGAAGCTCCAGTCGATGTAGTTCAGCTGCAGCTGACAGAACTCCATATCCTTGCCGTAGGCCTCCAGGAACCGCTTCAGCACCGGCAGATTGCCGTGGCAGGAGAAGCCCAGATGCCGGATGCGGCCGTTCTTCTTCTGCTCCATCAGGTAGTCATGGATGCCGTACCGGGGGTCCAGGTAGGCGTCGATGTTCATCTCGCACACATTGTGGAAGAGATAGAAGTCAAAGTGGTCCACCTGGCACTTTTTCAGCTGCGCTTCGAAGATCTCCTGAACCTTCGGCATATTGCACAGGTCGTAGCCGGGAAATTTGTCGGCGATGTAAAAGCTGTCCCGGGGATGTCTGGCCAGGGCCCTGCCCAAGACCAGCTCCGAGTTGCCGCTGTGGTAGCCCCAGGCGGTGTCGTAGTAGTTGACGCCGTTGGCCATGGCGTAGTCCACCATCTCCGCCGCGGCGTCCTCGTCCACCCGGGCATCGTCGCCGCCGATGACAGGCAGGCGCATGCAGCCCATGCCCAAAGCGGACAGCTTCAGATCCTGAAAGTCCCTGTAGATCATTGCAATCACTCCTCTTTCCGAAATTCCGGCTGCGGAGCCCCGCAGCCCTATAAGGCACTTCTGCCATCCGCGCCTGGATGGAAAGAGCCTCCGTCCGCCCTGAGGCGGCCCCTCTTACCAAGAGAATACCACCTGGAGTGCGCTCCAAGTCAAGAGGTGAGCGGCAAAAATCCGAACAAGGACCGGTGCAGATCACATGGGCCGGAGATAGCCGGCGGCGATCCCCAGCAGGGCGGACAGCAGGATGATGGCGATGGGATGCAGCTTCCTGTGGGTCAGGAACGCCATCAGGACAAAGATGGCCAGGGAGCAGGCCAGGGGATAGCCGGCCAGCGCTTGTACGCCGTCAGGAGCGAACACCGTCTGTCCCACAGAGACCGCGGCGGCACCGATCATGCCGATCACCGCCGGCCGCAGGCCGCTCATGGCTCCGCTGATGATGGCACTGGACCGGAAGGCGGCGTAAAACCGGGCCACCAGCAGGATGATGAGGAAGGAGGGCAGCACCGCGCCCAGCGTGGCGCAGAGGGCGCCGGGCAGGCCGGCCAGCTCCGCTCCCACATAGGTGGAGACGTTCACCGCAAAGGGGCCCGGCGTGCTCTCGCTGACGGCGATGAAGTTCACCAGTTCCTCCGCGGTCATCCAGCCGTGTGCCTGAACGTCCGCCTGGATCAGGGGCAGCATGGCATAGCCCCCGCCGATGGTAAAGAGGCCGATTTTGAAAAAGGTGACAAAAAGCTCCAGACAGATCATTCCGCAGCCCTCCTTTTGGCCATGTGGGAGGCGGCCAGACCTATGGCAGCGCTGGCCAGGATCACCAGCACGGCATCCACGCCGCAGAAGGCCGTCAGCACAAAGGCACCAGCCATGATCGCGTAGGCCACAGCTCCCTTGGGACTCTGCCGGTACATGGACAGCAGCGCCTTCAGCAGCAGGGCCAGGACACCGGCCCGGATGCCGTTGAAGGCATACTGCACCACCAGCAGCTGGGAGAACTGGCGCAGCACGAAGGAGATGACGTAGATCACCAGGAAGGAGGGCAGCACCACGCCCAGCGTAGCGCAGAAGGCTCCGAAAGTGCCGCACACCTGATATCCCACAAAGGTGGCGGAGTTGATGGCAATGGGTCCCGGAGTGGATTCCGCGATGGCCACGATGTCCAGAATGTCTCCGTCTTTCAGCCAGCAGCGGCGTTCTGCCACCTCCCGCTGGATCAGTGGGATCATGGCATACCCTCCGCAAAAGGTGAAGGCGCCGATCTTGAAAAAGGTCCAGAACAGCAGGCGGGCTTTGCCGAGGTCTGTACGCATGGGAAACGCTCCTCTCGTTCTCTTGAAGTTCGCTCCCAGCATACGCTTTTTCGTGACATTCATCAATCCATATGATAAAATAATATCCATAATAAAAATGATATGAATGGGGTGGACGACATGACGCTGCGGCATCTGGAGATCTTCTCGACTGTCTGCGCCCAGGGCAGCTTCACCCGGGCGGCGGAAAAGCTGAATATGGCCCAGCCGGCGGTAAGCCTGGCTATCCGGGAGCTGGAGGTTTTTTACAACGTGCGGCTGTTTGAGCGGATGAACCGCCGGATCTACCTCACGGAGGCAGGGCGAACTCTGCGGCAGTACGCGGATACAGTCCTCTCCCAGATGCGGGAGTCGGTGGAGGTCCTGCGGGAGAGCGGTGCACGGGGCACCTGTGCCTTCGGCGTCCATGTGACACTGGGAGAGACCCGGCTGGCGGAGATCCTGATCCATCTGGCGGCAGAGCTGCCGGAGATGGAAATCCGGGCCTGTGTCCAGAACTCCCGGGAGACGGAGCGGATGATCCTGCAGAATGAGCTGGATTTTGCCGTGGTGGACAATGTCACGCTCTCGCCCCACTATCTGGCGGAGCCGCTGTGCGGAGAGACCCTGGCGGCGGTGTGCGCCCCCGTCTATCTGCCGGGGAAGGACACCCTGACCCTGGCAGAGCTGGCGGGAGAGCGACTGCTGCTGCGGGAGCAGGGCAGCGGCACCCGCAGCAGCGTGGAAGCGGGATTCCAGCAGGCGGGCGTTCCGATTCGGCCCGCAGTGGAGAGCATCAGCACCGCTGCGCTGCTGTCCTGCGCCCGGGCGGGGCTGGGAATCACGCTGCTGCCCCGCTCTCTGGTGGAGCGGGACGTCGCACGGGGCAGCCTCCGGGAACTGACGGTGGTGGGCGGCAGCTTCTGCCGGAACTACTTTCTGGTACGCCACCGGGGCAAGTATCTCACAGACGGCATGAGGCGGGTGATCCAGGTGCTGCGGGAGCATCTGGGGGATACGCAGACATAAAGACGGCCCGCCGCAAGTGCGGCGGGCCGTCTGGCGCGGCTGAGGCGGCGTCAGATCCCAAACTCCGGGGCATACTGCACCACCCCCCGGACCGGGGGCGCATCTTCCGTCAGTTTGACGGCCATGAAATTCTCTGCCGGCACGGGGAACGGCGTCTGGACGCCCAGCTGCTCCGCAGGGACGTAGCCGAAGCGGGGATAGTAGGTCTCGCTGCCCAGGACGACGCTGTAAGAATAGCCAAGGTCCCGGGCGATCTGGTGGCCCTGCCGGACCAGCGCGGAGCCCACGCCCTGCCCCTGAAACGCCGGCAGGACGGAGAGAGGCGCCAGCGCCAGCTGGGTGCTGGTGCCGATCCGGATCTTCGTGAACAGGATGTGACCCACGATGCGGCCGTCCGCCTCCGCCACCAGGGACAGCTCCGGGACGAAGCTGGTGCTCTGCCGCAGGGCGGCGGCCAGATCCTGCTCGTTGCCGTCGCAGTGCTCCGCCGAGGCGAAGGCGTCTTTGATCAGCGTGTAGACCACGGGATAGTCGGCGGGGGTCTCTTGTCGAATGTGCATGGAAAACCCTCTTTTCGGTGATTTGAGCGTCCGCCGGAGGACTGGCGGGACGGGACCAGTTTAAAGGAGAACGCCGGCAAAGTCAAGGGGAGGGCCGGCGGAAGAGAGAAGCAGGTCCCGGCGCACCACAGGGTGCGCCGGGACCGGAAGCTCACGCCAGCCTGGCCGCCAGCCGCCTGGCGATCTCGTCCAGGAATTCCTCGCTGTCCACGCCGCGGGCGGTGAAGCCGGGCTCCACCAGGCCCAGCAGATCCTTCGTCATGACGCCGTCCGTCAGGGTCTGGAGGGAGGCGTCCTCCAGGGCCTGACCGAACCGCACCAGCTCCGGCAGGTCATCCAGCTCGCCCCGGCGCTTCAGTCCGCCGGACCAGGCGAAGATGGTGGCGATGGGGTTGGTGGAGGTCTTTTCGCCCTTCAGGTAGCGGTAGTAGTGCCGGGTGACGGTGCCATGGCTGGCCTCGAACTCCATGGTGCCGTCGGGGGACACCAGCACGGAGGTCATCATGGCGAGACTGCCGAAGGCGGTGGCCACCATGTCGCTCATGACGTCGCCGTCGTAGTTCTTCAGCGCCCAGATGAAGCCGCCCTTGGAGCGGATCACACGGGCCACGGCATCGTCGATCAGGGTGTAGAAGTAGGTGAGGCCCAGCTTCTCAAACTCCGCCTTGTAGGTGTTCTCGTACTCCTCCTCGAAGATCCGCTTGAACTCCCCGTCATAGACCTTGGAGATGGTGTCCTTGGTGGAGAACCACAGGTCCTGCTTCTGGGTGATGGCGTACTGGAAGCAGCTGCGGGCAAAGGCCCGGATGCTCTTCTCCGTGTTGTGCTGCCCCTGCCACACGGCGGGGCCGTCCACGGTCTGGACCGTCAGGGTCTTTTCGGCGCCGCTGGCCCCTTTGAAGGTGAGGGTGGCGGTGCCGGGCTCCTCCGTCACCATGTCCACGGCCTTGTACATGTCGCCGTAGGCGTGGCGGGCAATGGTGATGGGGGCTTCCCAGTTCTTCACCACCGGGTGGATTATGGGCAGGACGATGGGCGCCCGGAAGGCGGTGCCGTCCAGAATGGCCCGGATGGTGCCGTTGGGGCTCTTCCACATCTCCGTGAGCTGGGGGTATTCCTCCATCCGCTGGCGGTTGGGGGTGATGGTGGCGCACTTCACCGCCACGCCCAGGCGCTTGGTGGCGTTGGCGGCGTCGATGGTCACCTGGTCCCGCGTCTCGTTCCGGTGGAGCAGGCCCAGGTCATAGTATTCCGTCTTCAGGTCCACGAAGGGAAGAATCAGCTTCTCCTTGATCCAGCCCCACAGCACCCGGGTCATCTCGTCGCCGTCCATCTCCACCAGGGGAGTGGTCATTTGAATTTTCTGCATATCAACACCTCAAATTGAGATATGAGATAAGAGATAAAAGATATGAGATATTCGGCGAAGTATCTTTTATCTCTTATCTTTTCACCTTTATCTGCTCAGTTGCTCCGCTTTGCGTAATAGTTCATCAGGCAGCCATCGAGGATGATCTCCTTCTCGTCATCGGTGAGGCCCTTCACGTGGAGCATCAGATCCTCCACGCTGCCGTCGGCCCGGATGACCTTGGCGGAGATGTCCTCCACGCCGGTCTCGATGGCGCTCCGAATGCCGGGGACGAACACGCAGTCGCCGGGGGCATAGTCAAAGGACGTGCCCGCATCCAGGGTAAAGGGCAGGATGCCCCAGTTGATGCAGTTGGAGCGGTAGCGCTTCGTGGCGAACTCGTAGCAGATGTTGGCGAAGCCCCCCAGCACCTTCTGGCAGGAGGCCGCCTGCTCCCGGGCGGAGCCGTCGCCGGGCTTGTTGGCGAACACGCAGGAGCCGAACTGGGTGTTCTGGGCCAGCGCTTTGCCGTCGCCCACTTTGTCCAGGATGGTGGTCAGCTTGTCCGGGGCGTTCCCGGCCAGGCGCTCCGCCTCGATTGCCGCCACGGCCTTGGCCCGGCCCACGTAGGCCGGCTCCCGGCGGGACAGGGTGAACTCCGCCAGCCGCAGAGGGTTGGAGCGATAGGAGGAGGTCTCGCCGGAGGGGATCAGCTCGTCGGTGGTGGTGACGGGATCGTGGAGCACCGCCGCCAGCTCCACCAGCAGGTTCTCCGCCAGGGGCTGCATCTTGGGCCAGTCGGTGATGTTGGGACCCATCACCAGCTCCACGCTGGGGTCCGCCTTGCCGAAGCCGTAGTACAGCCGCCGGTCGTAGACGCCCTTGTCGAAGTGGTAGTCGCGGTGGACGGGGGTGTAGTCGATGTCCGTGGCGGCGGTGATCCTGCCGCCGTTCAGGGCTGTGGCGGCGATGGACCGGGCGTCCATCAGGCACACGCCGGCGAACTGGCCCTCGGCGGGCTTGGAGCCCTCCCGGTTGGGGAAGTTCCGGGTGGTGTGCCGCAGGGACAGGCCGTTGTTGGCGGGCACGTCTCCCGCGCCGAAGCAGGGACCGCAGAAGCTGGGCTTGATGATGGCGCCGGTGGCCAGCAGGTCCGCCGTGGCGCCGATCTTCGTCAGCTCCAGGCTGACGGGCACGCTGGTGGGATACACATCCAGGGTGAAGGCCCCGTTGCCGGTGGAGCCGCCCCGGAGGATGTCCGCCGCCTCGGTGATGTTGTCGAAGAGGCCGCCGGCGCACCCGGCGATAACGCCCTGGTCCGCCCACACGCCGCCGTCGTGGATCTTGTCCGCCAGCTTCACGTGGGCCTTGGGGTAGCGCTTCTGGGCGTCCGCCTCCACCGCCGCCAGGATGTCGGCGGCGTTCTCCAGGAACTCGTGGATGGTCCAGGCATTGGAGGGGTGGAAGGGCAGGGCGATCATGGGCTCGACCTTGGAGAGGTCGATCTCGATGTACTTGTCGTAATACGCCCCATCCGCCGGATGCAGCTCCCGGTAATCCTCCGGCCGCTGGTGGGCCTGGTAGAAGTCCTTGGTGACGCCGTCCGTCTCCCAGATGGAGGACAGGCAGGTGGTCTCGGTGGTCATCACGTCGATGCCGTTGCGGTAGTCGATGGGGAGGCTTGCGATGCCGGGGCCGCAGAACTCCAAAACGCAGTTGTTGACGAAGCCGCTTGCAAATGTGGCCTTCACCAGGGCGATGGCCACGTCGTGAGGCCCCACGCCCCGCCGGGGCGCGCCGGTGAGGTACACCAGCACCACCTTGGGGTAGCTGATGTCCCAGGTGTTTTTCAGCAGCTGCTTGGCCAGCTCCGGGCCGCCCTCGCCCACGGCCATGGTGCCGAGAGCACCGTACCGGGTGTGGGAGTCGGAGCCCAGGATCATGGCGCCGCCCCTGGCCATCTGCTCCCGGGCGTAGGAGTGGATGACGGATTGGTTGGCGGGCACATAGATGCCGCCGTACTTCTTGGCGGCGGAGAGGCCGAACACGTGGTCGTCCTCATTGATGGTACCGCCCACGGCGCACAGGCTGTTGTGGCAGTTGGTGAGGGCGTAGGGGATGGGGAATTCCTTCATCCCGGAGGCCCGGGCCTGCTGGATGATGCCCACATAGGTGATGTCGTGGGACACCATGGCGTCAAAGCGGATCTGCAGATGCGCCGGGTCGCCGGAGGTGTTGTGGGCCTGGAGGATGGACCAGGCCATGGTGCGCTTCCGCCCCTCCTCCGGGGAGATGCCGGCGTCCGCCTGGGGGATGCCGCCGGTCAGGAACACGCCGTTGTCATGGAGAGTGATCATATTCTCAAAGACCTCCTGTGTGTCACGGGGGAGCCGTGCTTCTTCCCCTCAATATACCATACCGCCGGCCGGATGAAAAGCGGTTTTGCAGGAAAAAGTACTTCGTCCTGCAAATTCGGGAGACTTGCCCAGAAATCACCCGGCTGCGGCAGGGGGAAAAGGGCATTTTGCGGCGGGAGCTGGAAATTCAACGGAGCGTTGCTTGCGTTTTCCGCCGGCTTCGGGTATCCTGAGAGGGAGGTGAGGAACGATGCAGGACCAGAGAACGGGGGCACTGCTCCGAAAGCTGCGGCAGGAGCGGGGCTGGACCCAGCGCCAGGTGGCGGAGCAGCTGGGCGTCAGCACCCAGGCGGTGAGCAAATGGGAGCGGGACCAGGGCATCCCGGACGTGGGGCTGCTGCCGCACCTGGCAGAGATCTTTGGCGTCAGCGTGGAGGGGCTTCTGGACGGAGGCCTGAACCCCGCTGCGCCGGATGGAGGAAATATGAAACGACTGCAATTCTATGTGTGCCCGGACTGCGGCAACATCCTGACGTCCAGCTCCGGCGGGCAGCTCTCCTGCTGCGGCCGGAAGCTGGAGCCGCTGCGGGCTGTCCCCGCGGATGCGGAGCACGCCGCGACCGTTCAGGAGGTGGAGACGGACTGGTACGTCACCTTCCGCCATCCCATGGAGAAGGGGCACTTCATCCGCTTCGCCGCCTGTGTGGCGCCGGACCGTCTGCTGCTGGTGCGGCTGTACCCGGAGCAGGGCAGCGAGTTCCGGATCCCCCAGCTGCGGGGCGGGGCAAAGCTGTATCTCTGCTGCTCCCGCCACGGGCTGTTCCGGGCAGAGCTGCCCTGAGGCACAGAAAAGAGGACCGTCAGAGACGGTCCTCTTTTTTGATCCGATGTTCTCAACGGGAGGCCTTGGCAGCGCCGCGCCGGGCCATGAACCAGACGAACAGCACCACCACGGCGCACACCAGGATGCGCCAGAACCAGGTGGCGAGGCCCACCAGCAGGATCACCAGGATCAGCAGCGGCAGCACGAACTGGAAATAGCGCTTCAGCTTGGGGGACATCCCCAGGCCGGTGCCCTTGTTGGCCTCGGCCAGATAGCGGTCAAAGCCCCAGCCCCACTTGCTCACACAGAAGAGCAGGTAGATCAGGGACCCGATGGGCAGCAGCAGGTTGCTCACCAGGAAGTCCTCCACGTCCTGGACCTGGCCCGTAACGCCGTTGGGCAGGGTCAGCTCGAAGTACCACAGGTTGTAGCCCAGCAGACAGGGCATGCTGGCCAGGAGCATGAAGACGCAGCCCAGGATGGTGGCTTTCCTCCGGGACCAGCCGAAGGTGTCCATGCAGCAGGCCATGATGTTCTCGAACACCGCTATGATCGTGGTGAAGCTGGCGAAGGTCAGGAACAGGAAGAACAGGGCGCCCCACACCCGGCCGCCGGCCATGCTGACGAACACCCGGGGCAGGGTCAGGAAGATCAGAGGAGGGCCGCTGCTGGCCTCGATGCCGAAGCTGGAGCAGGCGGGGAAGATGATCATGCCGGACATGAGGGCCACGAAGGTGTCCAGGCAGCAGATCCGCACCGCCTCGCCGGGGAGGCGGTTGGCGTCGGACATGTAGCTGCCGAAGATCTCCATGGCGGCGATCCCCAGGCTCAGGGTGAAGAAGGACTGGTTCATAGCGGCCACGATCACGTTGCCGATGCCGACCTCCGCCGCCCGCTCAAAGTCCGGCAGCAGATAGAACTTCACGCCCTCCATGGCGCCCTCCAGGGTCAGGCTGTTGACGGCCAGGATCACGATCAGGGCCAGCAGGCAGATCATCATCCACTTGCTGATCCGCTCCAGGCCCTTCTGCAGGCCGAAGCTGCACACGGCGAAGCCCGCCAGGACGATGAGCGCCATCCACAGCGTCATCTCGCCGGGGTTGGCCAGCATATTGGTCCACACGGCGTCCACATCGGCGGGGGTCATGCCGTTGAATGTGCCGGCGGCGAACTTGACGCAGTAGCCCAGCATCCAGCCGGCCACCGTGGTGTAGAACATCATCAGCAGGCAGCAGCCGATGATGCCAAGCCAGCCGTGGACATGCCAGCGGCTGCCCTTGGGCTCCAGGGCCCGGTAGCCCTCCACGGCGCTCTTGCGGCTGGCACGGCCCACCGCCAGCTCCATGGTCAGGATGGGCACGCCCATGATGATGAGGGACAGAATATAGAACAGCACGAATACGCCGCCGCCGTTGGCACCGGTGACGTAGGGGAATTTCCACACGTTTCCGATGCCGATGGCGCAGCCGGCGCTCACCAGAATGAATCCCAGCCGGGACCGGAAGTTTTCTCGACTCAAGTTTCTCTCTCCTTCTCATTTTTCCCGTCTGCCGGAACCACGCCCGCAGACAGACCTTCCCTATCTTAAACCGGAAAGGGGGAGAAGTCAATCATCTTTTCCCGCCTGGCAGGACGGGACCTTGCGGATGTGGAAGATCTCTGCTATGATGTGGGGCAAAGGAGGCGCTGTGATGAACGTACTGATCGTTGTGGACATGCAGAACGACTTTGTCTCCGGTGCGCTGGGCACGCCGGAGGCCCGGGAGATCGTGCCCCGGGTGGTGGACCGGGTGGAGGAGGGCATCCGCCGGGGAGAGAAGATCCTCTTCACCCGGGACACCCATGAAACGGATTACTTGAACACCCAGGAGGGGAAGAAGCTGCCGGTGCCCCACTGCATCCGGGGCACGGAGGGATGGGAGATCGTGGAGCCTCTGCAAAAATACGCAGAGCACCCCATCGACAAGCCCACCTTCGGCAGCCAGTATCTGGGGGCGCTGCTGAAGGCCCGGGACGAGGACCTGCGCCGCCAGGGAGAGCCGGGGGTGGAACAGGTCACGCTCGTCGGCTTGTGCACGGATATCTGCGTGATCTCCAACGCCCTTTTGGTGAAGGCGTTTCTGCCGGAGGCGGAGGTCGTTGTGGACGCCGCCTGCTGCGCCGGCGTGACGCCGGAGAGCCACCGGGCCGCCCTGGCGGCCATGGGGCCCTGCCAGATCACAGTGGAGAACGAGACGTAAAAAACCGGGCCCGCGGCAGAATGCCGCGGGCCCGGTCTGACTTCAGCCCTTATTCGATGCTGATCTGCCGGCTGGAAGAGACCTCCGCCGTCTTCTTGGGCAGCTTCAGATCCAGCACGCCATTGTCGTAGGCGGCTTTGATGTCCTCCGTCCGAATGCCGGAGACGTCGAAGCTCCGGCTGTAGGCGCCGTAGGAGCGCTCACAGCACACATACTTGCCCTTCTTCTCCTGCTCCTCATGCTCGGAGTGGCGCTGGGCCTGGATGGTGAGGGTATCGCCGTCCAGCTGCAGCTGGATGTCCTCCTTCTTGAAGCCGGGCAGGTCGGCCTTCAGCTCGTAGTGGTCGCCCTCGTCGGTGATGTCGGTCTTGAACTCCGCCAGGCCCCGGCCCGTGAAGAAGTCGTTGTTGAAGAAACGGCGCTCCATCTCTTCCATCTCAGAGAAGGGGTTCCAGGTGCTCATGGTGTTTCTGCGGTAAGGTCTCAGTTCAAACATATTCGATTCCTCCTATCAAATCCTGATGATCCGTGGTTGGGACCGGCGGCAGACGGATCATGGAGGATGTGCCGCCGGGGGGAACAGGCGCCTTTCTCAAGACCTCCTGTTCTTCTTTTCGAGTCTTATGATAGGATGGAAAATCGGATATTGTGTGTCATTTGTTTGAACGATTTGTAAACATTAGCACTCAAGTGAAAGGAGTGCTAACCAGTTGCCTTCACAGCAACAGATAGAAGATCCCCCCAGTATGATCAGCAGACTCAGCCCGGCGCCGAGTCCGGAGAGATACTCATTTCCCTCGCCGGAGACGACCTTTTTGATGGCGTCGATCAGAAAGATCACGAAGGTGAAGGGGGCAAAGATGCACAGGAAAAAGCACGCCCCAAGAAGAAATTCCAGCATATGCGGTCTCCTCACACATAGCTCTGGGTGGTCACGTCGAACACGCCCCGGGTGGTGATCCGCAGGGAGGGGATCACCGGCAGGGCCATGAAGCTCAGGGTCATGAAGGGGTCGATGCCCGGGTTGACGCCCAGGGCGTGGGCCTTGGCCTTGGCGAATTCCAGCTTCTCATTGACGGCGGTCAGGGGTTCGTCGCTCATGATGCCGGCAATGGACAGGGGGACCTCCGCCACGGGCTTGCCGCCGTCCCAGACCACGATGCCGCCGTTCAGCTCCACCACCCGGTTGGCGGCGGCGGCCATGTCGGCCTCGCTGGTGCCTACCACGATGATGTTGTGGGAGTCGTGGGAGACGGAGGTGGCCACAGCGCCGGATTTCAAACCGTAGCCCTGGAGGAAGCCGATGCCGATGTGGCGGGTGTTCTTGTGGCGCTCCACCACGGCGATCTTCAGCACGTCGTACTCCGCGTCGATCCGGTCGGAGTAGCCGGCGTCCACGGTGGTGATCTCCCCGTTCACCATACCGATGATGCCCCGGGGCCGGGCCTCCGTGAAGTCCTGCGCCGTCAGGTGCTCCACGTGGAAGGTGCTGTGGGCCCGCTCCGTCAGGTAGGGGTCGATGGCCGGGGTGGGGAAGTCCTTCACCACGCCGTGATCCACCATCAGCTCGCCTTTCTTGAACACCTTCTCGATGTGGAAGTCCTGGAAGCTGTCAATGATGACAAAGTCCCCCAGGTAGCCCGGGGCGATGGCGCCCCGGTTGTTCAGCAGGAAGTACCGGGCGGCATTGTGGCAGGCCACCTTCACGGCGGTGATGGGGTCCACCCCCAGGCCGATGGCCCGCTTGACGATGTAGTCGATGTGGCCTTTTTCCAGCAGGTCGTTGGGGTGCTTGTCGTCGGTGCAGAACATGCACCGCTCGGAGTATTTGTCGCACAGCAGGGGGGCCAGGGCGTCCAGATTCCGGGCGGCGGTTCCCTCCCGGATCATGATGAACTGGCCCCGCTCCAGCTTGGCGATGGCGTCGTTCAGGTCGTGGCACTCGTGGTCGGAGTAGACGCCGGCGGCGATGTAGGCGTTCAGGTCGTTGCCCACCAGGTCCGGCGCATGGCCGTCGATCTTCTTGTGGTGGGCCTGGGCGGCCACGATCTTCTCCACCGGCTGGTCGTCCCCGGCGATGATGCCCACGAAGTTCATCATCTCCGCCAGGCCCTGGACCCGGGGATGGTCGTAGAAGGAGTCGATGGCCCGGTAGTCCAGCACGGCGCCGGACTCGTCCAGAGGCGTGGCCGGCACGCAGGAGGGCAGCATGAACCGCACGTCCACCGGCAGGTCCTCCGTGGCCTGGAGCATGTACTCGATGCCGTCGGTGCCCATGACGTTGGCGATCTCGTGGGGGTCGGTGATGACGGTGGTGGTGCCGTGGGGCAGCACGGCCTTCACGAACTCCTTGGGGGAGACCAGGGAGCTCTCCAGATGGATGTGGGCGTCCAGGAAGCCGGGGAGGACGATCTTGCCGGTGCAGTCCTCCTCCACGGTGCCGGAGTACTGGCCCATGCCCACGATCAGCCCCTCCGCCACGGCGATGTCGGCGTGGCAGAGCTCGTTGGAGAAGACGTTGACATAGGTGGCGTTCTTCAGCACCAGGTCCGCCGGCTCCCGCCCGGCGGCGGCGTTGATGATGCGGCGCTTTTTCAGCAGCTTCCGGTTGATCTTGCCAGCGTAGCTCTCAGACATAGAACCACTCCTTCTGTTGAAAATTGAAAGCATCATATTAACTTATATCAGATATAAATTGCAATAATGCTGTATGGTTATAGAGAGTATAAGCCATAAACCGGTATTTGTCCACAGAAAACGGGAGAAAATTTTTGCGGCGGACCAGTCGCGGCTGCAACAGGCATCTGCCGGGCGCTTCTGGTAAACTATATATTAAATATATAAAATGGTCACAGAGGATTTTCCGGGGATCGGCGGCCGGAGCCGCCAGAAAGGAAGGCAACATGGATAACAAAGCGTATCAGAAAATGGACTACGCCCTCTGTCTGCTCTCAGCGGCGGCGGATGGCAGGAACCACGGCTGCATCGTCAACTCGTTCCACCAGGTGACTTCCTCTTTCCCGCCCAAGTTCACGGTGGCGGTGAACAAGGACCACGAGACCTGCAAGGCTGTCCAGGCGGCTGGGAGCTTTTCCGTCACGCTGCTGGACGCGGACGCGCCGGCGGAGCTGATCGACACCTTTGGCTACAAGTCCGGCCGGGTGGCGGACAAGTTCGCCGGCCGGGAGGTCCAGACAGACGGCAGCGGCAACCCCTATCTGAAGGAGCATATGGTCTCCCGCATCGCCTGCAAGGTGGTGGACCGGCTGGAGATCGGCAGCTATATCCTGTTTGTAGGACAGGCTGCGGAGGCGGAGGTCCTGGGGGACGGGAAGGTGCTGACCCTCCAGGCCTACACGGACCGGGGCAAGGCCACGCCGCCTGCCGCCACCGTCTACCGCACCGTGGAGATCAATGGCTACCGCTGCACCGTCTGCGGCTATGTGTACGAGGGAGAGTCCCTGCCGCCGGACTTCCGGTGCCCCCTGTGCGGCGCCCCGGCGGAGAAGTTCGTGAAGATCGAAAAATGAGGACAGGCCCCGCGCCGAATGGCGCGGGGCCCGCTGCTGCCGGCTGCGTGCCGGAGGGCAGAGCGCTGTGCGGTCCGAAAGATCTGTTCCGAAAAACGCTCCGGGGCTTTGCCGCTCCGGAGCGTTCTTTTCGGATGGCGTCAGGCGTCCAGCAAGCCCAGGCTCACCAGGAACTCGCGGGCCACCTCGTCCACGGTGCGGCCTTCCACATCCACCTGATAGGTCAGCTCGGTCATCTGCTGGGTGGAGATCTTCCCGGTCAGCTGCTCCAGGATGCCCTCCACCTCCGGGTATTTCTCCAGCAGGTCGCCCCGGACGATGTACATTCCGTAGTAGTCCGGGAAGAAGCTCTGGTCATCCTCCAGGACCTTCAGGCCGGTCTTGATGTTCAGACCGTCTGTGGTGTAGACCACAGATACGTCAAAGGTGCCGTTTTCGATGGCGGAGTATTTCAGGCCCATGTCCACGGATACCGCGTCCTTGAAATTCAGGCCGTAGAACTTCACGAAGGGATCGTACTTCATGCTGCCCTCCAGCGTGAAGAACTCCTGCTCCGCGCCGAAGGTCAGCTGATCCGCGATGGGGATCAGGTCGCTGATGGTCTCCAGACCGTACGTATCTGCCAGCTCCTGAGGCACGCCGATGGCATAGGTGTTTTCAAAGCCGGGCCGGCCCAGTACATGGATGTCATAGTCTGCCAGGGCCTTTTCCTTCACATACTCGTAGATGGTCATGCCCTCCGGCACGTCGGGGGTGTCCTGATGGAAGAAGGTGGTCAGCAGTGTGCCGTCGTAGGAGATCATCAGGTCGCAGGTGTGGCCGTCATCCTTCAGGGCATTCCAGTTGTTCACCTGGGACATCTGGTCCTGGATGGTGACGGTCAGGTCCGTCTGGTCCTCCACCAGCATCTTCACCATGTGGTGCATCAGCTGGGTCTCGGAGTAGTCGCCGTCATACAGCAGGATGTCGCCGGTGCCGCCCCGTCCATAGGGCAGCAGGGCGATGAAGGCCGCCACGATCAGCGCCACCGGGATCCACATCTTTTTGGAGCCACCCCGACTCTTGCGCATCTGGCCTTCGAACCAGCTCATGATGAAGTCCAGCGCCACGGCGATGACCATAAGCACACCGGTGGCCGCCAGGATCAGAGGCATATCCGAGATGCGGATAGCCTGAGTAATGACGCCGCCCAGGCCGCCGCCGCCCACGAAGGCCGCGAACACAGCGGTGCCGATGGCGTTCACCACCGCGATGCGGATGCCGGTGAACACCGTGGGGAAGGCCAGGGGAAACTCCACCATCAGCACGCGGTAGGGCTTGCTCATGCCCATGCCGCGGGCGGCCTCCTTCACGCCGGGATCCACCTCCTGAAGTCCCAGGCAGGTGTTCCGCACAATGGGGAGCAGGGAGTAGAGGGTGATGCCTGTGATGACCGTCAGCTTGCCCGGATCCAGCACCACCATGATGATGCCCAGCAGCGCCAGGGAGGGGATGGTCTGCAGCAGGTCCACGATCCGCAGGATCACCGGACGAGCCACTTTGGACACATAGGCCCAGATGCCAAGGGGCAGGCCGACGGCGATGGACAGCAGGCTGGCCGCCAGCACGATAAACAGGTGTTGGAAGATCAGATCCCAGCTCATCTGCCCGCCTCCTTCCGCAGGCCACGGGGCGTGACCTTTTTCTGCAGCAGGTCGATCACCAGTCCGAAGAGAATGGCCAAAATGGCCGCCGGGATGGCCCCCAGCAGGATCAGGGTGTTATTGTTGGAATTGGTGCCCCGGTATACGAAGTCCCCCAGGCCCCCCAATCCGATCATGGAGGCCAGCACCGCCCAGGAGACGGTGTAGATGGTGGCCATCCGGAGCCCTGCGATGATGACCGGCATGGCCAGGGGAAGCTCCACCAGCAGCAGCGTCTGAAGAGAGGACATGCCGCAGCCCTTGGCGGCTTCGATATACTGGCTCTCCACCTCCAGAATGCCGGTGTAGGTGTTTTTCAGCACCGGGAACATGGCGTAGACACTGAGTGCCACGATCACCGTGGGATAGATGTTGCCCCACCAGATGAACAGCACGCCGATGAACACCAGGCCCGGGATGGTCTGGAAGATGGAGAGGATGGGGATGATGATGCCGGACAGCCATCGGGGGACCCGGGAGAGCAGGATGCCGAACACCAGCCCCACGGCAAAGCCGATGGCCGCGGAGATCAGCACATACACCGTGTGCTGGCCGATGGCCCGCAGCAGATCCGCTCCGTAGTCCTGGATCAGAGTCATCATTTGGCCTCACCCCACAGATTCTCCGCCACGGAGCGGGCAACGCTGGTCTTGGTGACGATGCCGGCGATGGTGTCGTCCGCGTTCAGCACCACCACGTAGTTGGCGCCGGAGTCCAGCAGATAGTCGAAGCTCTCTTTGGCCTCGTCGCCCACCCGGACGGTCCGGGCGGTCTGGCGGATCAGGGGCTCGATGGTCGTGAGCT
The DNA here is from genome assembly GCF_016902445.1 of Oscillibacter valericigenes. Taxonomy (GTDB): domain Bacteria; phylum Bacillota; class Clostridia; order Oscillospirales; family Oscillospiraceae; genus Oscillibacter; species Oscillibacter avistercoris. The sequence goes on along the minus strand of NZ_JACSNX010000005.1, from coordinate 11,428 downwards.
CCCGTCCCCAGTGGCGGATGTCGCCGATGGAGATCGTGCCTAAGTACCGGTTCTGTTCGTCCGTGACCAGCAGGGTATCCACGCTGCCGCGGGCCATGCGCTCCGCGCACTCCAGCACGCCACGGTCCTTGTGGACGCTGAACACATTGGTGCGCATGAAGCTCTCCACCTTGGAGGGCGCCGTGTCCGGCGTGTGCTTGCCCATAAACGTGCGGACCAGGTCGTTGGCGGGATGCTCCAGCATCTCCTCGGGAGAGGCCATCTGCACCACCTCACCGGCGGACATAAAGATGATGATGTCTGCCAGCTTCAGCGCCTCGCTCATGTCGTGGCTGACGAAGACGATGGTCTTGTTCAGCTTCTGCTGCAGGCTCTTCACCTCATCCTGCAGGGATTCCCGGGTCAGGGGATCCAGGGCGGAGAAGGGCTCATCCATCAGCACGATGGGGGGAGAGGCCGCCAGGGCCCGCAGCACGCCGATGCGCTGCTGCTGGCCGCCGGAGAGCTCAGAGGGGTACTTGTTGGCATACTGCTCCATATGGACCAGCTGCAGCATCTCCTGGACGATCTCGTCGCACCGGGCCTTGTCGTACTTCAGCAGCCTGGGCACCACGCAGATGTTCTGGGCCACAGTCATGTTGGGGAACAGGCCGATCTGCTGGATGACATAGCCGATATGCCGCCGCAGTTCCACCTTGTCCTGGCTGTGGACATCTTTTCCGTCGATGCGGATGGTGCCGGTATCCGGCTCCAGCAGGCGGTTGATCATCTTCATGGTGGTGGTTTTACCGCAGCCGGAGGGGCCGATCAGGACCACGAACTGTCCATCGGGAATGGTGAAATTCAGGTCCTTCAGGACCGGGGTCTTGCCATAGCTTTTGGATACGTGTTCAAACTGGATCATACTGCTGCCTTCACTCCTTTGTCGTTACTAGCCGGTGGGCCGCTTCCGCGGCGCTGGGGCTTCCCACCAGGATGATGACGTCACCGCCGTACAGTTCGGCGTAGGGGCCGGGGGAGAGGATCACCGTCTGGCCCCGCCGGATGGCCACGATGGTGCCGCCGGTGGACTGCCAGAACTGCAGCTCTCCGATGCTTTTCCCGATCAGGGGGGAATCCTTTGGAACAGGGACCTCGTAGTTGGGAAGCGGCTGGCCGGCAGCTGCGAAGGTATCCTGGCTCTTGACCAGGGCCGTCACCGTTTCCGCCATGCGCCGGTTCACCTCTGCGGATTCCGCCAGCAGGTCCTTCAGCTGACAGCGCAGAGAGTGGATGTCCGCGTCTTCGGAGAAGTTGTCGATGTACCGCCTGGCGCTGTCGGCGGAGAGGACCACGGCCCCGCTCTGGGGCTTTACGTCCACCACCTTCATATCCGCCAGCAGCCGCAGGGCCTTGCGGATCGTCTCCGGAGAGACGCCGTACTCCGATGCCAGCACGGACCGGCCGTAGATCCGGCTGCCCTCCGCCAGCTCCCCCTGGGCGATGCGTGTGGCCAGATCCAGCGCGATCTGCAGATACTGGGCCGGGACAACTGCCTGCCTCATGGGATCCATCACCTTCTCTTCTGCGATTGTATGGTCCCTATTATACACTGCCAACTTTAAAAAGTAAATAGAGATGGCAGTTAAAAAACGATAAAAATTTAAGGAAAATTTGCGGAAAAAGGAAAAAGTAGAAATGGGCGGAAAAAGAAGCCCCCTCCCGATTTCGCGGGAGGGGGCCTGAGCGGATGAGCTTATTTTCCGAAATGCTCCACGATATCCACCAATTCCGCGCCGATGCGTTTCTGCGCCTCCTTGGTGCCTGCTCCGATATGGGGCGTGCAGGAGACGGCCGGATGCTGGGCCAGAGCCCAGTTGGGATCCTTCTCGCTCATCCACACATCCAGGCCGGCGGCCTTGACCTTGCCGCTGTTCAGCGCCTCCAGCAGGGCCGCCTCATCCACGTTGGAGCCCCGGGAGACGTTGATGATCACCACGCCGTCCTTCATTTTGGCCAGAGACTCTGCATCCACCAGGGGCCTGTCGCCGCCGGGGGCGCAGAGGACGATGATGTCGGACCGGGAGAGCAGCTCGTCCATGGAGACGAAGTGCATGGTCTCGCACTCGCAGCCCTCCGGCTTGTTCCGGTGGACCACGGACAGCACATCCATGCCCAGGGCCTGACCCTTGGCGCCCACCATCTGGCCGATCCGGCCGTAGCCGATGACGCCCATGGTCTTTCCGGCAAGCTCAAAGCCCTTGGAGTAGGCCTTCTTCTCCCACTTGTTTTCCCGCATGGTGTGGCCCGCGATGGAGATGTTCCGGGCGCAGGAGAACAGCAGCGCCAGGGCCAGCTCCGCCACCGCGTTGGAGGAGGCGCGGGGCGTGTTTCTGACCTGGATGCCGTGTTCCTCCGCATATTTCACTGCAATGTTGTCCACGCCCACGCCGGCGCGGATGATGAGCTTCAGGCGGCTGCCCGCAGCGGCATCGATCTGCGGCTCCTTGATCTTGGTGGCGCTGCGGATGATGACCACGTCAAACTCCCGCAGGGCCGTGCCTAGCTGGTCGGGCTCGTAAAACTGCTCAACGACCTCATACCCATCTTTGCGCAGCTGTTCCATCGCGCCGGCGTCCATGCCGTCGGTGACCAAAACTCTCAATGCCATATTGATATGACCCCTTTCATGCATTTCCGGCACACCCCAGGGGTGCCAACGTCGGAAAATCCCAAACGCCCATTGGGGGACAGGCGTCACCGGCAAACCGGAAGGGGGAGGCGAAGCGTCAGGCTTCGCCAGAGTGAAGAGTGGAGAATAGAGAGTGGAGATATGCCTATGGCATCCCACCAAATGCTCCGCCCCTCAAAAGGAAGGGGGCTAGGGGAAACCATCCGGTTTCCCCAGTTCGTTCGCCTCCGGCGAAAGAATAAATTCTAATCATTTTCGGCAGGGCGTGTACCTGTCGAAAATTCCCCGACCCGTGCGCCCTTGGGGCGCACACACCAGTGACCGACGTCACTGGTGAGGGGGAATAGCGGAGGCAGACCGCAGGTCTGCCGGAGCGTAAAGGGGGGACGCAGTCCCCTCTTTAAGTGTGCTCCGCCTCGTACTTCTTCAGGAACTCCACCAGAGCCTCCACGCCCTCCTTGGGCATGGCGTTGTAGATGGACGCCCGCAGGCCGCCCACGCTCTTGTGGCCCTTCAGGTTGTCGAAGCCCGCGGCCTTGGAGGCGGCCACCACGTCGGCGTCCTGCTCCTTGCTGGGAGTGACGAAGGGCACGTTCATCAGGGAGCGGTCCTCCTTCCGGACAGCGCCGGTGAAGAACTTGCTCTGGTCCAGGAAGTCATAGAGGATGGCGGCCTTCTCCTCGTTGCGCTTGTTCATGGCCTCCAGGCCGCCGTTCTTCAGCAGGTACTTGAACACCTTGCCGCAGCAGTAGATGGCCCAGCAGTTGGGGGTGTTGTACAGGGAGTCGTTGTCCGCGTGGGTCTTGTAGCTCATGTAGGTGGGCACGAACTTGGGCAGGTCGTCCCGCAGCAGATCCTCCCGGACGATGACCACTGCCATGCCGGCGGGGCCCACGTTCTTCTGCACGCCCGCCCAGATCAGGCCGTACTTGGACACATCGCAGGGACGGGAGAGAAACATGGAGGACTGGTCGCTCACCAGCACCTTCCCCTTGGTGTCGGGCAGCTTGAAATACGTGGTGCCGTTGATGGTCTCGTTTTCGCAGATGTAGACATAGTCCGCGTTGTCAGGGATGTCCAGGTCGGAGCAGTCGGGGATGTAGGAGAAGTTCTTGTCGGCGGAGGAGGCGACGATCTTCACCTCGCCGTACTTCTGAGCCTCCTTGATGGCCTTCTTGGACCAGTTGCCGGTCTCCACATAGCAGGCCACGCCGTTTTTCATCAGGTTCATGGGCACCATGGCGAACTGGACCGTGCCGCCGCCCTGGACGAACAGGACCTTGTAGTTGTCCGGGATGCCCATCAGCGTCCGGAGATCGGCCTCCGCCTCATCCCGGATCTGCTGGAAGACCTTGGAGCGGTGGCTCATCTCCATCACGCACATGCCGCTGCCCCGGTAGTTCATCATCTCAGCGGCGATCTCCTCCAGGACCTCCTCAGGCATCATGGCGGGTCCGGCGGAAAAGTTGTAGGTACGTCCGTATTTCATGTTTTCATCCTCCAAACCTTTCAAATTCCAGGCGCACGGCCGGCGTGCTGCTGTACGCCTGTCTCTGAGTCCAGTATAGCATAGAATCTGCAGGAATCAACCGGAAAGCGCCGCGCGCGGGAGAAAATCCCGCCGGATGCAGTTGCAAAAACCGCCCTCATGCCGTATAATTCTTGGCGGAATCTTTACGTGAGGATCCGCCGGCGGATGCCGGCCCGGCGGACCAGGGGGGAATGGACGTGGAAAACAGAGCGGATCCGGGGAGGACCCATGCGGGGCTGTATGTCCGGGCCATGGCCAAATGGCTGGCGGTAGCGATGGTCACAGGGGTGTTCTGCGGTGTGGTGGGGTCCCTGTTCCACATCGGTGTGGAGCGGGCCACGGAGCTGCGGGAGCAGCATCCGTGGCTGCTGTGGTGCCTGCCGGCGGCGGGCCTTGTGATCGTGGCCTTCTACAAGCTGACAAAGACCGAGGGCCAGGGCACCAACGACATCATCGAGGCGGTGCACCACGGCAAAAAGCTCTCCATCTGGCTGCTGCCTGCCATCTTTCTGGGCACGGTGCTGACCCATCTGTGCGGCGGCAGCGCCGGCCGGGAGGGGGCGGCCCTCCAGATGGGCGGCACCATCGGCCACCACACAGGAGGGCTGTTCCGCCTGGACGACCGGGACCTGCGCACCGCCACCATGGCCGGCATGGCGGCATTTTTCTCTGCCCTGTTCGGCACGCCCCTCACCGCCACCGTGTTCGCCATCGTGGTCATCAGCATCGGCGTGGTGTACCACGTGGCGTTCATCCCGTGCCTGACGGCGTCTCTGGTGTCCTACTGGATCTCCCTGGCCATGGGCGTGGCGCCCACCCGCTTCGCCGTGGCGGCGCCGGCGCTGGAGAAGCTGATGCTGCTGCGGGTGGCGGTGCTGGCGGTGGGCTGTGCGCTGGTGTCTGTCCTGCTGTGCAGGACGCTGCACTTTGCGGAGCATCAGATGAAAAAGCGCCTGCCCAACGCCTGGCTGCGGGTGGCCGCGGGCGGCTGCGCCGTGATCGCCCTGACGTACCTCTGCGGCACCCGGGACTACAACGGCGCCGGCATGGACATCATCACCGCCGCCGTAGAGCAGGGCTCCGCCCGGCCGGAGGCGTTTTTGCTGAAGATCCTGTTCACGGCCGTGACCCTCTCCGCCGGGTTCAAGGGCGGCGAGGTGGTGCCCTCCTTCTTTGTGGGGGCCACCTTCGGCTGTGTGGCGGGGCCGCTGCTGGGGATCCCGGCGGGCTTTGCAGCCGCGGTGGGCCTGACGGCGGTGTTCTGCGGAGCCACCAACTGCCCGCTGGCGTCCATCTTCCTGTCTGTGGAGCTGTTCGGCGACGGTGGCCTGCTGTACTTCGCCCTGGCCTGCGGCATCAGCTACATGCTGTCGGGCTACAACGGCCTGTACTCCAGCCAGACCATCGTCTACTCCAAGCTGAAGGCCCAGTATATCAATGTCCGCACCAACGCCCACCACGCCGGGGAGCCGGTGGATCCCTTCCACCAGGAGGGATCTTCGGAGGGAGAGGACTGATTTGCGGCGGCGCATGAAAAGGCCCGGCTGCCATTCTTGGCAGCCGGGCCTTTATCGGATTTCTGACCGGGAAACTGGGTTGGATCGCCCGATTCCGGCATAGAGTAGCATCGGTGATGCGATGATGGAACTTCCCCGGGATCCCATGGCGCTGACGACCGCCGTCAATACCCTGGCGGTCATGCTGGCCGCCGGGCTGAACGACGAGGATCTGGAGCTAGCGGCGGTTCTGCTGAATCAGCTGGGGGACACGCTGGGTACGATCGCCGCCCAGCGCCGCCGCGGCGGGGGCCGGACCTGAGGGATCAGACAGCGGGCGGCGTCAGCTCCGTGGGGCAGGGCTCGCCGGCGGCCATAGCGCAGATGCCTCCGATGCCGCAGGAGACCATGCTGGCCACGGCGGCGTCGGTGTAAAAGGCCATGTGCTGGGTCATGATGACGTTGCGGAACTGGTGGAGATAGAACCAGTTCCGGTTGGGCAGGATGTCCACCCGGTGGTCGGCGTGGATGATGCCCTCGTCCCCCTCCACGGTGTCCATGCCCAGGGCGCCGATCTTTCCCGTCTCAATGCCCTCGATCAGCGCCTCGATGTCCGCCATCTCGCCCCGGGAGCAGTTGATGATCACCACGCCGTCCCGCATTTTGGCGATGGTCTCCCGGTTGATGAGGTGGCGGTTGGAGTCCAGCAGCGGCATGTGGAGGGTGATGACGTCCGACTGGGAGAGCAGGCCGTCAAAGTCCACATAGGTCACCATGCCCTCCAGCGCCGGATTTTGCCGCAGATCATAGGCCACCAGGCGGCAGCCGAAGCCGGAGAGGTTCCGGGCCACCTGGGCGCCGATCCGTCCGGTGCCGATGATGCCGATGGTCAGATCCTTCATCTCCCGGCCCTGAAGGCCGGCCAGGGAGAAATCGTTGACCTGCCCCCGCCACAGGGCCTGCTTGTAGTGCCGCAGGCACATGAGGATCAGCATGACGGTGAAGTCCGCCACGCCGTTGGGATCATAGCGGGCGTTGCACACCCGCAGGCCGATGGAGCGGGCGTGGTCCAGGTCGATGTGGTCGTACCCGATGGTCCGGGTGGAGAGATACCGCACCCCCTGGGCATAAAAGGCGTCCAGCAGGGCGGCGTCGATCCGCCCCTGCCCCAGGATGGAGACGCCGGCGCAGCCGGCGGCCAGGGCGGCGTTTTCCAGCGTGGGCACTGCGTCGGTGACGGCCAGCTCCACGCCGTGGAGCGCCGCCTGCTGTTCCAGGTCCGCCTGCTCGTCGGGACGGACCTCATAGACCATGATCTTCATAAAACCTCCGAAACTCTCTGGACAGAGGGCCCCGTCAGCTTTTCAGCAGCCGGCGGGCCACCTCCACATTTTTGTGCTCCATGGCCTGGAGCGTTCGTACTGCGGCCTCCTGAGTCTCCGGGTGGGCGGCCTGCGCCACGCACTGGTCGATCATGGACCGGAGGTCTGTCTCCGTCAGATCCGCCAGGTCCACGAACAGGTCCTGCCCGATATACCGCAGGAAGGCGGAGACCTTGGGGTCATAGACCACGCCCGCCAGGGGGATGCCCTGCCCGGCGGCGAAGATCAGGGCGTGGAGCCGCATGGACACCACCGCCTGCATCCGGCTGAGGGCGCCGATGATGGTCCCGGCACTGCCGGCATCGTTGAGAAAATAGTGGGGGATGGTCAGTCCCCGGGCGGCCAGCTGGCCGGCCCCAGGGTCCAGATGCTTCTCCACCGCCACGAACACCGGCGTCAGCCCATAGGTGCGATAGGCGTACTCCGCAGCTGCCCCGAAGATAGGGGCCTTCTCCTCAAAGCCCTTCCACCGCCGCAGGGCGAAGCAGAGATACTGGCCGCGGGGCGGGATGCCGGAGCGCAGCAGCACACTGTCGACCTCGTCATCCGGGGCCTTCCGCAGCGTCAGGGCCGGGTCGGCGGTCAGCAGGATCTCCGGCTCTGTGACGCCCATGGACCGCAGCTCCTCCAGGGAGTCCGGCTCCCGCAGGGTAATGACGTCCACATTCTGGTTGATGATCTTGGCGGCCAGCTTCCGGTGGCTCTCCCGGGTGACGGGGCCGATGCCGCAGCCGTACATCTGCACCCGGTTGCCGGCCCGCTTGGCGGCCCGGATGTTGGCCAGATAGAACCACAGGGAACGGCGGGAGGTCACGTCCTGGATTAGGCTGCCGCCGCCGTTGATATACAGGCGGCTGTTCCACATGGCTGTGTGCCAGGCCAGGAAATTGGAACGGTGCACTGCCCGCACCCGGTAGGTGAGCCGGGTGCTCTTGGGGTCCTTGCTGAGGACCGTCATGGGCATGTCCGGGTCGATGGATCGCATCTCCTGCAAAATGGCCTCCAGGATGGCATCGTCGCCGGCGTTGCCCCGGCCGTAGGCACCGCAGATCACCACGCCGTCCCGCGCGGCGGAGCGGCGCTGGTGACGGCGGAGAATGGAGGCGTAGATCTGCAGTTGGGTGGACACCGTGTTCTGGATGGAAAAATGAGAGGAGGCCTTTTCGTAGAGCTTCTCTCCCAGCCGGCGGCGCAGCTCGTCGTCGCTGCCCAGGGCGGACAGATAGTTCCCCAGGGACTGCCAGTCGCCGGGGCGGAAGAGATAGCCGTTCACACCCTGGTCGATGAGATAGGGGATGCCTCCCACAGCGGTGGAGACGGTGGCCAGGTGGAATCGGGCACCCTCCGTCAGAGCGTAGGGGAAGGTCTCCGACAGGCTGGTGAGGGCGTTGATGTCCAGTGCGCTGTAAAACCGGTCCATGCCGCCGGAGATCCACCCGGCGAAGCACACCTGCCGCTCCACGCCCAGCTCCGCCGCCAGTGCGGTGAGCCTGCCCTTTTCCGGGCCGTCGCCGGCGATCAGCAGCCGCAGACGGGGGCACTTGGCATAGCCCGCGGCAAAGCCCCGCACCAGGGTGGCCATGTCCTTCACCGGATTCATCCGGGCGGCGATGCCCACCACCACGGAGTCCTCATCCACATCCGCCCCCAGGCTCCGCAGGTATTCCAGCCGGTCCTCCTGAGGGGGCGGGGGTGTGAAGTCGATGCCGTTGTAGATGGAGTAGAACCGGTCCGCCGGGAAGCCCCGGGAGATCAGAAGGTCCACCATGGCGTCAGACACGCCGATGCGGTAGTCCAGCTTCCGCAGGGCCAGGGCGTTGATGGTGCCGAAGGTCAGGTGGCTGAGAGGCCGGCCCATGTAGTCCAGCCGGTAGTCACTGTGAACGGTGGTCACCACCGGCAGCCCTGTGACCTTGCGGAGCATGGCGCCGATCATGTTGGCCCGGGAGCCGTGGCAGTGGATGATCTCATAGCCGCCCTCCCGGATATAGGCCGCCAGCGTCCGCCGGGTGCGGAAGACGTTGTTGCCCTCATAGATCATGGTGGGAATGCCCATCTGGCGGGCTTCCTCGGCAAAGGGGCCGTCCCGGAAGCACACCAGCTGGGCGGTGATGGTCTGATTCAGATGCTGCAGCAGGCTCAGCACGTGGGTCTTGGCGCCGCCGGAGTCGCCGCCGCTGATGAGATGGATGACTTTCATGGAATGCCTTTCTTTCCGCTTTTCGCAAATGGGGGTTGTGAAATCGTAAAAAATATTATACAATATGAACCAGTTATTGTCCAGCCGACAAACGCCAAATACAGGCGCATCTGCGCCGTTTACGGAGGAGACCATGGAAGAAAAAGCAAAGCGCATCGGAAAGTTCAACATCATCGACATCATCGCCGTGATCCTGATCCTGGCAGTGGTGGCTTTCGGCGCCTGGAAGCTGTTGGGCAGCAGCGGCGGAGGAACAGACGGAGAGACCGGCATGGTGAAGGTGACCTACGTGGTCAAGTGCGAGGGCGTGCCCGCGGAGCTGTACGAGACCTGCAAGGCCCATCTGCCGTCGGATCTGATGGCCTCCGGCGCCCTGGTGGGCGGCCAGATCGAAAGCGTGGAGATGGAGCCCTACTATGTGCTGGGGCCTGACGGACAGTGGATCGAGGACCCGGAGCAAGTGACGCTGTTCTTCACCGCCACCACGGAGACGCCTGCCGGTGAGGTCATGACCACCAAGGTGGGGGACCAGGAGGTCCGGATCGGCAAGACGGATTACATTCTGAAGAGCGAGTACATCGAGTTCTCTGACGGCACCATCGTGGATGTCCAGTGGGAGGAGCCTTGAATCGGAGCAGCCCGGCCATCGGCCGGGCTGCTTTTTTGGATCCGGAACCTAAGACTCCAGCGCGAGCGCTGCGGCTCGCTCCGCGTGGATCCGGGTGGTGTCGAACACCGGCAGGGCGGTGTCGGACTGGCGGATCAGCAGGCCGATCTCCGTGCAGCCCAGGATCACGCCCTGGGCGCCCCGGGCGGCCAGCTTGTCGATGACGGCCAGATAGCCCCGCCGGGAGTCCTCGGAGATGACGCCAAGGCACAGCTCGTCGTAGATCACGCGGTTCACAAAGGCGATGTCATCCTCCTCCGGGATCAGCACGTCGATGCCGGAGGCGATGAGCTTGTCCTTGTAGAAGTCCTGGGTCATGGTGTACTTGGTGCCCAGCAGCGCCACCCTGGAGACGCCCTTCCGGTGCAGCGCGTCGGCAGTGGCCTCTGCGATGTGGACCAGGGGGATGCGGATCTGACTCTGGATCTGAGGCGCCACCTTGTGCATGGTGTTGGTGCAGATGACCAGCAGGTCCGCCCCCGCCCGCTCCAGATTTTGGGCGGCCTCGCCCAGGATGGCGGCGGAGCGGTCCCAGTCCCCGGTGGCCTGGCAGGCCTCGATCTCGGCAAAGTCCACACTGTACAGCAGGATCCTGGCGGAGTGCAGTCCGCCCAGGGCGGCCTTGACCGCCTCATTGATGATCTGATAATAGGGGACAGTGCTCTCCCAGCTCATACCGCCCAGCAGTCCGATGGTTTTCACAGCGGCGGTCCTCCTTACAGGGAATTCTTGCCCCGGGCCATGTACTTGCCCGCCGGGGCCTCCGCCAGGACCTTGCCGTCCTCCACGGACAGCCGGCCCCGCAGCCACACCTGCCGGATGCCGCCGGCGGTGACGAAGCCCTCGTAGGGGTTGTAGTCCACATTTGCCACGCAGTCCTCCGCACGGATCACATGGCTGGCGCCGGGGTCGTAGACCACGATGTCCGCGTCGCTGCCGGGCCGCAGCACGCCTTTGCGGGGATAGAGGCCGTACAGCCGGGCGGGATTCTCGCTGAGCACCCGGCACATCTGGGCGGCGCTGATCTTCCGCCTGGCCACGCCGTAGGAGTACATCAGCTCGCCCCGGGTCTCCACGCCGGGCAGGCCGCCGGGGATCTTCGTGAAGTCCTCCCGCCCCATGTCCTTCTGGGCCAGGGTGAAGGAGCAGTGGTCCGTGGACACGGTCTGGATGGCGCCCCGCCGCAGGCCCTTCCACAGGTATTCCTGTTCCGCCTTGTCCCGCAGGGGCGGCGCGCAGACATACCGGGCCGCGGCGGAGTAATCTGCATTGAAATACACGCTCTCGTCCAGCAGCAGGTACTGGGGGCAGGTCTCCACGTAGACGGTCTGCCCCCGCTTCCGGGCGTGGTCCACCTCCAGCAGGGCCTCCCGGTTGGTGAGGTGGACGATGACCACCGGCGCGTCCGCCGCCTGGGCGATCCGCAGCAGGCGGCTCACCGCCTCCGCCTCCAGATACGGGGGGCGGGTGCGGGGATGGGA
>NZ_JACSNX010000040.1 GCF_016902445.1 Oscillibacter valericigenes | reverse complement strand
CACCCGCTATCTCACCGGGGTCAACTGCATGGCGGATCTGGCCTATCAGAGCTTCCTGGCCACGAAAAACCTGTATGGCAAGGCCAGCGGCACCTGGTTCTATCACTACGTCCAGTCCTTTCCGCCCCAGGAGCGCGTCACACCGGCGGAGGCCCACCAGATCGCCCAGGAGCTGGCGGAGCGGTTCTTCCCCGACTGCGAAGTGCTGGTGGCTACCCACATCGACCGGGCGCATCTCCACTCCCACCTGGTGGTGAACTCCGTGAAGCCGGACACCGGGGAAAAGCTCCACTTCACCCCCCGGACCTTGGAGCGGATGCGGCTGGTCAGCGACCAAATCTGCCGGGAGCATGGGCTGACCACCCTGAAGCCGTACCGCCAGAAGAAACAGGTCAAGGGACTCCGGCCGGGGGAGTATCGCAGTGCCATGCGGGGACAGAGCTGGAAGTTTCAGCTGATTGCGGTGATCGAGGCGGCCATGGAACGCGCCGGCAGCCGGGAGGAGTTTCTGGACGAGCTGCGGCGCCGGGGCTACGATGCCCGGTGGGAGGAAGGCCGGAGAAGCATCACCTACATCACCCCCGCTGGAATGCGGTGCCGGGACGACAAGCTCCACGAGGAAAAATTCAGGAAGGAGAAGATAGAAGATGAGTTTCGAATCCGGCAACGCGCAGCGCAACACCACTTTGGACAGGCTGAAACAGCGGACGCCGCCTACGCTGACCGATCAACAGCCAAACGTCCTCTACACCATGCCGATAACGACGGTGGAGCGGCTGGAGGAAGTCCTGCGGAGGACCCTGGCCTTACAGGAGACCATCCAGGCGGATATGGCGACATTGGCCACCAAGGAAAATCTGAAGGAACTGGCCACAGGCCAGCAGCTGGCGGACTGGCTGAATCAGATCAACAGCATCCATCAGAGGATCTGCCGGGACCTGGAACAGACGGTCCAGGCAATAAAGGTGGAACACCAACAGGATGGGAGGCGGCGCGACGAATTTATGAGGAAACTCTCCGAACTGGAAGCCCAGTTCCGCCGGAATTGGGACGAGGTCTCGGCCCGCTTCCAGGGGAAAATCCTGCTGACGATCCTGGCGTCGGGCATCGTGTCAGCAATGGTCAGTGTCCTGATGTGGCGGGTGCTGCTGTAACCGGGCAGATCATCCACCTCCTGGCCCGTCTGGAGAGCAGCGAGCAGCAGATGCCGGTGCAGGACAGCACAACCCTCCCCGCCCACATGGACCGCAAAGCGTGGGCAAAGGAGCGGCGGCACCGCATGAGCCGCCAGGAAGCGGAACCAGAGGAAGGGCAGAAGCTGCTCTGAACAGGATCAGGCCCCGGGATATCCCGGGGCCTGATTTTTCAGCTCAAAATTTGCACCGCATAAAACAAAGATAAGGCTTCCGGCCAAGCGGCCATGTTGTTACTTTTTTGATAACAGATGCCAGTTCCCCTGGCTATTGGGGCCGCATCGTGGTATGTTGAGTCGCTGACAAGGAGGCGGCACGATGTACGACTACATGAGAGCCCTGCACGCAAGGTTCTGCCGGGAGCCGGAGCTTCAAAAAGTCCGGGAGGAATTGGATCAGGTATACAGAGAAATCAAAGCGAGGTTAGGCCAGCAAGATCAGGAGACCCTGCTGCAGCTGGCAGATTTGGAGAACGAACTGCGGGAAGAGACCTCTTTGGCATCCTTCATCGCTGGGTTTCAGCTGGGCATGGGGATTGCAGGAGAAATCGAGCCTTATTCCTTCGAGGAGGAAGAAGAAAAGCGGGCCACAGAGGGGGCGAAGATGAGGTGTCCCCAGGTCAAAATTTGATACGCTATTCAAAGAAAAAGGGCTACCAGCGGCAGCCCTTTCTTAACAAACTGATAACTATCGGCGTTTCCCCTGGCTATTTCGCTTTTCTGTGGTATGTTGTGTCGTTGAAAGGGAGGCGATCAATATGGCAAAGAAACGGGCCAACGGCGAAGGAAATATCCGAAAACGGAAGGACGGCAGATGGGAAGGTCGGTACTCCGCCGGTTATGACTCTAAAACCGGCAAGCGGATCGTGAAAAGCGTACTGGGTAGGACACAGGCAGAGGTCAAAGAGAAACTGAAAGCCGCCATTGAAGAAACGAAAGGGCTGGATGTTAGCCGCAGCGAAGAGTACACGGTAGCTACCTGGCTACGGACCTGGTATGAGCTCTATGCTAAGCCCAATATCCGGGTCGCAACGGCTGACCGCTACCAGCTCATGATCGAAACTTATACCATCCCTCGCATCGGAGACATCAAGCTAAAGAAGCTGACCTCCCGGCACCTGCAGAAGCTCTACAAGGATCTGTTGGAAAATGGCCGGGTCAACCGGAAAAACGGCAAGGGAAATCCCGGGCTCAGCAGCACGACTGTCCGCAGCGTCCATCTGATGCTCCACTGTGCTTTCCAGCGGGCAGTCAAAGAGCGGCTGATCCCTCGGAATCCCACCGAGGACTGTATCGCGCCAAAGGTGCAGAAGATTGAGATGAAAATCCTGCCTGCGGATCACATCAAGAGCTACCTGGACGCGGCCAACGCCAGGGGGCTTCTGCCCATGTTCTACCTGGAGCTGGTCAGCGGCCTGCGGAAAGGGGAACTGGTGGCCCTGCGGTGGGATGATTTGGACACACAAAATCGCACCATCTCCGTCAGCAAACAGTACATCAAAAACCCGAACGGAGAACTGACTCTCTCAAGGCCCAAAACGGAGACCTCCGTCCGGCAGGTGTCGATCCCGCAGACGGCGGTGAATTTACTGATCCAGGAGCACGAGAAACACCCGGACAACCCATACCTGTTCCCCTCCCCAGTGACAGGGGAGATGTACTACCCGGACAGCGTGGTAAACCTCCACAAAAAAATTCTAAAAGACGCCGGACTGGAGCACATCAGGTTCCATGATCTGCGGCACACCTTCGCAACCATGGCTCTGCAAAACGGCGTGGACATCAAGACGGTATCCAGCATGCTGGGCCACTACGACGCCGGATTCACGCTCCGCACCTACACCCACGCCACCCGACAAAAACAGGACGAAGCAGCGGCCACGATGGGTGCCTTCATGGAGCAGATGTTGTGAAGACCAAGATCAGAAAATGCCGGACAGGAGGCGCAACCCTCCTGCCCGGTACTCTTGTCTCCATTGTTTCCTTTCGGCAAGTGGGTCACGGTGTGGGTCATCCCTCAAGCCAGCATTTTTCTGCAACTCAAATAGTCAAAATTTGCAACAAAAAACACCCGAAATCTAAGGATTTCAGGTGTTTTCTGGAGCTGATAGCCAGATTCGAACTGGCGACCTCATCCTTACCAAGGATGCGCTCTACCGACTGAGCTATATCAGCAGAAATGGCGACCCGGAACGGGCTCGAACCGTCGACCTCTAGCGTGACAGGCTAGCGTTCTAACCAACTGAACTACCGGGCCATTTTGTAGGCTCGTCTGATTATATCAAATACAACTGCCGTTGTATAGACTTTAATGGCAGGGGCAGAAGGATTCGAACCCTCGGCACGCGGTTTTGGAGTGGCTGTGGAGAACAACTTCCTATACAACGTTCCCCTACCGTCCCAAACACTTACCAATCCATAGCGGTTCGTTCTTCACAGTTCTGATGCTTAATTGATGCTCTCGCCCTTCGGAACAACGCACCCGCCGCACAGAACAATAGGGATTATACTCTATACTGAAGCTTTTGTCAATCCTCTTTTTTTGTTTTATGAGCATTTTTTGAATCTCTCTATTTGACGTTTACCTTGGAAAGCCTTTTGGCATAGAAAATCTGTGCCAGGATCTGTTTATGGAGAAAAGGAGCGGATTTTGGTCAATCTCTGCGGGCACAATAGGGCGCTGACGGATAGAAAATCATATATAATCAATCTTGATGTGCAGAAGTTCCAGGTAATTGGAGCAGGGGCTCCTCCCACAGGCAAATCGTGTCACAGAAAGCGAACGGAATAGACTCCATTTTCATATCAGATGCAATTAGACCTGGATTTGAATTTCATAGATGCAATCCTGAAAAGCAGTGAAGTTGTCCTCATATTCGTTGGCAAGAACAAGGCGGTGCTTCTGCGGCTCCTTAAAATAGCGGCGAAGGGAACTTCCGTCAAATGGTTCGGCCAAAATTCTGGACTGTACACAGAGAAACGGGGCAGCCGGAATGGTCATCAGATTCGGATGGCTTTGCGGCAGCTGCTGCCGGAGATAGACAAAGAAATGCGTCGGTACAATTCTGCCGGACAGTAATGCAGAAAAATCCAGAATGTATCCATGCGCCCGCAAAAAGTGGGCCTGAGAGAACAGGGGACTCTGCTGCAACTTTGTCAGGCGTTTTCCTGCGGTTCCATAAATATCTTCGTCCGGATGGAGGGGCTCGGCCAGGAGATACCGCTCCGGTTCCTGCTGATAGTAGGGAAAGCCGTTGAAGTTGTGGCTTTCCAGATAGCTGTAATACCCGATGTACCAGTCCAGATCCTCCAGCAGGCCGGTCAGGTGCTCCGCCTTGGCCCGCAGGTCCTCGCGACGCCGCTGCAGAAAAGAGCGGAATTGTCGGATGTCATTGGACGCCAGTGCATTTCGGATCTCCTCCAGACTGAATCCAAACTGCTGGAGGTATCTCACCCGGCTGATATAGCTGATCTGATCGTAGCTGTAATATCGATAGCCTGTCTTCTGGTCGATGAAATCCGGCACGACCACACCGCTTTTATCATAGAACCGCAGTGTCTGCGGCGAGATATTCAAAAGAGCGGCCACTTCCCCGATGGAATACTGATTTTTCCTGTCTTTCATGCCACACGCTCCCCTCGAACTTCAGAGTGCTGCAGATCTGATCCACGGATTTCATTATAGGAGCAAGCACAATAAAAGTCCAGTGAGAGACTCTATAGCGGGCTATAAGGTTTGCGTCCGTTTACAGGAGAATGATCACAAAATCAGCCGGTGGATTTTGTGGAAATGTTCTCGATTTCGGGATTGACTCTGAACTGCTCTGTAATGTTAAAGTTTCATATAAGGAGTTGGCCAAACTCACGATCCTATATGAGAAAAAGGAGAGCACGCCATGAAAGAGAAAAAGCAGATACGGGCCCCGCATGTATTTGTTCTGATCCTGATCATGATCGTCTGTGCCACAGTTCTGACGTATGTCCTGCCGGCAGGAACCTATAACCGGTATGTGGACGAGGCGACCGACACCACGCTGGTGGAGGACGGCTCCTACCAGCAGATCGAGCAGACGCCTGTCAGCATTTTCGGAATGCTGCAGGCCATCCCGGACGGGCTGATCGACGCCGCCAGCATCGTATCCATGGTGCTGGTGTACGGCGGTGCGTTCGGCATCATCAACACCACCCGGGTCATTGAATACGGCATCGCAAGCTCCATTGAAAAAATGAGGCGTTTTTCGGCGCTGATCATCCCGGTCATCATGATTCTGTTCTCTCTGATGGGCTCGATGCTGGGTGTGTCGGAGAGCTGCTATGCATTCATCCCGCTGTGTATCATGCTGGCAAAGGCCATGGGCTATGACGCGATCGTGGGCTTTGCCATGGTCATGCTGGCCAATATGATGGGCTTCACCGCCGGTCCCATGAATATGTACACCACCGGCATTGCCCAGCAGATCGCCGAGCTGCCTCTATTCTCCGGTATCGGCGTTCGGCTTCTCGTCTACGTGGTACTGATGGCCCTTGCCATCGGCTATGTCCTCTGGTACGGAGCCAGGATCAAAAAGGATCCCACCCGCAGTCTGATGTACAATGTGGCGGTTGCGGAGGAAGAGAGCATCGAGAGTAAGTACAGCGCAGCCGGATTCACGGCCCGCAAGAAGCTCACCATGGCCGTCCTGCTGCTGGGCTTCTGCGGCCTGATCTTCGGCATTGTAGGCCTCGGCTGGTGGGAGGGCAGCACCATCGGCGGTTATCTGCTGGGAATGTCCATCGTTGTGGCTGCCGTGGACGGCAAGAAGCCCAACGAGATGGCACAGGGCTTTACCGACGGCGCCAAGGGGGTCCTGATGGGGGCTCTGATGGTGGGCTTTGCCCGGGCAATCATCCTGATCCTCACAGAGGGCAACGTCATCGACACCGTACTGTATTACGCCTCTCTGCTGATTAACAAGACCAGCTCCAGCGTGGCCGCCGCGGTGATCTACGTGTTCACCTTTTTCTTCAATTTCCTGGTCCCCTCCGGCAGCGGCAAGGCGGCAATTGTGATGCCCCTGCTGGTTCCCATGGCGGATATGGCGGACATCACCCGGCAGACGGCTGTCCTGGCTTACCAGCTGGGCGATGGCCCCACAAATCTGTTCTGGCCGACGGCTGCCATGGCAGCGTTGGCTATGGGCAACGTGCCCTACAGCAAGTGGTTCAAGTGGTATCTGCCCCTGACCCTTGTGATTTTCGTGGTATCCATCATCATTGTCGTCATCTGTGCCCAGGTGGGCTACGGCCCGTTCTGAGGCAGGAAAGGAGCAGCCATGAATTGTCAGGAGATCAAGCGGCTGGCCGAGGAAAACTTCGATTTCGCGGTTCAGACCCGCAGAAGATTCCACGCGCATCCGGAACTGAGCAACCAGGAGCATGAGACCACCCAATACATCATCGATCAGCTGGAGCAGCTGGGCATCCCCTATATCAGGCCGGCGGAGACCGGCGTGATCGCGGTGATCCGGGGAAAACAGCCGGGAAAGGTCTTGGGAATCCGGGCAGATATCGACGCCCTCCCCATTCAGGAACGGAACGACGTGCCCTACCGCTCTCAGAATGACGGCGTCATGCACGCCTGCGGCCATGACGCCCACGCGGCGGAGCTGCTGGCCACGGCGAAGATACTCTGGGAGCTCCGCAGCCAGTTCCGCGGAACGGTCAAGCTGATCTTCCAGCCCGCGGAGGAGTACTTCCCCAGCGGCGCGCTGGCCATGATGGCCGGCGGGGATCTGGATGACTGCGGCGCCATCATCGGCACACACATTCTCACCAATCTGCCGGTCGGAAAGATCTGCGTGGAGGCCGGAGGGAAAATGGCGGCGTCCGCCAGCGTGAACATCCGAGTCAAGGGAAAAGGCGGCCACGGCGGTATGCCGTATCAGGCTGTGGATGCCATTGTGGCGGCAGCGGCCATCATCATGAATCTGCAACCGCTGGTTAGCCGGGAGTTGAATTTCAATGATCCCGCAGTGGTCACCATTGGCATACTGGAAGCGGGGACAGGGAAGAACATCATCGCGGAAGAGGCGTACATGACCGGAACGCTCCGGTACTTCAACAACGATCTGATCGGCCAGTTGGAGACGTCGATCCGACGGATCGCGGAGAATACCGCCGCGGCGTATCGGGCCCAGGCGGAGGTGGAGATTGTGCCGGGCCTGCCGGCTGTGGTGAATGACGCAGAGCTGTCCCGGATGTCGGAGGCTGTGGCAGCGGAACTGTTCGGCGCGGATGCGCTGATCCGCACGGAGCGCAATGCGGGATGTGACGACTTCGCCTATTACGCGCAGAAGGCGCCGATCCTCTACGCACAGATCGGTGCCGGGAACCCGGAAAAGATCCCGCTCTATCCCCACCACAACCCACGGTTTGATCTTGACGAGGACTGCATGAAACAGGCGGCGGAGTATTTCACCGGCTTTGCCCTGACGTTTTTGAACAGTTGAGAAAGGAGTTTTCCAGAGTATGCCTGACTATTCTTATACGACGGAGGCGCTGTACCGCGGCGAAAAAGTCTGCGGCATGGACCTCAAGCCGGAGACAATCCCCTGCTTTATGACCACTGCCTTCACCATGCGCGGATTCAAGGAAGTCCAGGAAACCTATGCTACCAAGGGCTACACCTATGTGCGCACCCGAAATCCCAACCGCACAGCCTTGGGCGAGGTGATCTCCTGCCTGGAAGGCGGCGAGGAGTCCCTGATCTTCTCCTCCGGCATGGGTGCCATCACCAGCACCCTGATGACCCTTCTGGAGCACGGCGACCATGTGATCTGTAACTCCAATATTTACGGCGAGACCTTTGAGGTCATGACAAAGGTGTTGAGCAAGTGCGGCGTTGAGGTCAGCTTTGTGAACTTCCAAAACAACGAGGACATAGCGAAAGCCATTCGACCGGAAACCAAGCTCATCTATACCGAGGTACTCTCCAACCCCACCCTGACACTGGTGGACCTGAGAGCAGTAGCGGATCTGGCTCATCAGAACGGAGCACTGCTGATGGTGGACAACACCTTCACAACGCCCATCGCCATCCGGCCCATCACATTCGGAGCCGACATCGTCATCAACAGTCTGACGAAGTTCCTAAACGGCCACAGCGATGCCATCGGAGGGTCCATCACGACCACATCCGCCCTGTGCGACAAGATCCAGCCCATGGCCATGCTGCTGGGCACGCCGGGGGACCCCTTTAGTTCCTGGCTGATCCAGCGGGGCGTCAATACAGCGTCCGTCCGTATGCCGCAGGCCATGCACACTGCAGAAAAGCTGGCGAAAGTGCTGGCGGCCCACAAACACGTCTCCCGCGTCAATCATCCCAGCCTGCCTGATTATCCCCAGAAGGAATTGGCGGACCAGATGTTCGGCAAAAACGGCTACTGCGCCATGCTGAGCTTCATCGTGCCGGAGGATCTGGAAAAAATCGACCAGTTCATGTTGGCCCTGCGGTTCCCCAGGTACGCTCCGACTTTGGGCGGCCTGCATACAACGCTGAGTCATCCCGTCACGTCATCTCACATGGGCGTTCCAGATGAGACCCGCCGGAAAATGGGCATCACGCCGGGGATGATCCGCGTTTCTGTCGGCATCGAAGACCCGGACGATCTGGCGGCAGACTTCGAAAACGCACTGAAAGTTTTCGATTAAACCAAGGCTTCAAATACAAACCACGGAAAATCTATAAAAGGCTGGTCCGCATTGAAAGATGTGGACCAGCCTCTGATTAGGAGGATCAAGCATGAAAGACATCGTAGAGATCCGGTGGCACGGGCGCGGCGGCCAGGGCGCGAAGACGGCTTCGCTGCTGCTGGCGGACGCGGCGTTCAACACGGGC
>NZ_JACSNX010000039.1 GCF_016902445.1 Oscillibacter valericigenes | reverse complement strand
CTACCGGCGGACCCATCTCACCGGACAGCGTGCTCCACATGCTCCACCGGGTGCTGAAGCGGGCGGGGTTGCCCAGAGTTCGATTCCACGACCTCCGGCACACCTTCGCCACGCTGGCCATCCAGAACGGGGTAGACATCAAGACGGTGTCCGGGATGCTGGGCCACTTCTCGGCAGGGTTCACCCTGGACACCTACGCCCACGTGACTACGGCAGCCCAGAAAGAGGCGGCCAGGACCATGGAGAAGGTCCTGACGGCGGCGCTGTAAGTGAGCAAAAATTTCTCGAAAAAGAACGAAGACCCGGAGGCGGAAACACCGCCTCCGGGCCGATTTTTTGACCCGTATGGGTCACGGTTTGGGTCAACTGCAAATTTTGCAAAATCGCATAATTTCTCTGAAAACTTTTTGAGACAAAAAGTAAAGAAAAACCGTCTGATTTCTTGCGAAATCAGACGGTTTTGTGGTTGCGGGGGCTGGACTTGAACCAACGACCTCCGGGTTATGAGCTGTCGTCGGTTTCTCCATCCGCTGCGGCGCAGTGCTTTCCAGGCCTTTTCAGGCCCGAAATGGCCCAAAACCCGAAGGTCGGCCCTCTCCGCTCCGGGGCGGTTTTGCGGAAAATGGGTCAGGGTTTGGGTCAGAGACATCTGATCGCCCGGCGAAGTGCAAGACAGGGTGTTAGTATGCCGCCTGATAAATCCCAGCCAATTCGCTAACGGTGAACGGGACATAACTGTTGGAGAGGAGCCGCTGCTGCTCTTTCATCACCCGGGTTGCGAACACCGGGAGCTCTTCGGCTTTAATCCCATAGTCCCGCAACGGCTTACGCGGGTGAATTTGATCCACGAGAGCAAACAAAGCCTCCAGCGATCTGGATGCCGAGACGTCCAACGTCTCGGCCAGCAGTTTTTCAAGTTCACGCATCCGGCCACCGGGAGACTTTTCCCGGTATAGACAAAACGTATCCGCAAATACCAGTTGATTCGCCTCGCCGTGTGGGATATGATATCCGCCACCGAGCGGATAACTGAGCGCGTGAACAGGTCCGCACCCCGCAGATGAAAAGGCGATCCCTGCATAGTTGGACGCTAAAAGGAAATCCGTGGCATAACGGGTCCACATCGCCTGTCCGGTGCCGACCAGATAGCGGTATCCTGAGAGCAGCAGGCGGATTGCCTCACGGGAAAAAAGCAGGGAGTGCGGTGTGGCCTTAGGACTCAGGAAGGATTCTGCTGCGTGAATCAGCGCGTCGATGGAGGATGTCGCGAACACTTGGAAGGACAGCCCCCACAAAAGCTCCGGGATCAGGACGGACACCGCAGGGAACATCAGATCATTGTTCAGGCCGCGTTTCATCTGGAGCCCGGAGATCTCTGCCGCGCATGCGTTTGTCACCTCGGAGCCGGTGCCGCAGGTCGCCGGCACCGCATAGAGTTCATAGCGCCGCACAGGGGCATCCTGTCCCAGAAACAGGGCTGCGGTGTGACCGGAGGGTGCCTGCAGCGTCAGCATCTTGGCGATGTCAATAACAGTCCCCCCGCCAACGGCGATGATTCGACGGGTATCCCAGGGGATGTCCGCGCGTATGCGGTCCACCCGATCCGTCGTGGGCTCGCCAGAGCCATATGTGCTGGTGACCAGTACCGGGCATGGAGGCGGGACTGAACGGAAAAACCGGTCGTAAAGACTTTGATTGATGAGAAACAGATCTCCCATGCCGAAGGAATGTTCCTGCAGGAATTCCTGGAACGTGTCGTAAAATTGCAGCGTCGCACACAATTTAAACTGTTTCATGGGACCTCCTATCTTGTGAAAGGGCCGCTCAAGGGGCGGGGAAGGGGCGCGGGAGGCTGCCGCAGCAGTCTCCCGCGCAGATAAGGGGGTAAGAAAAAGGAAGATTCAGTATCCCATCGCGGCGTTGGGGAAGATCACAATCAGTTCAGGGAAGATCATCATAAAGAGAAGCGCGACCGTGAAGATGATCACGTAAGGAATGACCGCTTTGTACATGACCTTGGTGTCGATGCCCGGAGGCGCCACACCCTGCAGATAGAACATGTTGATGCCGAAAGGCGGGGTGATCTGACCCAGGCACAGCGTGATGCACAAGATCAGGATCGTAGCGTTCACATCCAGTGAGGAGGACCGGATGATGGGCAGCAGGATCGGGATCGCGATCATGATGATGGGAGTGGTGTCCAGGAACATGCCCATCACAAAGAACAGCGCGAAGATCAGCAGCATCAGGGGCAGGCCATCCAGATGCGCGCTCTGGAAGGCGGCGGCCACCACGTCGGACAGCCGGGTGATATTCACCAGGGAATTGTAAGCCGCGCCGCCCATGAGGATCCACATCAACATGGCGGAGACCTCCATAGTCTGGATCAGAGAGCCCCTCAGGTTTTTGAAGTTGAGTTTTCTGGTGATCAGAGCGTATACCATAGAGGCAAAGGCACCGACACCAGCAGCTTCCGTAGGCGTAGCAACGCCAGCGTAAATGCAGCCCAGGACCAAGACAATGATGACGATAGGAGCAATGACCTTCCGAAATACGCGTAACTTCTCACCCCAGGAAGGACGCTCACTCTTAGGGATGCCGGGCCCCAGTTTGGGGTTGATCGCACAACGGATGCCGATATAAATGATGAACAGGATCGCCAGTCCTACCCCGGGGATAACACCGCCGGCGAACAGCCAGCCGGCGGAGACGCCAGTGTAGGAAGCCATGATAATCATGATGGTTGAAGGCGGAATGATGGGACCCAGGCAGCCGCCTGCCAGCACAGGGCCGGTGGCCAGAGGTTTGTCATAGCCTCGGTTGAGCATTTCCGGCAGGGCAATGAGGCCCATCATGATGGTGGCAGTGGCCGCAACACCGCTCATGGCGGCGATGACGGCAGTGGTAGCAACGGTGGCCATGGCCAGACCGCCGTTGATGCCGCCCATCCACTTGTGGAAGAACTCATAGATATCGCTTCCGATGCCGGATGTCTGCAGGAACGACGCCATCAGTGCGAACATCGGAATGGCCAGCAGCGACTCTGACTGCATCTGGTTGACGAAGGCTGCGTTCAGAACGTTCATCTGCGCAGGACCGAAAAAGATGATCAGGATGACAGAGGCCACGCTCATCAGCGCGAAGGTGATCGGTATGCCAACGGCCATCAAGACCACCAGACCGACCAACAAGATCATGATCTCAGGACTCATTTGTCACCCTCCTCTTCATCTTTGGAAACGTTCTCTTCGATAATTTCCTCGGCTTCCTTGGCTTCCTCCTGGAGGAGATGTTCGGTAGACATCACAGACTCCACTGCCTCAGCCACCTCGTCGGAGTTGCTGGTGAGTTCGAGCTTCCCCATCAGAGCGGCGATGTTCTTGATCAGCTCACTGATTGCCTGCAGAAACATCAACCCAGAGCCAAGGGGAACCCAGAAGCGGATGGTCCACATAGGAGAAGCCCACACAGAGCCAATCCGCTCGTTGCGCATGAAAGAGGCATAGAACAAATCCCAGCCGAACTTGAATACCAACGCCATGCAAACCATGGCCAGGATGGCTGTGATAGCGCCGATCAGATATTTAACCTTCATGGGGAAGTGGGTGTAGGCTACGTCCACTCTGACGAAGCCGCCCTTCCAGTAGCAATAGCCGCCGCAAGCCATCAGCATGAGGCCCCACATCTGGATGATCAGCTCCCATGCCCAGATCGTTGGGGAGTTCAATACATAGCGGCGAAAGACCTCAATCGCCGTCAGGCAGATCATCGGGAGCAAGATCCACGCGAAGAGCTTGCCGATGGCCTTGTTGACGGTATCGATCCCGTTCGATATTTTCAGCAACACGCTCATTCTATCTTCCTTTCTCTTTAGCGGAGCAGCGCAGACAGACCCACTCCGTGTGGACATCTCGGGGAGTGGCAGGGCGGGACTGGCCCGCCCTGCCGGTCAAAGGATGTGCGCGGTCACGTCCAATCAGTAATCCACCTGACGTCCATAGTCACGGCTCTGCTGCTTGATGATCTCGATGCCGCGGGCCATGCGCTCGCTCTTGGACGCCAAATCTTCCCAAATTTCGGTGATGGCGATTTCACGCAGCTCAGCCACAACATCGTCGGGCAGTTCCACCAGTTCCACATAATCGCCTTGGACGGCGTCGCGGACACTCTTTTCAGTGCCTGCCACATGGTCCTGGCCGATCACGCCGATGTTGCACAGACGGATGACCTCGTCCACTGTCTCACGCAGGTCGTCAGGCAGGGCATCCAGACTGCTCTGATTCACGACGGTAGCCATCTGGCAGTAGCACAGAGAGGGCAGAATGGCATACTGGGCGACCTCGCGGATGTTGTTGGCGTCGCTCAGAGAGGACCAGCCATAGTGCGCGCCGTCAATGGTGCCCAGCTGCAGGGCCTGATAGACCTCGGTACCGGGAATGTTGACGGGAGCGGCGCCGATGGCGGCATAGTAGTCGCCCCAGACGCCCAGAGCACGGATCTTTTTACCGGCGTAGTCATCGATGCTGTCCACATAGAAGTTGCACAGGGTGTTGTAGTTGGGCTCGTGTGCATTCCAATAGTACTTAATGTTCAGCTCACTATAGGCTTCCTGGATGACTTCCAGAAGCCCGTAGTTCTCCATGGCGTCATAAATCTCGGAAGAGCTCTCCCACGCAAAAGGAATGCCAGTGCCGAGATCCGCCTCAGGCAGCACGCCGGCGTAAGTGGATCCGAAGATCACGGCGCAATCGAAAGCACCCTGGGATAGATAGGTGACGATATCAGATGCCTGGCACAGAGCGCCCGGCTCGTACAGCTCGATCTGCAGACGGCCATTGGTGGCACGCTCCACGGACTCTTTCAGGTTTTTCGCCATGTCGCCCTCCAGAGAGTCCAGAGCATAGTTGCTCTGAAGACGCCATGTGATCACTTCACCGCTGGGAACACTGGAGCCACCGCCATCAGAAGCATCTCCCCCGGCGGCATCTCCGGCGGTGCTTCCTCCACCGCAGGCGGTCAGCAGGGTAAGAACCGTACACAGGGCCAGCAGGATTGCAAGAGCTTTCTTAAAGTTCTTTTTCATGGTCGACCTCCTAAAAAAGATAGATTGTGGGTAGGGGCACTTTTTACGATACCTTTTGAGGATAGTATGCGTCAATCTTTGGACCGCAAAAACGTTGTATTACTCTCCTTTATACTGCGGCTCCCGCTTCTCGAGGAACGCGGAAACACCTTCCTTGAAATCTGCGTGGCGCGCCATATAGCGGGTATAGGTGACCTCCAACTCATCCTTACGGTGGATCTGGAAGTCCTCCTGCTCGTTCATGCAGGCCTTCAGGTACCGCAGCACCAGAGGACCGCGCTTGCAGAGCTCCCTGGCCTTATCCATGGCGGCGGGCATCAGTTCCTCCAGCGTATCCACCACCATGGTGACACCGCCGTATTTGTCGTGGAGCTCCTCGGCGGTGATAAAGGTGCCGCAGTAGCTCATGTCCCGCTGGATCTGGGGAGGCAGGATACGGGCCAGATGGGCGCTGCCCCCCACGACGCTGAGCTTGGCCTCCGGCGCGCCGAAGAGCGTACCCTTCACGGCGATGGAGATATCCGCTCCGGCGGGGTAGCACACACCGCCGCCAAGGCAGTGGCCGTGGACCGCGCAGATCAGAGGCACCCGCAGCTCATAGAGCGCCTGGGCACCGTCGTAATAGACCTCCTGGGTGTTGGTGACATCCTTGTCCAGGATGCTCTGGTAGAACCGCTTGATATCCACACCGACACAGAAAGTCTTGATGTCGGAGTGCATGACGCAGACCCAGATGTCATCCTCGTGGTTGATGTAGTCGCACAGCAGCAGGATCTCCTCCTGCACCACGCCGTCCGCCGCATTCACCGGAGGGTTGTGCAGTGTCATCACGGCAATATGGTCCTCCACAGAGAGAAAGACCTTTTCCAGTTTGTGGCCATTGACAATCTCGATATTTTTTGCAGACATATTCGTTCAGTCCTCCTTGCCGTAACGCTCATAATAAGCTTCCCATAGCTGATCCCGGAACTTGGGGTGAGCGATGTTGATGAGGAGCCGGGCCCGCTCACGCAGGCTCTTCGCTCTCAGATTTGCGACACCATACTCGGTGACGATGTAGTGGACATCAGTACGGGTGGTGGTCACGGTGGTACCGGGCTCAAACACCGGGACGATGCGGGACACCTCGCCGTGCTTTGCGGTGGATGGCATAGCCAGGATCGCCTTGCCGTCAGGGCACATCGCAGCGCCCCGGACATAGTCCAGCTGGCCACCAATGCCGGAGAACTGCTTGGTGCCCATGGACTCAGAGTTCACCTGGCCGTTGAAATCCACCTGCAGACAGGAATTGATGGATACGACCTTGGGGTTCTGGCAGATGATGGCGGGGTTGTTCACATAGTCCACCGTCTTCATCAGCACGTCCGGATTGTCATCTACGAAGTCATAGAGTTTCTTGGAGCCCATCAGAAAGGCGGCCACCATCTTGCCCTTGTCCAGGCGCTTGTTGGCGCCGGTGATAACACCCTTCTGATACAGGTCCACCACCCCGTCGGAGAACATCTCGGAGTGGATGCCCAGGTCCTTCTTGTCACCCAGGTATTTCAACACCGCGTCGGGGATCGTCCCAATGCCCAATTGTAAGGTGGAGCCGTCCTCCACCAGGGAGGCCACGTTCCGCCCGATCGCGTCTGTGACCTCATCGATCGTCCCGCCTCCCAACTCCGGCAGAGGCGTCGACGCCTCCACACAATAGGTCAGCTGGGAGACATGAAGGAAGGACTCCCCCATCGTGCGGGGCATCTGGTCGTTGACCTGGGCAATGACCATCTTGGCATTCAGGCAGGCAGGTCTGGTGCCGCCTACAGAGACACCCAGAGACACGTAGCCGTGCTTGTCCGGCGGAGTGACAGATACCATCGCCACATCGATGGGGAAGGTACCGTCAGAGAAGAAGCGGGTGGACTGATGATAAAAGAAGGGCGTATAGTCAGCCCGCCCCTCTTGAACTGCCTTGCGGGTAGCGGGGCCTACAAACATGGCATTGTGGCGGAGATGCCCTTTCATTTTTGGATCGCAGTATTCGCCCTTGCCCATGGGGACCCAGTGGACGATCTCCACATCCCTATACTGCTCATAATTCCGCACCAGCGCATCCACCAGGGCGGGGGGTTCGTTGGCCGCGTGGCCGAAAAAGACCCGGGAGCCGTTGGGAATCTGGCGGACAGCCTCGTCGGCGGTCGTCAGCTTGGAAGCATAGATCGCTTTCCAGTCTTCCATCTTGTGTACCTCCTTGCATCTCTCATGTTTTAGCTGCGGCGTGTCCAGTCGTTCGCCTGCGCCCAGGCACGCCTATCGGCGTTCAACAGGCCTATATAGCAAAATCCTTGCCAACCCCCCAAAAGCCCAGAGAAGGCCCGTACATCCTTACTGCCACAGCGGGTCATTTTTTCAAAAAATTGGTGAAATCCCGGGAGACACATCGCCAAAGGACCTGGACTGCATATTTTGCCGAAAAAACGTGCTCTGATGGTCCAAAATCAGAACAACACTTTTATGTGATGTTCCAAAAACGGAACTTGAAAAAGCAACAAAGATATGCTATAGTCAGTTTTGTTAAAAGAAAAGCAAAAATATTATGGATATCAACCACAGAAAAGGAGCTTATTGACGAAAAATTTTGGTGCAAAAGACAAGGACCGAAAAGAGGTGTTCCATTTTTGGATCGAAAGCAAACGAACACAAGAGACGTCTACGTGATGCTGCAGAAACTTCGTGATCAAGTAGCGAATTTGGAAGAGAAAAACCGCGTTTTAGATGCGTTCATCGAGAATTCCACCGATGCCATCCAGATCTCTGACCGGAATCTTGTGACACTGCGGATCAACCGGGCTTATGAAGTCCTCACCGGGATCCGGAGGGAAGAACTTGTTGGAATTCCGGTGGAACAGTTGGTGAGAGATCATTTGATCTCCGAGTCCTGTGGAGCTATTGTTGCGAAGACGAAAAAGCCACATACCATTGTGCAGACCTTTTATCGTACGGGACGCAGCGCACATGTATCCTGCACACCGGTGTTTGACAGCCGCGGTGAGATTGAATTCTATATCTGCAATGACCGGGATTTGGATGAAATCAGTTCCTTGCAGCAGGAACTTGACAAGATCCGGGGACTGAATGACCAGTATCTCCAGGAACTGGAGAGCATCAAGGCCCGGATGGGCGACCGAAACAAACTGATCGTGGCCGACAAGGAGATGCTGAAGGTGCTGGCTTTAGCTACCCGGGTGGCCAAGGTGGACTCAACGGCACTGCTGCTGGGAGAGACCGGCGTGGGCAAGGACGAGATCGCCAGATTTATCCACCAGAACAGCAGTCGGTCCGACCGGCGGTTTGTCCCCATCAACTGCGGTGCCATCACGGAATCTCTCTTTGAGAGCGAACTATTCGGGCATGAGGGATACGCCTTCACAGGCGCCGGCAGCAAAGCAAAACCTGGGCTTCTGGAGGCGGCGGATCACGGGACGCTGTTCCTGGACGAGGTGGGTGAGTTGTCCCTGAATATGCAGACAAAACTGCTCCATGTTTTGCAAAACCGCTCGTTTATCCGCGTGGGCGGCAACGAGCCGGTACAAGTGGATATCCGGGTGATCGCCGCCACCAACTGTGACTTGGAAGAGATGGTGCGTGAGAAACGCTTCCGGGAAGATCTATATTACCGCCTGAACGTCATACCGATCCATATTCCGCCGCTGCGGAAGCGGAAAAATGATATCATTCCCCTGGCCCAGCATTTTTTGGATTACTACAATCAAAAGTACGACTTTCATCGGAGACTGTCCCCAGCGACTTGTTTCGCATTGCTGAATTATCGGTGGGAGGGTAATGTCCGCCAGTTGAAAAATACCATCGAACAGGCGGCCATCATCACGGACACAGACTTGATTCAACCAGAGAGCCTTCCTATGAATGTGGTAGGTCAGGAGCCTGTTCAAGAGGTTTCAGCCGAAGCGGGATTGAATGAGATGCTGGAACGCATGGAACTGCGGTATCTCCAGACATTCTACGAGCGGTATGGAAGTATCCGCAAGGCCGCAGAGCGGCTGAAGCTTCCGCCCACCACGTTCCTGCGCCATTGGGAGCGGCTACGGCAGAAATATGAAACCGCTTCTGTGAAGGGTGAGAGATGAGAATCTGATGAAATAAAAATCAGCCGCTGTAATGTGGATAGGTGAAATATGGGCCCCGTTTTTGGGCAGGTGGGGCAAGCAGAGCGCCTGTCCGACGTTGTCGGACTTGGCGCCGCCGGATGACCGGCGATCCGGGCAGAAGCCCGGACCCACTTTGAGCGGCCCGCGGGCCGAAGGGCAGAGAGAGGGAAAACGGCCCCTGTTTGGCCGTGTGAGGGGCCGTGTCGGCAAATAGGGACAGGGAGGTATCCGTGGCCCGCCAAAGGGAGCTTGCAGCCCTTGTCGGCGCTGTGTGACGAAAGTCGATGACGGTCATTGAAGCACAGTTTTCCCCCTGAATCGGGGGTGAACCCACCGGTTGGAAGTATAGCAGGATAAAGGGCAGGCGTCAAAACTGCCGCTCTGCCCAGTCACAACTGCCCGCAGTGCGGGCAGTTACGGGGATTTTTACGTGGCTGTGAAGTGGGGTCAAAAACAGATGGCGGGGATCACGTTTGCGGTCACATTCCCGGAATGCTTAGAGGCATGGACAAAAAGTAGGGGTCAGGCCGGGGATACGTACAGCTTTCTGCTGCTTTGCCACACAGTTCTGGCAGGGACTCCCCCTCAGGAATTACGGCGCTGAAAACAAAGATAAGGCCCCCAACCAGACAGCCAAGTTGTTACTTTTCTGATAATAGATGCCGTGCCCCCTGGCTATTGAGCCAGCGTCGTGATATGGTATGTCGCTGACAAGGAGGCGGTATGATGTACGACTATATGAAGGCCCTGCACGCAAGGTTCTGCCGGGAGCCGGAGCTTCAAAAAGCCCGGGAGGAATTGGAACAGGCTTACAGAGAAATCAAGGCGAGGTTAGGCCAGCAAGACCAGGAGATTTTGCTCCAGCTGGCGGATCTGGAGAATGAACTGCGGGAAGAAACTTCTCTGACATCCTTCATCGCCGGTTTTCAGCTGGGCATGGGGATCGCCGGAGAGATGGAACGGTATTGCTTCGAGGACGAGGAAGACAAGCGGGCCACAGAGAGGGCGAAGATGAGGTGTCCCCAGGTCAAAATTTGATACGCTATTCAAAGAAAAAGGGCTGTCGGCGGCAGCTCTTTCTTAACAAACTGATAACTATCGGCGTTCCCCCTGGCTATTTCTGTTCTCTGTGGTATGTTGTGTCGTTGAAAAGGAGGCGGATGCCATGGCGAAGAAACGCGCCAACGGAGAGGGGAACATCAGAAAGAGAAAAGATGGTCGATGGGAGGGCCGCTACACCGCCGGGTACGATCCGGAAACCGGCAAAGCCATCTACAAGAACGTCTTGGGCCGGACCCAGACAGAGGCGAAGAGCAAGCTGAAAGCGGCCATCGAGGAAACCAAGAGCCTGGACGTGACCAAAGCCGGGAAGTACACGGTGGGAACCTGGATGGACGAATGGTTCGAAAACTACGCCAAAATCAAAGTGAGACCGTCTTCCCACCAGACTTACCGAGGATACATCAATAACCATATCAAGCCCAATATCGGCAAGATTCCGCTGGAAAAACTCACCTCTCTGGAGTTACAAAAGCTCTACAAGAAGCTGCTGACCAGCGGGAGAATTGACCGAGTCGAGAGCAAGAAGCAGGCAAAGGGTTTGAGTCCCAAGACCGTGCGGAACATTCATCAAATCATCGCCTCGGCCATGAAGCTGGCCAAAGAGCAACGGCTGATTGTAGCAGACCCCACTGAGGGCTGCGCCCTGCCGAAGCTGGAACATCGCGAGATGAAAACGCTACCCGTCGAGCAACTGACCTCCTTCCTCAGAGAGGCAAAAGAGAGCGGCGTGTTCGAGATGTACTACATTGAGCTGGCCACGGGTTTAAGAAGAGGTGAATTACTGGGACTGAAGTGGGAGGACATCGATTTCAAACACGCCAACCTCCGGGTGAAACGGCAGATTGCCCGGATCAACGGCGAGGTAGTGGAGGCACCGCTTAAAACGAAGAACGCCTACCGGATGCTGCCGCTGGCGGAGGACACGATAGCCGTCCTGAAAGAGCAGAAGAAAAAAGCGGGAGGCAGCCACTGGGTATTCCCCTCGCCTACCGGCGGACCCATCTCACCGGACAGCGTGCTCCACATGCTCCACCGGGTGCTGAAGCGGGCGGGGTTGCCCAGAGTTCGATT
>NZ_JACSNX010000038.1 GCF_016902445.1 Oscillibacter valericigenes | reverse complement strand
AGTTCTGAGAATCGGTTGATTGGAAACGAAAGACACCCTTCCTGGGTTTCTTTCGTAGCTATCTTCCTTCCCGTTTTCCCGGATTTCCGGGTTTATCGACAGTCTGAGGGGCCCTGTCCCAATGGGACAGGGCCCCTTTCTCATCTCTTCTCTGTTGTCCGCCAGGATCTGGCAGGCCGTTTTCCTTTACCGGCAGGCGCCGTCTGCCGCTGAGCCTCAGGTGTTCTCCCGGCTGATGGGCTCCCGCACCAGCAGCCGCCACAGCGCCTTTGCGTTGAAGGGGATCAGAGGGTACAGATAGCCCTTTCCCACCAGGGGCTTTGTGGTGGCCAGCAGCACCAGGATGCCCAGAAAGCCCAGGGCAAAGCCCCATACCCGGAAGGCCGCCGTGGCCAGCAGCAGCACCACCCGCAGCAGCTTGAAGGCATATCCCAGCTCATAGCTGGGCTGGGCAAAGCCCGCCACGGACACGAAGGCCATATACACCAGCACCTCCGGCCCCAGCCAGCCCGCCTGCACGGCAAAATCGCCCAGGATCAGGGCTCCCAGCATGGAGAAGGAGTTGGCCAGCGTGTCCGGCGTGTTCAGGGAGGCCAGCTTCAGCACATCGATGAGAAATTCCACCACCAGCAGCTGGGACAGCAGGGACAGCGCCGCCGGCTCCGGAGAGGAGAGAAAATCCAGCCAGCCCGGCAGCAGCTCCGGAGAGCTCACCATCAGGTACCAGGCAGGGGTGATCAGCAGGGAGATCAGGAACACCGTCACCCGGAGGATCCGCAGGTACGTGCCCACCAGGGGCGGAAAATAGAAGTCGTTGGCCTCCTGGGTGAAGTCGAAGAACGTGGTGGGCAGGATCATCACCGAGGCGGAGTTGTCCACCATCAGGATGATGTTCCCCTCCATGACGCAGGCTGCCGCGGCATCCGGCCGCTCCGTGTACCGGACCTTCGGAAAGGGGTTGTACCACTGCCTGGGCCGGATGGCCTCCGCCACGCTCTCCTGTGCCATGGTGAGGGACTTGGCATCGATGTTCTGGAGCTTTTGCCGCAGCTCCGTCAGCAGCGCCTGGTCCACCCGGTCGTCCAGGTAGCACAGCACCACGTCGTTGTGGCTCCGCCGGCCCACCTTCATGCCCTCCATGGTGAGATGGGGGTCCCGGATGCGGCGGCGCAGCAGGGCCATGTTGGGCACCACCGCCTCGATGAAGCCGTCGTGGGAGCCCCGCAGCACCTTGCCGTCCGGCGGCTCTCCCACGCTGCGGCTAGGGTACTCCTTGGCGTCGATCAGCGCCGCGCCGGAGAGGCCCTCCACCAGCAGCAGGCTCTTGCCCATCAGCACGGAGGTGACGATGTCATCCCGGTCAAAGCTGACGTTCACCTCCATAAAGGTGACGAACCGGTCTGCAAACTGCTGCATCTCCGCCAGATCCCTCACAGCCTCCGGCGGAAGCGACAGCCAGAAGGCCCCCATCCGCTCCAGAATGGCGTCGCCGCCGAAGCCGTCGATCACCCAGAAGTGGGCCCTCCGTCCGGCCACATACAGGTCCCGGTACACGATGTCGCAGCTGCGGCCGGCCCCCAGCACTTCGTCGAACCACCGGATATTTTCCTCATAATTGGATGCGATCTGATCCATGCTCCACCTCCGTCATCCCCGCTAGTATGCGCGGCGGAGCGGCGGCATATCCGTCCAGGAAAATACAAAAAGTGATATTGTCTTCCAAAATTCCAAACAGTTTTCAGAAAACCGTCAAAAAAGCGGCGCATCCCGGTCGGATGCGCCGCCTGTGCCCGCCTGCGATCTGCTGCCGTCAGCATATGCTCACGGCTTCTTCTCCGGCTCCCGGGGCTGCGTCTGCCGGCGGTGCCGTTTCCAGAAGTACCGTCCCGCCGCGGCGCCGATCACCGCCAGGAGCAGCAGCCACACCCAGCCGTAGGCCAGGGCCACCGCCAAGCTCTCCAGCGTGCTGACAAACCCCCGCCAGCCGGAGGCAAAGGCCGTGCCCACGCGGCTGCCGAAGCTGGTGGCCGGCTCCTCCACGTTGGATAGCTGGTACACCTCCTGAAGGGTGATGTAGACGGTGGAGAAGTCCACCAGGCTGTCATAGTGCCGCAGGGTGCCGGTGAGCTGCTCGATCTCCAGCTCCGTGTCGGAGATGGCGGACTCGATGGTGATGATGTCCTCCATGTTCTCCGCCTGGGCCAGCAGGGCCTGCAGCCTCTCCAGCTTGGTCTGCTGGGTCACCAGGCGGCTCTCCGCGTCGTAGTACGCTGTACTGACATTGTCGCTGGACTCCTCCTGGTAGGTGACGTGGCACAGCGTGCCCACCCGCTCCAGGAAGGGTCGGTACTGGTCCGCGGGGATGCGCACCGTGTAGTCGCCGGAGCGGTAGCCGCTGCCGTAGTTGTGGACCGCCGCCTGCTCGAAGTAGCCCCCCAGGACCTCCACCAGCGTCCGAAGGTCCGCGTCGGCGGCGTCGAAGCCGGTGGTCTCCACCTCCATCCGGGCGGTGTAGATCATCTTGGCGTTCTCCAGCCGGTCATCCCCGCTGTCCCCCGCCTGGCCGGAGTCCTCGGCCGCCTCCGTCTCCGCCCAGGCGCCGTAAGAGCCGCCTGCGCTGGCCGTTCCGTTGTCTGCCGTGTCCGCGCCGGTCATCGCATCGTCCGACGCAGCTGCATCGCCGCTGCCGCCGCAGCCGGACAGCAGCCCCAGCAGCAGGAGCAGCGCCAGCATCCATGCAAAACCTCTCTTCATTCCGATCCCCTCCCTTTCACGGCCCCGCTTCCAAATCGGGACCCTCTGCCCATATAGACGGAAGATCGCCTCCGGCGCTGCAGGAATCTAAAAATTTTTTTGCAGATCCGCGCCAGGGAGAGAAGTTCTCCGCCAGAGGTTGCCTTTTTCTCCCAACGGGAGTACAATCAAACCAGCGGCCGCGGCAGACCTCGGCCTTTGGAAAAACATTCGGAGGGGAAATATCATGACTTATCAGGAAGTTCTGGAACAAGCCCGGGGCGCAGTGGGCCCCCACTGCAAAGCCTGTCCCGTGTGCAACGGTCTGGCCTGCAAAAACAGCATTCCCGGCCCCGGTGCCAAGGGCATCGGCACCGGCTTCATCCGCAACTATCAGAAGTGGCAGGAGCTGTGCGTCAACATGGACACCATCTGTGCCAACGAGCCGGTGGACACCTCCTTCACCCTGTTCGGCCGGACGGTGGACCTGCCGGTCTTTGCCGCCCCGGTGGGCGCCCTGACGCTCCACTACGGCGACAAGTACAGCGACCAGGTCTACAATGACATCCTGGTGGCCGCCTGCGCCAAGGCCGGCATCGCCGCCTTCACCGGCGACGGCACGGATCCCTCCGTCATGGAGGGTGCGGCCGCTGCCATCGCCAAAAACGGCGGCTGCGGCGTGCCCACCGTCAAGCCCTGGAACCTGGACACCATCCGCCAGAAGATGGATCTGGTGAAGGCCGCCGATCCCTTTGCCATCGCCATGGACATCGACGCCGCCGGCCTGCCCTTCCTGAAGAACATGACGCCCCCCGCCGGCAGCAAGACCGTGGAGGAGCTGCGCCAGATCGTGGACATGGCGGAAAAGCCCTTCATCGCCAAGGGCATCATGACCGTGGCCGGGGCGAAAAAGGCCCTGGAGGCCGGTGCCAAGGGCATCGTGGTGTCCAACCACGGCGGCCGGGTGCTGGACCAGTGCCCCTCCACCGCAGAGGTGCTGCCCGCCATCGCGGACGCGGTGGGCGGCCGGATGACCATTCTGGTGGACGGCGGCATCCGCACCGGCATGGACGTGTTCAAGGCCCTGGCCCTGGGCGCGGACGCCGTGCTGATCGGCCGGCCCTTCGTCACCATGGTGTACGGCGCCGGGGCCGAGGGCGTCCAGGCCTATGTGGACAAGCTGAAGGCCGAGCTGGCGGACACCATGGCCATGTGCGGCGCCCACTCCCTGGCGGACATCAACCGCTCCATGCTGTACGGCTATTGAGCCGTCCCCGCCTCTATCCTTAAAAAGGCGCCGCCCCGGCAGAAGCCAGGGCGGCACTTCATTCTGTTCTTATCCCAGCTCCGCCAGAGCGGCACGCTGCCAGCGGTCCACCGCCGCCAGCTGCTCCGGGGTGTGGAACCAGTGCTCCCCCGCCGGCTCCGCCGTCAGGCGGCAGTTCCACCGGCCGGCGAAGGTCTCGATGGTCTCCCGGTCCGTCAGATGGTCCCGGCCGCCGTACAGAATGGCCGTAGGCGTCCGCCAGCGCCGGACCGGATGGGTCCGGACGTACCGCAGATACTCCCAGGAGAGGTCCTGTCCAAAGTCTGTGGGGATGGTCCCCTCCCGGGCCAGCTGTTCCTCCGTGACGGCGGCCCAGCCCATCATCTTCCGGATCAGGGCCTCCATGTCCACCACCGGGGAGAGCAGCAGCGCCCCCGCCAGCGGTGCGTCCGGGTACGCCAGCAGGCCGAACCAGGCCCCCAGGCTGTGTCCGAAGAGGGCGGTCTGGTCCCACCGGCCCCGGAGCTCCGCCAGGGCGCACCGCAGCTCCGGCACCACCCGCCAGGGCACCAGCTCCGCCGCCTCGGCGGTCCGGTCCCCGTGGCCGGGCAGGTCCACGCTCACCGTCTGCCAGCCTGCCTCTGCCGCCGCGGCGGCAAAGGCGGCGGCCTCCGTCTTGTCCCCGCCCTGGCCGTGGAGGTACAGGAACCCCCGCCGGCGGGGCCGGCCCCAGCAGAGGGCCGGTATCCCGTTCAGGGAAAATGCCTCCGGCCGCATCTCAAAACACGCACTGGGCGGAGAAGCACACGCCCTCCGGCCCCAGGCCCTCCATCAGATAGTCGCTGCCCTGGCGGCAGCCCACCAGCCGCAGCTCCTGGCCCAGGGTGGCCTCCTTGCTGTAGTTGATGAAAAACTCCCTGGGCAGCTTTTCCTGCAGGTCCGCCGGCAGATAGTCCCACACGAAGTCCCCGTAGTTGCCGCTGTACACGTGGCCGTTGCCGTCCAGGTCGGACCAGACCACCTTCCGGGTCCCCAGCTCTTCCACGCCCTCCCGGGGCATCAGGATCTTCCGGGTGGCCGGGGCGTCGATGGGCTTGGGGCAGATCCCCAGCTTCTTGGCGGTAAAGGTGCCGGGCCGCATAATGTGCCGCGTCACCGGATCCACCAGGATCCAGTCACTGCGGATGGACACCAGC
Organism: Oscillibacter valericigenes; assembly: GCF_016902445.1. Taxonomy (GTDB): domain Bacteria; phylum Bacillota; class Clostridia; order Oscillospirales; family Oscillospiraceae; genus Oscillibacter; species Oscillibacter avistercoris. Next base: position 7,153 of record NZ_JACSNX010000038.1, on the reverse strand, counting down.
AGCCCCTCCCCGTCCGTGATCTCATAGACCCGCTGCATGTGGGCGCCCTTGACGCCGTCCTCCCAGGTGGAGACATCCACCACCTGCAGGGCCTTGGGATCCCGGTGGATCCGCAGGGCGATCCGGGAGAGCAGAAACACCTCCCGCCTCTCATACAGCTTCTCATAGGTCAGGCCCCGGGCGTCGTAGTCCGCGCCGGCCACGGCGGCAGCCATGCTCAGAAGCGTGCTGACCCGAGCCCGCTGATACCGGTCGCAGTCTGCGAAGATCAGCTGGTGCTGGCGCATATAGCTGTTCTCCTGAAGGATCTCTTTCAAATCGCTCATGGTTTTTCTCCTTCGGGCGGTCCCGCCGCCTCTGCTGTGATATATTCCAAAAAAGCATATCATATTTTTCCCATTTTCACAACCCCGCCCGGTTGACTTTTCCCGCCGGGATGTTATCATGGAATCATCCAAATCTGATCAAAGGAGTGTTTTCCCATGAAGACTTCTGTTTCCGTGATCTCCACCACCAACGCCCCCGGCGCCATCGGGCCCTATTCCCAGGGCTATGCCTTCGGCGACCTGGTCATCACCTCCGGCCAGATCCCCGTGGATCCCGCCACCGGCGCCATCCCCGAGGGCATCGCCGCCCAGGCGGACCAGAGCTGCAAGAACGTGGGCGCCATTCTGGAGGCCGCCGGCGTCTCCTTCGAGAGCGTGGTGAAGACCACCTGCTTCCTGGCCGACATGGGCGACTTCGCCGCCTTCAACGAGGTGTACGCCAAGTACTTCACCTCCAAGCCCGCCCGCAGCTGCGTGGCCGTGAAGGAACTGCCCAAGGGCGTCCTCTGCGAGATCGAGGCCATCGCCGTCAAGTAAATCCCCTATCAGACAAAGAGGACCGGCTCTTGGGCCGGTCCTCTTTTTGCCGTACAGCAGTGATCCTTTCAGGGCAGGCGTGCCTGCGGGGCCCGCGCTCCGCAGCCGGATGGTCAGCTCTTCCGGAGGAACACCACGCCCAGGGTCCCGGGCCCGCAGTGGCAGAAGATGGTGCACCCTGCCTTGGCCTCGATGATCTCGTCGAACCGCCCGTCCTCCCGCAGGATCTCCCGGGCGATGGAAGCCAGGTGGTCATCCGGGCAGGTGTCCACCAGAAAGGCCCGGCTGGTGTCCAGGTCCGTCCGGCCCGCCAGCCGGTCCCGGACATACTCCTCCACCACCTTTTCGATGGAGCCCCGGTATTTTTTCGTCACGGGCAGCTTGCCGTCCACCACGTCCAGGCAGGGGTGGAGCTTCAGCAGGCTGGCCCCCAGCGCCGTGGCGGTGGAGCAGCGGCCGCCCTTTTTCATATAGTCCAGGCGGTCCAGCACAAAGCTGGTCTCCACCCGGGGGATCATCTCCTCCAGCATCGCCAGGATCTCCGTCACGGACTTCCCGGCCTCCGCCGCCTCTGCGGCGGCCAGCACCAGCATGCCGTGGCCCACCGTCAGGTTGCGGGAGTCCACCACATAGACGCCGTCCACCTCCTCCGCCGCCAGGCGGGCATTCTGGTGGCAGCTGGAAAAGCCCATGCCGATGTTCAGATGGATGACTGCGTCGTATCGCTCCAGCAGACGGCGGAACAGGTCCTCATAGTCCGCCACGTTCACGGCATTGGTGGTGGTGATCTCCCCGCCGGCATCCACGTGTGCGGCGATATCCGCCGTTGTGATGTCGACCCCGTCCTGATACAGCCTTCCGGCCTTGATGATCCCCAGCGGGGTCACCGTGATGTGGTGGCGCTCCAGCAGCTCCCGGGGCAGATCGCAGGTGGAGTCGGTGGTGATCTTGATCATGCAGACAGCTCCTTTGGATGGATTTCCCCGGCAGGCCGCCGGGGCATTTTCGTCGATGGCGCCCGCACGCCTTCCCCCGGGAGCGCCCAGGCTCCCCGGCGGCGCATGGCCCTCCCCATATCCCCGCAGGCATGGGGCTTTGGAAGCCCCGGCGGCATCATCCCGCAGGGGCGGACCGGGATATCTCCCCGGCGGCGGCAGGCAGCCTCCCGCCGCTTTGCGGCTATTGTACCATAGCTGCGGGAAAGAGTCCAGTAAAGAGTCCAGCAAAAAGCGGACTGCAGGCCTCTTCCCGCAGTCCGCCGTTTTTCAGAAAGCCCGGGATCGGCCCCTTCAGGCCAGCAGCATTCGGACCATCTCCTCCGCCGGGTCCACCAGGGGCAGCGCGGTCCGCTCTGCCAGGGCGTCCTTGAAATGGGGGAAGTGGGTGCAGCCCAGCACCAGTGCCTCGGCACCGCACCCGGCGAACCAGGCCGCCAGATCCATCAGATGGTGCTGTTCCACCAGCCGGCTGGGCTCTGTGGCCGCCTCCACGGACAGCACCACAGGCAGCGAACAGGCACCCAACAGGTCCAGCTGGGGATTGGCCTGGAGCAGCACGCCCTCGATCCCGGAGAGGCCCTGGGCGTTTGCAGCGATCACCGCCAGCCTGTGATACCGGGGCGCCAGCAGGCGGTACACATCCAGCGGCGTCACGATCCGCAGCCCCGTCTCCTCTGCCAGCGCCGGGAAGTCCACCGCGCCGGACAGGGAGTTGCAGTACACAAAGGCCCGCCGGCAGCCCTGGGATCCGGCAGCCTCCAGGATCTCGCGGGCGCGGCGCTGCTTTTCCTCTGCCGGGGCGTGCTGGAAGGCGGTCTGCTCCCTGGGGCCGTCAGAGACCGGAAAGGCCAGTCCCGGAAGTCCACGGTCCGTGAGATACTCCACGCCCATCCGGGTGTCCACCGGGGTCCCGGCCAGCACGGCAATGGGTCCGTCCATCTCGGATTCCTCCTTCTGTCATCTCTTCTGTATTCACTCCAGCTTTCGCGGGAAGTTGCCGAACACCCGCACCCCCTCCTGCACGGTCAGGAACGCATGGGGGTCGATGGAATGCACCATGGGCAGCAGTTCCTCGATCTCATACTTGGACAGGCACACGCACAGCACCCGGACATCGTCCTTGGTGTACGCGCCGATGCCGTTCCAGTATGTAACGCTCCGCCCCAGCTTCTGGATGATGAAATCCGCCAGGGCCTGCTCATCCTCCCGTGTGAAGATCAGCGCCTGGACGTTGACATTCTGCTGGTGCATCCGGTCCAGCAGCAGGGAGTTGGAGAAGTTGTAGATCACGGAGTAAATGGCGATCTCCGGATCAAACAGCACCAGGATCACGGTGTAGAGCACCGCGTTGAAGCCCAGGGAAAACTTTCCCACCGTGAAGGCATGGTCCTTCTTGCTCATGATCAGGCCCAGCACATCCAGCCCGCCGCCGCTGCCGCCGCAGGTGAGGACGATGCCGCTGCCGATGCCGGTGAGGATCCCTCCCAGCAGGCAGGCTGTCAGATAGTCGTCCACGATGGGCTGGGACGGGATGGGGATGATGCTGTAAAAGAAGGAGTAGGACACCGTGCAGATGATGGTCCGCACTGCCAGGCCTCTCCCCAGATTGCGGTAGCCCACGATCAGCAGGGGGACATTCAGCAGGAAATAAAGGATACCGGCAATATCATACTCCCCCAGCTCCAGCCCCAGCTGCGCCTGCAGCAGGGTGCGGATCAGCTGGCAGAGGCCCATCAGCCCGCCGGTATACAGGCTCAGCGGAACGATGAACAGATTCAGTGCCGCGGCCGCGATCAGCTCACCCAGCACGGCGAGCACCAGCCGCAGGACGCGGTTGTGCATGGTGGTATAAAGCATCGGTACAGCCCTCCCTGGAGTGCGATTTCCATCTGCGGATCTTTCCCGGTTCTTCTTTTTATTAAGATTATACGGTGTGCCGCAGAAAACCACAAGAGGAAATCAGCAAAATTTACAGGGTATACTGCAGATAGCGGTAAAGCCGCTGCTTTGCCCGCCCGATCGTCCGGGAGACCGTGGAACGGTTGATCCCCAGTTTCCTTGCGATCTGCGACATCTTGAGGCCCCGGTCATAATAGAGGGCCAGGACCTCCCGCTGCCGGGGCGTCAGCTCCTGCTCCCGGGCCCGGCGGAGATTCCGCCGCAGCCGTTCCAGCTGGTCGTGGTTGTCCTCAGCGGTCTCCCGCAGCCAGACCGTCATGTCTCCGATCCACTCGCTGCTGCGGGAGTCAAAGCGTGTATCTCTCATGTCTGTGATAGCTCCTGTCATAATAGCGGGCGGTGAGCACCGCCAGTTCCCGGGTCTCCCGCAGCAGCGGCTCCAGCTCTGTGATCCGCCGCCGGACAGCCCTGCCGGATGCCTCATCCGGCTGCTCCCGGGCGGCCCGGCGCAGCTCCGCGATCCGCTCCCGCAGCAGGGCCGCGCTCTCCGCATAGAGGGCAGACATCTCCAGAAGCGTCATCGCCGTCCCTCCCTTCCTCTGGTCCGGCAGAAGGGCGCCAGCTCTTGCCGGGCGAACTCCGGCAGGCAGACGGCGCAGGCGGTTCTGCCGTTGCAGTACCAGTACCGCTCCCCCTCCGTGATCTCTAGGCCGCAGAAACTGCAGCGCAGCGTCCCCCTGATGGGCACGCAGTTCGTTCTTCGCAAACTCTCCATTCTCCTTTCCAAATCGGTCTCCGCCTGCGCAGTCTTGCGCGCCGGCAGCGCAAAATAAAAAAGCACCGAAAAAAACGATTTTTTCTGTTGACAAATCACCTTTGGTCTGCTAGAATAAATCCTGCTGTTGGAACTGCTGGTGTAGCTCAGCTGGTAGAGCAGCTGATTTGTAATCAGCAGGTCGGGGGTTCGAATCCGTCCACCAGCTCCAATTTCATATGGGGGAATTCCAGAGCGGTCAAATGGGGCAGACTGTAAATCTGTTGCCTTCGGCTTCGGTGGTTCGAATCCACCTTCCCCCACCAAAGGTGCCTGCAACTGCGGGCGCTTTTTTTATTTTGGGAAACAAGTTTCTTGTCTTTTTGTTTTTAATATTACAAGTTTCTTGTTTATGCTCCTACCATAGCACGAATATACTTGGTTGTCAAGACGCTATTTACAAGAATCTTGTAAATTCGCATTGACAACCGGCAGAAAATCCGATAGGATGATAGCAAGCTATACAGGGAGGTCGGAACGCATGTCACTGGGAGACCGGATCAGAGCACGCAGAGAGGAGCTGGCCCTGTCGCGCCCGCAGCTGGCGGAGCGGCTGGGCGTTACCCCTTCCACGGTCAGCAATTATGAGATCGGCGTCAGCTTTCCCAAGGAGGAGATCCTGCTCCGCCTGTTCGACTGTCTGGAGATCGATCCCAACACGCTGTTCCAGGACAGCTTCCGCCACGACAGGTCCGTCCTGACCCAAAAGGAGCGGCAGCTGCTGGAGCAGTACCGGAGCCTGTCCTCCGCCGGCAGAGAGGGCATCAGTGCCGTTTTGAAAACGCTGCTGGCCTATCAGGCGGAGCTGGAGCGGCCCGCACCGGAGCGGGAGTCCCGGGTGATCCCCCTGTACCGGACGCCGGCAGCTGCCGGCTATGCAGCGCCGGTATTCGGAGAGGATTTTGACTACCTGGCGATCTCCGATGAGATCCCGCAGGCAGCGGAGTTCGCCGTGCGCATCCAGGGTGACTCCATGGTGCCCTACATTGCCGACGGGGACGTGGTCTATGTGAACCGGGACCCTCTGGCTGCCGGGGACGTGGGCATCTTCTGCGTGGACGGCGAGATGTTCTGCAAGCAGTATTACAAGGACCCCGCCGGGACGGTGTATCTGTTCTCCCTGAACCGGGCGCGGTCCGACGCGGACCTGGTGCTGACCGCCGGAAGCGGGCGGACACTGGTGTGTTTCGGCCGTGTGATCCTCCACGCGCCGCCGCTGCCGGGAAGGCCGTGACAAAAACAGGGCCTGTGCCGCATCCTGCGGCACAGGCCCTTCCTATGTTTTCACACGATAAAGCCCCCGTCGGCGCCCAGGACCTGCCCGGTCAGGAAGGACGCCTTGTCCGAGGCCAGGAACACCACCGCGTGGGCGACGTCCTCCGGCGTCCCCAGCCGCCCCAGCGGCGTCTCCTCCGCCAGCTGGCACAACGTCTCCTGTCCCAGCACCTGGACCATGTCCGTGTTGATGACGCCGGGTGCCACACAGTTCACCCGAATCTGCGACGGCGCCAGCTCCAGCGCAAGGGAGCGGGTCAGGCCGATCAGCGCGGCCTTGGTGCAGGCGTAGGCCACCTCGCAGGAGGCGCCCCGCAGCCCCCAGATGGAGGAGATGTTGACGATAGATCCCGCCTTCACATGGAGCATGTGGGGCAGGACCGCCTGGATGGTGTTCCGGGCGCCCCCCAGATTGACCGACAGGTAGCGGTGCCACTGCTCGTCGGTGATGTCCTGAAACTGGATCTGCCCCGCAATGCCGGCGTTGTTCACCAGCAGCGTCACCGGGCCAAGGGCCGTCTCTGTCTCCCGGACCATGGCCGCGACAGAGGCCCGGTCCGCCACATCGGCCTGCACCGCCATGGCGCTGCCGCCCCTGCGGCGGATCGTCTCCGCCACCTCCTCCGCCTGCTGCCGGTGCTCCAGATAATTGACGCAGACGGCATATCCCTCTTCCGCCAGTTCCAGCGCGATCGCCCGACCGATCCCCCGGGATGCGCCGGTCACCAATGCTACTCGATCCATTGTGTTCCTCCTGTCAATGTGCTGTGAGCAGTATAACAAAAAAAAGCAGATCGCGCAAGAAAACTGTTGACAAAAGGAGCTGTTTCATGTATCATATGAATGTTCCGTTTCGGACGATTAGCTCAGCTGGCTAGAGCACCTGCTTGACGTGCAGGGGGTCACAGGTTCGAGTCCTGTATCGTCCACCATCACAATCCCTTAGAGCCGCAAGGCTTTGAGGGATTTTTCTTGTCCAAAAATCGTGTTTAGCCTTATTTTTAGTCTGATTGTGCGGCAAAAATCAGCCGCCTGAAGCTGCGGATCACCCGCTCCATCCGGTTTGCGCTGTTGGGCGTTTGACTGCGCGAAAAGCCCGGACGGAGCGATCGCTCCGTCCGGGCTGTTTTGCCGGAAGTGCTCCGGCTGTCGTCCCACGGTCTGCCTGGATGCAGGGAGGGAAATGGTTTACTCGGTCACCTCGCCGCCGGGGGCGGAGTGGGCCGTGGACCAGGCGTGCTCCAGAGCCGCCCAGTCGCGCTGGGGCAGCTTGTCCGTCCAGTTCTCGACCTTGTCACCGCTGA
>NZ_JACSNX010000037.1 GCF_016902445.1 Oscillibacter valericigenes | reverse complement strand
AGTTCTGAGAATCGGTTGATTGGAAACGAAAGACACCCTTCCTGGGTTTCTTTCGTAGCTATCTTCCTTCCCGTTTTCCCGGATTTCCGGGTTTATCGACAGTCTGAGGCCGGCGCCCCCAACGGCGCCGGCCTTCTGCTGCGTTTCCAGGTCTTATCTTATCTTTTCTTATCTTGTCTTGTCTTATCTTATATCGCACGATCGTGCACGATCGTGACGATGGTGCACGATCGTGGGTGCGGTTGTCCGTCCCCGTGCAACTTTTCCCTCTCTGCCGCCCTCAGTAGAGACGTCCGTCCCCGGGGGGACGGGAAGGGGGGAAGCCATGGAGAAGCACGTGGGCATCATGCTGTATTTTGACAACTTTCACCGGGTGGAGAGCCTGCCGGACGACCAGCTGGGCCTGCTGTTCCGGGCGCTGATGGCCTGCGGCGAGGCGGAGCTGGCCGGACGGGACGGCATCACCGGCTTTGAGACCCGGTACCCCGCCATGGGGGAGCGGACCCAGATGGCCTTTGCCTTCATGGCGGACAACATCCGCCGGGACGCCGCCGCCTACAGCACCAAGTGCGCCAACATCCGCTCCGCCGCCCGCCGCCGGGAGGCCGTCCGCCGCGGGGAGCGGGCGGAGGCCCCGGACCGGGGCCGGTCATCGCCCCGGCAGCCGCCGGAGGGAGAAGCGCCCGTCGTCCCCGCCCCGCCGGCCGTCCGGGAGCGGCTGGCGGCGCTGACAAGGGAGATCAGGCAAGAAAGAGTTGAGTGAGGAGATAGGAGTTGATGTGTTCCGCCGGAGGCGGAACGATCAAAATTCGTCCGGCTCCGCCGGACACCAAAATTCCTAACTCCTAATTTCTAACTCCTAATTCTCAAAGGCGTGTGACCACCGGGATCACCATGGGGTTGCGCTTGGTGGTCTTGAACAGGTAGCTGCTGACGGCGGACTTGACGGTGCCCTTCAGCTCCCCGTCGTCCCGCCGGCGGCGGACGTTCTCCGCCGCGTCCCGGGCCACGCCCTGCAGCTCCTTCATCAGGTCGCCGGACTCCTTCACGTAGATGAAGCCCCGGGTGATGATCTCCGGCTCGGAGATCAGGTTCCCGTCGTGGGAGGACACCGGCAGCACCACCACCACCATGCCGTCCTCCGCCAGGCGCTTGCGGTCCCGCATGACCACGGCGCCCACGTCGCCCACGCCGGAGCCGTCCACGTACACCTCGCCGGAGGGGACGGAGCCGTTCACCTTGATGGTCTTGGCGGTGATCTCGATGACGGCGCCGTTGTCGGCGATGGCGATGTGGTTGCGGTCCATGCCCATGTCCTGGGCCAGCTGGGAGTGGATCTGCAGCATCCGCTGCTCGCCGTGGAGGGGGATGAAGAACCGGGGCTTGGTGAGGGCGTGGATGATCTTCAGCTCCTCCTGGCAGGCGTGGCCGGAGACGTGGAGGATGTCCGCCTTGTTATAGACCACCTTGACGCCCTTGCGGAACAGCTCGTTGATGACCCGGGACACCGTCACCTCGTTGCCGGGGATGGCGCTGGCGGAGATGATGACCTTGTCCCCGGCGCCCAGCTCCACCTGCTTGTGCTGGGAGAAGGCCATGCGGTACAGGGCGCTCATCTCCTCCCCCTGGGAGCCGGTGGTGACGATGACCTGCCTGTTCTTGGGCAGGCCCTTGATCTTGTTGATGTCCACCAGGGTGTTCTTGGGCACCTTCATGTACCCCAGCTCGGTGGAGACCTTCATGATGTTCTCCATGGACCGGCCCGTCACGGCCACCTTCCGGCCGAAGGCCGCGGCGGCGTCCAGCACCTGCTGGATCCGGTGGACGTTGGAGGCGAAGGTGGTGACGATGATCCGGTCGTCGCACCCCTGGAACTGGCGGGTGAAGGTGGCGCCCACCGTCTTTTCGGACGGGGTGAAGCCCGGCCGCTCCACATTGGTGGAGTCCGCCAGCAGGGCCAGGACGCCCTCCTTCCCCAGCTCGCCGAAGCGGGCCAGGTCGATGACCTCCCCGTCGATGGGGGTGGAGTCGATCTTGAAGTCGCCGGTGTGGACCACGGTGCCCATGTGGGTGTGGATGGCAAAGGCCACGGAGTCGGCGATGGAGTGGTTCACGTGGATGAACTCCACGGTGAACTTGCCGGCCCGGACGCTCTTGCCCGGCTCCACGGTGATGAGCTTGGTGCTCTTCACCAGGCCGTGCTCCTCCAGCTTCAGCTTGATGAGGCCCGCGGTGAACCGGGTGCAGTAGATGGGCATGTTCACCTGCTTGAGCACGTAGGGGATGGCGCCGATGTGGTCCTCATGCCCGTGGGTGATGAACAGCCCGCGGATCCGGGTCCGGTTCTTGATGAGATAGCTGACGTCGGGGATGATCAGGTCGATGCCGTACATGTCGTCCCCGGGGAAGGCCATGCCGCAGTCCACCACGATGATCTCGCCGCCGTACTCATAGGCGGTCATGTTCTTGCCGATCTCGTTGAGACCGCCCAGGGGGATGATCTTCAGTTTTTCTGCCATAAATCGATGATGCTCCTTTAACAGTTTGGTATGTAATCCCCGGGACGGCGGAAGGACGCGGAGCGCCGGCATGCGCAAAATGAGCGCACGCAAAGAAGAGACGCCCGTCGCCTGCGCGGCCCCGTTTCGCCGGCAGGGGTTCGGTCACGTCATTCCACGCAAAACCGTATGGGATTTTTATTTGACTGAGGCGGAAGGACTCTCCGCGCCAGTGAAATACAGGGGGACAAAGAGAAAAATGGGCGGAAAAGCAGTTGCTTCTCAACGCGCTCTTTGCTATACTAAAACGCAGTACAAACGATTGCGGGAGGGACCCTCCGGCGGAGCCGGCGCCCTGCCCTCTGCGTATTCTGGGTGTAGTATAACACAGAAAGCCGGATTTGTACACATTTTTTTGGAAGATCACTGCGGCCGGGGCGCAGACCCCCGGCCGGGAGAGGAGAGACGGCTATGCGGGCCACCATCAAGATCATCGCGGAGCGGGCAGGCGTTTCCATCGGCACGGTGGACCGGGTGCTGCACGACCGGCCCTATGTGAAGGAGGAGGTGCGCCGCCGGGTGCTGGAGGTGATGGAGGAGCTGGACTACCGCCCCAACCGCATGGCCAGCGCCCTGGCCACCAGCGGCCTGACCCGGCAGTTCGCCATCATCCAGCCCACGTGGGAGAGCTATGTGGGCGCGGCCATGGCCGCCGGCGTGGAGAAGTTCCGGCGGGAGCGGCAGGACTACAACGTCCATGTCACCGTCTATCCCTATCCCCAGGGGCAGACGGAGGCGTGCCTGCGGCTGCTGGACCAGGCGGCGGAGGAGACCCAGGGCATCGCCCTGTGCGCGGCGGACTGCCCCCCGGTGCGGCAGAAGCTGGAGGAGCTGGCGGAGCGGCGGGTGCCGGTGGTGACCTTCAACTCCGATATCGCCGGCGGGCGGCGGATGTGCTTTGTGGGGGAGGACGCCCACCACGCCGGCCGGGTGGCCGGGGACATCGCCGCCAAGTTCCTCACGCCCGGGGACCGGATCCTGCTGGTGTACGCCGACCACGGCTACTCCGGCCACAAGGGCCGGGCCGACGGCTTCCTGGAGCGGATGGAGGAGAGGGGCTTCTCCCGGGCGGACTGCCGGGTGGAGGAGACCCACGACGACTATGACGAGACCCTCTCCGCCGTGACCGCCGCCCTGGCGGAGGAGCCGGACCTGAAGTATATCTACATGGCCAACCGGTCCGTGCCCGCCTGCATGGAGGCCCTGGACCGCAGCGGCCGGGCCGGGCAGATCCGGGTCCTGGCCCACGACAACAGCCCGGAGACCCGGTCCTTCCTGCGGGAGGGGCGGCTGGACTTCATCATCGACCAGAACCTGACCTACCAGAGCCGCAAGGCCCTGGAGCTGCTGTTCGACGCCGTGGTGGAGCACCGGGTGCCCAAGCGGGACTGCTTTTACCCGGAGAGCCCCATTCTGACCGAAGAGACCTGCTGAGCCGCCGCTCCGGCGCCGGCCCTTCCGCTCCGGCGCCGGGGCGGTTTTCGACAGGACATGTGTACGCAAACAGGAAGGAGACCTGCTGAATATGAAGCATTCGAAGACGCCGCTGCCCGGTGCGGTGCTGCTGCTGGCGGCACTGGGCTTTGTGCTGGGGACCGGCGAGTTCGTCATCGTGGGCATCCTGCCGGAGATCGCGGAGGGGCTGGATACCTCCCTGGCGGCGGTGGGCAAGCTGGTGTCCGTGTTCGCCGCCTGCTACGCCGTGGGCACGCCGGTGATCACCGCGGCCTGCGGCGGCATCTCCCGGAAAAAGCTGCTGGCGGTGCTGATGGGGGTGTTCCTGCTGACCGGCGCCGTCAGCTTTGCCGCCCCCAACGTGGCGGTGCTGTACGCCGCCCGGGTGGCGGCGGCCCTGGTGTCCGGCACGCTGACGGCGGTGGCCATGCTCTACGCCAAGGAGGTGGCCGCCCCGGAGCAGACCGCCCGGGCCATCTCTCTGGTGTACGGGGGCTTTTCCGTGGCGGCGGTGCTGGGGGTGCCCCTGGGCACCGCCGTGTGCCAGTGGCTCGGCTGGCGGTGGACCTTTGCGGTGATCCTGGTCATGGGGGCGGCGCTGCTGCCGCTGCTGCTGCGGTCCCTGCCCGCCGTGCCGCCCCGGCGGGAGCCCGGCGGACTGCTGAAGTCCTTCTCCATCCTGCGGGACCCCCGGTGCTCCCTGTGCGTGGGGATGATCCTGTGCAGCGCCTGCGCCACCTATGTGGTGTACACCTATCTCTCCCCCATCCTGACGGACACCCTGGGCCTGCCGGAGGGGGCGGTGAGCCCCCTGCTGCTGGTGATGGGCGCGTGCAGCGCCGCCAGCAACCTGCTCTCCGGCGCCCTGGGGGAGCGGGGCGGCCTGCGGACGCTGCCCTGGGCCTTCGCCGCCCAGACGGCGCTGTTTGCCCTGCTGCCGGTGCTGCTGGGCAGTCTGTGGACGGGCCTTGCGGGGATCTTCGCCATGGGCCTTTTGATGTACCTGCTGAACACCCCGGCCCAGATGCACGCCCTGTCCCTGGCGGAGCGGGACTATCCCTTCGCCGCCAGCCTGTGCGCCTCCGTGCAGCCGGTGTCCTACAACTTCGGCATCGCCGCGGGGTCCTTCATCGGCAGCGCCGTGCAGGAGGGGTGGGGCTTCCGCGCCCTGGGGGCGCCGGCGGCGGTGTCCGCCCTGGCGGCGCTGGGGCTGAATCTGCTGCTGCTGCGGGCCTGCCGCCGGCGGGAGCGGACCGCCCCCTGACAGCCGGCCTTTCCCGCGGGAGACGTTTTAACAGTTGCTTCTTCCGGGGAAAACTGCTATACTGACCGTAATGTTACGCAGGAGCTCCGTCCCTGTGGAAGGAGACATGATGAGATGAACAAAAAGAAGCTCTCCCGCCTGCTGGAACCCAATCTGAAGCTGTATTTCGTCTGCATGTTCGTGTTCGCCGCGGCCACCGCCACGGTGAGCCTGGCCCTGGGGCTGGTGGAGATCGCCTGCACCGTGGGGCTGTACGCCTATTTCACCAAGCGCAACCAGAGCCGCCGGCAGAACATCCTGCAGTATATCGACAATGTCACCGGCAGCGTGGACACCGCCAGTAAGTCCACCCTCATCAACTCCCCCCTGCCCATCATGGTGTTCCGGCCGGACACCGGCGAGGTGATCTGGAGCAATGAGAACTTCCTGCAGCTGGCCGGCGTGCGGGAGCACCTGTTCGAGATGAAGGTGGAGGACGCGGTGCCGGACTTTCCCGTCCAGTGGCTGCTGGAGGGGAAGCAGGAGTGCCCGGACCGGGTGGTGATGAACAGCCGGCGGTTCCGGGTGTACGGCAGCCTGGTGCGGGCCAAGGGCCGGGGCGCCGAGCAGAACCTGGTGGCCACCACCTACTGGGTGGACACCACCGAGGCCGACGACCTGCGGGAGCGGTACACCGCCACCCGCCCGGTGCTGGCCATCCTGATGGTGGACAACTACGAGGACCTGATGAAGGCCTGCGCCGACACGCAGCGCAGCGCCGTGCTGGCCCAGATCGACGAGAAGCTGAACAACTGGGCCGCCTGCGCCGACGGCCTGCTGCTGAAGACCGAGCGGGACCACTACCTCTTCATCTTTGAGGAGTGCCACTACGACCACTTCGTGGAGGAGAAGTTCTCCATCCTGGACGCCATCCGGGAGATCAAGGTGGGGGACGTGTGCCCCACCCTCTCCATCGGCATCGGCAAGGACGCCGACGCCATGGCGGAGCTGTACCGCAACGCCCGCCTCAGCCTGGAGATGGCCCTCAGCCGGGGCGGCGACCAGGCGGTGGTCCGGGGGAAGGTGGACTTCCAGTTCTACGGCGGCCGCAGCAAGTCCACGGAAAAGCGGACGAAGGTGAAGTCCCGGGTCATGGCCAGCGCCCTGAACGAGCTGATGGCCGACGCCTCGGAGATCTATATCATGGGCCACAGCTTTGCCGACATGGACGCCGTGGGCGCCGAGGCGGGGTTGTACTGCATCGCCCGCAAGCACGGCAAGCACGCCCAGATCGTCATCGACCTGGAGCGCAACGCCGCCGGGGCCGTGCTCTCCAAGCTCCGGGGCCTGCCGGAGTACGAGGGAGCCTTCACCACCGGGGCGGAGGCGTTTTTGCGGATGCAGCCCGGCGCCCTGGTGATCGTGGTGGACACCAACCGCCCCGACATGGTGGAGCATCCCCAGCTGCTGGAGTCCAGCAACCGGGTGGCGGTGATCGACCACCACCGCCGGGCGGCCAGCTACATCGAAAACGCCGCCTTCAGCTTCCACGAGCCCTACGCCTCCTCCGCCAGCGAGCTGGTGACGGAGCTGCTGCAGTACCTGGTGGAGCCCGCCGACCTGCTGCGGGAGGAGGCGGAGGCCCTGCTGGCCGGCATCGTGCTGGACACGAAGCACTTCACCCTGCGCACCGGCGGCCGGACCTTTGAGGCGGCGGCCTTCCTCCGCCGGGCGGGGGCCGACACCACCGACGTCCAGCGCCTGTTCCAGAGCGACCTGAAGGAGATGGTGTCCCGCTACGACATCATCCGCCGGGCGGAGCTGTACCGGGAGGACATCGCCGTGGCGGCCATCGACCAGGAGGGCGTGGACCGGGTGACGGCGGCCCAGGCGGCGGACGAGCTGCTGAGCCTCAAGGGCGTGAAGGCGTCCTTCGTGGTGTTCCGCAGCGGGGAGAACGTGCAGATGTCCGCCCGCTCCCTGGGGGAGATCAACGTCCAGGTGATCCTGGAGGCCCTGGGCGGCGGCGGCAACTCCACCACCGCCGGCGGCCGTGTGGAGAACACGGACGTGGAGACGGTGAAGACCCGGCTGCTGGAGGCCATCGACGCGTATTTTGAAAAATAAGACGGCAGGCTGACGTCTGCCGAAGAGAACAGAAGGAGACAATTTCCCATGAAAGTGATTTTACAGCAGGACGTGAAGGGCCAGGGCAAGAAGGGCCAGATGGTGGAGGTGTCCGAGGGCTATGCCCGCAACTACCTCCTGCCCCGGAAGCTGGCCATCGCCGCCACGGCGGACGCCATCAACACCATGAACCTGAAGGAGAAGGCCCGCAAGGCAGAGGAGGCCCGGCAGAAGGCGGAGGCGGAGGCCACCGCCGAGAAGCTGAAGGAGTGCATGGTGAAGCTCACCGCCAAGGCCGGAAACGGCGGGCGGCTGTTCGGCGCCGTCACCACCAAGGAGATCTCCGACGGCCTGAAGGCCCAGTTCGGCCTGGACATCCCCAAGCAGAAGCTGGTGCTGGACGAGCCCATCAAGGCCTTCGGGTCCTATCAGGTGAAAGCCAAGCTGGGATTTGAGGTCAGCGGGACGGTGTACGTGTCCGTGTTTGAGGAAAAATAAAGGGGAGGGCCCTCTGTTTGGGGGCTCGCCCCGGGAGTGATGCGGGCCGCTGAACAGCGGCCACGGGGGGCTGGCTCCCGCCAGGGGGGCTTGTCCGGCCAGGATGCACCCCCCATTTTCTTTTCCGTCTTGCGGAAAAGAAAACGGGCCGTACCCGCAAGGGGTACGCCGCATCCGTAAGCGGCAAAGCCGCCAACGGCTGCGCAGTGCACGGTCCAAAAGAAAAGGCCGCTTGGGCGCACTCCGGTGCGGTGGCCCTCCGTGCGCACGGGGGTCGGCGTATCGGTGCCTGCTCCGATTTGGGCCCGCCTTCGGGCACGCTTGACTCTTCTACGAGGTAGGTACTGCCGTCCCGTGGCGGATGGTGCCGGCCTCGTCGGGGTGGTTGTCGCATCGAGCTGCTTCTCTTTTCGCTGCCGCTGGCTGTTCTTCACGGGAGCGTGAGCGGCAGCGGGGAGGGAGGCTGAGGGTATCCCTATACTTCCCCGGGCTGGAGGTTTCCCCAAGGGCCGGGCGTTTCCGTCCCTGACTGCTGCAAGGGAGTGCCAGCCATCCCCCGCCGGCGGCAGGAGGTCTGCGCTGGCGCAGACCGACCCGCCGAAGCGTTCTTTTCTTTTGGACCGTGCACGGCCCGTTTTCTTTTCGGCAAGACCGAAAAGAAAATGGGGGGTGCATTGCCCAGCTATCAACATAGCTGATTTCCCCACCCAAACGGGTGGACTCCCATTCACTGCGAGGTGACACCAAGATGGCAAACGAAGACCTGCTCCTGCGGCAGATGCCCCACTCCCTGGAGGCGGAACAGGCCGTCCTGGGCTCCATGCTCATCGACCCCGACTGCGTCAAGGACGTGATGGACAAGCTCCGGCCGTCGGACTTCTACCTCCGGCAGAACCGGGAGATCTTTGAGACCATCTACTCCATGTTCACCTATGCCAAGCCCATCGACGGCATCACGGTGTGCGACGAGATGCAGAAGGCGGGCACCTACGACGACCAGACCACCCGGTCCTACCTGGCCCAGCTGATGGAGATCACCCCCACCAGCGCCAACGTGATGGAGTACGCGGCCATCGTCCGGGACAAGGCCCTGATGCGGGGCGTGGCCCAGGCCGCCGCCGAGATCACCGCCATGGTGCAGGAGGGCGTGGGCGACGCCGCCGAGATCCTGGAGGCGGCGGAGCAGAAGGTCTACGCCGTCCGCCGGGGCCAGAGCGCCCAGGACATGGTGCCCCTGCGGCAGGTGCTGCCGGAGGTGCTGGACCGGCTGGGGGAGATGAGCGAGAGCGAGGACCACCTGCCCGGCCTCTCCACCGGCCTCTCCGCCGTGGACCAGAAGATCACGGGACTGAACAAGTCGGACCTGATCCTGCTGGCCGCCCGGCCCGGCATGGGCAAGACCTCCTTTGCGCTGAATATCGCGCTGAACGTGGCCAAGGCCGTCCGCAAGACGGTGGCCGTGTTCTCCCTGGAGATGAGCCGGGAGCAGCTGGCCACCCGCCTGCTGTCCTCCGAGGCCCTGGTGGAG
This sequence comes from Oscillibacter valericigenes, assembly GCF_016902445.1. Lineage (GTDB taxonomy): Bacteria > Bacillota > Clostridia > Oscillospirales > Oscillospiraceae > Oscillibacter > Oscillibacter avistercoris. Next base: position 3,024 of record NZ_JACSNX010000037.1, on the reverse strand, counting down.
AACAACCGCCTCAAGACCGGCTCCCTGCGGGAGACCGACTGGGAGAAGATCGCCGGGGCGGCCACGATTTTGAACAAGGTGGACATCCGGATCGACGACAACCCCATGCTGTCCGTGGCGGACATGAACGCCAAGTGCCGCCGGCTGGACAACCTGGGCCTGGTGGTCATCGACTACCTGCAGCTGATGACCTCCGCCGGGGGCAAGGGCTACGCCGGGGAGAACCGCCAGCAGGTGGTGTCCGACATCTCCCGGATGCTGAAGATCATGGCCAAGGAGCTGGACGTGCCGGTGATCTGCCTGAGCCAGCTCTCCCGTGCCAACGAGAAGCGGGACGACAAGCGGCCCATGCTGTCGGACCTGCGGGAGTCCGGCGCCATCGAGCAGGACGCGGACATCGTTCTGTTTCTGTACCGGGACGACTATTATAATGAGGACTCGGAAAAGCACAACATCGCCGAGTGCATCGTGGCGAAAAACCGCCACGGCGAGACCGGCAAAGTGGAGCTGCGGTGGATGCCGGAATATACGCAGTTCTCGACGCTGGACACGCGGTACGACGAGGACTGAGGTTATTTGCTCCGCAAAGCGGAGCCGCGCGGCAGCGCGTCCAAGCGTTTCGCCATTTTGGCGAAACCTTGCCGGAGGGCGAATTCACTTCGCCCGAGGATTGAGATAGAAAGGGGCCCCCGCGGCGCCCCGCGCCGTGGGGAACTGCCGGAGTACACGCAGTTCTCCACACTGGACACGCGGTACGACGAGGACTGAGGCCCGTCTTTGAGAAGTGAGGTGCGGACATGGAGGAACTGCTCTCCCGCTGCCCCCGGTGGGCGCTGCCGGCCCGGGGCCGGCCGGCCCTGTGCGCCGTGTCCGGCGGCCTGGACTCCATGTGCCTGCTGGACCTGCTGGACCGGTGGTGCCGGGAGCGGCAGGGCCGCATCGTGGCCGCCCACTTCAACCACCATCTCCGGGGGGCGGAGAGCGACCGGGACGAGGCCTTCGTTCGGGACTGGTGCGCCGGCCGTGACATCCCATTTGTATCCGGCTCCGGCGATGTCCGGGGATTGGCGGAGCGGGAGGGCCTCTCCCTGGAGGAGGCGGCCCGGAAGCTGCGGTATGCGTTCCTCCGTCGGGAGGCGGAGAAGCTGGGGCAGCATATCAGGATCTACACCGCCCACCACGCCGACGACAACGCCGAGACCATTCTCTTCAACCTGATCCGGGGCACCGGCGCGGCGGGTCTCACCGGCATGGCGTATCAGCAGAACGGCATTTACCGGCCCCTGCTGGACGTGACCCGGGCGGAGTTGGCGGACTACGCCGCCGACCACCACATCCCCCATGTGGAGGACTCTACCAACGCCGACCCCGACGCCGCGGCCCGGAATTTCCTCCGGCTGGAGGTGATGCCCCGTTTGAAGCAGATCAATCCCCAGGCGGTGGCCCACATCAACGATGCCGGCCGCCGATTGCGGACGGTGGATCGCTCCCTGGAGGAAGAGGCCGCCCGCCGCACCGCCCATGTGGAGGTGCAGGAGGGGCGGGTGACCTTATCCCGGCAGGCATTGGCGGAGGCGACCGACGCCGTGAAGCCCCGGATGCTGCTGCGGCTCTTTGACCTGCTGGGGGTGGGGCGGAGGGACATCACCGCCGCCCACTTAAACGCCATCCTCTATCTGACCCGGAACACCCTCTGGGGCCGGGAGAGCCGGCTGGACCTGCCCCACGGCGTCACCGCCCGGTACTGCCGGGAGTGGCTGATCCTGGAGACCCGCCCCCAGACCTTGACAGAGGTCCAGCTGCTGCCGGACTGCCCCGTCACCTGGGGGGATTTCCGCCTGACCCTGCTGGACCAACCGGAGGGGGAGGGCCTGGCTCTCCGGCCCTGGCGGCAGGGGGAGCGGATGGGCCTGACCGCAGGTCCCGCGGCGCCGGGGGACCGGCTGGTTCTGCCGGAGACCCACGGCGGCGGCCGCAGCGTCAAGCGGCTGTGCCTGGACCGCCGGATCTCCCTCACGGAGCGGGACCAGCTGCCGGCCATCTACGCCGGGGGATGTCTCGCCGCCGTGTGGCGGCTGGGGGTGGACGAAGCGTTTTCCGTATCGGCGGGAGAGCCCTGCCGGTTTATTCAGATCGCAGAAGCGGCAAAGGAGAGAGACCATGAGAAGTGAGATGGAAAGCGATATCCTCAGGGTGCTGGTCACCGAGGAGGAGCTGAGGGCCCGCATCGCGGAGATGGGGGCGGAGCTGTACGACCGGTTCGAGGGCAAGGACCCGCTGTTCCTGGGGGTGCTGAAGGGCTCCTTCGTGTTCATGGCGGACTTGGTCCGGGCCTGCCAGGTGAAGAGCGACGTGGAGTTCATCGCCGTCAGCTCCTATCAGAACGCCACCGTGTCCTCCGGCCGGGTGCAGATCACCCACGACCTGCAGCAGGACATCACCGGGCGGCATCTGATCATTGTGGAGGACATTCTGGACTCCGGCAACACCCTGGCGTTCCTGCGGGACTACTTCATGACGAAGGGGGCGGCGTCCATCACCATCGTGACGCTGCTGGACAAGCCCTCCCGCCGGACCAAGGCCATCACCGCCGACCTGGCGGGGTTTGTGGTGCCGGATGAGTTCGTGGTGGGGTATGGGCTGGATTACTGCCAGCAGTACCGGAATGTGCCGTACATCGGGGTGCTGAAGCCGGAGGTCTACTCCGGGAAGTGACATGGTTCCCTTTGGCCCCGAAGGGGGCGGGGGAGATGCGGGCCGCCGGGCGGCGGCCTCGGTGGTGTCTGCTCCCGCAGGGGGCTTGTCCAGCGGGGATGCACCCCCCATTTTCTTTTCGGTCTTGGCCGAAAAGAAAACGGGCCGTGCACGGTCCAAAAGAAAAGGCCGCTTGGGCGCGCTCCGGTGCAGTGGCCCTCCGCGCGACGGGGGTCGGCGTATCGGTGCAAGCGCCGATTTTGCCCGGCCTTCGGGCACGCTATGGTCTTCTGCGATTCCTGCAACTGCCGTCCCGTGGCGGATGGTGCC
>NZ_JACSNX010000036.1 GCF_016902445.1 Oscillibacter valericigenes | reverse complement strand
AAGAAACCCAGGAAGGGTGTCTTTCGTTTCCAATCAACCGATTCTCAGAACTTTTCAAAGTTCTGAGAATCGCAAGCAGCTTGTCGAAAAGACTTTTTCGACAAGCTGAAGGGGCCCTGTCCCAATGGACAGGGCCCCTTTTTCCGCGCTCCGGCGGAGGGGGAGAGGCTCACTCCTCGATGGTGATGGCGCTGACCGGGCAGCCGTCCCGGGCCTCCTGGGCGGCTTCCAGCTGCCCATCCGGGATACCGCTGCCGTGGGCCACGCCGTCGTCACCCATGCGGAAGACCTCCGGGCAGGTGCCGGCACACAGGCCGCAGCCGATGCAGTTCTCATTCACTGTTGCGTTCATATGGGTCACTCCTGTTTAATCGAGAATATTTCCATCCCGGCCCAGTGTCACCACCTGCCAGGGGATGAACTTGCCGCTCTGCCGCAGAGCTGTTTCCGCGGCCCGCTGCATGCCGCCGCAGCAGGGAACGTCCATCCGGACGATGGTCACCTCCCGGATGTCGTTGCGGCGAAGGATCTCCGTCAGCTTTTCGGCGTAGTCCCCCTCGTCCAGCTTGGGGCAGCCGATCAGGGTGATGCGGCCTCGCATGAACCGTCGGTGGAAGTCCGCCCGGGCGTATGCCGTGCAGTCCGCCGCGATCAGCAGCTTTGCACCGCTGAAATAGGGGGCCTCCGCAGGCACCAGCTTGATCTGCACCGGCCACTGGGCCAGGTGGGACACGGCGCCGTCCTGAGACGCGGCAGCGTCAGGGGACGGGGCTGCCGGCCGCAGGGCCTGGGCCATGCTGCCGGGGCAGCCGCCGGAGGGCGGCACCTGCCGGGGGGCGGTGTCCTTCAGGGCAGCCGTCTTCCTGGCCAGAACCGCTGCCTCGTCATAGGCCGCCGCCTCCCGCTCCACAAAAGTGATGGCCCCGGTGGGACAGGTGGGCAGGCAGTCGCCCAGGCCGTCGCAGTAGTCGTCCCGCAGCAGCCGGGCCTTGCCGTCCACCATGCCGATGGCGCCCTCATGACAGGCTGCGGCACAGGCGCCGCAGCCGTTGCATTTCTCCTGATCGATCTCGATGATCCTTCTGACCATAGTGTATCTCCTTTTCTGAGTTTCAAACGTTGTGCTTGCTTTCTGTCACATAGTATCGTACAATGGGAGGAAAATGTATGTTGTTTTTACAACGTGATGGGGGAACTTTATGGACTACTCACTGACGCTGCTGCGGGCGCCGCTGTTCCGCGGGATCCCGCGGGAAGACCTGCCCGGGCTGCTGGAGGGCCTTGACGCCCGGGAGCACCGCTATGGCCGGGGCGAGGCGGTCCTGCGGCGGGGAGAGCGGGCGGACCGGATGGGGCTGGTCCTCTCCGGAACGCTGCACATCGTGAAGGAGGACTTCTGGGGCAGCCGCACCATCGTGGGCCTGGCCCGGCCCGGCGAGGTGTTCGCGGAGTCCTATGCCTGTCTCGAAGGCGAACCGCTGGAGGTGAGCGTGCTGGCGGCGGAGGCGGCGGAGGCGCTCTTCCTGAACAGCGGCCGGACGCTGCCGGACGATCTGCCGGGCGCTGCCATCTTCACCCGGAATCTGCTGACCATGCTGGCGGGGCGGAATCTGGCGCTCACCCGGAAGATCGGCCACATGGCCCGGCGGACCACCCGGGACAAGCTCATCAGCTATCTGTCCGCCCAGGCGCTGCAGGCGGGGCGGTCCGAGTTCGACATCCCCCTGGACCGCCAGCAGCTGGCGGACTATCTGGCGGTGGACCGCAGCTCCATGTCCACCACGCTGGGCAGGCTCCGGGACGAGGGGGTGCTGACCTTCCGCAAAAACCACTTCCATCTGCTGCGGGAGATGGACGAAGCCGATTGAAAGGGGAGAGGACACGGTGCTGATCCGGGTGCCGGATTATTACGAGGCGTTTCACTGCCTGGCGGGGGCCTGCCCCCACACCTGCTGCGAAAAGTGGGAGGTGGTCATCGACCCGGAGACGGCCCGCCGCTACGGGACGGTCCCGGGGCCGCTGGGAAAGCGGCTCCGCGCCGCCATGGGGCCGGATGAAGACGGAGACCTCTGCTTCCGGCTGGACGGCGGGCGCTGTCCCTTCCTGGACCGGGAGAACCTGTGCGAGATCCACCGGGCGCTGGGAGAGGCGGCCACCAGCGTCACCTGCCGGGAGCATCCCCGCTTTACCGAGGACTACGGCCCCTTCCGGGAGACCAGCCTCTGCGCCTCCTGCCCGGCGGCCTGTGACCTGCTGCTGGGTTCCGACGCCCCGCTGACCTTTTTGACGCGGGAGACGGCCGAGCCGGCGGAGCCGGGCGACCCGTGGCTCCGAGGGCTCCTGCCCCTGCGGGAGCGGCTGCTCCGGGAGCTGGCAGACCGGTCCCGGCCGCTGGAGAAGCGGCTGGAGACGTTTCTGCTGCTGGCCACGGAGGCGCAGGTCCTGCTGGATGCGGATCAGGCGGAGGAGCTTCCGGCCCTGGCGGCGCACTGGAAGCAGCCGGAGACGGCGGTGCCGCCCGGGCCGGGTCTGTTCCCATACACCCTGGAGGTCCTGGCCGGGCTGGAGGTTCTGGACGGGGACTGGCGGGACCTTCTGCGCAGTGGAGCCGATGCGCAGCCGGCCGACGTGCCGGAGGCGCTGCTGGAACGGCTGGCCACCTACTTTGCGTTCCGGCATCTCCTCAAGGCGGTCAACGACGGCGATCTGCTGGGGCGGGCGCAGTTCTGCGTGCTGATGGTCCTCACGGCCCGGCGCCTGGCGGCGGTGTGCGGCCTGAAAGAGGCGATCCGCCGCCTGTGCTGCGAGCTGGAGCACAGCGAGGAGAATCTGGAGGCGTTGCGCCAAGCGTTCCTTCAGGACGCGGCGCTCTCTCCTGCGGCTTTTCTGCGCCAGCTGCGGGGCTGAGCGGGCGGCTCGACAGGGGATTTGTGCACCTTGCTGTCAGCAATCGATTTATGATTATGAAAAACGTAAAAACGAACAAATACGCTTGACATTTCACAGAAATTATTGTACATTATAGTCACAGGAAAGGAGTGAGTCCCATGGGCTAGTTAGCTCAGAGATTCCAAGAAAACCCTGAACCGTTCGGAACCCGAGGAATTCCTCAAACAGCGAAACTCCGGATTGACCCAAAGACGAAACATACCTCACGATGATGAGCCACACGAGAATCAGGTTTTGGTAGCAACCAGAGCAGACGTCTGCGTGTAACGATGTTTTATGGATTGGCAAACCCCTGAGTTCCCCAATGACCCCAGCATCCGAACGGCATTCTAAGAAAGCAAGAGGTAAAGCATATTGGAAACTCCGATCCAGAAGTAGGCCCCCCGTTCGTCGTTGGAGCGAGCGGGGGGTTGTGCTTTGTCTAATGAGAAATTAGGAGTTCGGAATTAGGAATTTTTCTGAGAAGGCTTGTGAGGGCGGATGCAATATCCGCTTGTTTTTCGTCCAGCGCCGCAGAGCGGAGATCTGCTGTCCGGCCTTGCCGGACACTGAAATTTCTAATTCCTCATTCCTAATTTTTTCTGCGCTCTCATACAAAAAGGTTCCGGGCCGAATCGGCCCGGAACCTTTTTGCGTACAATTGATCACTTGTGGTCCACAGAGGACATGTAGCGGATCAGGTCCACCATCTTGTTGGAGTAGCCGCACTCGTTGTCGTACCAGGAGACCACCTTCACGAAGGTGTCGGTCAGGGACAGGCCGGCCTTCTTGTCGAAGATGGAGGTGCGGGGATCGCCCAGGAAGTCGCTGGAGACCACGTCCTCGTCGGTGTAGCCCAGGATACCCTTCAGCTCGCCCTCAGAGGCCTCCTTCATGGCGGCGCAGATGTCCTCGTAAGAGGCGGGCTTCGCCAGCTTGGCGGTCAGGTCCACCACGGACACGTCCAGAGTGGGGACCCGCATGGAGATGCCGGTCAGCTTGCCGTTCAGCTCGGGAATGACCTTGCCCACGGCCTTGGCGGCGCCGGTGGAGGAGGGGATGATGTTGCCGGTGGCAGCACGGCCGCCGCGCCAGTCCTTCAGAGAAGCGCCGTCCAGCAGCTTCTGGGTGGGGGTGACGGAGTGGACGGTGGTCATCAGGCCTTCCACGATGCCGAACTTCTCGTTCAGGACCTTGGCGATGGGAGCCAGGCAGTTGGTGGTGCAGGAGGCGTTGGACACGAAGGTCATGTCAGAGGTGTACTTGTCGTTGTTGACGCCCATGACGAACATGGGGGTGTCGTCCTTGGAGGGGGCGCCCATGATGACGTGCTTGGCGCCGGCATCGATGTGGCCCTGGCACAGATCCTTGCTCAGGTGCTTGCCGGTGCACTCGCAGATATACTCAGCGCCGACGGAAGCCCAGGGAATGTCCTTGACCTCCATGGCGGTGAAGACGGGATACTTCTTGCCGTTGACGACCAGAGCGCCGTCCTCGGCGGAGACCTCGCCGGGGAACTTGCCGTGCACGCTGTCGTACTTCAGCATGTAGGCCATATACTCGGGGTTCATGAAGGGATCGTTCAGCCCGACGACCTCCACATCGTCACGCTGCAGGGCGGCACGGAAGACGAGACGGCCGATGCGGCCGAAGCCATTGATACCGATTTTGGTGTTCATACGGGAAAGACTCCTTTCACAAATAAAACGCACCGGACCGGTGCTTCATCAAAACGTTTGCGTAAACGTTTTTGCACATACAACATTTGTATATTATCACACGGCGGAGGGATTTGCAACTGTCAATTCAGATAACATTTTCTTTGGCAGGCTGTGGATAATCCATAAGAAAAAGGGCATATTTCACAATTTTTCAACGAGAGCGGCAGAAAAAAGTCTTGACGCGGCGGGGCGCCTGTCCTATACTGTAGGGGCTAATTGTTTGCGTAAAGCAAGGAACCATTGCGTAAGGAGGACGTCCCATGAAGGTGACCATCAGCGATGTGGCGAAGCTGGCGGGAGTATCCACCGCCACCGTGTCCCACACCATCAACAATACCCGGTATGTGTCCAACGAGACGAAGGAGAAGGTGTACCGGGCCATTGCGGAACTGGGGTACACGCCGGACGCCTCCGCCCGCAGCTTCCGGACGGGAAAGAAGAAGATCATCGGCTTTATTGTGCCCGATATCGCCAATAAATTCTTCGCCACCATGATCGAATCCGTGGAAAAATATCTCTCTGCCCACGGCTATCAGCTGATCATCGCCAACACCCGGGAGAATATGGAGCGGGAGGAGACCAACATCCGCCTGCTGACGGCGGGGCTGGTGGACGGACTGCTGGTGGCCAGCACCATGGACGACTTCCAGCGGTTCGACGCGCTGATCCCCGCCGGATTCCCGGTGGTGCTGGTGGACCGGGTGTTTGAGGAGAAGAAGTACTCCTCCATCTGCGTGTCCAACTTCCAGCCTATCTACCGCAGCGTCTGCCGCCTGGCGGGGAAGGGGGACCGGCGCATCGGCATCACCGGCGGCCTGCCCCGGCTCTCCAGCACCCAGGAGCGGATCTCCGCCTACCGCCAGGCCATGGCGGACTGCGGCCTGCCGGAGGAAGAGGGCCTGATCCAGTACGGCGACTCCCTGGAGAACAGCGCCTGCGCCTGTCTGGACAAGCTGCTGGAGCGCAGGTGCGACGCCATCATCGTCTGTCAGGGGATGATGGCCTCGGAGACCATCATCTACCTGCACCAGAAGGGCATCCGGCTGGGGAAGGACATCGATCTGGTGAGCTTCGTGGACTATGACTCCGACGTGTACACCCTGTATGCCGACCAGATGGACACCATCATCCAGCCGGTGGAGGAGCTGGGTGAGGCCGCGGGAGAAGAGATCCTCAAGCGGGTGGAATCGCCGGAAGCGCCCATCTTTGAAAAGGTCCTGACCTCTGCCTACAAGCCCTGCAGCCTGTCTGTCGGGCCGGTGCGGGGAGAGGCCTGAGTCTCTGCGCGCAGAAAAACAGCCGTGCCGCGAAAAGCGGCACGGCTGTCTGGCGTTCTCAGCCCTGGAAGCGCAGATGGAACCGGGCGCCGGGATCACCGGCAAAGACGATCGTCCCGCCCTCCGGCAGGGTGACGGTGGTGTCTCCCCACAGGACGGAGGAGGCCGTCAGCTGACCGGCACCGTCATAGACCCAGAAGCCGGCGTTCTCCGGCACCTGGACGGTCATGGCCTTTCCGGCGGCAGAGCCCACCTGGTACCAGCGGGCGTAGCCGTCATCCTGAATGGTGCTGTAGGCCCAGCCGGAGCCGGTGAACAGGCTGGGGGCGGCAGCGGCGTCCATGTAGAGGCTGCCCTTGGCGTCGATCCAGAGGACGCCGTCCCGGTCCTCCAGCTGGTAGTCCACGCCGTCCCGGCTGCCCACGCCGGGCACCTGGATCTCAGAGCGGGCGGTGGTCTCGTCCACGATGCGGGCGGCGCCGATATAGCCGGGGACCACCTCCGGCGTCTCCGCGGTGGAGGCGGAGTCCGCCAGCGCCAGGAAGGTCTGGGAGTTGTAAGGCTCGTTCATGGGCAGGATGCCCGTGGTGGCGACGTTTTCCCAGGCAGCGGCCACCTCGGGGGAGAGGGGATTCTCCGGCAGCTGCATGGCCGCATAGTTGGCGACGGGCAGCGCCCCCAGCCCCGGCAGCGGAGAGACGGCCTGCTGATACAGATAGGTCTGGCCGTTGCTCTCCTTCACGAAGGAGATGAAGGACATGCCGGTGGCGTCCCGGAAGGAGCCGTCGCTGTAATAGGAGAAGGTCTGGGCCGGCATGGTGGTGGGATAGTTCATGGTGGACAGGGTCATGGTGCCGTCTTCGCTGATCTCCACCCGGTACTGAATGGAGGTGGAGCCGTAGTACCCGGCATTTTCCAGCTGCTCCGCCGGCATGGCGGCGGGTTCTGCGGCGGGCAGGGTCTTCACGGTCTGATCCACGGTGACGCCGTCCTCTTCCAGAGCGGCGATGAGGATCTGGTTGGCGGCCAGCTGGTCGTAAGTGGACACACCGCCGGAGCTGACCACTGCGGCGGCCATGTCATACTCCGGCAGGACCACCAGGCCGGCGTGGTAGTACAGGGTGTCGCCGCCCTTTACCAGAGCCTGGATATCGCTCTGGCAGAAGGGATACCACTCCATGTTGTCCCAGCCCAGGCCGTAGGCCAGGGAGTCCGGCTCCCCGCTGTCGGGCCAGATGCCGCGGGCATACTCCGGGGCGGCCATGGCGTCCAGGCTGGACTGGCGCAGCAGCTCCGTGCCTGTCAGGGCGCCGCCGAAGGAAGCAAGATCGGAGGCGGAGGCGTAGATGCCGCCGGCGCCGATGGCGTTCAGGGCATCCTGGGGCAGGGCCCGGGGATCGGTGCCCCGGTAAATGGGGGCCAGATCGCCGGTGTCAAAGTCCCCGCCGGGGGCGAAGGTGCGGTCCAGGTCCAGGGGAGCCAGGATCTGCTCGTCCACATAGTCCATGAAGGACTGGCCGGTGACGGCCTCCACCACCAGCTCCGCCAGGGTGAAGCCGTCGTTGCAGTAGACGCTGAAGGCGCCGGGATCCGCCGCCAGCCGCTGGGTGGAGAGCTTCTCCAGCAGCGTGTCGTGGGCTTCGGTGCTGGCCTCGCCGAACAGCATGGCGCCGGAGAGGCCGGTGCCCAGGATGCCGGAGGAGTGGTTCAGCAGCATCCGGACGGCGATGTCTTTGTACCGCTCATCCGCCATCTTGAAGTCCGGCAGGTACCGGGTCACCGGGGCGTCCAGGGAGACCCTGCCGTCCTCCACCAGCTGCATGACGGCCACGGTGGTGTAGATCTTGCTGACGGAGCCGATGCCGTACAGCTCTTCCCCGGTCATCAGGCGATTCTCAGACCGGGAGAAGTCGCCCACATGGCCGGTGAGGACGATCTCCCCGTCCTGCCACAGGGCGTACTGCAGGCTCTGGGCGCCGCCGTACTGGGCGGCGTAGGTGGCGGCGGTGTCCGCCAGGGTCTGGAGATCCGCAGCCGCGGTCTCTGTCTCCGCCGCCGCGGCAGGGACCGCCAGGCTCAGGGCCAGAAGGAGGGCCAGGACCAGGGCCTTCCAGCGTGTGTGCAGTGTGTTCATAGTCGTTTCCTTTCCCGCCCCGCAGGGCGTCTGTGCCGGACGCTCCGGCGTGATGACAGTGTCAGGATACACCTTCCCCCCGGGGGAAGGTCAAGTAAAAGTTTTGGCAGACTGTGAAAATGGAAAAAAGTCCCGCCTGTCCGGAACAGTTTAGAACAATTTATTCAAAATATCGGTTCTGAGATAGAAAGCGTGGTAGGATCACATTGGTGATCCGTATGAAATATCCAAGACTCAGACAGATGCGCATAGAAAACCATATGACGCAGAAAGACGTTGCCGAACAATTGGCGTGCAGCCAGAACTGCTATTCAAAGTACGAAAGAGGCGAACGTGAGATGCCGCTGAGATATTGGGTCCAACTGGCCGGATATTATCGGGTCAGTCTTGACTATTTGGCGGGACGCACTGACAAGAAAGAACCGCACCATTTTGGCGGGCGGCGATGAGTTCATTTCTTTATGCGCCCTGCCGCCAGCATGAAGAGCACGCCGATGACGCCGAAGGCCAGGCACATGCCCAGCATGGCGCCGGCGCCGCCCCAGTCGATGGCGTACCCGGCCAGGAAGTTGCCGAACATGGCCCCCAGCCCGTTGGAGGCGATCATCATGATGGACTGGCCCTTCACCTGGTCCTCCGGGGCGACGTTGGCGTTGGCGTAGTACACGGAGGCGGGGGTGAACAGCCCGTACCCCAGCAGCTGGATGGGCTGTACCAGCAGAAGTCCCGTCAGGCCGGGGGCCAGCAGGAACAGCAGGGGCTTCACCGCCATGAAGCAGATGGAGATCCGCAGGGTCCCCGCAGCGCCGAACCGGCGGAACAGGGGCGTGAACAGCAGCGCCGCCGGCAGCTCCGACGCGCCCATCAGGAACAGGGCCAGGCCCAGGTGGCCCTGGTCGCCGCCCCGGTCCGTGACGAGGTTCACCATGAAGCTGACGATGGGCATGATGGCCGCCAGGGCGAAGAACAGGCTCACCAGCGTCAGGGTGAAGGAGCGGCTGCTCTTCAGGATGTACAGGATCGAATGGGGCTGCTGGCCCTGTGCCCGGGGCGGCAGAGCCTCCCTTGGAAAGGCGGGGTACAGGGCCACGGCCGCGATCATCAGCACCAGCAGGGCCATGTGGGTCAGCAGCAGGCTCTCCGTGCCGAAGCGCACCGCCTGCTGGCCGCACACCACACAGGCCAGGGCATAGGACAGAGACCCCAGCCCCCGGCTGAGGCTGTAGGACACAGGGACTCCGGCGGCGATGAACTGCACCGCCATGGAGTCCAGCAGGGGGTAGGCGTTCAGTTCCAGGATGCCCAGGGCCAGAAAGATCACCGCCGTGCCCCAGAAGCCGGGGCGGGTGGCATAGAACACCCCGTTGACCCCCAGGGCCAGCACCAGGCAGACGTTCAGCAGGCGCTTGATGGGGACCTCCGGATGGCGGTCCGCCCAGCCGCCCAGCAGGGGCTGGGCCAGGATGCCCGCAAAGCACCGGATAGAGGCGAACACGCCCGCCTCTCCGCTGGTGAAGCCCCGGCCCAGCAGCAGGGACGTCTGATAGCCCGCAAAGACGGCGAACAGGGCCCAGTAGACCACATGGACCAGCGTGTAGGAGACATTCAGCCGCCGCAGAGAGGGAAAGGAGGTCATACCGTCTCCTTTCCCGGGACCAGCAGTCCCAGCAGGGGCTCGAAGTCCACCCCCTCCCGCATGGGCAGGTCCTCCGCCGCGGTCCGCTCCGCGCAGGCCCGGACGAAGCCCGCCGCCTCTCCGGCGGCCTCGGCGAGAGATGCGCCCCGTACCAGCGCCCCGGTGAGGACGCTGGAGAACACGTCGCCGGTGCCGTGGAACTCGTGGGCGATGTAGGCGGTCTGGACCACCTGGGTCTGACCGGTGCGGGCATCAAAGCACACGGCGCCGGTCTGGCCGGGAGCCAGGGAGGCCCCGGTCAGCACCACGGAGCGCCGGCCCTCCAGGCTCAGCCGCTCCGTGATCTGCCGCAGGCCGGCCTCCCCGGCGGGCAGCGTCTCATAGGGCTGGCCCAGCAGCAGCGCCGCCTCCGTCAGATTGGGGGTGATGACGTCCGCCAGCTCCGCCAGGCGGGCCATGCCGCCGCACATGGCGGCGGTGTAGGTCTGGTATATCCGGCCGAAATCCCCCATCACCGGGTCCACCACCACGATGGTCCCGGACCGCCGGAACCGGTGGATGAAGTCTGCCACGATGGCGATCTGCCGCTCGCTGCCCAGAAAGCCGCTGTAGATGGCCTGGAACTCGATGTTCAGGCTGGCCCAATGAGCGGCGATCCTGGGCATCTCGTCCGTCATGTCCAGAAAGGTGAATCCCTCGAACCCGCCGGTGTGGGTGGAGAGAAACGCCGTGGGCAGGGGGCAGCACTGGACCCCCATGGCGGAGAGGATGGGGATGGCCACCGTGAGGGAACATCGGCCGAAGCCGGACATGTCGTGAATGGCAGCAACGCGTGGGGTCGTCATGGTACGCTTCCTCTTTTCCAATCGATGATTTTGAACGAATTAAATTTCATTGTATCGTAGATTTTTCTATTGTTCAAGAGGGAGAGATGTGATATACTGCGATTATCCGAACGCTGCGGATTTGCGGGTATGGTGGAATTGGCAGACACGATGGATTTAGGTTCCATTGGGCAACCGTGCAGGTTCAAGTCCTGTTACCCGCACCAAAAAGAAAGACACGACGTAAGTCGTGTCTTTCTTTTTGGGTTCCAGCCGCCAAAGGCGGCTTCCACCCTTTGGTTTAAAATGCTCGGCGGAAATGAATTCCGCCTGCGCCGAGGTTTTGCCTGCGGCAAAACGCTCGTACGGCGCAAAAGCGCCGCCGGCCAGAAGGCCGGTTGAGTGGTTCTCCTATACCTTTTCGAGACTTCAGAATATCGATTTTAACCGCCCCCTTCAGGCAGTTTTGCATGCGGACCGAAGGCTAAAACCTGAAGGCTACTCCCCATGCCATAAAAAACGGCGCCCCTTGGAATATCCCCCTTTGCTTTTAGCCGAGAGTAAAAATATGGTTTGTACTGCCGGTATTTTATGGTATATTGTGTCTATATAAAACGAAAAGTTCACCTTGGAGGAAATCGGTATGAGTGAGTATATCCACGAAATTGTGCTTCAGGAATTTGTAATTGACAAAATCGCCGATTTGAATCTGACGGTTCAATATGGACATGCCTCCCGTATGAAGATAATCCGTGCGGTACGCAACAATAAGGGAACTTTTTGGGATTTGAACGCGGAGCTGGAAAACGGGATCTGGATCCCCCTGGAAGTCGAATGGATCTCCACAAATTTTGAACAGCACGGGCATCCCAAAAGCCCTGATTTTCAGAAATTTTTAAGCGGAAACGGCGTCCTTTTGGTGCTCCGGAGGAATAAGGAGATTACGCGCGTCCAGCAGGTGTCGATTTTTGAAAGCATGGCGGAAGGGCAGTTCAAAAAGAGCTTTTCTGCCTGGTTCCGGCGGAAGGCTCCCGCATATATCGAAGAGACTTTGAAGACCTATATGGTTGGCGAATATAAGCGGGAGATTCCGAGAATCATTCTCTATCCGCTGAGTGCCAGAGCACGGGCAAATTATTTTGGAAAAGACGCGTTCTACAGAAAAGACGAGTCCGGGCCTTTTGTGATTGGATTCAAATCGAAGGGCTACGAAAAAAATCTGTTCATTCAGGACCTGCGGCCGAATGACATCTGCCTGTTTTTGGATTTGGCCGGAAAACGGGAGACAAGAGCTCGTTTTATTGACCGGATCCGCAGGCAGGAGCTTCCCCTTTGCAGGTTGACAGGGTATAAGATTAAGGAGCAGATTGTGGAGAAAAGGGCATCCCGTGTGAAAGTCGATGACCTGTACTGGCCGGATGAAATCAAGAGCCGGGAGATAATCTACCCATACATCTGCGAGGTGGAAGATCATCCGTTTATCAGCAAGACGGACACCGTATTTCCCTACATTGAATCATTTACAGAAAATACTTGGGAGGCGTTTCGCAGCTGTGCCCAGTATGGTGAATACAGAGAAATCAGTCCGCTCGACTTTGCCATATTGATCTCCAAGCTGTAATGCGTACCCATCCATATCGATATGGACATCTTCTCGATTCGAGGGGTGAACATTTTCGGGTGTTGCAAAATGTAACGCTGTATCGACTAACATTCAACGTTTTGTGATACATTTTCCGCGCCGGAGGGGCAGTGACGCTGGAAATCCCGCCGTTTCTGCAGGTTTCAGGGGGATGCAGCCTCGCTGAGAGTTGGCATAAAAATTGCTTTATATCAGGGACAGGATCACGACCCCCTCCGGTCTCGCCCCCGGAGCGGTGGGTCCATTCCAAATGCGTAATAATGATGATGAAAAGGAAGGTTTTTATCATGGAGCAAGAAAAAGGACTGCTGGAAGGCGTCGTTGTTCTGGACCTGACCCGTGTGCTGGCCGGCCCCTATTGCGGTGCGCTGATGGCGGATATGGGCGCCACGGTCATCAAGGTCGAGCAGCCCGGCAAGGGCGATGACAGCCGGAGCATGGGCCCCTTTGTCAATGATCAGAGCGTTTACTATGCGAACTTCAACCGCAGCAAGATGGGTGTCACCCTGAACCTGAAGGACCCCGAGGCCAAGGAGATCTTCAAGGAGATGGTGAAGAAGGCCGACGTGGTGATCGAGAACTATCGTCCCGGCACCATGGAGAAGCTGGGCCTGGGCTACGATGTGCTGAAGGAGATCAACCCCGGCATCATCTATGGCGCCTGCTCCGGCTTCGGCCACACCGGCCCCTACAGCAAGCGCGCGGGTTATGATATCGTCGGCCAGGCCATGGGCGGTCTGATGAGCACCACCGGCTGGCCCGGCGGCCCCGCCACCCGCTGCGGCACCCCCATGGGCGACGTGCTGGGCGGCCTGAACCTGACCGTCGGCGTGCTGGCGGCCCTGGTGAACAAGCAGAAGACCGGCCTGGGCGAAAAGGTCGATGTGGCCCTGGTGGACTCTGTGGCCTCCGCCATGGAGAACATCACCATGATCTATCAGTCCACCGGCCGCATCCCCCAGCGCATCGGCAACCGCTATGAGTCCACCTATCCCTATGACGTGTTCCCGGCCAAGGACGGCGACGTGGTCATTGCCGCCGGCAACGCCAAGCTGTGGAAGATCCTGTGCAGCGTGATGGGCAAGCCCGAGCTGGCCGACGATCCCAAGTTCGTGGGCATCCAGGAGCGCATCGCCAACCACGAGGAGCTGCGGGCCATCATCTGCGACTGGACCAAGGACTACACCATCGACGAGATCGACAAGATGCTCAACGACGCCGGCTGCCCGGCCTGCCCGGTGAACACCATCGACCGGCTGGTGAAGGATCCCCAGATCGCCGGCGCCCGTGGCATGTTCCCGGAGATCGATCAGCCCGGCATGGGCAAGCTGCAGATCACGGCCATGGCCCAGAAGCTGACCCGCACCAAGTCCTGCCCCCGGAAGGGCGCACCCCTGCTGGGCGAGGACAACGCCGCCATCTATGGCGAGATGCTGGGCTTCGACGAGGCCAAGCTGGCCGAGCTGAAGGAGAAGGGCGTCATCTGATTTTCAAGGAGGCTTTCTTTTACCATGAGCAAGCAAGTTGAAGTCATTGAAGTGGGGCCCCGGGACGGATTCCAGAGCGTCAAGTGCGCCCCCATCACCACGGAGCAGAAGCTGACCGTCATCGACCAGCTGGTGGCCGCCGGTGTGAAGCATATCGAGTACACCTCCTTTGTCAGCCCCAAGGCCATCCCCCAGCTGGCGGACGCCGCCGACGTGACCCGGGTGGTGCTGGAGAAGTATCCCAGCCTGGACCTGTTCGCCCTGATCCCCAACCTGCGGGGCGCACAGAACGCCTATGAGCTGGGCCTGCGGCGGGTGTGCTACGTGGTCTCCCTCAGCAAGAGCCACAACAAGGCCAACATCAACCGCACCCACGAGCAGTCCCTGGAGGCCTACAAGGAGATCCGGGCCGCCTATCCCGACCTGGACATCATCGTGGACCTGGCCACCACCTTCGGCTGCCCCTTCGAGGGGAAGTATGACGATCCCGCCGCGGCGGTCAACTTCCTGAAGGACTATGTGGACGCCGGTATGAAGACCTGCTGCCTGTGCGATACCATCGGCATCGCCGATCCTGCCCAGGTGCGTGCGGTGATCAGCGCCGTGAAGGAGGCCTATCCCGATCTGGACCTGATGGTCCACTTCCACGATACCCGCGGCCTGGGCATGGCCAACACCCTGGCGGCCATGGAGATGGGCGTCACCAAGGTGCAGGCCGCTCTGGGCGGCCTGGGCGGCTGCCCCTTCGCCCCCGGCGCATCCGGCAACCTGTCCACGGAGGATGTGGTGTGGGCCCTCAATGAGATGGGCTATGACACCGGCATCTCCTTCTCCAAGCTGCTGGCTGCCGCCAAGGCCCAGGTACAGGCCATTCCCGGCACTTACAGCGGCCACCACATCAACGTGGAAAAAGAGACCCCCTGCAAGCCCGAGCGATAAAGAAACCACACACACTCACCCCGACCCCTTCCGTTTCGGAAGGGGTCGGGGCTTTTCTTTTCCGGCGGATCCGGGCGCAGGAGCCTGGTGCTTCGGACAGACGCCTGGGGACCGGGATGCTCCTGCGGAGGAGGCACCGCGCAAGAGAAGCGGGCGGCGGGATGCGCGGGGCAAAACGGCTCTGCGCCCGGCCGCTCTGGAGCGAGGCGGATGCCGGTGTCCGGAGAATCGGTCTCCGGTATGGGAGTGGGACCTCCCGGCTTTCCCGGCGGCGCTGGCCGTGTCCTGCCGGAAAAGGCGGCGGAGAGGATGGACTGTCCACCCCGAAGGCGCACCACCGGAAATGACCGGAGCGCGCCGGGAGCAGAGCGCCGCCGGGTGGTCCGCCGGCAGCCGTGGATCCTGCCGGAGCGGAAGCGGGGGAACCGGCGGGCGGAAAAAGGAGCTCCGCGCACACAGTGCGCGGAGCTCCTGGTCGATGTACCGGGACAGCCGGTCAGACAGTGCCGATGCCGAAGACACCCATGACGATGAAGTACAGAACGATGGGGAAGATGATCAGAGAGATGATCTTCAGGCCGAGGCCGCACTTCATCATGTCCTTCAGCTCGATCTCGCCGGTGCCGTAGACGATGGCGTTCGGGGGCGTTCCGGGAGGCAGCATGAAGGCGAAG
>NZ_JACSNX010000035.1 GCF_016902445.1 Oscillibacter valericigenes | reverse complement strand
GCACGGAGGGCCACTGCACCGGAGTGCGCCCAAGCGCCCTTTTCTTTTGGACCGTGCACGGCCCGTTTTCTTTTCGGGCAAGACCGAAAAGAAAATGGGGGGTGCATCCTCGCTGGACAAGCCCCCTGGCGGGAGCCAGCCCCCCGTGGCCGCCGTTCGGCGGCCCAAATCATCTCCAGGCGGTTGATAACCGCCCCTACGCCCCCGCCGGAAGCGATCCCGGCATCAGGCACTCCCCGGCGGGAGCCGATCTCACCCAGCCGGCCGGTTGACCTTCAGCACGCCGGAGATCTGGTTCAGCTTGTTCATGACGGACTTCAGCTGCGCGCCGTCCTTCACCCGGATCTCCAGCCGGAAGATGGCAAACTGATCCTCCGTGCTGCGGGAGTTGATGCCCAGCACGAAGGTGTTGGTGGTGGAGAGGGCCGCGGAGATATCCAGCAGCAGGCCCTGCCGGTCCTTGCACACCACCTCCAGGATGGTGGGATAGCTGTCATTGGTGTCGCTGCCCCAGGAGACCTTGATCCACCGGCCCTCCTGGCCGGGCTGGCTCCGCTTTTCCTCTGAGGCATTGGGGCAGTCGCACCGGTGGACGGACACGCCGTACCCCCGGGTGATGAAGCCGATGATGTCGTCCCCTGGCACCGGGGTGCAGCACTTGGAGAACTTCACCAGGCAGTTGTCCAGCCCCTCCACGATGATGCCCTGCTCGCTCTTCACCCGCTTGGGGGCGGGGGGCTGCTTGGCGGGCTCCGCGGGCTTGGACTCCGCCAGCTCCTCGGCGGCCTTTTCCGCTTGGTGGAGCTTTGCCACCCGGTTCAGCTCGCCCTGGATCCGGCTCACCGCCTTCTGGGCCGTGAAGCCGCCGTAGCCGATGGCGGCGTACAGGTCGTCCAGAGAGCCGTAGGCCACCCGCTTGAGGAGCACCGGCAGCATCTCCGGGGAGAGGACGTCCTTCATGGAGATGCCGCAGTGCTTCAGCTCCGCCTCAAAGGCGGCCCGGCCGTTGGCGATGTTCTCCTCTTTCTTCTCCTTCTTGAACCACTGGCGGATCTTGCTGCGGGCCTCGCTGCTCTTGGCGATCTTCATCCAGTCCCGGCTGGGGCCCTTGGCGTTCTTGGAGGTGAGGATCTCCACGATGTCGCCGTTTTTCAGCACGTGGTCCAGCGTGACGATCCGGCCGTTGACCTTGGCGCCCACCATCCGGTTACCCACGGCAGAGTGGATGGCGTAAGCGAAGTCGATGGGCGTGGCGCCGGCGGGCAGGTTCTGCACGTCGCCGCCCGGGGTAAAGACGAACACCTCGTCGGCAAACATATCCACCTTCAGGGAGTGGATATAGTCCTCGGCGTCGGCGCCCTCCTGGTTCTCCAGCAGGCGGCGGACCCACTCGTATTTTCCCTCGGTGCCGGCACCCTGACCGTTCTGCTTGTATTTCCAGTGGGCGGCCACGCCGTACTCGGCGATCTCGTGCATCTCCCGGGTGCGGATCTGCACCTCAAAGGGCAGGCCGTCCGCCCCGATGACCGTGGTGTGGAGGGACTGGTAGCCGTTGGGCTTCGGCGTGCCGATATAGTCCTTGAACCGGCCCAGGATGGGCTTGTAGAGGTCATGGATGACGCCCAGGACGTTGTAGCAGTCCCCCACGGAATTGACGATGACCCGGAAGGCAAAGAGATCGAAGATCTCGTCCAGGCTCTTGTTCTGGTTGAACATCTTCCGGTAAATGGAGTAGGGATGCTTCATCCGGCCGTAGACGATATGCTCGATGTTCAGCTCCTTCAGCCGGTCATCGATCTGGATCTGGATGCGGCGCATGAAGTCCTCGTACTCCTGGTGCTTGGCCTCCAGCTTGGAGACGATCTCCTGGTAGCCGATGGGATCCAGGTATTTTAAGGAGAGGTCCTCCAGCTCCCACTTGATCCGCTGCATGCCCAGCCGGTGGGCGATGGGGGCATAGATCTCCATGGTCTCCAGGGACTTCTGCTTCTGCTTGGCCGGGGACTGGTACTCCATGGTCCGCATGTTGTGGAGCCGGTCCGCGATCTTGATGAGGATCACCCGGATGTCCTTGCTCATGGCGATGAGCATCTTCCGCAGGTTCTCCATCTGCTCGTCTTCCTTGGTGGCGTACTGGATGCGGGTCAGCTTGCTGACGCCTTCCACCAGGTCGGCGATGGTGGGAGAGAAGAGCTTGGACACCTGCTCGTGGGTGGCGGCGGTGTCCTCGATGACGTCGTGGAGCAGGGCGGCCTCGATGGACTCGCTGTCCAGCCGCAGCTCCTCCGCCACGATCTGGGCCACCGCCAGGGGATGGATGATATAGGGCTCGCCGCTCTTGCGCTTCTGGTCCTTGTGGGCCTCTCTCGCAAACGCAAAGGCCGCCTGGATATGCTGGAAGTCTGCCGCCGGGTTGTATCCCCGGATGGTCTTTTCCAGGTTCTCATATTGTTCCTGAATGGTCATGACACAGCACCTCCATTCCGGCCGGCGGGGTCCTCCCGCAGCCGGGACAGGTAGGGAGAGGCGAACAGATCCACCTTTCCCTGGATGGGGTTCAGAGACAGCGTCATCTGATCCCCGTGAGCGGACAGGGCGATGAGCCCCCGCTCCCGGAAGACCGCCAGGGCCAGGCCGGCCCGCAGAAAGCTCTCTCCCCCGCCGGACAGGGCCGACAGCCGCCGCAGGAAGGGCAGGGCGTCTGTCTCCGCCTTTCCATGGCGCAGCTGGGGTTCCAGCGTCTTCCAATACTTTTCAAACTGGCTCCGGGAGGTCTGGAGCCGGGCCCGCTCCTGACCGGTGAGGTCCTCTCCCGCCAGCAGCCGGCGGAGCAGATCCAGGTCCGCCGCCTCGTGTCGGCTGGGGGTCAGAGAGGGGCGGATGTCAATGAGCTGCAGCTGCAGTGTGGTATTGCCCCGGAAGGTGTTGGCCTGGAGATAAAAGGCCGCGTCCACCCGCATGCCGGCGGCCACGCCGCTCTCCGCCTCCGTCATGGAGAAGAAGATGGCGTCGAACCGGCAGGTGCCCTTGGACAGGCGGAACTTCAGGTGCCTGCCCTGCCCCACGGGCTGCATCACGTCCACCGTGGCGCCCAGCAGGGCGAACACCGGCCGGGGATTCCCCGCGCCGTACGGCTCCAGCCGGTCCAGCTCCCCCACCTCTTCCAGCGTCACCTCGCCGGGGCAGGTGATGGGCGCGTCCACGTCCAGACAGGAGACCGGCGTCACCCCGCCGGAGGCGGTGCGGACATACCGGTTCATCCGGGTCCGGAAGGCATCGATGTTCTCCTCGGAGATGGTAAAGCCCGCCGCCAGCTCATGGCCGCCGAAGCCCTCCAGCAGATCCGCGCAGGACTCCAGTGCGGCAAACAGATTGAATCCGCCGTAGGACCGGCAGGACCCCTTTCCCACCCCGTCCTTCAGATGGATCATAAAGCTGGGGCAGGCATACTTCTCACTGAGGCGGGAGGCCACGATGCCCACCACGCCCTGATGCCACTTCTCACTGGAGAGGACCAGTGCGCTGCGGTCCTCTGTCCGGAGATTGCGGATCTTTTCAGTCGCCTCGGCGCAGATGGTCTGCTCCACCTCCTGGCGCTGCCGGTTCAGGTCGCACAGCTCCCGGGCCAGCTCCTCCGCCCGGGCCGGATCGCTGGTCTCCAGCAGATCCGCCGCCAGGTCCGCCTTGCCCATGCGGCCGGCGGCATTGATCCGGGGCGCCAGCACAAATCCGATCTGCACAGAGGTGATGGGCTTATTCAGCAGCCCCGCCTCCTTCAGCAGGGCATGGATGCCCACAAAATCCGTGTGGGGCAGCGCCTCCAGCCCGCAGGAGACGATGGTCCGATTCTCCCCCTCCATCCGCATGACGTCGGCGATGGTGCCGATAGCCGCCAGGGTGCAGTACCGGGCGAACAGGGCGTCCTCCCGGCTCTCGCCCCCCAGGGCCAGCACCAGCTTCAGCGCCACGCCCACGCCGGCCAGGTGCTTGAAGGGATAGGCGCAGTCGCCCCGGTGGGGATCCACCACCGCCACGGCGGCGGGCAGCTCCTCCTTGCACTCGTGGTGGTCTGTGATGACCACATCCAGGCCGATGGAGGCGGCATAGTCCACCTCTTCATTGCCGGTGATGCCGCAGTCCACGGTGATCATCAGGGTGGCCCCCTGGTCCCGCAGGCTCTGGATGGTGTCCTTGGACAGGCCGTAGCCGTCCTCGATCCGCCGGGGGATATGCCGCAGGCAGCGGACGCCGCAGCTGCGCAGATAATCCATCAGCAGCACCGTGGAGGTGATGCCGTCCACGTCGTAGTCCCCGAACACGGCGATGGTCTCCCCGCCGCTGATGGCCTGCTGGATCCGGGCCACGGCCCTGTCCATGTCCCGCATCAGCATGGGGGAGAGGCTCAGGCTCCGGTCCCGCTCCAGAGCCTCGGCCGCCGCCTCCGCGGTGGTGATGCCCCGGGCCGCCAGGACCGCGGACAGGAGATAGGGATACCCCGCGCTCCGCAGGAGGGCAACGTCCTGCTCCTCCGGTGTCCCAATGTTCCACTTTTTGAACTTCATGGCACGTTCCCTCCTTTCCAAAGGTAATAAAAAGCCATCATAACTAATTTATTATAGCAGGCAAGGGGGCAAACGTAAAGGCTTTTCTGCATTCCGACACCGTTCGTTTGACGGCGGCGGCAGAATCTGGTACAATGATATCCCGACAGCGGGCGATTCCGGTCGTCTCTGCCGAAATCCAGAAGAAATCTGACGCCAAAGGAGCGAAAAACGACAACATGAAAAAACGACTGCAACGGATCTGTTCCTGTGTGCTGCTGTGCGCGGCGCTGCTGTGTGCGGCGCTGCCGGCCCCGGCGGCCGCGGCCTCCACCGGCTTTTCCGATGTTCCGGCCACCCACTGGGCGGCGGATTCCATCCGCCGGGCCGTGGATCTGGGGCTGTTTCAGGGACAGACGGCCACCCGCTTCGGCCTGGGTGCGCCCATGACCCGGGGCGCCTTTGTGACGGCGCTGTGCCGCCTGTTCGGCTGGGAGATGGTGACGCCGGAGACCGGCTCCTATGCCGACAACCAGGACAAGACCGCCTGGTACTACAGCGCCGTGGAGACCGCCTATGCCAACGGCGCCATCACCCATCAGACGGACACGTTCCGCCCCCGGGATCCCATCACCCGGGAGGAGCTGGCAGTGATGCTGGTGCGGGCCATGGGCTACGGCACCATCGCGGGCCTGGCCCAGGACCTTCCCATCCCCTTTCAGGATGTGACCACCAACACCGGCTATGTGGCCATGGCCTATGAGCTGGGTCTGGTGAACGGCACCAGTGCCACCGCCTTCTCCCCGGACCGGACCGCCACCCGGGAGCAGGCAGCAGTGATGCTGATCCGCCTGTACGACAGCTACCACGCCGCGGCGCCGGACAAGATCGGCATCGCCTATTCCGCCGAGGGCCTGACAGATCTCACCGGCTACGAGGCCGTGGCGGTGGGCGGCACCCGGCTGATCTACGCCGGGGAGTCCCGGCTCACCGGCGGTCCCGATGCGGAGGAGGCCGCCGCCCTGCGGCAGGCCGTCACCGATGCCGGCGCGGCGCCGCTGCTGTATGTCAGCGGGACCTCCACAGCCCTGAAGGACAGCGCGGACCACACCGCGGAGGTGCTGACCGCCGCCGTGGAGAGCGGCGGTTACGAGGGCCTGTTCCTGGATCTGGCGGAACTGCAATCCGCCCAGAAGAAGGACTTCACCGCCCTTGCGGAGGCACTGCGGGCCAGTCTGGGCGAGGACCGGCTGTTCTATGTCATGGTGGAGGCCCCTGTCTGGCAGGGCACCGCCTACGGCGGATACGACTATGCCGCGCTGGGCCAGCTGGCGGACAGGCTGGTGGTCCGGGTGGCTGCCTATGACGACAGCACGGGGAGCTTCCCCATCGCCCCGCTAGAGCCCCTGGAGGAGGTCTACTACGCTCTGGCGGAGCTGCGGGACCAAGTGGACAGCGACCGTCTCAGCCTGCTGGTGACCACCACCGGCTCCGCCTGGACCGGCGGCCGCAGCTCCGGCACCATCTCCGCCGCGGAGATCGAGGCGCTGCTCGCCTCCGCCCAGACGCAGGACTACTACTCCGACCGCTACGCCTGCGCCTATCTGACCGCGGACGACGGCAGCACCGCCGTCTGGTATCTGGACGGCGCATCCCTGCTGGAGCGGGCCCGGATGGCCGCCTTCTTCGGCGTGGGCCAGCTGTGCCTCAGCGACCTGTCCTCTGTGGCGGACTACGAAAACTACGATCTGCTGGGCAGCCTGACGGCGGAGCCCTGATCCGGACAGACAGAAGACCGCCCCTGCGGAGAGCAGGGGCGGTCTTTTATGCGTCAGATCCAGCTTACAGGAACTTCTGCATCCCATCGGTGGCCTGGGAGATGTCGGCGCTGATGGTGACGGTGAACTTGATGTTGTTCTTCTCGCCGAAGGTATCCAGCCAGTTCAGGAACGCCTCCGTGTCTTTGTCCACATCCCGGCCGATGGCACGGCACAGGCTGTCGATGAACACGTGAGAGATGTCATAGTTGCCCGCATACAGGCCGCTGATGAAGCCGCGGAACATGTCGTAGCTGTTCAGCTTGTACTCTGCCGCGTCAATGAGGCGGATGTGGTAGTGGATGTCGTATGTCAAGTTGCGGTTGGCCTCGATGCAAACCACGTTGCCGGGCTCGTCCTTCGCCGCGTTGTTGATCAGTTCAATGAGCTGCTTGGTCTTTCCGGACCCCTTCGTGCCCATAATCAGTCTGACCATATGAAATCACTCCTGTCAATGAAATTCCCTGGGGGAGATCTGGTATGTTAAGCATAGCATAAAATCCGGTGAAAAACAATGGAGAAATCAAGTTTTATTCTTTGTTCATATTAGCGATTGACAGCAGGTGTCTCTTCCGCGGCGGCAGAGCCGCCCCGTCCCAAGGTTTTGCTTCGCAAAACGCTTGACGCCGCATCCGCGGCGGGGCGGGACTGCGCCCGCCCAAACGCTGGATCATCTCTCCAGCTTGCTCTCCAGCTGTGCCCGCCGGTCCGCCCCATGCGGCCAGAGCCGCATGGGGACCCCGATCTGAGCAGGCCGCGGCGGCAGAGCCGCCCCGTCCCAAGGTTTTGCTCCGCAAAACGCTTGACGCCGCATCCGCGGCGGGGCGGGACTGCGCCCGCCCAAACGCCGGATCATCTCTCCAGCTTGCTCTCCAGCTGTGCCCGCCGGTCCTCGTAGCCGGGCTTGCCCAGCAGGGCGAACATGTTCTTCTTGTAGGCCTCCACGCCGGGCTGGTCGAAGGGGTTCACGTCCAGCAGATACCCGGACAGGCCGCAGGCATACTCGAAGAAGTAGATCAGCTGGCCCAGGTCTGCCGGCGTCCTGCCGGCGGTCTCCACGATCAGGTTGGGCACGCCGCCCTCGGTGTGGGCCAGCAGGGTGCCCTCCATGGCCCGGTCCCGGATGAAGTCCAGCGTCTTGCCCGCCAGGAAATTCAGCCCGTCGCCGTCTGTCTCGTCGGCGGGAACGCTCAGCTGCCGGTCGGAGGGACCCAGCCGCACCACGGTCTCGAACATCAGCCGCTTGCCCTCCTGGATGTACTGGCCCATGGAGTGAAGGTCCGCCGTGAACTCCACGCTGGCGGGGAAGAGGCCCTTGCCCTCCTTGCCCTCGCTCTCGCCGTAGAGCTGCTTCCACCACTCCGCCATGAACCGGAACGCCGGGTCATAGCAGGCCAGCAGCTCGATGGACCGGCCGGCCCGGTACAGCTCGTACCGGATGGCGGCGTAGCGCCAGGCGGGGCTCCGGAAGGAGGCGTCCTGGCAGGCCTCCATCATCTCCGCCGCGCCCCGCATCAGGGCAGTGATGTCCACCCCGGCCACGGCAATGGGCAGCAGGCCCACGGCGGTCAGCACGCTGTAGCGGCCGCCCACGTCGTCGGGCACCACGAAGGTCTCCCACCCCTCGGCGTCCGCCAGGGACTTCAGGGCGCCCCGGGACTTGTCGGTGGTGGCGTAGATCCGCTCTCTGGCGCCCTCCCGGCCGTACTTCTTCTCCAGCGCCTCCCGGAAGAAGCGGAAGGCCACGGCGGGCTCCGTGGTGGTGCCGGACTTGGAGATCACGTTGACGGAGAAGTCCACATCCGCCACCAGGTCCAGCACCTCTCCCAGCGCGTCGGAGGACAGCCCGTTGCCCACGAAATAGATGTTGGGGGTATCCTTGCGCTTGAGATTGTAATTGGGGGAGCAGAGGCACTCGATGACGCCCCGGGCCCCTAAGTACGATCCGCCGATCCCGATGACCACCAGGGCCTTGGAACCTGCCTGGATCCGGGCGGCCGCCACCTGGATGCGGGCGAACTCCTCCCGGTCGTAGTCCCGGGGCAGATGGACCCAGCCGGTGAACTCTCCACCGGCGCCGCTGCCGCTCTGGAGCTTTTCCTGCGCCCGCTTCAGGCGGGGCGCCAGGACCTCCTCATAGGGCAGGGGCAGAAAAGACTGTAATTGAAACGTTTTCACATCCAGCATCGTGACCGGCCTCTCTTTCGTAAAGCTGCAAAAGCTGCGCGGATTTGTGATCCTATTATACCATGCCCCCCGACCGGAGACAAGGGAAAGCCGTCACAATCTGCCGGGATCTGCAGTGCCGCAGAAAAGCCGGCAGAGGCGTCTCCGCCTCCGCCGGTCCTGTCAGTCCGCAAGAAACGCCGTCTGCAGCATCCGCACCAGCATCTGGACGAAGGTGATCCGGGGGATCTCCTCCCCGGCCAGGATGGGCAGCTCCGCCACCACCTCCTCACCGGAGGTGACGGTCAGCGTCCCCAGCTGGCTGCCCAGCGCCACCGGCGCCTCCACGGCCTCCGCCAGGGAGACCGTCTGCTGCAGGTCCCCGGCCTTGGCCTTTTCCAGCAGGAGATGGGTGTCCTCTCCCAGCACCGGCTGCACGGTGGCCTGGGTCCCCAGGGAGACCGGCACCGGCGGCAGGGCGGTCTCCGGCACCACCGTCTCCAGGGTGTAGGTGGAAAAGCCGTAGTTCAGAAGGGCCGTGGCGTCGTTGAACCGCTGGGTGGACGTGGGCGCCTTCATGATGACGGCGATCAGCTCCATGCCGTCCCGCTCCGCCGTGCCGGAGAGGCAGTACAGCGCGCTGTCGGTAGACCCGGTCTTGAGCCCCGTGGCCCCCTCATAGAAGCGGATCAGGCGATTGGTGTTCACCAGGGAGGAGGCCCCGTCCCGCAGGGAGTCCATCCAGATGGTGGTATACTGGCGGATGTCCGGGTGGTTCCGGATCAGCTCCCGGCTCATGAGGGCGATGTCGTAGGCAGAGGTGACGTGGCCCTCCGCCGGCAGGCCGGTGGCGTTGCAGAAATGGGTATCCGCCATGCCCAGCTCCGCGGCCCGCTGGTTCATCTTTTCCACAAAGGCCTCCTCACTGCCGCTCACCGCCTCTGCCAGAGCCACCGCACAGTCGTTGGCGGAGACGACGCACACGGCCTTCAGCATGTCGCTGACCGTCATCTGCTCATTCTCCTCCAGCCAGATCTGGCTGCCGCCCATGGAGCAGGCGTGGGCGGAGGCGGTGATCAGGTCGTCATAGTGGAGCTGTCCGGCGTCAATGGCCTCCATGGTCAGCAGCAGCGTCATGACCTTCGTAACGCTGGCGGGCTCCAGCTTGGCATGCTCCTCCTTGGCAAATAAGACGGTGCCCGTCTCCTTTTCCATCAGCAGGGCCGACGGCGCGGATACCTCCAGGGCCTGGGCGCTGCTCCCCAGCGCCAGCAAGGCGCACAGCAGCACGACGAGTTTTTTCATGGTGATCCCCCTTTGCTTCGATGGTACAATCTATGTTCGACAGGGGAGAATCATGCGGGAAGAGATTTTAAGGTTGCAAAACGGGAAAAGGTCTGCTATAATAATCATCGGCTTCCAAATGCGGCTGTAGTTCATCGGTAGAACGGCAGCTTCCCAAGCTGCATAGGTGGGTTCGACTCCCATCAGCCGCTCCATAAAAATAGCCACACCCGGCAGGTGTGGCTATTTTTATGGTAACCGGGGGAATTTGAAATGCTCGGCGGAAGTGAATTCCGCCTGCGCCGAGGTTTTGCCTGCGGCAAAACACTCGTATGGCGCAAAGGCGCCGCCGGCCAGAAGGTCGGTTGGACAGTTCGCCGAACCTTTTCGATGCTTCAAATCAAAATGCTGTCGCTGGGCTCCGGTTTGGGGCCGCCGCTGCGCGGCGGTTTTATCTGCCCCTGAAAAACATCGACTTTAGCCGTTCCTTCCAAAAAGGAAGCCATCTGCTTTCAGCAGATGGCTTTTTGTCTTTCAGCCGCCGGGTCCCGGGCGCCTCCCGGCATCCCATGCACGCGGGCAGCAGGCAAAAGAAAAAACCGCTTTTCAAATGAAAAGCGGTTTTTGGAGCTGATAGCCAGATTCGAACTGGCGACCTCATCCTTACCAACTGATTGGGAGGATAGGGTTTGCTGCTTTCAGACCCTTTTGCACCCTCTTCGCTCCGGGGTGCCATCCTTTCCGGAACTCTTGTGTCCATTGTCTCCGTCCGCTCGTTTCCCCGTGTGGGTCAGCGTGTGGGTCAAAGGCCGCCGCGAGCCAGCCATTGCTCCTCCGGCGCAACCGGACTGTTACCAGTCTGCCTCACCCCACCGGCTCCGGGAGAGGATCAGAACCTCTCCGCTCTCATCGAACAGTGTTTTGCGGACGCCTTCGGCGGCGTTAGCGCTCCAATAGTTGGGGGCGGAGACGCTGGAGAGGAACACACCGTCGGAAAACTGCGCGTAGATGTTGCCCTCAAAGTCCGGCAGGTACTCCGGCACATAGGTTCTGATATACACCAGGCACTCCCGGGCGGCGAAGAACACGTTGTCCCGAACCTCCACGGTGCCGTCCTGCATATTGGGGCCGCCATCGATGGTAAATGCCCCCGTCGTAAAGCCGTCTACGTCCTCGCCGGTGTCCACCCAGTCGCTCATGGTGCTGTAAAAGACCAGGTTGTCCCGGAAGCTGACGTTTCTGAACTGGTGGTCGGGGTTTGCCGCCTCGTCCCAGTTGAAGTAGATGAGTGCAGAACCGCAGTGATAAAACACATTGCCCTCAATGGTCACATCCGTCACGTCAAAGGCCTGGCCGCTGAACTCGATGGCGGTCTCCAGTCCCAGCCCTTCCTGATAGGTCTCATGGACGTAGTTGTTGCGGAAGGTGTTATGGCTGGAGCTGGCTCCGCCCACACCGCCGTTGCGCTGGACGCCGGCTCCATAGCCGGTGATGGTGTCCAGGGCATAGGAAGCGGCGCAGCCTCCGCCCCAGCCCAGCTCGCAGTTCTGCACCAGGACACCCTCGCACTCCGGCGCGACGGAGAGAATGTTCCGCCCCGTGTAGAGTACGGCGAGATTGTCGATCACCACGTCATCCGCCACACCGTCGAAGGGCGCGTAGGGGGAGAGAAACTCCATGTCCGGGTATAGCTCGCCGGGGTTGCCCCCGTCGCAGCGCAGATACAGCGGCCCATCGGCAGTCAGGCAGTACTGCTCCCGCTCCCCGGTATCCACCCAGCCGCTCAGGTAGATGGGCAGCGAGTCAGGGAGGCCGCTGCCGGCCTCGCAGAAGAAGGTGAGATTTTCGGTCAGTTGCTCCGCCGGGTCAAATTCCGGCATTGCGGCCTGCTCCGCCATCGCCTCCTCCGTCCGGTCAGTGCTCCACAGCTCGCTCACCGGCTGGAAGCACTCCCCGTTCCAGAAGCCCTGGACTTTTACAGCCCCGAGCGTGTCGGTCAGTGCGATGGAGCCGCAGTCCAGCATGGGGCGGTCGTAGACCCAGATCTTGCTGCCGTCCTCGCCCTCGTGCCAGAGCGTCCACTTCTCCGCGCCGCCGCCGTTTTCCGCGGAGCCGTACAGCCCCGGTTTGTCTCCCTCACCGTAGGCGGAGTAGGTGACGCCTGGCTTAGTGTATACCTGCGCCGCCCGCCAGACACCGCCCCGCTCAAAGAACACTGCATCGCCGTATTGCAGCGGCTGGGCATTCAGGCGGTCGATGGTCGCCCAGGCGGTCTCCGGGCTGAGACCGTCATTGGCATCGTCCCCGCTGTTGGAGACATAGTAGGCTGTCCCGGTATAGGTCTCACCGGGCACAAATGTGTCGCCTTTCGCAATGGCGGTCTCAGAGGCCAAAACGGCGTCCCGCCGGTCCCGGCCAGCCTGGAGCAGCTCCTCCACCCGGGCAGTGACCGCCTGATCCTCCGGGAAGCGTTCGGCAGTCTCGGGCAAGCTCTCAAACAGCCGCACTACGGCCACGGCGGCGTCCTCATAGGTCAGGGGCTCCGTGAGATGCATGGTGAAAGTCCCGTAGTCAAAGTCCAGTAGCGGCTCGCCGGTGATGAGCGACAGGCGGCTGACAACGAAGTTCTGGCTGGCGTTCAGGTAATTCATCTCCTGCCCGTCCTCCATCTGGCTGGACACCGAGACGCAGACGCGATCCCAGTTTTCACCGAACTCTTCAAAGAGCCGGTAACCGCCCCGGATGTCCGTACCGAAGGCGTCCCAGTTCTCATCCGTCCGACCGCCCAGGAGATAGGGCGCGAAGCCCATCGTAAACTCCGTGGCGTCCATGTGCTCGGCAGCGTAGAGCAGAAACATCGCGCAGTAGTCGCGATAGATCCCCTCGTCCGAGGCGTGGGCAGTCAGCTCCCGCCAGCCCTCCACGTCCCCGCCGGCCGCCTCGATGACAGCGGCCAGCATGTCAGCCATCTCCTTCTCTGTCGCCGCGGCGCTGGGGTTGCGATCAGGGTTCTCCTCCCCGAAGCCATACCAGGAAAAGCGTTCGTACTCCTCAGCCGGAGCGGGTCCCTCCGGGAAACTCCATGCCGCGCCGCCTGTCACCGGGGATGAGGCGTCCTTCCCCGCGCAGCCCGTCAGCACGGCGACCAGCAGCGCAAGCGCCAGAACTCTTTTTTTCATAGCCTCACTCCAGCACTGAGCCGCTCAACCACTGGGCGACCGTGTCCGCGTCAAACTGATCCTTCGGGGCGGTGAGGTAGATACTGCCAAAGGACTCCTCCCCCTGGAGCAGCACATAGTAGCACAGCTGACCGTCCTCCTGGATGAACTGGGCGGCGAAATTGCCGTAGTCGTCATAGTCGAACACCGTCCCCTCCGGTACGGAGTCCTGGACGCCGCTGCGGGTGGAGTAGTCCTCCAGGTCGGTGGGCAGGGGCACCCCCGCCATCTCATAGGCATCCGTGCCAAAGCGGTTGGCCTGGATGTAATAGCCGTCCTTCTCAAAGGTGGCGTAGGTGGTGGGCAGAGGCTCGGCGATCTCTCCCGCCTCCTGGGTGAAGCCCTCGGGCAGCGTAAAGGTGCCAAGTCCCTCCACGGCATACTCCACCAGCGTCTCCTGCTGGGTGGGCTCCTCGGCCTGGGCAGGTTCCTCGGTCTGAGTGGGCTCCTCCGTTCCGCCGGAGTTCTCCGCGTCCGCTCCCGGATTTCCGCAGGCGCTCAGCGCCAGCAACAGGCACCCCGCCAGGCAGAGGACGATCCATTTCCTTCTGTTCATGCTGTTGACCTCCTTGCAATTCGGCTTTCGCCGGTTTGCCTTCAGCATACCATACAGGAGGTCAAAAGTGGTGCGCAGGCTGCGCACTTATCCCTGATACACGATCTCAAAGGGCGCCTGGGCCAGCTGCTCCCGGGCCAGCCCCTGGTGGCGGGAGCTGAGCACCAGCCGCGTAAGCCAGGGGCAATCCAGCAGGGGCGTCAGGTCGGTGAGATGGTTATCCCGCAGATCCAGCTCCGTCAAGGCCGGAATGGATGCGGCGAACGCCAGGTCCCGCGTCCCGGTCTCCGTCAGATTGACATACTGCAGAGAGGAAAGTGTTGTCAAAGCCTCCAGGTGGGAGACGGCGCTGCCGGAGAAGTCCACCTCCCGGAGGCGCTGAAGCGCCTGAAAAAGAGACAGATCCAGCCCATCGGTGGAGTACAGCCGCAGTTCCTCCAGCCCCGTCAGCCCCGCCAGGGTCTCCGCGGCCCCCTCTGGCATACTGCCGGTGACCAGCCGGGTGAGGCTGGGGCACGTCTCCAGGGGCGTGTAGTCCGTCACCCAGGTGGTGCGCACGTTCAAATACTGGATGTCGCTACCGGCAAAGGCCGCCACGGAGGTGACACCGGTAGCCTCCAGTATTACCTCCCGAAGCATCGGCAGCTGGGCCACCCCCTCCGCTGTCCGCACCGGATTCTCGCCCAGATTCAGTACCTGCAGCTTCGTCAGGCCAGCCAGCGGGCTGAGATCGGACACCTGGTTTCCTGTCAGGCTGAGATATTCCAGGGGCAGTTCCGCCAAGGGAGACAGATCGGAGATCTGTTGGTAGTCCAAAATCAGCACCCGCAGGCCGCTGCATCGCGCCAACAGCTCCAGATCCTCATCGCCGATGTCCCCGTGGGATGTCTGCACCACATAGAAGTCGTGGGCTTCTTCCGCATAGGCCTCGTGCTCCTGAAGGGTGCTCATCCGCTGCTGGCCGCACACCAGCAGCTGCTCCACCTCCCCCAGCCGCTCCGCCGGGATGGGCTCCCCGGCTTCCAGCCCCAGCTCCTGGCACAGGGCCGCTTCCAGCAGGGGAGATGAGACCTGCACTTCATCCTCATGGGCGGAGGGCCCCAACAGAAGGAACAGCAGCGCCGCACACACGCCGCAAACGGCCACTCCGGCCGTCCGTCGCCGCCAGCGGCCCTGCAGCGCCCGGGACACGGCCTGAGCCGAGGGGTAGCGATCCTGGGGATCAAAGGCCGTACACCGACGGATGATCCAGACAAGTGCGCCCTGCCCCGGCAGCCGGGGCAGGGGATCATAGCCGCCGGTGAGCAAAAAGCGCATCAGCATCCCCAGGCTGTACACATCGGAGCGCTGGTCCGTCTGCTGGTATCCGAACTGCTCCGGCGGCGCGGTAGCCTGGGTGCCCAGGAACACCGTGTCCTCCCGCCGCTCCGCCCGGTAGCGGCGGGCCGTTCCCAGGTCAATGAGATGACAGCGGCCCTTCTCGTCCCGGATCACATTCTGGGGCTTCACATCCCGGCAGATCACCGGCGGATTCTGGCTGTGGAGATTTTCCAGAATCCGGCACAGGGACAGGGCCGTCTCCCGCACCTGCCTGGGAGGACGCGGCCCCCGGGTGTCCACCCACTCCGCCAGGCTAATTCCTTCTACATATTCCCGGACCAGGTACTCCCTCCCCTCCCACCCCAGAT
>NZ_JACSNX010000034.1 GCF_016902445.1 Oscillibacter valericigenes | reverse complement strand
GCTGCTTGCGATTCTCAGAACTTTGAAAAGTTCTGAGAATCGGTTGATTGGAAACGAAAGACACCCTTCCTGGGTTTCTTTCGTAGCTATCTTCCTTCCCGTTTTCCCGAATTTCCGGGTTTATCGACAGTCTGCCTTTTTTCGGCAGGCTGACCCCAAAAATGAAAGGCAAGTAAAGACAACTTGCAGAAATGTTAAAAAAATGTAAAAAAAGGCTTGTAATATGAATGAGATTGAGATATGATATGCAAAGCGATATATGAGTTGCGTTAACAAACAGGAAAAGAGGAATGGAAACATGAAAAAGCATTTATCCCTGCTTCTGGCTGTCCTGATGCTGGCGGCGGTCCTGACGGGCTGCGGCGGCACCTCTACGGAGGAGACGGACACCTCCGGCGAGACCGGCACGGAGACGACGCAGACCAACTGGAACGTATCCTCTGTGGCCGGCAGCGGCACGGAACTGAAGTTCCGCACCGGCGGCGACCAGGGCACTTACTACGGCTTCGGCAGCGTGCTGGCCCAGGCCATCACCACCAACGGCAACGGCACCAAGGTCACGGCCGTGGTCAGCAACGGCTCTCAGGACAACATCGAGCAGATGGAGTTCAACACCGCGCAGCTGGGCTTCGTCCAGTCCGACGTGATGAGCTACGCCTACAACGGCGAGCGGCTGTTTGAGGGCTTCCCCTATTCGGATTTCTCCACGGTGGCCGCCCTGTACATGGAGCAGGTGCAGATCGTCACCTGCGACCCGGACATCAAGTCCGTGGCGGACCTGGAGGGCAAGACGGTGTCCATCGGCGCCTCCGGCTCCGGCGTGTACTACAACGCCCTGGACATCCTGGCCGCCTATGACCTGACGGAGGACGACATCAACGCCCAGTACCAGGACTTCGGCGCCAGCGCCGACGCCCTGCAGGACGGCAAGATCGACGCCGCCTTCGTGGTGGCGGGCGCCCCCACCGTGGCCATCACCACCCTGGCCACCGCCAAGGACACCTATCTGGTGGGCCTGGACGACGAGCACATCGCCAAGCTCCAGGAGTCCTCTCCCTATTACGAGGAATACATCATCCCCGAGGGTACCTACGAGGGCATCCCCGAGACCAAGACCGTGGCTGTGGTGGCCACCGTCATCGCCCGGGACGATGTGTCTGAGGACGACGTGTACAACATCTGCTACACCATCTTCGAGAACATGGACAACCTGGCCCACGACAAGGCCAAGGAGCTGGACGTGGAGTTTGCCGCCGGCGTCACCGCGGTGCCCTATCACGCCGGCGCTGCCAAGTACTTTGCGGAAAAGGGCTTTGACGTGCCCACAAAATGATCCCAGGTGAAGCCTGACCCGGGAACTACGGCACCGATGCCGTAGTTCCCTGCTTTCCGGCCGGGAGCGGCCGGCGAGCGGAGCTTGAGAAAGAGAGAGGGGACCCTATGGCACTGTTCAAGAAGGACCGGAGGGAGCCTGTGCCGCCGGCGCAGACCGACGTGCACGACACCTCCGTGGGGACCGCCGCCGACGTGGAGGCGGTCATGAAAAAATACGACCGGGAGTCCAACACCCGGGTCTGGGAGGGGCTGCCGAAGCTGGTGATCCGCTGGCTGATGGTGGCGTTCTCCGTCTACTGCATCATCGACACCGTGTTTCTCTCCACCCGGCAGGAGGTGCGGCTGCCCGTGTTCGTGGGCCTGATCCTGCTGTTCGGCTTCCTGACCTTCCCGGCCCGGAAGGGGGACGAGCGGGTCAACCACATGCCCTGGTATGACATCGTGCTGCTGATCGCGGGTCCCGGCGCCTACTTCTTCTACGCCGTCAACGCCCAGAACGTGGTCCAGATGTCCGCCCGGGTCATGCAGAACGACCTGTACATGATCATCGGCCTCATCGGCATCCTGGCTCTGGTGGAGCTGTGCCGCCGGTGCGTGGGGCTGCCGATCCTGTGCGTGGCCGGCGTGCTGCTGGTGTACACCTTCTTCAACCTGGGCGGCACGGCGGACCTGAAGATGACCCTCTACCAGGTCATCCGCACCATGTTCTACACCTTCAACGGCATCTTCGGCGGTCCCATCAGCGTGTGCGCCAAGTTCATCGTGGTGTTCATCATCTTCGGCGCCTTCCTGGAGCGGACCGGCATCGCCCAGTTCTTCATCAATCTGGCCAACGCCGTGGCCGGTGCCGCCCCCGGCGGCCCCGCCAAGGTGGCGGTCATCTCCTCCGCTCTGTGCGGCATGGTGTCCGGCTCCTCCGTGGGCAACACCGTCACCACCGGCTCCGTCACCATCCCCATGATGAAGAAGACGGGCTACAAGCCGGAGTTCGCCGGCGCCGTGGAGGCCGCCGCCTCCACCGGCGGCCAGATCATGCCGCCCATCATGGGCGCCGCCGCCTTCCTGATGGCGGAGTTCACCGGCGAGCCCTACGGCACCATCGCCATGCGGGCCATCCTGCCGGCGGTGCTGTACTTCACCGGCATCTACATCGCCGTCCATCTGGAGGCCAAGAAGCTGGGCCTGAAGGGCATCCCCCGGGACCAGCTGCCCCGCATCCGCCAGCTGCTGCCCAAGATCTACCTGCTGGCGCCCCTGGTGCTGCTGGTGGTGATGGTCTCCACCAACATGTACACCATGGCCTTCTCCGCCGCCATCGCCATCGTGGCGGCCGTGGCGGTGGGCCTGATCAACAACGTGGTGGAGATCGCCGGCAAGAGCGGCGACCGGTCGGACTTCCTCACCTTCGGCAAGATCGTGGACGCCCTGGAGGGCGGCGCCAAGGGCTCCATCACTGTGGCGGTGGCCTGCGGCGTGGCCGGCATCATCTCCGGCTGCATCACGGTGACGGGCCTGGCCTCCAAGCTGCTGAGCACCATCGTCAGCCTCTCCGGCGGCCACATGATCATCGCCCTGGTGTTGACCATGCTCTGCTGCATCGTGCTGGGCATGGGCGTGCCCACCACTGCCAACTACTGCATCATGGCGGCCACCTGCGCCCCCATCCTGATGGACCCCTCCATCGGCGTCACCAAGATGGCGGCCCACTTCTTTGTGTTCTACTTCGGCATCGTGGCGGACATCACGCCGCCGGTGGCCCTGGCGGCCTATGCCGGCAGCGCCATCGCCAAGGCGGACCCCATGAAGACGGGGTTCAACGCCACAAAGCTGGCCATTGCGGCCTTCATCGTGCCGTATATCTTCGCCTTCAGTCCCCAGATGCTGTTTGTGGATGTGACCGGCACCTTCCAGGTGGTGCAGATCTGCATCAGCGCCCTGCTGGGCATCTTCGGCGTGGCGGCGGCCCTCAACGGCTTCCTGTACCGGCCTGTCCCGGTGCTGCTGCGGCTGCTGCTGGCCATCGGCGGCCTGGGGATGATGATCCCCGGCACCGCCAGCGACATCGCCGGCTTCGTGCTGGTGGTGGGCATCGTGCTGTATCAGCGCTACAGCGCCCGGCGGACTGCCGCGGCCTGACGGACCGCAAGAACGCTCCCCGGTCTCCGGGGGGCGTTTTTGCGCGCCGGTCCGGTTACAAGAGATACAGACCATGGGAGAAACTGTAACTGTTTTGTTATTGCTTTGCTCTGCATACTGTACTATTATGAGTAATACAGTTAGCAGATCTGTAAAGAACAAGAAGAGGAGTACATACCATGGCTGAAGTCAAAGACCTGGAAGAGCTGAAGCAGGAAGAGGCCGCTCCGGCGATGGAGGAGATCCCGGCGGACAGCGCCGCCCCCGCCCCGGCGGGGCTGAAGGCGCGGTGGCAGGCCATCCCGCGGAAAACGCGGCGCCGGTTCATCCGCCTGGGCATTTTGATCCTGGCCCTGCTGGTGATCGCGGCAGTGCTGCTGAAGGTCCTGGGAGGACGCGGCGGCGGAGAGAGCCAGGTGGTCACCGATGTGGTGCAGTATGGTTCCATCACCTCCACCGTCCAGGGCAGCGGGCTGGTCAAGGCCAAGAGCAGTGAGACCATCACCATCACCACGGTGGGCACGGTGACGGATGTGCTGGTGGCGGAGGGTGACAAGGTCACCGCCGGCACGCCGCTGTTCACCATCGACTCTCCGGCGGCGGAGACCGCCGTGCAGAAGGCCCGGAGCAATGTGGAGGGCTATGAGAAGCAGCTCTCCCAGGCCCAGAAGGACATCGCGGGACTGAACCTCTCCGCCGGCTACGCCGGAAAGCTGATGGAGACCGTGACGCTGAATCCCGGCGATCCCATCAGCAAGGGCCAGAAGGTGGCGGTCCTGTCTGACGACACCCGCCTGCGGCTGGAGCAGTATTACAGCTACGCCTATGCCGGGGACCTGAAGGTGGGACAGACGGTGAACGTCTCCATCCCGGCCCTGATGACCTCCATCCCCGGCAGGGTGGAGGCGGTCCACATGGTCAGCCGCATCACGCCGGAGGGCTCCAAGCTCTTCTCTGCGGACATCGTTGTGGACAACGAGGGCGCGCTGACCGCGGACATGGTGGCATCCGCCACCGCCACGGTGAACGGCGAGACGGTGTACCCTTACGAGGCCGGCAAGCTGGAGTACTACCGCACCGGCGATCTGGTCTCCACGGTGGACGGCACCGTGATCTCCAGCAATCTGGTGGACTACCTGCAGGTGACGCCCGGCCAGGTGCTGGTGCGCATCGACGGGGAGGAGAGCGAGAGCCAGATGTTCACCATCCAGCAGAACCTGGACACCGCCCGGGAGGAGCTGAAGGCCGCCGAGGAGAACCTGGCCAACTGCAGCGCCAAGGCCCCCATCGACGGCACGGTGATCGGCCTGACCATCCAGCCCGGTGACGAGATCCCCGCCAACACCACGGTGGTCACCATCTCGGACACCTCCACGGTGGTGATCTCCGCCACAGTGGACGAGCGGAACATCAGCTATGTCAAGCCGGGGATGCCGGTGGATCTGAGCCAGTGGGACACGCCCGGCTTCGGCATGGTGGAGACGGTGAGCCTCTCCAGCACCGTGAGCAACGGTGTGGCGTCCTATCCCATCACCATCTCGGCGGACAACAGCGAGGGGACGCTGCAGGTGAACAGCTACATCGACTACACGCTCACCGCCAGCGAGAACGACAACTGCCTGGTCCTGCCCCTCCAGTGCGTGCGCACGGTGACGCAGGAGGACGGCACCACCCTCAACGTGGTGTTCGTGAAGGGCGACCGGCCGGACAACGCCGTTGAGACGCCCACCCTGA
The DNA here is from genome assembly GCF_016902445.1 of Oscillibacter valericigenes. Classification (GTDB taxonomy): domain Bacteria; phylum Bacillota; class Clostridia; order Oscillospirales; family Oscillospiraceae; genus Oscillibacter; species Oscillibacter avistercoris. Next base: position 10,137 of record NZ_JACSNX010000034.1, on the reverse strand, counting down.
GCGAGGAGATCCCGGACGGGTTCTGGGCGGTGCCGGTGGAGATCGGCATCTCCGACAACTCCAATGTGGAGATCAAGTCCGGCGTGGAAGAGGGGACCGAGGTCTTTACCCAGATCCAGTCCCTGCAGGCGTGGGGTTGATGCCGATGACCAACAATTTGGTAGAACTGCGGGACGTCTATAAGATCTACGGCGAGGGACTGGAGAGCGAGGTCCGCGCCCTGGACGGCGTTTCCCTGTCCATCCGGAAGGGGGAGTTCGTGGCGGTGGTGGGCCAGTCCGGCTCCGGCAAGTCCACCATGATGAACGTGCTGGGCTGCCTGGACATCCCCACCCGGGGGACCTATCTCCTGGACGGCACGGACGTCCGGGAGCTGACGGACAAGGAGCTGTCCCACATCCGCAACAAGCAGATCGGCTTTATCTTCCAGCAGTATAATCTGATCCAGAGCCTGACGGTGCTGGAAAATGTGGAGCTGCCCCTGATCTATCAGGGCGTGAACGCCGATGACCGCCGGGACCTGGCCCTGGAGGCCCTGGGCCGGGTGGGGCTGGCCAACCGCGTCAAGCACAGGCCGGTGGAGATGTCCGGCGGCCAGCAGCAGCGGGTGGCCATCGCCCGGGCCATCGCCACCAAGCCCCCCATCATCATGGCGGATGAGCCCACCGGCGCCCTGGACTCCCACACCGGACAGGAGGTGCTGCGCTTCCTTCAGGAGCTGAACAAGGAGGGCAGCACGGTCATCCTCATCACCCATGACAACGGCATTGCCGCCACGGCCCGGCGGGTGGTCCGCCTGGCGGACGGCAGGATCATCGAGGACCGGGAACAGGAGGTGGACTGGCTGTGAATATCCGACAGGCCATGAAAATGGCGTGGAAGTCCATCTGGGGCAAGAAGGGCCGGTCCGCCCTGACCATGCTGGGCATCATCATCGGCATCGCGGCGGTGATGACCATCGTCTCCGCCATCAACGGCTATACGGAAAAGACCATGGAGCAGTATGAGGCCATGGGCAGCAACAAGCTCACCGTCAACATCTGGAACTACATGTATGACGAGGAGGGCAACAGCGTGGGGAAGGACTACTTCCCGGCGCTGTACGACTACTGCAACAGCATCAGCGAGTACGTGCTGGGCGTGACGCCCCAGGCCAACTGCAACGCAACGGTGGTCTACGGCACCAAGAGCAGCGCCAATATGACCTGGAACTATGACGACAAGGGCAATCTGACCGGCGACGCGCCGCCCAGCATCTACTACGGCAGCGACCAGTACAGCGTCTGCAACAATCTGACCCTGGCCAGCGGCCGGGACCTGTCGGTGCTGGACATCCGGGGCTATAAGCAGGTGTGCGTCCTGGGGGCGCAGGCCGCCAGGATCTTCTTCGACGCCGCGGACCCGGTGGGCAAGATCCTGCAGCTCAACGGACAGGGGTTCGAGGTGGTGGGGGTCTACGCGCCCCGGCTCTCCGGAGAGACGGCGTCCTCCAGCCAGATCGACAACGTCATCGTCCTGCCCTACACCGCCCGGCGGGTGCTGGGCGGCGCCGCCCCGGAGCAGTTCATCGTGAAGACCCGCAGCAGCGGGGACATGGTGGAGGCCAGCTCCCGGATCGGCGGCTTTCTGAAGGGACTCATCAATCCCAATGCGGCCAGCTACAGTGTGGACCAGGAGAACTCCTGGCAGCAGGAGCAGAACAAGCAGATGAGCATGATCTCCCTGATCCTGGGCGGCATCGCCGCCATCAGCCTGCTGGTGGGCGGCATCGGCATCATGAACATCATGCTGGTCACCGTCACAGAGCGGACGCGGGAGATCGGCATCCGCCGGGCCATCGGCGCCCAGCGGAGCAGCATCGTGGTCCAGTTCCTCATCGAGGCGGCCATGCTCTGCGGCATCGGCGGCATCATCGGCATCCTCATCGGCACCGGCGGCAGCCTGCTGGTGGGGCGGCTGATGTTCCAGATGACCATCTATCCGGCGGCGTGGATCACCCTGTGCGCCTTCACGCTGTCGGTGGCACTGGGAATTTTGTTCGGCATCTATCCGGCGGCAAAGGCCGCCAGGCTCCAGCCCGTGGAAGCCCTGCGGGCAGAATGAGAGGGAGAGACTGATGAAGAGACGAATCACAACATTCCTTCTGGCCGTGTGCATGACGGTCTCCCTGCTGGCGGTGCCGGCAGGGGCCGCCAGCGGCGCCACGGTCACGTTTTCCGACATCGGGGACCGTTCCACCGCCATGGCGGTGGAGTCCCTGCGGCTGCTGGGGGTGCTGGACGGCTACGGCGACGGCACCTTCCGCCCGGGCACGGTGCTGAACCGGGCCCAGTTCTGCAAGATGGCGGTGTACGCCATGAACGGCAGCAGCGAGCTGAGCCGCTACCGCACCGTCACCATTTTCCCGGATGTGAAGCCCTCCCACTGGGCGGCGGCCTACATCAACATGGCCGCCAAGGGCAAGGACATCATCTCCGGCTATGCCGACGGCCGGTTCCACCCGGACCGGACCGTGACGGTGGGCCAGGCGGTCACCATCCTGATGCGGATGCTGGGCTACAAGGACGAGGACATCGGCGGCATCTGGCCGGACAGCTATATGGCTGAGGCGGCCACCGTCGGCCTGACCGAGGGCGTGAGCACCAACGGCAGCGCCGGCCTCACCCGCGCCCAGGCGGCGCGGCTGTTCCTGAACCTGCTGCGGACCCCGACCAAGGAGGGCGGCACCACCTTTGCCTCCACTCTGGGCCAGACCGTGCAGGGCGTGCTGCTGTCCTCTGACACGGAGGGCGGCGAGGGCCGCCTGCGGCTCTCCACCGGCACCTATACCCTGACGGAGGGCAAGGCCTCCAACGGCATGCTCAACGGCATGAAGGGCACGCTGATCGTGGACAGCAAGAGCGGCCGGGCCCTGACCTTCGTGCCTGAGGATCTGGGCTCCAGCAAGACGGTGGTCCTGGCCTCCGCCAAGGCCACGGAGATGACGGACACCTCCGGCAATACCTACACGGTGAAGAGCGACACCCAGGTCTTCCAGAACGGCGAGGCCAGCAGCTGGGGCGAGGCATACACCTGGCTGAACGCCGGCACCTCCGTCACGCTGTATCTGGACGCCGCGGGCAATGTGGACTATGTGTTCGTGGGCGGCGGCGGAAACGCCACATCGGCAGTCATCGTCTACGAGAAGGGCTCCACGGCGGGCTTTGCCTCCCTGGCGGGCGGCGCCACGGGCTATACCATCTACAAGAACGGCGTCCGGGCCTCTTCCGGCGATATGCGGAAGTACGACGTGGCCACCTACTCGGCGGTCACCAACTCCATCCGCGTGAGCGACACCCGGATCACCGGCTACTACGAGGACTGCTCGCCCAATCCCAGCGAGCCCTCCAAGATCACGGTGCTGGGCCACGAGTTCAACGTGCTGCCCTCCGCCATGCAGACGGTGTCCAAGTTCCGGCCCGGCGATCAGATCACCCTGCTGCTCACCGAGGACAATCAGGTGGCCGGCGCGGTGGAAGCCACCGGCACCACTGCCAGCGGCAACGCCATCGGCATCGCCGAGGTCAGCAGCGGCAGCGCCACCGTGAATCTGCTGTGCGGCATCCAGGTGAAGGGCAGCGTCAAACTCTCCGCCAGCGATGTGGAGCGGCTGAACGGCCAGCTGGTGCGGGTCTCCTCCAGCAAGAAGGACGGCCTGTCCCTGACCCGCCTCACCGGCGGCGTCTCCGGCGACCTGGACGTGGAGAACGGCAAGCTGGGCAGCCGGGAGCTGGCAGAGAATGTCATCATCTTCCAGAACGACGGCAGCGGCCTCACGGCCATCAGCCTGTCCCAGATCACGGAGGCCAAGGTGCCCTCCAGCCAGATCACCTACGCCGGCACCGACTGGGCCGACCGGGTGAAGGTCATCGTGCTGAACTCGGTCACCGGCAGCGGCTACATCTTCGGCCGGGCCCACTACACCGCCAACTACGATGAAGAGGGCAACCGGGTGGGCAACGCCCAGCTCTCCGTGGAGTACGGCGAGGGCAAGACCACCGCCACGTTCGAGACCGGCTATGTGGTCCGCAACGGCGATATCGTAGGCATCACCATCGTCACCGCCGGCAACACCCAGCGGATCGGCAGCCTGATCTATCCCGACGAGCTGCGGAACGTGCCCAATGCCGCCTGGAGCGGCAAGGGCGCCGTGACGGTGAACGGCCGGACCTACACGGTCCCCGCCAGCCTGCCCTGCTACAACCGGGAGACCAGGGAATGGGTCACCCTCACGGAGGCCAGGGCCTACGCCGACAGCGCCACGCTGTACGTCCATCAGGGCGTGGTCCGCTTCCTGGAAGTGGGCTGAGAGAAAAGCAAAACAAACAGACCGTTTTGACCAGGACGATCCCTCCAAAACCCGTAAGGTCCGGTGAAACAGAACTGGCGAATGGATGAAGCGCATGAGGAAAAAGAAACCATGACAAAAAGAAGGTCCGTCCAGCAAGGGACGGACCTTCTTTTTCATAGGCCAAGGCGCGCTCACACCACCTGGAACAGGTAGAACTTCAGGTAATTGGTCTCCTCCACGCCCCAGAGGATGGGGTGGTCGCAGGACTGCTGCCGGGCCTCGATCTGCCGCAGCTGCACGCCGGCGTCCTTTGCGGCGCTGTGGAGCATGGCCACGAACTTCTCCTCCGTGGCGAAGTGGGAGCAGGAGCAGGTGGCCAGGTACCCGCCCCGGGGCAGCAGCTTCATGGCCCGGTAGTTGATCTCCTTGTACCCGGAGATGGCGTTCGCCACGGTCTTCCGGGACTTGGTGAAGGCCGGCGGGTCCAGGATGATGAAGTCGTACCGCTTCGGCTCCTTCTCCAGGGCCGGCAGCAGGTCGAACACGTTGGCGGCCACGCAGTCCACCACGCCGGAGAGGCCGTTGCGCTCCGCGTTGGCCCGGGCCATCTCCACGGCGGACGCCGACACGTCCACGGCGGTGACGTGTTTGGCCCCGCCCGCCGCGGCGTTCAGGGCGAAGGACCCGGTGTGGGTGAAGCAGTCCAGCACTGTTTTGCCCCGGGCGATGCGCCCCACCGCCCGACGGTTGTACTTCTGATCCAGGAAGAACCCGGTCTTCTGCCCGTTCTCCACGTCCACCAGGTATTTGACGCCGTTCTCCGTGATCTCCGTCAGGGGGGATTCCGGCACCGCCTCGCCGGGCAGGGGATACCACCCTTTGCCCTGGGCCAGGCCCTCCTTCTCCCGCAGGGCCACGTCGTTCCGCAGGAACACGCCCCGGATGGGGAAGCCGTCCGCCCGGAGGAGCTCCACCAGCGCCGGCAGCAGGAGGTCCTGGATGCGCTCCATGCCCACGGACAGCACCTGGACCGACAGCAGGTCGTGGAACTTGTCCACCGTCAGCCCCGGAAAGGCGTCCGCCTCCCCGAAGATGACGCGGCAGGCGTCCAGGTCCTCCGGCGGCATGACGCTCTTCCGGTACTCCCAGGCCCACTGGAGCTTGCGGCGCCAGAAGGCGGCGTCAAACTGGTCGTTGGCGTTGCGGGAGATCAGCCGCACCCGGATCTTGGATCGCTCCGACAGAAAGCCCGTGCCCAGGTACCGGCCCTTTTTGCTGACCACGTCCACCAGGCCTCCGTTCTCCGCCTCGCCCTCCGTCTGGAGGATCTCCGCGTCGTAGACCCAGGGGTGGCCCCGGAGGATGGCCGCCTCCGCCTTGGGCGTGACGGTGTATTTTGGGTGATTCCGCTCCGCTTTCATAAAATGATCCCTTTCTCTTGGATTGTTCCGAATCAGTGTATCACATTTTTCCCGGAAACGCCATAGACTGGGGAAAAAGGAGGGATCATTATGCCCAAAATCTATCTCAGCCCGTCCACCCAGGACTGGAATATGTACGTCACCGGCAGCGGGTCCGAGGAGTACAACATGAACCTGCTGGCGGACGCCCTGGTGCCCTATCTGCTGTCCAATGGCATCCAGTACCGGCGCAACCGGCCGGAGATGACCGCCGGCAGTTCCATCCGGGAGGCCAACCAGGGGGAATACGACCTGTACCTGGCCCTCCACTCCAACGCCGCCCCGGAGGGCCGCTACGGCGAGGAGCGGGGCATCATCGCCTTTTACTACCCCGGCAGCGTGGGCGGCCAGCGGGCGGCGGAGCTGATCGCGGAGGAGCTGCGGAAGATCTATCCCCTGCCCAATAAAGTCACCACCCGGCCCACCACCTCCCTGGGGGAGGTCCGCCTGCCCCGGTTCCCCTCGGTGCTGCTGGAGATCGGGTACCACGACAACTACAGCGACGCCGTCTGGGTGGAGGGGCACCGGGATGCCATCGCCCAGCAGATCGCCCGGGGGCTGACGGCGTACTTCGGCCTGCCCTTCATCTACCCCATGGACCCGGTGCAGGGGACCGTCACCGTGTCCAACGGCACGCTGAACCTGCGGGACTACCCGTCCTCCGCCGGCAAGGTGATCGCCAGCCTCCCCAACGGCGCCGCCGTCACCATCTACGGCGAGTGGAATGGGTGGTATGTGGTCCATTATGAGGACCAGGTGGGGTACGCGGCCGCGGCCTATATCGACACATGAGGAAGGAGCCGTCCCGGCCGGCGGCCGGGCGCCGCGGGAGCGGCGTGCAAGCATCCTGCGGAGCAGGATCTTGCGCCGGGCGGGCTTTGCCTGCCCGGCATTGATCAAATCAGGGGCCCCCAAAGGGCCTGGGCCCTTTGGGGCATGGAATGGGTGGTATGTGGTCTATTATGGGGACCAGGTGGGGTACGCGGCCGCGGCCTATATCGACACATGAGGAAGGAGCCGTCCCGGCCGGCGGCCGGGCGCCGCGGGGAAAGGGGCAGCTCCTTGGCAGACCTCGTAAAAAACTCCAAAACCGCGCGGGCGGATTTGGCTAACTATTACAGATTTGCCTTGACAGAAGAGGGCAGAACGATTAAACTATAAACGGATAATTGTCGGCGGGCGACAGGGGGCCTTCCGATTGTTTTCTGCAATGCGGCCTGCGGGCCTGCATATAAACCCAAACGCACAGGATACCGTGTATAGGAGGAAAAGATACCGTGGAGATCGTCTTTGCCCTGATCGGGCTGGTGATCGGCGGCGTGATCTGCTTCCCCCTCGGTATTCGCTACCGGAAAACCGTTTCTGAAAAGGAAATCTCAAGCGCGGAAGAAGAGGGAAAGCGCATCATCAACGAGGCCATCAAGAGCGCCGAGACCAAGAAGAAAGAGGCACTGCTGGAAGCCAAAGAAGAGATTTTGAAGAACCGCAGCGAGTACGAGAAGGAAGAGAAATCGCGCAGAGCCGATCTGCAGCGGCAGGAGAACCGCCTGCAGCAGAAGGAAGAGAACCTCGACCGCAAGACCGAGGCTCTGGAGAAGAGAGAGGAGTCCCTGGCCCAGAAGCATGCGGCCGTGGACAAGGAAAATGAGGAGATCAAGGTCATCAAGCGCAGCCAGACGGAAATGCTGGAGCGCATCTCCGGCTTCACCGCCGAGGAGGCCAAGGCCTATCTGATCGCCCAGGTGGAGTCCGAGGTGACTCACGAGACCGCCCTCAAGATCAAAGAGGTCGAGTCCCGGATGAAGGAAGAGTGCGAAGCCCGTGCCCGGGAAGTGGTGGCTCAGGCCATCCAGCGGTGCGCGGCCGACCAGGTGGCCGAGATGACCGTCAGTGTGGTTCCCCTGCCCAATGACGAGATGAAGGGCCGCATCATCGGCCGGGAGGGCCGCAACATCCGCACCATCGAGACCCTGACGGGTGTGGATCTCATCATCGACGACACGCCGGAGGCCATCACCGTCTCCTGCTTCGAGCCGGTGCGGCGGGAGATCGCCCGCCTGGCCCTGGAGAAGCTGATCGCCGACGGCCGCATCCATCCCACCCATATCGAGGAGATGGTGGAGAAGGCCCGCCGGGAGGTGGAGAGCACCATCAAGGCCGAGGGTGAGCGCGCCGTGTTCGAGTGCGGCGTGCGGAACCTGCACCCGGAGCTGGTGAAGATGCTGGGCCGCCTCCACTACCGGACCAGCTACGGCCAGAACGTGCTGCAGCACTCCATCGAGGTCAGCCACATCGCCGGCATGATGGCGGCGGAGCTGGGGGCCGACGTCCAGGCCGCCAAGCGGGCGGGCCTGCTCCACGACCTGGGCAAGGCCGTGGACCACGAGCTGGAGGGTACCCACGTGTCCCTGGGCGTGGAGTTCGCCCGCAAGTACAAGGAGCGGGAGGACATCATCCATGCCATCGAGGCCCACCACAACGATGTGGAGCCCCGGACCGTGGTGGCCTGCCTGGTGCAGGCGGCGGACGCCATCTCCGCGGCCCGGCCCGGCGCCCGGCGGGAGAATCTGGAGAACTACATCAAGCGGCTGGAGCAGCTGGAGACCATCACCGGCTCCTATCCCGGCGTGGACAAGGCCTACGCCATCCAGGCCGGCCGCGAGGTGCGGGTCATGGTGAAGCCCGAGCAGGTCAGCGAGGACCAGATGGTCATCCTGGCCCGGGACCTGGCCAAGAAGATCGAGGAGGAAATGGAGTACCCCGGTCAGATCAAGGTCCACGTCCTGCGGGAGACCAAGGTCATCGAGTACGCGAAATAACAAGCGAAAACAGGCGGCGGGCCATCGGCCCGCCGCCTTTGTGTGTTTACAGACATCGGATCTTTGCCGACAGGCGTGACCCAAAACGGGGGCATACTGACCATTGCCCGCCTTGCCGCTGCCGGCTCTGCGGGAGACTCGATCGAGATCACCGCTACTTATACAGTGCCTGAAGGTGCTGCCAGCAAGACGATTTCCAATACCGCTGTTGCGGCCGCGGAGGATATCGAAGACGAGGATGAGGAACATGTGGAGGTAAAGTCCTACACAGTCACCATCACCCCGGCGGATATCGTGATCTACACCGGCGGAAGCAATTACAGCGGAACAGTGGACAGTGCAGGCAATGTGATCGGCAATACCCAATACAACGGCCTGCCGGAACCGGGTTATTATCTGATTCTTTCGAATGCGGTCAATGAGTGGATCGCGGCGAATGACACAGATAAAACGACACCAGACGCCGAGAGGCTGGACGACATTCTGACGTTAACCTATCAGGTGGGTGCTGTTGAGAGAACATGGAAACTCATCTATCTCGGTGTCTATTCTCGGGAGCCGAATGGAACAGTCAGCCAGTATGTTTATTCGATGTCTGCGGTCGATGACCATCCTGTCAGCCTCAGGGTCTTCGATGACACAAACGACAGCGGAGACTATGATGAGAGTGATAAGACCATTACGACCGATGATATTATGATGTCGGAACTGGTTGTTGGCGACACCTATCACATGACGATTGACGGCGGCCCGCTGGATCAGTCGCAGGTGCAGGCTCAGTTTACCCTGGGCGAGGGCGCCGTTGCCAAATCCATTACCTGCAACGTGGAGATCGGCACCGGTGAGCTGCTGGTCAAGAGTATCACCGACATCGGCACGACCACAAATGCTATCGAAGACAATGGCGACGCCGTTGCCTCCGGCACACTGACTGCTGTGGCTGACAGCACTGTCCAGTACTACGTCAACAACAGCGAAGTCGAGGTGGGCTCCGACCGCGTCCAGCTGCTGGTGGACAGCGTCTCCAACAGCACAGAGTTCAACCGGTCCATGGAGCAGGATGCCATCAATAAAGCGGACGCACAGGATGGCGTCTCCCTTTCCAACGCACAGGCAGAATCCTTCTATCTGGACCTTTGTGGACACGGACAACGGCAACACCGTGGTGACCCTGGGCGACGACGACAAACTGACCATCTACTGGCCCTTGCCGGACGATGCTGACGAGAATGGCGACTTCTACATCGTCCACTACACCGACATGAACCGCGAGAATGTCACCACGGCGGGGGATTTGGCCAGTGCCGCGAACCACGTGGAGAAGGTCTCGGTCACCCCTGACGGCGACCATCTGACCTTCACGGTCGACAGCTTCTCTCCCTTCGTGCTGGTGTACGAGAAGGAGGACAGCGGTTCTTCCACCGGTGGCGGCGGCAGCAGCCGTCCCAGCCGGCCCACCCTGAACACGGAGGACCACTACTCCTACATCATCGGCTATTCCGACGGCACGCTGCAGCCCTATGGCACC
>NZ_JACSNX010000033.1 GCF_016902445.1 Oscillibacter valericigenes | reverse complement strand
CTACCGGCGGACCCATCTCACCGGACAGCGTGCTCCACATGCTCCACCGGGTGCTGAAGCGGGCGGGGTTGCCCAGAGTTCGATTCCACGACCTCCGGCACACCTTCGCAACTCTGGCGCTTCAAAACGGCGTGGACATCAAGACGGTGTCCGGGATGCTGGGCCACTACAGCGCCGGATTCACCCTGGACACCTATGCCCACGTCACGACAGCGGCCCAGAAAGAGGCGGCAAAAACTATGGGAAAAGTCCTGACGGCGGCACTGTAAACATCAAAAAATCTCTCCCAAAAGAGCGAGAGCCCGGAGGCAAAAACACCGCCTCCGGGCACGTTTTTAGCCCCGTCTGGGTCACGGTTTGGGTCACTCCGGTGTCCAGAAAATGGGGACGTCCACAAAAGTTGCAAAAAGGCAGAGAAAATCACCGCTTTCCGGCTGGAAAGCGGTGATTTTGTGGTTGCGGGGGCTGGACTTGAACCAACGACCTCCGGGTTATGAGCCCGACGAGCTACCAACTGCTCTACCCCGCGATATTTTGTTCTGTGGTGCCGGTGACCGGACTCGAACCGGTACAGTATCGCTACCGGGGGATTTTAAGTCCCCTGTGTCTACCAATTCCACCACACCGGCAGCTGTCGGCAACAATTAGAATATCACAATCCCCCGTTTCTGTCAAGCATGGAGTCCAAAAACCTTGGAAAATTTTTTGTAAGTTCCCGGCGAGAAAAATTTTCCGCCGGGTGCCCGATTCCGTGCAATTTTCCGCCGGGAAGCGCATATACTGGCCGAGAAGCCAAATGCAAAGGAGGAAACGAGATGAACGACCCCAAAATGATCGGCATCGGTGATGTGGATGACCTGATCTTCCAGGACAGCTGGACCACCAGTCAGCGATGAGGAGTACAGGACGCCGCTTTCGCGGCGTCCTTTTGCATCACGGGCAGATAGTGCCGCCGCCCAGAACCAGGTCGCCGTCGTAAAACACCACCGCCTGTCCCGGCGTGATGGCCCGCTGGGGCTCTGCAAACACCATGCGGATGCGTCCGCCGGGCAGCGGCTCCACCGTGGCGGCGGCCTCCCGCTGGCTGTACCGGGTCTTGGCGGTGACAGGCAGGGGGCCGTTGGGCTCTGGGATGGAGAGCCAGTTGACCCGTTCCGCCGTCAGCTCCCGGGTATAGAGGCGGTCGTCCCCGCCCAGGAGGACCGTGCCGTGGTCCAGGTCCTTTCCCAGCACGTACAGCGGTGCGTTGGCGCTGACGCCCAGACCCTTCCGCTGGCCGATGGTGTAGCACTCCAGCCCCTGGTGGCGGCCCAGCACCTGGCCGGACTCATCCACAAAGTCGCCGGGGACCGGCTCCACGCCGCCGTACTGCCGGAGGAAGGACACATAGTCCCCGTCCGGCACGAAGCAGATGTCCTGGCTGTCCGCCTTCTGCGCGTTGGACAGGCCATGGGCCGCTGCCAGGGCCCGCAGAGCCGGCTTCTCATAATCCCCAACCGGCAGCAGCAGGTGGGCCAGCTGGTGCTGGGTCAGCTGGTAGAGGAAATAGGTCTGGTCCTTCCGCCGGTCCGCGCCCCGCAGCAGCTGCCAGCGGTGCGCGGCCTCATCGAACCGGACCCTGGCATAGTGCCCGGTGGCGATGGCGTCCGCCCCCTGGTCCAGGGCCCAGTCCAGCAGGGCGCCGAACTTGATCTCCCGGTTGCAGTCGATGCAGGGATTGGGAGTCCGGCCATGTGTATAGGCCCACACGAACCGGTCCATCACCTGCTTTTTGAAAAGGTCACACAGATCCAGCACCACATGGGGGATCCCCATGCCGGCGGCCACAGACCGAGCCGTCTCGATGTCGTCCGCCGAGCCGCACAGGCCCGGCCGGTCCTTGTAGTGGTGAAGGCGCAGCGTCACACCGGTGACGTCACAGCCCGCCTGCTGCAGCAGCAGTGCCGCCGCAGCGCTGTCCACGCCGCCGCTCATGGCAGCGAAAACCCGCTGTGCCATAGAAGGATCCTCCTGAAAACCGCCGGCCGCCGCCGGAAGAGATGATAGGGCTATTGTAGCCGATTTTCCCCGAAAAGGGAATCCGGATGCAAAAAGAGGGACCGGCTCCGGCCAAGGCCGGAGTCAGTCCAAATTCCGGTGGGAAAATGCCTGAACAGGCAGCGCGTCTGCCAGGGCCAGCAGCGTCTGGTTGTGTCCGCCGCTGTAATCGAATTTCACGTCTGAGACATCCAGGGTCCCGCACCGCCGGTCCGGAAACGACAGCGTGAAGCGGGCGCCCTTTCCCGGCCGGGACTCCGCCATCATGGTGCCGCCGTGACCCTCTGCGATATGCTGGCAGATGGGCAGGCCCAGGCCCAGGCCATGGGGCCGGGCAGTCAGCAGGTCGTCGTGCAGATAGCGGTCAAACAGGACCGGGATCTGATCCTCCTGGATGCCGCAGCCGGTGTCCGCCACCGACAGCAGCACCCGCCGGCTGGCAAATTTCAGCTCCACCCTCACTGTCCCGCCGGCAGGGGTGAATTTGAAGGCGTTGGAGAGCAGCTGATAGAGCAGCTGCTCCAGCGAGGCGCGGTGAAATGCGCAGACATGGTAGTCTCCGCCGCTGCAAAATTCCAGACGGAGCCCCTTCAGCTCTGCCAGCCCCTGGGCGCAGGTACAGACGCCCCGGACCGTCTCCACCAGGTCCCGGTCCCGGAGGGGAAATGGCCTCTCCTGCCCCAGATAACCGGCCGCAGTCAGGTTGTTCACCAGGCGCAGCAGCTGATAATAGCTCTGGTCCAGAAGCGCGGCCTTTTCGTCCAGCGCCGGATCCTGCTCCCGCTCCTTGGCAGGGGCCAGCTGTGCAGCGGCCAGATGCAGCGTCCCCAAAGCGGTGCGCAGCTGGGCGGCGATATTGGGAAACACAGCGGAAAAATCAAAGGAATCTGCTTCCATCAGCGGCCTCCTTTCGCCCCGGGCTCTTTCGATAGCATGTACGCCGCAGGCGTTTCAAACCATGGTAAAGCCTGCCTCGAACACCAATAGGATAGCAAAAAAGGCGTTCAAAAACAAGGACTTTGTCTGAAGGCGGAGAAATTTGTCGAATCTCGGGGACGGCGCCGGACCTGCCGGCCCGGAAGAAAAGAGCCGCGCCGGCGCGGCGCAGCCCTCTCCCCGGGATCTGTTATGACTGGGCAGGCCGCTTCCGGCGGCGGCTGCCGCTGCGGCGGCTTCTGGCGGGAGCGGCGGGGGCAGGCTGCTCCGGCTCCTCCTGGGGCGCCTGTTCGGCGCTCTCCTGGGGCTGGGCGGCCGTCTGTTTGCCGCCTCTCCGCCGTTTGGACTTGGAGGCGGCGGGCGCCTGCTTCTCCGGCGCAGGCGGCGGGGCGAACAATGCCTCCAGATGCGCATAGGCCAGCTGCCCCTGGACAGGGCCGAACTGCCGGGCCAGTGCCGCCGCCAGCTCCTCCCGGTCAGCGGCCCGCAGCAGGAAGGCCGCCTGCAGGCAGTCCTGGATAGAGGGCCGCAGGGCCACCTCCCGGAAGGTGGAGGCGTACCGTGCGTGGAGGGCGCTCATGGCGGCCTCGTATCCCTTGTCCTGGCTGATGACGTAGGCGAAGTCCGCCTCTCCCCGGCCCACCAGGACACCCAGCTCCGTGATGATCTGGAAGTCCAGGGAGTTCTTGCCGCCCTTCACGCTCTCCAGATACTGGACCTGGGCCTTTGTGCCGGCGCACAGCTTCTTCACGTTGGCCAGGGTCTGCCCCTTGCCGAAAAAGACCAGGACGGTGTCCTCCTCCGTCAGCAGGTCGATACCCTGCAGGCCGGTGCCGATGTTGTTGTCGCCGTCCACCAAAAAAATCATTTTCATCGAATTGTTCTTTCTTTCCTCATTATTTTGTTCTTCAGACGCAAAATGCCGGTACTAGTATATCAGAAGATCCAAAAAAGGACAAGAGGGATCGTCTGCCGTTTCCGCGGCCGGGAAAACGGGCGGGGCCGCCATGCGGTCCCGCCCGTTCCTTGTGCTGCCGTTGCTTATTCCACTTCGTCCGTCACGATCAGGCCGTAGCCGCCGTTCTTCCGGCGGTAGACGATGGACAGGCTGTCGTCCTCGCTGCTGCGGAAGACGAAGAAGCTGTGGTCCAGCAGGTTCATCTGCAGGATCGCCTCCTCCGGGCTCATGGGCTTCACCGTGAAGTGCTTGGTGCGGACGATGGGAAACTCCTTCTCCTCCGTCACCTCAAAATCGTCCGTCGGGGCGGGCGGGGGGAAACCCTCGCTCCGCAGGCGCTTGGCCAGACGGGTCTTGTTCTTCAGGATCTGCCGCTCGATATATCCCACAGCGGCGTCGATGGCGCCGCGCATGTCCCCGTCCGGAGCCTCCGTCTGCGCCCGCAGCAACGTGGCGCCGCCGCGGATAGTGATCTCCACCGAGCACAGGTGGTCCTTCTCCACAGAGAAGGTGACAAACGCGGTGGTATCCTCGTCCCGGAAGTAGCGCTCCAGCTTGGAGATCTTCTTCTGGGCGTATTCCTTGATGGAATCATTCAGCGCGACTTTCTTGCAGGCAAAGGTATATTTCATAGGGACCGCTCCTTTCGTATGGGAGAGGCCGGGGACCTCTCCCCTTTTTATCAATATAGCACAAATCTTTGCGCTTGAAAAGGGGAGAATTGACCGGATTTACAAAATGTTCAGAGGTGACGGGATCTGCCAAGAACAGACGGGATCCGGCAAAACCTCCTATTTACAAGGATGGCAGGGCAGGTGTATCATAATCTCGGAAGCTTTCCAATATCCCACCCGCTTGGGCCGCACAGCGCACTGCCGCTGGGCGGCCCTTTTTTATCCGCAGGCGCGGAAAAAGGCGCGCGGCCGTGCCGCGCGCCTGAAGGTGCTCATCTGCGCCGCCGTCCGCCGCGCCTGCTGTCCAGGCTGCGGTTCAGGTCGGCCATCTTCCCCTCGGAAGAGGAGAGGAACTGCTTCAGCTTGTCCTCAAAGGACTGGTCGCCGGAGGGCGGCAGCGGCTGCTGGGGCCGCGGTCCCCGGGGCTGCGGCGCAGCCGCATGGGGCGCGCCCGCCGGATGCCCGCCGCCGGGGCGGGGCCCCCTGGCCGGACGCTCCGGCTTGGGCAGCGTCCGCTTGATGGACAGGTTGATCTTCCCGTTCTCCGCGGAGAGGACCAGGACCTTGACGGTCTGCCCCTCCTGCAGGAAGTCATGCACGTCATTGACGAATGTGTTGGCGATCTCGGAGATGTGGACCAGCCCGGACTTCCCATTGTCCAGGGCCACGAAAGCGCCGAATTTGGTGATGGAGGTCACCTTGCCTTCCAAAATGCTCCCTACCTGAAGCTCCATATGGTGTACTGTTTCTCCTTCCGGATAAGTTTTTCCCGGTCCGGCCGTGCGGGGCCCGGTCTGTGCTCAAAAAAACCGGCATCCGGCACAAGCGGGGGAGGCGGATCGCCCCCCTCGCCGCCCGATCCCGGTCAATTGGTGATGGAAAACACACGCTGATTGGGGGAGATTAGCCCCAGCTCCTCCTGGGCGATCTCCTTCATCTTTTCATCTGTGGCGCCCTCGGCGATATCCGCCGCCAGGGCGTCGTTCTCCTGCCGCTGGGTCTCCACCTGGGCTGCCAGGGCGTCCCGCTCAGCCTCGGCGTCCTGCACCTGAACGTGGAGGCTTCGCAGCTGCACGCCGATGGCCACCAGGATCGCCAGGATCAGGACCTTGGTGATGATGCTGCCGCCGGATCTTCGCTTTGGCTGCTTTTTTTCCTTTGCCACGCCGCCTGCCCCCCTTTTGAAGCCGCCGATTTCCTCTGGTGGTTTTTATTGTATAGCATTTCCGGATAAAATAAAAGAGATTTTTTCCGTGTCCGGCAATTTTTTTGCACAGTCTTTCCATTCCCCGCAGGGGAATCGCGATCAGATGCAACAAAAAGGCCAGCGTATCCACCCAGAATGTCCACACCGGCTGCAGCGGCCGGGAGAGAAATCGGAAAAATACCGCGGCACCGCCTGCCAGCCCCAGCAGCAGCAACAGGCTCATCTGCCCCCTGGCCCGATAGAGCGTGAAGAGGAACACCGCCATCCCGGCCAGGATGCAGTACAGGATGTCCAGCACCCCTGTCAGCCGGCGCAGCCGCAGGCGGAAGGCCCGCAGCACATCGTACAGCAGGCCCAGCGTCATCCCCAGCAGACCGGCCTGCAGGCAGACCAGCAGCCGCAGAGAAACATCGGCGCCCATGGCGGCTCACCCGAACAGCCGGCGGAAGAATCCCCCCTGTTCCTGGCCGCCCTCCTCATAGGAGATGGCGTCGATCCGGCCGTCCACGTGGAGCTCGCCCCCGTCCAGGGAAAGCTTGCCGATGTGCAGGTCCTCTCCCGTGATCACCAGCGTCCCAACACCGGTGGACATGACGATACCGGTCTCATCGAACCGCTCCACATCCTCCACACCGGAGACGGTGAGCTGTTCCCGTCCGATCAGCTCCAGACGGTGGCCCATCTGGGGCATGGAATTGCTGAAGTCGTTCATTCCGCGTCCCTCCCCCTGTCCCAACTATATGGGCCGGGGGCGGGGAATATGCCGCTCCGGCGGAACGCTTACCGGCCGATCTCCCGGTACAGCGCGCCGGCGTCCGCCTGGCGCACGGTCTCCTGCACGTCCAGCACCTCCACCGTCACGGTGCGCTGGCCGAAGCGCAGGGAGATCTGGTCCCCCGCCTTCACATCGTAGGAGGCCCGGGCCGGCCTGCCGTTGACGGTGACCAGACCGTTGTCGCAGGCCTCATTGGCCACAGTCCGCCGCTTGATCAGGCGGGAGACCTTGAGATACTTGTCCAGACGCATGGCTGCCTCCTTTCTCCTGGGAAACAGGACTGCCGGCACCAAGTGCCGGCAGTCTCCGCAACAGCTTTGATCACTTCGCCACGGCGTCCTTCAGGGCCTTGCCGGCCTTGAACACGGGCACCACGGAGGCAGGGATCTCGATAGACTCCTTGGTCTTGGGGTTGCGGCCCACGCGGGCGGCGCGCTTCTTGACCTCGAAGGAGCCAAAGCCCACCAGCTGCACCTTGTCGCCGTCCTTCAGGGCGGCGGTGATGGCGTCAAAGGTGGCGGACACAACAGCCTCGGCCTCCTTCTTGGAGACGTCGGCAGCAGCGGCGACGGAATTGATCAGTTCGGCTTTGTTCATGGGTGTTGTCCTCCTATACATGATGATGAATTTGCTTTCATATTCCTAACGCGGATCCGAATGCCCGCGATTAAGACGGATCGTGAGACTTCGCGTCGTTCCACAGCGCCAGCAGCTCCGCCTGGGAGCAGTCCGCCAGAGGCTTGTCCGCAGTCTCCTCCACCGCGCGGAAGCGGCGGTCGAACTTGTCGCAGGCCCGGTGGAGGGCATCCTCCGGATCCACACCGGACATCTGGGCGATCTTGGCGGCCATGAACAGGGCGTCTCCCACCTCTTCCCGGATACCGTGGGGAACATCGGCGGCCTGTCCGGCCTCCAGGGCGGCCCGGAGCTCCCGGACCTCCTCCTCCAGCTTGTCCAGCGCCTGCAGCGCGCTCTCCCAGTCGAAGCCGGCCTTGGCGGTCTTGGACTGGACCTTCTCCGCCCGCCACAGGGCCGGCAGGGTGTGGGGAACGGCCTCGACGGCGTCCGCCGTGGACCGCTGTCCTTTTTCCCGGCGCTTCAGGACCTCCCAGTTGGCCAGGACCTGCTGGGAGGTATCTGCCTGCACGTCCCCGAACACGTGGGGGTGGCGGTACACCAGCTTCTGGGCCACGCCGTTGATCACGTCGGCCATGGTGAAGCGGCCCCGCTCCGTTTCGATCTGTGCGTGGAAGGCCACCTGCATCAGCACGTCGCCCAGCTCCTCGCACATGCCGTCGGGATCGTCGCGGTCGATGGCGTCCAGGACCTCATACGTCTCCTCCAGAAAATTCCGGCGGATGGAGCTGTGGGTCTGCTCCCGGTCCCAGGGACACCCCCCGGGCGAGCGCAGCAGCCGCATGATCTCCAGGAAATCCTCATAGGTGTAAAAATCCTTATGTTGAAACTCTACCATAAGATGCCTGCCTTTGCAAGAAAAATTCACGGAAGCCGTTGATTTTTCAGGGAATTTGCGCCGTCCGGCCGGTGCGGCCGGACGGCGGCTGCTCATTTCAAGTGCAGAAGTTTAATAAGCTTTTCCCCGTGGGGGATGGAGCGGACATCCTCCGCCCGCAGGATCCGCAGGACGATGACCAGCACGGCGTAGACTGCCACGCCGGCCAGGATGCCGCCCAGAGTGGCGGCGGCGTTGGCCAGATAGTCGGAAAAACTTCCGGCAAACGCCCGATCCAAAAAGCCATAGACAGCCCAGGCGGCAGCGCCCATCAGGACAGAGGCGACAACCGGCTTTGCAAAGAGCTGGAAGTACCTGGGCTTTTGGGGGGAATATTTCCACACGAAAAACAGGTTCAGCACCACGATCACCAGATAGCAGCACAGGGTGGAGATGGGGGCGCCGTGGATATTGATGCTGGGTGTTCCCACCAGGATATAGTTCAGAATGATCTTCACGATGCCGCCCACGATGACGGTGAAAATGGGGATCTTTTCTTTGCCGTAGGTTTGCAGAATGGCATTGGTCAGGACCATCAGGCAGATGAAAATCGTGGCAATGCCCAGGATCTGCAGATGGGGGCCGGCCGCCAGAGCAGTATCCGGCTGGGCGGGCAGCACCAAAATCTCAATGGGCGTGGCCAGCACGCTGAGACCGATGCCTGCCGGCAGAGCCAGCAGGGCCAGCAGGCGGAAGGCGGTGGAAATGGTGCGGTCCGCCTCCCGGGGATCATTCCTGGCCAGCGCCGCCGCCGCAAAGGGCAGCAGGCTCATGGTGACCGGATAGACAAAGGACGCCACCATGTTGGGCATGACCATGCCGGTGGCATACTGGCCGTTCAGGGCGTTGGCCTCTGTCAGCGACAGACCCAGACCATCCTGCAGGCGGCCCAGAACGATTTTCGTATCCACCAAAGAGATGATGCTCATGGCGGAATTTCCCAGAGTAATGGGCACACCGATGGACAGAATCCGCCGCACCAGCCTCCCACTGCTGGAGGGGACGTCCAGCGCACGGCCACGGTCCCGGTGGGTAGCCAGATAGCCGGTTAAAAACAGCATGGATACCACCGTGCCGATGGTGACGCCCAGGATGGCGCCGGCAGCACCCACATCCATCTGGGCCCCCATATGCAGGAGATACCAAGCCAGCGGCAGGCCGATCCCCACCTTGCAAAGGGCCTCCAGCACCTGGGAGATGGCTGTGGGCGTCATGTTGCCCTGGCCCTGGGTGTAGCCCCGCATGCAGGCCAGCAGACACACGCAGAACACCGCCGGAGCCAGGGCCTGGATCGGGCGGGTGGCATCCTCATTCCGCAGGAAGGCGGCAAAGAGATCCGCCTGAAAAAACATCAGCAGCGATCCCACCAGCCCCAGCGCGAAGAACAGCCAGATGGCCGTGCGGAAGATCTTCCGCTTCTCGTTCTCCCGGCCCTGGGTATGGGCCTCACTGGTCAGCTTGGAGATGGCCAGCGGCAGGCCGGCAGTGGAAAAGGTCAGCAGAAAGTTGTAAATCTTATAGGCGGTGTCCCAATAGGACATGCCCACTTCCCCTAAAATATTGTTTAGGGGCAGCTTGTAGGCAGCGCCGATGATCTTCACCACGACGACAGCTGCGGCCAGAATGGCGGCACCGCCCAGGAAGGACTGCTTTTTTTGTTTTGACATGAAACAATTACCTCAGAACTTGAAGAGAATGGCTGTTTCCAGCCTATGGCGCGGCCCCGGCGTTTATAACCGGGTCAGGCACGCCTTCACCAGGACGGAGAACCGGGGCCCCGCCGCCTGACCGGCGGCGATCACCTCGTCAGAGGAGAGGGGCTGGTCCAGCACCCCTGCGGCCATGTTGGTGCACAGGGTGAAGCCCAGCACCTCCATGCCGCAGTGGGCGGCCACGATGGCCTCCGGCACCGTGGACATGCCCACGGCGTCCGCCCCCAGCAGCCGGGCGGCACGGACCTCCGCCGGCGTCTCGTACTGGGGACCGGGGAAGTACATGTAGACCCCCTCCCGCAGGGAGATGTCCAGCTCCGCCGCCGCCTGCCGGGCGGCGGCCTGAAGCCGGGGCGTATAGACGTGGCTCATGTCCGGGAACCGGGGGCCGAATTCCTCCAGATTGGGCCCGCACAGGGGGCTGACGCCGAAGAGCTTGATGTGGTCGGTGATCAGCATGATATCCCCGGCGGAGAAGGCGGTGTTCACCGCCCCGGCGGCGTTGGTGACCACCAGGGTCTCCGCTCCCAGCAGCCGCAGCACCCGGACCGGGTAGCTGACATCCTCGAAGGACCAGCCCTCGTACGTGTGGAGGCGGCCCTGCATCACCGCCACGTCCTGCCCCGCCAGACGGCCGAACACGAAGCGGCCCGCGTGGTCCGGGGCGGTGGAGCGCTTCATGTGGGGCACGTCCGCATAGGAGACTGCAACGGGCGCCTCCACCTCATTGCCCAGAGATCCCAGGCCGGAGCCCAGGATCAGCAGGCACCGGGGCCGGAACGCCCCCAGGCGGTCCTTCAGCGCCTCCGCGCTCTCCTGATACTGTGAGAATGTGTATTCCATGGCCGTCTCCTCCTTACAGTTTTCCGCCACACTCCCGACAGAATGCGTCTCCGCTCTGCGCGGCGGCTCCGCAGTGGGGGCAGCTCCCGCCGCCCTGCAGCCGGGTGATCTCCCGCTCCAGCTGGTCGATCTTCGCCCGGAGGGCATCGATCTCCTGGAGCTTTGCCAGCAGCACCTCCGACTCCGTCAGGGTGCCGGTGTGGGTGGCGTAGATCATCTCCCCCACCTCCCGCAGCGCCGTGTTCACGGCGCCCTTCAGGTCCATGATCCGGATGTTCAACTTGGCGACGGACAGCAGCTCTCCCGCCCGCCTGCCCACGCCGTAGGCGGCGTCCGCGGCGCTGCCGCCCACCTGGGAGGCTGTGCGCTGGACCGCGTCCAGCAGTTCCTGCAACCGCTCATTCATGGCTGTATGACCTCCAACGCATGTTTTGCTCAGCTGGCATAGATGCTGCCGCCGATGAACTCCCGCACCAGGGAATTGGGGGCGATGTACGCCTCGTCCATGGACGCGATCTTCTCATACCCCCGGAGGATGTCGTCGGCAATGGCGTACTTGCCCTTGGGCAGCGCCTCCAGCAGGGGGACCACAAAGGGCTTCAGCACCGCCATCTCATCCGGCAGGGACGAGTCGAACATGATGTCGGCATTCTCCTTGTAGGGGGAGATGTACAGCTTCTCCCCCCGGCGGACGTTGGGCCACATCTTCAGGGTGAAGTTGGCGTCGCTGCCCCGGAACTTGTAGTCCCGGACGATCCGGCGGCTCAGCCGCAGCCAGGGGTGCTGGAATACCACGGAGCCGTCCTCGTCCAGCACGTTGGACCGGGCGGCGATATACAGCTTGAAGGCCTTGGGGTTCTTGCCCACGATGATGTCGTTGAGGGCATGGATGCCCTCGAAGATGGCCAGCTCGTCAGGCCCCAGCTTCAGGGGCTGGGACAGGATGTCGGAGCGCATCTGCCGGGCGAACTCGTACTTGGGCACATGGATGGTCTCTCCCCGGTCCAGCATGGAGAAGTGCCGGTTCAGCAGCTCGATGTCCAGGCAGAAGGGGGACTCGTAGTCGATGTTCCCCTCCCGGTTCCGGGGAGCCGTCTCCGGGTCGATGGTGTTGAAGTAGTTGTCCATGGAGATGGTGTGGGTCTGGATGCCCATCTTCTCCAGCTGCTCCTCGATCTTCAATGCCGTGGTGGTCTTGCCGGAGCCGGAGGGGCCGGACAGCAGGATGATGTGGGACTCCTTCCGGTGGTCGGCGATCTTCCGGGCCGCCGTCTCCACCTTCTTGGCAAAGGCGGCGTCGCACTCCTCGGCAAAGCCCTTGGGGTCCCGGCGGACAGCCTCATTGATCTCTTTCAGGGAATAGGCCATGGCGATGCTCCTTTCACAGTGCTTCATAAAACGCGGCGAAGGCGGCCTGGTTGGCCTGCCACTTCTCCGGCCGCTGGATGTACTCGGTGGGATACTTCACATTGAAGGCCCGCTGGATCTGGTTGGTGCCCGGCACCACCATCTTGGTGGACCCGGCGGCGCCGAAGGACAGGATGGAGCACAGCTCCGACATGATGTCCACGTTGTACCAGCACTCACCGCCGGGGCGGCACCAGCCGATGTTCTCAAAGCTGCCGGACATGTACTTCTGCCGGTAGAGGTAGTAGGGCCGGTATCCGGCGCGGCGCAGGGCGGGGTCGGCGTAGTCCAGCATCTCCGCCACCGTCTCCGCCGCCGGGACCCGCAGTCCCTCGGTGAGGATCCGGCTGCCCTTTTTCAGCGCCAGGGTGTGGACGGTGATGTCGTCCGCCCCGTAGGCCAGGCACCGGTCCAGGGACCGGCGGAAGCCCTCCGCCGTGTCCTCCGGCAGCCCTGCGATCAGATCCATGTTCACGTGGGGGAAGCCGCACCGGGCCACCAAGTCCATGGCGGCGCCGATGTCCGCCGCCGTGTGGCACCGGCCGATGGCCCGCAGGACGTTTTCCTCGAAGGTCTGGGGATTCACGGAGACCCGTGTGACGCCGTGGCGCTTCAGCACCGACAGCTTCTCCGCCGTGATGGTGTCCGGCCGGCCGGCCTCCACCGTGATCTCCGTGCAGGCGGAGCAGTCAAAGGCGGTCTCAAAGGCGGTGAGGACCCGGTCCATCTGCTCCGCCGTCAGCGTGGTGGGGGTGCCGCCGCCCATGTAGAAGGTCCGCACCCGGGCTCCCGCCCGGCGGACCATCTCTCCCCCGGCGGTGAGCTCCTCGCACAGGGCGTCCACATAGGGGGGCACCAGGGCGAAGCTCCGCTCCACCGACTGGCTGACAAAGGAGCAGTAGGCGCACCGGGTGGGGCAGAAGGGGATGCCCACGTACACGTCGATGTCCCGTTTCTCCAGCCGCTTCGCGGCCTTTGCCGCGGTGGCACCGGTCTCCAGAGCCAGGGCGGCCCGGGAGGGGGTGACGAAATAGTGCGCTTCCAGATAGGCCTTTGCCTCTTCCGGGGTCTTCCCATCCTCCAGAGCCCAGGTCACCGGCTTGTCTGGCCGGACACCGGTGAGCATCCCCCAGGGGGGCGTCACTCCGGTCAGGTCCCGGGCCGCCAGGAAGAAGCAGGCGCCGACGGCGTGGCGGCGCTGGCCCTCCCGCCGGAAGTCATCGCCGGAGAGGGGCTCCTCATAGCGCCGCTCTGCGGTCCTGCCTTCCCGGCAGAGGGACACGGTCACCCGGCAGAGATCCTCCGGTTCCTCCAGGGAGATGACGGCCCAGTCCGCGTCGCCGGGCAGGATCGGCTCATAGACGGGCTTTTCCCCGGAGAACAGGTTCATCAGGCTCTGCTCCACCACGTACCGCTCGTCATGGCCGTGGAATTCCAGTTTCATGAGAGCTTCCCCCTTACCGCATGGCCTGGATCAAATAGGGATTCGTCCGCCGCTCCCGGTCCAGGGTGGAGGGCTCCATGTGGCCGGGCAGGACCTGGAGGTCCCCCTCCAGCTGCCCCAGCCGCCGCAGGGAGGCCATCATCTTCTCCATGGACCCGCCGGGGAAGTCCGTCCGGCCGCAGGAGCCGGCAAAGAGGGTGTCCCCGCAGAACAGTACGTCTCCGCACCGGAGGGTGACGGAGCCCTCGCTGTGGCCCGGCGTGGCCAGGACCGACACCGTCAGGCCGCCCACGGCCACCGTGTCCCCCTCATCGTAGTCCCGCACGTCTCCAGAGAGGGGCGGGAACAGCTGCTGGGTGTAGGCATCCTCATACACGTCCCGGCGGTTGAGGTACACCGGGACTTCCGGCCACCTGGCCTGGAGATCCGCCACACCGCCGGTGTGATCGTAGTGGCCGTGGGTCAGCAGGATGGCGCAGGGGGCGCAGCCCGTCTCCGCCACGGCGGCGGCCACCCGGCCGGCATCCCCGCCGGGGTCGACAACGGCGCAGGCCCTGGCATCCTCGTCACAGAGGAGATAGCAGTTGGTGCCGATGGGGCCAACCATCAGGGATTTGATGTTCATGGGAAACCTCCCTTGCCAAATAAAAATATCAGAATTGCGAGGGGATATGCCCTGCATTTACTCCGTGGGGCGGATGATGCCCGCCTCCCACAGCGTCTCAAAGGTGTTCACCGCCCCGCCGTGCTCCACGATTTTTCCGTGCTCCACCCGGTCCACGTTCACGCCGGTGAAGGTCAGGTGCGTTCCCGTGGGAACGGTCCCGGGCCAGGGGCCCAGGTGGGTACCCTCCATGACGCATTCGGAAATGACATAGGGGCCATCGCAGTGCTGCCGGAGGATGCGGACCGTGTAGTCCGGGTACGTCTCCCGCAGGTCTGTCAGGTGCCGGGCCATTCCGGCAGGGCCCAGGGGAACGGTCCGCTCCCCCTGCCGGAGCACACAGTCCGGCCCGATGAAGCGGGGCAGATCCTCCAAACGGTGCTGGGAGACCACGGTCTCATAAAAGGTCCGGACCAGTTCCTGGGGCGTCATAGCGGATCCCTCCCGTTCCTCAAAGGGGCCTCTCTGTGTCGAAGAGAATGGTGACCGGCCCGTCGTTCCGGGAGTCCACCTGCATGTCGGCACCGAACTCCCCGTGCTGGACGTCAAAGCCCCGCTCCCGGCAATGGGCCATGAAGCGCTCATACAGCGGGATGGCCGCGTCCGGCTTGGCGGCGCCGGTGAAGCCGGGCCGGCGGGAGGAGGTATCGGCGTACAGGGTGAACTGGGACACCACCAGCAGGGCGCCGCCCACCTGTTCCAGGCTCCGATTCATCTTGCCGTTTTCATCCTCAAAAACCCGCAGGTTACAGATCTTCTCCGCCAGACGGTCGGCGGTCTCCTCCGTGTCATTGGGCCCCACACCCAGCAGCACCAGGAAGCCCCGGCCGATTTGGCCGTTGATATTCCCGGAAATGGTAACGGAGGCGCTGGATACCCGTGTCACAACTGCACGCATAGAATGCATTCCTTTCGTAGCTTCCTAAAAGTGGGGGGTCCTGCTCCCGCAGGGGGTGGGGTGCGTCCAATCGGACGCGGGAATCAGCTATGTTGATAGCTGGGCAATGCACCCCCCATTTCTCTTTTGGTCTTGCCAAAAGAGAAACGGGCCGTGCACGGTCCAAAGAGAAAAAACGCTTCGGCGGGTCGGTCCGCGCCAGCGCGGACCTCCTGCCGCCGGCGGGGGATGGTTGGCGGTCCCTTGCAGCAGTCAGGGACGGAAACGCCCGGCCCTTGGGGAAACCTCCAGCCCGGGGAGGTCTGGGATACATCCAGCTTCTCTTTTCGCTGCCGCTGGCCGGTTGTTGATGAAAGTTGCAGCATAGGCCAAACAACCGCTCCTACGACCGCCAGGGCAGCGCGTAGCGAGGCGGAACGCGCGGAAAGAGAAGCTGGTCAAATGCGTTCTTGCACCCCGTTGACCTCCGCACTATCCGCCACGGGACGGCAGCTGCAAAAATCGCAGAAGACCCAAGCGTGCCCGAAGGTCAGGCAAAATCGGAGCAGGCACCACTACGCCGACTCCCGTGCGCACGGAGGGCCACTGCACCGGAGTGCGCCCAAGCGCCCTTTTCTTTTGGAC
>NZ_JACSNX010000032.1 GCF_016902445.1 Oscillibacter valericigenes | reverse complement strand
TGCGACCAAAGCGTTTTTTCTCTTTGGACCGTGCACGGCCCGTTTCTCTTTTGGCAAGACCAAAAGAGAAATGGGGGGTGCATTGCCCAGCTATCAACATAGCTGATTCTTCTGTCCAATGGGACGCACCGCAACATCCCCCTGCGGGATATCCCCACACCAGACATTCCCTTTGTAAAAGGAGGTCATCTTGATGCCAAGCAATCGAATCGGCCGGATCAACGAAGAGATCCAGCGGGAGCTGTCGGACCAGCTCCGCCGCCTGAAGGACCCCCGGGTCTCCCAGGTGGGCATGGTGTCCATCACCCGGGTGGATACCACCAGCGACCTGCGCTATGCCCGGGTCTACGTCAGCACCCTGGACAAGACCCAGGAGAAGGACGTGCTGAAGGGCCTGAAATCCGCCGCCGGCTTCCTGCGGCGGGAGCTGGGGCGCGCGCTGCAGCTGCGCTACACGCCGGAGCTGCAGTTCATTGCCGACGACTCCATCCAGCACGGCGCCCACATCCTGGAGATCCTGCGTCAGGTGGAACGGCAGGACGGCGATACCCCGGACGGCGGGGCTTCCGGCGAAACGGAGGCGTGAGCGATGCTGACGGTCTCCCAGGCCGCAGAGCTGCTGCGGACCTTTGACAACGTGCTGATCCTCACCCACGTCCGCCCGGACGGGGACACCGTGGGCTGTGCCGCCGCCCTGTGCGCCGGTCTCCGCCGCCTGGGAAAGACGGCGTACCTGCTGCCCAACCCGGAGCTGACGGACACCACCGCCCCCTATTTCCGCCCCTACGAGGCGCCGGAGGGCTTCACGCCGGACAAGGTGGTATCCACGGACATCGCCACGGCGGGCCTGTTCCCTGAGAACGCCAAGCCCTATGCGGAGCGGGTGGATCTGGCC
This sequence comes from Oscillibacter valericigenes, assembly GCF_016902445.1. GTDB lineage: Bacteria > Bacillota > Clostridia > Oscillospirales > Oscillospiraceae > Oscillibacter > Oscillibacter avistercoris. The sequence continues at coordinate 18,504 of NZ_JACSNX010000032.1, read as the reverse complement.
ATCGACCACCATCCGTCCTTCGAGTCCTTCGGCCGGGAGAACATCGTGCGGCCGGAGGCCGCGGCCTGCGGCGAGCTGATCTACGACATCCTGGCCCAGCTGGGCCCCATCACGGCCGAGCTGGCCCTGCCCCTGTATGTGGCTGTGTCCACCGACACAGGCTGCTTTGCCTACGCCAACACCACCGCCCAGACCCACGCCGTGGCGGCGGCCCTGCTGCGGACCGGCATCGACTACCAGACCGTCAACAAGGTGTTCTTCCGCACCAAGAGCCGCAAGCGGATGCAGCTGGAGGCGGCCATTTTGAACGACTGCGAGTTCTACGACCATGACCGGGTTGCGGTGCTGTCCGTGCCCCTGTCCCTGATGGAGCGTCTCCAGGCCACGGAGACGGACGCCGAGGACCTCTCCGCCCTGGGCCCCCAGATCGAAGGGGTGGACTGTGCCATCACCATGCGGGAGCTGCGGCCGGACGTGTGGAAGATGTCCCTGCGGACCGGTGAGCGGGTCAACGCCACGGAGGTCTGCCGGCTGCTGGGGGGCGGCGGCCACGCCGCGGCGGCCGGCTGCACGGTGGAGGCCCCCTGGGCCGAAGCCAAGCGGCAGATCCTGGCGGCCGTGGCCCAGGTGGTGCCCGACTGCCGGATAGACAACTGAACAACAGCCCCTACTTTTGATTGAAAGAACAAGAAAGGGTGATTTTTGTGAGTCTGTGGACCAGCCGAAAGCTCTCCAACATCTGTGTGATTGTGGCGGTCCTTTTATGCCTGCTGGGCGCAGGGACCAAGACGGCTCCGCTGTTTGCGGCGGTCATCGTGCTCTTGCTGCTGGACCTGCTCCAGCTGGCCATTTTTTACCGCTGTCCCCACTGTGGGCGCCTGCTGCCCTTCCGGCAGTGGGCAACACCTGTGTACTGCCCTTACTGCGGCAGGGAGCTGAACACGCCGGATCCGGACCGGTGAGGCCTGCGTCCTGCCAGATTTCCCACAAAAGGAGTGCCCTCATGCCCAACGGAATCCTCATCATCGACAAGCCCGCCGATTGGACATCCATGGATGTCTGCGCCAAGGTGCGGGGCATTTTTCACGAAAAGCGGGTGGGCCACGGCGGGACCCTGGACCCCATGGCCACCGGCGTGCTGCCGGTCTTTGTGGGACAGGCCACCCGGGGCGTGGAATTTGCCGAGAACGGGCAGAAGGAATACGTGGCAGGCCTGCGGCTGGGACAGGTGACGGATACCCAGGATGTCACCGGCACCACGCTGGAGACCCATCCCGTCACGGCGGACCGCGGGGCGGTGGAGGCGGCCCTCTCCCGCTTTCTGGGGGAGCAGGACCAGATCCCGCCCATGTACTCCGCCATCAAGATCGGCGGACAGAAGCTCTACGAGCTGGCCCGGAAGGGACAGGAGGTGGCCCGGAAGCCCCGGCACATCACCATCCACGCACTGGAGCTGCTGGAGCAGGTGAGCGAGACAGACTATCTGCTTCGCTGCCGCTGCTCCAAGGGTACCTATATCCGGACCCTCTGCCACGACATCGGGCAGCTTCTCGGCTGCGGCGGGACCCTGTACGCCCTGCGCCGCACCATGGCGGCGGGCTTCACGGAGGCCCAGGCGGTGACGCTGGAGCAGGTCCAGGCCCAGGGGACGTCCCTCCTGCTGCCCACGGACAGCCTGTTCCGGGACTCCCCCGCCTTGACACTGCCTGCCGGCACAGCGGAGAAGCGGGTCCGCTGCGGCAATCCCATCACCCTGCCTGGCACACCGGACGGCACTTACCGGGTGTACAGCCAGGAGGGCCAGTTCCTGTGCCTGTCCCGGGCCAGCGGCGGCACCCTGACGTCTATCAAGAATTTCTTTGGAGCGTAAACCATGAAAGAACGCGTTATCGCCCTGGGCTTTTTCGACGGAGTCCATCTTGGTCACGGCGCCCTGCTGCGCCGGACTGCCGAAGAGGCCGCACGGCGGGGCTGCACCCCTGCAGTATTTACCTTCGACCGCCCTCCCAAGGAGGTGGTCACCGGTGTCCCCTGTCCGCTCATTAACTCCCCGGAGGACCGGCGGGACCTGATCCGCCGGCTGTACGGCATCGGCGACGTGCTGATGGTCCCCTTTGACCAGGAGATGATGACCACCCCCTGGGACGACTACATCGTCCGCATCCTGGTGGGACGCTACCACGCCGTCCATCTGGTGGCGGGACATGACCACCGGTTCGGCCATAAAAACCAGGGCACACCGGAGCTGCTGGCGCAAAAATGCGCCGAGCTTGGCCTGGGCTGTGACATTATCCCCAAGGTGGAGGTGGCCGGTATCACCGTCAGCTCCACCTACATCCGCCGTCTGGTGGAGCTGGGCCAGATCGGCCGCGCCAACCGCTTCCTGGGCCACCCTCACACGCTGACGGGCACGGTCCGCCACGGCCGGGGCATCGGGTCCTCCCGGCTGTTCCCCACGGCGAATCTCATCATCCCGCCCCACGTGCTGGTGCCCAGCCATGGAGTCTATGCCACCCGGGCCACGCTGGAGGACGGCTCCTGCTATGCCGCCGTCACCAATGTGGGCACCCGCCCCACGGTCCACAACGGCTCCGACATTACCGTGGAGGCCTGCCTGCTGGACTTTCAGGGGGATCTCTACGGCAAGACGCTGCGGGTGGAATTCTACGAGCATCTGCGCCAGGAGATCCGGTTCGACTCTCTGGGGGCCCTCCGGGCCCAGATCCAGGCGGACGCGGATGCCACCCGGGCCTATTTCGCGGACGGCATTCCCGCATGCTCCGCCGGAGCGCTATGATCGAAAAAACGCGCGGTATCCGGAAAACGGATACCGCGCGTTTCCGCGCTTCAGATCAGCCACACCGTCAGCCACACCAGGCCGATCCCCGCCGCGCCCATCAGGGTGTACACCGCCGGGGACAGGTCCCGCCACAGCCGGCTGAACCGTCCGTGGTCGCCGCCGGCATAGTTCCGCGCCACCCGCCGGGCCTCCTCCACCAGCTCCCGGGCGGTGACGCCTTCCCCCGCGGCATCGTTCCGCACGATGAAGATCGCCTGCTCAAAAAACCGCTGGTCCGGGGAGTCCACCACCACGACCCGTCTGGAAATGCCTTTCACCATCTGCTTTGCGCCTCCTGCCTCTCACAGAGTTTGATGGTTCCATTTTGTCTCAGCGCGGGAAAATTTATACCATCCCCTCACACCTTTTTCACACTGCCCTCCCGGCTGCGGTACAGCACCTGGACGCCGCAGTCATCCTGGAGGTTCTCCCGCCGGATGCTCTCGCTGAGGATCAGGCCCGCCAGGGTCTGGGGGTCCTCCCCCTCCCAGCCGGCCAGCAGATCCTGCAGCCACTCGTCCCGGCCCGGGTCCGCCACGCCGTCGCTGATCATCACCGCAAAGCTCCCCGGCTCCAGCGCAGCGCGGGTCACATCGGGCACCGCCGTGTTGCCCCGCAGTCCCGCCGGCAGGCTGCCCCCGCTGATCCGCCGGACGGTGCCCCCTTTCTTCACATAGCTGGGCGCCGCGCCGTATTTGTAAAAGGACAGCTCTCCGCTCTCCGGCCGGCAGGTCAGCAGGTCGATGGTGGTGAAGCTGCCGGTCTCAGCCCCCCGCAGGGCCATGGCGGCATTCAGCGTCTTCATGGCCGCCTCCGGCTCGATGCCCGCCTGCAGGAACTGCTCCAACAGGCGGCAGGTGAGGGCGGACTCCCGCCGGGCCGCCTCGCCGCTGCCCATGCCGTCCGCCAGCAGCAGGCAGAGGAGGTCGCTCTCCGTCCGGAAGGAGACCACCGTGTCTCCGCAGACCGTCTCCCCCGCCTTGGGCCGCAGGGCCGCGCCGATCCGGCACTCCGCTGGCTCCCCCGCCGTGGCCCGGACCTCTCCCAGTCCAGCGGCGGTGGCGGTCAGCAGCTCGCTGAGCTGGGCGTACTGGCCCCGGGCGCTGCGGCGGGTCTCCTCCAGCTGCCGCCGGTACTGCCGCCGCAGCAGGAAGGCGGACAGCTCCCCGTTGACGGTGGTGAGGAAGTCCGACAGATGGATACACCGGTCCGCGAAGTAGCCGGGAAAGTCCTTGGCCAAGGCTCTCCCCCGCTCCATCAGATAGGGCGTGGCGTCGTTCAGGGCGTTGAAGGTGCCGGTGTACTCCTTCTGCCAGCAGAGCTCGCACAGGGCGCAGCCCCGGCAGACCTTCTCCGCCGCCCGGTCAAAGATCACCGCCGGGTTCTCCTCCGTAGATACCGGGGCACTGCGGCCCATGCTGTCATACAGGTCCCGCAGGGCGGCGGCCATGCGGGTCAGCTGGGCCCGCATCCCCTCCAGGGCGGCGGGGAATTCCACGGTCTCCCCCCGCTTCACCCGCTTGCCGCCGAAGGCCCGGCCCGGCAGCAGCAAAAACAGCACGGCACCGGCGGCCGCCTCCGGCAGCAGCGGCGTGGCGAGGCCCCCTGGCAAGGCGGCCAGCACCGCCGCGCCCCAAAAGGCCAGGGCCGCCCAGATCCGGCGGCCGCCGCTGCGGCTCCCGGCCAGAAGCCCTGCCAGCCCATAGGCTGCACCGAAGAGGACGCCGCCGCTGTTGGAGCAGAAGTCCGCCGCAAGGCCCGCCCCCAGCCCGGCGGCGGCTCCCGTCATGGTCCCCCGCTCATAGGCGGTGTATGCCAGCAGCAGGCACAGCAGCGTCCGCCCGATGGAGATGCCCGCCAGCTCCACGTCCACCAGAGCCAGCAGAATGGAGCCCGCCAGGAACAGCAGGCTGTCCGGCGCCAGCTGCTCTTCTCCCGCCTGCAGCAGCGGCTGGTAGTACCAAGCGGAGATCCCCACCAGCACGGTCCCCGCCAGGCAGGGCGCCAGGTCCCGCAGCGGGGACAGGGACTGGAGCACGTAGATGCCGTTTACCGCCAGAAACAGTCCTGCTCCCGCCAGCGGGTGGAACAGCGGCCCCTCCAGCAGCTTCAGCCCCTGAAAGGCCGCGGCGGTGGTGAAGATCAGGATCGCGGCTGCCAGAAAAGGCAGGGCGCCGGAAAACTCCAGGAACAGCACCGCCCCCACTCCAGCCCCCAGCAGGGCGGCGATCCCCTCCGCCCCCGGTCCGCAGGCCGCCACACACCCCAGCGCAAAGGGGGCGTAGTCCCCCGGCGTCTGGCTGGCCGTCAGCGCCGCTGCCAAAAAAAACCGGATGCCCCAGGCCAGCAGCTGTGCTGATCTGCGGCGGTCCCCCATCATGTCCCTGTGCCCCACGGCTTGTCCCTCCTGCATTCCGCCGTGAAGTTCACGGCCTCATTGGTTTTTTCCATCATTTTACAGGCTCTGTGGAAAAAATCCCGTCGGGAAAAGCAGGCCGCACCATTTCCGGTGCAAACTCCCGCCGGCCGCCGATGGTGGACTTTTTTCGCCGGATGTGATATCATAAACCATCATGTTTTCATTGGAAAGGACGGCCCGCCTTGAACATCGGAACTGTCACCATCGATTCCCGCCTGGCCCTGGCCCCCATGGCCGGGGTCACGGACGTCGCCTTCCGCCAGATCTGCGCGGAGCTGGGGGCGGGATATACCATCACGGAGCTCATCTCCTCCAAGGCCCTGTGCTATCACGACAAGAAGACGCTGTCCCTGCTGCAGCAGTTCCCGGGGGAGCACCCGGCGGCGGTGCAGATCTTCGGCAGCGACCCGGTCTGCATGGCCGAGGCGGCCCAGATCGCCCTGGAGCACTCCGGGGCAGACATTGTGGACCTGAACATGGGCTGCCCCATGGGGAAGATCGTGGGCAACGGCGACGGCGCCGCCCTGATGAAGGACCCGGAAAAGGCCGGCCGCATCATGGAGGCGGTGGTGAAGGCCGTCTCCGTGCCGGTGACGGCCAAGTTCCGCCGGGGCTGGGACATGGGCAGCTGCAACTGTGTGGAGTTCGCCCAGATCCTGGAGCAGGCGGGGGCCTCCGCCGTGGCGGTCCACGGCCGGACCCGGGCCCAGGTGTACAGCGGTCAGGCGGACTGGAACTGCATCCGGGCAGTCAAGGAGGCGGTGTCCATCCCGGTGATCGCCAACGGCGATATCTGGAAGCCGGAGGACGCGGTCCGCATCCTGCAGCACACCAAGGCGGACATGGCCATGATCGGCCGGGGGTGCTTCGGCAATCCCTGGCTGTTCCAGCAGGCCAGGGCCGCCCTGGAGGGCAGGCCCATCCCGCCTTTGCCGCCCCTTTCGGAGCGGTGTGACACGGCGGTGCGGCAGTTCGAGCTGGCCGCCGCGGCCAAGGGAGAGCGGGTGGCCGTGCTGGAGGCCCGCCGCCACTACTGCTGGTATCTCAAGGGCGTGGCCCACTCCGGCTACTACAAGGAGCAGATCGTGCAGATGAATACGCTGGAAGATGTGTATCGTGTGACGAAAGGGATCAAAAGGGATTTGACATGAAGGAGCGATCACAGGAACAGCAGCTGGTCTCCGCCGCCCGGGGCGGGGATCTGGATGCCTTTGAAGCGCTGGTCCGCCTGTATGAGAAGCGGGTATTTGCGCTGACGCTGCGGATGTGCGGGAACCCTGAGGACGCCGCCGAAGCAGCACAGGAGACGTTTCTCGCCGCATGGCAGGGCCTTGCCTTTTTCCGGGGGGACGCCAGCTTTTCCACCTGGCTGTACCGTCTGGCCTCCAATGCCTGCGTGGACCTGCTGCGGCGGGAGGGCCGCCACCGGGCCGCAGCCGGTCTGTCTCTGGACGACGAGGAGCTGAACCTGGATGTGCCGGATCCGGCCCGCTCCCCTCAGGACGAGGCGGAGCGGCGGGAGCTGCGGGAGTCCATCGACCGCGGGCTGGCCGCCCTGTCCCCGGAACACCGGCAGGTGCTGGTGCTGCGGGAGATCCACCAGCTCCGCTACGACGAGATCGCAGACGTCCTCTCGCTGGATGTGGGCACGGTGAAATCCCGGATCAGCCGGGCCCGGAGGCAGCTGCGAAAATTTTTGCTGGAATGCGGGAACTTTTCCCCGCCGTCTGCGTCTAAAGGGACAGAAAAGGAGGGCTGACAATGCGATACTGTGAAGAATTTGCGGCCCTGCTGGACCCTTACATCGACAACGAGCTCTCTCCGGAGGAGACGGCCCGGGTGCGGGAGCATCTGCGCACCTGTGACGGCTGCCGTGCCTATGTGCAGGCAGCTCTGCTGATGAGAGACGCCTTCCCGGAAGCGGAGGACGCCGTTGTGCCGGAGGGCTTTGCAGAGGGCGTGATGGCCGCCATCCGCGCGGACGCCGCGCCCCGGAAGCGTCCGCGGTCCCGGTGGCAGCGGACACTGCTGCCGCTGGCGGCCTGCTTTGCCGTCGTGGTGCTGGCGGTCTCCACTCTGCCCCGGTCCGGCGACACCGCTGTGCGCGATGATAAGACCACGCAGACGGAAAGCCAGCTTCCGGAGAGCGCCTCTGTCTCCGCGGCTGACAGCGGCGCAGAGGACAGCGCGGCTGATGCTGCGCAGGCGGAGGAGGATACCGCCGCAACGAATGCTCCGGCCACTGACAATGCCTCTGCGTCCGAGACACAGCCTGCCTCCTCCGGCGTCCAAGAGGGTGCGGAAGCGCCCTCCGCCGATACCAGGACCACCTCGCTGCCGGAGACGTCCTCTTCTGAGGCGACCGAAAGCGCCGCAGCGCCGGTGCCCTATGCGGTCCAGACCCTTCCCTGCCTGACGCTGACGGAGCAGGAGGCCGGCACTCTTTTGGAGCGTTTTACGCCTGTCTCTGACGAGGATGGGACGCTGATCTATGAGCTGACCGCCGCGGAATATGCTGACCTGCTGGAGCAGCTGGAGCAGCAGGGGATGACGGTGGCAGGGGCCGCTGCCGTCCAGGAGGCGGAGGCCGCCGGGACCGTCCGTGTCTGTGTGATCCCCTCCTGACTGGAAACAGAGGGACGCCGCAAAAAATTGCGGCGTCCCTCTTCCCTTTTTAAAAAAAATATGATATAGTATCTATTTGACAGGTGCCATCTCCCTGTCCAAGCGCCCTGCAGGGCGTTCGTTCGGCGGATCCCGCCGTTCTCTAAACAAAAAAATGGAGGTTGCCCGTACCTTACCACGGGCGTTTTGCTGCGGCTTCGTATCAAAGACCTCCGACATCATCAAAGGAGGTCTTTTTTTCATGTCCAGATCCAGATTCACCCCCCGGCAGATGGCCACCGCCGGCATCATCGCCGCCATCTACGCTGCCCTGACCCTGCTGCTGCCCATCCCCCAGTACGGCGGCATCCAGTTCCGGGTGGCGGAGGCCATGACGGTTCTGCCCTTCCTGTTCCCGGAGGCCGTTCCCGGTCTCACTGTCGGCTGCTTCCTGGCCAATCTGCTGGGTTCTCCCATGCCCGTGGACTGGATCGTTGGCACAGCCGCCACGCTGTTGGCCGCTCTCTGGACATCCAGGCTCCGCCACCGGGCTCTGGCCCCTCTGCCCCCGGTGATCTGCAACATGGTGCTGGTGGGCGCGGAGATCGCCTGGTTCTTCCCCGCGGAGGGGATGGGCTTCTGGGCGGCTTTCGGCCTCAACGCCCTGACCGTGGGCATCGGTGAGGCTGCGGCCTGCTTCATTCTGGGTTCCCTGCTGCTGCAGGTCCTGCCCAGAGTGCCCGCCCTGAAGAGCCGGATGGCTCCCTCCCGGGTCTGATATCTGCCTTGCTTGAAAAAGAAGTCCCGCGTCCAACGGACGCGGGACTCACTTTTTACTTGGCGGTGAATTCGTCCTTCCCCGCGCCGCACAGGGGGCACACCCAGTCGGCGGGCAGATCCTCCCACTTGGTGCCGGGGGCGATGCCGTTGTCCGGGTCACCGGCCGCCTCGTCATAGATATAGCCGCAGAGATCGCATTCGTACTGCTTCATGGGAACATCCTCCTTATGATTTGATCGGCAGAACGCACTGCCGAGGGGTCCGCACAAAATGCCGGTCACTTCAGCTTTTTCCGGATGGCCGCCTTGGCCTCCGGCGACAGCAGTCTGGACGCCGCCCGCACCGGCAGAGGCGGCAGTCTGCAGAACTCCCGGCGCACCTGATCGAAGGGCTCCACCGCATAGGCGGCAAAGAAGGCCGTCCGGTCCGGCGGCAGCGGGATGGGAGATGCCAGCCGGGGATTTCCGGCAATGGCCCGCTCCGGCGGGAAGGGCTGCTTGGCCAGGGGCAGCTGGTCGAAGATATAGCTGCCGTGGGGCGTGTTCACCAGCAGCAGGCTGACGCCCTTCTCCTGCTGGTCCGGCAGCTCATCCGGCCGCAGGCCCCAAAAGTCCCCCAGGGTCAGGTCGCCCGCCCGGGTCATGGAGGTGTAGGGGCAGCGGTAGCAGCTGGGCCGCAGGAACAGCGCCCGGCCAAAGGCCCGGCCGTACTCCGTGCGGAACAGCGGTGCCGTGTCCACAGTGCCGTCGCCGTAGACGGCGGTGAAGTGGCTGTCCTTCCAGCCGGTGACCTTGTTGCGGAAGCGCACCGCCTGCAGAGGCTGCTGCCGGCGGGCCTCCAGGCTGCGGGCCATATCCTCCCACACGCCGGGGGAGGGCACGCCGTGGCACACCAGATCACAGGTGGTGAGATTCTCCGGCCGGCCGCCCAAATACCGGTACAGTCCGTCCACCTGGCAGGGGGTGCCGGAGAACAGCACCGGCCGCTGATCCAGCCAGCGCCGCACTTCCCGGAAGACGGTCCCCAGATCGCTCTGAACGTATTTTGCGCCCCGCATCCGCCACAGGTCCTCCTTGCGGAAGCAGGCCGTGTGCCGCAGATGCTGCCGGCTGTCAAAGGCAGCGCCGAACACCACGCCGCCGCTCTCCAGAATGTACTCCGCCAGCAGCGTGAACACACCGCCCGAGGTGGAGTCTTTCCGGATGTCGTCATTCTTATTCCAGGCCGCGAACACCGCCGGCATGGAGGCTGCCGGCCGCCGGCGCAGGATGGGGCAGACCGCGGTGCAGCGGCCGCAGCGGATGCAGGCCCCGCTGTCGATCACCGGGTAGGAAAAGCCCTCCCGGTCCCGTTCCATGGTGATGGCGTCCTTGGGGCAGCCGCTGGCGCAGGCGGTGCAGCCAGTGCAGCGGGTACGGTCCGCCAGTCTGGGCAGAGGGCGCTCCTCCGTCTCGGCGGGCGGGACCTCCGGCTGGCAGGGGCGGTCTTCCAGGGCGCAGCGCAGATATGTCAGGGACATCTGCCGCTCCTGGATGAGCCGCTCCTCCACGGCCACCCAATCGATGGGAGCCGTCAGCTCCGCCGTGTCGCCCTTGCCGATGATCCGGTCCCCCAGGCCCAGCCGGCTCAGCAGGCTGAAGGTCCGGGAGCTCTCCGGCACGGCCATCTCCGCCGGTGCCACGCAGGTGAAGAAGGGCTTTTGGAACTGGACGGAGAACACCGTCCCGTGGAAGGAGTTGGTGCACACATAGGCGGCGTCCCGGAACAGGCCCAGGAACTCCGCCGGCCCCGCGCTGAAGATGCAGCGGGCCTTGGGATGGACCTTCTGCCGCGCGCCGCACAGCTGCACCACCGGCAGGCCCGTCTCCTCCGCCAGACGGCGGATATAGGGTGCCAGCGCCCCGGGGCGGCTGATGCAGTAGCAGAGGATGTAGCCCTGACCGGCGCCGCCGTCTCGGGCCACGGACGCCCAGTCCGCCTGGGTCAGCAGCAGGGTGGGATCCAGCACCACTGGTACGTCCTGGCCGATGATGTCCCGGACGATGGCCTGGCCCTGCCGCTCCCGGACAGAGAGATGGGAGAAGGACTCCAGATATCCCCGCAGCGCTTCCTCCATCCCGTCGGGGATGCGGGGGATGCCGAAGGAAGGGGCATAGGCGATCTTCCGTCTGTCTGAAAACGCCCCGAAGAACACCGGGTCGAAGCGGCCGTTTGGAAAGATCTTGGGATTCCAGATCTGGTCACTGCCGGAGAGCAGCAGGTCATAGGGCAGATCCGCCTGCCGCAGCTCCGCCAGGCTCTCGTACCGGCGGCCGGAGATGTTCAGGTGGTCCCGGGAGAAGGCCTCGAACCGATCATAGCGGGCTTTCAGGGGGCCGTAGTGCAGGGCGGTGTGGGCATCGTGGGCAGCGCTGCCCAGGCCGGTGGGCCGCTGGAACAGGGCGTTGTCCTGGTTCACATAGTAGTCGATGATCTCACAGCCGCTCCCCAGGGACTCCACCGCCCGCTCCGTGGCATAGGCCTGCAGCATGGCGCCGTAGTGATGGATATGATAAAAGGTCAGCAGTCCTGTCTTCAACAAAGGGTCTTCCTTTCCGCAGTGGAAATGGCCCGCCGGAGCGGGTCACTGCCTGTCCAGAATGGCGTCGGCATCCCGGGGGGCCAGAAGGTCGTCCTCCGCCACCCAGTCGGCCACGTCCACCACGTCGAACTCCGTGGCGGTCCGGCGGATCACCACCTCTTTTAGTCCGGCGTTGATGACCAGCCGCCGGCACATGGAGCAGGAGGTGGCGTCCCCCAGCAGTTCCCCGGTCCGGGCATCCCGGCCCACCAGGTACAGCGTGCCGCCCACCATGTCCCGCCGGGAGGCGGAGATGATGGCGTTGGCCTCCGCGTGGACGCTGCGGCACAGCTCATACCGCTCTCCCCGGGGGACCTGCATAGCCTCCCGGGAGCAGTAGCCCAGGTCCACACAGTTGGCCCGGCCCCGGGGGGCGCCGTTATAGCCGGTGGAGATGATCTCGTCGTTTTTCACGATGATGGCCCCATAGACCCGGCGCAGGCAGGTGGCCCGCTCCAGAACGGTCTGGGCGATGTCCAGGTAGTAATTGGCTTTGCTGATGCGGTCCATGGGCGACACCTCTCTCTGTCAAGTTACTCTATTGTATCATGGCCCTGCCGCAGTTTGCAAGGACTCTCCCCGCTTTGGAAGGGATTTCTGCGTGTCTCACCGCCGCGGATCCAGCCCCGCCCGGACGGCGATCATTTCCGCCGCCACGGACACGGCGATCTCCGCCGGCGTCTGGGCGCCGATGGCCAGGCCGATGGGGGCGTGGAGACGGCTGTACTCCGCCTCTGTGAATCCCGCCTCCAGCAGCCGGTCCCGGCACAGGGCCAGCTTCCGCCTGGAACCGATGCAGCCCAAGTATCTGGCACCGCTGCGCAGCACCTGGGCCAGCACCTCGTAATCCGCCTGATGGCCCCGGGTCATCACCACCACATAGTCCTCCGGCGTCACCGTCACCTGCTCCGTCAGTCGGGTGAAGTCCCCGCAGAGGGTCCGCTCCGCCCCGGGGAACAGGGCCGGGTCCGCGAACTCCGGCCGGTCGTCGTACACCACCGGCCGGAAGCCCAGGTCCGCCAGCACCGGCACCAGGGCCTGGGACACGTGGCCGCCGCCGAAAATATAGGTCCGCCCGGCCCTTACCACCGGAATGGACAGCCACCCCTCCGCAAAGAAGGCCTCGCTTTTCAGCAGGTCCTCCAGATGGGCCGGGGGCGCATCCAGATGGCGGACGCCGTTCCGGTCCGCCAGGCCCATGGCCGTCACCCGCTCCCCCTGGATCCGCCGCAGGAGCCAGGTGTTCCGGTCCCCGCCGCCGGCCTCGATCAGGTCCCGCAGGACGGCGATGGCTCGCCGGTCCCCGGCCGGGAGATGCTGGAGCTGCACCGTCACGCCGCCGCCGCAGACCATGCCCAGGCTGGCGGCGTCCCCCTGGACGAAGCGGAACTGCCGCAGGGCGTCCGTCTGCTGCTCCAGCAGCTCCGCCGCCAGCTGCTGACACTCGAATTCCACATTCCCGCCGCCGATGGTGCCGGTGGTCCTGCCGCCGGGAAAGACGGCCATCATGGCTCCGGCCCCCCGGGGGGTGGACCCCTCGGAGGCGGCCACGCTCACCAGCTCCGCCGGCTGTCCCGCCTCCAGGGCGTGGACGAGCTCTCGGAAGAACTCCCGCATCTCAGCCGATCCCTCCATTCACGGCGCCCAGGATCAGCACCGCCACCGTGACGCCGCAGTACACGTATTTTGCCAGTGGATAAAACCAGGGCCCCAGGGGATGCCGCCGGGCCAGATTCACCTGGGCCAGGCAGTCCTCCTTCCCCCACACCCAGTAGAAGAACACCCCCGCCAGCAAAGCGCCGATGGGGCAGGCGTAGATGGAGCAGACGTCCATCCAGCCGGAGACGATGCCCTGGATACACAGGCCTACCGCCAGCCCCACGGCGCCGATCACCGCCACGGCGGCCCGCCGGCTGAGGTGGAGCTTCTCCTGCAGCGTGGCGGTGGGGGCCTCGAACAGGTTCACCAGAGAGGTCACCCCGGCAAACAACGCCGCCACAAAGAACACCGCCATCAGCACCCGGCCCCCCGGCATCTCCCGGAACAGGTTGGGCAGGTAGATGAACATCAGCCCCGGGCCGCTCTGGGTCAGGGTCTCCCCCGCCGTGGCCATGGCGGGGATGATCACCAGGGCGCTGAGAACCGCCGCCATGGTGTCAAAAAACGCCACCGTCCGGGCGGACTCCGGCACGTCCGCCTCCTTGGAGAGGTAGGAGCCGTAGATCAGTGTGCCGTTCCCCGCCACAGACAGGGAGAAGAACGCCTGCCCCAGGGCGTAGACCCATACTATGGGGTCCAGCAGCCCCTCCGGCTTCAGGACAAAGATGTAGCGGTAGCCGTCCGCCGCCCCGGGCAGCGTGGCGATATACACGGCCAGCCCCACGAATAGGCAGAAGAACAGGGGCATCATCACCTTGTTGGCCCGCTCGATGCCGCCGCCGATGCCCAGGGCCATGATCAGCAGGGTACCGGCCATGGCGATCACCTGCCAGCCGGTGTTTCCCCAGGAGGCCGCGGTGTTGTTGAAATAGGCCGTGAAGGCCTCCACCCCCTGATTCTCCAGCGCCGCGCCGGTGAAGGCCGCTGCGGCGTACTTCAGGATCCATCCCACTACCACGGAGTAGCCGATGGCCATAGCCAACGACCCCAGCACCGGGATCAGCCCCAGGGCCTCGCCCAGCCTGCGGCGCCCGGTGCGCCGCTCCTCCGCCGCGCCGAAGGCCGCCACCGGCCCGCCGACCGCCGCCCGGCCGAAAGCCATCTCGCCGATGACGCCGGTGGAGGCGATCAGCACCACAAAGATCACATAGGGGATCAGAAACGTGGCACCGCCATAGGCGGACATCCGGGAGGGAAACAGCCAGATGTTCCCCATGCCCACTGCCGAGCCGATACAGGCCAGCTTGAATCCCCACCGGGACCGAAAGCTGTCCCGTCTTGTCTGTTCCATTTGGTTTCCTCTCTTCTCTCAAAACTCCGGGGTCCGCCCGGGCGCCTCAGACGCCCCGGGCCGCCAGCTCTTCCTCCAGCAGGCGCAGAGCCTGATCCAGATAGAACTGCAGGGGCTGCGGGTCTCCCGCCGCCAGCCGGATGCTGCACCGCTGGGAGGGCAGCAGGATCTTCACCGCCTCGCTGGCGCCCACAGCTTCCGCCATGGCGGGGGAGACCTCTCCCAGCAGGCCGTTGGGCGTCAGGATCCCGATGGGCCCCAGCAGAAGGTCCGCCTGTCGGGCGTTGAACACCACGGCGTTCTCCCCGGTGGCGCCGTCGTCCGCTCCGGCGCGCAGCATGGCGGAGGTGGCCAGAGAGTTGGTCCCCACCGCCCGTACGTGGAGCTTGGGCCATTTTTTCTTGATGGACTCCACCAGGCCCCGGCCCATGCCGCCGCCCTGGCCGTCCACCACCACTACCAGCAGATCTCCATGTTTCATCTCTGTTCCTCCATTCCCGCTTTTCCCTTTCAGCATACCCATTCCGGTGCCGGTTGTCAATCTTCTTCCGCAGTCTCCGCCGCTCCGCCGCAAAAGCCGCAGCCTCCCCTTGTTTTTTCTCCGGTCCGCCTCTACAATGGAAGGCGCACATCCGGCCAAATTTTTCTGCAGCCTTTGAAGAAATCCAGCCCGCCGCCCCGTATAATGGGTGTCGGACGACAAAAGGAGGTGGCGGCACGGCGTGGAACGCAACACATATGAGTCTTTTCCCCAGCTGGTGATCCAGTACGAGCGGCTGGTCTACACCGTCTGCTTCCAGCTGGTGCGGGACGCCGCCGCGGCCGAGGACCTGACCCAGGAGTCCTTTCTCTCCGCCTACCTCCATCGGGAGTCCATCCCTCCCGGCTACGAGCGGCAGTGGCTGTGCCGGGTGGCTGCCAACAAAGCCAAGGACTATCTGCAGAGCGCCTACCAGCGCCACACCCTGCTGCCGGGAGAGGAGCACATCCCGCCGGGGCTGTCGCCTCCGGCGGAGGAGACAGCCCTCCGCCGGGCCGCGGCAGAAGAGATCCGGGACCTGATCCTCCACATGCGGGAGCCCTATCAGCCGGTGTGCCGGCTGTGCCTGCTGGAGGAAAAGACCCCGGAAGAGGCGGCCCTGGCCCTGGGCCGGCCGGTGAAAACGATCCATACACAGCTGTCCCGGGGCAAGCGAATGCTCCGGGAGGCATTGGAAAGGAGTGGGAACGATGACATGCTTTCGCCCTGACGGGCATCTGACGGACGAGGCTCTGGCGGCTCTCATCCGGGGAGACGCCCTGGCGGAACTGGACCGCCTGGAGATCGCAGAGCATCTGGCCTACTGCGACCCGTGCCTCCAGCGGTACACGGAACTGCTGGCGGAAGCGCCGCTGCTGACCCCCGCCCGCTCCTGTCAAGAGAGCCTGCGGCGCCGCATTTGGCGCCGGGCGGTCCAGCTGGGCGTCAACCGGTACGCCACGGCGGCCGCCGCCGTGGTCCTGGCACTGACGGTGCTGTGGGGCAGCGCAGGACTGGCCGGGCAGACGGTCCGGACAGAGCCCACTCTTCTGGAGCGGGCAGGCACCGCCCTGACGGAGTGGACCGATGCCTGGCCCCAGGCATGGGCGGATGCCCTCTCCGGCTTTTCCGACCTGTTTGAAAACTTCGGCGTCTCGCCGCGAAATGATCTGACACAAGGAGGAACCCATCCATGACCCCAAAAAACGGATTTCTGCTGTTCATCGCCTCCTGCCTCTCCGGCTGCGGGCAGATGTACCAGGGCTATATGAAACGGGGCGTGTCCCTGCTGTTAGCCTTCTGCCTGGTTCTTTTCGCCTCCACCTATTTCTTTCTGGGAACGCTGGCGCTGTTCCTGCCGGTGATCTGGCTGTACGCCTTTTTTGACAGCTACGCCCTGCGAAGCCAGCTCTCCGCCGGCACCGCTCCGGAGGACGCCTTCCTCTTCGGCCTGTCCGATATGGACAGCAACCGTCTGGGAGAGCTGCTGCGCAAGCGTCACAGCCTCGTCGGCTGGGTGCTGGTGGCCGTGGGCGTCTATATGCTCTACGATATGCTGATGGGGCAGCTGAGCGGTCTCTTCTTCGGCTGGTTCGGTGAATGGCTTTACAGTTTTCTGCGCTATGGCCTGCCGCGGGTGGTCATCACCGTGCTGGTGATCCTGCTGGGCCTGTGGTTCATCCGTGGCCCCAAGGCCAAGGCGCCCATCGAGGACATCCCGCCCTTTACGCCGCCCACCCCCGACGCCGCCCCGGTCGCCAGCGACGGAACGGACCCGGTGGAGGGGGCTGCGGCAGACATTTCCGCCGCGGTAAACGCCCCGGAGGGAGAGGAGGCGCACCGCGATGAACAGCCCTGAACAGGCCCCGGAGTCCCGCCCGGTGAAAGAGCGGCGGGTGGGCACCTTTACCTTCGGCGCCGTGCTGGTGATCTGCGGAGCGCTGATGCTGGTGAGCATGTTCTTCCCGCATCTGGACCTGACCCTGGCCCTGAAGCTCTCTCCCCTGATCCTGGTCTGCCTGGGTGTGGAGGTGCTGCTGGCCAGCCGGCGGGAGGGGAAGCTCCGCTACGACTGGGTGGGCATGGTGCTGTGCTTCGTCCTGGTGACGGCGGCGCTGGTGTTCTTCGGCATCGCCTGGTGCCTGGTCTACCGCCCGGAAACGGTCATCTGCTACTGAATCACAGAATGAAAGGAGAGGTCCCGGCATGTGTGCCGGGACCTCCCGCCCTTTTTTCTTGGCTTTTCGGAGGGATTCCGGTATAATGGAGGCAACAACTGTTGAAAGGAAGCCCGCCCATGTCCGATTCATTTGAAATGCAGGTCATCGCCCGGATCCGCAGCGACTTCGGCTCCAAATTCGGCGTCCCCCGGCAGAGCGGCCTGGTGGACGCGCTGGAGGCGGCCGTGGTCTTTGAGCCGCCCTACCGCAATCCTGACGCCCTGCGGGGGCTGGAGGGCTTTTCCCACATCTGGCTGATCTGGGCCTTCCATCAGGCCCAGCGGGCGGATTGGTCCCCGACTGTCCGGCCGCCCCGGCTGGGCGGCAATCAGCGGGTAGGCGTGTTTGCCAGCCGTTCCCCCTTCCGGCCCAATCCCATCGGCCTGTCCTCCGTGCGGCTGGACCGCATCGAACACACCGACGCCCTGGGGCCGGTCCTCCATGTCCGGGGGGCGGACCTGGTGGACGGGACTCCCATTCTGGACATCAAGCCCTATCTCCCATACGGGGACTGCCATCCGGAGGCGGAGGGCGGCTTCGCCAGCGAGCCGGCCCGGCCCACGCTGCAGGTGGAGCTTCCCCCCACTCTGCTGGAGCGGCTCCCCCCGGACCGGCGGGAGGCCCTGCGTGAGGTGCTGGCCCTGGATCCCCGGCCCCGCTACCAGCAGGACCCGGAACGAGTCTACGGCTTCTCCTTCGCCGGCCACGAGGTGAAATTCACCGTGGACGATGAGGTGCTCCACGTCACGGATATCCAATAGCGAAAACCGCCCCGGGCGTGCCCGGGGCGGTTTCATACTGCCGGTTGTCAGCGCATGGCCAGGGTCACGTCGCCGGTGGCCGCCAGCTCGCCGTGGTTGTAGATCTCCGCTGAACAGGTGGCAATGGCCTTCTCCGCCCGCTCCGAGGCCAGCCTGGCATGGATCTCGATGGTGTCCCCCGGCAGGATCTTTCGGAGGAACCGCACGTTGTTGATGCCGAGAAACAGGGGGACCTTCCCGGCGTACCGCTCCATGGACAGCAGCAGGATATCCGCCGACTGGGCCATGCACTCCACGGAGTACACGCCGGGCAGCACCGGCTCGCCCGGGAAATGGCCCCGGAAGATCTCCCGGTCCGGGTCGATGAAAAAGGTGGTGACGATGTGGTCGCCGGGCACCATCTCCTCCACAGTATCCACCAGCAGCATGGGGTCCCGGTGGGGGATGATGGACTTGATCTCTTCTTTGGAAAGCTTCATGGCAGGTTCCTCTCTTCCGTGCAGAACTTCGGGCGCAGCGGGCATCGTGTCCCCGGCGCCGCACTTCTTTCTCTTTTATTGTACGGCTCCCGGCCCAAAATGCAAGGCTGATTTTTTCGGCTGGGGCAAGGGCCGCCGCTTTCCCCGGACGCAGAAGAGAGCCGCCCGTGTGGGCGGCTCTCCT
Organism: Oscillibacter valericigenes; assembly: GCF_016902445.1. Lineage (GTDB taxonomy): Bacteria > Bacillota > Clostridia > Oscillospirales > Oscillospiraceae > Oscillibacter > Oscillibacter avistercoris. The sequence continues at coordinate 129 of NZ_JACSNX010000032.1, read as the reverse complement.
GTCGCTTGGGATGGATGCTTTTACTTCGCAGCCTTGGCGGCCTTGATGGCCTCGATCAGCAGCGGGGTGACCTTGAACAGGTCGCCGCAGATGCCGTAGTCGGCGATCTCGAAGATGGGAGCGGTGTCG
>NZ_JACSNX010000031.1 GCF_016902445.1 Oscillibacter valericigenes | reverse complement strand
CCCCTACCCCTCCACCCGGATCCCCAGGATCCGGGCCACCACAGCGGCCTGGGCGGCGTTGATCACGGCTCCCTTCAGCTCCCGGCAGGTCTCCGACAGCACGATCCGGTCCAGGGTGCAGGAGGTCAGGTCCATGCCGGTGAGGCTGGTGCGGAACAGCTCCGCGCCGGTCAGGTCTGTCTTCTCCAGGATTACCTTTTTCAGCCGCATCTCAGAGAGAGCAGACTCTGTGAAGTCACAACCCTTCACGGAAATATGCTCCCAGACACCGTTGGTAAAGTTGACATAACGAAGCAGTGCCTCCTCCAGTGTGCTGTCCTTCCACCGGGAACGGCGCAAATCGGCCCCGTCCCATTTGCAGCCGGAGAGGAGGCAGTTCCTCCAATAGGTGGCGGAGAGCCGACAGCCCTCCAGGAGGCAGTCCGTGAAGGCGCAGCCGTAAAAGGCGGCACCGGAGAAGTCGCAGTCCCGGAACTGGCAGGACTGGAACCGGCAGTCCCGGAGATCCAGGCCGGAGCCGTCCAGGTCCGCGGCGGTTTCCTGGGAAAAGGCGCCGCCGGAGAGGAGGTCTCCGGAGTCCCTGGCCTGTTCCAGGGCCTCCGCAAAGCCGCTCATGGCCGGACCTCCCGCCGGGGCGGGAGTAGCAGCTCCTCGAAACTCTTGATATACACATCGCAGAAGCCCCGCATGGCCGTCTCATCCTGGGCAAAAAAGCCGTCGTAGACGCCCACCACCCGCATACGTGCGCCCCGGGCGCCCTTGCAGGCGGAGAGGCTGTCGTCGAATACCGTGCAGTCCTCCGGCCGGACGCCGTAGGTCTCCGCGGCCGCCAGCCAAAGCTCCGGGGACTTTTTCTCCAGTCCCAAATCGTGGGCCAGGGTGACGCCCTCGAAGTATTTCATCAGGTCCAGATGGGTCAGCGCCGTGCGGCAGTGCTCCGGCACGCTGGAGGTCACCACCGCCATCCGCCGCCCCTCCGCCCGGCACTGCTTCAGATAGGCCCGGACGCCGGGCTTCACGGTGACGTGGGCATAGGCATCTTTGGCCATCTCCATCCACTCGGCGATGATGTCCTCGCAGGACTCGGACAGGCGGCAGTACTCCCTTGTGAACTTGGCCGCCAGGGGCAGGATCGTATGGGCCACGCCCTCGTAATAGGCGTGGGTGTAGGGCAGCCCCCGCCGGGCCAGGAATTCCCGGTCCACATCCTTCCAGACGCCGTTGGAATCGATCAGCGTCCCGTCCATGTCAAACAGCAGCATCGGCGGCCTCCTCTCCGGGGAGGGACTGGGTCTTGCCAAGTCCGCCCCATTGTGTTAAAATTCCAGATTGTTCGCGGCATTGCGCCGCGGTGTCAAATCTGCGGGAGTTTGCAAAAGTATAGCATAGATCCTGGTGAGGAGCAAGTCCGATGAAAGTCAACCACATCCGTCAAAACGTGTTCCCCGTGCTGGCGGCCCTGATCTGGGGCACTGCCTTCGTGGCCCAGAGCGTGGCCGCAGACCATGTGGAGCCATTTACCTTTACAGCTGCCAGAAGCGCGGTGGCCTTCGTGTTCCTGCTGGTGCTGTGCCTGGTGTTCCGCGCCCTGCGGCAGCGGGACTTTCACGGCGAAGCGCAGCCCCGGCCCGGCTCCCGGCGGGATCTGGCCGTCAGCGGCGCCTGCTGCGGCGTGGCGTTGACCGTGGCCACCAATCTCCAGCAGATGGGACTGGAGACCACCACCTCCGGCAAGGCGGGGTTCATCACGGCACTGTACATCGTCATCGTGCCCATCGCGGGGATCTTCCTCCATAAAAAGGCACCCCGGGCCATCTGGCTCAGCGTGGCGCTGGCGGTGGCGGGACTGTATCTGCTCTGTGTGCAGGAGTCCTTCTCCATCACGGAGGGGGACTGGTATGTGCTGCTGTGCTCTTTCTGCTTCGCCGGGCACATCCTGCTGATCGATCACTTCACCCAGAAGGTGGATGGCGTTGCGCTGTCCTGCGTGCAGTTTCTGGTGATGGCGGTGCTTTCCGCCGTGCTGATGCTGGTGATGGAGACGCCCAACTGGGCGGGGCTGCTGGACTGCATCGGGCCTGTCCTGTACGTGGGTATTTTCTCCAGCGGCGTGGGATACACCCTCCAGATCCTGGCCCAGAAGGACTCGGATCCCACGGTGGTGTCCCTGCTGCTGAGCCTGGAGTCCGTGTTCGCCACCATTGCCGGGGCGCTGATCCTGGGGGACCGGATGAGCGGGAAAGAATACCTGGGCTGTGTGCTGATGCTGGCGGCGGTGGTGCTGGCCCAGCTGCCGGACTTCAGCGGAAAGCGGGGCGCACCGGTCAGGGAGCCGTAGAGAGCGTTCAGCGGGGATGCCAGAGCCTGGCATCCCCGCTGATTTTTGGTTGGACAAACGGCGTCAGCTGTGATATACTGCTAAACTGTATGAGTATGTTGTGAGGTGATTCCATGCGCATCGACGTGCTGGGCGTCGGCTTTGACAACGTGACCATGGCAGAGGCTGTGGAGCGGGGAATGGAGCTGGTCCGCAGCTCCGGGACCCACTATGTGGCCACCCCCAACCCGGAGATCGTGGAGGTCTGCCGGGAGGACCCGGAGGCCAGGACGGCTGTGAACGGCGCGGATCTGGTGCTGCCGGACGGCATCGGCGTCGTCAAGGGCGCGGCCATGCTGGGCACGCCTTTGAAGGAGAAGACGCCCGGCATTGAATTCGCCGGCCATTTGATGGACAGACTGGCAAAGGAAGGGAGATCCCTGTATCTGCTGGGCGCCAAGCCCGGTGTGGCAGAGCAGGCGGCAGCGAAGCTGGCGGAGGCCCATCCGGGCCTGCGGATCGCCGGCACCCACGACGGCTACTTCAAGGAGGACGGCCCGGTGATCGAGTCCATCCGCCAAAGTGGTGCGGACGTGGTATTCGTCTGCCTGGGGGCCCCCAAGCAGGAAAAATGGATGGCCAGGAACGGCGCCGCCACCGGCGCGCATCTGCTGTGCGGCCTGGGGGGCAGCCTGGACGTGTTTGCCGGCGTAGTGGAGCGGGCCCCGAAATTCTGGTCCGATCACGGGCTGGAGTGGTTCTACCGCCTGTGCAAGGAGCCGCGCCGCATCGGCCGGATGATGAAGCTGCCGCTGTTCCTGATCCACGTCAAACAGGAGAAGAGACGCAGATGAACGGAAAACTGATCGTATTCGAGGGCACGGACGGATCCGGCAAGGCCACCCAGGCAAAGCTTCTGTGTGAGACCCTGGCGGACCGGGGCCTCAGCTATCGGGAGATCGACTTCCCCCGGTACGGCAGCCCCTTCGCAGAGCCTGCAAACCTCTATCTCCATGGGGCCCTGGGCAACAAGCCCGGGGACGTGAACGCCTACGCCGCGTCGGTGCTGTACGCCGTGGACCGCTTCGCCTCCTATCAAGAGGACTGGGGCCGCTTCTATGAGGCCGGCGGCATCGTGGTGGCCAACCGGTACACCACCTCCAACGCCGTCCACCAGGCCTCCAAGCTGCCGGAAGGAGAGCGGCGGGAATTCCTGGACTGGCTGTTCGATCTGGAGTACGGCCGCATGGGCCTGCCGCGGCCGGATCTGGTGCTCTATCTGGACCTGCCTACGGAAGTGTCTGAGAAAATGCTCCGCTATCGGGAGCAGGCTACCGCCACGGCGGCGGACATCCACGAACAGGATGGAGACTATCTCCGCCGCTGCCGGGAAAGCGCCCGGAAGATCGCCCGGGACTTGGGCTGGTCTGTGGTGGACTGCGCCGCCGGGGACGCTCCCCGGTCAGTGGAGGACATCCGCCGGGAGGTGCTCTCCCGGGTGGAGCCGCTGCTGGGGTGAGGGCTGTCCGTTCCCGGAGCGGAGAAAATGGGACGTGTCCGCCCCATTTTCCCGGCCGCGGATCAGCAGCAGCCGTTGCCGCAGTTGTCATTGCCGCAGCCGCATCCACAGCCGCAGCTGCTGCCGCCGAGGGCATTCCCGCTGCCGCAGCAACAGCAGATCAGGACCACGATGATGATGAGCCACAGGCAGGAGCAGTTGTTGTTTCCGTTGTTGAAGCACATATCTGTCACCTCGCTTTGAGACATTCTATGCGGCGGACTTCCAAAGGGAGCCTGACCGCCGAAAAAAATTGCAGGGCAGGGGCGCGATCGCGTCCCGCCCGGGACGATTCCGGCAGGAGACCGCCGGAACGAGAAAATGGAGGTTCCTATGTCTGATTACAAAAACGGAGATACCGCCAGCTGGGACGCGTCTCAGGTGCGCCGCAGCCAGGGGGGACAGCAGCCGGGAGGCGGGCAGCGCCGTCCGTCCCAGCAGCGCAGACGCAAACGCCGCCGGATCAACCCGGTCCTGTATATCCTGTGCGTGCTGGTGGCTTCGGCGATCCTGGCGGGCGTGGGCTGGCTGCTGGCCAGCGACCTGTGCGCCTTTAACCGGGATATCCCGTCTACCACGAAGATCACCATCGAGGTCACGGCGGACGACGACATGGGCAGCATCGCAGAGAAGCTGCAGGATGCCGGCCTGATCCGGTACAAGTGGTTCTTCCGCCTGTTTGCCGCCGTCACCGGCGCCAGCGACGAGGTGGGCATCGGTACCTATGAACTGAACACGGACATGGACTACCACGCCTTGATCGCCGGGATGCACAGCTCCTCCGGCAACCTCAGCGCAGAGACGGTGACCGTCACCATTCCGGAGGGCTACACGGTCCGCCAGACCATCGCCCTGCTGGCGGAGAAGGGCGTCAACACCGAGGAGGCCCTGACAGAGGCCGCCCAGACTGCGGATTTTGACTACGATTTCATTGACAACGACTCCGAGGATCTCAGCCGGCTGGAGGGCTTCCTCTTCCCGGACACCTATGAGTTCTATGTGGGCCACAACGCCAAAGATGCGCTGGAGCGCCTGATCCGGAACTTTGTCAGCCGCATGGACGAGGAGCGGATGGCCCAGGTGGAGGAGTCCGACTACTCCCTGCAGGAGATCATCACCATCGCCTCCCTCATCGAGGAGGAGACCGACGGCACGGACCAGGCCAACATCGCATCCGTCATCTACAACCGTCTGGAGGGTCCCGGCGACAAGCAGGGCACCTACGGCCTGCTGCAGATCGACGCGTCCCTGCTCTACGCACTTCCGGACCACACCGGCCCCATCACCAGCGCGGACATGCAGACCGACTCCCCCTATAACCTGTACCAGAACGCGGGCCTGCCTCCCACGCCTATCTCCAACCCGGGTCTGGCCTCCATCGATGCGGCGCTGAATCCCAACAGCACGGATTACTATTATTACGCTCTGGGCACCGACGGAAAGCACCACTTCTCCACCACGCTGGCGGAGCACAACGCCTTCGTCAACAGCAGCGAGTATGGCGGATAAGCGGGCAAAGCCGGAGCTGTTGGCTCCGGCGGGGGACATGGAGCGGCTGAAGATGGCCGTGCTCTACGGTGCGGACGCGGTATATCTGGCGGGCACCAGCTTCGGCATGCGGGCCTTTGCCGGCAACTTTTCCCCGGAGGAGCTGCCCCAGGCGGTGGCCTTTGCCCACGACCACGGCGTCCGGGTCCACTGCACCATCAACACCATGCCCCGGAACGACGAGGTGTCCCGCCTGCCGGAGCATCTGGAGCGGCTGGACGACGCCGGGGTGGACGCCCTGATCGTGGCGGACCTGGGGGCCTTTACCCTTGCTGGAAAGTACGCCCCCAGGTGCCAGCGGCACATCTCCACCCAGGCCAGTATCTGCAACTATGAGACGGCCCGGGCCTGGCACGACCTGGGCGCCAGCCGGGTCATCCTGGCTCGTGAGCTGAGTCTGGAGGAGATCCGGACCATCCGGGACAAGACACCGGAGGACCTGGAGATCGAGGCCTTTGTCCACGGCGCCATGTGCGTCAGCTACTCCGGCCGGTGCCTGCTCAGCAACTATATGACGGGCCGGGACTCCAGCCGGGGAGCCTGCGCCCAGCCCTGCCGGTACCAGTACGCCCTGATGGAGGAAAAGCGGCCGGGGGAGTACTTCCCGGTGTTTGAGGACGAGCAGGGCACCTATATCATGAATTCCCGGGACATGTGCATGATCGACCACCTGGGGGACCTGTGTGATGCGGGACTCTCCAGTCTGAAGATCGAGGGGCGGGCCAAGTCCGCCTACTACGCAGCCATCGTCACCGGCGCCTACCGCCACTGCCTGGACGCCGCAGCGGCGGGGGAGTCCATCGACCCTGTCTGGCGGGACGAGGTGGAGCATGTGAGCCACCGGCCCTACTCCACCGGCTTTTACTACGGCCCGCCGGGCCAGTACTACGCCACCTCCCGCTACGTGCGGGAGTGGCAGGTGGCGGCAGTGGTGACGGACTGTGACAGTGCCGGACATGCCGCACTGTCCCTGCGGAACAAGTTCCGCGCCGGAGACACGGTGGAGATCGTGGGTCCGGATCTGCGGCCCTTCTCCATGACCGTGCCGCAGATGCGGGACGAGGCGGGGGACCCTCTGGAGGAGCCCCGCACACCCCAGATGCAATTCTATATGGATCTTCCCCGGCCGGTGCCGCCCTTTTCCCTGGTGCGCCGCGGGGTGGATCTTTCAGCCAAATGAGGAGAAGACGAGGAGAGAACACTATGAATGCAGATGTTGTCATCGTTGGCGCCGGCCCCGCCGGCATCTTCACTGCCCTGGAGATGATCAAGAAGGGCAGCCGCCAGAAGATCATCATGGTGGAAAAGGGACAGCCGGTGGAAAAGCGCCACTGTCCCAAGGACAAGACCCATAAGTGCGTGAACTGCAAGCCCTACTGCCACATCACCACCGGCTTTTCCGGCGCCGGTGCCTTCTCCGACGGCAAGCTCTCCCTCAGCTATGAGGTGGGCGGCGACCTGCCCACCCTGATCGGGGCGGATCTGGCCCAGGAGACCATCAATTACGCCGACCAGATCTATCTGGAGTTCGGCGCGGACGAGCACATCGAGGGCCTGGGCCACGAGGAGGAGCGGAAGGAGATCCGCCGCCGGGCCATCCAGGCGGGGCTGAAGCTGGTGGACTGCCCCATCCGCCACATGGGCACGGAGAAGGCCCAGGGCATTTATCTCGCCATCGAGCGGTACTTACAGGACCATGGGGTGGAGATGTACTTCGGCTATGAGTGCAGCAACCTGATCCTGGAGAACGAGGTGTGCAAGGGCGTCGCCATCTCCGACGGCAAGACGGACCTGGAGATCTATGCCAAGCACACCGTGGTGGCCACCGGCCGCCGGGGCGCCGACTGGCTGGAGAAGCTCTGCGCCGAGCACAACATCGCCCACGCCCCCGGCACCGTGGACATCGGCGTCCGGGTGGAGGTCCGCAACGAGGTCATGGAGATGGTGAACCGGGTGCTGTACGAGTCCAAGCTGGTGGGCTATCCCAAGCCCTTCAAGAACAAGGTCCGCACCTTCTGCCAGAACCCCGGCGGCTTCGTCAGCCAGGAGAACTACGACAACAACCTGGCGGTGGTGAACGGCCACTCCTACAAGGACCTGAAGAGCGACAACACCAACCTCTCCATCCTGTGCTCCCACAACTTCTCCATCCCCTTCAACCAGCCCATCGCCTATGCCCAGAAGGTGGGCGAGCTGACCAACATGCTGGCCAACGGCCAGATCCTGGTCCAGCGGTTCGGGGACATTCTGGACGGCAAGCGCACCTGGCAGAAGGAGCTGGCCCAGTCCAACATCCGGCCCACCCTGCCGGACGCCGTGGCCGGCGACATCACCGCCGCCATGCCCTACCGGGCCATGATCAATATCATCAATTTCATCCAGGCCATGGACTACGTGGTGCCGGGCTTCGCCGCATATGAGACGCTGCTGTACTCCCCGGAGCTGAAGTTCTACTCCAACCGGGTGAAGATGGACACGGACTTCAACACCAGCCTCCAGGGCCTCCACTGCCTGGGCGACAGCTCCGGCTGGACCCGGGGCTTGATGATGGCCTCCGTCATGGGCACCCTCATGGGCCGCAAGATCGCCGAAGAGGGCTGAGAACGGAATCATAGGCAGACAGCAGGCGTTTCCGGCGCCTGCTGCCTCCATGAAATACGAAATCATGAAAGAGGAAACAAAGGAAACGCGTATGATCACAGTCAATGACGTCAGTCTCAATTTCAGCGGACAGACCCTGTTCAAGCACGTGGACCTGAAATTCACTCCCGGTAACTGCTACGGCATCATCGGTGCCAACGGCGCGGGCAAGACCACCTTCCTCCGCATCCTCTCCGGGGACCTGGAGCCCACCACCGGCGAGGTGGTGATCTCCAAGGACCAGCGGATGAGCGTGCTGAAGCAGGACCACTTCCAGTACGACCAGTACACCGTGCTGGACACGGTCATCATGGGCAACCAGCGGCTCTACGACATCATGAAGGAGAAGGACGCCCTCTACGCCAAGGAGGACTTCACCGACGAGGACGGCGTGAAGGCCAGCGAGCTGGAGGCGGAGTTCGCCGATATGGACGGCTGGGAGGCAGAGAGCGACGTGAGCCGCCTGATCCAGGGCCTGGGGTTGTCCGAGGACATCCTGTACAGCGAGATGAGCACGCTGACCGCCAAGGAGAAGGTGAAGGTCCTGCTGGCCCAGGCGCTGTTCGGCAAGCCGGACATCATCCTGCTGGACGAGCCCACCAACCACCTGGACATCCAGGCCATCCAGTGGCTGGAGGACTTCATCCTGGAGTGCGAGAGCCTCATCATCGTGGTGAGCCATGACCGCCACTTCCTGAACACCGTGTGCACCAACATCGTGGACGTGGACTACGGCGGGATCAAGATGTACGTGGGCAACTACGAGTTCTGGTACGAGTCCAGCCAGATGATGCAGCGGCTGATCCGGGACCAGAACAAGAAGAAGGAGGAGAAGATCAAGGAGCTCCAGGAGTTCGTCTCCCGCTTTTCCGCCAACAAGTCCAAGAGCAAGCAGGCCACCGCCCGCCGGAAGCTGCTGGACAAGCTGACAGTGGAGGAGATGCCCGCTTCCTCCCGGCGGTATCCCTTCGTGGGTTTCAAGATGGACCGGGAGCCGGGCAAGGAGATCCTGGCGGTGGAGGGCCTCACCAAGACCGTGGACGGCCGGAAGGTGCTGGACAATGTCAGCTTCCGGGTGAACAAGGGCGACAAGATCGCCTTCGTGGGGGAGGACGAGATCGCCACCACCACGCTCTTCAAGATCCTGATGGAGGAGCTGGAGCCGGACGAGGGCACCTTCAAGTGGGGCACCACCATCACCACCAGCTACTTCCCCCTGGACAACTCCGCCTTCTTCAACGACTGCGACCTGAACCTGGTGGACTGGCTGGGCCAGTACACCGCTGACAACGCGGAGGAGAACACCGAGTCCTTCAAGCGGTCCTTCCTGGGCCGGATGCTGTTCTCCGGCGACGACGTGTACAAGCCCGTGAAGGTCCTCTCCGGCGGTGAAAAGGTGCGGTGCATGCTGTCCCGGATGATGCTGTTCGGGTCCAACGTGCTGGTGCTGGACCAGCCCACCAACCACCTGGACCTGGAGTCCATCACTGCCGTCAACAACGGCCTCATCGACTTCAAGGGCGTGGTCCTGTTCGCCAGCCACGACCACGAGTTCGTGGAGACCATCGCCGACCGGATCATGGAGTTCGTGGACGGGAAGCTCATCGACAAGATGTGCACCTATGACGACTATATCTCCGGCCAGCGGGACGAGATGCTGGCCCGGCTGAAGGGCTGAATTGTTACCGATTATTGGTTGACATAAGATAAAGCCACCCTGTAAACTGTTTATCAAACAGCTTGCGGGGTGGCTTTTTATGGAAAAGGGGAGACTGGCGGGAATTTTGGCCCTTGCGGTGATCACGGCGGTGACTGTGGGGGCGGAGTACCCCAGAATGGCGGCCCAACGGCAGGAGGCAGCGGAATGCCAGACGCTTTTGGAGACTCCTGTAGAAGGAAATGCCATCTCTCCGGATGGCAGATACCAGCTGCGGCAGACGGATGCGGGCGGCGACGGAGAGGCCGTCCCCTCCATGGAGACCGTACAGCTGGTATCTGCTGACACCGGGGAGGTCCTGTGGGAGGAGAGCGGCGACTATGAGACCTCCGCCCTTTGGTCGCCGGAGGGAACGTATGTGGCTTTGTCTCAGCGGCAGCGGGCCTGCGGTTCCGTCACTGTGGTGGAGACGGAGACCTTCACCAGCCGGCAGGTACCGCTGCCGGTAGATGTGGAATCTGCGGAATACGCCTGGATTTCTGCGGAGGAGTGGGTGGACAGCGATATCCTGCGCATCCGGTGCCGGGATACCCGGGAGGAAGGATCGGGAACGGTCTACCGCTGCTTGCTGGCAATGGAAGAGAGCGGAACGCTGTCTGGCACTGTGCTGAAAGAAACGGCGGAGGTCCTCCCCGGAAATTACGACTTCGACCACGACGGCGTGCCGGAGACCACGGAGCTGGTGACGGTGGGAGAACCCAGCGGCGGAAGCGTGGCCTGGTATGAGCTGCACATCGCAGGAGGAGCGGGGGCTGCGGACGCGCCGAGGCCGCTTTTCGACGGCACCCCGGATGGGGCAGTTTTATCGCCGTCACGGTGGAGGGGGAGGACAACTTCCTGATGTTCGCGCCCGTCATGTATCAGGGCTTTGCCACCTACTGGTATGAGTTGATCTCCTTCCGCGCAGATGGCAGCGCGGACCTTTTGGACAGCGGAGGCGTCTCCTTTGACCTCTCCTTCGGCAGGGAGGGGCATCAGTTTGACGCGGAGGCCATCGCCGGGTTCTTCTGGAAGCTGTGGGGCATTCTGCAGAACAGCACCGTGCTGATGAGCACGGAGAACGGGGAGTTCCAGACCGGCATCCCAGGGCTGGAGCTGCAGAATTACATGTTCGGCGATCTGCTGTCTCTGGACAGCCTGGAGGCCATGGAGGCCGCCGTCCGCCAGCAGGAGGCGGAGAGGAAGGCAGAGCAGGGCGCCATCTGACGGAACAGGCGGGAACATCTCCCGCCTGTTTTCACGGAAAATTTTCCGGCAAGTGTCAGGTTTGCGCCCACCCCGGCGTTATAGAGAGCAGAGGGACAGGAGGGGACGCCATGCTGGGATATCTCGCGGCCATGGAGACAGAGAGCGACCGGACCAAGTTCGAGACCATTTATCTGGCTTACCGGGGCCTCATGTACCACGTGGCCTATTACATCCTGAAAAATCCCCAGGACGCGGAGGATGTTGTGCACCAGTCCTTCGTAAAGCTGGCGGAGCGTATGGCGGATATTCCCGACGGTCCCTGCCCCCGGACACGGAATCTGGTGGTGACGGTGACAGAGCGAAGGGCCATCGACCTGTACCGGTCCCGCCAGCGCCATCCGGAGGCGGAGCTGGACGAACAGGCTCTGGTATCTCAGCCCGCTCCGCCCACAGGCGGCGGCTTGGCTGATGCCATGGCATCCCTGCCGCCCCGCTATCGGGAGGTACTGCTGCTGAAATACTATAACGGCTATTCCGCCCGGGAGATCGCAGGATTTCTCTCCGCGACCCCGGATGCCGTGACCCAGACCCTGCATCGGGCTCGGAAGAAACTGGCGGAGATCCTGGAAGAGAGGGGGGAGACACCATGATGATCCCAGAGGAGGACCTGTACGCAGCAGCACCGGAGGCGGCGGAAAAATTCCTCTCCGCCCTGCCGGACCAGGCAGAGTGCGTCCATGACTTTTCCCCGGACTTTGAGACCCGAATGGAGCTGCTGCTGCATCGTCAGCGGAGACGGCGGCCCTGGCGGGCCCTGCTGGCAGCGGCCGCCGTGATCGGTGCCCTGGCGGCAGGCCTCTCCGTAGGAGCGGGGGACCGGACAAACTGTCAGATCTACTGGTCCCAGACCAATGGGGAGCTGCGGTATGTCGTCCGGCTGGAGCACGTCACCACCCAGCCCTTTCAGGATGCCCAGCTGGACTATGTTCCGGAGGGCTTCACCCTGGTTCGAGGCGGCACCAACGAGATCCGCAGTGAGCGAAGCCTGATATACCGAAAGGGAGAGGAGGCCTCTTTCACTCTGCGCCAGACCCGGGGGGAGGACCTGGTGGGCTCCAAAGGGACCGCCTGCCAGGGCTCCGAGGTGGAGGTCAACGGACGTCCGGGCCTTCTGGCGGAGGAGACGGGCAGTACAGAAAAAGACCTGCTGTGGACGGACGGCCCCTACATCTTCGCTCTCTATGGAAAGGGCCTGTCCGCCGAGGAACTGCTGAGGATCGCCGAAGGCGTGACCTGGTGACAAGAAAGGAAGAAGCAAGATGAGGCGCAATTACATTCCCTTTATCGCGGGTATGAGCACCATGCTGCTGCTGGTGGGGCTGGTTGGGGCCTCTATGGCAGAGGAGACCAGCCAGCCCGCAGACCCTCAGAGCGGGACACTGAACGGACAGGTGGCCTATGGCGAGGCGGGCGTGGCCCTGTTCGGCAAGGAGCAGGTGCCGGCCGGCACCACCTGGACCACGGAGGACGGCGCCCAGGTCCCCACCGTGCTGACCTACACCGACGAGAACGGAGAGGACCACTACTTCGTCAGCGCCGAGACCACGGCGGAGGTGCTGGACATGGTCTACGGCGTGGTGTACCGGGAGGACCTGAACTGCATCGATTTCGGCACAGAGGTATCAGTGGACCCGGAGGGCAACCCTCGCCTGGACGAGAACGGCCAGCCCACCTACTGGACGGGGGCGGAGTTTTTTTCCAGAAGGACCACACAGAACGAGGACGGTACGGAGCGCATCGTCGCCATCGGCGACCAACAGGCGGAGATCCAGGTGGGGGACGGCACCTCCGTCATCGTCGGGCACGGGCTGGAGGAGGACTCCCCCATGCGGGATGAGATCGTCCAGCGGCAGATGGAGACGCCTACAAAACCGGAGTATGGCATTAGCTGTGGAATTTTCACGGAGGTGGATCCAGCGGAGCTGGACCCGGCCGCCTATCTGGGCCGGTTCGTGGACGGCGTGGCCCTTCAGGGGGAGGATCTGACATACACCTTTCACTTCATGCCGGAGCTGCCCTATGCCGCCCTGGTGATCGAGAACCAGGGGGAGGTGGACATCCTGGCGCGTGTCTACCGTCCCTGGACTGTTGGTCATATCAGCCAGGAGCTGTTCACCACCGTCCGCATCCCCGCCGGAGAGACCCTGATCCGGGCCTTCCGAGTCGAGGAAGGGGAGAGCGCCGACCTGCGGAACAAGCTGACTGTGGAGATTACTGCCGTCGGCGGAGGTGAGGCCCAGGTGTGCCTGTCCTCCGAGCAGTACGGCGAACGCACCCGGAAGTGAACGGAATCGCAGCCGCCCGGCTCTCGCCGGGCGGCCGTTCTTTATGTCCTGGCGGTCAACCCATACCGCTCCAGAGCGGCCTTGATCTTCTCCAATCCCGCCTCTTTGGGATCGCACAGGGGCAGGCGCAGGGGGCCCACGTCCCAGCCCAGCAGATTCAGGGCCGTCTTGACGGGGATGGGGTTCACGTCACAGAACATGGCGTCGCAGAAATCCTTCAGCTCCAGCTGCAGCTTCCCGGCGGCGGCAAAGTCGTTCCGCAGACACAGCTCCGTCAGGCGGTGCATCTGGGCCGGCAGGACGTTGGCCACCACGGAGATGACGCCCTTGCCCCCCAGCATGCAGATGGCCGCCGTCTCGTCGTCGTTGCCGGACCAGATGGTGAAGTCCTCCGGGCACAGATTCCGGGTCTTCTGGATGTTGGAGAAGTTGCTCCCCGCCTCCTTGACACCGTTGATGTTGGGGTGCTTCGCCAGCTCCGCGTAGGCCTCCGGCGCGATGGTGACTCCGGTGCGGGAGGGCACGTCGTATAAGATCAGCGGCACATCCACGCCGTCGGCGATCACCTGGAAGTGGCGGATGAGCCCGGACTGGCTGGCCTTGTTGTAGTAGGGCGTCACCACCAGCAGCCCGTCGGCCCCGGCCCGCTCGGCATCCCGGGACAGGGCCAGGGCGTTCTCCGTGGAGTTGGAGCCGGTGCCGGCGATCACCGGCAGCCGCCCGTCCACGTGGTCCACGCAGAACTCGATGGTCCGCATCCGCTCCCGGTAGCTCATGGTACTGGCCTCGCCCGTGGTGCCGCAGACGATGATGGCGTCGGTGCCGTTTTTCATTTGAAAGTCCAGCAGCCGCCCCAACGTGGGAAGGTCCACGGTCTCCTTGGTAAAGGGCGTGACGATGGCCACGCCGGACCCGGTGAAGAGAGGCTTTTTCAATGAACACACGCTCCTTTTCAGTTAGGAACTAGGAGTTAGGAATTAGGAGTTGATGTGTTCCGCCGCAGGCGGAACGATTTTAAATCGTCCGGCGCTACCGGACACCAAAATTTCTAATTCCTCATTCCTAATTCCTCATTTAAGGCAGGTTTTGGGATAAAAGAAGCGGCTTGCCAACTCCGGCAAGCCGTCTCTTTTGTAAATCTGTTTGCTTTAGTCCATGTATCCTTTGGCGCACAGCAGCTCGGCCAGCAGCACCGCGCCGCCGGCGGCGCCCCGGAGGGTGTTGTGGGAGAGGCACACGAACTTGTAGTCGTACTGGGTGTCCGGCCGCAGGCGGCCCACAGACACGGCCATGCCGTGCTCCAGGTTCCGGTCCAGCCGGGTCTGGGGCCGGTCCGGCTCCTCAAAGTAGTGGAGGAACTGCTTGGGGGCGGAGGGGAGCTCCAGCTCCTGGGGCACGCCCCGGAAGGCGGCCCAGTCCGCCTTGATCTGCTCCATGGAGGGGGCCTTGCCGTCGGCGAACTTCATGAACACGGCGGCCATGTGGCCGTCCTGGCAGGCCACCCGGAAGCACTGGGCGGTGAAGGAGGGGCCGCCGGCCTTGACGATCTTGCCGTCTTCGATATGGCCCCACAGCTTCAGGGGTTCCTGCTCGCTCTTCTCCTCCTCGCCGCCGATGTAGGGGATGCAGTTATCCACCATCTCCGGCCAGCGCTGGAAGGTCTTGCCGGCGCCGGAGATGGCCTGATAGGTGCAGACCAAAACTTTCTCCAGGCCGTACTTCTTCAGGGGATGCAGGGCCGGGACGTAGCTCTGGAGGGAGCAGTTGCTCTTCACGGCGATGAAGCCCCGCTTCGTGCCCAGGCGCCTGCGCTGGGCCTCGATGATCTCCAGGTGGTCCGGGTTGATCTCCGGCACCACCATGGGTACATCGTCGGTCCACCGGTGGGCGGAGTTGTTGGAGACGATGGGGCACTCCAGCCTGGCGTACCGCTCCTCCAGGGCCCGGATCTCCTCCTTCTTCATATCCACGGCGCAGAAGCAGAAGTCCACCATGGACGCCAGCTGCTCCGCGTCGTTCTCCGCGTCCAGCACCACCAGGTTTCTGGCCTCCTCCGGCATGGGAACGTCCAGGGCCCAGCGGCCCTCTACCGCCTCGGCGTAGGGTCTGCCCGCGCTGCGCGCGCTTGCGGCGATAGCCGTCAGCTGGAACCAGGGATGGTTTTCCATCAGGGTGATGAACCGCTGGCCCACCATGCCGGTGCCGCCGATGATGCCGACTTTGTACTGTTTCATAGTATGTGCCTCCTGCTCCCATGTTGCGCCGGAAAGAGAAAACCGCCTTCCGTCGATTTTGGTTGAATATGGCGCCGGGATGTACTATAATGTTCCATATTGAAGATGAAAAGCCTGTACTCCCAACACGGACATTTGTATTTATACTAGCATACTTCCTTGTGTTCGTCAAGGTGCATGGCTTGGGGAGGTTCCATGAAAAAAGGCTTGGTCGTGTTGTCTCTGGTTGTGACATTTTTTGCCCTAAGCGCCGTCAGCGCCTCCGCCGTCACCAATGATACGGTGAAGGTAGGGCTGCGGTACGGCTCCTCCGTCATGTCCTCCGCCAACCTGGAAAACGATGATGGCCGCGGCTACGAGTTCGGCTATTTCGAGGACGACCGGACCTTCGTCTCCCTGGGGGAGACGGACGAGACCACCATCACCATGGAACCCATGTCCAGGGGCGGGATCCAGGTGGTCATCACCGGAACGGACCAGGTCCTCTGGGAGACGGAGGAGGACACCCTGGCCGTCATGCCCATGGGCCGGGACCCCATCACCTGGTTCCGGGGGAACCGCTATCGCGGCGGGTTCGAGTACACCGTCAGCGGCGGCGGGCTGCAGGTGGTGAACGTGGTGGACCTGGAGGACTACGTGAAGGGCGTCCTGCCCTCCGAGATGCCGGGGGACTGGGAGCTGGAGGCCCTGAAGGCCCAGGCGGTGTGCGCCCGGACCTTCGCCTGCCTGAACACCAAGCACCTGTCGGCCTACGGCTTTGACGTGTGCAATTCCACGGACTGCCAGGTGTACAGCGGCGTCGGCGCCGCCACCTCCGCCACGGACCGTGCGGTGGAGGAGACGGAAGGGGAGTGCCTCTACTATGACGGAGAGCTGGCGGAGGCTTACTACCACTCCTCCGACGGCGGCGCCACTGAGGACGCGGAGAATGTCTGGGGCACCGATGTGCCCTACCTCCGGGGAAAAGAGGACCCCTATGAGGCACAGACTTCCATCCCAAACTACAGCTGGACCGTCACCTACACTTGGGACGAGCTGACATGGGTGCTGCAGAACAGCGGCTATGACATCGGTGATGTGGTGGATGCCTATGTATCAGAATATACCGACCTGGGCAACGTGTATTCCGTGACCTTTGTGGACAGCCGGGGGAACACCCTGGTCCGCACGGGGGACGATGCCCGCATGGCCTTTTACAGCACCACCCTGGGCAAGAACGTCCCCAGTCTGCGGTTCACCATCACCGGCGGCACAGGCGGCGGCAGCGGCTACGCCGTGAACAGCGCCTCCGGCACCCTGTCGTCTCTGGACGGCGCCTCTGTCATCTCCGGCAGCGGTACCGTCAGCCGCCTGGAGGGGGAGGAGCACGCCGCTATCTCGTCCTCCGGCACCTCGGACCTCACCGGAGGCTCCGGCAGCCGGGGCTCCGCCTCACGGGACGGCATCACCGTCACCGGCACCGGAAACGGCCACAACGTCGGCATGAGCCAGTACGGCGCCAAGGCCATGGCGGAGCAGGGACATGACTACATCGATATTTTGGAATTTTATTTCACCGGCATCCGTGTCCGGTAAAGAGAAGGAAAGAGCATGAAGACCAGTGATTTTTACTATGATCTGCCCCAGGAGCTGATCGCCCAGACCCCCATCGAGAAGCGGGACACCTCCCGCCTGATGACGCTGGACCGGGTGAGCGGCGCCACGGGACACCACCATTTCTATGACCTGCCGGACTTCCTGAACCCCGGCGACTGCCTGATTCTGAACAACTCCCGGGTGCTGCCCGCCCGTCTGGTGGGCCAGCGCCTGCCCGGCGGCGGCATCTGCGAGGTGCTGCTGCTGAACGACAAGGGGGATAAGGTGTGGGAGTGCTTGGTCCGCCCAGGCCGGAAGCTCCGGAAGGGCACCCGGCTCACCTTCGGCAACGGGGAGCTGACCGCCAAGATCGTGGAGCAGCTGGAGGAGGGCGGCCGCCTGATCCGGTTCGACTACGAGGGCATCTTCCTGGAGACGCTGGAGCGGCTGGGCAAAATGCCCCTGCCCCCCTACATCAAGGAGGAGCTCCAGGACCAGGAGCGGTACCAGACCGTATACTCCAAGGTCCTGGGCAGCGCCGCCGCCCCCACGGCGGGGCTCCACTTCACGCCGGAGCTGCTGGAGACCATCCAGGCCAAGGGCGTGAAGATCGGGTATGTGACCCTTCATGTGGGCCTGGGCACCTTCCGGCCCGTGAAGGAGGACACCATCGAGGACCACCCCATGCACAGCGAGTACTGCACCATCTCCCAGGAGACGGCGGACCTGATCAACGAGACCCGGGCAAACGGGGGCCGGTGTATCTGCGTGGGCACCACCTCCTGCCGGACGCTGGAGTCCTGGGCCGCCGAGGACGGCCACATGGAGGCCAAGTCCGGCTGGACCAATATCTATATCTATCCCGGCTACCGATTCAAGGTGATGGACGGCCTGGTGACCAACTTCCACCTGCCGGAGAGTACGCTCATCATGCTGGTGTCCGCCTTTGCCGGACGGGAGCACGTGCTGGCCGCCTATGAGGAGGCGGTGCGGGAGAAATACCGCTTCTTCTCCTTCGGCGACGCCATGTTCATCAGCTGACTTTGCCGCGCCCGGCGGGCTCGCCGGGCGCGTTTTCGGAGGAGGACCCCCCTATGCTGGAGCTTCTGCACATTGAGAATATCGCGGTCATCCAGGAGGCGGACATCCAGTTCCGCCCCGGCTTCAACGCCCTCACCGGCGAGACCGGCGCCGGCAAGTCCATCGTCATCGACGCCATGGGGGCTGTGCTGGGCGGGCGCACCTCCCGGGACCTGATCCGCACCGGAGCGGACCGGGCCTTTGTCGGTGCGGAGTTCTCCCAGGTTCCCGCCGGCCTGCCGGGGCTGGCGGAGACCGGCACCGCCCCGGACGAGGACGGTCATCTGCTGCTGCAGCGGGAGCTGACAGGGGACGGCAAGAACCTCTGCCGGGTCAACGGCCGGCCCGTCACCGTGGCCCAGCTGCGGCGGATCGGGGAGGAGCTGCTGAACATCCACGGCCAGCACGACGGCCAGCAGCTGCTGGACGAGGAGCAGCACCTGAGCTATCTGGACCGCTTCGGCCGGACGGAGACGCCCCTGGGCCGGTATCAGACCGCCTACGAGGCCATGGCGGCGCTGCAGGCCAAGATCCGGGCCCTGCAGATGGACGAGGCGGAGAAGGCCCGGCGGATGGACAGCCTCCGTTTCCAGATCGACGAGCTGGAGCGGGCCCAGCTGGTGCCCGGCGAGGAGGAGAGCCTCACAGAGCGGCGGGACCTGCTGCGCAACGGGGAGAAGTACCTCTCTGCCCTGTCCGGGGCGGACTATTGCTTAAACGGCGGGGAAGAGGGGGGAGGCGCCGTCTCCGCCCTCCGGGATGCGGAGGAGGCTCTCGCCGGTGTCCGCACCCTGTCCGGCGACCTGGGGGAGCTGTATCAGCGGCTGGAACAGCTGCGGTGTGAAGCCTATGACCTTGCTGAGACCATCCGGGACAAGCGGGAGGAGTTCGACTTCTCCCCGGCGGAGCTGGACGCGGTGGAGAGCCGGTCCGATCTGCTGTACCGGCTGAAAAAGAAGTACGGCGCCACGGTGGAGGACATGCTGGCCTACCTGGACAAATGCCGCCGGGAGCTGGACGATATGGAGACGGCGGACGATACCCTGATCCGGCTGGAGCAGCAGCTGGAGAAGGCCCGGAAGGCCGTTCTGGCGGCAGGCGCGGACCTGACCGCCGCCCGGCGGGGCGCCGCCGCGGTGCTGGAGCAGCGCATCCAGTCAGAACTTCGGGACCTGGATATGCACAAGGTCCGCTTTGCCATCGACTTCGGTGAGAAGGAGCCGGGCCCCGACGGCTGCGACGCCGTGCGGTTCCTCATGTCCGCCAACGCCGGGGAGGACCTGAAGCCCATCGCCCGGATCGCCTCCGGCGGCGAGCTGGCCCGGATCATGCTGGCCCTGAAAAACGTGCTGGCGGAGCAGGAATCCATCGGCACCCTGGTGTTCGACGAGGTGGACACCGGCGTCAGCGGCCGGGCTGCCCAGAAGGTGGCGGAGAAGCTGGCCCAGGTCAGCCGCCGCAAGCAGGTGCTGTGCGTCACCCATCTGCCCCAGCTGGCCGCCATGGCAGACACCCACTTCTCCGTGGAGAAGGGGGAGCGGGACGGCCGCACCTACACCCGTGTGGTGCTGCTGGACCGGGAGCAGCGGAAGGCGGAGCTGGCCCGCATCACCGGCGGCAGCCACGTGACGGAGGCCCTGCTGGCAAGCGCCGGGGAGCTGCTGGACCAGGCGGAGCGATATCGGGCATCCCTGTAGAGCATTCCAAAAGGCCGCCGGATACCGGCGGCCTTTAAATCTGACGCGGGAAATGATGAATCAAAAAAATGGCCGGCCAGGTAAACTCTGGCCGGCAATTTTTTCCGTTTTCTCAGATGATGAGCTGTCAAAAGACAGATGGCGCGGAGCTCACCCGTTCACCACATTGATGGGCTTGCCGTCCAGATATGCCCGCACGTTGTCCACCGTGCAGTCCATGATCCGCTGGCGGCTCTCCTTGGGCGCCCAGGAGATGTGGGGCGTGAGGATGCAGTTCTTGGCCTTCAGCAGGGGGTTGTCCCCGCGGATGGGCTCCGTGGACACCACGTCCAGACCGGCCGCCGCCACCTTGCCGCTGTTCAGGGCGTCCGCCAGGTCCTGCTCCACCACCATCTGCCCCCGGCTGTTGTTGATGATGATGACCCCGTCCTTCATCTTGGCGATGTTCTCCTTGTTGATGA
>NZ_JACSNX010000004.1 GCF_016902445.1 Oscillibacter valericigenes | reverse complement strand
CCCCGCCGCGCCCCGCGCGGTGGGGAGAGGAGGAGCAAGGGAGCGGGCGCAGTTTTCGCCGCAGGCGGAAACGGAGCTGAGCGGACTTTGCGACGACGACAATGGGGGGTGCATCTGCCCAGCCATCAGCATGGCTGTCATTCCCGCGTCCAATGGGACGTCCCCCTGAGCCCCCCCGCATCCAAAAATTTTCCCATTTTTGTGAAAACAAAACCCTTCTCCAGATTCTCTAAGGAATAGAGAGCAGAAAGGAGGCCCGCCATGGATCACGATGAATTCGCCCGCCGGGCGGAAGCCCTCCGGGCACGGCTGTACCGGACGGCGTATCTGTACCTGGGCAGCGAGGCCGACGCTCTGGAGGCCGTGGACGAGGGCGTCTACCAGGCCCTGCGGGCGCTGAAGCAGTTACGGGAGCCGGCGTTCTTCGAGACCTGGCTCACCCGGATCGTGCTGAACGAGTGCCACCGGGAGCTCCGCCGCCGCAGGCGACTGGCGGGTGAGGAGACCCTGCCGGACACCGCCGGGCCGGACGCTTACGACGCCCTGCCGTTGAAGGATGCCATCCGCCGCCTGCCGGAGGAATTACGGGCAGTGGTGATCCTGCGGTTCTTCGCCGGATACACCCAGGCGGAGACCGCCCGGGCGCTGAACATCCCCCAGGGCACCGCGGCCACCCGCCAGCGGCGGGCGCTGGCCCTGCTGCGGCTGGAACTGGGAGAGGAGGGAGACACATGACCCGAAATGAGGAGTATCAGGCCCTGCTCCAGGAGCTGGAGGCCACCCCGGCGGCCCTGGACACCACCGTGGAACGGGCCCTGCGCCGCCGGAGGCGAGACCGCCGCCTGCGGTTCTTCGGCGTTCCGGCGGGGAGCCTGGCGGCCTGCTTCATCGCCTTCGTGCTGCTGGTGAACCTGTTTCCGCCCTTTGCACGGGCCTGCGGCGGCGTGCCGGTGCTGCGGGCGCTGGCTCAGGCGGTTGCCTGGTCGCCGTCCCTCTCCGCCGCCGTGGAGAACGACTACGTCCAGCCCATGGGCCAGTCCCAGACGGTGAACGGCATCACCGCCACCATCGAGTATGTGATCGTGGACCAGAAGCAGGTGCACATCTTCTTCACCCTGGAGGGGACGGGGTACGAGAGCCTCTCCGCCGAGCTGCCGGAATTTACTCCCAGGCAGCGCTGCTCCGTGCTGTCGTCCGACTTCCGGCAGCCGCCGGGGACGCTGCTGCGCTTCACACTGGACTACCAGGACAACGACGTTCCGGAGGGCTTCACCATGGCCTTCGGCGTCACCGGGGAGACGGAGACGGAACCGGAGAACGCCCCCGCCGCGCCCAGCCGGTCCATCCTGGACGAACCGGAGCGGGAGGAGCCGGACATCCTGGCATCGTTCGCCTTCGATCTGGCCTTTGACCCTACCTACACCGCCCAGGGGGAGCTCGTCCCGGTGAACAGTACCTTCCAGCTGGACGGCCAGACCCTGATGGTGAAGGAGGTGGAGGTCTATCCCACCCACGTCCGTGTGAACGTGGAGGGGGCGGCGGACAACACCGCCTGGCTGAAGGACCTGGACTTCTACCTGGAAAACGAGGACGGGGAGCGGTTCGACTCCATCTCCAACGGCGTCTCCGCCACCGGAGACCCGGATACACCGGCCATGAAGTCCTTCCGGCTGGAGAGTCCCTACTTTGCGGACAGCACGCATTTGACCCTCCACATCACCGGCGCCACCTGGCTGGACAAGAACAGGGAGCGGGTCCGGGCGGATCTGAAAAACGGCACGGTGGAGTGGCTGCCGGAGGGAGTGACGGTGCAGGCGATACAGCACCGGGAGAACGGCTGGATGCTGACCTTTGATGTGACGGCACCGGCGGACATCCACAAGCAGGTGTTCGCCAGCCGGTACTACGACGAGGCCGGGACGAAGTATGACATGGACAACTTTGGCTGGAGCGTTCTGGACGACGGCCACGGAGAGGCCTATCTGCCCCTGAGGGACTATGACCAGGACACGGTGCTCCTGGAGCTCAATTGGTCCCACACCACCCAGGCGGAGGTTCCGGTCACGATCCCCATCAAATAAGATAAAAGTAAAGAGATAAGAGATAAAAGATCCACCTGCCGTGTCAGAGGGGACGATCTTTTATCTCTTATTTTTTATCTCATATATCTCATATCTCATATCTTTTAGGTTGCTTCTCTCCCCGAAATTTGCTATACTGATAAAGTATGTAAACTGGAGGGGAAGCGCCATGCGGATCCTGGGCATCGACCCCGGCTACGCCACCATCGGCTTCGGCCTCATCACGGCGGAGCGGGCACAAGTGCATATGGTGACCTACGGCGCCATCACCACCCCGGCGGGACTGCCCCTGTCGAAACGGCTTTACCAGATCGGCACGGACATGGAGGACTTGATCGGCCAGCTGAAGCCGGACGTCATCTCCATCGAAGAGCTGTTCTTCAACACGAACCTCACCACCGGCATCGCCGTGGCCCACGCCCGGGGCGTACTGCTGTACACGGCGGAGAAGTGCGGCATCCCGCTGCACGAGTACACGCCCTCCCAGGTGAAGATGGCGGTGGTGGGCTACGGCAAGGCGGAGAAGCGCCAGGTGATGGACATGACCCGCCGCCTGCTGCGTTTGAAATCCGTCCCCAGGCCCGACGACGCGGCGGACGCCCTGGCCCTGGCATTGTGCCACGCCCGGAGCGCCACGTCCCGCCTGCCCCAGCAGGACAGCGGGGTCAAGGAGACAGTCTGAACAATTAGGAATTAGGTGTTAGGAATTAGAAATTTTAGTGTCCGGCGGAGCCGGACCAATTGAAATCGTTCCGCCTGCGGCGGAACACAATCATTCCTAATTCCTCATTCCTAACTCCCAAGGAAGTGTGATCGAATGTTTTACTACTTAGACGGCACCGTGGCGGAGATCCTGCCCTATCTGGCGGTCATCGACTGCGGTGGGGTGGGGTACGCCTGTAAAACCACCAACTACACCCTCTCCCGGCTGAAAAAGGGCCAGCGGGGGAAGCTCTACACCTATCTGGACGTGGGGGAGAACGCCTTCGGTCTGTACGGCTTCGCCACGCAGAACGAGCTGAACAGCTTCAAGCTGCTGATTGCCGTCAGCGGCGTGGGGCCCAAGGCGGCCCTGGCCATCCTCTCCACCTCCACGCCGGAATCCCTGGCCATGGCCATCGTCACCGGCGACGAGAAGAGTTTGACGGCGGCGCCCGGCGTAGGCAAGAAGCTGGCCCAGCGGATCATTCTGGAGCTGAAGGACAAGATGGCCAAGGAGAGCGCCGTCACCGGGCTGGACTTCTCCGGCGGGGGAGCCGTCAGCGCCCCGGCCTTCACCAGCAAGGCGACGGAGGCAGCCCAGGCCCTGGCGGTGCTGGGCTACACCAGCGCCGAGGTGTCCATGGCGCTGAAGGGCGTGGACGTGGAGAATCTGCCTCTGGAGGAGATCATCCGCCAGAGCCTGAAGAAAATGGTAAAATGAGGTGGATGAATTGGGTACCAAGATCTTAGCGGTCGTACTGATGCTGGGCGCCGTCGGCATGGCGGTCCCCACCATGCTGTACGGCATGCGGTTTTCTGTGCTGTTCAACCGGGGCCGTCAGCAGCACGATCTGAACGACCAGGAAAAGCGCCGCCGGAACAAAAACGGCGTTCTCTTCGGCATTTGCCTGTGCTGCGTGTACGGCCTTGCCTGGCTGGCGGTGCAGGTCTTTAAGATGTGAGGCGGCCATGGCAAAATACGAGTGCACCATCACCGGCGATTTTGACGGCGTCCTCCGCCGCCTCCACGACGGCGTGATGAACGGCAGCGCCTCCGCCAGCTACGAGGACGGCAGCGACTACCGTTCCGGGGATTTTCGCTGTGCCGTCCGGGTGTATGAGCGGTACAGCTGGTCCGGCGGCAATCGGGTCAGCATGAGCATGACTCTGGCTGGCCGGGGAGATGAGCTGTTTCTCTCTGCCATTACCTCCGGCGGCAGCCAGGCCATGTTCTTCAAGGTCAACACCTGGGGCGAGGAGGCATTCCTGGACACCCTCCGGGACGTGCTGGAGCACCTGTGAGCCGCCCCGGGACCTGACAGCACCCCACGAAAAAGGGAAGTGACACTTTGAGCATCGACTTTGGAAACGACATCTACGAGGAGCCCATCGTGGCCAAGACGTTCCTGCAGGAGGACGCACAGGAGGGCTCCCTCCGGCCCAAGACCCTGCGGGAGTACATCGGCCAGGAGAAGGCCAAGGAGAACCTGAACATCTTCATCCAGGCTGCCCAGAAGCGGGGGGAGGCGCTGGACCACGTGCTGCTCCACGGCCCGCCCGGCCTGGGCAAAACCACCCTGGCCGGCATCATCGCGCAAGAGATGGGGGTCAACATCCGCATCACCTCCGGCCCGGCCATTGAGAAGCCCGGCGACCTGGCGGCGCTCCTCACCAACCTGAACGAGGGGGACATCCTGTTTGTGGATGAGATCCACCGGCTGAACCGGTCGGTAGAGGAGATCCTGTACCCGGCCATGGAGGACTACGCCCTGGACATCATCGTGGGCAAGGGCCCCAGCGCCAACTCCATCCGGCTGGACCTGCCCAAGTTCACCCTGATCGGGGCTACCACCCGGGCGGGGCAGTTGTCTGCGCCCCTGCGGGACCGGTTCGGCGTAACGCTGCGGCTGGAGCTGTACACGCCGGAGGAACTCAGCGAGATCGTCACCCGGTCTGCCGGAATCCTGAACGTGGACATCGTGCCGGAGGGGGCCTATGAGATCGCCCGCCGGAGCCGGGGCACGCCCCGGATCGCCAACCGGATGCTGCGCCGGGTGCGGGACTTCGCCCAGGTGAAGGCCGACGGCGTCATCACGAAGGATGTGGCGGACCAGGCTCTGTGCGCCCTGGAGATCGACCATCTGGGGCTGGACCCCATCGACCGGCGGATGCTGGGAGCCATCATCGAGAATTACGGCGGCGGCCCTGTGGGCCTGGAGACGCTGGCGGCCACCATCGGTGAGGAATCTGTGACCCTGGAGGACGTATACGAGCCGTACCTGATGCAGCTGGGCTTTCTGACCCGGACGCCCCGGGGGCGATGCGTGACGCAGAAGGCGTATCAGCATCTGCACATGCCCATTCCCGGCGGCATGACGGCAGAACCGCCGGATATGGAGCAGCTGAGCCTGTGAGGCGAGCCGCTTGTCTCCGGCTCAAGCGCCGCCGCTTGCGGCGGCTGCCTCCGGCATGTGCCTGCGGGCGCAGTCCTTTCAGCAAAGCCGAAAAGAAAATGAGGGGCACATCGTTCCAGCCGGCGACGCAGCATTTTTCCGTCCAATGAGGCGGTTCCATCATATGAAACGAACGAGGTAATGATATTATGGGTAAATTATTTGGCACTGACGGTATCCGCGGCGTAGTGGGGGAGAACCTCACCGCCGATATGGCCTTCCGGGTGGGCCAGGCCATCGCCACCGTGCTGGAAGAGGAGAAAGGCAGCCGCCCCACCTTGGTGATCGGCAAGGACACCCGCATCTCCTCCGACATGCTGGAATCCGCTCTGATGGCAGGCATCTGCTCTGTGGGAGGCGACGTGAAGCCGGTGGGCACCATACCCACCCCCGCAGTGGCATACCTCACTGTACAGGAGCGGGCGGACGCGGGCATCGTGATCTCCGCCAGCCACAACCCCTATGAGCACAACGGCATCAAGGTCTTCAGCGGCCAGGGCTACAAGCTCTCCGACGCGGTGGAGGGCCGGATCGAGGAGAAGATCCTCTCCCAGGAGCCCATGAAGGTGCGCACCCGGGGGGAGATCGGCCGCCGCCACCACGGCATGCGTCAGCTGAAGCGGGACTACATCGACTTTGTCGCCTCCACCATTGAGTCGGATCTGGCGGGCCTGAAAATCCTGGTGGACTGCGCCAACGGCGCTGCCAGCGCCACGGCGCCGGAGCTGTTCGGCCGCTTCAAGGCCCGGACGGACTTCATCCACCACGACCCGGACGGGGTGAACATCAACAGCCGCTGCGGCTCCACCCACATGGAAGATCTGGCCGCCTCCGTGGTGAAGGGGGGCTACGACATCGGCGTGGCCTTTGACGGCGACGCAGACCGCTGCCTGTTGGTGGACGAGACCGGCGCCACCATCGACGGCGACAAGGTCCTGGCGGTGTGCGCCATGGACCTGAAGCGCCGCGGGAAGCTGAACGGCAACGCTCTGGTGGCCACAGTGATGAGTAACCTGGGGCTCCACGAGTTCTGCCGGAACAGCGGCATCGACCTGATCTGCACCGACGTGGGGGACCGGAACGTGCTGGAGAAGATGCTGGAGAAGGACTACCGCATCGGCGGAGAGCAGTCCGGCCATACCATCTTCACCGACCTGGAGACCACCGGCGACGGCGAGGTGACGGCCCTCCAGTTCCTGCAGGTATTGGCCCGCTCCGGCGAGAAAGCGAGTTCCCTTGTCAGCTGCTGCGCTGTCTACCCTCAGGTGCTGGTGAATGTGGAGGTCCCCCACAGCGGCGGCGTGAAGGAGGCTATCATGGCATCTCCCGAGCTGGCGGAGGCCGTAAAGCAGGAGGAAGCGGCCCTGTCCGGCGCTGGCCGGGTGCTGGTGCGGCCCTCCGGCACGGAGGCCCTGATCCGGGTGATGGTTGAGGCCAAGACTACCGACGTCGCCCAGGCTGTGGCGGACCGCTTGGCGGATTTCATCAAATCGCAAAAAAAATAAAAATTTGTTTCTTGAATTTTTTTACAAATTGCTTGACATTTCACCAAATAGACAGGTATAATACGATATGTACAGTTCTAACGAGAAGACGCCCCAGCCCCTGGACCAGTGCAGTGACGAAATGCTCTGCACCCTGGCTGCCGGCGGCAGCCGCGACGCAGAGGAAGCTCTTGTGGCGCGGTATAACCGACTGGTCCGCAGCTGCGCCCGCCCCTTTTTCCTGGCAGGCGGCGACAGTGAGGACCTGACCCAGGAGGGCATGGTGGGCCTCCTCAAAGCTGTTCGGGAGTATGACGCCTCCAAGGAGGCATCCTTTCGGACCTTCGCAGAAATCTGCATACGAAACCGGCTGTATTCCGTTCTCCGCGCCGCGGCGCGGGATAAGCATCTGGCGCTCAATCAGTCGGTTCCCCTGGATACACCCTTCTTTGATGCCAATTCCTACACCTCTGGTACCAGCGATCTGACTCAGCGCGATCCCGAAGCGTATCTCATCGACAGGGAACATACCGCTGCCCTCTTATCCGGTGTCCGGAAACAGTTGTCCGAGTTTGAAGCAAAGATTTTGGGGTACTATT
Organism: Oscillibacter valericigenes; assembly: GCF_016902445.1. Lineage (GTDB taxonomy): Bacteria > Bacillota > Clostridia > Oscillospirales > Oscillospiraceae > Oscillibacter > Oscillibacter avistercoris. The sequence goes on along the minus strand of NZ_JACSNX010000004.1, from coordinate 147,578 downwards.
TAGACGGTCTTTCATGCAGGGAAATTGCCGAGACGGTAGGCAAGCCCCCAAAGTCCGTGGACAACGCCGTGCAGCGCATTCGGCGCAAGGTGGCACGGCAGCTTCTTTCCGGCGATCTCAGCGGAAGCTGAACGCAATATATTTTTCTTTTCAAAGAGAGGGTAACATCATGTACGAAGACAAGACCTTAGTGTGCAAGGAGTGCGGCAAGGAGTTCGTGTTCACCGCCGGCGAGCAGGAGTTCTATGCTGAGCGCGGCTTCCAGAACGAGCCCCAGCGGTGCAAGGCCTGCCGTGACGCCCGCAAGAACGCGGCCCGCGGTCCCCGGGAGTATTTCACCGCTGTCTGCGCTGCCTGCGGCGGCGAGGCCCGCGTGCCCTTCGAGCCCAAGTCTGACCGCCCCGTGTACTGCAGCGAGTGCTTCGCCAAGATGCGGGAGCAGCAGAGATAAACGATATCCGTTTTCGTCTCTTGCGAGAAGCGGCGTCCGAATGGACGCCGCTTCTTTTTATTTCAGCGCAGGCGGGAAGGGGTCTCTCTCACAGGGCCGTGCCCCGGGTGGGGACGTACAGCCCCGCCATGTCCACGCCCTCCAGCTCCAGCAGGAACTGCTTCTTGGCAACACCGCCGGCGTAGCCGGTCAGGCTGCCGTCGCTGCCCACCACCCGGTGGCAGGGGATCAGGATGGAGATGGGGTTGTGGCCCACGGCACCGCCCACGGCCTGGGCCGCAGCGGAGATGCCCCGGTCCCGGAGCTTTTGTGCCAGGGCACCGTAAGTGGTGACGGTGCCGTAGGGGATCTCCAGCAGGAGCTGCCACACCGCCTGGCGGAAGGAACTGCCCTGGGGCGCCAGCGGCGGCAGGGCAGGGAGGGGGGCCTTGGCAAAGTACGCCTTCAGCCAGGCTTCTGCCTCCCGAAAAACTGACAAGTCTTTTTCCTGTACAGTATCTGGAAGGCCAGCGCCGAAGTACTTCTGCCCCTCCAGCCACAGACCGGTGAGGGCCGTGCCGTCGGCGGCCAGGGTCAACGTACCCACCGGAGAGGGGAGCGTAGTCAGATATGTGATCATGATGACATCTCCTTTGTTCGATATGTGCCGGGGGAGCAGCCCAGCTCCCGCCGGAAAGCCCGGTAAAAGGCGGAGAGGCTCTCAAAGCCCGCCTCACCGGCCGCCTGGGCGGAGGGAAAGAACTGCACCCGGTCCCGCCGGGGCGGACGGGGGGGCAGGAGGGGCGGCAGAAGACGCCCGTGGAGGTGACGCCGTAGAAAAACACGCCGTCGAACCGCCGGTCGTTGGCGGCGACCGCCTGCCAGCGCTGGTCATCTGTCATGGACCGCACCTCGCTTTTTCTCCGGCGCCCGCTTGGCGGCCGGGTCCGTCAGCTCCGGCAGGGCGCCGCAGGCGATGGCCCAGAGATACAGGCTGGCGGTAGTTCCGTAGGGGCTGTATCGCTTCCGCAGGCGCCGGAAAAAGGCCGGGTCGATGGTCCGCTTCCGGTACAGCATCCGCATGCCCCGGAGGATGGCCAGGTCTCCCCAGCTGACCACGTCCGGCCGTTGGAGGCCGAAGATCAGCAGCATCTCCGCCGTCCAGGGCCCCACGCCCCGCAGGGAGGTAAGCTGGGCCAGCACCTGGCTGTCCTCCATCTCCGCCAGCGCCTTTAGGTCAAAAGCGCCGGACGCCACCTTCCGGGCGAATTCCAAAATGTACGACGCCCTCCGGTAGGTCATGCCCAAAGCCTGGAGGGACTCCACCGACATGGCGGCCACCGTCTCCGGTGAGAGGGGGGCCGCCGCCGTCTGGAGCCGCTGCCACACCGTCCGCTGTGCGGCCATGGACACCTGCTGGCCGATGATGTGGTGGAGCACGGAGGAGAAGAGGTCCGGGTCCACCTCCCGATGGATGGGACCGATCCGGTCGATGGCCGCTCCCAGTTTTGGGTCCCGGGTCCGCAGATGGGCAATCTCCGCCTCACCGTAAGGAAAGTCCATAGCGCCGCCTCCTCTTCCATGTCTGGTAAATCAAGTATAGCAGAGATGGCGGCGGATTTCTTCCCATTTTCGGATGTTTCATCGAAAAAAATTCCCGCCCTTGCATCCGGCAGCGGGGCGTGATACCATAGAACATCATAGAGGACAACGGGAAAAGGAGCGAGGCACATGCTGCTGGCCATCGATGTAGGAAATTCCACCACCTCCGTGGGGCTGTTTGACAGGGACAAGCAGCTGCGCTTTCTGGCGTCTCTGGACACGGACAGCCGCAAGACCGCGGACCAGATCAGCATCGACCTGATGAACCTGTTCACCCTCTATCACTTCCGGTTCGAGGACGTGACGGGCGCCATCCTGTGCAGCGTGGTGCCGCCGCTGAACTTCATGATGGAGAAGGCCCTGACCCGGCTGCTGGGCAAGCCCCCCATGGTGGTGGGTCCCGGCGTGCGGACGGGGCTGAACATCCGGCTGGCGGTCCAGTCCCAGGTGGGAGCGGACATCGTGGCGGACGCCGTGGCGGCGCTGGAGAAGTTCGAGCCTCCCATCGTCACCATCGACATGGGTACCGCCACCACTATCGGCGTCATCTCCGAGGGGCGGAACTATGAGGGCGGCATGCTGCTGCCGGGGGTCAATGTGTCTCTGGAGGCCTTGAGCCGCCGGGCGGCCCAGCTGCCGGCCATCTCCCTCCAGCACCCGAAGGTCCTCATCGGAAAGACCACGGAGGACTGCATGCGCTCCGGCATCGTCTACGGCACTGCCGGTATGCTGGACGGCGTCATCGACCGCATCCGGGAGCAGTTCCCGGGCCGGACCCTCAGCGTGGTGGCCACCGGCGGCAACGCCCCGGTGATCGTCAAGTACTGCCGGAACCACATCGTCTACGACAAGTACCTGCTGATGGACGGCCTGTGGGCCATCTATCAGAAGAACAAGTGAGGGGGAGGGAACTGCATGGCGATGTTGTTTGCCGTGGCCTTCTGGACCATCATCGCCGGGATCGCGGGGCTTGCGCTGGGCCCCGCCATCGGCATTATCTGCGCCATCGGCGTGGCGGCGGGATTCATCTGCTGGACTGTTCAGGGCCGGAAGAAGTGAGGCCCGATCGAGACAGGGGGGACATGCAATGGGTGCCTTGGGACATGCGCTGCTTTCTGTGCTGATCGTACTGGTGTCCGGGTATCTGGGCTGCTTCATGGGGATCGCCGGATGCATCATGGCCACGGTAGCCGCCGCTGTGGGGTGTATCATCTACCATCTAGAGCGGCGGCAGGAGAATAACAAAACATGAGTAAGACGAAGCTCCCGGCACGAAAATCGTGCCGGGAGCTTTCTTCGTGGTTGCTGGTTTTGGGAAAATCTGTTTACTTCACCAGGACCTTTTTCAGCTTGGCGAAGCGGGGCAGGGAGTCCACCTTGGGCAGCTTGGGCTCCCCCTGGATCAGGGGCAGCACGTAGTCGATGAAGGGCTTCTCCACGCCGTTGTGGGCGGCGTTGATCCACTCCAGAGGAACCTTCTTCTCGGTGTTGGCCACGTCGGTCAGGGGCAGCAGCTTCGTCTTGCAGACGTACTGGCCGTTTTCATAGCTGCGCTCGAAGCCCACCATCTTGTCGGTGATGCCGGCCACGGCGTTCTCCACGGCGGCCTTGCCGCTCATGACGGCCTCCTCGATATCGGTCTCGGACGCCAGGTGAGCGCCGCACCGCTGCAGCAGGCTCAGCTCAATGCCCCGGACCTTGGCGCCGGTCTTCTCCTTCACCACGTTGGCAAGCAGGGAGGCCAGGCCGCCCAGCTGGGCATGGCCGAAGCCGTCGGTGGCAGAGGTCTTGGCCTCGGAGACGAAGGAGCCGTCGGCGTAGTGAATGCCCTCGGAGACGGCCACCATGCAGTTGCCCTTCTCCTTGTAGATACGCTCCACGTCGGAGAGGAACTGGTCCATGTCAAAGTCCACCTCCGGCAGGTACACCAGGTCGGGACCCGCGCCGTAAGCGGAGGCCAGGGCTGCAGCGCCAGCCAGCCAGCCGGCATGGCGGCCCATGATCTCGATGATGCAGACCATTCCGGTGTCATACACCCGGGCGTCCTGATAGACCTCCATGCAGCTCGTCGCGATATACTTAGCGGCGGAAGCGAAGCCGGGGCAGTGGTCCGTGCCGTACAGGTCGTTGTCGATGGTCTTGGGCACACCCATCACACGGCACTCGTAGCCCACTTTCTGCATGTACTTGCTGATCTTGTTGCAGGTGTCCATGGAGTCGTTGCCGCCGTTGTAGAAGAAGTAACGGACGTCATACTTCTTGAAGATCTCCAGGATGCGCTTGTAGTCGGTGTCGTCCACGTCCGGGTCCGCCATTTTGTACCGGCAGGAGCCCAGGGCGGAGGAGGGCGTGTACTTCAGCAGCTCCAGTTCTGCCGGGTCCTCCTGGCTCATGTCGAACAGCCGGTCGTTCAGAACGCCCTTGATCCCGTGCTCCGCACCCAGCACGCGGGTGATGTTGGGGTCCTTCAGCGCCGTGGCGATGACGCCGTAGGCACTGGCGTTGATGACGGAAGTGGGGCCGCCGGACTGGCCGAAAATGCAGGCGCCTTTCAGTTCACTCATGGGAAAAATCCTCCTCAGCTTTTGTTTCGGGATGCTTCCATCATCATATCATTCAAAAAATGAATTGTAAATACTTGCATTTTAAAAATGTTGTGATATTATCATAGAGGAAAAACGTTTTCGTTCTTTTGACCGGCGCTTTTTGACAATTCGGGTCAGACCCCCCGGCCGAGGCGGGAGAGCGGGACGAATCAAAGAACAGGAGTTGATTCTTATGGCACTGGTTACCACTACCGAGATGTTTAAGAAGGCTTATGACGGCGGCTATGCCATCGGCGCGTTCAACGTGAACAACATGGAGATCGTCCAGGGCATCACCGAGGCTGCCCGGGATCTGGAGGCTCCCCTGATCCTGCAGGTGTCCAAGGGCGCGCGGGCCTATGCCAACCACACCTATCTGGTGAAGCTGGTGGAGGCGGCCGTCATCGAGTGCCCCAATATCCCCATCGCCCTGCACCTGGACCACGGCCCCGACTTCGAGACCTGCAAGAGCTGCATCGACGGCGGCTTCACCTCTGTGATGATCGACGCCTCCAGCAAGCCCTTTGCTGAGAACATCGAGATCACCCGCAAGGTCGTGGAGTATGCCCACGACCACGGCGTGGTGGTGGAGGCCGAGCTGGGCGCCCTGGCTGGCATCGAGGATGATGTGAAGGTCTCCGCCGAGGAGTCCCATTACACCCATCCCGAGGAGGTCCAGGAGTTCGTGGAAAAGACCGGCTGCGACTCCCTGGCCATCGCCATCGGCACCAGCCACGGCGCCTACAAGTTCACCGCCGCCCAGTGCACCCGGAACGAGAAGGGTGAGCTGGTTCCGCCTCCCCTGCGGTTCGATATCCTGGATGAGGTGGTCAAGCGCCTGCCCGGCTTCCCCATCGTGCTCCACGGCTCTTCCTCTGTGCCTCAGGAGTTTGTGAAGATGGTCAACGAGTTCGGCGGCAAGATGCCCGACGCCGTGGGCATCCCTGAGGAGCAGCTGCGCAAGGCTGCCCGCAGCGCCGTGTGCAAGATCAATATCGACTCCGACCTGCGTCTGGCCATGACCGGCACCATCCGCAAGTTCATGGCGGAGCATCCCGACAAGTTCGATCCCCGCGAGTACCTGAAGCCCGCCCGTGCCGCCATCAAGGAACTGGTGGCCCACAAGATCGTGGACGTGCTGGGCTGCGATCACAAGGCGTAACTTGCCAAATAACACCTCTACAGACCGGGGAGACGGGCGCGTCTCCCCGGTCTTTTTTGCATTCCGGTGCCAAAAGGGGCCGCTCCAGCTGGATTCCACTTCTGGTTGCGGAGGTTCCACACAGATGCGGTGGCAGCCAGGGACCCGATCTGCTACCATGGAAGCATCTGACAAGGAGGTCAAGACCATGACATTTGGAGAAAAGCTATATCAGCTCCGGAAGGGGCGGAGCATGAGCCAGGAGGCCCTGGCCGGAGAACTGGGTGTCTCCCGCCAGGCAATCTCCCGCTGGGAACTGGGAGAGGTGCTGCCGGACACTGCCAGCGTTTTGGCGGTGAGCCGCCTGTTCGGGGTGTCCACGGACTATTTGCTGCTGTCGGACTGCACCAGCGAGGCAGAGACTCCCGCAGCCCGGGCCGGCGAACAGAGCCTTCGGCAGCGGCAGGAGGCGGTAGGGAAGGGCGTCCTCAGTAGGGTCCTCTGGCTGGCTCCGGCCGCTGTCTACCATTTCTATCGCCTGGGCGCCTGGGAACCAGTATCTATCTGGTACCTGCTGGGGCTGCAGGTCCTGGTCTCCGCGCTGCTGTGCCGCCAGAACCACAGATACCTCCAAGAGGGAGGCGCCTGGCGGGATCTGACAGTACCGGATCTAGCGGCTTTTGCCTGTGTACTGCTGTTGCCCTTTCCACTGGGGGCGGTACTGAATACCTGGGGCGTGCTGCTGGGCCAGCTGGCCGCTGTGATCCCTTTGGTAAAAAGTATAAAAACTTTACGGCTTCACTATGGCCTGACCTGGAAGTCCTGGCGGAAGGACCGCTGAACCGTCCCGTCCCCCGCTGCATACAATGGGAGGAAAAGGAGGGACCCCCATGCGCTTTTTTGCGGACTACGACCGCTCGGCCGCGGTGCTCTACGCCCATCAGTGGGCCTATGGCCGGAATCCGGCCTTCTACGACTATGAGAACCTGGGGGGCGACTGCACCAACTTCGCCTCCCAATGCGTATTTGCCGGCAGCGGCGTCATGAATTTCACGCCGGACTTCGGCTGGTACTACATCGATGCCAACCAGAAGTCCCCATCCTGGACCGGCGTACCCTATTTCTGGAACTTCATGACCCGGAAGGAGCCCTCCGTAGGCCCGGTGGGCATTGCCTGCGACCTGACGGACCTGCGGCCCGGGGACCTGGTACAGCTGAGTTTCGACGGCCAGGAATTCCAGCACACGCCGGTGGTGGTGCGGGTGACGGCCCCCATCACCCTGGAGACGGTGCTGATTGCCGCCCACAGCTACGACGCCGACAACCGGCCCCTGTCCTCCTACACGTTCCAGGACATCCGGTTCCTCCACATGCTGGGCACCATCCGTCCATGAGGAAACAGAATTTACAGTTTGTTCATATTTCCACATGTCAGTCTGCTATCATGGAGACGACTTGTACAAGAGAGGGTGGTCTCCATGAAAAAGTTGTTGTTCAGCCTGCTGGCAGCGGCGCTGACGGCGGGGTTGCTGGTCCCGTCGGCCGGCGCCGTGGATACAGGCTTTTCCGACGTCCCCGCCGAAAGCGCCTTGGCGGGAGAAGTCCGGAAGGCCGTGGACTATGGCCTGATGAACGGCTACGATAATGACACCTTCGGCTATGGCGACTCCATGACCCGGGCCCAGTTCACGGCGGTGCTGGTACGGATGATGGGCTGGGGCACCGTGACGCCACAGACGCCCTCCTACACCGACGTACCCGCCTCCCACACCTGGTACGGCGTCATCGAGACTGCCGCCGCCCACGATGTGGCGGACGCCGGCGGCGCGTTCCGGCCCAGTGACCCGGTGACCCGGGGGGAGATGGCAGAGTTGCTGGTCCGGGCCCTGGGACTGAAGGGGGCGGCAGAGAGGCTGAACGACACTTCATCCACTTATTCCCGCATCCACAGCGGCACACCGTTCATCGACCTGCCCGAGGGCAAGGCGGGGTACATCGCCATCGCCTATCGGATCGGCATGACCAACGGCACATCGCCCACCACGTTTTCCCCGGACAACACCGCCACCCGGGCCCAGGCGGCGGCCATGCTGGTACGGGTCCATGAGAAGATGCACCAGCTCCCGGACTACGTCCACGGCTTCTACGCCATCTCCTCCTACAGCCAGCTGCATCTGGCGGAAGATTACACCGCTATCGGCAATCTGGCAGATAGGATCATTCTAATGGCCTATGACTATGATGCCAAGGATATGAGCGATTTCACGAAAACCACCTACTACCAGACTGCCGCCACAGTCCCCATGGACCAGGTCTATCTGAGTCTCAAGCTCCTGACGGACCGGGTGGCTCCGGAAAAGGTGCTGCTGGGCTTCTCCGCCAGATCCGCCGCCTGGCAGATCGACGAAAATGGAGATCTGCTCTCCGGCACGCCGGTGTATCCCACGGCAGAGACCGTGGCGGCCCGGCTGGCTCAGCCTGACACAGAGACCGGCTGGTCGGACACCTATCAGCAATCCTACGCCATCTACACCACAGAGGACGGCGGACGCTACTTCCTGTGGTACCAGGACGACGCCAGCATCCAAACAGAACTGCGGTGTGCCAAGCTGCTGGGGGTCTCTGGGGCGTCTCTCTGGCGGCTGGGCACCCTGCCCACGTCCGCGGACTGGAACTGGAACAGCCTGCTGAGCTGAGAGCGGCTCATACAAAGAAAGACGGCTGAGAGCTTTTTCTCTCAGCCGTCTTCTTTCGGCTTTTTCTTTGATTTTTTCACATGTGACAAGGGATTTGCCTTTGCAGCTACCCGGAGGGATTCATTGTCGATGTGGGTGTAGATCTCCGTGGTATTCAGGTGGTCGTGGCCCAGCACCTCCTGGACCGCCCGGACGTCCACGCCGTTCTGCAGCATCAGCGTGGCGGCGGTGTGCCGCAGCTTGTGGGAGCTGTACTCCGCCGGGTCGATGCCCGCCTGGCCCAGCCGCTTTTTCACCATGGCGTGGACCGTGGAGCGGCTGATCCGCTCGTTCTGGGACGAGAGGAAGAGGGCATTTTCATCCCGGCCGGTGATAGGCCGCCGCACCGCCAGGTACTTGGCAATGGCGTCCTGGCAGGCGTCATTCAAATAGATGATGCGGACTTTGTTGCCTTTGCCCAGCACCCGCAGGGCGTCGTCCTGAATGTCGTTGAGATTCAGGCCCACCAGCTCGCTGATCCGCAGGCCGCAGTTGAGGAACAGCGTCAGGATGCAGTAATCCCGCTCCTGGTTTTTGCCGTCCACAGCGTCCAGAAGCTGGATGCTCTCATCCAGGGTCAGGTATTTGGGCAGCGTTTTCTTCAGTTTCGGTGAGTCGATATCTTTGACAGGATTTTCACGAAGTAGGTGCATCTTGTTGGTGAGATAGTTGTAGAACGACCGGATGGTGGCGATCTTCCGGGCCCGGGACGCGGCGTTCAGGCCATAGCCGGAGTTCCGGCTGTTCTGGTGCTGGACCCGGTCCCGGCTGAGGTACGTCATGTAGCCGTAAATGTCCGTCAGGGTCACGGAGGCCACGAAGTCCAGATCCACGTCCATGATATCGATTTCCTCCAGAGAGTGCTCACGGAGTGACGGGTCGCGGGTCTGCTTGAGATAGCGGAAGAAATTCCGCAGGTCCAGAAAGTACTCGTCCACAGTCCGCTTGGAGTGTGCTTTAATAGTTTCATGGTACGAAAGAAAGTCCCGCAGGATCTGCGGCGCTTCGGTGCGGTAATCAGCCATGACGATATCAGCTTGCGGACAGATGCCGGATGCAGCCACAGGCGCACAGCCGCTGGAACAGCTTCCGGAGGGGCCCAGGCCATGCCGGGGGCTGAAAACGGCTCGAGAGCCGTCTGACTCTCCCATAAATTGAACAAAATTTTTATTTTGTTCAATTATATATCTGTCCGCAAAATCCTCCTTCCCTGAAAGGGTTTCTAAAAAAGCAACTGCAGGCCGCCGGCGGGCAGCGCGGCACACGCCGGGACCCACTGCCCAGCTCCGCGCCGGACATAAAACCCGCCGCTTCCGGCAAAGCTAGTCCCAAATCCATGGAGATGGGATGGTGCGTATGAGTTTGATCCCCTGTACCAGCCAATGCGTGTATCAGCAGGACGGCGTCTGCACGTTGGACAGCGCCGCGGCGGCGGGTCTCCCCGCTCTGGGCGGCGCCTGCGTCCACTTTATCCCGACGGACGCAGGGCGGCTCGGATCGCCTCACCGATATTCCGCACCGGGATCAGCCGAAGCCCCTCGGGCGCGGCCAGCTCCCCGGTCCGGCGGGACGGGATCAGGCACTGGGTGAAGCCCAGCCGCCGGACCTCGCTGATCCGCTGGCCCAGCTGGCTGACAGACCGCAGCTCCCCGGTGAGGCCCACCTCCCCGATGGCCACCAGATCCGCCGGCACCGGCCGGTCCAGATAGCTGGAGGCCAGGGCGATCACCGCCGCCAGGTCCGCCGCGGGCTCGTCCAGGCTCAATCCGCCGATGATGTTCAGATACGCGTCGCAGGCGGAGACCTTCAGCCCCCCCCGCTTCTCCAGCACCGCCAGCAGCATGGCAAAGCGGTTGTAGTCAAAGCCGTTGCTGGTGCGGCGGGGGTTCCCGGCGGGCGATGACACCGCCAGCGCCTGAATCTCCGCCAGCACCGGCCGGGCCCCCTCCATCACGCAGGTGACGCAGGTGCCGGGGGCGTCCTCCGGCCGGCCGGACAGCAGCATCTCCGAGGGGTTCTCCACCTCCTGCAGGCCGCTGTCCCGCATTTCAAAGACGCCGATCTCGTTGGTGGCGCCGAACCGGTTCTTGGCCGCCCGCAGAATGCGGTAGGCGGTGTGCTGGTCTCCCTCGAAGTACAGCACGCAGTCCACCATGTGTTCCAGGACCTTGGGGCCGGCAATGGAGCCCTCCTTGTTCACATGGCCGATGACGAATACCGTGATCCCCTGCCCCTTGGCCAGCTGCATCAGGGCCATGGTGCAGTCCTTCACCTGGCTGACGCTACCCGCCGGGGACTCCAGCGCGTCGCTGTACAACGTCTGGATGGAGTCCACGATCAGCACGTCCGGCGTCTCCGCCGCCACGGACTCCAGCACATCCCCCAGACTGGTCTCGGAGATGACGAACAGCCGTTCGCTCTGGACGTCCAGCCGCCGGGCCCGGAGTTTTAACTGGTGCTCCGACTCCTCCCCGGATACATACAGCACCTTGTTCTCCCGGCAGAGGCTCTCACAGATCTGGAGCATGAGTGTGGATTTGCCGATGCCCGGCGCGCCGCCCACCAGCACCAGCGAGCCCTTGACAGCGCCGCCGCCCAGGACCCGGTCCAGCTCCCTCATGCCGGTGGAGAAGCGAATCTCCTCATCCGCCTCCAGCTCCGTCACCGGCCGGGCTCGGCGGACAGTCCCCCCTCCCGCCGGGCGGGAAGCCCCCTTCCCTGCCGTCTTGGCGGCCTGAGGCTGCTCCACGATGGTATTCCACGCCCCGCAGGCCGGGCACTTCCCCGCCCACTTGGGCGTCTCATTGCCGCACTCCGTGCAGTAGAACAGGGTCTTTGCCTTCATTGCAACCTCCATAGTGAGTTAGGAATTAGGAATTGATGTGTTCCGCAATTCCTCATTCCTCATTTCTAATTCCTAATTGTCAATACGCCTGCCGCGATGGCGGCCGCCAGCTTGGTCTGGTAGGCCGGGTCACGCAGCTGCTCCGTCTCCGCGGCGTTGGACAGAAAGCCACACTCCACCAGCACGCCGGGAACCGTGATCTCCTTCATCAGGTACACGGAGGACGGCACCTGGGCCGCCTTCTTCTCGTTTCCGGCGTTGATGGCGCCGTTCAGGGCCGTTTGGACGGACTCCGCCAGCGCCTCCGCCCCCTCCTGCCGGTTCCAGAACACCTGGGCCCCCCGGGTGGAGGGCGACGACGGCAGGCTGTTCTGGTGGATGCTCACCAGCACTGCGCCGGGGATGGCGTTCACCAAATCTACCCGGTTGTGGAGATCGGAGACCTTCTTCTCCCGGAGCGAGGTGCTGCCGGGATCGTAGATGGCGTCCTCCCCCTCCCGGGTGACGGCGGTGGGCATCCCGGCGAAGGTCAGCAGATCCCGCACCCGCCGGGCGATGGCCAGGTTCAGGCCGCTCTCCACCGTGCCGTCACCGGCCACGGCGCCGCCGTCCTCCCCGCCGTGGCCGGCGTCCACCACCACGGTGAAGGGCGTCCCCTCCTCCGGGGCGAACGCCGCCGTGAAGGCGGCGTTCCCATGCCACAGCACGGCGGAGAGCCCGGCGACAAAACAGCACAGCAGGACCAGATACGCCACATGGCGCTTACGGATCAGAATCACCACAGGCAGCACCTCCCTGCAGGGAGCCTATGCCGATCAGCTTATCCCATATTCCCGATTATAGCGGCTCAGGCGACGGAAATCAAGGGCAGGCTCCTCCCCGCCCGTCTCCGCATAAGATGGCGTGGGCGCATGGCACCATGCGCACCCTACCCCAGAAGGAGGCATCCATTGCAGATGGAGAAACCCAACACCAATACGCCGCCCACGCCGTCTGTGCCGGCCGGCAGCTGCCAGCCCAACCAGGGCACGCTGCCCGGCACCTGCGCACCCATGGCGTTTCCCTTTGTGGCCATGCAGGAGGAGAACCCCGTCCGCTACAGCCGGATGGAGGCCCTGCAGACCGGCACCCTGTTCCCTGGGCTGGACCTGCCCTTTAAGGCGGCCATCCAGGCCAAGACGAAGATGTCCAACACCGCCCTGGTGGAGCTGATGGCCCTGGACTTTGCCATTGACGAGCTGGGGCTTTACCTCACCACCCACGCCCAGGATCAGGAGGCCCTGCAGCTGTACTGGTCCTATATCAAGCTGGCCAAGGAGGGCCGGGAGAAATACCAGAAGATGTACGGCCCCCTGCTGCAGACGGATCTGACGCCGGAGGATGGCTACGCCTGGCTGAAAGACCCGTGGCCCTGGGAGGAAGGAGGCAATGACTGATGTTCATCTATGAGAAGAAGCTCCAGTACCCGGTGAAGATCAAGAACACCAACCCCCGCCTGGCATCCCTCATCATCTCCCAGTACGGCGGGCCCGACGGAGAGCTTGGCGCGTCCCTGCGGTATCTCAGCCAGCGGTTCTCCATGCCCTATCCGGAGCTGAAGGGACTGCTGACGGACATTGGAACGGAGGAGCTGGGCCATCTGGAAATGATTGGCGCCATTGTCCATCAGCTGACGAGGAATCTCACCGAGGATCAGATCCGCTCTGCCGGGTTCGACGCCTATTTCGTAGACCACACGGCAGGTATCTACCCCACCGCTGCCTCCGGTTCCCCTTGGAACGCCGCCGGCATCGGGGTCAAGGGCGACCTGATCGCCGACCTGACGGAGGATCTGGCTGCCGAGCAGAAAGCCCGGGTCACCTATGACAACATCCTGCGCCTCTCCGACGACCCGGATGTGAATGACGTCATCAAGTTCCTGCGGGAGCGGGAGATCGTTCACTTCCAGCGCTTCGGCGAGGGACTGCGTCTTGCCAAGGACAAGATGGATGCGAAAAACCTGTACTTCGTGAATCCATCCTTTGACAGATGAGCTGCTGAATCCAAAACACCCGCCGCCCCTTTTTAAGGGCGGCGGGTGTTTTCAGGCGCTTTGGAGGCTGATTGCTCAGTCCCCGTTCTTCATCAGGTCCTCCACCAGGGGCATCAGCAGGGCCTGGTCCTCTTTCCGGTCGGCAAAAAGCTCCAGGGAATCCCCCTGCTCCTCGATGAGACGGCCGATAGCGATATACCGGGACATGGAGGATTTCAAATTAAAAATGTCTCCCTCCGGGCTCTTCAGGTACACCTCTCCGCCGCACTGATTGACAGCATCCAGGAACTCCTGCACATCCGCTTCAGAACGCAGTCGCATGGGAAACACATCCTTTCTTGTCAGACTACCAGCTCTCCGCTGGTGCTTCACAAAGATACCACGGCGGCCCCGGATTGTCTATGGCCGAACTGGATAATGTTTCAGGGGAGGCCCCCGGAAGTTATTGATGAAATGCACAAAAATTTATTATATTTTTATACAACTATACAACCAGTACAATCGCAGCTGGTCGGACTGGCCAAAGGCGCTTCTGTAGGGGGGATGTTGGGGTGCGTCCCATTGGTCGCGGGAATAGCAGCCATGCTGATTGCCGGGCAGATGCACCTCCCATTTCTCTTTTGGCCTTGCCAAAAAGAGAATGCGGGCGTACCTCCGAGGGAACGCCCCCCTGTGGGAACTGGATCATCCCGGACGGCGGCCCACCTGGTTTCCCCGGCGGAAGCCAGCACCCCGGCTGCGGAACGGCCGAAAAAGCGGAGGCTGCCGCCTCCGCCTTTCGTTTATGCTTCCGCCTCGCCCCGGCCCAGCAGGGCCAGAACGGCGTCCTTGTCGCCGGGGACCTCGTCCACCAGCACCCGGTACTGCTCCTCATTCAGCACCGGTACTCCCAGCTCCTGGGCCTTGCGGAGCTTGGAACCGGCGGCCTCTCCAGCCACCACAGCGCTGGTCTTTTTGGACACCGACCCGGACACCTTGGCCCCCAGGGCCTCCAGCTTCTCCCCGGCCTCCTTGCGGGAGGCGGACTCCAGCTCGCCCGTCAGGACGAAGGTCAAGCCCGCCAGCAGGTCCCCCGCCGGCTGGGCGGTGCTCTCCATGTTGACGCCCGCCTCTTTCAGGCGTCGGATCAGGTCTTTCGCCTGGTCGCCCTGGAAGTAGTCCACGATGCACCGAGCGGTGACGCCGCCCACGTCGTTGATCTCTGTCAGCTCCTCCTCCGTGGCGTTCATAAGGGCGTCCATGGTGCCGAAGTGGGCGGCGATGGTCTTGGCGGCCTTCTCCCCCACCTGCCGGATGCCCAGGCCGTACAGCAGGCGACTCAGGTCATTGGCCTTGGAGTTCTCAATGGCCCGGATCAGGTTCTCTGCGGACTTGTCCCCCATCCGGTCCAGCTGCGCCACATCCGCGGCGTGGAGGCTGTACAGATCCGCGGCGTTGGCAATAAGCCCGGAGTCGATGAGCTGCTGGATGACCGCCGGGCCGCAGCCGTCGATGTCCATGGCGTCCCGGCTGGCGAAGTGAGTCAGGTTCCGCAGCAGCTGAGCCGGGCACTCGGCGCCGGTGCACCGCAGGGCCGCGCCGTCCTCGTCCCGGACTACCGGTGCGCCGCACACCGGGCAGGTGTCCGGCAGCGTGTAGGGCACCGTGCCCTCCGGCCGTTTGTCAAAGTCCACGCTGAGGATCTCCGGGATGATCTCCCCCGCCTTCTGCACCAGCACCGTGTCGCCGATGCGGATGTCCTTCTCGGTGATGAAGTCCTGATTGTGGAGGGTGGCGTTGGTGACGGTAGTACCCGCCAGCCGAACAGGAGAAAGCACCGCCTTGGGGGTCAGCACGCCGGTGCGCCCCACCTGCACCACGATATCCTGGACCACGGAGTACTTCTTCTCCGGCGGGTACTTGAAGGCCACCGCCCACTTGGGGAACTTGGCGGTGGAGCCCAGGATCTCCCGGTCCGCCAGATAGTCGATCTTGATGACCGCCCCGTCGATGTCGAAGGGGTAGTCCAGCCGCTCGTCATTGATGCGGTCGATCTCCGCCTGGATCTGGGCCGGGTCGGAGAGGGTCTTGTGGGGGATGACCTTGAAGTGCTGGGAGGCCATGTACTCCAGCGTCTCCGTGTGGTTCTGGAAGGTCCTGCCCTCCGCCAGCTGCAGATTGAACACCTGGATATCCAGCTTCCGCTCCGCACAGATCTTGGGGTCCAGCTGCCGCAGGGACCCGGCGGCGGCGTTCCGGGGGTTTGCCATGGGGGGCTTGCCCTCCAGCTCCCGGCGGGCGTTAAGCTCAGCAAACACAGCCCGGGACATGTAGACTTCGCCCCGGACGATAAGCCGGGGCAGCTTCTCCGGCAGCTGCATGGGGATGGCGCGGATGGTCTTCAGGTTCTCCGTCACGTCCTCGCCCACCCGGCCGTCGCCCCGGGTGGCGCCCCGGACGAACACGCCGTCCCGGTACTCCAGCGCCACGGAGAGACCGTCCACCTTGGGCTCCACGGAGTAGGCGGCACCTTCTCCCAACGCCTCCCGCATCCGCCCCAGGAACTCGGAGACCTCGTCGGCATTGAACACGTCCTGGAGACTCTCCAGGGGCACCGGGTGCTCGTAGGTCTCGAACCCCTCCAGGATCTTGTCGCCCACCCGCTGGGTGGGGGAATCCGGGGTGATCTCCTCCGGGTGCTCCGCCTCCAGCTCCTCCAGCCGGCGGTTCAGCCGGTCATACTCATAGTCCGGGATCACCGGCGCGTCCAAGACGTAGTACAAATAGCTCTGCTGGTTCAGAAAGTCCCGCAGCTGCTTCATTTCCTCGCGGTAGTCCATAGGGCTGCTCCCTTCTCAGCTGTTGTTCAGAATGTAGTCCTTCAGATCCTCTTCATAGGTATCCGGGTCTGTGGAGAAATAGGTGTAGGTGTCCGGCACCGTTCCCACGATCACCGTCTCCGCCACGATGAAGGAGTTGGACACCTTGGTGGCGGTGCGGAATCCCGGCAGCAGGATGCTGACAGATACATCCACCGTCAAAATGATCTGGTGCTTCGTCTGGTTGATGCCGGCAGAGGTAAAGGCGTTGCGGAAATTGGCCTCTGACGAACCCACCGACTCCATCCGCACACTGATCCTGGGCCCCCGGCCCGCCAGCAGCGCAGATCCAGTCAGGCTGCCGATGGGGATGGACAAATCTCCGGTGGGTACCTGACTGATCCGGGTCAGGACGGTATCCAGGATCTCCGCCTGCAGGTGGTTGAAGGCCGCCATATTGCTCCGCACGGCGGTGATGTGGCCCTCCGTGTCCTTCTCAAAGGCTACCAGACCGTCATACTGCAGCTCGCCCTTCTCGATGGCCTCATACACCGCCTCACTGACGATGCGGGTGACGGTGTTGGACACCCGGGTCGTGGCCATGCTCTCCAGCAGAGGCCGCATCTGGGTGGCGGCAATAAAGGCCACAGTCAGCGCCAGGACCATGGTGAGAAAGAGCAGGGCCCGCAGCACCCTCCGCCGGTCCATCCGCCGGCGGTAGAAGTAAAATCCGCGCCAGATCATGATGCCGCCCCCCTTCCCGCCATTGTATGCGGGGGCGGCCTGGCCTTATTTCAACGCGTTCACCAGGTCCTTGAAGACCTTGCCCCGCTCCATGAAGTTGGCGAACCGGTCAAAGGAGGTGCTGGCCGGGGACAGGAGCACCACGTCGCCGGGCTGCGCCGTCCTGCGGGCCAGCTCCACCGCGGCGGGGTAGCTGTCCACCTCCATGATGGGGAGGCCAGTGAAGTTGGAGGCCTTCTCCACGGCGGCCCGGATGACCCCGGCGGTGGCACCGCAGAGGATCAGGGCCTTCACGTGCTCGTTGATCTCCGGGCCGATGGCGTCGTAGGAGATGCCCTTGTCCTTGCCCCCGGCAATGAGGATGACCTTCTCCGGGAAGGACCGGAGCCCGGCGATGGTGCGGCTGGGGCTGGAGGCGATGGAGTCGTTGTACCACTTCACCCCATCCAGTTCCCGCACCAGCTCGATCCGGTGCTCCACGCCGCCAAAGGTCCGGGCAAAGTCCCGGATGGTCTCGTCGGGTACCATGCTGTCCACGGCGGCGATGGCAGCCATGTAGTTCTCGATGTTGTGGACGCCGGGCAGCTTGATGTCGGCGGTGTCCAGCACCACCCGCTCGCCCTCAGCATTCCGGCAGACGATGGATGTGCCCCGGAGGAACACGCCGTCCGCCACCTCCCGCTTCCGGGAGAACCACCGGACCCGGCCCGGGGCCTTTTCCGCGCAGCGGACGGTGGCCTCATTGTCTGCGTTGAAGATGGCAGTATCCTGGTTCGTCTGGTGTGTAAAGATATTCTCCTTGGCAGCGATATACTCCTCGTAGCTCTTGTGGACGTCCAGGTGGTTGGGGGAAAGGTTCGTCACCACGGCGATGTGGGGGCTCCGATCCATGGTCATCAGCTGGAAGGAGCTGAGCTCCAGCACCGCCAGGTCCGTGGCCGCGATGTCCGGCGTGTCGCACAGCAGCGGGTGGCCGATGTTGCCCCCCAGGTGAACGGTGCGCCCGGCGGCCTCCAGCAGCTTTGCGATGATGGTGGTGGTCGTCGTCTTGCCGTCGGAGCCGGTGACGGCGATCTCGGTACAGGGGCAGACCTCAAAAAAGACCTCCATCTCGCTAGTAAGCCGGCTCCCGCGCTCCACCGCCGCCGCCAGCTCCGGCACGTCGGGCCGCAGGCCGGGGGTGCGGAAGATGACGTCCTCCGTCAGGTCTTTCAGGTAGTCTTCCCCCAGCTGGAGGCGGCAGCCGTGCCGTTCCAGCTCGTCTCCCAGCTCTCCCAGGTCCTCCCGGTTTTTTTTATCACAGGCAGTGACTTGGATGCCGCGGTCCAGCAGCAGCCGGATCAGGGGCTGGTTGCTGACACCGATGCCGATGACGGCCACGGACTTGCCACGCAGGGAAGAAAGATATTCCTCAAATTTCATGGAAACGCTCCTAACGCCGCGCCAGGCGGCAGAGATTGACAGACAAGGGAATTATACCGCAGTTTGGGGAAAATTACAACCGGGGTGGTCCGGTTCCCGGTTGTTTTCTCCGATCTTGCGCGGGGCGATCCGGTCTGGTATACTGGCCTCACCATCAGGAAAGGAGCGCTGCCGAGATGAAAATGAGCCTTGGCGTCAATTTTGACCGGGACTGAGCCCGGCTGTCCCCCTTCGAAAATCATCAAAAAGGAGTGACAGCCATGAAGCTGGGAACCAACTGCGCTCTGCTGGTCATCGACATCCAGCAGGAGGACTTTCAGAACATGACCCCGGACAATCTGGCGGACCCTACCTGGGACTGCATCCGCAGTGCCCGGAGGGTGCTGGACGTGTTCCGGGCCCGCCGCCTGCCGGTGATCCATGTCCAGGAGGCCCACCGGGCGGATCATGTGGACTTCGGCCGGGAGCTGGATGGCGCCGAGGGGCCCCACTGTCTGGAGGACAGCCCCGGCACGGACTTCGCCTAGCTCACCTATCCCCTGCCGGGGGAGTACCGGGTGGTCAAGCGGCGGTACAGCGCCTTCTTCGGCACGGATCTGGAGATCTTGCTGCGGGGCCTCCAGGTGGACACGCTGGTGCTGGTGGGCGGCCTGACGGACGTGTGTATCCACTACACCGCCGCGGATGCCCACCAGTGGGACTACCACATCCGGGTGGTGGCGGACGCGGTGGCCGGCTCTGATCCGGAGGCCCACGCGGCCTCCCTGCGGGCCATCCGGTATCTCCAGCGGGACGCCCTGGTGACCGCCGCCGATGTGGAGGCCGCAGAGTGACCAGGCGTTGACAATCCCGCCGGATTCCGGTAAAATAGACGGGCGAGTAAGACAGACAGTCGCGCGGCCAGGCCGAAAGGCCGGTCGTGAGGAAAGTCCGGGCTCCACAGGGCAAGGATAACGGGTAACGCCCGCCGAAGGCGACTTCAGGAAAAGTGCAACAGAGATATACCGCCCCGTCGTCGCAAGCTCCATATCCTTCGCTGTCATCAGCGCAACCCACGATGACGGCGCCGTTCCACGTTGGTTCGGCAGGATACAGTGCGTGCAGCGCCACCGCGTCCCCCACTCCGGAAAGAACCCAGCGAAGCGGTTCTTTTCGGAAGAGGAGGAGCAGCGGAATGAGTGAGCTTTCGCCGCAAGGCGGAAGCGAAGGATATGGAGCTTGCGACGACGAGGTAAGGGTGGAAAGGTGCGGTAAGAGCGCACCCGACGGCTGGAGACTGTCCGTCGCTGTAAACTCTATCCGGAGCAACACCGGTATGGGAGCAGGGGGTCCGACCCCCAAGGCTGGCCCGGCCGCTCCCGGGGTGGCTGGAGCGTATCGGCAACGATGCGTCGAGATAGATGACTGTCAAATACAGAACCCGGCTTACAGTCTTGCTCGTACAAGAAGAGGTCCTGGCGAACGCCAGGGCCTCTTTTGGTCCCTATTGATACCGGTACTGCTGCGCGGTGTACTGGTCGATGCAGCGGAGAAACAGCTCCCGGCTCCGGAAGGCCAGATACTGCCCGCCCGCCTCCGGGTGGAAGGAGACGATCCGCCGCACCGGGTCCACCCACAGCTCCCAGAGGGTGGCTGTATTGGTCTCCATGGGCGGCACCTCCTCACTGTTCCCAAATGCACGTCAGATTTTCCCGAATCTCCTCCGGCACCGTGTCCGGCCAGGAGACCGCCTGCACTTCCCCGTCCACCATATCGTAGACGGAATAGGGTTTCTCCGGCCAGCGGGTGCGGACCACCAGCTCGTCGATGCCGTCGCCGTCGGCGTCCCAGGGCGTGGCGGTGACGCAGTCCTCCACCCGCAGGATGTCCCTGGAATCAAAGGGTCCCAGATTGGTATAGACCCAGCAGATATAGTCGCACAGGTAACCCTCCCCGTATGGATTGGGGTAGTAGTTTTCGCTCTTGCGGTACACCATGGACAGGCCGAACAGCGGCCCCTCCCCTTCGTCCATTTGGGCGTCCATGATCCCGCCCAGGGAGTAGTTGCCGGTTGCCTCCAGCGCTGTCACAGTGCCCTCTCGGGTCAGCCGGCTGTAGCGGCAGGAGATTTGGAAGATCTGTTTGTCTCCCGCCTGATCTGCGAGCTGAACGCCGTCGATGTTCACACCGCCTCCGCACTTCAGCTTGATGAGGTGGCCCTCCTCCCCCTCGATGTACACATAGTCTACGCTGTCCACGGTCTCCATCAGCACCAGTGTGTCCCGTACGTCCTCTGTCACCATAATTTGCGTCCACGCCACCACGGCGGCTGTGATGGCCAGCAGCACCAGCACCGCCGCCAGCCGCTGCCAGGATCGCCGCCGCTCCTTCCGCACGCTGTCCCGGGAGATGTCCAACAGGTTCTGCATGGTCTCCTCCTCTCCTTTCACCGCCTGCCGCCGGCAGGCCATCAGCTCCTCCACCGTCAGATCCAGCGCCCCCGCCAGAGGTTCCAGCAGCGTCACGTCTGGATAGCTCATTCCCCGCTCCCACTTGCTGACGGCCTTGTCCGTCACGTGGAGCCGGGCGGCCAGATCCTTCTGGGTCAGGCCCAGGGACCGGCGCTCGCCGCCGATGAAATTGCCAAGCCGCTCCTTGTTCATGTGTATCACCTCGGGTCCAGTGTAGCCGAATCGTCGGATTTTGGCAACCGACTGGTGGTAGAGAGGAGAGTTCTGCTCCTACAGGGGGCTGCTTCCGCAGGAATGCAATGTCCTGCCATCAGCATGGCTGTTTTCCCCCGCCCAAATGGGTGGCTTCTTCTCTATGTGAATACATTGGACCTCTCTTGCGCGCTGATTACACAAAAGTTAAGTTTTGTTTATTTTTTAGGAGATGAAAAGAGGACGGGTCTCCCCGTCCTCTCGGTATCCAGCGATGGCTCAGTCGTTGTTCCAGTTGTGCCAGACGTTCTGCACGTCGTCGTTGTCCTCCAGCATGTCGATGAGCTTCTCCATGTTCTTCACGTCTCCCTCGCCGGTGAGGGTGATGTAATTCTGGGGCACCATCTCGATCTCCGCGCTGGCGAAGGCGTAGCCCTTCCCCTCCAGGGCCTTCACCACGTCGTTGAAGGCGTCGGGGTCACAGGTGATCTCCAGGGCGGGGCCGTCGGCCTCGAAGTCGGCGGCGCCGGCCTCCAGGGCATCCATCATGACGGTGTCCTCGTCCAGCTCACCCTCCTCGTTGTCGATGACGATGACGCCCTTCTTGTCGAAGGACCAGGACACGCAGCCCTGGGCGCCCAGGTTGCCGTTGCACTTGTCGAACGCGTGGCGGACCTCCGGCGCAGTGCGCTGGCGGTTGTCAGTCAGGGCCTCCACGATGACGGCCACGCCGCCGGGGCCGTAGCCCTCGTAGGTGACGGCCTCGTAGTTGTCGGTGCTGCCGGCGCCCAGAGCCCGGTCGATGGTGCGCTTGATGTTGTCGTTGGGCATGTTCACAGCCTTGGCCTTGGCAATGACCGTGGCCAGACGGGAGTTGTTGTTGGGGTCGCCGGAGCCGCCGCCCTCTTTCACGGCCACGATGATCTCCTTGGCGATCTTGGTGAAGGCGGCGGAGCGCTTGGCGTCGGCCGCACCCTTGGTCTTCTGGATATTATGCCACTTGGAATGTCCGGACATAGCTGATTACTCTCCTTCTACGTAATACTGGATGACCTCCCGGTGGGAGGCGGACTTGGACACGTCGAGGCCCGGGAACTGTCCGCACAGATACTCCACCAGCACGGCGCACACGGGGTCCTCGGTGGGGAAATGGCCCGCGTCGATCAGGCGGATGCCCTTCCCCTCCGCGTCCAGGAATTCATGATAGCTGAGGTCCGAGGTGACGAACACGTCGCACCCCGCGGCGATGGCCGCGTCCGCATAGTCGGCGCAGGCGCCGCCGCCCACCGCGATCTTCTGCACCGGGCCCTCTGCCCCGGCGTACCGGACGCCGTTGGCCCGCAGACACCGGCAGACATGCTGGGCGAATGCCTGGAAAGGCATAGGACTTGACAGGTGTCCCACCCGGCAGATCCCGTCCGTGACCTCCAGCGGCCCAGGGTCCTCCAGCCCCAGGGCGGCGGCCAGCGCATCGTTGACGCCGCCGGGGGCCACATCCAGGTTCGTGTGCATGCAGATGGCGGACAGGTCGTTCTTCAGGATTTTCAGCAGCAGGTGCCCCTGGGGCGTGTCCTGCCGGACGGACTGCACCGGCAGCCACTTGCAGTTCATCACCGGGTGGTGGCTGACGATCAGCTGGCACCCCTGGGCGATGGCCTCGTCCGCCACAGCCTCCGTGATGTCCAGAGCCACCAGGACCTGCCGGACCTCCCGGTCCGGGTCCCCCAGCAGCTGCCCCACGTTGTCCCAGTCCATGGCGCCCTCTTTGGGGGCCAGGCGGAACAGGGCCTGTTCAATTTCCCGGACCGTTGGCATGGCGCCATTCCTCCCTCATTTGCAGAAGCTCCGTGATGACGGCCCGGGCGTAGTCGCCCCGTTCCCTGGCCGACTGTGCCGCCGCCCGGTTGGACCCGGCCGCCGCCGCCTGGAGCTGGATGATCTTCTCGATGATGTACCGGTCCCCCAGAGGGTCATAGAGCAGATCCGCCCCGGCCCACTGCTGGCCCAGGGTCAGGGTCATCTCCCCCGCCCCGGCCTCCATGACGGGATAGAGGAATCCCCGGTCCCGCACCAGCGCCTCCCGCCGGATGGCATAGCCGTTCTCCGCCAGGAAGGCCCGCAGCGCTTCCGCCCGGCTCTGGGGCTGGAGCAGCAGCGTGTGGCCGCCATCGGCGGTCCAGGGCGCGCGGGCCAGGATCTGGGCGATGTTCTCGCCCCCCATGCCGGCGATGACGATGGTGTCGCACTCCTCCGGCTGCACCGCCGCCAGGCCGTTGCCCAGGCGGTAGGTGATGCGCTCCTCCACGCCGTACCGCCGGCCGGTCTGGCGGGCCCGGTCCAGGGGGCCCCGGCGCAGATCGCTGGCAATGGCAGAGGCCACGCGGCCCTGCAGCGTCAGCCACACGGGCAGATAGGCGTGATCCGTGCCAACATCAGCGAGGTGCGCGTTCTGCGGCACCCAGGCGGCGATCTGCCGCAGGCGCGGCGTCAGTTCCAGATGTTTTCCCATGGCGCCCTCCTGTCCGGCTGTCGGCGGAGGACGCATACAGGCAGCTCCCGTATGCGTCCCGCAGATTTGGAATTATTCCGCCTTCTTGTTGGCTTCCTCGTTCACCAGGGCCAGCAGCTTGTCGCAGTCCACGCCGTGGACCATACAGGCCTCCTCCACGGTCTCGCCCCGGGAGGAGGGGCAGCCCAGGCAGTGCATGCCGATGGACAGGAAGATGGGCGCGGTCTGAGGCGCCACGTCCAGGATGTCACCGATGATGGTGTCCTTCTTGATCTCGATCATCAGAGGTTCCTCCAATTCTAATCTAAAATTCAGCAGAGGTATTATACTCTAGTTTTCGCCTGTTTTCAAGAGAAAATCTCAGAAAAGCCTGGAAATCCGGAAGTTCCGGCCCAAAGGAGGCCTGTCCGGCCGGGGCAGCCGGAAAGCGGGCACCGGACATCCGGTGCCCGCCGGGGCCGCTTTTATAGAATGATGCAGATGAGTCCCCCGCTGCCCTCGTTGATGATGCGGGTCAGCGTCTCCTGGAGCTTCCGCCGGGCGTCCTCCGGCATCCGCTTCAGCTTGGCCTGCAGGTCCTCGTTCACCAGCTCGTGGAAGCTGCGGCCGAAGATGTTGGACTGCCAGATCTTGCTGGTGTCCCCCTCGAACTCCTGGAGCAGGTAGTTCACCATGTCTTCGGACTGCTTCTCGTTGCCCACGATGGGACTGACAGCAGTCTCGATGTCCGCCCGGATCATGTGGATGCTGGGGGCGCTGGCCTTCAGCCGAACGCCGTAACGGCCGCCCTGCTTCATGATCTCCGGCTCCTCCAGCTTCAGCTCGTCGATGCCCGGCACCACAATGCCATAGCCGGTCTCCCGCACGTCCCGGAGGGCGGATGCCACCTTGTCGTACTCCGCTTTCACCGCCGCCAGCTTGGTAAGCAGGCTCATCAGGTCCCCGTCATCGGCCACCTCAAAGCCGGACTGCTCCGACAGGGTCTGGTAGAACAGCTCCCGGGGCAGGGCCAGACGAGCTGCGGCCACGCCGGTGCCCAGGTCGATGGCGGTGATCTTCGCCTCGCTGATGTGTTCGCTCTCTCCCAGGGCGGCGATGACGCCCTCCACCTCCCGGATATGGCGGAGCTGTGCAGTGTTCTGGCGGACGGCGTCGTACAGTCCCGCTTTGATGGGGTGACTGGCAGGCAGAGCGTCCACCCAAGGAGGCAGGAACAGGTCCAGCTCCTGCATGGGGAACTCGTAGAGCACCGCCTTCAATATGGCGGCCACCGCGTCCTCGTCCAGCTCCAGGCAGTTGACAGCCATGCAGTGGACCTCGTACCGGGAGGAGATGTCCTTGGCGATGGCCTGGGCCCGGTCGCCCCGGGGGTCGGCGGAGTTCAGCAGAACGATGAAGGGCTTCCCCAGCTCCTGCAGCTCCCGGATCACCCGCTCCTCCGCCTCCAGGTAGTCCTCCCGGGGGATGTCGGAGATGGTGCCGTCGGTGGTGATGACGATGCCGATGGTGGAGTGCTCAGCGATGACCTTCCGGGTGCCGATCTCCGCCGCCTCGGTCATGGGGATCTCGTGGTCGTACCAGGGGGTAGTGACCATCCGGGGGGCGTCGTCCTCCATCTGGCCGATGGCTCCCTTCACCATGTAGCCCACGCAGTCGATAAGCCGCACGGAGCAGTTTCCCCCGTCCGGCAGCTGGATCTGGGCGGCCTCCTCCGGGACGAACTTGGGCTCGGCGGTCATGATGGTCCGGCCGGAGCCGCTCTGGGGCAGCTCATCCCGGGCCCGCTCCTTCCGGTACACGTTATCGATGTTGGGGATCACCTGGGTCTCCATGAACCGTTTGATGAACGTGGACTTCCCGGTGCGCACGGGGCCCACCACACCGATATAAATATCCCCAGCGGTGCGGGTGGCGATATTCTGATAGATACTGGTATTCATAGCATCCCGTCCTTTTTCCGCTCCATAGTCTTGTTCCATCTCTATGTCCCAGCGGAACAAAGTATGACAGCCCGTCTTGTTTTGGAGAAGATGCACAAATTCCGGCAACAGGCTTCTCTGTTCTTGGCCGTTTTTGCGGCTTTACAGAAATAATTTAGTGTGGTAAACTGCTAATGTAATGAAACGAACGGGATCCCCGTTCGGAGATTTGGAGGATCGACGATGAAAAACATGAAGAAGCTTTGGGCTCTCCTGCTGGCCCTTGCCATGGTGCTCTCCCTGGCCGCCTGCGGCGGCACCTCTGACGGCGAGACCGCCACCGACGACCAGACCACGGAAGACACCGCCACGGACGAGACCACCGAAACCGATAGCGACCTGGCCTATGTCCAGGACAAGGGCTCTCTGGTGGTGGGCATCACCTACTTTGCTCCCATGGACTACAAGGCGGAGGGCAGCGACGAGTGGATCGGCTTTGATGCCGATCTGGCCAAGCTGTTCGCCGAGAGCCTGGGCGTCTCCGTGGAGTTCCAGGAGATCACCTGGGACTACAAGGTGGAGGAGCTGAATTCCCGCGCCATCGACTGCGTGTGGAACGGCATGACCCTCACTGAGGACGTGGTGGCCGCCATGGGCACGTCCAACCCCTACTGCACCAACTACCAGACCCTGGTCTACTCCGCTGACCGGGCCGCTGAGTTCGAGGGCCTGACCAGCCTGGAGGGCCTGAATATCGCCGTGGAGTCCGGCTCCGCCGGTGAGGACGCCGCCGTGGCCCTGGGCGCCACCACCGTGCCGGTCCAGGCTCAGTCCAACGCCCTGATGGAGGTTGCCGCCGGCACGTCCGACGCCGCCGTCATCGACGTGCTGATGGCCGCCGAGATGACCGGCGAGGGCACCAGCTACGCCGATCTGGTCTACAGCCTGAACCTGAACGAGGCCCAGGACCTGCCCTCTGAGGAGTACGGCGTGGGCTTCCGGCAGGGCTCCGACCTGGTGGACGCCTTCAATACCTTCCTGACGGAGAAGGTGGCCGACGGTACCGTGCTGGAGGTGGCCACCACCTACGGCCTGCAGGACGCCGTGATCCTGGAGTGACCCTCTGTCCCTGCGAACGCCATCCAAAAGCAGAGCGCGCGCTGCGCGCTCTGCTTTTCGGCGGCTTTCCCCTCCATCACACTGACCTTGAGAGGACGATACCATGATCGAATTTTTCACCTCCAGCACATTTCAGACCGTGCTGTCCGCCCTGAACAGCGGATTTCTCAAGACCCTCCAGCTGTTTTTCATCACCCTCATCGGGGCGCTGCCCCTGGGGCTTGTCATCAGCTTCGGCTCCATGAGCCGCCTAGCGCCTTTTGCCCGGCCGGTCCACTGGTTCCTGCGGCGGCAGAAGCGGGCGCCGGGCCGGATCGCCAAGGCCCTTATCGCCTTCCGCCCTATCCGCCTCATCTGCCGCCTGGTGGTCTGGGTCATTCGGGGCACACCTCTGGTGCTGCAGATCATCGCCTTATTCTATGTGCCCGGCATCCAGCGGTGGTTCAGCTGGCCCAGCGGCGAGTCCGGCCGGATGATGGCCGTGTGCGTGGCCTTCATCATCAACTACGCCTGCTACTTCTCCGAGATCTACCGGGGCGGCATCCAGGGGGTGCCCAAGGGCCAGCAGGAGGCCGGGCAGGTCCTGGGCATGACCAAATCCCAGATCTTCCGCCACATCACCCTGCTGCAGATGATCAAGCGCATCGTGCCCCCCATCTCCAACGAGATCATCACCCTGGTGAAGGACACCTCCCTGGCCCGGGTCATCGCCCTGCAGGAGGTCATCTGGATGGGAGAGTCCTTCATGAAGGGCAACTCCGGCATCGCCGGCCTCACCTGGCCGCTGTTCTTCACTGCCGTCTACTATCTGATCTTCAGCGGCATCGTCACGGTGCTGTTGGGCAAGCTGGAAAAGAAGCTGGACTTCTTTCAGTAAGGAGGGAAACGCTGTATGGCAATTCTGGAAGTACATCACATCGAAAAGCACTTCGGCGCCACCCGGGTGCTGGAGGATATCAGCTTTGATCTGGAGCAGGGCCAGGCCCTGGCCATCATCGGCTCCTCCGGCTCCGGCAAGACCACGCTGCTGCGGTGCCTGAATTTTTTGGAGAAACCGGACCAGGGCACCATCTCCGTGGCCGGCAATCTGATCTTCGACGCCGCCGATCCCGCCACCCAGCGGGAGAGCGAGGTGCGGAAAAAGCGGCTCCACTTCGGGCTGGTATTCCAGTCCTTCAACCTGTTCCCCCAGTACACGGCCCTGAAGAACGTCACGTTGGCCCGGGAGCTGCTGGCCCAGGAGCAGCTGGACTTCAAGGAGAACAAGAAAAAGATCCTGGAGGACATCCAGGCGGACGGCCGGGAGCTGCTGGCGAAGATGGGCCTCAGTGAGCGGGCGGACCACTACCCCAGCCAGCTCTCCGGCGGGCAGCAGCAGCGGGTGGCCATCGCCCGGGCCCTGGCGCTGCGCCCAGATATCCTCTGCTTTGACGAGCCCACCTCCGCCCTGGACCCGGAGCTCACCGGTGAGGTGCTGCGGGTCATCCGGGAGCTGGCGGAGCAGCGGACCACCATGATCATCGTCACCCATGAGATGGCCTTCGCCCGGGATGTGGCGGACCAGGTGATCTTTATGGACGGCGGCGTCATCGTGGAGCAGGGCGATGCCCGCCAGGTCATCGAGCACCCCCGGGAGGAGCGGACCCGGCAGTTCCTCTCCCGGTATTCCGAGGGCTGAGAATCCCAGAGAACGCAAGAAAAGAGCGGAGCCAAAAGCTCCGCTCTTTTTGTCTCCTGAACCCTGCCCGCAGAGGACCGGCGCTTTCTTCAAAGCGGGAAACTGCTTTGAGGAGGTTATGCCCGCTTCCGAGGGATCAGCAGCAGCTGGTCCCTGGGGATGTCCCCCTCCGTCTCCAGCTGGTTGGCCGCCAGGATCACGCCGATGGTGGTGTTGTATCGCTTCGCCAGGTCCCAGGCAGTCTCCTGCTTTCCAAGACAGCGCAGCACCAGGGACGGAGCGCCGGCAGTGTCCTTGGGAGCATCGGTGTCGATCTTGCCGCCGGACACGCAGGCCCGCTTCACCCGCGCTGCCGCTGCCCCCTGGAAGTCCACCGGGAACCGGACCTCGATGCCCCGGTCCGTCAGACTGCCCTGGATCTCCGCCCGACAGGCAGCTCGTGCAGTGACCCGGCAGTCCTCCGGCAGCTCCAGCTGGCAGCTGACATCGATGGTCCGTTCTGCCACCAGGGGCACGCCCCCCTCGTCCAGATACAGCGCCCGCAGATCCGCTCCGGTCCGCAGAACGGTGCTCTCCCCCTCCCGGCTGACGGCCACCGGCCCGCAGGTGACGGAGAGTGCCAGGATAGAGTCCGCCACCACGCCGATCTCCAACACTTCCCGCACGCTTTGGCGGCGGGCAAGCTGCTCCCGGAGGGAGGTGAGCTCCAGCGGCGCGGCGTCATAGGTCAGGTCGTAGGCTGTGGAGTACAGGTCGCTGAGGATGCTGACCTCCTGGGTCTGGCGCACCAGAGCCGTAGCGTGGAGATACAGCGTCACAGCGATCTCCCGGCCCTCGGCGTCGGCGCCGTCCACCTGCAGGTCCGCACCTGTGAGCTGCAGCTGGACTGTGGGCTCCGCCCCCTCCGGTACCCCCTCCACCTCCATGATCTGGGAGAAGGGCAGTTCTCCGGAGGACGTGCAGCAGCGGCCGTCCGCCGTCCGGTACAGAAGGCTGACAGTGAAGATGCCCTTGAACAGCAGCTTGCTGCCCACGATCTTTGTCTCTGTTACCGCAGGGCACACCTGGCTGGTAAGGAGCTCTGCCGCCCCCTCCCGGCCCGGAGAAAGGTCCATCTGCTCAGAGAAGGTGAAGTCCTTCTCCACGATATGCGTCAGCAGGATGACATGCTGCTGTTCCTGCTTTTTTTCGATGCACAGCTCCGGCCCTGCCTCCACGTCCGTACAGATCCACAGGGGCCTGCGCTGGAAGCCGGTGAGGCGGGTCACCAGCTTGCAGTGTGTGAACACCTTCCGGGGATTCAGCATCCGGGTCTCCAGAAACTCCGTCTCTGTCTCTGCCAGCAGGACGGCACAATCGGCAAGGCCGCGGCCGTCGCTCTCCGCGGTGAACGGCATGGCAAATTCCAGGGTTCGGATGCCTCCCTCCCCCTCCGGCGTGTACAGCACCGTCACCCGGACCGTTCCGGAGACCGTTCCCCTGCCGTCCCGGAGCTCCCGGCTGTGGAGAAACACCCGGCCCGTGGTCTCAATGATCCGTGCGATGTCCGGGCAGTAGTCCGGCACGATGGTCTCCGCCGTCTCCTCCTGGGTCAGTGTCAGCTCGGCGCTCGTCTCATAGGCGTCGAGGCAGGTCTTTTTCAATTCCAGTTCCATGGTTCGCCCTTCCTTTCCGGCCGTTGTCCTCCGGGGACAGCCCGCCGCAGGCAACTGGCGGCAGGGACGGAAGAGGCCGCCGGCGGCGCTTCTCCCGCCCCTGCCGCCGCTACGTATGTCCACGGAGTCTCGCTCTGCTGACACTGTATGTTCGGCCGGGACTGGTTATTCCGATATCCTGAACAGCTTTCGTAAGATTCCGCTGAGTGCCTTGGGGGACTTCCACACCATGATCCGCATCCAACTCGCTCCTTTCTAACGCCGGCAGCAGGCGCAGCCGCACGCGATCAGCAGGAATGCCACCAGAAACATCAGCAGCCCCGCCGGGAAGATCGCCGCGATCAGGATCCCCGCCCCCAGCGCCGCCGCACAGATGCCCAGCAGCGTGCATCCGCCGCCTCTTCGAAACATACGTCCCACGCCCCTTTCTCACTCTCATTATATACGGTCCGGCGGGAAGGGTGCGGGGAGAGTGAGGAGTCAGGAAATAGGAGTTAGAAGTTATGGTGCTGCCTGCGGCGGCAATCTTAATGCGTCCGGCTCTGCCGGATATCAAACCTTCTACCTCCTATCTTCTATCTCCTGACTGCAAAAAGTCCGCCGCGTCTACTGACGCGGCGGGCTTTTTGCCTGTCTCTTTTTCTCCTGCCAGTCCTGGAGGGGCTTCAGCTCCTCGTACAATCGGACATAGCTGGCATGCCGGCTCTTCTGGATCTTTCCCTCCCGCACCGCCTCCAGCACGGCGCAGCCGTTCTCCTTGGTGTGGCTGCACCCCACGAAGCGGCACTGGTCCAGGTAGGGCCGGAACTCCACGAACGTCTCCGGCAGGCGGTGCTTCAGCTCCAGGTTCAGTTCGTCCGTCTCAAAGGAGGAGAAGCCCGGGGAGTCTACCACATCCGCCCCACAGTTCAGGTGGAACAGCTCCACATGCCGGGTGGTGTGGCGGCCGCGGCCCAGGGCCTGGCTCACGTCCCCCACCTGGATGTTGAATTCGGGGTCCAGGGCATTCAGAATACTGGATTTGCCAACGCCGGAGTTGCCTGTAAAGGCAGACAGCTTCCCAGCGATCAGAGGTTTCAGCTTCTCAATGCCCTCGCCTGTTTCGGCGCTGACCCGCAGGGTGGGGAACCCGGCGGCGTTGTAGATTTCATACAGCTCGTCGGCGCTGTCCAGATCGCACTTGTTCAGCAGCACCACCACATCGCAGCCCTTCAGGGCGGCGATGGACGCCACCCGGTCGATGAGGAAGGGATCTGTCTTTGGGATGGCCCCGGAGGCGATGACCACCAGCTGGTCGATGTTGGCCACCGCCGGCCGGGCGAAGGCGTTCTTCCGGGGCAGGATGGCCTCCACGACCCCTTCGCCGCTGCCCAGCTCCCGGACCTCCACCCGATCCCCCACCAGGGGAGAGACGCCTTCCTTCCGGAACTTGCCTCTTGCCCGGCAGGTGAGGACCTCAGCGCCGGTATTCACATAGTAGAAGCCGCTGAGGGCCTTCTGGATCCGTCCCTCACAGCCCACCGAACGTCACCTCTTGGGAAGCACTGCTGTGCTGACCGTCAATCAGAATTTCCACATAGGAAGTTCCGCTGCCATACACAGGCAGGGGGAACGTGTACTGATAGTCAGCGCAGTTTACCGTCTCATTGAGAATTTCATTGCCGTCCTGCAGTACCTGAAGTGTTACAGTTTCCCGATCATCCGGCAGGGGAATCATAATCATCTCCATCCCCTCTTCACCGGTGGAGTCCTCTGGCCCGGTGCTGACCCACAGCTCCACGGTGCTGCCGGCGGGCACCTCTGTCGTGGCTTCTGGATTCTGCCGAATGATATAGCCCTCCTGCACCGTGTCGCTGGCCTCTTCATGGACCTCAGCAACCAGCCCCATGGCATCCAGCTGCTTTTGCGCCTGCGACAATTCCAGACCCTCCAGCGGGATCAGCGGCACGGTCTGAGGGCCCCGGCTGAGGACGAAGGTGATGGTGTCCCCCTTGTGGAGCTCCGCTTCCGCTGCCGGGGTGGTGGAGATGATGACGTCGGCGGCCAGCTCGTCGTTGTACTCCTTCTGGGTCTCCTCATAGGGCTGGATATTCAGCTCGTATTCCTCCACCAGATCCTGCAGGATGGTCAGGGCCTGCTCATAGGTCACGGGGTTGGTGGTCAGGTCCGGCATGGTGCCCACGTCCTCCCCGGCGCTGATCCAGACGTTGATGGTGATGGGCAGTTCGCCCTTCTTCTCCGTCTCCGGCTCCGGGTCCTGGCGGACGATCTCGCCCACGGCGGCGTCGCTGGCCTCCGTGCCCGCCACTACCACCTGGAAGGTACCGTCCGCCACGCTGGCCTGCTGGTTGGCCTGCTCCTCCGTCATGCCGATCAGCCGGGGCACGGCGTAGGTGTCCGCCGCTGCCGGGACCATGGAGGCAAAGATAGCCCGGAACAGGAAGAACAGGACCACCACGACCACCACGGCGCCGCCGCCGATCAAAGCCGCCTTCTTGCCGCCGCTGAGGCGGGAGGGCCGCTCGTCGTATCGGTCGTCCTCATAGCGGCGGCTCCGCTCGTACGCGGACTCCCGACCCGGCCGGTGGCTCTGGGGCGGGACCGGAGTCCGCAGCTTTTGGGTGGGCTCGTCAGACTCCTCTGTCCGCAGGTCGCTGAGCTCAAAGTCCAGGTTCACGCCGGGGTTTTTCCGGAACGCCTCCAGATCGGCGATCATGGCATCTGCAGACGGATACCGCTTGTCCAGATCCGGAGCCATGGCCTTCATGCAGATCAGCTCCAGCTGCTCCGGGATATCGGGGTTGATCTCCCGGGGGGCCAGGGGTACGGAGCTCAGGTGCTGGATGGCCACGGACACGGCGCTGTCCCCCTCAAAGGGCAGGCGGCCGGTAAGCATCTCATACAGCACCACGCCGGCGGAGTAGATGTCGCTGCGGGCGTCGATCCGGTCCCCCCGGGCCTGTTCCGGGGAGATGTAGTGGACGGAGCCCAGGGCCTCCTGGGTCAGGGTCTGGGCGGCGTTTTCCAGGCAGGCGATGCCGAAGTCGGCCACCTTCACGCTGCCGTCCCGCAGCACCATCACGTTCTGGGGCTTGATGTCCCGGTGGACGATCCCACGGCTGTGGGCGTGGGAGAGGCCCCGCATGATCTGGGTGATGAAGTGCAGGGACTCCCGCCAGTTCAGCTGGCCCCGCTTCTCCATGTACTGCTTCAACGTGATGCCGTCGATGAGCTCCATGACGATATATTCGATATCGCCGCCCCGGGACACGTCGTACACCGACACGATGTTGGGATGGGACAGCTGGGCGACAGCCTGGGACTCCGCGTTGAAGCGGCGGCGGAAGTCCTCGTCCTGGGCCAAATCGCTCTTCAGGATCTTGACGGCCACCAGCCGGTTCAGCCGGTGGCACTTGGCCTTGTAGACCACCGCCATGCCCCCGGTGCCGATGCGCTCCAGGATCTCATAGCGGTTGTCCAGCATTCTCCCGATATAAGGGTCCTTGTGTTCCATGTGTCTCCCCCCTTTACTGCATCTGCATCAGGACGGCCGTGACATTGTCCGGCGCGCCCTGGCTCCTGGCAATGGCCAGCAGCCGGTCCAGGCAGGTGTCCGGCCCGTCCCCGTGGATGACCTCAAAGAGCATCTCCTGGTCGGTGACGGTGTTCACCAGCCCGTCGGAACACAGCAGCAGATACTCCCCGGCCTGCATCGGGCATATGTACCCGTCGCAGTCCGCGGAGATGTCCGGCCCCAGGGCCCGGGTGATGAGGTTGCGGCTGGGGTGGCGGCGGGCTTCCTCTTCGGTGATGTCCCCCCGGTCCACCATGCTCTCCACCAGGGAGTGGTCCTTGGTGATGCGGGTGATGCCGTTCTCGCTGATGTGATAGGCCCGGCTGTCCCCCACGTTGGTGACCACCACGCCGGCGTCATAGGAGATAGCGGAGACCAGGGTGGTGCCCATGTTCCGGCACTCCTCCCGGCGCTCCGCCTCCTCCTGGATGGCCTGGTTGGCCAGGGACACCGCCTGGGCGGAGGCCTCCAGCAGCTGCTGGGGGTCCTGGTCCGCTGTCAGCAGCTTCTCCAGCTCCTCCAGATAGACGGAGACGGCGATCCGGCTGGCCACCCGGCCGCCGGCGGGGCCGCCCATGCCGTCGCAGACCACGCCCACCGTGCGGCCGGAGGCCTCATGCTGCGCCGTGGCGTAGGCGTCCTGGTTCTCCTTCCGGACAAGGCCGATGTCGGTCATGCCCCAGACATTCATTTGGTTCATTGGGAACACTCCCCTTTCTGCGCTTCTTCCATGGCCTTCCGGCGGAGCTGTCCGCAGGAGGCGTCGATATCTCCACCCAGGCTCCGCCGCACCGTGGCGGTGACGCCGTGGGATTCCAGCCGTTTTTGAAAGGCCCCGATCCGGCGGGAGGGCTTGTAGGGGCTCTCCACCACGTCGTTCAGGGGGATCAGGTTCACGTGGCCCGGCATGCCCCGGAGCTTTTTGGCGATCAGGTCCGCCTGCCAGTCGTGGTCGTTGACGCCGTCGATCATGGCGTACTCAAAGGAGATGCGGCGCCCGGTCCTGTCGAAGTAGTCGTGGCAGGCGGCGAACAGCTCCTCCACGTCATAGGCCCGGTTGATGGGCATGATCCTGCTTCTCGTCTCGCTGTCCGGCGCGTGGAGAGACACGGAGAGGGTCAGCTGCAGCTCCAGCTCCGCCAGCTGCCGGATGCCCGGCACGATGCCGCAGGTGGAGAGGGAGATGTGCCGCATCCCGATGTTCATGCCGTCGGGGTGGTTCACCAGCTCCAGGAATTTCAGCACCGTGTCCAGATTGTCCAGAGGCTCGCCAATGCCCATCAGTACGATGTTGGACACCGGCAGGCCGGAGTCGATCTGGGTGAACAGCACCTGGTCCAGCATCTCCGCCGGGGTCAGGTCCCGGACCTTGCCGGCGATGGTGGAGGCGCAGAATGCGCACCCCATCCGGCACCCCACCTGGGAGGAGATGCACACGGTGTTGCCGTGGTGGTACTGCATGAGCACCGTCTCGATGCAGTTGCCGTCTCCCATCTCCCAGAGGTATTTGATGGTCCCGTCCAGCCGGGACACCTGCTTCCGGGCCACCTTGGGGGCGGTGATGAAACAGGTCTCCTTCAGCTTTTCCCGCAGGGGCTTGGAGAGATTCGTCATCCCATCGAAGTCCGTCACCCCTCGATGGAGCCAGGTGAACACCTGCTTGCCCCGGAAGGCCGGCTCCCCCAGAGACTGGAGGAAGGCCGTCATCTCCGGCAATGTCTGTGATTTCAAATCGGTCATGGGTCGCTCCTAAGTAGCCGCCGCTCCATGCGGCAGATGTAAAAGCCGTCGGTGTGGTGACGGTGGGGCCACAGGGTCACCTGGCCCTCGGTCTCCCCTACCGGATCAGGCAGGGCGAAGGGCGTCCGGACAAAGTCCGGGTGCTCGGCGAGAAAGCCGTCGGTGACCTCCTGGTTCTCCTCCGGCAGGATGGTGCAGGTGGAGTACACCAGCGTTCCGCCGGGCTTCACATACCAGGCAGCGTTGTCCAGGATGGCCCGCTGGATCACCGGCAGGGCAAAGAGGTCATCGGGCTTCTTGTACCGGATGTCCGGCTTCTTGCGGATGATGCCCAGTCCTGAGCAGGGGGCGTCCACCAGCACTGCGTCAAAGGCACCTTCCCACTCCGGCCGGAATACCCGGCCGTCGGCGGCCTCTGTGCGGATGCACCCGAGGCCCAGCCGCTCCGCCCCCTCCCGGATGCGTTTCAGCTTGTTCTCGTGGAGATCGCAGGCGACGATCCCGCCCCGGTCCTCCATCTGGAAGGCGGCGGCGAAGGACTTGCCGCCCGGCGCGGCGCATACGTCCAGCACCCGCATGCCGGGCCGTACCCCGGCAATTTGGGACACCAGTCGGGCCGCCGGGTCCTGGACCAGGAATTTTCCATCCTGGAACGGCGCCAGCGCCGTCAGATCCCCGGCGTGCTCCAATTCCAGAGAGCCGGGCACCCAGGGGTGCTTCCGTACGATAACGCCGGAGGATTCCAGCTCGGCCGTCAGGTCCTCCATGGTCGTTTTCAAGGGGTTTATCTGAACAGTCAGGGGCGCCGTGGCGTTGTCGGCGGCGAGAGCCACCTCGGCCTCCTCCCGTCCCAGCAGAGCCAGCAGCCGCTTTACCAGCCACTTGGGGTGGCTGTACCGGATGGAGAGGTACTGGACCTCGTCCCGGTCCGGGATGAGCGGCAGGTCATTCTTGTTCCGGGAAACTTGCCGCAGCACGGCATTCACCAGGCCGGACGCCTTGGCCCGGCCGTTGGCCTTGGCCTGCTCCACTGCCTGGTTGACGGCGGCGCTGTCCGGCACCTTGTCCAGAAACAGGATCTGATACGCCCCGATCCGCAGGATCTCCGCCAGGGGCGGCTGGAGATGGTCGATTTTCTGGGAGCAGTAAGACCCCAGGTAGAAGTCCAGCAGCAGCCGGTTCTGCATGACGCCGTAGACGATGCGGCTGCACAACGCCGCCTCCGCCCCGGACAGCCCGTCCCTGCGGAGCTGCGCTTTCAGGGCAGCATCCGCCCAGGCCCCGGCAGTGCGGCAGCTCACCAGAACACCCAGCGCGGTGTCCCGGGCATTTGGGGCTCTCATCGGCTGCCTCCCCGGTCCCGTCCGCCGCCCCGGCCGATGAAGATCAGCACGAACCGCAGCAGCTGCAGCAAGCTCATCAGCAGCGCCGCCACATAGGTCATGGCTGCGGCCCGCAGCACCTTTTTGGCGCCTGGCAGCTCGTCCTCGTACAGCAGCTGCATCTCCTCAATGGTCCGGATGGCCCGGGACGAGGCGTTGAACTCCACCGGCAGCGTCACCAGCTGGAACAGTGTGGTGAAGGAAAACAATACGATTCCGATGAAAAACAGCGACTGGCTGTACAGGAACAGTCCGATGAACAGCAGGATGAAGGACAGGCTGGAGCCGATCTGGGTCAGGGGGATGATGGCGGATCGCACCCGGATGGGGGCGTAGTTCTGGGCATACTGGACGGCGTGACCCGCCTCGTGGGCCGCCACTCCCACCGCCGCAATGGTGGGGGCGTCATAGACTCCCTCAGACAGATAGATGGTGTTGTCCCTGGGATCGTAGTGGTCTGTCAGATTCCCCCGGCAGGGCCGGATGGGCACGTCGTAGACTCCGTTGAACCGCAGCACCGCCTCCGCTGCCATAGCGCCGGTGAACCGGCGGCGGGTGGCGGTCCGGCTGTATCGCCGAAAACTGCCGGACACCTGGAACTGGGCCCAGATCGACAGCAGCAGCACAGGGATCAGCAGCAGGAAATACAGGTTATTGGCCAGGAAATCCGTGTAATTGTAGTAGCCGTAACCGTAATAGGGCATAGAAAACCTCCCGAATCGTGAAACTGGCGGGGCTCAGACCTCCAGCGGGTGTCCCAGCAGATAGGCGCCGGCGGCCATGCGCTTGCCGCCCTCTGCCTGGAGCTCCGTGATATAGAGACTCTCTCCCCCGCCGCAGGCCACCCGGATGCCCTGCTTCCCGGCGGAGAGCACCGTGCCCGGAGCTGCGTCCGTCCGGTCCCCAGGGGCTGTCCGGAAAACCTTGAATCGCTGCCCTGCCAGCGTGCAGGCCGCGCAGGGCCAGGGGATCAGCCCCCGGACCTGGCAATCGATCTCCCGGGCAGAGCGGGTCCAATCGATAGGAGACATTTCCTTCGTCAGCATGGAGGCGTAAGTCTGCGCCCCCTCGTCCTGGGGCATCCGGGTAGAAGTCCCCGCGCCGATGGCCGTCACAGCCTCGCTGAGGGCCTCCGCCCCCAGCTCCGCCAGCCGCACCGTCAGAGTCTGGGCGTCCTCGTTCGGGCCGATGGGGGTCTCCTTCTGCAAAATGATGTCCCCGGCGTCCAGCTCTTTCGCCATATACATGATGGTGACGCCAGTGGTCTCCTCCCCGTTCAGGATGGCCCAGTTGATGGGGGCCGCCCCCCGGTACTTGGGGAGTAAGGACGAGTGGACGTTGATGGAGCCGTATTTGGGTGCCTCCAAGATGTCCTCCGGCAGGATGCGGCCGTAGGCCGCCACCACCGTCAGCTCCGGCGTCAGAGACCGCACCAGCTCCAATGCTGTGCCGTCCCGCAGCTTCTCCGGCTGGTAGACGGGGATATTTTGCGTCAAAGCATATTCCTTTACAGGCGTTGGTACCAACTTATGTCCCCGATTTTTGGGCTTGTCCGGCTGGCTGAACACGCCGCAGATCTCATGGCCGTCGGCCACCAGCCGCCGCAGAGACGCCACGGCAAAATCCGGCGTGCCCATGAACAGGATCCGCATGGGCTCACTCCCCTTCCTGAGCTTCCGCGGCCTCCCGGGCCTCCCGCTCCTCCTGCTCCAGATAGGCCCGGAGCTCCTCGTCGGACAGGAAGTGGTCGATGTGCTCCACGAACAGGTGGCCGTCCAGGTGCTCGATCTCATGGCAGAAGGCCCGGGCCGTCAGTCCCTCGCCCTCCACCTCGAACCAGTCGCCGTACCGGTCCTGGGCCCGGACCCGGACCACGTCCGGCCGGGTGACGATGCCCCACTTGCCGGGCACACTGAGACAGCCCTCCAGCCCGGTCTGCTCCCCGCTCTGGGCCACGATCTCCGGGTTCACCAGCTCGATGAACTCCTCAGAGCCCTCGTCCAGCACCACGCACACCCGGCGCAGCACCCCTACCTGGGGAGCCGCCAGGCCGGCGCCGTTGGCGTCCTCCAGTGTCTCCGTCATGTCGTCCAGCAGCTGGTGCAGATGGGCATTGAACTCCGTCACAGGACGGCACACCTTCGACAGGCACTCGTCCCCCTGCACCACGATCTTTCGCAAAGCCATATGTTTGACCTCCTTCAGAAACGGCTGCTCACTCCATGGAGTTGCAGTCCACAAACAGATTCATTCCCCGGTTGGCGCGGTCACCCGCAAACCATTTCAAAAGCCAGCTCACCGCCTCCCGGGTGGGCTTGTCGTTTTTCCCCACCAGCAGACAGCGGTAGCGGTAGCGGTTGTTCAGCTTCATCACCGGTGCCGGGGCAGGGCCCAGCACCTCCGGTGCACCGGCGGCCAGCTCCGGCAGCCGGAACAGACGGCGCAGCTCCTCCCGCACTGCGGCGGCCGCCCGGAGGACGGCGCCCTCCTCCGCTCCAGAGACGGTGAAGGTGAACAGATCTGCAAAGGGCGGGAACCGCCGCAGCCGCCGCAGCCGGATCTCGTTTTCGTAGAATCCCCGGTAGTCCTGCCGGGCGGCGCACTGGATCACGTCGTTCTCCGGCGTGTAGGTCTGGATTACCGCCCGCCCCGCGCTGCCGCCCCGGCCCGCCCGGCCCACTACCTGGGTCAGCAGGCTGAAGGTCCGCTCGGCGGAGCGGTAGTTGTCCACGTACAGGGACAGATCCGCCGCCAGCACGCCCACCAGCGTCACATTGGGGAAGTCCAACCCCTTGGCCACCATCTGGGTGCCCAGGAGGATGGGGATACGCTCTTTTTCAAACCGGTCCAGCAGCTGCTCGTGGCGGCCGTCGGCGGTGTCCGCGTCCATCCGCAGCACCTCCGTGCCCGGGAACAGCTCGCGGAGCTCCTCCTCCACCTTCTGGGTGCCGGTGCCCACGTGCTTCATGATGCCTCCGCAGACGGGGCAGGCATCG
Organism: Oscillibacter valericigenes; assembly: GCF_016902445.1. Taxonomy (GTDB): domain Bacteria; phylum Bacillota; class Clostridia; order Oscillospirales; family Oscillospiraceae; genus Oscillibacter; species Oscillibacter avistercoris. The sequence goes on along the minus strand of NZ_JACSNX010000004.1, from coordinate 108,030 downwards.
CTGGCCTTTTCCGAGTGGCCGCAGTAGTGGCACATGAGCCGCCCGTTGGCAGAGTGGTATGTCAAGGCCACGCTGCACCGGGGGCACTCCGGCACATGGCCGCACTCCCCGCACAGCAGATAGCGGCTGCTGCCCCGGCGGTTTAAGAGCAGGATGCTCTGCTCCCCCCGCTCCAGGTTCTCCGCCAGCTCCCGGCGCAGGATGCGGCCCACCATGCCGGGGTTGCCGGCGCGGATCTCCTCTTTCAGGTCCGCCACCAACACCTGGGGCAGGGCCTGCTGGTTGTAGCGCCGCCGCAGCAGCGCCTTGTGATAGATCCCCTGCTCCGCGTTCCAGGCGGTCTCCACCGCCGGGGTGGCGGACCCCAGGACCAATGTGGCGCGGTCCCGGGCGCAGAGGTATTTAGCCACGTCCCGGGTGTGATACCGGGGCGGGTTCTCCGACTGGTAGCTGCTCTCCTGCTCCTCGTCCAGAACGATGAGCCCCACATTTTTCAGCGGCGCGAAGATGGCGGACCGGGTGCCCAGCACCACCCGGACCTCTCCCCGGCGGATGCGCTTCCACTGGTCATACCGCTCCGTCATCCGCAAGGCGCTGTGGAGCAGGGCCACCTGATCGCCGAAGCAGGCGGCGAACCGCCGCATCATCTGGGGCGTCAGCACGATCTCCGGCACCAGGACCATGGCCCGCCGTCCCTGATCCAGTATTTCCTGGACCAGGCGAAGATAGACCTGGGTCTTGCCGCTGCCGGTGACGCCCTGGAGCAGCACCGCCTCCGGCCTGCCAGATTTGGTCAGGGCCAGAATGGACTGAAAGGCCGCCTCCTGTTCCTCATTGAGGACGATGGGGCCGCTGGGCTCCACCTGAGAGAAGTCCGGCAGCCGCAGCGCCTCCTCCTCGGAAAAAGCCACGATGCCCGCCTTCTCCAGCCCCCGGAGGACAGCCATGGACACGCCGGTATAGTAACACACCTCCGCCGCGCTCATCCGCCCCTCCGCCGCCAGGAGGCGCACCGCCTCCCGCCGCTGGGGGGAGGACCGCTTCTCTGTCAGGGACGCGGCCTCCTCGGCGCTGACGGCCAGCTCCACCATCCGGCGCTGCTTGTCGCCGGTCTTGCGCTTGGCCGCGGTCTCGCACACCGTGACTCCTGCCTTCTGCAGCGCCCGCAGCACGGCACCCGTACCGGGGCCGCAGGCGGCCTCCAGGTCGCTCAGCTCCGCGGTGCCTCCGGCGGCGAACAGCGCGTCCAGCACCGGGATGGCCCGCCGGATGCCGGCGGCCATGCCGTCGGCAGTATAGCGGTCCATGTCCTCCGCCAGATGCCAGACCTCCCGGATCTGATACCAGAGGCCAGCGGGCAGAATGGTCTTGACTGCCTCGAACAGGGTGCAGAAGTACCGCTGCCGCAGCCATAGGGCCAGGGCGACGCCGTCGCCATCCAGCACCGGCTCCCGGTCCAGGACGGAGAGCAGAGGTTTCAGCTTTGGCTCCTTCTCCCCCTGGGTCCGGGCCAGAACGATGCCCTCACTGGTGCGGTTGCCTTTCCCGAATGGCACGGTGACCCGTACTCCGGGCACCGCCGTCTCCAGCAGTTCCGGAGGCACCAGGTAGTCATAGGGCTTGTCAATGGAATAGGGCGCGGCGCTCACCGCGACTTTCACGATCTCTGCGGTTTCCATGCCTCGCCCCTCCTGTTGTTACTCGGCCTGCTCCTCCACCGGCAGCACATCCTCCGGCTCCTCAATGGTCAGGTCCATGTTTCTGGCGTCCAGCTTGCCGTCCGCCACCTCCTGGATGGCCAGGGTGACGGGCTTCTCCGTCAGGTGCTCGCCGGTCTCCTCCGCCTCGTCGGCGATCTGCCGGGCCCGGCGGGCCACCACGTCCACCAGCATGTAGCGGTTGGGAATGTAGCCGGTCAGCTTGTTCATTGCAGGATACAGCATCATAATGGATCAACTTCCTATCTGCCTTGCAGGCGTAAATTTATTCAGGCGAAGGGGCGGGAGCTCAGCGTCCGCTGATGATCTCCATCCGCTCCTGGGGCTTGCAGTGCTCCGCCGTGATGATGGCGTTCAGCTCCCCCACCGCGTTTTCCACGGTGTCGTTGATGACAAAGTAATCGTAAGTGTGAGCCGTCTGGAATTCCACCTTGGCCCGCAGCAGCCGCTTCTGGATCTTTTCCGGGCTGTCGGTACCCCGGTCCCGCAGGCGGCGCTCCAGCTCCTCCCAGCTGGGCGGAGCGATGAAAATCCGCACCGTGTCCGGCCGCTTGCTGCACACCTGGATAGCGCCCTGGATCTCAATGTCCAGGATCACGTCCTTCCCGGCCTCCATGGCGTCGTCCACGAACTTCTTGGGAGTGCCGTAGAAGTTCCCAACGTACTCCGCGTACTCCAGAAACTGGTCCATGGCGATCCATTTACGGAAGGAGTCCACGTCCATGAAGTGGTAGTGGATTCCGTCCAGCTCCCCGGGCCGGGGATCCCGTGTTGTGGCAGACACGGAAAAATACAGGTTCTTCCGGGACTCCAGCAGGGCCTTGAGCACCGTGCTCTTCCCCACGCCGGAGGGTCCCGAGACCACAAAGGTCCTCCCCTTTCTCATACACACGCTCCTATTCCTCGTTCTCTCTCTCTTCTTTCGGCGCAAATCGCTCCGGCGGCAGGGCCGACAGCACCACGTGGTCGCTGTCCATGATGAAGATGGACGCGGTCTTGCGGCCATAGGTGGCGTCGATCAGCATGCCCCGCTCCCGGGACTCCTGCACCATGCGCTTGATGGGGGCCGAGTCCGGCCCCACCACCGCCACCAGGCGGTCGGCGGAGACCAGATTGCCGAATCCGATGTTGATGAGCTTCATCTTCCCTCACTCCACATTTTGGACCTGCTCCCGCATCTTCTCCACTTCCGCCTTCAGGCCCACCACCACGTTGGCGATGGCCACGTCGTTGCACTTGGAGCCGATGGTATTGGACTCCCGGTTGACCTCCTGGATCAAAAAGTCCATCTTCCGGCCCATGGGCTCGTCGCTCTCCAGCATGGTCCGCAGCTGGGCCACGTGGCTCCGCAGGCGGACGGTCTCCTCGTCCACGGCCACCTTGTCCGCATAGATAGCGGCCTCCATCAGGATCCTCTGGGGATCGATGGTGGTGCTCTGCAGCACCTCCTCCATCCGGGCGGTGAGCTTGGCACGGTACTCGGCCACCGTCTCCGGCGACCGCGCCTCCACCTGGCCGGTGTATGTCTCGATGGCGTCCAGCCGGCCGGCGATGTCCTCCGCCAGCTTTTTCCCCTCCACGGCCCGCATGGTATTATACGCCGTCAGGGCCTCGTCCAAAACCGCGCAGAGGTCGGCGCTGACGGCCTCCAGGTCTTCGTCCTCCTTCGTGACGGTGAGGACATCCGGAAACCGAGCCAGGGTCTCCGGCGCGATTTTGTAGCCTTCCGCGCCGCAGACGGCCGCCAGCTCTCCCAGAGCGGCGGCGTACTGGGCCGCCAGCTCCCGATTCACCTCCACCTTGGACACGTCCGCCGCCGTGGCATCCACAGTGATGAACACATCCACCTTGCCCCGGGAGACCGCCTGCTGGACGTGCTTCTTCACGGCGTCCTCCGCAAAGGCATACATCCGGGGCATCTTCACAGTGCAGTCCAGATATCGGTTGTTGACAGAGCGGACCTCCACAGTGATGTCCCGCTTGTTCCGCGTCTCTCTGGCCCGGCCGTAGCCGGTCATGCTCTTGATCATGGTCTCAACTTCCTCTCTCACAGTCCCTCAGCAGCAGAACCACCAGTAACCGCCGCTGCTGCACAGGGTGTACAGGCAGCACATGCTCAGGCAGGGGTTTCCGCTGCACAGGGTGCCGAAGCTGCCGCCTGGCCGATAGGCCGTGTCGTCCGTGCCCTCCATATAGTCCAGTGCCTGCCGGTACTCGGCATTGCCCGGGTCCATCTGAACGGCGGTGCGGTAGTACCGCAGGGCCTCGTCCATCCAGCCCCGGCGGTAGCACACCACGCCCTTTAAAAAGTTCCACTCGGCGTTGTGGTCACTGTAATTGGCCAGCAGCGCCTCCGCCCGGCTGATGTTGCCGGTGTTGATGGCGATGCGGGCCTGCTGCAGCACGGAGCTCTGGCCGCTGTAGCTCTGGGAGCTCCCATATCCGCCGTAGCTCTGATAGCCGCCATAGCCGTAGGAGCCCCCGCCGTAAGCGCCGCCGGCGCCGCCGGTCCGTCTGCCGGAGGCACGCTCCTTGGTGATCTGCTCGTAGGCGGCGTTGATCTCCTTCATCTTCTCCTGGGCCAGATCCTCCAGGGGGTTGTCGTGGTAGTTGTCCGGATGATACTTCCGGGCCAGCTCCCGATATGCTTTTTTGATCTCCTCGTCGGAAGCATCCTCCGGTACGCCTAGGATCTTATAGGGATCGTTCATGTGGTCTCCTCAGCCTTCTTGTGTTTCTTTCTCTGTTCTCTGGGGGGCAGCTTGTGGAAGGTCCCCTCCAGAACGGCCCGGCCCACGGCGAAGAGCCCGGAGTACACCGTGCTCTCCAGTACAGGGCGCCAGACACCGAAGTCCCACAGCTCAAAGGCCGTGGCGATCATGTGAATGGAGTGGTCCAGCGTCTTGGCGAACGCCTGGCGGCTCTCCTCGTCCCACCTGCCGTTTCGCAGGCCGTACCGCAGGGCCACGGGGTTATAATTCCCGGAGGCGGCGTCCTTCTGCAGGTCATCCGCCGCATCGACGAGATAAACCCACCGGCCCAGGTGGTAGAGCATCTGCTCCAGTACCCGCCGCCGGACAGGGTCCCCCACGCCGTCCGCGGCCGCAGCCAGCAGCTGGGCGAACGTGTCCGCCGCTGCGTCCATGGAGGGACACTGTTCCCTCTCCAAAGCGGCCAGGGCCGCCAGCTGACGGCGCACCCTGGCGTCAAAATCCGGCCGGGACGCCGCGGCCTTGCGGTAGGCCCGCTTCAGCGCTGCAGCGCCGCTCCGGTACCCCAGTCCCTTCCAGAAGCCGTGGTCCTCCACACCGTCCCGCAGCTGCCACCATGCCAGGATCACGCTCTCATCCGCTGCCAGCTCCAGTGCCGGTGAGGCGGGCTGATACGCCCGGGGCCGGAGGGGACTGGCCGCGCACCGGCGGCGGCAGGGCTCCGTCTCCGCCGGGTCCGACAGCAGGATGGCGAGATACGTGAAGTCATAGTTCAGGATCATCCGGGCCGCCGGACCGTACCGCCCGCCCAACGTGTGGCACAGCCCGCAGTAAGTCCGCCGGAATCGGTCCGTCTCCGCCTGGGGCAGCAGCTCCAGCGGGGGCCGCACATAGCCGAACACCGCCTCAGAACAGCCGGACGATGTTGAAGGACAGCCCGCCTCTCGCCCGCAGCCAGCGGTCGTAGAAGATGGCGAACACGATGCCCAGCACGAATCCGGCGCCCGCCACTGCATACTGCGCCGCCACACTGGCGGTCAGCATGGAGGTGATCACATAACCTGCCAGAAACAGCACCACCGGGATCAGGTACACCAGCACCACGATCCGCAGCATCTTCTTGGTGCTGCTCTCCACCACCACCTTCTGCCCGGGCTGGGCGCCGATGGGGTTGCTGGCCCGGGCGTACACCGACGCGCCGGAGACGCCGCAGCCGGCGCACTCCTCGCAGTCGTGTCCGCAGGCGGACTTGCGGGGCACGGAGATCTCCGCGTGATCTGCGTCCAAAATTCGTTCAACCGTTGCGATCTGTGTCATGTCGTCTCGTCTCCTGTATCTGGGTTCTCCCCGGCGGGAACGTCAGGCTCCGCCGGCTGATCTGCGGTCTGTTCGGAAATGGTGACCCGTACCCGGTAAGGGCCGCCGGAAACTCCTACGTCCCGGCCCAGCACCGTCACCTCCGCAGGCACGGTATAGGTGCCCACGGCAGAGCCGAAGTCCGCCAGATCCACGGTCACCAGGATATCATCCCCGGTGATGGCCTCCACATTCCCGCTGGTGCCGAAGATGGACACCGCCAGCTGTTCGGTCAGCAGGTTCACGTCCCGGCCGTCCGGCGCGTTCTGCAGAATGAAGTTGGTGGCAGTGACGGTGGTCCGCTGCATGTCCCTAAAGGAGATGCGCAGCGTCGCCCGGGTCACGCCGCTGAGGTTCTCGCATCCCTCCGGGATGGGGATGGCGTAGCTGTAGTTGGTGGTGCTGCCGAGGGATGCCAGGTCAAAAGTGTCCAGCACGATGCTGTCCATGCTGTTCAGCACCTCCGCCGGGCCGGACACCAGAATGGTGGACGGCTCGATCTCATAGGTCACGTTGCTTGCCCGGGCGCCGGCGGACTCCTGGAAGTCCATGGTCAGCCGCAGCTCCTTCGTCACATACACCGGCAGCGTCACCTGGATGGTCTCCTCCGTGGTCTGGAGGCTGGTATCCTCCAGCAGCTGGTCGTTTTCGTCATAGAACTGGATGGGCAGTTCGCCGGAGACCGTGGAGGTGGCATCCTCCCCCAGATCCAGGGTCACCTTGGCGTAGCTGACGGCATCCACGTCCGCCTGGTCGCCCCGGACCTCGATCTCCGTGGGGCTGATCTGCAGCTCGCCGGCGGAGTACCCCTCCGCCACATTGCCGGTGATCTCGCAGCGGACGTCCACCGTCTTGTGGTACAGCTCCGCCACATTCAGGGTGATGGGCGACGGGCTCTGCTGGGTCCTGGTGATCCTGCCGTTGAAATACGGGTACGTGAAGCTCACCAGGATGGAGGATACCGTCTGCTCTCCCGTCCGGGTCACGTCTGACAGATCCACAGTGACGCGGATATAGTCGCTGTCCAGCAGCGCCAGGTCCCAGTGGGATCCCTGCATCTTCAGATCCACCGTGGCGTCAGTGCCCTCTTCCAGCAGCATCAGGCCCCGGCCGGTCAGCACCGTCTCGCTGGTATAGGTGATGGGGATATCCCGGAACCACTTCTCATATGTGATGGGAGAGCCGTCTGTCCCGTAGTTGTCCGCGAAGATCCACACCACAACGGCCGCCAGCATGCACAGCCCGATGTAGAGTGCCTTCTGCCCGCCGTTACTTTTCATCCTTCTCGCCTCCCGTGGTCCCGGCCCGCAGCAGGTTCGCCAGGCTGAATCTGGGCTTGTCCTCGTCGGCCTCCTGCGGAAGCAGTTCGTTCCGCAGAATATTGGCCAGCGTCTCCGGCTTCAGGTGACGCTTGAGCATGCCGCCGATGGCCACGGAGATAGACCCCGTCTCCTCCGAGACGATGACCACCACCGCGTCTGCGTTCTCGCTCATGCCGATGCCGGCCCGGTGGCGCATCCCCAGATCCCGGGAGAGGTTCACGTTCTTGCTGAGAGGCAGCATGCACCCGGCGCCCAGCACCCGTCCGTTCCGAACGATGACGGCGCCGTCGTGCATGGGAGCCTTCACGAAGAAGATGTTCTTCAAAAGCTCGCTGGACACCGCCGCATCCAGCACCGTGCCGCTGCGTACCATGTCATCCAGCAGGTTCTCCCGCTCAAACACGATCAGGGCGCCGGTGCGGGACTGGGACATCTCCGTGCAGGCCAGTACCGTCTGGTCGATGGCCTGCTCCACGGCGGTGCCAGCCTCTGTTCTGGAGAAGAAAGCGATGAAGCGGCGGCTGCCCACCTCCTCCAGGATCCGCCGGATCTCCGGCTGGAAGAGGATCACCAGCGCCAGCACGCCCCAGCTCACCAGAGACCGCATGATGAAGGTGATGCTGCGCATCTGCAGGATGTAGGACAGCATCAGCGCCGCCAGGAACACCAGCACGCCCTTCAGCAGGCTGGCGGCCCGGGTGCTCTTCATCAGCGTCAGGATCTTGTAGAACACAAAGCCCACGATCGCCATATCCAGAAGGTCCCGGACCCGCAGCATCATCAGATACCGGCCGATGGTGCCGGGCAGCGTGGCGATCGTCAGCACGTCGCTCATATCCATTGAACGTCATCATCCCTTTCAGGCCATGAATATCTAGATTATATAAAATCTGCCTGTAGATTGCAAGGTAAACCGGGCCAAAATTCACGGTCTGTTCAGAAAATCACTGGAAAATTTCTCCTACGGCCTCCAGAAGCCGGTCCACCTCCTCCCGGGTGTTCCAGTGGGAGAAGCTCAGCCGCACTGTTCCGGTGTTCAGCGTGCCGGCGGTGCGGTGGGCCAGGGGCGCGCAGTGGAGCCCTGCCCGCACGGCGATGCCGCGCTCTGCCAGGGCGGCGCCCAGGGCCTCTGCGTCCATTTGCTCCGGTATGATGGAAAGCACCCCCGCCTGGGCCGCAAGGTCCGGCAGGGCGTGGACGGTCAGCCCCGGGACCCGGCGCAGTCCCTCTGCCGCCTGATGGGCCAGCAGCCGCTCCTCCCGGCAGATGTTCTCCGGCCCCAGCTGGCGGACGAATCGGACCCCCGCCAGCAGCCCTGCGATGCCGGGCATATTGTGGGTGCCTGCCTCCAGCCGGTCCGGCAGGAAATCCGGCATCTCCTGCTGCATGGAGAGGCTCCCCGTCCCGCCCTCCAGCAGCGTACGGACAGGGACATCCTTTCCGCACAGCAGTACACCGGTGCCCTGAGGCCCGTACAGGCCCTTGTGGCCCGGCATGGCGATGAAGGCCGCCCCCAGGGCCGCCATGTCCAGGGTCAGCATTCCGGCGGACTGGGAGGCGTCGATGATGAAGGGCACCCCCCGCTGCCGGCAAATGGCGGCGACGGCCTCCACCGGCTGGACAAAGCCAAACACGTTGGACACATGGCTACAGATCACGGCGTCCGTTCCGGGGACGATGAGCCGGTCAAAGGCCGCCGTCACCGTCTCAGGCCGGAACAGTGGCGCCGCCGCCACGGACACCTGGGCCCCCAGGGCCGCCAAGGGCCGGGTGACGGCGTTGTGCTCATAGCCGGAGATCACGGCCCTCCCGCCGGGGGGCACCAGGCTCTTGATGGCGATGTTCAGGCCGTGGGTGGCGTTCATGGTGAACACCACCTGTTCCGGGCTCTCCGCGTGGTACAGTTCCGCCAGCTCCGTCCGGCAGTCGAAGGCGGCATCCGCCGCCGCCATGGCGGCGGGGTATCCGCCCCGTCCGGGGGAGCTCATGGTGGCCAGAGCCGCCAGCATGGCATCGGCCACGGCCCGGGGCTTCTGGAAGGTGGTGGCCGCGCTGTCAAAGTAGATCACGGTCTCACCTCCCGGAACGTCCCCCGCTGGGTCAGGAATATCTGAACAGGGTCCAAAGACTCCCTGTGAAGGGCCGCCAGGGCAGCCGTCAGGTCGGTGTCCGGGATCTGCACAGCATAGGCGCAGCCCCGGTCCGTCAGGTCCCGGGGGGCCCGGAAGATCCGGCTCCGGATCCCCGCCCGTCCCAGCACCCGCTGCATCCGCTGGGCGTAAGTCACCGAGCGGGCAATGATCAAATAGTGCTCCACAGGACACTCCTCCTCTCTACCCATTCTATGGGCAGAGCGGGCAGATGTGCGAAAAGGACGCGCCGTCGGGCACGTCCTTTTTTCAGGGGAGCCGCTCCAGCAGCACCACGGCATGGGCGGCCATGCCGGACCCATCCCCGGTGAAGCCCAGATGCTCCTCTGTGGTTGCCTTCACATTCACCCGGTTCGTCTCCACCCCCAGGACGGCGGCGAGATTCGCCTCCATCTCCCGGCGGCAGGGTCCCACTTTTGGGGCCTGTGCGATCAAGGTGGCGTCCACGTTCACCACGGCCCAGCCGCCTTTTTTCAGCAGCGCCGCCACCTGCCGCAGCAGCTCCAGGCTGGAGATGCCGGCATAGCGGGGATCGCTGTCCGGAAACAGCTTGCCGATGTCCCCCAGCTTGGCGGCGCCGCACAGGGCGTCCATCACCGCGTGGGTCAGCACGTCCGCGTCAGAGTGGCCCAGCAGACCTAAGTCCCAGGGGATCTCCACGCCTCCCAGCACCAGCCGCCGCCCCTCCGTCAGCCGGTGGACGTCGTATCCGTGTCCGATCCGCAGATCTGTCATAACCGCTCCTCCCTGTCGTGCAGAATGGCCTCCGCCAGGATCAGGTCCACGGGGGTGGTGATCTTCAGGTTCTCCTCGTCCCCGTCCACTAAGTATACCCGCTTGCCCAGCCGCTCCACGGCGGAACAGTCGTCCGTCACGGGGATGTCCCCCTCGACTGCCGCCTGCAGCGCGGCCTTCAGCAGGCTCCCCTCAAAGATCTGGGGCGTCTGCACCGCCCGCAGGACCGACCGGTCCAATGTCTCCGCCACCGTGCCGTCCTCCCGGACGGACTTGATGGTGTCCTTCACCGCCACCGCCGGAGCCGCCGCGCCGGTCCGGGCCGCCGCCTCCGCCACCGCGTCGATGAGCTCCGGCGTCACCAGGGGGCGGGCGCCGTCCTGCACCGCCAGCAGCTCCATGTCTTCCCCGGCCTCCAGCGCCGCCAGCAGCACAGAGTGGGCCCGGCTCTCTCCGCCCCGGATCACCTTGGTGCACTTGGTGATGCCATAGGTCCTGCACAGCCGGGAGATCTCCAGGAAGTCCTCCTCCCGGGCTGCCACCACGATCTCGTCGATCCGCCTGGCCAGCTGCAGAGCCGTCAGAGTCCTGGCCAGCACGGGGACGCCGTCCAGCGGCTGGAGCAGCTTGTTGACGCCCCCCATGCGGGAGGAGCTGCCCGCTGCCGCCACCAGAGCTGCACAGCGGGGCCGCTGAGCCTCCCGGAACCTCTTGAAAAATGCCATATGATCCGACCTCCCCGGAACGGTTTCCCAATACAGCAGAATGTTCGCGGACGCTGTCCGCGAACACCTTATCCCTGTGGATCCGGCGGCTGGAGCATGGCCCGCTCCACACGCCCCTCCACCTCCTCATAGCCGCTGTCCTCTGCCAGCACCAGCTCCGAGAGCAGGATCTGCCGGGCCGTGTGGAGCATCTTCCGCTCCCCATTGGACAGGCCCCGCTTCCGCTCCCGGAACATCAGTCCCTTGATGACCCGGGCCACCTCGTACAGGTCCCCGCTCTTCATCCGCACCATGTTCTCCCGGTACCGCTTGTTCCAGTTGCTGCTCTCCTCCACCTTCAGCGAGGGGATGGCACTGATCAGCGCCTCCGCCTCCGGCTGCTGGATGATGGAGCGGATCCCAATGGCCTGGCTGTTGGCGGTGGGGATCTTCAGCAGCAGTCCACCCACCGGCATTTTGAACACATAGTAGTCCTGTGTACTCCCCGCGACCTTTTCCTGAACAATGGCGTCGATCACGCCGGCACCGTGCATTGGATGAACGACCAGATCCCCAACGCTGAACATGGTAATCTCCTTCCCATTTCCGCCAGGCGGTGACTGGAACCCGCTCTCTCTATTTCCACTTTTCTGTTTTCACAAATTCCATTATACCGGCTTTTGGGCGTGTTTACAAGCATATTTTTGAAATTTTTTTACTATTGTACGCATCCTCACAGGACTGTGCTCTCCCCGGCGAAACACCGGACACAGGCGGCAAAAGGGTCCGGACGACAGATGCTGCCGTCCGGACCCGGGGGAATAGGAGGTCTCTTTATCTCTTGTTGGAGCGGCGCCAGATGTGCATCTTCTCCGCCGCGGCGATCAGCTCCTCGCGGAACTGGGGATGGGCGATGGCGATGAGGCCCTCAGCCCGCTCCCAGGTGGACTTGCCCTTGGCGTTGAACTTGCCGTACTCGGTGACCACATAGTGGAGGTTGGTGCGGGTGGCGGTGACCACAGAGCCCTCCAGCAGGGTGGGCCGGATGCGGGACTTCAGCTGGCCGGTCTTCTTGTCCATATAGGAGGAGGAGCAGCAGATGAAGCTCTTGCCGCCCTTGGACAGGTAGGCACCCATGACGAAGTCCTGCTGGCCGCCGGCGCCGGAGATGTGGTGGGTGCCGGAGGATTCGGAGGACACCTGACCGTACAGGTCCACGTCCACCGCGCCGTTGATGGAGATGAAGTTGTCGATCTGGGACACCCGGGCGATGTCGTTCACATAGCTGACAGGAGCTGCCATGCAGCCGGGGTTATTGTCGATGAAGTCGTACAGCTTCCGGGTGCCCGCCGCAAAGGCATACGTCTGCCGGCCCCGGTCAAAGGGCTTACGCAGGCCGGTGATGCGGCCTGCCATGGACATGTCCACAAATGCGTCAACATACATCTCCGTGTGCACGCCCAGGTCCTTCAGGTCGCTCTCTGCGATCATCTTGCCGATGGCGTTGGGCATGGAGCCGATGCCCAGCTGCAGGCAGGCGCCGTCGCAGATCTCCGGCACCACCAGATTGGCCACCGCCAGATCCACCTCGCTGGCAGCTCCTCCGCCGCCCAGCTCGTCCAGGATGGGGTTCTCACCCTCCACGATCATATCCACGTCATCAATGTGGATGCAGTTGTCAAAGCCGCCCAGGCAAACGGGCATGTTCTTGTTGACTTCCACGATGACGGTCTTGGCGCACTCGCACACCGCTTTCAGATGGGAGCCGCCGGGGCCGAAGTTGAACCAGCCGTGCTCATCCATGGGAGCTACCTGGAACATGGCCACATCCAGCGTCTTGATGCAGTTGCGGTAATATCCCGGCAGCTCGGAATACCGCAGGGGGATGTAATAGGAGAAGCCCTCGCTGACGGCCTTGCGCTCGATGCCGCTCATGTGCCAGGAGTTCCAGGTGAAATGGTCCGCCGCGCCCGGCACATCGAAAATGGCAGGCCGATGGGTCAGGATGCCGCCCCGGATCTTCACGTCTGTCAGCTGGTCCATCCGGCGGGCCAGCGCTTTGTCCAGCGCATCCGCGGAACAGACGCTCCAGCCGTAGTCCACCCAGTCGCCGGACTGGACGGCCTTGACCGCCTCGTCCGCCGTCGTCAGCTTCTGTTTGTACACTTCCTGGTAGCTCATATCATGTTTCCTCCTGTAATTCCCGATTGTTGTATGATGTCGCCCGCGTTGTATTACGATAGATTGACAAGATTATAACATGCCGCTTCGGGAAAAGCAATCTATTTCGTGAAAATTCTCACAAAATTTTAAAAAGAGAGCCAGGCCCCGCATGGGGTCTGGCTTCTCTCGTGCAATCAAAGGCAGATCACTCCTCCGCGGGAGCCTCTTCCTCCTCCACAGACTCATCAGCCGCGGGGGTCAGCAGGGCGCGGATGGACAGGGAGATCTTCTTTTTCTCCTCGTCGATGGCCGTGATCTTGGCGTCCACGATCTGGCCCTCGGACAGGACGTCCTCAGGCTTGTCAATGCGCCGGTCGGCGATCTGGGAGATGTGGATCAGGCCGTCCACACCGGGAACGACCTCGGCAAATGCGCCGAAGCTCATCAGCTTGACGATGCGGACAGAGGCCACGTCGCCAACCTGATACTTGTCCATGAAAACCTGCCAGGGATCGATGCTGTGGTCCTTCACGCCCAGAGAGATCTTTTTCTTCTCAGGGTCGAAGGAGATGACGTACACATCCAGGGTGTCGCCCACCTTGCAGACCTCAGAGGGGGTCTTGATCCGGCTCCAGCTGAGCTCGGAGATATGTACCATGCCGTCCACGCCGCCGATGTCCACGAACACGCCGTAGCTGGTCATGGACTTGACGGTGCCGGTGTAGTGCTTGCCAACCTCGATGTTGGCCCACAGCTCAGCCTGGGCAGCCTTCCGGGCCTCGTCGGCCACAGAGCGGATGGAGCCCACCACGCGGCGGCGGGCACGGTTGACCTCGGTGATCCGCAGCTGGACCTTCTGCTTCACCATGGCAGACAGATCGGCGCCCCGGGGCTGACCGCTCTGAGAGGCAGGGACGAACACCCGCACGCCCTTGACGGACACCACGATGCCGCCCTTGTTCTCCTCAGTGACAGTGCCCTCCAAGACCGTCTTGTCCTCCACGGCCTGCTCGATGTTCTCCCAGACCTTGGCGGCGTCCAGGCGCTTCTTGGACAGCTCCGCATAGCCCTCCACATCGTTGACCCGGACCACGTAGGTCTCGATCTGGTCGCCCACGTGGACGATGTCCTCGGCCTTGACGTTGGGATCGTCGCTCAGCTCGCTGAGCTTGATGTACGCCGCCTGCTTGGCGCCCACGTCCACCTGTACCTCAGTGGGAGTAATGGCGGTAACGATGCCGGTGACCCGGTCACCGTTATTTAAAGTTTTAAAAGACTGATTCAGTAACTCCTCGAAGGACTCCTCTTTGCCCTCGGCCGCCTTGATTTCTTCGCTCATCGTTGCATATACCTCCTTAATGATGCCCGCAGGCGTGGAGGCGCCAGCCGTAAGACCCGCAACAGAACAACCAGCGAAAAAATCCGGCGAGAGCTCATCCGCGCGTTCGATCTGGACCACACGGGGGCATCTCTTCAAGCAAATTTCCGTCAAATGTTTGGTGTTGGCACTTTTACGGTCTCCCACCACAACCATCACGTCGGCTTTGGCGGCAATTTCAGCCGCCTCAGACTGACGTTCATGCGTAGCAGTACATATTGTATCAAATATTTTTACGTTTGTACACTCTTTTTTTAGGATTTTCCAAGAAGTTTCAAAAAGTTTACGGATGCAGGTAGTCTGAGCCACTGCGGTGACAGGGATTTCCCGGTTTTTTTCATCCTCCGCCAGCCAGGCCTCCACAGCCTCCGGCCCGTCGAACACCAGGGGATCGCGGCACCAGCTGGCCACGCCCATCACCTCCGGATGGCGCGGCTCGCCGATGATCACCGGACGACGGCCCTCCGCCTCCGCCTGGGCAACCAGCCGCTGGATGCGGCACACGTTGGGGCAGGTGGCGTTGATGCAACGGATGCCCCGCCGGTCCAGGTCGTCCAGCACGGACTTCAGCTCTCCGTGGGACCGGATCACCACCGTGTCTCCGGCCTTCAGGCTGCCGGGGTCCTCCGTCCGCCGGACGCCCCGGCGGGCCAGGTCCTCCACCACATGAGAGTTGTGGATCAGGTCTCCCAGCATCCAGCAGCCGCCGGTCTCCTCTCCGGTCCGCTCCGCCAGCTCCACCGCCCGGCGCACTCCGTAGCAGAAGCCGGCGCTCTTTGCCAGAAGAACGGTCATCAGGTCTCCCTCCCCAGGGCGTAGGCCCGGCGCAGGACCTCGTCGGCGATGGCCTGGACCTCCTCCGGCGAAGGTCTGCGGCTGGCGGCATCCGGCCGGTAGGCCTGGCCGAAGATGATGCGGGTCCGGCGGAAGATCCGCTTGTTCCCCTCCACATACACCGGCACGAACTGCGCCCCGGAGCGGATGCCGATGACGGCCACGCCGCCCTTGGCGGGCAGATCCCCCTCGTGCTCCACCCGGGTGCCCTCCGGGAAGATCAGCAGATTGTCCCCGCTCTTGATGGCCTTCAGGGCGTTTTTCACCGCCTCGATGTCCCCTTCCCCCCGGTCCACGGGGAAGGCGCCCAGCTTCCGCAGCACCCAGTCAAAAACCTTGTTGCAGAACAGCTCCTTCTTCGCCATGATGTGGAGCCGGTAGTTCACCGGCACCTTCAGAGCCACCAGCACCGGGTCCCAGTTGCTGTTGTGATTGGGGCACAGCAGGGCGCCGTGCTCCGGCAGATTCTCCCGCCCGATGACGGTGACCGGGTGGAGGATGTTCGCCACCAAAGTCACCAGATAGTAGACGAATACGAAAAAACCGTTCAGCGGTCTCTTCTCCTGGACCTCTTTCTTCTCTTCGTTCATAGCCCAGCCCTTTCCCGGATGATCCGCAGCAGGGCTTCCTCGCTCTGCGTAAAATCCAGCTCCGTGGTATCCAGCAGCACCGCGTCCTCCGCCTGCCGCAGGGGCGCGGCGGCCCGGTGCGTGTCGTTCCAGTCCCGCTCCTGAATGGCGCGGAGGATGTCCTCGTAGGGCTCCGGAGTCCCCCGCTGCTGCAGTTCCAGCATCCTGCGCCGGGCCCTCTCCTCTGCAGAGGCGGTGAGGAACACCTTCACCTCCGCATCCGGCAGCACCACGGTGCCGATGTCCCGGCCATCCATGATGACACTGTGCTCCCGGGCCAGGCGCCGCTGCATCTCCAGCAGATACGCCCGGACCTCCGGATAGGCGGACACCACGGAGGCATACCGAGAGATCTCCGGCAGACGGATCTCCGCCGTCACGTCCTCTCCGTTCAGCTCCATGTGCTGTAATCCGTCGGCCCCGTAGGTCAGCCCGATGTCCAGCGCCGGCAGCGCCGCCACCACAGCGGCCCGGTCCCCGGGGTCAATGTCCCGCCGCCGGACGGCACAGCCGATGGTCCGGTAGATGGCCCCGGTGTCCACATATAAAAAGTTCAGCCTGGCGGCCGCGCTCCGGGCCAGGGTGCTCTTCCCCGCGCCGGAGGGGCCGTCGATGGCCACGCGAATGGTCTTGGTCATGTGTCCTCTTCCTCTTGTCCGGATGGGGCCTGCTCCGCCGCGGCCATCCCCGCCGCCCGGCCGGTGGCCCAGGCGATCTGCAGGTTGAAGCCGCCGGTGTAGGCGTCCACATCCATGATTTCTCCCGCAAAGTATAATCCCTTTACAAGCTTTGACGCCATTGTTTTGGGGTCGATTTCCCCGATCTTCACCCCGCCGGAGGTGACGATGGCATCCGTCACCGGGCAGGGCCCCGCGATGTCCACGGAGAAGTGCTTGAGCACCTGGCCCAGCCGCCGCCGCTGCTCCCGCGTCACGTCGTGGACCTTCTCATGAGGCGGGATCTCCGTCCGCTCCACCACGGCGCCGATCAGCTTCTGGGGCAGCAGGTCGTCCAGGGCATTGCAGAAGTCGTGGTTTGCGTACTTCTCAAAGTCCCGCAGCAGCCGCTTGTCCAGTGCCTGTTCGTCCAGAGCCGGCTTCAGATCGATCTCCAGCCGATAGGTTTTCTTGTCAAAGTGCCGCATGTGGGCGGAGGCCGACAGCACCAGTGGTCCGCTGACGCCGAAGTGGGTAAACAGCAGCTCCCCGAAGTCCGTGTAAATTTTCTTTTTGTCCTCAAACACCGTCAGACCCACATTCCGCAGGCTCAGGCCCTGGAGGGTCCTCCCAAGGCCATAGTCCCGCAGGGGCACCAGAGAGCCCCGGAGGGGCGTCACCGTGTGGCCCGCCTCCCGGGCCATCCGATGCCCCTCACCGGTGGAGCCGGTGGCGGGATAGCTGACGCCGCCGGTGGCCAGGATCACCGCTCCGGCGGGATAGATGCCGTGCGCTCCCCGGACAGCCGTGACGGCACCGGAGGTGATCTCCAGCGCCATCGCCCGGTCCCGGGCCAGACGGACCCGCAGGGCCTTCAGCCGCCGCTCCAGTGCGGCACTGACGTCAAAGGCCCGGTCGCTGACAGGGAATACCCGGTTTCCCCGCTCTGTTTTCAATGGTACGCCCAGGGCCTCAAAAAACGTCATAGCATCCCGGCCATCAAAGCGGGAAAAGGCACTGTAAAGGAATTTTCCATTCCGGGGCACATTGGCCAGCAGCGTCTGTGTGTCCGCGTTGTTGGTGACGTTGCACCGGCCCTTGCCGGTGATGTTCAGCTTTTTGCCCAGCCGCTCATTGGGTTCCAGCAGCGTCACAGACGCGCCCCGCTCCGCCGCCGCGATGGCGGCCATCATGCCGGCGGCGCCGCCGCCCACCACCACGATCGTCTCACTCATCGTCCATCTTCCCAAACACGCCGTACTTGTTCCAGATGTCCTCCAGGTCCGCGAAGGTGCGGGAGACATCCGTCCCCATCCGGCGGCCCACGGCGATCAGCAAAGCGTTGATGAGAGACAGCGGCGCCACCATGGAGTCCACGAAGGAGATCATCTCGCTGGGCGCCAGCAGAGCGGCATCCGCCATCTGGTAGACTGGAGAAAGCTCGTTGTCCGTCACCGCCACGATGGTGGCCCCCCGGTCCTGAGCGAACTTCACGGTGTTCATGGTGACCTTGGAGTACCGGGGAAAGCTGATGGCGATCATCACATCCCCGGGGCCGATCCGCAGCAGCTGCTCAAAGATCTCGCCGGCGGCGTTGGACTGCACCAGCGTCACGTTGCCGGTGAGCAGGTGGAGGTAAAAGTTCAGATACCCCGCCACGAAGTAAGAGCTCCGGGTCCCCAGAATGTAGATATGCCGGGCTCCCAGGATGAGGTCCACCGCCTTGCTGAACTCCGTCCGGTCCGCCTCGTCGGACACCATCCGCAGCTTGTCCATGTCGGACTGGATCACGGCAGTCAGCACATCCTGGCCGCCGAATTGATCGTCCGCCGCCTGGATGCGCTGGGTGGAGGTCAGGCGGCTGCGGATCATCTCCTGCAGCGCCCGCTGCATGCTGGGATACCCGTCGTATCCCAGCTCCGAGGCAAACCGTACCACCGTGGACTCGCTGACGCCGGAGAGCTTCCCCAGCTTGCTGGCGGTCATGAAAGCCGCCTTGTCGGAATTCTGCAGGATGTAATTGGCGATCCGCTTCTGTCCCTTGGAAAATGTGGACATGTTGCTCTCGATCATATGTAAGATGCTCTTTGCCACTGCTGTTTCCTCCGAATGCGGTCCCACAGGGGCCGCAGTTTCCCTTCAGCTGCGGAGCACAGTGCTCCGCAGCACGCTCCGAAGGGGTCCGCACCTGCTCCAAAGGCAGAAACGGTATCTAGTTGTCCCAGCGGTGGTCCCGCAGGGACCAAGCCGGACGCCTTTTCGGAGCGGTCAAAGGTGCAATAGACGCTTCGCGGCTATTGTACCACAGATCCGCAAAATTTCAAATGCTTTGCGGGAATTTCCTGCCCATGAAAAAGCCGCTGCCTCAGCAGCGGCCGGGGAGCGCCCTGTCAGGGCGCCGTTCCCAGGGCCTTTACCTCGTCCGAAGTGAGCTGCCGCCATCTGCCGGCCGGAAGATCTCCCAGCTCCAGCTCTCCCTCCCGCACCCGGCGCAGGCGTTTTACCGTCAGGCCGCACTGGGCGCACATCCGGCGGACCTGCCGGTTCTTCCCCTCATGGATGGTCACCGCCAGAAGCGCCGTCCTTGCGGTCTGCCGCAGGACCTCCACCCGGGCGGGGCGGATGGGCTCCCCCTCCAGGTCTGTGACGGCCGCCAGCCGGGCAGCCGCGCCGGCCACCGGGCCGAACACGGAGACATGGTACGTCTTTTCCACCTCGTGCCTCGGGTGCAGCAGATGCTGGGCCCAGGCGCCGTCGTTGGTCAGCAGCAGCAGGCCCTCGGAGTCCAGGTCCAGCCGCCCCACGGGATACACCCGCGTGCCGCAGTCCGCCACCAGCTCCGCCACGGTCTTTCTCCCCTTCTCGTCAGAGAGAGTGGACACGTATCCCCGGGGCTTGTTCAGCAGGATGTACACCGGCGTCGCCCGGGGCGCCAGGGGCCGGCCATCCACCAGGATCTCGTCCCGGTCCGGGTCCGCCTTCTGGCCCAGCCGGGCCGTCTCGCCGTTCACCGTCACCCGTCCGGCAGCGAGGTAGTCTTCCGCCGTCCGCCGGGAGCAGACCCCCGCGGCGGACAGCAGCTTCTGCAGTCGTTCTTCCATCTTGTCCTCTCTATCCCGGCAGTCCCTGCTTCAAAATACTCAGGGCGCTCTCCATCCGGGGCGCCACATCGGCGCCGCACAGCAGCGCCACCCGGCCCACCTCTTTTCCGTTGACGGAGAACATCGCCTCTCCGGCCCGGTCTCCGGCCCGGACAGGAGCCCGCAGGGTGCCGTCCAGCTCCACATCCATCTCCAGGGTCTCCCCCTCCGCCAGGGGCCAGGCAAAGCTGTCCGCCGCCACCAGGGGCACCGCGGCGTTCAGGCCGTTCTCCACCGCCGCCCGCTGGATGGTCTGGCCCAGAGAGGCCCCCAGCTTCGCCGGGTAGGTGGAGAAGCCGTACTCATACAGCGCCGCATGGTCTGCCCAGTCATTGCCGTCCTGGAGGGTCACCGCCACCAGCCGCTGCCCCGCCCGCTCCGCGCAGCTCACCAGCGTCCGGCCCGCCGCCATGGTGTAGCCGGTCTTCAGGCCGATGCACCCCTCCACCTGGCTCAGCAGCTTGTTATGGTTGGTCATGGTCCGGCCGCCGATGGTAACGCTGCGGGTGGAGGCCATCCGCACCAGCGTCTCGTTCTCCACCGCCGCACAGGCCAGAAGGGCCATGTCCCGGGCCGTGGAGTAGTGGTCCTCGTCATCCAGCCCGTTGGGGTTGGCAAAGGAGGAGTGCTCCATTCCGATGTCCCGGGCCGTCTCGTTCATCAGGTCCGCGAATTTCTCCTGGCTGCCGCTGATGTGCTCCGCGATGGCCACGGCGGCATCGTTGCCGGAGCACAGCAGCAATCCGTACAGCAGCGTCTCCAGCGTCAGCTGCTCCCCCACCTTCAGATACATGGAGGACCCCTCGGTGTATGCCGCCTCCCGGGAGACGGTGACCACGTCGTTCAGGTCTCCCTCCCGGATGGCCACCAGGGCCGTCAGGATCTTGGTGGTGCTGGCGATCAGCATCTTCGCGTCGGCGTTCTGCTCATACAGCACCCGGCCGCTGTCCACGTCCATCAGAATGGCAGAAGACGCGGAAGTACTGACTGCGTGTGCCTGACAAGGGAATAGACTGAACAGGGCCGCCAAGGCGATTCCAAAGGCGGCCAGCCGCCGGAGCAGGGTCTGCAACTCCCATCACCTCATTCGTTTGGTGATGGTAGTATAACCCGTTTACTGTGGTTCTTTTTCTTCCTTCTTGTCGAAATATTTTTCCACTTTGTCCACCAGGTCCGGCATCATCTCCACCACCCGGTCCAGGGTGGTCATGGGAGGCATGGCCACCGGCAGCACCCGGGTGGAGCCCTCCCGGATCACCAGGAACGCCACCGGCTCGATCTTCACGCCGGCGCCGCTGCCGCCGCCGAAGTCCTTGGGCTGGACCTTGCCGTAGTCGGCTCCGCCGCAGCCGAAGCCCATGCTCACCCGGGAGATGGGGATCAGCGTCACGCCGTCCGGCGTGGTGATAGGCTGGCCCACAATGGTGTTGGTGTCCGCCATTTCGCGGATCTTGTCCATCGTGGAGCGCATCAGGTCACTGAGGGGTCTCTTCTTGTCCATTGTCTCGTCCATGGGTACCATCCTTTCTCGTCACGCGGCGTGAGGACCTGCCGCCTTGCTGTCTGTCGTATCGGGTCTGGGCGGCTGCTGCCGCTGTTTCCGCTTCAAATACCGCCGCAGCCAACCGATGGCGGGCAGCGCCAGCTGCGCTCCTACGGCGATCAGCGTCCCCAGCCGGATGGAGAGGCCCAGCTCTCCCTCTGCCCGGGTCTTTGCCGCGTCAAAATCAATGCCAAGGTGGATCGCCGGATCCGGGATCACCAGCAGCTGTTCCAGAGCCGGCATCCCGGTCCAGATCAGGGCGTGGAGGCCGCCGTACAGCTCCGCGGCTGCGGCAGGGTCCTCCGCCCCGCCCAGCGTCACCGCCAGCCGCAGCGGCTGGATCCGAATGCCCCGCCGGGTGCGGCGCAGCGCCTTTTTCGAGGCGGGCCACAGCGTCTCCACGGCGTCCCGGATGTCCGCCAGCGTGGGCTTCGGGACTTTTTTGGCCGCCTCCGCCAGATCCTTGGGCTCCTTCTTAGGTTTTCCCGTTTTTTTCGGTTCTCCCGCCGTTTTTTTTGTCTCTTTGTCCGGTGTCAGCCGGATGCGGAAGGGGCCAATGGTCAGGTCCGCTGTTGCCCGGCCGCTGCCGAAGGCCGCATACAGCCCAAGCCGCAGCCGCCAGATCACGATCGCCAGCGCCAGCAGGACCGTCAGTGTGATCCACAGTGCAGGCAAGCTCCGTCACCTCCCGGTGTCGTCTGAAAAGGTCTCAGGCCTCTGTGTTTTCCTCTTCTGCCGGGTCGTCCGCCGTCTCCGGCGTGTCAGCGCCGGTGACAGCCGCCGTGTCCGCCGGGTCCACGATCTGCCCGTCCTCGCTGATCCGCATCTGGCCCTCGCCGCCCAGGTCCGGCAGCTCCGGCAGGTCGTCCAGGCTGGTCAGGTGGAAGGCCCGGAGGAACTGCTTGGTGGTCCGGTATAGGTGGGGCCGGCCCGGCACCTGCAGCCGGCCGCACTCCTCGATGAGCTTCCGGTCCAGCAGCAGGCTGATGGTATAGGCGCTGTCCACGCCCCGGATCTGGTCCACATAGGCCCGGGTGGTGGGCTGGTAGTAGGCGATGATGGTCAGCACCTCCAGCGCCGGCTGGCTGAGCTTGGCGGGCTTGCGGATCTCAAAGGCCCGCCGGATGACGTCCGCGTAGTCCGGCGCCGAGCACAGCTGCCAGGTGTCCTCCATATGCAGCAGCCGGATGCCCCGGCGCTCATAGGCGTAATAGTCCATCAGCTTCTGGAGCACCTGCTCCACCGTGGGGCGGTCCATCTCCAGGGCCACGCAGATCCGATCCGTCTGCACCGGCTCCCCGGAGGCGAACAGGATGCCCTCCACCGCGGACTCGATCTCTTTCATCTCCATCTTGAAATGATCCTCTCTCACAATTTCAGATCGCCGGGCATCTCCCGCTCCTGCCGGACAGTGCAGTCCGTCTCAGATCCCGCCAAATGCAGGATGCGGGCCCGGCACAGCTCCAGCACCGCCAGGAAGGTAGCCACCACCTCGCTGCGGCTGCGGCTGCCCCGGAACAGCAGAAGGAACCGGGTGACGCCCTGATGCTTCAGCCGGCTCAGGATCTCCCGGGCCTTGCTCTCCACGGGATAGGGCTCGTGCTGGACGATGTCGGAGAAAGCGGACCGGGGCGGCGGCAGGGACCGCTCCGCCCGGCTCTGGATCTCCGCCATGGCCAGGATCAGGTCCGCCGGGGCCTGGTCGTACGCAAAGATCTTGCCCCGCTTCACCGGCTCCGGCGGACGGGTGAGGATGTTCCGGCCGAACTCCCCCATGGGCGCCAGCCGGGCAGCCATGGTCTTGACCTTGGCGTAGTTCTCGTTGCGCTTCCGCTCCTCCAGGGAGGCGATCAGGGCGTCCATTTCGCTCTGGGCCTCCTCATCCTCGATGGAGAGCAGCATCCGGGTCTTGATGTACACCAGCTGGGAGGCCATGGTGACGAACTCACTGGCCACCTCCAGGTCCAGCTCCTGCCGCCGGGCCAGCCAGACCATGTACTGGTCGCAGATCAGGGAGATGGAGATGTCCTGGATCTCCATCTTGTTCTTGCCCAGCAGGTACAGGATCAGGTCCAGGGGGCCCTCAAAGTCCTGCATCTCCTCTTCCGCCTTGCTGCGGACCACTTTTTCCAGTTTGAATACGGGGTTCTCCAAACCGTTCACCTCAGCCAAAAAACAATGTCAGCAGAGCGCTGTACACCCCCAGGATGCCCCGGGAGATCAGACTGCTGCCGATGCCTGCAAAGGACAGCACCAGCAGCACCAGGATGCCGTACCGCTCATAGCGCATCAGCGCAATGTACTGCCGGTCCGGCAGAAACGCCGCCAGGACCTTGGAGCCGTCCAGGGGCGGAATGGGGATCAAATTGAACAGCCCCAGGCCAATGGAGAGGGGTGCCAGCGTGTACAGGCAGAAGCTGAACACCACATCCATCGCTGCAGAATAAGGTGCGTAAAGGTAGATCACCTTACTGATCAGCATAGCCGCAACCGCCAACAGCAGGTTGGAGACAGGCCCCGCCAGAGCGGTCAGCGCCATGCCCTGCTTTGGCTTTTTGAAGTATCGGAGATCCACCGGCACCGGCTTGGCCCAGCCGAACCCGGCCACGAACATCATCAGCAGCCCCAGCCAGTCGATGTGCCGCAGGGGATTCAAACTCAGCCGGTGCATGGACTTGGCGGTGGGGTCCCCCAGGGCCAGGGCCGCCAGGCCGTGGCAGGTCTCGTGGACCGTCAGGCAGAGAAAAATCGCGGCCACCCGCAGCACCGCATCCATCAGCGATGTCAGATCCAGTGCGGCAAGCAGGCCCTGTAAATAGTGCAGCATACAGTTCTCCCAATGATCATAACCCAAAAGATAGGAGTATTATACCAGTTTTTCCCCTGCAATACAAGGCAAATCACCGGATTTCCGCGCATTCGCCTCTGCCGTGCCGGAATGCCGTGAAGAGTGCGGTCCTGTCCGCACAAAAGGCGCCCCGCCGAGGCGGGGCGCCTTTTACAGACGTTAGAACACAGGGTGCTGATAAGGCGCCGGCTCCGGCCCGCAGTAGAGGCCGTAGGCGTCGCAGATCCAGTAGGAGCCGTCGGGCATAGGGACCCGGCACCACTGGTGGCTCCACTGGTTTTCGTTCACATGCTCATAGGGGATGCCCAGCATGTTCAGGCACAGGCCCGTGGCCCGGGTACAGCCGGCACAGGAGGAGACGCCTGTCACAAAGTAGCCGTAAGGGTCGTTGTAGTGGGGCGCAGAGGTGGAGTAGGTCACCTGTCCGCTGTCCGCCATGTACCGCAGCGCCACCGCGATGCCGTACAGCTGCTCCTCCCGGCTCAGATCCGCCAGGGGCTCTACCACCTGCCGGGCCGCGTCGTAGGCCGCCTGAAACTCCGCATCCGTACAGCTCTTCTTCAGGCTGGACCGATTCTGGAGCTGGCTGATGGCCACCGGCTGGAAGGGTGCCTTCTCCAGAGTCACGGCTTTGCGCAGAGACGCATCCGCCATCCGGCCGATCAGGGCCGCAGCGGCACCCCGGGTGATGTAGCTGAAGGGGGCGAATGTCCCGTAGCTGTCGTTTCCGGTGAGCACACCTGCGTCGTACAGCCGATAGACCGCCTCCGCGTAGCTGGCATCCACGGGCACATCGGGGATGGCGCCCTCCTCGATGTTGCTGATCACCGGCAGCGCCTCATCCGGCAGGGCGCTGCTGAGGATCATGGCAAAGCCCGCCCGGGAGATAGGCACGTCGTAGGCATCGTATTTCCAGAGGATGCCGTTATCGGCAGCATAGTCCAGATAGGGCTGGTACCAGGGGGAACCGGAAGAAAACTCCGTGCCGTCCCCGGTGTAGCCGCTGTGGAGCCGGCAGGCCATAACGATGGTCTGGGCCACAGTGACACTGCTGGCCGTGTCAAAATACGTATCGCTCTTGCCGCCCATGATGCCGTATTCATAAGCGGTCTGCACATTGTCGGCGCACCAGAGGTCCGCCGGCACGTCTGTGAACTGTCCGGGCGTGTAGGTGTTGACTTTTTCAAACCCACCTGCCGCCAGTGCGGGGATGCTCAGAGAGAAAATCAATGCCGTTGCCGCAAAACAGGAAATGATCTTTTTCACAGTGCTCCCTCCTCTTTTCAGGGCCAGGCCCTTCTGGCTCCCATTTTACCGCAGTTCCATAATTTGTCAATTCCCCTTTTGTCCGGAGCGGAGCAGAAACAAACGGAGCGGGTGCTTTCGCACCCGCTCCTGTCGGTTCAAAAATCAGCCGTTGCCCTTCACCATGGAGGCGATCTCCGCGGCGAAGTTCTCCTGCTTCTTCCGCCCCACAGGGCCTCCGGTCCTGCGGGGGCCCCTGATTTGATTTTGGTCGGCCAGGCGAAGCCCGGCCTCCCCAAGGTTTTGCTCCGCAAAACGCTTGTACGCCGCAGATGCGGCGGCCAGGCCCTTGGCCCGGCTGCATCGAGAAGAAGCAAACGGAGCGGATGCTTTCGCATCCGCTCCTGTCGGTTCAAAAATCAGCCGTTGCCCTTCACCATGGAGGCGATCTCCGCAGCGAAGTTCTCCTGCTTCTTCTCGATGCCCTCGCCCTTCTCGAAGCGGACGGCATCCTTGAAGGACACCTTGCCGCCCAGCGCCTTGGCGGAGGACTCGATATACTTCTCCACAGACATGGAGCCGTCCTTCACGAACTCCTGCTGCAGCAGGCAGTTCTCGGAGTAGAACTTGTTCAGCTTGCCCAGGACGATCTTCTCCCGCACGGCCTCGGGCTTGGAGGCCATCTTGGGATCGTTCTCCATCTGGACCATCATGATCTTCTTCTCCTCGTCCAGGACGTCCTGGCCCACCTGGGACTTGTCCCAGAAGCGGGGGTTCAGAGCGGCGATCTGCATGGCCACGTCCTTGCCGATCTCCTCCACCTTCTCGGCGGGCAGATCGGTCTCCAGGTTCACCAGCACGCCGATCTTGCCGCCGGCGTGGACATAGGGAACGGAGACGCCTTCAGCAAAGCGGGCGAACCGGCGGACCTTGATGTTCTCGCCGATCACCAGCACCATCTCCTGCTGCTGCTGGGTGACAGTCATGTCGGTGCCGTCGTACTTGCACTCCATCAGAGCGTCCAGGTCGGCGGGGTTCGCCTTGGCCACAGTGGCGGCCACGCCCTTGACGAAATTCACAAACTTCTCGTTCTTGCCCACGAAGTCGGTCTCGGCATTGACCTCGACCACCACGCCCACGCCGTCGATGACGGCGGCATAGGCCATGCCCTCGGCGGCGATGCGGCCGGCCTTCTTGGCGGAGGCGGCCATGCCCTTCTCGCGCAGCCACTCCACGGCCTTGTCCATGTCGCCGTCGGTGGCGGTCAGCGCCTTCTTGCAATCCATCATGCCCACGCCGGTCATTTCGCGCAGGTTCTTTACATCAGCTGCGGTAAAAGCCATTTTGAATTCCTCCAAACAGATTTGGTTTCTTCAGAAAAATGCGCGCAGATCACTCAGCGTCAGCGGAAGCGGTCTCCTCAGCGGCGGCCTCCTCGGTCTGTTCGCCCTGCTTGCCCTCCAGCACGGCGTTGGCCATGATGGAAGAGATCAGCTTGATGGCGCGGATGGCGTCGTCGTTGCCGGGGATCACATAGTCGATCTCGTCGGGATCGCAGTTGGTGTCGGCGATGGCCACCACGGGGATGCCCAGCTTGTGGGCCTCGGCGATGGCGTTGCGCTCCTTGCGGGTGTCCACGATGAACAGGGCGCCGGGCAGCTTCTTCATGTCCTTCACGCCGCCCAGGTACTTCTCCAGCTTGGCGATCTCGCCCAGGTGCTTCATGACTTCCTTCTTGGGCAGCATGTCGAAGGTGCCGTCGGCCTGCATGGTCTTCAGCTGGTTCAGACGGTCCACGCGGGTGCGCATGGTCTTGAAGTTGGTCATCATGCCGCCCAGCCACCGGGCGTTCACATAGAACTGGCCGCAGCGGGTGGCCTCCTCGCGGATGGCCTCCTGGGCCTGCTTCTTGGTGCCCACGAACAGCAGGGACTGGCCGCTCTCCGCCAGGGAGCGGACGAAGTTATAGGCCTCCTCCAGCTTGCGGACGGTCTTCTGCAGGTCCACGATATAGATGCCGTTGCGCTCCGTGTAGATATAGGGAGCCATCTTGGGGTTCCAACGGCGGGTCTGGTGACCGAAGTGGACGCCCGCCTCCAGCAGGGCCTTCATGGATACGACGCTAGAATTTGCCATAGTTGTGTGTTCCTCCAATTTCAGTTTAGTTGTACCTCCGGCGGCTTCATCCCCCCTGCCAACCCGGCCGTTTTGGGGTCCGGGCACAGACAGAAAGTCGACGCGCCGTGCGGAATGCTGAAATATAGTATCACAATTCGGTGTGCAATGCAAGTATTTTTTCCCAAAAGCTATGTAAAATTCCGATATCGCACAGAATTTGTCTTCTTTTTGCAGGCGGCCGCCCGTTTGCTGTTGTGCTGCGCCATTTTGTCTGCTATAATGACTGAAAGATGATTTTCAGTTCATATCAAAACACGGCAGATCAGAAAGGAGCATATGGATGGACACTGAAAAGCAGAGATCCTCCCCGGATGGAACGGTTCCGGGCCAAAAGGCACTGCCGGTCCTGACAGCGGAGGATGTGGCGGCACTGGAGGAACTGTGCGGAGACGTCTCCGGCTACTTCTACAAAATGCTGGACTACATGGACCAGCGGGTCCGGGACGGCGTGCGCCGGGGGGAATTCACCGAGGAGCAGGCCCGGGCCGACCTGGACCTGTCCCTGTGGTACGCCTACGCCTGCAACAACATCGGCGACTATGACTACTACTACAAGGCTGCCCAGTGGATGCCCGCCTCGGAGCCGGCGGCAGAGGCGGCCAAGAGCGGCATCTGGTACTATCGCTACGCTTGCGCCCTGATGTACTGCGGCCGTCTGGAGGAGGCCAGGCACTATGCGGAGACCGGCGTGGCCCTGGACCCGGCGTACCCCTGGGGCTGGCTGGAGGTCGGCAAGCTCCGGGCCCACTTCGGCGACCAGGCCGGCGCCCTGGAGGCGGTGGCCAGGGGACTGGAGCTTGTGCCCGGGGACTATGAGTTCACCACCCTCCGCCGGGAGATCCTGGAGGGCCGGACCCTGGAGGAGATGGAGTTCCACTGGATCGATCCGGGGTGTGATGCGGTCCTGCAGGCCGGCGAGGACGAAAGTGAGACGGAGAAGCGGCAGTCCATCGCCGGGATCTGCTGCGATCCGGAGAACCTCGCCGCCATCAAGGAAGTTCTCTCCCCCATAGGGTGGGAGGCGGACGCGCCCTACTGCACCTTCCGGCTGCCCTATCAGGGCGGCAGCCTGCTGGGACGGTTCTTCCTGAATGAGGCGGCGCTGTCCAAGTTTCCCCTCCCCTGGGTGCGGGAGCTGGTGCGGCGGCTGCCGGAGCTGGACCGCCGGGGCCGGACCTTCCTGACCGCCCAGGCGGGGCTGGGCACGGAGGGGCTGACCCTGGAGTGGTTTGCGGTCCAGCCGGACCGGACGCTGCGGCTGGGCTACATCCGGGACCAGGACCAGCAGCTGGTCCTCTTCGATCCGGACTTCACTTTGCGCAAGGAGGATCAGCCCGCCCTGGCGAAGCCGGAGGGCAGCGCCTTTCTGGCCTTTGTCCTGCTGGAAAGCCCCGCCTGGGATCCTGACCGGTTCCGTCAGGACCTGCGGGACCTGTACGGGATCCCATGTCTGACGGAGGCAGAGGAGGACGA
Organism: Oscillibacter valericigenes; assembly: GCF_016902445.1. GTDB lineage: Bacteria > Bacillota > Clostridia > Oscillospirales > Oscillospiraceae > Oscillibacter > Oscillibacter avistercoris. The sequence goes on along the minus strand of NZ_JACSNX010000004.1, from coordinate 79,247 downwards.
GGACGGCGGCAGCACGCTGACCTTTGAGGTGGATGGGATGCTGGCGGCGGTAAGCCTGTACCCCTTCCCGGTCCCACACGGGGAGGCGGAGGAAAACGCTGCCCACAACTACCTGTGGCAGGAAGCGGCGGAGACTGCGGCCCGCCACCAGGGACAGCTGCTGGTGACTGTGCTGCCCCGGGAACAGGACCACCGGGAAGCGGCCATGCTGCAGGTGAAACTGGTCTGCGCCGCCTGCCGCCAGAGGGGCGTATTGGGCATTTATGCCAACGGCACCGTATACCAGCCGGAATTCTATCTGAATGCTGCCCAGCCTATGGAGGACGGGGATCTGCCTCTGCTGGACCTGGTGTGGATGGGCCTCTACCGCCGGGAAAGCGGCCTGTGCGGCTACACCGACGGGCTGCGGTCCTTCGGCAAGGACGAGATCGAGGTGCTGGATGCCCAGGTAGAGCCCGGCGACCTGCACAGCTTCCTGCTGGATCTGTCCAGCTATGTGCTGGAGGAGGATGTGACCTTCCACGACGGGGAGACCATCGGCTTCTCCGAGGGGCAGTACCTGCCCATCTCCCGCAGCGCCGGTGTCTGGCACGGCGGCATGACGCTGAAGATCCCCTATCCGGATGCGCCGTGACCGCTCTGATACTGTACGCAAATGCCCCCGCGGCAGAAGCCGCGGGGGCATTTGTCAGCGCCGCTGCCGCCGCTTCCGCTCCAGCCGGGGATCCCGCCGCTGGAAGGGCTTGTCGATGAGGATGATGTCGTCCCCGATCCGCTGGATGCACTCCCAGGGGATGTAGTACTCCTCTCCGCGGCCGAAGAGGCCGAAAAACCGGCCGGGGCCGTAGACGATGATGGCAGACACCTTCCCCTCCGGTACGATCACCTCCAGGTCCGACACGTATCCCAGTCGGCATCCATCGCAGACGTTGATGACCTCCTTGCACCGGAAATCCCGGATCCTGCACTGCACCGCGCTCACCCCCTGCCCTGAGCCTATGCGGCAGACGGACTGTCCCAACACCGTTTCGCACAGATGGGCAGAAAGCGACAAAAGCTCCCAGTATAGGAAAAAAGCCCTCCGGCCATACTGGACGTATGAAGTTTCCGGGTTTGAGGGGGCGCAGCGCATGCAGGGCAAGGTGGAGATCGCCGGGGTCAATACGGCAAAGCTGAAGGTCTTGAAGAACGAGGAGACCATGGAGCTGCTCCGCCGCACCAAGGCCGGGGACCAGGCTGCCCGCCAGGAGCTGATCGAGGGGAACCTGCGGCTGGTCCTCTCCGTGATCCAGCGGTTCAGCGGCCGGGGGGAGAATGCCGACGATCTGTTCCAGGTGGGCTGCGTGGGCCTCATCAAGGCCATCGACAACTTCGACATCAGCCAGCCGGTGCGCTTCTCCACCTACGGCGTGCCCATGATCATCGGCGAGATCCGCCGGTATCTCCGGGACAACAGCGCCATCCGGGTATCCCGGTCCATGCGGGACACCGCCTATAAAGTGCTCCAGGTCCGGGACAAATATCTGGCGGAGAACCAGCGGGAGCCCACGGTGGAACAGATCGCCCAGGAGCTGGGCATCCCCCGGGAGGACGTGGTGTTCGCCATGGATGCCATCGTGGACCCGGTTTCGTTGTACGAGCCGGTGTACTCCGACGGCGGGGACGCCATCTGCGTCATGGACCAGGTCAGCGACACCCGGAACACCGACGAGAGCTGGACGGACCGCATCGCCTTAAAAGAAGCCATGAAGCGTCTGGACGACCGGGAGCGGCGCATCCTCTCCCTGCGGTTTTACGAGGGCAAGACTCAGATGGAGGTCAGTGCCGAGGTGGGCATCTCCCAGGCTCAGGTGAGCCGGCTGGAGAAGGGGGCCATCAACACCATCAAGAAGAATCTGTGAGTGTCGGAAACGAGCGGGGCCATTTTTCGGCCCCGCTCGTTTCGGTGAGCGTATGATCAGGTGGCCGCCTCCGCAGTCTCCAGCGGAGAGACGCCGGTGAAGAAGTTCCCGCCGTCCGTCAGTGCGAAGATTTCGGACAGATCTGCGGCGCTCTGGCCGTCTTCCTCGCTGCCGGGGCCGCGACCGTCTGCTGGAGGCTCCGCGCCGTCAGATGCCGCCTCCCCCTCCGGACGCTCCGGCGGATCGGCTGGGGCATCTCCGCCGGCGTTTTCCTGGAGCTCCGCAGGCGCCTCGCCCTCCGGGCGCTGGGGGCGTTCCCCGTCCGTCGGTGCCTGCTGGGGATCGAAGTCCCCCGGGACCTGGCTATCGTCCATAGGCCGGCCTCCGCCCATGCCGTCCGAGGCGCTTCCGGCCAGCTGGGTATCCCCCTGCCACAGGGTGTAGTCCCCCGCCGTCAGGTCCGGGGAGGACACCACCAGGCAGGTGAAGCCGTTCACCGGCGTCCAGGTGCCCACCGTCTCCCCGTCGGCGTTCTGCAGCGTGTAGGTCTCCCTGTCGGTCTGACGGGAGGCGAAGGAAAACACCACATAGGTCTGGTCCCCGCCGTCGATCCGGTCGTACGTATTGCCGGATGCCATCACCGTGCCGCCGTTGATGGTGATCCCGGCGGTGGCGTCGATGCCGGCGTCTCCGCTCTCGGCGCATGCCGCTGCGGTGACGGCGCCGCCGTTGATGACCAGATATCCGTTGGAGTCGATGCCGTCGCCCTCTCCGGTCTCGCCGGTGACCTGGATGTTCAGCACGCCGTCGTTGATGGTGGTGACGGACACATTGTCCTCATTGGTGTTGATGCCGTCGTTGCCGGAGGTGATGTTGATGTTGCCGCCGTTGATGGTGAGGTGCAGCTCCGTGTCCAGTCCCTCGTTGTCGGCAGTGATGTTCAGCACGCCGCTGCCGTCCTCTCCGCCGCCCACATTCATGCTCATCTTGGAGTAAACGGCCCCGTCGTACTTGTGGAGCTTGCTGCTGTCCGCGACCTCAGTCCCGTCTTCGCTGAGCACCACGCTGTCCGGCTCATAGATCCGGGCCACATAGGAGCCGGTGACATTGTTGACGGTGCCGTCGGCAATCAGCACGTTGGCGCCGGCGGCGGAGGTATCCACGGTCGCGGCGGCGTCCTCGTCCGTGCTGCCGCACTCATAGACACTGTAGAAGATCACTGCCGGAGCCACCGTACAGGTGATGTCCGCACCGTTCAAGATCAGCGTCACCACCGCTGACTGGTCGTCCTCCGCATCCTCCCCCAGATCCACGGCGATCTGCCCGGCGGAGAGGGTGCCGCTGACGGCGTAGGTGCCGGGCTGGGTGATGTGGACCACCGTGTGGGCCGCCGCCTCTTCTGCGGTGTGTTCGTCGGCCTCCGTTCCCTCGCCGTAGGTGAAGTCGCGGCCCGCCTCGTAGTAGACGATGTCGTGGGCAGTATAGACGGCGGCGGTCTCGTCGGCGGGCGCCGCCTCTCCGTCCACGGTGACGCCGTCGTCGGAGAGGACGATGGAAGTGGCGTCCGGGAAGGCTGAGGTGGTCTCCGCCGTCTGGCCGCCGCAGCCGGTGAGGACCGGCACGGCCAGCGCCAGACTCAGCAGGACCGGGTAAGCTCGTCGCATGGTCACAGCTCCTTTCCTGTTTCAGATGCAGGAATGATACCACCCTTTCCTGAAATTTTCCTGAATCCATGAGAAAAAAATTGCATTTTCCAGAAAATCGGAGTAAGCTGTGAAAGACCGGGTGCCCGCAGCATCCGTGACACATCGATCAAGAGGAATGACAGATATGGACTACGAAAAGCTCAGAGACACCCGGAACAGCACCAATCCCTACGCCAAGCGGATGGGGATCTTTGTGGAGGAGATCGGCCCCGGCTGCGCCCGGGCGGTGATGGACGTCACGCCGGATGACGCCAACCCCGTAGGCGTGCCCCACGGCGGCTGTTACTTCTCCCTGGCGGACACGGCCAGCGGCTCCGCCATGGCCTCCCACGGCTATTATGCCGTGACGATCAGCGCCACCTATAACTTCATGCGGAGCGCCAAGCTGGGGGACCGTCTGATCGCTGAAGCCCGGGAGACCAAGTCCGGCCGCAATGTCTCCTTCTTTGACGTGGAGGTCCGGGACCAAAACGGCACCCTGCTGGGCAGCGGCTCCTTCTCCTACTACCGGCTGGACAAGGAGATCGTCCTGTAAGCGGACATACGCCCGATGCTGCAGCGGCAGCCGGTTTTTCCCTCAGATACGAAGAAAGCAGCGCAGCGGTGTCCCGCTGCGCTGCTGTTCGTTCTGTTTACTTCTTGAAGCTGTCCTTCAAACTCACGGAGCGGTTGAACACCAGGTGTCCGGGCCGGGAGTCCTTGCTGTCCAGGCAGAAGTAGCCCAGGCGCATGAACTGGAAGCTGGCGGGAGCCGCGGCGTCCGCCATAGACGGCTCCACCTTGCAGCCGGTGAGGATCTCCAGGGAGTCCGGGTTCAGGCACTCCAGGAAGTTCTTGTCGGCGGCATCTGGGTCCGCGTCGGTGAACAGGTTGTCGTACAGGCGCACCTCCGCGTCGATGGCGGTGGCGGCATCCACCCAGTGGATGGTGGCGCCCTTCACCTTCCGGCCGTCGGCGGGATCGCCGCCCCGGCTCTCCGGGTCGTACTCCGCCAGGACTTCCGTCACGTTGCCGTCCGCGTCCTTCACGCAGCCGGTGCAGCGGATGAGATACGCGCCCTTCAGGCGGCACTCCGGGCCGTTCGGATACAGCCGCTTGTACTTGGGCACCGGGGCCTCTAGGAAGTCGTCGGACTCGATATAGAGGTTCCGAGAGAAGGTGATCTCCCGGGTGCCGGCGGCGGGGTCCAGGGGGTTGTTCTCCACGGTGACGGTCTCGCTCTGCCCCTCGGGGTAGTTGGTGATGGTCAGCTTCACGGGCCGGATGACCGCCATGGTCCGCTGGGCGGTCTCGTTCAGGTCCTCCCGCAGGCAGTGCTCCAGGAAGCCGTAGTCCACGGTGGAGGGCGTCTTGGCCACGCCGATCCGCTCGCAGAAGTTGCGGATGGACTTGGGGGTGTAGCCCCGGCGGCGCAGGCCGCAGAGGGTGGGCATCCGGGGGTCGTCCCAGCCGGAGACGTAGTGCTCCTCCACCAGCTTGCGGAGCTTGCGCTTGCTCAGCACCGTGTGGTCGATGCCCAGGCGGGCGAACTCGATCTGCCGGGGCTTGGAGGGCACGTCCGTGTGCTCGATGACCCAGTTGTACAATGGCCGGTGGTCCTCATACTCCAGGGAGCACAGGGAGTGGGTGATGCCCTCCAGCGCGTCCTGGATGGGGTGGGCGAAGTCGTACATGGGGAAGATGCACCACTTGGTGCCCTGGCGGTGGTGCTCGATATACCGGATGCGGTAGAGCACCGGGTCCCGCATGTTGAAGTTGCCGCTGGCGAGATCGATCTTGGCCCGCAGGGTGTACTTGCCCTCCGGGAACTCGCCGTTCTTCATCCGCTGGAACAGGTCCAGGGACTCCTCGATGGGCCGGTCCCGCCAGGGGGACCGGGCGGGGGTGTTGGTGTCGCCCCGGTACTCCCTGAACTGCTCGGGCGTCAGCTCGCAGACGTAGGCCAGGCCCTTCTTGATGAGGCCCACCGCCAGCTCGTAGGTCTTTTCAAAGTAGTCGGATCCGTAGTAGAACCGGTCGCCCCAGTCGAAGCCCAGCCAGTGGATGTCCTCCTGGATGGCGTCCACGTACTCGGTGTCCTCCTTGGCGGGGTTGGTGTCGTCCATCCGCAGGTTGCACAGGCCGCCGAACTTCTCCGCCGTGCCGAAGTCGATGATCAGCGCCTTGCAGTGCCCGATGTGCAGGTAGCCGTTGGGCTCCGGCGGGAACCGGGTGTGGACGGTCATCCCCTCGAACTGGCCGCCGGGGCCGATATCCTCCTCGATGAAAGCGTGGATAAAGTTCCGGCTCTCCGGCGCCTCGTCCTGCGTCAGCTTGATGTCCTCTGCCATGCGCTGTCATTCCTCCCTCTCGCGCGGTGTCGTTGGTATGTGTACACGTTAGGATATTTATTATACAAAATCTGACGGGGAATTGCAATATGTTGTTTTGGGGCCGGATCTGCCCTGGAAAGTCCCCCTTGTCAGAGAAATTCCGCTCTGGTATCATGGGCAAAACGACAGGTGCCCGCCGGGCGCCGGAGGGAGGAAGGGAAATGGGATTTCTCAACAAAAAGCCGGTCATCCGGCAGGAGGGCTTCCATCCGCTGGAATTGAACGAGGACAATGTCCGGGCTATCTTCAATCGGTGCTTAGCGACAGATGACACTAAAAATCTGACAGCTCCGATTTTATTTGCCCTAAAGAATGGATATTCAGAAGATTCAAAGCCCATCGTTTTTGATAAGGACAAAATTACTGCTAATAGTGCTACCATAGAGTATCTTTTTGCCCAACTGCATGATGTCCATACATCAAAAGGATTTATTGCCCCCATGTCTGTTACAATCAAGTACGACAAAAGTACGTGGACGCAGAGCAAGGGCATCATTCTTGAATTTTTACATCTCGGATATGCGGCACACTTGTTTAATGCATTCTCCAGAGTGGAACACGACAGCAAGGCTGTATTGTTCCCCATAAATCCTGCCCTCTCCCCGAAGGACCCGGCGTTCCCGGCGTGGTGGGAAACCCATCAAAAAGAGTGGGAAGATCTTGCAAAAGCGTATGAAAATCGGTAAAAATTGCAGCCCGCGTTCCCCGCACCATGCCCCCGGGCGGCAGATTGCCGCCCCTACGGCGTGGAACGGGGACGTTCCGTCATCGGGGGGCGGGGACGTTCCGTCATCGGGGGACGGGCCGACACACAGGTCGGCCCCTACAAAACGCAGGGGGGCGTTGGCGTCCGCCCGCGTCCCTCCGCGGCGTCCGGCGGAGCCTGACGATTCTGATCGCCGCCACAGGCGGCTCCGAAACTCCTAATTCCTAACTCCTAACTCCTAACTCCTAATTCCTAACTCCTAACTCCCCAGAAAGCGAGGACACAAATGGACGCTGCATTCATTACCCTGACCCCCGAGACCCTTCCAAGCCAGCACCTGTGCTGCATCATCCGCAGCAAAAAGCCCCACCCCGGCGTGGAGGCCAAGCGCCGGTGGCTGGCGGACCGGCTGCCGGAGGGCCACGTGTTCCGGAAGCTGGACGTGAAGGAGAAGGTCTTTATCGAGTACGCCCCGCTGGAGACCGCCTGGGTCCCGGTGGAGGGGGATAACTACCTGTACCTCTACTGCCTGTGGGTAGCCGGGGCCTACAAGGGCCGGGGGTACGGCCGGGCGCTGCTGGAGTCCTGCCTGGCGGACGCCCGGGCCCAGGGCAGGTCCGGCGTCTGTATGCTGGGGGCGGAGAAGCAGAAGGCGTGGCTGTCCGACCAGGCCTTCGCCCGGAAGCACGGCTTTGTGACGGCGGACGAAACGGATTACGGCTACGCCCTGCTGGCCCGCTCCTTCGACAGCACCCTCCCCCGCTTCACGGACCGGGCCAGGGCCGGGACCATCGAGCAAAAGACGCTGACGGTCTACTACAGCGACCAGTGCCCCTATGTGGCCAACAGCCTGGACATCATTCGTCAGGTGTGCGGCGAGCTGGGCGTCCCCTGTTCCCTGGTGCAGGTGGACACGCTGGAAAAGGCCAAATCCCTGCCCTGCGTGTTCAACAACTGCGCCGTGTTCTATGACGGCGTCTTTCAGACGGTGAACCTGCCGGACGCCGCCTATCTCAGGCGGCTTTTGAAGCGGTGACCCCTCCTTTTTTCCGCCGCCGCAACCGATTGTTGCCGGGTAGTTGGTAGCCAAGGGGGCCGGAATCTGGTAGGATGGAGGCAGAAAAGGAGGTGGTCCCATGACCACGCTGGGTCAGCGGATCCGAGAACACCGCCGGAGGGCCGGCATGTCCCAGGAGGCTCTGGCCCGCCGGATGGATGTCAGCCGCCAGGCGGTGACCAAGTGGGAGTCCGGCCAGAGCGCCCCCAGTACAGAGAACCTGTTCCGCCTGGCGGAGCTCTTTCACACCACGGTGGACCTGCTGCTCCCGCCGGGAGAGGCCTCGCCGGCGGCGTCGGCCCGTCCCCGCCCGGACTGGCGGCACCGGGCCGAAATGACCGGGCTGGTCCTGGCGGGATATCTGATCTTCTATCTGCTGGGCCGGGTCCTCTGGTGCCCCATGGAGGGCAGCTCCCTGCTGGGATGGCTGGTCTGGAACCGGCCCGGCGGGGACGGGAGTTATCTCTACGGCTGGCTGCTCAGCAGCGGCCTGTTCTGGTGGGCCATGGCCCTCTCCGTCCTGACGGCGCTGCTGGGACGGTATCGCCTTTCCCTGGTCACCTGCGCCTATTTCCTGCTGGGCTTTCTCACGGGGTTCCTCCTGGGTCCTCATCCGGCAGGAGCTGCCTTGGGCCACGGCCACTACGGCTGGGCCTGCTGGGGTTTTACCTATCTGCTGTCCCTCCCCATGGGGCTGCTGGCAGAGCGGGCACGGCGGAAGGGCGTGCCGCTCCGCAGCCGGAGCGGGCGCCTTCTGGCTGCGGGGATGGTCCTGAGCGCGGTGCTGCCCGCTCTCCTGGTGGCCCTGGCAAAAACGGCATAAACGATCCGGAGGAGACACGGTTGTGTCTCCTCCGGATCTCTTTTGCGGCAGGACCTTATTCCAACAGCCAGTCCTCCACCACGTACCGCGCCGCGACAGGGGTCACCTCTCCCCGCATCAGTTTGGACAGCAGCGACAGGATCCCGGGCTGCGAGGCGGTGATCCCAGGGATCTCCGTCCGCTCCCCGCCGCTCTCCACACGGATGCCGTAGTGCTCCCAGAGGGCGTCCCGCTCCTCCACCAGCAGAAAGTAGTCCACCGGTATGCCGCGGCACGGCCTTCTCCCTACCAGGAAGGCGCGCACCTCGATTTCCCCTTTCTGTCTGCGATCCACACACATCTGAGGAAATTCTAGCACCGGAACCAGGGAAAATGCTGTCGAAATCCGTCGTCCGGAACGGCCATCCCCTACTTTTACGGGTCGTGCTCTTCAGCGGCCAGGTCCAGGAATGCCTCCCGGCTGTACAGCAGGTTCAGGGCCTCCAGCATGCCGTTGGGCGTCAGGTGCTCCGGCAGGTCCAGCCGCTTCAGCAGAGCCTGGCGGCGGGCGGCGCTGTCGGTCCCGCCGGTGAGGCCCAGGGCGAACAGATCCGCCTTGGTGATGGGATCTCCCCTGCTCCCTGCCGCCGTCTCCCCGTCCTCAAAGGTGGCCCCGGCCCGGCGCAGGGCCTCCAGCAGGACGGCTGGCTTCATGCCCTCCACCCCCAGCTTTCCCTCCTTGCCCGGGGCGCGCTTGCGGCGCTCCTTGCCGTGGATGTCCGGAATGTAGGCCTGCTTCACCTGATCCTTCGGCAGGGCCCCCTTCAGATAATTGCGGATGACAAACCCGGCCCCGTCGCTGTCCGTCAGGACGATGAGCCCCCGCTCCTCCGCCAGGCGGCGGAGGAAGGACAGCTTCTCCCGGTCGTTGAATACGGCGAAGCCCCCCAGGGTGATAATGGTGGCATCTACCACCTGGCTCAGGGCGTTCTTGTCATAGCGGCCCTCCACCACGATGACCTCTCTGACCTTCCTCATCGCCGCTGCGCCCCCAGCCGCACCAGCAGCAGCTTCAGCTCGCCCACAGCGTCCACGCCCTTCTCGCTCTTCATCCGCCGGTCCAGCACCTGGCACATCCGCACCGCGTCGGCGCACCAGGCGGCGGTAGTCTTTTTGGCGGCGGAGAGCAGGAGCTTTGCCGGGTAGTCGCTCTTCATCTCCCACAGCTCCATGAGCCAGTATTTGTCCTTGCCGCTGTCGATGGCAAGCCTTGCGGTATAGATCCGCCGCAGCTGGCTGCCCAGGGCCGCCAGGATCATGATGGGCTCCGTCTGCATCTTCAGAAGGTCCCCCAGGATGCGGGCCGCCTTGTCGTAGTCCCCGGCCAGCACCGCGTCGGACAGGCGGAACACCTCCGCCGACAGCACCGGGTCCGCCACTGCGTCGATGTCCTTCTGGGTGATGGACCTGCCCTTGGCGTAGGCGCCGATCTTGGCGATCTCCGGCACCAGGCCGGTCATCAGGCCGCCGCAGGTGAAGATCAGGTACTCCGCCGTCTGGCGGTCGATCTCCTTCCCCAGCGCCTTGAACCGTCGGGCGATCCACACCACCAGGTCGCTGTTGTCTGCCGGACGGAACTCCACCACCTGCACATGTTCGGTGACGGCCTTGTACAGCTTCTTCATGGTGCGGTTGGGCTTGTAGTCCACCGTGTCGTAGAGGAACACCACGCAGCAGTAGGGCGGGATATCCTCCAGAAAGGCGATGAGCTTCTCCCGCTGCTCCTCGTTCAGCTTGAAGAGATCGAAGTCCGACACCACGATCAGCGTCCGCTCCGCCAGCATGGGCATGGCCTCCGCCGTCTCCGCCAGGGTCTCCGCCGTCAGGTCCTTCCCCTCCAGGGTATGGTAGTTGAACTCCTCGAACCCGGCGGGGATCAGCTTGCGCCGCAGCTCCTTGAGATAGTACTCCCGGAGGTAGGTCTCCTCCCCGTAGAAGATATAGGCGTTCTCCGCCCTGCCGGCGGCCAGGTCGTTTTTCAGTTTCTGAAAGGCCTCGCTGGCCTTGGGGGTCTTTTTTGCGTATGCCATGGGTCTGTTACCTCAATTCACAGATAGATGGACGGTGCCCTGCTTGTCCGTCCGGCAGATGTCCACATCCGCCAGAACCAGACGGCGGAGGGCGTCCTCCGTGGGGTGGCCGTAGCTGTTGTCCCCCACGCTGATGATGCCCACCTCCGGCGTCACTGCCTCCAGCAGCTCCTCCGATGTGGAGGACTTGGAGCCGTGGTGGCCCACCACCAGGACCTCGATGTCCGGAAGATTGTATTCGGCGATCAGCTGCCGCTCCGCCGCCATGTTCATGTCGCCGGTGATCAGCAGATCGTAGTCACCGTAGGTGCAGAGGATCGCCAGACACTGCTCGTTGTCTCCCTTCACATCCCCCGGCGGGTAGATGGTGAGGCTGCTCCGCCCCAGGGGCAGGGACGTCTCCGCACGGACATATCGGATGTCCGCACCGTGGTCCCGGGCGGCCAGCTCCACCTGGAGCCGCATTCCGGCGTCGTCGGCCACATCCGGCAGCAGGAGGGTTCCCACCCGGGTCCGGGCCAGCAGCTCCGTCACGCCGGAGACGTGGTCATAGTCGTAGTGGGTCAGGATCAGGTAGTCCAGGGTCCCGCAGCCCATGGTGGCCAAATGATCCGCCGCGATGCCGCCGGCGTCGTACCAGCTGTTGCGGCTGCCGCAGTCCACCAGGGCGAACTGCCCGCCGGAGGACAGCAGCACGCTCTCCCCCTGGCCCACATCCAGCACATAGGCGTCCAGACCGCTGCGGGTGTAGTGGGGCGCGCCCAGCCACACCGTCACCGCCAGGGACATGGCCGCCAGGACCGTGGCCACGGCGTATTTCCGCCGGGCCCGGGGCCGCAGGAAGTACGCGGCGGCGAACAGGCCGTACAGGAACACCAGCCAGTATTTCAGATACGGGTTGGTGAGATACACCGCGTGGTAAGGAAGGGACGCCAGCACCCCGGAAGTCCAAAGAATGTACTTGGTCAGCAGGGCCGGGAGGAAGCCGATCACCGCTCCCAGGGGCAGCCAGAGGAAGCTGGCCAGCACCGCCAGCAATCCCAGCATGAACACGGCACTGGAGGCCGTCAGGCACAGCAGGTTGCTCACCGGCGAGATCAGCACCAGAGAGCCGAAGTAGACGGCGCACAGGGGCACTGTGAACACCATGGCCCCCACAGTGGCCGACAGGCTGGAGGCCAGCAGCCGGTACACCTTTCCCCGGGATTTCTCCCCCAGCAGCAGATCCTGGATCCTCGGCGTCAGCCACAGCAGTCCCGCCATGGCCCCGAAGGACAGCTGCAGGCTGATGGAGGCTGCGGCGAAGGGGTTGGCCAGCAAAATCAGGAACAGGGCGGCAGACAGGGTGGTAGGCGGGTCGCTGTCCCGCTGGAACAGCGGCGCCGCCAGCACAAACAGCACCATGATGCAGGCCCGGACCACCGAGGGGCTGGCCCCGGTGAGAATGGTATAGAACACCAGGATGGGCAGTGCCAGCGCTGCCAGCAGACGCCGCCGGTGCCGCCCCGTCACCAGCAGGATCAGCGTCATGAGAAAGCCGCAGTGCATGCCGGATACCGCCAAGATGTGGCTCAGTCCCGCCTCCGACAGGTCCGAGCGGGCCTCCTCCGACAGGCCGGAGGTATCCCCGGTGAGGATGGCGCTCAAAAAGGCCGCCTCGTCCCCGTCGAACAGCTCTGCCACGTGGTCCTGCATGGCCCGGGCGGCCCGGGCCGGCCACCAACGGGGCGAGCCGGCAGAGCCCTCGCCGTAGACAGCGTCCTCTCCCCGCTGGTAGGCCAGCAGGAACACTCCCTGGGAGGTGAAGTTGGTGATGGTGTCCTCCCGGAGCCGGGCGGCGTCCTGGAATTTCACCTGGGCCGTCACCGTCTGGCCCGGCCGGAGGTCCAGCAGGTCCTCCCCGCCGTAGTAGACCACCTTGCCCAAGGGGTACCCCTCCAGCTTCACCGTCACCTTGGCACCGTAGTCCGTGGGGACGGCGTACTCCAGCAGGGTCATGGAGGCGGTCCCTGACCTACCGGACAGGCCCACCAACGGATCCCGGACGGCATAGCCGTACAGCCAGTTCCACCCCAGGGCCAAGGCCAGGCCCGTGCCGATGAGCAGCGCCCGCTTCCGCCAGAGACCCGGCAGCAGCAGGGCAAGGCAGGCCGCGGCAAAGCAGCCCGCCGCCAGGGGAAGCAGATGCTCCGCCGGCAGCAGGTACTGGGCCAGATAGATGCCCAGGGCGAAGGAGGCCGAGAAGGCCGCCAGCCGCCTCATTTGGTTTTGGCAGGCGGGTAGGGCGTCGGGTCATTGGTCCGCCCCAGCAGATAGTCTGTGCTGACATGGTAGTATTCCGCCAGCTTCACGACTACCCAGGCGGGTGTCTCCCGCTCCCCGCTCTCATAGCGGCGGTACACACTGCGGTGCATATTCAGCACATCAGCGATCTCCTGCTGGGTCTTGTCATGATCATCCCGCAGGTCCCGCAAACGTTGAATCTCCATTAAAGTATCACCCGAAAAAAATGCTACCAAATGGCTACATTTTCGAGTGATATTGTGCCCATGCGGAGCCTTGGCAATTATCATACCAAGAGATTTCCCATCTGTAAAGCCCCAGGGGCGGAATCTCTTGACAGGCCCCGGCAAGGACGCTATGATAAGCAAAACGGCAGCTGTGAGAGAGACACGGCGTGCCGGAAAGAAAGGAAAGAGAGGTAATCCCCATGAAACGCATTTTCACCGTTCTGGCCGCGACGCTGCTGCTGACGGCGGCAATGGCCGTGAGCGCCTCCGCCTCGGACTACGACGCCGTGGCAGAGGATCTGTCCGCCATCGGCGTGTTCCGGGGCACATCCGACGGCTTTGAACTGGACCGGGCCCCCACCCGTTCCGAGGCCGCCATCATGCTGGTCCGCCTCTACGGCGCCGAGGACGAGGCCAAGACCGCCTATGAGGCCGGCGACATCACCATGCCCTTCACCGACGTGGGCGCCACCGCCGCCCCCTATGTGGCCTGGCTGCATGACCAGGGCATCGTCAACGGCACCTCCGCCACCACCTACGGCACCGGCGCCTGCAGCGCCCAGAACTACGTGGTATTCCTGCTGCGGGCCCTGGGATATGAGGACGGCACGGACTTCGCCTATGCCGACGCCCTGACCTTTGCCCAGGAAAAGGGGTTCTATGATCCCCTGATGTTCTCCGGCACGTTCCTGCGGGACGACCTGGCCGCCGTCACCTACCAGGCCCTGGGCACGGACCTGAAGGACGGCAGCACCTACCTGCTGAAGAGCCTGATCGACAGCGGCGCCGTGGACGCCCAGGCCGCCGCTCCCATGACGGAGAAGATCGAGGCCTACCGGGCCCTGCAGCAGGCCAGCGCCGATATGGAAAGCACCGCTATGGATGTGGATGTCACCGCCTCCATCGACATGTCCGTCGCCCAGGACGGGGAGACCGTCTCCATGCCCATGTCCATGGACGGCAGCATGCAGATGATCCTGGACGAGAACGACCTGCAGATGGCCTATGACTTTGACATCGGTGCCATGGGCGAGACCATGACCATGCGGGAGTGGCTGAAGGACGGCTGGGTCTATGTGGAGAGCGCGGTGGAAAACGGCGAGGCTGTCCGCACCAAGACCCAGGTGAACCTGGAGGAGCAGCTGGCTCTGCTGGAGCAGGTTCAGGCCAGCGCCTCCGTGGATGTGGTCAATGTCAGCGGCCTGGCCATGGTGAACTCCATCACCTCCAAGACCCAGGGCAGCGACACCGTCTACACCATGGGGATCACCGGCTCCTCCATGAACGGCATGATGGAGACCGCTTTCAGCACTCTGATGGGCGGCGGCACCTTCCCCGCGGAGGATCTGCAGACGATGATGGATATGCTGAGCTTCGGCGACATCACCGCTGTCTACACCGTGGACCGCAGCGGTGATCTGAAGAGCATCCAGATGACCTTCTCCGTGGAGATGAATGTCCCTGCCGAGGAGGGCGGCACGCCCATGGCCATGACTGCGGACTATGATATGTCCATGACCGTCAACGCCACCGGCGACAGCGTCCGCATCACCTTCCCCGACTTCTCCAGCTTCGAGGAAGTGACTGTGCCGGATTTAGACACAAGTGAAAACTCTCGAACAGTCTATGTCACTCAAACCGGAAAGCGCTATCACTACGATAGCTCCTGTAACGGCGGCACCTATTACGAATCTACATTAGAAGAGGCATTGAGCAGAGGTCTGACCCCCTGTGAAAAATGCGTTTTGTAACTCCTTTCCCAAAAAAGAATGGGGCCATTTCCATGGCCCCGTTCTTTTTTCAAATAAAATCATTTTCGGCAGGACATGCGCCTGCCGAAAATACATTGACCCAGCCGCCCAGGGCGGCGTCCCCAGTGACCGACGTCACTGGGGGTGGGGGAGGTCGAGGGGGAGCCTGCTCCCCCTCGAAGTACACATTAGCCCGGCGGCCACGTCATATCCCGTCCGCTGAGGACATGGAAGTGCAGGTGGAATACGCTCTGCCCCGCCTGCTCGCCGATGTTGGAGACCACCCGGTAGCTGTCCAGGCCCTGTTCCTTGGTCAGCTTGGCGATGACCTCAAAGATGTGGGCCACCACGGCGCTGTTGTCCGCCGTGATCTCGGACACGGAGCCGATGTGGGCCTTGGGCACCACCAGGAAGTGGGTGGGCGCCTGGGGATCAATGTCGTTGAAGGCGTAGCACACGTCGTCCTCGTAGACCTTGCTGCTGGGGATCTCCCCGGCGATGATCTTGCAGAATAGGCAATCGGACATTTTCAAACCTCCTTTGAAATGAAATCTACACAAACTGATGATAAACGGAATCGTAATGATAGTCAAGCCCCGCCAGCGTCTCCCGGAGGGATGTCTCATCCACGTCCAGAGATGCGCACAGGTCCTCCAGGTCCGCGTACTGGTCCCGGAGACGGGCGTTGACGAAGCTCAGGAGGATGTATGGGTCCTTGGGCAGCATGGCAGTCCCTCCTTTTTGCTGTGAAGGAATCGTCCTTGCAAGATATTGAAAATAAAGGTTTTACCGCACCGGTGTGTAGTCGATGACCGCCTCTTCCTCCGTGGCCTCCAGCTTGAAGATCACAGGGCGGAGCCCATCGTTGCAGGAGCAGACGGCCACGCCGGGCCTGCGGATCCAGTCGCCGTAGTAGAACAGGCCCTCCCCCGCCCCGTGGGCCAGGGCGAACACATACTAGTAGATGGCCTTCCAGGCCTCATCGCAGAGCCCCTCCGGCTTGGCGTAGTCGGCGTAGAACACCTGGCCCTCCCGCATCATGGGGCAGGGGCCCAGGCCCTCAGCGCCGTACTCCGCCGCCAGCTCCTTGTCCAGGGTGGTTTTCAAGACGGTGATCTTGACTTTTTTCATGGGACGTCCTCCTGATGATCCGTATAGAAAATCGTGGTGACGGCCACATCGCGGCCGGTGATGATGTCTCGATCCTCCGGGCGTGACGGGTGCTCCAGGCCCAGGGTGTCATAATACTCGTCAGAAAATACCAGCACCGACGGGTCGAAAATCGCCTGGAGCGCCTTCACCCGCTGGAAGGGGTCCCGGGGCTGGATGCCGAAGGTCTCCGCCACCGCCGCCAGGGAGACGTCCCGTCTCTTGAAGTCCTCCTCGCAGCCCGGCCAGGTATTGGCCGCATTGTCCGCCAGGAGCTTCCGGAACCGGGCCTCGTCCATCATAAAGATCTGGGCCAGCGGGCTGGTGCATTTACAGAAGAGCACATAGGACAGGAACTCCCGGAAGTCCGCCCCCACCGGCAGGACGAAGGTGCCCTCCCCCGCCAGCTCCGGTTCCACGCAGTACACCGCCTCGTCCCCCGGCAGGAGGACAAAGTGGGTGCCGCTGCTGCCCCAGCCGATGACCTCGGCATTCTCCGGGGTGCAGAAATACCGTACCGGGTCCTCACCCGTCTCCGGCTCCAGCTCCAGCATGGAGAAGTCCAGGGGCAGGCTGAAAAAGGTCTGGATGTCCTTGCGAGTCGACATAAAGTTTCTCCTTTCCGGCCGAAAGGGCCAACTGGGGGATCCTGCTCCCGCAGGGGGCATGGTCCCATGCAGGGATGCACCCCCCATTTTCTTTTCCGTCTTGCGGAAAAGAAAACGGGCCGTGCACGGTCCAAAAGAAAAGGCGGCTTGGACGCGCTCCGGTGCAGTTGCCCTCCGCGCGACGGGGGTCGGCGTATCGGTGCAAGCGCCGATTTTGCCTGGCCTTCGGGCACGCTATTCTCTTCTGCGATTCCTGTGACTGCCGTCCCGTGGCGGAGGTTGCGAGGTTGGTCGGGGTGCAAGATCGCATTTGATCTGCTCCTCTTTCCGCACCTTCCGCTCCGCTGGGCGCTGCCTGGTCCTTCGCGGAAGCGTGAGCGGCAGCGGAAAGAGACGCAGGGGGTATCCCTGTACATCCCCGGGCCTGGACGCCCCCAAGGGCCGGGCGTTTCCGTCCCTGACTGCCGCAAGGGATCGCCAGCCATCCCCCGCCGGCGGCAGGAGGTCCGCATCCATGCGGACCGACCCGCCGAAGCGTTTTTTCTCTTTGGACCGTGCACGGCCCCTTTCTCTTTTGGCAAGACCAAAAGAGAAATGGGGGGTGCATTGGGACAAGCCGGCAATCCGGCTGGATTCCCCGGCGGTTGGCAACCGCCTTATTTCAATTTTTCCGCCACGAAATCGTCCACAGTTGCCAGGGCATCGTCCAGCTTCAGCAGGTCGCTGCCGCCGCCCATGGCGCTGTCGGGCTTGCCGCCGCCCTTGCCGCCGCACACGGCGCAGACGCTCTTTACCAGATCGCCGGCCTTGATGCCGCGCTTCACCGCCTCCGGACCGCAGACCGCCAGGAAGGTGATCTTTTCTCCGTTGGCGGAGGCCAGCACGGCCACCACGTCCGGGGCCTTGTCCCGCAGGAAGTCGCCCATCTGCCGCAGGGCGTTTGCGTCCATGCCGTTGCGGACGGCAGTCAGGACTTTCAGACCGCCTACGTCCTTGGCGGCAGTCAGGAACTGCCGGGCCTCCCCCAAAGACGCCTCGGACTTGAACTTCTCCAGCTCATGGCGCAGCTCCTTCATCTCCGCCGCCTGCTGCTCCGCCTTGGCGGCCAGCTCGCCGGGGGTGGTCTTCAGCACCTGGGCGGCATGGAACAGCAGCTCCTGGTTGCGGTTCATGGTATCCAGGCTCAGCTGGCCCACGGTGGCCTCGATCCGGCGGACGCCGGAGGCCACGGAGCCCTCGGACTTGATGCGGAAGGGGCCGGCCTTGGCGGTGTTGTCCAGATGGGTGCCGCCGCAGAACTCCATGGAGAAGTCGCCCATCTCCACCACGCGGACGATGTCGCCGTACTTCTCGCCGAACATGGCCACGGCGCCCTTCTTCTTGGCCTCCTCGATGGGCAGGACCTCCGTCACCACGGGGTAGCCCTCCAGGATGGCGTCGTTCACCAGCTTGTCGACCTGGGCCAGCTGTTCCGGGGTGATAGCCTCAAAGTGGGTGAAGTCGAACCGCAGACGGTCCGGCTCCACCAGGGAGCCCGCCTGGTGGACATGGTCGCCCAGGACCTTCTTCAGCGCGGCGTCCAGCAGATGGGTGGCGCTGTGGGCCCGCATGATGGCCTTCCGCCGGTCCGCATCGATGGAGGCAGTGACGGTCTCCCCCACGCTGAGGGTGCCGGAGACCACCTTGCCGGAGTGCATGAACTTGCCGCCCTTGTTCTTCTGGACGTCCGTCACCAGGAAGGTGCCGTTGGGGCCCTGGATGGTGCCATGGTCTCCCACCTGGCCGCCCATCTCGGCGTAGAAGGGGGTCTGGTCCAGCACCAGGATGCCCTCCGTGCCCTGGGCCAGCTCCTCCCGCAACTCACCGTCCGCCACCAGGGCCAGGACCTTGCCCTGCTCGCTGGTGCGGTCGTAGCCCACGAACTCCGTGGCGGGCATGTCCTTGCCGAACTCGATGCCGGCCCAGCCCAAGTCGCCCAGGGCCTCCCGGGCCTTGCGGGCGCGAACCTTCTGCTCCTCCATCAGGGCGCGGAAGGCGGCTTCGTCCACGGTCATGCCGGCCTCCTCCGCCATCTCCATGGTCAGGTCGATGGGGAAGCCGTAGGTGTCGTACAGCTTGAAGGCGTCGGCGCCGGAGAACACGGTCTCGCCCTGGGCCTTGTGGGACGCCAGCATCTCGTCGTAGATCTTCATGCCGGCATCCAGGGTCTTGGCGAAGTTCTCCTCCTCGGTGCGGATGACCTTGGTGATATAGGCCTGCCGCTCCCGCAGCTCGGGGTAGTGGCCCTCGTTCTCGTGGACAACGGTGTCGCATACCTCGTACAGGAAGGGATGGTCCACCCCCAGGAGCTTTCCGTGGCGGGCGGCCCGGCGCAGCAGGCGCCGCAGCACGTAGCCCCGGCCCTCGTTGGAGGGCAGCACGCCGTCGCAGATCATGAAGGTGGCGGAGCGGATGTGGTCGGTGATGACCCGCAGGCTGACGTCGATCTTGTCGCTCTGCTCGTACTTGGCACCGGTGATCTCGCTGACCTTGTTGGTGATGTTCATCACCGTGTCCACATCGAACAGGCTGGCCACGTTCTGGCTGACGCAGGCCAGCCGCTCCAGGCCCATGCCGGTGTCGATGTTCTTCTGCTTCAGCTCGGTGTAGTGGCCCTCGCCGTCGTTGTCGAACTGGGAGAACACCACGTTCCACACCTCAATATACCGGTCGCAGTCGCAGCCCACGGTGCAGCCGGGCTTGCCGCAGCCCCACTCGGGGCCCCGGTCATAGTAGATCTCGGAGCAGGGGCCGCAGGGGCCGGAGCCGTGCTCCCAGAAGTTGTCCTCCTTGCCGAACTTGTAGATGCGGTCGGCGGGGATGCCGATCTCGTCCCGCCAGATGGCGAAGGCCTCGTCGTCAGCGGGGGTGGTCTCATTGCCGGCGAACACGGAGGGGTACAGCCGGTCCGGCTCTAGGCCCACCCACTCGGGGGAGGTCAGGAACTCCCAGGCCCAGTGGATGGCGTCCCGCTTGAAATAGTCCCCGAAGGAGAAGTTGCCCAGCATCTCGAAGTAGGTGCCGTGGCGGGCGGTCTTGCCGATGTTCTCGATATCGCCGGTGCGGATGCACTTCTGGCAGGTGCAGACCCGGTGGCGGGGAGGCTCCTCCTCCCCGGTGAACCAGGGCTTCATGGGGGCCATGCCGGAGTTGATCAGCAGCAGGCTGGCGTCGTTCTGGGGGATCAGGGAGAAGCTGGGCAGCCGCAGGTGCCCCTTGGTCTCAAAGAATTTGAGAAACATCTCCCGCAGTTCGTTCAGTCCGTAAGTGGGATGTGCCATATGATTTCTTCCTCCTAAAATGTGTATGATTGGATGATTTTGTATGCGGTTTATCTCTCTTCTGCCAGGACCAGTTTGGCGAAGTCCTCCAGGGAGTCACCGGGACGGCCCTCCGGATGGTCCAGCAGGTTGAAGAAGCAGTTGGGGACCTCCCGCAGACGGAGGTTTTTCTGGATGCAGGGCGCGCAGCCCTGGTCGTGCTTGGTAGGATGCAGCGGGCAGTTCAGGTTGCCGCAGGTGCAGAAAGGGCTGGACGGCATTTCGTTCTCTCCTTTTCCTCTTATGGCTCGGTCAAGATCTCTCCCTGAGAAAACAGAGCGGCGTGGCCAGCCAGACGGACCCGATCCCCCTCCATGCAGCAGTACAGGGTCCCGCCCCGGGACGAGGCCTGATAGGCTGTCAGCTCTTTCTTCCCCAGCCGGTCCGCCCAGTACGGGACGATGTGGCAGTGGCCGGAACCGCACACCGGGTCCTCGTCCACACAAAGCTTAGGGGCAAAAGTCCGGGAGACACAGTCGGTCTCCCCTGTCCCCGGTGCTGTGGCGTGGAGCAGCAGGCCCGGCAGGTCCAGTGCCTTCCCCAGATCCGGCTTCAAGTCAGTCACATCCTCCGGCCGGTCCAGGACGCACAGCAGGTCCCGGCCCAGCCAGGCCTCCCGGGGCCGCAGGCCCAGGACGGCAGTCATCTCCTCCGTCACCTCTGTGGGAGAGAGTTTATAGGCCGGGAAGTCCATGGCCAGGAGACTTCCCTCCCGGGTGACGGTGAGGGGCCCGCTGAGGCTCTGGAACGTCACCCGTTCCGCCGCCGGGTCCACGAACCGGAAGTACACATAGGCGGAGGCAAGGGTGGCATGGCCGCACAGGTCGATCTCCCCGCCCGGGGTGAACCAGCGGATGCGCAGCTCCTCTCCCTCCCGGACCACAAAGGCCGTCTCGGACAGGTTGTTCTCCACAGCGATCCGGCGCATCAGCGTGTCCGCCGGCCAGCGGTCCAGGTAGCACACCGCCGCCGGGTTGCCCGCGAACACCTCTTTTGTGAAGGCATCCACGACATACTGCCTCATATCCGTCTCCTCCTGTCGGGTAAATAAAAAAACCGCCCCTGACGCACGTCAGGGGCGGAAGGACTTCCACGGTACCACCCTGATCTGTCCCATGGGGACATCTCACGTCATCCGGTAACGGGGATGGGCCGTCCCGCTCCACACGGGCTGCTCCAAAGTGGCTGCTCCGCAGCATAGGCAAGGGGCTCGCACCGTCTCCCCTCTCGCTTGGCCGGTCTCACGAAGCTGGCTTTGTCATGGCGTTTCGCCGTATTCAGACACATTTATTATAAACATTTCCGCCGGATTGTCAACAGGGAGATCACTGCTTTTTCCCACGGTCTCTGAAGATCCCCGGGACCTGCTTCCCCGTCAGGATGCACACCCCGTCCGCCACGCATTTGCCGCAGCCGATGCAGCCGGTGGGGCCGCTCTTCCGGCCATAGAGCATCCAGCCGAAAAAGGCCGCTCCCGCCAGGATCAGCACCGGTGCCAGCACCTCATACCACAACATCTGAGATCCCCTCCTTTTGTGTTCACTTTACCACAGGAAGGGGTCAGCTGTCTGTGGCAGCCGCAACAGTCTTGCCCCCAGCAGCGGCAGAAGCTCTGCCGCCGGCCCCGGGAGGGCCGGCAGGGGGAACTCCTGGGGCTCGATGACGGTGCCGTCCGGCCGGGGCAGCTGCCGCTGGACGCACAGCACCGGCTCCGCCAGGCTGGACAATGTCAGGCTGTCCCTGTGGGACAGGCCATAGGTCACCACCGTCTCCGCTGAGACGTGTTCCAGAGACAGCGCCCGATCCCCCGGCGCCAGCAGCACCCGGCACATAGCCGCCGTGTCCCCCAGCTCCTCGCAGCCCCGGCGGGTCAGCACCAGCAGCGGCCAGCACCGCGCCGCCAGTTCCTCTGCCCGCTCCGCTCCGAACACGCCGGGCGGCAGCAGATTCTCCCACGCCGGGGGACAGCGGAAGAAAACTCCCTCCATGCAAACACCTCTCCGCTAGTGTCTGCGGAAGGCGGGATTCCATGCGAAAATTTTGCTCGTCATTTTCCCGCCGCCGTGCTATACTGGAACGTGAGATTTTGGAAACGGGGTGATCTCCTTGCATTTCTGGGCCCATCTGCGGACCGTGCACCGCCACCGGGCGCTGGTGCGGAAGTACTGCTTCCGCCTGGGGCTGTACTGGCAGGGCCTGACCCATGACCTGTCCAAGTATTCCCCGGTGGAGTTCTTCGCGGGGGTCAAATACTTTCAGGGGGACCACAGCCCCAACGACGCCCAGCGGAAGGAACACGGGTACAGCGCCTCCTGGCTCCACCACAAGGGCCGCAACCGCCACCACTTCGAATACTGGACGGACTACGCCCGGGACGGCAGCGGCATCGCCGGGGTGGAGATGCCCCCCAAATACGTGGCGGAGATGTTCTGTGACCGGCTGGCCGCCAGCAAGGTCTACCGGGGAAAGGACTTTGACCCCGGGGATCCCTACAAATTCTACCTCCGGGGCAAGGACCGGCGGCTGCTGATCCACCCGGCCACTGCCGCCCTGCTGGAGACCATGCTGGTGACGCTCCGGGACCAGGGCGAGGACGCGGCCTTCGACTACATCCGGCGGGAGATCCTGGGAAAAACCTAGGATCTCCCGCTGTTTTTGCGGTCCAGCACCCGTTCCAAAAAGTCCGCCGCGGCACCGGCGCCGCCGGCGGCCCGGAAGCTCTCCGCCACCCGGGCGGCGTTTTCCCGGAACCGGGGCTCCCCCAGTGCGGTCTCTACCGCCCGCCGGATGGCAGCGGGCGTCTCCCGGCGCAGGCGCACCCCCAGCCCCAGGGACTCCATCCGGTCCGCCACAGCGGCCTCCTCCCCCTGCTGGGGAAAGAGAATGGTTGGCACCTGGCAGAAGATGGCCTCGTTGGCGCTGTTCATGCCGCAGTGGGTGAGAAAGGCGTCCGCCTCCGCCAGAACCGCCAGCTGGTCCACCCGGCGCTCCACCCGGAAGTTACCGGGGGCTGGTCCCAGGGCCGCCGGGTCCGTGGCCTCTCCCACGGAGAGGACCACGTCCAGATCACGCCCGCCCAGAGCCCGGAAGCAGGCCCGGTAAAAGCCGGGCCGCCGGTGCATCACCGTACCCAGAGAGATGTAGACCAGTGGGCGGTCTCCCCGGTGTTTCCGGGGCGGCACCTGCGGCAGCGAGGGCCCCACAAAGGCGAACCGGTCCCCAAAGGTCTCCGTCATGGGCTGGAACAGCCGGGAGGTGTAGACGATGGTGTCGGTGTCCGCCCGGTTTTCCAGCAGCTGCCGCAGGTCCTCCGCCGGATAGCCCCGCTGCCGCAGGCGGGCCATGTCCCGCCGGATGCGGCCCAAGCCCAGGGCCATCCGGGCAGTCTCCGCCAGCCCCGGCCGCATCAGGGCGGCGGTCTGCTGGTTGAAGGCAAAGGTGGTGGTGGAGCAGACCCAGGGCAGCTGCAGCTTCCAGGCAAAGAGCTTGCCCCACAGGCAGACGGAGTCCACTACAAGAAGGTCTGGCCGCCATGCCTCCAGCTCCTGGCACACCGGTGCCTCCATGTCCAGGGCGGTGTCCGTCAGCATCCCCACCATGGAGGCAAAATCCCGGCCCACCCGCCGGTCCAGGTCCGGCGGCGGAGGCGGCATGAATCTGTCGCACAGGCGCACCTCCGCCCCTGCCGCCTCCAGTTTCTCCCGGAAGGGAGCAAAGGTGTAGTAGCGCACCTGATGGCCCCGGGCCGTCAGGACCCGCACCACCTCCACCGTGGGATTGGTGTGGCCCCAGGCGGGGATGCAGAACCAGGCGATCCGGCTCACGGCTCCTCCTCCCAGCTCAAAAAGCCCTCCAGCTGCTGGAACAGGACCTCGTCCTTGGTGAGGGCAATGCCCCGCTGCTCGTCTGCCAGTACCAGCAGGGTGTCCCCCGGCTGGATGTTCAGCAGATCCCGGGCTCCCTTCGGAATCACGATCTGGCCCTTTTCCCCCACCCGGGCGGTGGCGGCGAACTTTCCCTTCGGCGGCTTCATGGCAAGCGCCCCTTTCTTTTTCTCAAAGAGTATGAAAAGTTATACTTTTCATACCATTTATATCACATGGCGAGGAGCCTGTCAAGAATCCATCTGTCGAGCGTGAGTGCTTCCCCTCCCCCCTCTACGCCTGGCGCTCCGCCCCGCCGGAGGCCAGCAGGGCGGCTGCCGCAGCAGTGACACAGCCCGGGACACGCTGGGCTTGGAGCAGCCCAGATAACGAACCACATCCCGCTGGCGGACCGGCCGCAGCCCGCCCTGGGAGAGACGGCAGACGGCCTGGAGGTACTTTCCCTGGGAGGCGGTGGGCGCCTCCCTCTCCGGCCTTACCGGACGCCCCGAGCCACGAAGGCCCGGCCTCCCGTCCGCCGCCAGGTGACCTGGCGGAACGCCTGCCCCAGCAGGGATGTGATCTCCCGCCGGGCGTAGATCTTCACGTCTCCTTCCTGGCTCCAGCGGAGGAAGGGGTTCATCAGCAGCCGCCCCGGCAGGGGCAGCCAGATGTCCCCCAGGAGAAAGACGCCGCCGGGTACCAGCACCCGGCCCACCTCCGCCAGCACCGCCGCCGGGTCGGGATAGTGGTGGAAGGAGTCGCAGCAATACACCACGTCAAAACTCCCGTCCGGGAAGGGCAGGCACTCGCTGTCGCCCTGAATCAATTTCACCCGGTCCCCCAGGCGGGCCCTGGCCTGGGCCAGCATCTGTTCCGACAAGTCTAATCCCGTCACCTGGCGGCGAGGGTCCTGCTCCAGCACCTGGGCCGTCAGCGCCCCGGTGCCGCAGCCAAGATCCAGCACCCGATCTCCCCAGGCATGGGTGATCTCCTGGAGCATGTAGGGATACAGTGTCCGGGCGTGACTGCCCTGGATGTCAGTGTCATAGGTGGCGGCCTGCTGGTCAAAGGCCTGCTGGGACTGCCGCTTTTTATCTGGTTTCATATCAGTTCCTCCTTGAATGAATTTTGTTCACTCATATGGTGAAAGCCGCGCCCGGCGTGTGCCGGGCGTCTAAGCCTGCAGTTCCGCTTCCAGCAGCAGGTCGATGTAGTGTCGGACACGGTCCAGCGTCTCCCGCCGGGGCGTCTCACTGGCGCTGAGCAGCGGGATCTGGCCGTAGGTCACAAAGGCGATCAACGTCTCCGGGTCCCGAAAGCGGCGGCCGGTGCGCTGCTCCTCCTGGGCCAGGGCCTCCCGCAGCAAGGGCGCCATCCGCTGGCAGAGCCGCAGGGACAGCTGCTGGTGGAAGTCCTCGTTCCCCGCCTGGTGGAAGAAGCCGTGGTAGCGGAAGTCGGCCTCCTCCCCCATGGTCCCATACAGCCGGTCCAGCTTTTGGGACAGGGACAGCGTCTCGTCCCCCAAGGTGCGGCGGATTAGGCCGCAGCACTCCTCCACATAGGCCTCCGTGGCCTCCTGAAACAGCTTCTGCTTGGAGTCGAAGTACCGGTAGCACAGCCCGGCCACCACACCGCAGGCCTGGGCGATGTCCCGCATGGAGGTCGCCTCATACCCCTTCTCCGTGAACAGCTTCATGGCCGTCTCCAAGATCTCCTGCCGCCGGACCTCCGGCGCCTTCGATACCCGCATGGACCGCTCCCCCTCTCTGGCAGAGAGCATAGCACACCGGTGAACAAAAGTCAATGATTTTTGTTCACCGGTGTGAAGTTGATTGGAGGATTCACTTGATATGGGCGCCGAGGCTGGAGAACAGGTCCAGCAGGGGCTGCCACAGGTCCGGATGGTGCTCCAGCAGGAAGGCGCGGACCTCGGGAGCCGTCAGGCCGTCTCCCCACAGCAGCACGTGGCTGCCGGAGGCGTGCTCCCCGATGGCGGTGGGGGCCACGGCGGAGACTGCTGCGGCGATCTTGGCGGCGATGGCCGCCACGCCGCCGGCGTATACCCCCACGGCGCTGACACCCAGGGCCAGATACCCCAGCGCCATCACGCCGAAGGCCCCCAGGCCCGCGGCCACGATACCCAGGGACAGCAGGCCCAGCCCCACCACGCCGAAGGTGAACAGGCCCACCCCCACGATGCCGATGGCCACCACGCCGATGGCAGCATTGCCGATGGCGATGATGCCCCTGGCGACGTTGTCCATGGACAGTTTCCCGTTCCGGACGAAGCCGAACCGAATAGAGACCAACGGCAGGCCGAAGATGCGGGTCTTACTGTCAAAGCGGTAGACCCTGCCCTTCACATAGTTGGTCAGCTCGTCCACCTTTTTCTCCAGCCGGACCGCCTGCTGGGCGGACAAGTCGTCTCCTCCGCCGGCGCTTTCCGGTTCCTCCAGATAGTCCTTTACCAGATAGTCCACCGACACGCCGAATATATCTGACAAGGAGATCAGCTTCACAAGCTCCGGCATGGCGGTGCCGCTCTCCCACTTGCTGACGGACTGGCGGGTGACCCCCAGCCGGTCCGCCAGCTGCTCCTGGCTCAGGCCGGACTTCCGCCGCAGGTCCATCAGCTTTTCGGAAAATGTCATCATCGTCCACACTCACTTTCTC
This sequence comes from Oscillibacter valericigenes, assembly GCF_016902445.1. Lineage (GTDB taxonomy): Bacteria > Bacillota > Clostridia > Oscillospirales > Oscillospiraceae > Oscillibacter > Oscillibacter avistercoris. Next base: position 52,697 of record NZ_JACSNX010000004.1, on the reverse strand, counting down.
GTTTGGATGGCCCTATGATAAGCCGCCCAATCCGCACCTGACAAGAACGCGGCGGGTGGAACTTTGTCAACCCTGGGTTGCACCTATTGGGGCGCAATGGATTGGCGGTTTTGCACTCACCAGATCCCCAGCAGATGCTGGACTCCCAGGCTGACGCAGGCGATGGCCACCCAGCAGCAGAAGCCCATGAAGATGGGCTTGCCGCCAGTTTTCACCAGCTTTACGAGGTCGGTGTTCAATCCGATGGCCGCCATGGCCATGACGATGAAGAACTTGCTGGCATTTTTCAAAAAGCTCACGGCGCCCGCGGGAATGGGCAGCACCGTGGTGATGATGGAGGCCAGCAGGAACAGCAGCACGAACCAGGGGAAGATCTTCTTAATATCCACCTGGGCGCCGCCCTGCTTCCCCTCCCGGCGGGTCCGCAGCAGGGCCAGCACCAGGGTGATGGGGATGATGGCCAGGGTCCGGGTCATCTTCACGATAGCGGCGGTGTCCAGGGTGTTGGCGCCGGGGTGCATCCCGTCCCAGGCGGAGGCCGCTGCGGTGACGGAGGAGGTGTCGTTCACCGCCGTGCCGGCGAAGAGGCCGAAGCCCTCGTTAGAGAGGCCCAGCACGCCGCCCAGGGTGGGGAAGATCAGGGCGGCGATGACGTTGAAGAGGAAGATGACGGAGATGGCCTGGGCGATCTCCTCGTCATCGGCGCCGATGACCGGGGCAGTGGCGGCGATGGCACTGCCGCCGCAGATGGAGGAGCCCACGCCGATCAAGGTGGAGATGTTGCCGTCCATGTGGAGCGCCTTATAGAGTACGAAGGCCACGATCAGGGAGGTTGCGATGGTGGAGACGATGATGGGCAGGGACTGTCCCCCCACCTGGAGGACGCTGCCCAGGTTCATGCCGAAGCCCAGCAGCACCACCGCCAGCTGCAAAATTTTCTTGGAGGTGTAGGTAATGCCGCTCTTGGCGGCCTTCTGATCCTTCCAGAACAGGGCGATGACCATGCCGATGAGGATGGCGAACACCGGGCCGCCCACCACCTCAAACCGCTGCCCCAGCAGCCAGGCGGGCACGGCGATCACCAGGCAGATCAGGATGCCCAGGGCGTTCTTTTTGACAAATTCCATGATACGATTCCTTTCTCTTTTTTCTCTGTTACAGTCGGTGTTGTATCATATCATGCCGCAAAGGATTTGTCAAAAAAATCCGGGATGGCGATGCCATCCCGGATCGAAGCTCGGATTCAGTTCAGGGGGATCTCCGTCTCGCCCCACAGCAGATACGCCACCTGGGCCAGGTCCACAGGCCGGGTAAAGAAGCCGCTCTGCTCCGCCCAGCCGGCGCCGCCCCCGCCGAAGCTGTTGGCGATCTCCACCCGGGTCCCGTCCCGCAGGACCAGGACCAGTTCGGCGCTGGGGGTGACCATGTCGGAAAACTTCAGCGCCTCTCCGTCATCGCTCGTCACAAGGGCATCTCCGCCGCTGCTTTCCGCCTCCCAGGTTGCCTGGGCGGTATCTTCATCATAGTGATAGCCCAACCGGAGCCCAAGGGGGGAGAGCTCCAAATCGTCCAGGGTCAATGTGCCGTAAGGCGACTGTGTCGTGATGCCAGTGACATCCACCGCCAGCAGACCTTCTTCCGCCAATCCGCTGGAGAGCGTGAAATCAAAGTCCCCGGAGAAGATTTCCGTGTATTCCTTCGTCTCCGACTGCTTCCAGAGGCCCGGGATGTGGAGGACCTTCCCCTCCAAGTCCCCATCCGCCAGGATGGAGAGCGCCACCCGGATCACGTTGTCCGTGGGATCGTCGTCCTCCAGCCAGGTGGGTTCCATGGAATAGGAGAAGTCCACATCGCTGCCGTCTATCTCCCGCAGCTCCAGCCACTCCCCGTTTACAATCTCTGCATCGAAGAGCTGGTATGTTCCCTGTTCCCCGTCCAGAGCCGGCAGGACCGTGCCCTCCGGGGCCTGGATCTCCAGCATCAGATAGAACACGCCATCTGTGCCGAAGGCAGCCTGGGGCGTTATCACAGCGCCATTGGAGGAGACCGCCCCCGGCAGATCGCCGCTGAGGGTGTCCACCACTGCCTGCTCTGACGAAGTCAGGCCGCCGAAAAAGCCATCCCACAGGGACACGGTAACGGCCGCTGCCGTACCCACCAGCAGCACCGCCGCCAGGGCCGCAATGGCGCCCCGCTTCATCCAGGGGCCTCTGCCCCGCCGTTGTTCCGATTCTGCCCGCCCGGTCATCAGGGCGTCCGCCAGGGCGGACTTCCCTGCCTCCGTGAACCGCACCCGGTCCAACTCACTCTGATAAACATTCCTGTCCATAAGCGCCTCCCAGCGTTTTCCGCAATTTTGCCTTGCCCCGGTAGAGATAGGTGCTGACCTGGCTGGCCGTGCAGCCCATCAGCGCCCCGATCTCCGCCGGCTCATATCCCTCGTAGTACCGCAGATACACCGCCTGGCGGTAGCGGTCCGGCAGGGCCTGCACCGCCGCCAGCACGGGGCTCTCCCCCAGCTCCGGCAGGTGGACCGCCGCGTGAGCCGCCGCCTCTAAGGGCAGGCGCCGCCGGACCCAGGCGGACTTCTTCCAGTCCTTGCAGCAGTTGACGGTCACCCGGATCACCCAGGCACGCTCCAGCCGCTCCTCGTCAAAGCGGCGGGAGCTGGTCAGCAGCTTCAAGAGCACCGTCTGGCAGATGTCCTGGGCGTCGTGGACGCTGTTCGTCCAGGTCCAGGCGATCCGCAGCACGGTGTCCGACCACCGCTCCACCAGCTCCTCCGCCTCCCGGCGGGTATATGTGATTTGTTCCGTACGATCAACTCCTTTGCCGGCGCCGTTCTGCTGATAAAACGAATGATGAGACTTCCATCTGACAGGGACAGGCAAAAAAAGCCCGCCGGGATATTCCCGGCGGGCCGCTCTGAAAGGTGTTGCTTACTGCTCGTCCAGCATGGCCTTGTGATAGACCTTCTTGCCCTTTTTGATGACCGCGCCCTCGCCGCAGCAGTCCTTGCAGCTGAACTTGGCCTCGATGTCGGCCACCTTCTGGCCGCAGACGGAGACGCCGCCCTGCTGCACCAGCCGCCGGGCCTCGCCCTTGGAAGCGGCCAGGCCGCACTTCACCAGCAATGTCAGAATGTCGATCTCGCCCTCGGCGGTGAAATCCGCCCGGCAGAGCTTCGTGCAGGGCATGTTGGCGCTGTCGCCGCCGCCCCCGAACAGGGCCCGGGCGGCCTCCTGGGCCTTGGCAGCCTCTTCCTCGCCGTGGACCAGTTTGGTCAGCTCGAAGGCCAGGATCTCCTTGGCGGTGTTCAGCTGGCTGCCCTGCCAGGTGTCCATCTCGTCGATCTGCTCCAGGGGCAGGAACGTCAGCATCCGGATGCACTTGAGGACATCGGCGTCCCCCACGTTCCGCCAGTACTGATAGAAGTCGTAGGGAGAGGTCTTGTTGGGATCCAGCCACACGGCGCCGCTGGCGGTCTTGCCCATCTTCTTGCCCTCGGAGTTCATCAGCAGGGTGATGGTCATGGCGTAGGCGTCCTTGCTCAGCTTCCGGCGGATCAGCTCCGTGCCGGCCAGCATATTGCTCCACTGGTCGTCGCCGCCGAACTGCATGTTGCAGCCCACGGTCTGGAACATGTGGTAGAAGTCATAGGCCTGCATGATCATATAGTTGAACTCCAGGAAGCTGAGGCCCCGCTCCATCCGCTGCTTGTAGCACTCGGCCCGCAGCATGTTGTTGACGGAGAAGCAGGCGCCCACCTCCCGCAGCAGGTCGATATAGTTCAGCTTCAGCAGCCAGTCGGCGTTGTTCAGCATCAATGCCTTGCCCTCGCCGAACTCGATGAACCGCTCCATCTGCTTCTTGAAGCAGTCGCAGTTGTGCTGGATGGTCTCCGGCGTCATCATGGAGCGCATGTCCGTCCGGCCGGAGGGGTCGCCGATATAGCCGGTGCCGCCGCCGATCAGGGCGATGGGCCGGTTGCCCGCCATCTGCAGCCGCTTCATCAGGCACAGGGCCATGAAGTGGCCTACGTGCAGGCTGTCCGCCGTGGGGTCAAAGCCGATATAGAACGTGGCCTTGCCGTTGTTTACCAGCTCCCGGATCTCCTCCTCGTCCGTCACCTGGGCGATGAGGCCCCGGGCCTTCAGTTCCTCGTAGATCTGCATGATCATCTCTCCTTTTGTCCAGTCGTGAAGTCTGGGACAGATATGAAAAAACGCCCCCTGTCCCAAGGGACAGAGGGCGAGAAGGTCTCGCGGTACCACCTCTGTTCGCGCCGTCCTCGCGGGCGGACGCCTCAGGCCGTGCAGACACACGGCGGCGCTGTAACGGGCGCTCCCGGAGCACGCCTACTGGGCCGTTGGCCGTTGGGATGCCAGCTCCGCGGTGTATTCGCCGGGCCCGTCCGCCTCTTTCCACCACACCAGAGGCTCTCTTGAGGGCAGGTCTCCCGGGTACTGCTCCGCTTCATCACTGTAGTTGGTATTCTATCCGATTTTGCAGAGCTTGTCAACAGGCGGTTTTGCGGTTCTTCTGCGCATTTTGCCCAAATTCCAGGCCGTTGTTTTTTGGGAAAAAGGTCCTTTGAAAGATGCCTTTGGAATTTGTTAAAATTAAGATGAGCCGAAGTACTGCTCCGCGGCAGAAAGTCGCTGGAAAGGAAGGGGGACCAGATGCCTGGCAAATCTGATTTTGTACACTATGGCGCCTATGGCGTCTGCCAGGTGGAGGATATCTGCCCCATCCGCTTTGGGCCGGATCTCCCCCGCCGGGAGTATTACGTTCTCAAGCCGGTCAGCCAGGATGGTTCCAGCATCTTTGTGCCAGCGGACAATCCCAAGCTGACTGCCCGGATGCGGCCGGTCCTCTCCAAGGATGAGATTGACCGGCTTCTGACTGACGTGGGCGAGGATCGTCTGCCCTGGATGGAGGACCGCCGGCAGCGTCTGGATACCTTCCGGGATATTCTGCGCCGAAGTGATGAGCGGGAGCTGCTGCTCCTGGTCCGCTGCCTGTATGAAAAGTCCCGGGAGACCGCAAAGGGCCTGCCCTCTACGGACGCCCAGGTCCTGAAGAAAGCGGAGGCGGTGCTCTCCCAGTCCTTTGCCTTTTCGCTTCACATCGACAAGCAGCAAGTCGGCGGCTATATCCGGCGGAAACTGGGCCTGCCGCCAGAACCCCATGAACCAGTCCCAAATCAGAATAGGAGGAACACACCATGAAACGAATCAAGGAAGCCTGTCTCCTGCAGACCATTCATTTTCAGCTGAAGGAGGATCTGGACCACGCCTCCGCCGTACAGGCAGTCCGGGCGGAAGTGGAGCACTACAAGGCCCAGCTGGACCGAAGCCGCATCCAGTACAAAATCACCGACGAAGCGGAGCAGCCAGACGGCTCCATTCTCATCCATATCAAAAAGCAGTACAACAACCACAAATGCGGGTCCTACATGGACTGATCCGAACCCTGGGTCCCGGCGGATGGAGCGCTCCACCGCCGGGACTTTCGCCTTTTTCCCGCATAATCCGGCTCAAGGCCGGGCAGGCTAAGGCCGAGGTGATTGCAGATGGGCAAGCGCTCAAAAACAGGCCGGCTTTCCCGGCCGGAGAAGCCCATTCCCGACGTCTATCCAGAACTGGATACGGATCTGGCCCGGGACAATGTGGAAAACGACATCCCGGCGGCGGATCTGGAGGATCTGTAAGGCCGGAAACAGGATCGATCAGCAAGGGGGACAGACCATGGCACATCTCAGCACGTATTTCTCTCTGGAGCATCCGGCCAGCAGCCATGACGCCAAGGAACTGAAGCGGGAGCTGGACACCCTGCCGGGCGTCACCTCCGTCAGCGTCAGCGGCGGACGGCTGGCGGTGGACTATGACTCCACCGGCGTCCGGCGGGAGGACATCCGGCAGAAAGTCCAGTCCCTGGGCTTCGGCATCCAGGGGGCGGAATGACAGGAGCGGGGACGGCCAGATGGCCGTCCCCGCTTTTTCCATTCAGTTGGCTGCCTCCCGGGGGCCGGGGAGAAACTCCTCCCCCGCCGCCGTCATGGCGAGGCCCCCGGCGGAGAGCTCCGTCAGGCGCGGGGAGAACTGCTCCGCTCCGCCCGCCGGGAACGCCGCCCGGAGGGTGATGTCCGCGCCGTATTCCGCGTCCCGCACCACGCCGCCGCAGGCCGCGATCTCCAGCTTCATCCGCTCGAAGAGGGGATATGTACAGGGCACGTCCCACAGCGTCCACAGGCTCATGGTGGCGATGCCCACGGCGTCCAGGGCGTCCTTGGCGCCCTTCGTATAGGCCCGGGTCAGTCCCCCGGCCCCCAGCAGCACGCCGCCGAAGTACCGGGTCACCACGCAGCACACGTTGGTTACGTTCTCCCGCTGGAACACATTCAGCATGGGCTGGCCCGCCGTGCCCTGGGGCTCCCCGTCATCGCTGTAGCGGACCACGCCGCCCTCTTTCAAGAGATAGCACCAGCAGTTGTGGCGGGCGTCGTAGTAGCGCTTTTTCATCTCCTCGATGTGGGAGCGGGCCTCCGCCTCGGTCTCCACCCGCCAGATGTGGCTGATGAAGCGGGACCGCTTCTCCACGAACTCGCTCTCTCCGTTTTCAAAGGGCACCCGATACGCGTTCACGCCACCCCTCCTTGGTCAGGACATAGAAATACGTCTGGCGGTCCTCACCGAAGTCCGCCACATGCTCCGTGCGGGCAAAGGCGTAGCGGAAGCCGCACTTGGTGATCACCCGGGCGGAGCGCCAGTTCCCCGCGTAGTGGGAGCACCAGATCCGCGCCAGGCCCTTTGGCCCGAAGCCGTAGGACAGCACGGCCGCCATGGCCTCCGGCATAAGGCCCCGGCCCCAGTGCGCCGGGGACAGGGCATAGCCGATCTCATCGTCCGGGCAGCCGGGGTGCTCCCCCGCCGGGTGGCCCCCCACAAAGCCGATGGAGCCCACGGCCCGGCCGCTCTCCCGCAGCTCCAGGGCGAACACGTCCGGGGCGGAGAAGACCGTGCGGAGAAAACGCAGGCTCTCCTCCTCGCTCCGGTGGGGCTGCCAGCCGGCGATCACGCCCACCCGGGGGTCCCGGGAATAGGCGTATAGGTCCGCCGCGTCCGCGTCCCGATAGGGCCGCAGCAGCAGGCGGGGCGTCTCGATCACAGGCGTCATCGGGCCACCTCCCGCCGGTCCGTCCGGCCTGCCAGATAGTCCAGAGACACGCCGAAGTGCTCCGCCAGGGCGCAGAAGATCTCCAGCCCCGGCAGTCCCTCGTCGTTCTCGATCCGCTGATAGTGGCGGTCGCCCATGCCAATGGCCTGCGCAACCTGCAGCTGCGTCTCTTTCCGCTCTTTGCGAAGCGCTTTCAATCTGCTTCCAATTTCCATAGATCCTCCTTGACACGCCACATCAGGTGTGTTATTATCAAAATACACCTAATATGGCGTATTTTGAGAAGGGAGAACTTTTCGATGACCGATTTCATGAAGTGGCTCTATCCCCGCTATATCCGCCCGTACCTGGACGAAGTCCCCCGGGAGGGCTATGAGCTGTGGTTCTCCCTTCTGGACGGGGAGCTGCGCGCAGCAGAGCGGGAGGATCTGGACCGGGTCCTGGAATTCACCGCCGTCCACGCCTTCCTGCTGGGCCTGCGCACCGGGGCGGGCCTGCGGGAGGTCACTCCGCGATAAAGGGCGCCATCTGCCCCAGGACCTTCGGCGTGCACACCGCCGTGACGGCGATGGTCTCGCCGTACTCCACGCTCTCCACCTTGGCCTCCCGGTACAGCTGGTCCAGCAGCCCCCCCTTGTCATAGGGGATGCGGAACTCCACCCGCCGGCTGCCGCTGTCCAGCCGCGATGCGATCATCTCCAGCAGCTTGTCCACGCCCTCGCCGGTCTTGGCGGAGATGGAGCAGATGTCCTCCCCGTGGGGCATGATCTCTCCGGCGGGCAGCCGGTCGGACTTGTTGAACACGTCGATCCGGGGCAGCTCTCCGGCGCCCAGCTCCCGGATCAGGTTCTCCACCACTGCCGCCTGCTGCTGCCACTCCGGGTTGGACACGTCGATGACGTGAAGCAGCAGGTCGGCGTACTCCAGCTCCTCCAGCGTGGCCTTGAAGGCCTCCACCAGCTGGTGGGGCAGCTTGCGGATGAAGCCTACCGTGTCGGAGATCACCACGTCCAGGGTGTCGCTGACGGTCAGCAGGCGGCTGGTGGTGTCCAGGGTGTCGAACAGCCGGTTGTTGGCGGGAATGCCCGCTCCGGTCAGGTGGTTTAAAAGCGTGGACTTGCCCGCGTTGGTGTAGCCCACGATGGCCACCACCGGGATCTCGTTCTTCTGCCGCCGCTGGCGCTGGGTGGCCCGCACCCGGCGGACCTCCTCCAGGTCCTCCCGCAGCTTGTCGATCTTCCGGCGAATGTGGCGGCGGTCCGTTTCCAGCTGGGTCTCGCCGGGGCCCTTGGAGCCGATGGGCCCCTTGCCGCTGGTGCCCGCCTGCCGCTCCAGATGGGTCCACATGCCCGTCAGCCGGGGCAGCAGATACTGGTACTGGGCCAGCTCCACCTGGAGGCGGCCCTCCTTCGTCTTGGCCCGCTGGGCGAAGATGTCCAGGATCAGTCCGCACCGGTCCAGCACCTGGACCCCCAGCAGCTCCGTCAGCACCCGCATCTGGGAGGGGGACAGATCGTTGTCGAAAATCACCATAGTGGCGCCGGTGTTCTCGCAGTAGAGCTGCACCTCCGCCACCTTGCCCTCGCCGATGAAGGTCCTGGGGTCCGGGGACGGCCGGTTCTGCAGCACGATCCCCACGGTCTCGCCGCCGGCGGTCTCCACCAGGGCGGAGAGTTCCTCCATGGTGTCCTCGTCGGCGTTTTCCTCTTTTTTCAGCACCGGGGAGTTGAGCCCCACCAGCACCACTTTATCTCGTACTTCCTGTGTCTCTGCCATGCAAACTCCTTATTTTTGATAGGCCTCCACCACCTGGCCCACGTAGATACGGTGCCAGCCGCCCGCTTTGCCGTAGAAGGGCAGGATCTCCCCCTCCCCCAGCACGCAGGCGGGGTCCATGTCCTGGACGTAGATCTTCCGGCACACCAGGGCCCAGTCCGCCTCGTCAAAGAAGGGGGCGTCTCCGGCGCCGTAACGGACCGTCAGGCCGCATTCTTTCACCTTGTCCACGTCCCGGCCGCTCTTCGTGCCGCAGAGAGCGGTGATCTTCTTCGCCTCCGGCGGCAGGACGGAGACCGTGAAATAGTCGTGGGACTCCATGAATCGATAGGTATAGCGCTCCGGACGCACAAATACCGTGCACACCGGCTGATTCCACAGCCGGCCCAGCTGGCACCAGCCGATGGTCATGGTGTTCAGCTCCGTCCGGTCCCCGGCGGTCAGCAGCGGATTCTGCCGGCCGAAGACCCGGAGGATCTCCGGTGTCAATGTTTCCAGCTCCACAGGATGCAGATCCATATCCAAAATGCTCCTTCCCGTTTTTCCTAGCAACAGTATATGCGCTTTTTTTGGAAAAGTAAATGAAAAAGGGCCTGCCAAACAGCAGACCCTTTTGTGACGTGTCAGACTTACTTGTCCAGGCCGAACTTCTTGTTGAACTTGGCCACGCGTCCGCCGGTATCCACCAGCTTCTGCTTGCCCGTGAAGAAGGGGTGACACTTCGAGCAGACTTCCACCTTGATATCCTTCTTGGTAGAACCTGTCTCAATCACATTACCGCAGGCGCAAGTAATCGTAGTCTGCTGATAATTGGGATGGATTCCTTCCTTCATTGCTCTCGTTCACCCCTTTCTGGTTCAAAACTACCTCGCCGGAGCTTTCACCCCAACAAAGGCGTTGATTAGTGTATCACACATGTGTCAAGATTGCAAGTCCTTTTTTATTTTTTTCCTGAATCGGCCAGCCGCTCCAACGCCCGCTCCAGATCCGATAGATACCGGGCCTGCTGGCGGCGGAGATAGCCCTTGGCAAACAGCCGCATCCAGGGCTTTTTCGGGGTGATATGTTCCGTGAAAACCATCCGGGTGCCACCGTCCTCCGGCCGGAATTCCCCGGTCCACCGGCCCGTCAGGTTGGCGTTCCCGATGTCAAAGGCCCAGAGGGCGGTGGGGCGGCGGGCTGTGACGGTGAAGCGGGTGGGAAAGCCGCTTTTGTCGTACTCCGTAAAGGCGTCCTTACCGGTGTGCTCCAGCCGGCTCAGATCGCTGCGCCACTGCCAGTTTTCCAGGTCCGTCACCACCGCCCACACCCGCTCCGGCGGGTATGGGAGCAGGGCTGTGACGGTGCTGACGATCTCCTTTCCCATACGATCTCCTCCCTCAAATGTCCACGGTCTCCCCCGCCGCCAGGAAGTACAGCGCCCGGCGGGTGACGGTCTTTTCCAGCACCCGCTCCAGGGCCCGGCTGTAGGCCTCCAGCTGGGGGCGGTAGTGCTCCGCCCGCCGGCGGACCTCCGCGGTCGTGAACACATGGTCCGTCTTGAAGTCCACTACGGTGAGCCCCTCCGCCGTCTCGAAGCAGCAGTCCACCACGCCCTGGAGGAGGATGGTCTCCCCCTCCGCCGCGGCAGGATCATAGTCCCGGGCGTCCATCAGCAGAGTGAAGCGGTACTCCCGCAGGACGTTTTGGCTCCGGCGGATCTCCTCCGCCAAGGAAGAGCGGAGGAACCGCTCCAGGGGTGCGGTCTCCACGGCCGCGGCCTGCTGGTCCGTCAGCAGGCTCCGCTGCCGCAGGGCCTCGATCTGGCCCGCCACGTCAAAGTTTGAGAAGTCCAGGTACTGCAGCACCAGATGGGCGGCGGTGCCCCGCTCCGCCGGTGTCAGGCCCTGCCGCTCCCGCCGGAAGCTGGGCTGGCTCAGGGGCCGGAGGTACGGTGTGTGGGCGGCGTGCTCGGCGATCTCCTGGTCCAACTGGCGGCCCTTCAGCTGGGTGGCTGTCACCTTGGCGGGCAGGGCCGTCTCCCGCTGGTAGGGGTAGACAAAGGACAGCAGCGCCAGGTCAAAGGGGGCGGTCTCCCCTGCCGCCTCCGCCGTCACCTGGGGCCGGACGGGCCGGTCCCGGTAGTCCTCACTGTCATGGAGAAACACTTGCCAGGGACTGTCATTCCCGATATACAGCTGATCGATCTCCGTCTCTGCCAGGGCCCGCAGGGGCGCGGCCTCCGGCCGGCACAGCAGGGGCAGCAGGATCCAGTCCCCCAGGGTACGGCCCTCTGCCACCGTCTCCGGCAGCACCGGGCAGGCAGCCACCGCCGCCAGCTTCTGGAGCCGCCCGGGGGCATTGTACAGGGCGTCCACCAGGATCAGCTTCTCCTTGGGCCGGGTCATGGCCACGTAGAGGATGCGCTGCTCCTCCGCCAGGTTCTCCCGCCGGAGCTTCTCCTGGATGGCCAGCCGGGCCAGGGTGGGATACTGGATCTTCCGCTCCAGATCGATGCGCTTGGGCCCCAGGCCCATGGACGGGTGCACCAGCACCGGCGTGTCAAAGTCCTGCCGGGAGAAGGCATGGTCCAGGTCTGCCAGGATGACGATGGGGAACTCCAGGCCCTTGGACTTGTGGATGCTCATGAGCCGCACGCCGGCGGCCTCCGCCGGGCCCCGGGTGGCGGGAGCCTGGTCCTGCTCCAGCAGCCGCCGCAGCTGGGTGACGAAGGCGAAGAGGCCCCGGTAGCCGTTGCTCTCGAACTTCTCCGCGTGCTGGCTCAGGGCAATGAGATTCTCCCGCCGGGCCGCGCCGTCGTCCATGGCGCCGAAGACCCCCAGCACGTTCAGCCGGTTGTAGATGTGCCAGATCAGGCGGTGGACGCTCATGTCCCGGCCCGCCTGCCGCAGGTCAGCGAGGGTGGCCAGGAACGCCTGGCAGTCCTCTCCCCCGTCGATGACTACTGCGTCGTAGTAGTCTCCCGTTGGAGCGGCGGCCCGCACCTCCGCCAGCCGGTCCGGCGTGAAGCCGAACAGGGGCGAACGGAGGACGGAGATGAGGGGCACATCCTGCCGGGGGTTGTCCACGATCTCCAGCAGGGACACCATGACGGAGATCTCCATGGTGTGGAAGAAGTCCCCGCTCTCCTGGAAGGAGCAGGGGATGTCCCGCTCCGCCAGGGCGGCGGCAAAGGCGGCAGACCGGCTGCCGGGAGAGCGCATCAGGATCACGATGTCCTCCGGCCGGCAGGGCCGCAGGGTGCCGTCGCTCTCCGTGACGGGATAGCCCTCGTCCAGCAGCTGCCGGATGCGCGCCGCCACGAACCGGGCCTCGGCGGTGACCTTCTTCACCGGCTTGTCGTTTTCCCCCGCCTTCTGGTGGGCGGAGATGAGATGGAACTCCGTCCGGCAGTCGTCCCGCTCGGGGTAGTATTCCGCCCCGAAGTGGAGGGCCTCTTCCTCGCCGTACTCCATCTCCCCCATCTCCACCGACAAAATGTTGGAAAAGATGAAGTTGGTGCTCTCTAAGATCTCCCGCCGGGAGCGGAAGTTTTTGGACAGCAGGATCTTCCGCTCCTCCCCGTCGGCGGCCTCTTGCCAGGGCTTGAAGCGGTTGTATTTTCCCAGGAAAATGGTGGGGTCCGCCAGACGGAACCGGTAGATGCTCTGCTTCACGTCCCCCACGGTGAAGATGTTCTGTCCGTTCCGGGACACCGCCTGGAAGATGGCGTTCTGGATCTCGTTGGTGTCCTGGTACTCGTCCACCAGGATCTCCCGATACCGGGCCGCCACCTGCTCCCCCAGCTCCGTGGGGGCGCCGTCGGGGCCCACCAGCAGGCCCAGGGCCAGATGCTCCTGGTCGGAGAAGTCGGCGGCGTTGAGCCGCAGCTTCTCCTGCCGGTACCGCTCCGCAAAGTCCTCCGTCAGGCGGAGCAGGGCCGCCATGGCCGGAGCCACGGCGGTCAGGTCCTCCATGGCCTCCTCACCGGAGACGGCCAGCAGGCCCGCCAGCTTCTTCTCCTCCGCCTTGCACCGCTCCCACACCTGCTTCAGCGCGGCGATGCCCGGCTCGTCCTTCCGTCCTTTGGGGGTGGAGAGCCGGGGGAAGGCGATGGCCGCCTCCGCCTGCCGGGCCGCCTCCCAGGTCTGAACTTCCGCCAGGGCGTCAAAGGCCACGGACACCTGGAGGAACTTCTCCCCGTACCCCCGGTACAGCGCCTCGTCCCCCTCGGTCCGGGCAGAGGCGGACCGGAGCAGGGCCCCCCAGTGGGCCCCCTTCCGGCGGATGGAGGTCAGCAGTTCGGCAGCGTAGGGGGTGTTGTCAAAGCCGCCGGTCCAGCTGCCCCAGACGGTCCGGTTCTCCGCCAGCCAGCCCGCCGGATCCGCGTGGCTCTGGACCTTGTCGTACAGCTCCAGCACCAGGGCGGCCAGGCGGCTGTCGTCCCGGCCGGCCCCCAGGGTGTCCGCCAGCAGAGCGCCGCCCTGGTCCATCTGGTCGTAAAAATCCTCCAAAGCCCGGGCCAGCACCCGCTGGCGGATCAGCTGGGCCTCGTTGTCGTCCAGCACCCGGAAGTCCGGCGTCAGGGCCCGGCTGTCCCCCTCCCGGGCCAGAAGGTGGGTGTTCTCCCGCAGCAGCGACGTGCAGAAGGCGTCCACGGTCTTGATGTCCGCCTGGTACACCCGCAGCAGCTGCCGCCGGAGCTGCTGGTCCCCCGGCGTCTGGCCCAGCCGCTTGGAGAGCTCGGAGGCGATCTTGCTCCGCAGCTCCGCGGCGGCGGCCTTGGTGTAGGTGATGATGAGGAAGTCGTCGATGTTGCAGCGCTCCTCCGTCACATAGCGAAAGAGCCGGTCCACCAGCACCTTGGTTTTGCCGGAGCCGGCGGCGGCGGACACCAGCAGGCTGCCGCCCCGGTTCTCCACCACCGCCTGCTGCTGGGGGGTCAGGGTCAGTTTTGCCATGTTATCGTCCGCCTCCTTCCTCGGTCTCTTCCTCCACCTGGCGCCAGAAGTCCTCCGGCTTCACCGGCAGGATGTAGTGCAGATGGTCGCCGTCCCGCCCGTCCTGGAAGTGGCAGGCGTCGGCCCAGTCGCAGTATTTGCAGAAGCTGTCGTCCTCGCTGCGGCAGCAGGGGTCCGCGTCGATGTTGCCGTCCCGGACCTCCCGGGCGATCTGGTGGAGCAGTTTTTCCACATACTGCCCCAGCCGTCCCAGCTGGTCGGCAGAGGCCAGGGCGCCGGACAGGTCCCCCTCCCGGTTCACCCGCACCGGCAGGAACCGGGGGCTCTGCAGGGCCTCGTGCTCCATGGCCTGGAGCACCTCCGGATCAGAGAGCAGCAGCCCTGTCCGGCGCAGTTCCTTTTCCCGCATGGACTGGAGCTGGTCCGGCGTGATATTCCGCTCGGCAGAGAGGATCTCGTCCCGGGCGGGGAGATACAGCACCCCGGCGGGCTCGATGTCCCTGCCGAACCGCTGCCTGCCCTCCTTTTCCAGGGCGAACAGGTACAGCAGCATCTGGATGTCCAGGCCCATCCGGACGGCCGCCAGATCAAAGGCCTTTTTGCCGGACTTGTAGTCCACCACCCGGAGATACAGTTTGTTGTCCTTCACCCAGCCGTCCACCCGGTCCACCTTGCCGCCGATCCGCAGCTCCGCGTCCGGCTCGCTGACCGTCACCGCCGGCAGCTCCCCGCTGTCGCCGAAGGACAGCTCGAAGGCCAGGGGCACGAAGTCGGAGCAGCGCATCTCCTGGGCGATCTGGTCCACCACCGCGTAGGCGGTATTCCGCAGCCGTGCAAAGAGATACCGGAACCGGGCGTTCCGGCCCTCCAGATTCCCCAGCTCTTCCTCTGCGTACTGGTCGATGTACCGCCGCACCAGGGCGTGGAGGTCCTCCTCCCCCACGGCGGCAAAGCCGCCCCGGTCCAGCACGTCCTTCGTGACGTGCTCCAGCAGGTAGTGGAGGAACGTGCCGATCTGGGGGGCGTCAAAGGCCGCCGGGCGGCGGGCCTTGGCCTTCAAACCGTACTCCATGAAGTAGGCGAAGTGGCAGCTCCGCAGCCGCTCCATCCGGGAGGCGGACATGGAGATCCGCTCCCCGTACAGCGCCTGTACAGCGCTGCGGGACAGGCGGCCCCGCTTCAATGCCGCCGCCCGCTCCATGGCCGCCAGCGGGGCGGCGTAGTCGGAGGATCCCGCAAAATACCGCCACAGGGGCCCATCCGGGGCCGTTCCGGCCGCCTCCAGTGCCGGGATTGATGCTGTCAAGCGATAATCCTTGTCATTTTTTTCGTGTTCTATCCGCACCGCCGGGAACAGCGTCCGCAGCCGGTCCACCACGAAGGCAGGCCGCAGCTCCGCCCCGGACACGTCCGCTGATGCGTAGCTGACCACCAGCTCCTCGGTGGGCTGGGCCAGGGCGGCGTAGAGATTCTGGAGCTCGATGCTCATCTGCTCCATGCCGCTGGGGGCCAGGCGGATGCCCCGGAGGGCCAGCTCCTCCCGGTCGTCGTCATTCAGGATGCCGCCGCTCTGGCCCACGGCGGGCAGCACGTGGTCGTTGGCTCCCAGCAGGAACAGATACCGGTCCGTGTGCCGGTCGTTCCGGGTGATCTCCGTCACGGACACCTGGTCCAGGGACACCGGGATGGTGCCCACGCTGTACTGGGAGGCCACCTGCCGCAGCAGGCGGCTGAATTCGTCGGTCCTCATGGGCTCATCTCCCAGGATCTCCACGAACTGGTCCAGAATGGCGCAGAGGATCTCCCACAGCTGGGCAGTCTCCTCCGCCTCCTGGAGCCGGCCGGCCTCTGCCTGGGCGCGCATCTGCTCCTCCAGGGTGCCCTGGAGGTCGAGACGTTCCAAAAAGCTGTAAAGGGCATCCACTTTCTCGCCGGCAGTTTTTCCGGCTTTCAGGCCCTCATTCAGAGCTGCCAGGGGCTCCCGCACCCGGCGGCGCAGGTCGTTCACCTGCTCCAGCCGGGCCTGCCGCCGGTCGTTCCAGGGGGCGCCGTAGCCGTCGGGGTTGTCAGTCCAGTCCACGTCCCGCAGCCACATCTTTCCGTGGATCTCCCAGGTGAGGACGTAGTTTTCCAGCAGGTCGCACTCCTCCGGCGTCAGCCCCGCCAGGCCGGTCTTCAGCCAGCGGAACATGTCCTCATACTCAAAGCCATTCTCCAGGGCGGAAAGGACGCCGGTGATGAGGCTCCACACGGGCTTTTCCAGCATGTCGCTGCGGCGGCTCAGATAGGCGGGGATCTCATACCGCTCGAACACTGTCTCGATGATGCCCTCGTAGTCCGCCATGTTCCGGGCGGCCACGGTAATGTCCCGGTAGCGGCACTTTCCCGCCGCCACCAGGTTTCGGATGTCCGCCGCCGTCTGCTCCACCTCGGAGAAGGCGGTGTCTGCCTCCCGGACGCGGATGGCGCCGCTGTCCCCTTCGTAGGGCTCCCCCTCTCCGAAGAAGTACCGCTCCAGATGGCCCAGGGCAGAGTCGTCGGCACGGGTCAGCGTCCGGACCTCCCAGGGACAGCCCGCCTTCTCCGCCAGCCGCGCCAGCTGGTCCCGGGTGCGGAGGGAAACCTGGAACATCTCCTCGGCGCTGTCCGGCTCCCCCAGCAGCGTGACGGTGACGGACCGGGCCTGCCGCGCTATGGTCTCCAGCACCTGCCGCTCCTGGGCGTTGAAGTAGGTGAAGCCGTCCAGAAACACGTCCTTGCCGAAGACGTAGCGGGAGGGTCCCAGCGCCTCGCAGAGCCTGGTCATCCGGTCCCGGGCGTCAAAGCCGGGACGGTACAGCCGGGACTCATAAGCCCCGTACAGCAGGCTCAGATCCAGCAGCTTGTCCCGGCTGGCCCCTTGGATCTCCCGGGCTTGGCTCTCCAGCAGCGCCGGGGACACGTCGTAGCAGCGCAGCTCGTCAAAGAGGTCCAGCAGCTGCTGCAAAAACGACGCCTTTTGGGAGGGGCGGCGGTAGACCTTCAGCAGAGGAGCCACCTCCCCCAGGGCCTTCTGCAGCGTCAGCAGCTTGCCGCCGGCGTCCAGCGTCACCCGGGCGGCGCCGCCGGTCAGGGTCAGCACCCGGTCACACAGACGGCGGAAGCTAAGGACCTCCGCATGGCGGCTGGCGGTATCCCCGCAGAAGCGGCACAGGTCCACCTCCGCCTGGTGGGAGGCATGCTCCGGCACCAGCAGGATCTGCTGGCCGGAATCCCCCAGTTCCTTGATTCGGCGGAGCACCTGTTCCGATTTTCCCGTTTTGGCCCGGCCCATCAGGATCGTCAGCATGGCGGGACCTCCTTTGCGCGATTTCAAAAGTCATTGTAGCATATCCCGTCGATTCGTGCTATCCTGTTTCTTGAAGAATTTCCAAGGAGGTCTCCCGATGCACATTCCCCAAGGGCCCACCAACGCCCTGGATCTAGAGCTTTTCGACGAAGCCCTGGCCGCCGCCCTCCGGCCCTCGGCCGACTATGACGTGACGCGGTGGCTGTACGTCCCCAACCACTACTCCGAATACCGGTACATTCTGGGCACCCGGGGCCGAAAGCCCCTGATCTGCATGGGCATCAACCCCTCCACCGCCGCCCCGGACGCCCTGGACCCCACCCTCCAGTCCGCCCAGCGGATCGCCCTTTCCAACGGGTACGACAGCTTTCTGATGTTCAACGTCTACGCCCAGCGGGCCACCCGTCCCGATGACATGGAGCGGTCCTGCAACCCGGTGCTCCATGCTGAGAATCGGAAGGCCTTCCGATATCTCCTCTCCCTGTCTCCGGCCCCCGCCCTGTGGGCCGCCTGGGGCAACATCATCGAGAAGCGGGGGTATCTGATGGACTGCCTGCGGGACTTTGCCGCCGACGCGCAGGCGGCAGGGGCAGCGTGGTTCACCGCCGGACCCCTGCTGAAGTCCGGCCACCCCCACCACCCCCTGTATCTGAAGGGCACCACGCCGCTTCAGGGCTTCGATATCAGCGCCTATCTGACCCGCTGACAGAGCGCCCGGACTCCCTTCAAACGCACAAGACGGCAGACCCTCAATGGGTCTGCCGTCTCTTTTCCTCTTTTCGCCTGACCGGGAAGTTCACTCCTCCAGCCACTCCCGCAGCTGCTCCCACCACTCCACGGCCTTGAACTTCAGCACGTAGCCGCTGCCCTCCTCTGCCATCAGGCTCACCTGATCCTCCGTCAGACCGGCGGCCAGGGCCGTCTCCGGCACATCGGCGGAGGCGGCGGTGCACAGGGGCGGGAACACCACACACCACCAGTTCTGTCCGGCTCCCTCGCCGATGAGGATCCGCAGGGCCAGGTACTCCCCGGCGGGCAGGGCAAAGCCGTCGTACTCCTTGGTGGGAAAGGATGTGTCCTCCAGCTCCGCCGTCACGGCGTAGTCATACCCGTTGGCCCGCACCGTCTCCCCGGCGAGGGCCTCCAGCTCCGGCAGGCTCTCCCGCAGGAGCGCCTCCGCCGATTTCCGGTCCTCCGACTGCTCCAGGATCTCCGTGGCCCGCTCCAGCACCGCGTCCCGGACCAGCAGCTTCAGCGCCTGGTCCTCCTCCGTGTCGGAGTTGGCCAGCACGTGGAGCCGCACCACCCGGTCCGCCAGGTCCCGCTGGGTATTCAGCGCCCAGATGCCGGACAGCAGGAACACCGCCGCCCCCAGCAGCAGGGCCAGCTCCACCATCCGCAGGGTCTTTCGTTCACGCTTCGCAGCTGTTTTCATGTTCGTTTTCCGTCCTTTGCTATGTAGTCCTCTCGGACCCGTTTCTCCCATGATGGACGGAAAATTTGATTTTTATTCCAGTTCTCCGAATTTTTTGACCGGTGCGGCCAGATACGTCTGCCGGTACGTCTGTCCCAGGACCTCCGCCGCCCGGTCCGCCTTCACCGGATCGTTGAAGAGGCCGAACACCGTGGGGCCGGAGCCGCTCATGGCCGCCCCCAGGGCGCCGCAGTCCAGCAGGGCGGCCTGGATGGCGCGGATGTCCGCCCCCTCTTCCCCTGTCAGCACCCGCTCGAATACGTTGCCCAGGCACCCGGCCACGGCGGCCAGCTCTCCCCGGGCCAGGGCCTCCGCCATGGCGGAGGCATCCGGCCGCTCCCCCAGGTCTGCCCCGTCCACCCGCGTGAACAGCTCCGGCGTGGGCAGGCCAAAGTCCGGCTTGCACAGCACGATGGCGCACGCCGGCAGAGGCGGCAGATCCGTCAGGACCTCTCCCCGCCCCTCCGCAAGGCATGTGCCGCCGTGGACGCAGAAGGGCACGTCGCTGCCCACCGCCAGGCCGATCTCCTCCAGCGCGGAACGGGGCAGCTCCGGGGCGTACAGGGCCCGCAGGCACCGCAGCACCGCCGCCACGTCGGCGCTGCCGCCGCCCAGCCCCGCATAAGCCGGGACCCGCTTGACGAGCCGCACCTCCAGCCCCGGCATGGGATGTCCCAGATACCGGAAAAACGACTCCGCCGCCTGCTGCTCCAGCGTGGGTCTTCCCGCCGGAAGGGCGATGTCCTCCGCCAGCAGGGAGAAGCCCTCCGTCGTCTCCGTCACCGTCACGGTGTCCCCCAGGGACACGGACTGCATCACCATCCGCATGTCGTGGTAGCCGTCGGGCCTTCGGCCCAGAATGTCCAGTGTCAGGTTGATCTTGGCCGGTGCCTCCAGTGTCAGAGTCTTCAATCATGCCACCTCCCACGGGCCTAGGCCCGCCGTCTGGGTCCAGTATAGCACAGCCGGACCGGCTGGGAAAGTCTCAGGGTACAAATGTGGCCGATCCGGAAAAAACTCTTCCATTCTTAGCCCGTGCGTGGTATAATTTATACACAGAACAGAGGAGGTGGAAGGAAATGTTTGGGCAGGACGCCCAAACAGTGTCAGAAAGGAGCATCGTATGCTGGACATCCTGTTTTTGAGCGGAAGCACCCTGCTGTATGCAGTCCTGTTCCTGCCGGTCGTCACGGTCCTGTCCGTCGCTGTGCTCTATGTCGCGTTTGAAACCATCCAGAAGTTCCGGAGGCGGGGCGGCACCTTCTAGCAAGCGCCCCGTCGGAAAAGCCGCGGTCAGCCGCGGCTTTTGCTGTGTCGGGGCTCCGTGTCCCGGACCGCCGCCTTTCCGCCGCAGGGCTTGCAAACCGCTCTGCCGTGTGATATATATTGGAAAAACAGTATCTTCCGCCTGGCCGCAAAAAACGGACTTCCGGATCAGGGAGGGATCCACATGTTTCAGATGCTTCTGGTGCTGGCGCTCGTTGCGGCCGTCTGCGCGGGCGTCCCGTCTCTGCTGATCGCCTGTGCCAACGGCAAGATCACCCTGCCCCGCTGGCTGCCGGGTCTGCTGGCCTTCTGCTGCGTCCTCCTGGCCGCCATGGCCGGGTTTCCTCTCTCCATAGACGGCGCGGGCGCTTTTGTCCTCTACGGCTTTGTGGGATACTGCCTGCGGCGGGCCTACACAAAGACAAACGTTCTCCCCTGCATGGCGTTCGTGCTGGCCTCCAGCTGCGTGGGACTCGGGGCAAAATGGCTGATCTGCCGGCTGGGGGTGATCCGGGAGGTCCCCGCCTTC
The DNA here is from genome assembly GCF_016902445.1 of Oscillibacter valericigenes. GTDB lineage: Bacteria > Bacillota > Clostridia > Oscillospirales > Oscillospiraceae > Oscillibacter > Oscillibacter avistercoris. The sequence continues at coordinate 32,205 of NZ_JACSNX010000004.1, read as the reverse complement.
TCCCCTGCGGAGATCCTCGCCTTCCTGGTCCTCGCCCAGATCGCCGCCCTGCTGGCGTTTTGGATCACAGCGGATCCTCCGCCGAAGAAGAAAAACCCATATGAGAAGCCGGTCCGGCACCGCAGAATTTGAACGGCCGCACCGGCTGAAAAAACGCGCCGCAGGCAAAAGCCTGCGGCGCTGTTTGCATCTGTGCGGAAACTGATTACTTGATCTTCCGGGCCTCCACATAGTACCGCTTGTCCTGGGCATGACCCATGGAGAAGGTCTTGCGGGGCAGCACGCCGTCGGCCATGACAGTCTTGAACAGCTGCTCCTTCCCCATGGCCGGCAGCTTGAAGCCGATGTTGCCGGGCTTGCTGCCCAGCTCATCGGTGACGTCGTCGCCGTGGATGTAGTCCACCTCGCCGCCGTGCTCCTTCAGATACGCGTCTAGGAACGTCTGGAGCGTGCCCACCGCCAGCTGCATCTTGGGATCGGGCACGGTGACGGCGCCGGTGCGGCCGGCGCAGGTGTAGGCGATGGTGTGGCCCTCGCCGGTTCCCTCGTGAGCGCCGGGATAGTAGGCCTGGAACGCCTCCAGGACCTTTTCGGGCTCCACGCCGAAGAGCACCCGGTGGATGGGCTCGAACTGGAGGGCGTCGTCGTGGTTGTTCACCACCTCCACCAGGGCATACCGGGCGGGCAGCGTGGCCCACTGGTCCTCCGGTGTCACCTTTTTCAGGTTCTCATAGCACTGCTTGGCGGTGGCCAGGGAGTGGTTGCCGTCGCCCACGGCGAACAGCAGCGGCGCCGCATTCTTCAGGCCGTATTTTTTCTCCATGGCCTCCGGCGTGCACATGGCCGTCAGGGCGTCCGCCACGGCGTCCATCTGGGTGTCCGTCAGCTTCCAGCCCTTCAGATGGCCGCCGCCCTGCTGCAGGTCGAAGTCGTACAGCTTCTCCATCGTGTCGGTCCCGGCAGTCAGGGGCTCGATGACGGTCCGGTCCGGGTCGTCGATCAGCAGCATCACGTGGGGCAGCTCGATGGGGGCGTCCTGCCGGACCCGCACCCGGGGCGGGATGCGGGAGAGCACCGTCCCCTCCGTGGCCCGGATCAGGGCGCCGGAGCCGGGGGTGAAGTCGTACTGGTCCAGGTCCACCATGCCGATGAGGCCATGGCGCACCCTGCCGTCGGACTGGGTCCGCTCGATATAGAACAGGGACTCCGGCAGGGTCTGGAACACGCCCGCGGCCAGATACCGGTTCATGGCGCCGTTGATGGCCGCGATGTGATCGTCCACGTCCGGGTCGTTCAGCCTGGCCTCCGGCAGGATCAGCCGGAGGGCGGAGGGTGCGTCCCCCACCGTGTCCTCCACCGCCTGCCAGTACTCCGGCTGGGAGGTGAACTGGTCGCAGGCCACCACGGCCCACTTCGTCATGTCCGCGTCCTTGGGCAGCAGGATGTCCGCGGGATAAAAGCCCAGTTTCCGGAATTTCTCGTTCATGTTGCGTCCCCTTTCTTGTCGAAAGACTTTTACAGCGCCGCCTTGATGGCGGCCAGCAGATCGTCGAACTCCTCATAGGCCGGGATCTGGGGGTAGTCCCGCTTGATCTGCTCCGTGCTCTTGAACAAAAAGCCCGCCTTGCTGGCCTGGATCATACCCAGGTCATTGAAGCTGTCGCCGCTGGCGATGGTGTCGTACCCGATGGACTGCAGGGCCTTCACCGTGGTGAGCTTGGACTTCTCGCACCGCATCTTGTAGCCGGTGATCTCACCGTTTTCCGCCACCTCCAGGGAATTGCAGAAGATGGTGGGCCAGCCCAGCTTTTCCATCAGGGGCTTGGCGAATTCCTCAAAGGTATCACTCAGAATGATCACCTGGGTCATGGAACGCAGCTCGTCCAGAAACGCCTTGGCGCCGGGCAGCGGGTCGATCCTGGCGATGGTGGCCTGGATCTCCCTGAGCCCTAAGCCGTGCTCCTTCAGGATGCCCAGCCGCCATGTCATCAGCTTGTCGTAGTCCGGCTCGTCCCGGGTGGTGCGCCGCAGCTCCGGAATGCCGCTGGCCTCGGAAAAGGCGATCCAGATCTCCGGGACCAGGACGCCCTCCATGTCCAAACATACAATGTTCATATCGTCTCTCCCTTTTGTCAGGTCTGCGCGGCGGACCGCGCGGGGATCCTGTTCTGGCTGTCTTTGATTATACAATACCCAGCCCTGCTCTTTCAATGTGATTTACAAATTTTGTCCGCCCGGCCGCCATTCGCCTTCCGCATAGATCCTGCGCCGCCGGACACACTAACGCCAAATCCCTGCTGGAAGGCATAAAGGAGGTTTTTCGCATGGTGATTGACAAGATCGCACTGGTACTGGCCATCATCGGCGCGCTGAACTGGGGCGCCATCGGCCTGTTTGGTTTTGATGCGGTGGCGTTTTTCTGCGGCGGCCAGATGGCCATCCTCTCCCGCATCATCTACGCCCTGGTGGGTTTGGCGGGCCTGTGGTGCATCACGCTGCTGTTCCGCTCCTCCGACGAGGAGACAGGCCACGCGCGCCACACCGCCTGACGGCGCAGCGCCATTTGCAAGGACAGGGAGCCGGCCAAAAGGCCGGCTCCCTGTTTCGATCCCGCGGCGCAGTCAGGAAGGATCGTCCTCCACCTTCCGCTCGCCCTCTTTCAGATATTTCTCATCCTTGGACAGCAGGCTCTCCGAGACGATATCCAGCTGCTCCATCTTGTCGTAGTGGTCCACCAGATTGCTCTCCGGCGTGCTGACCACCTGGTCGTCGTGCCGGAACACCAGCTTCAGCATGATGGGGGTCAGGATTGTTCCGCCCACCACCGTGATGATGACGGGAGCCATCATGGCGCTGGACAGCACCCCCAGCTCCAGGCCCCGGTTGGCCACGATCAGCGCCACCTCGCCCCGGCACACCATGCCCACGCCTACCTGCAGGCTCTCTTTTCCGGTGAAATGGCAGAGCTTTGCACCCAGACCGCAGCCGATGATCTTGGTGATGATGGAGATCAGCAGCAGAAGGATGGAAAAGATCACCAGACTGCTCGTCATGCCGCTGACATTGGCCTTGATGCCCACGCTGGCGAAGAACACCGGCGTCAGCAGCAAAAAGCTCAGGGGTTCAAATTTGGACTGGATATAGGTAGACTTGGGGGTGCAGGAGATCACCAGGCCCGCCACATAGGCGCCGGTGATGTCCGCCACGCCGAAGAACTCCTCGGCGCAGTAAGCCATGGCCAGGCACAGCACAAAGGCCAGCACCGGATAGCGCCGCCGCTCCCGGCCCCGGTCCAGGGCCATCAGCCAGCGGAAGAACTTCAGTGCGAAGAAGGATGCCACGCCGGAGAAGAGGAAGAACAGAACGATCTTCACCAGCACCAGGACGATGCTGTCCTGTCCGCCGGCCACGCTGCTGACGATGGTCAGGGCGATCAGGCCCAACACGTCGTCGATCAGGGCAGCCGCCAGAATGGTGTTGCCCACCTTGGTATCCAGCTTTCCGATCTCCTTCAGCGTCTCCACCGTGATGCTGACAGAGGTCGCCGTAAGGATGGTGCCGATGAACACATCCTCCAGAAAGCCGGTGGTCGCGATCATGCCGGCCCGGCCGGCGGCCATGGCCAGCCCCGTGCCCAGGATCAGGGGCACGATCACGCCCAGCAGAGCCACCAGGAAGCCCGCCTTGCCGCTGTGCTTCAGCTCCTGGATGTCGGTACCCATGCCGGCGGAGAACATCAGGACGATGACGCCCAGCTCACTGAGCTGGGTGAGGAACTCCGTCTCCGTCAGCACATCCAGCACGGCCGGGCCCAGGATCAGTCCTGCCACCAGTGCCCCCACCACCTGGGGCATCTGGATCCGCTTGGTCAAAATGCCCAGCACCTTGGTGCTGAACAGGATCAGCGCCAGATCCAAAAGAAAATGATAAGACATCTTCTGCCTTCCTTTCTGTCATCCATTTCTGCAAACGCTTGCCTTCAGGAGCTCTCATTGTAGACCTTTCTGCCGGATTTGCAAGTGCCGTTCTGTACAAAAATGTTTCCATTTTTTAGTGATTTTATCAAAAAAGCAGGCTGTCTTCACCAAAGACAGCCTGCTTTTTCACGAATTCTTTACGGCATCCGCAGCTTTTTTACCAGGGATTCCTCCGGCGTTACGTTCACGGTGCGGCAGGTGGAGTAGATCACCATACCGGGTCGGGCGCCGGCAGGCTTTTTTACATTCTTCACCGGCGTGTAGTCCACCGGGACGTTGGCCCCCTCCCGGGTCTGGGAGAACCAGGCCGCCAGCTTGGCCGCCTCCACAATGGTGTCGTCGTCCGCCTCCCGCCCCTCGGTGCAGAGGATCACATGGGAGCCGTGGATCTTCTGGGTGTGGAGCCAGATGTCCCGGGGACCGGCGGACTTTGTCAGCTTGTCGTTCTGGCGGTTGTTCCGGCCCACCAGCACCCGGAAGCCGGAGGTGGTGCGGAACTCCAGGGGCTTGGCGGGGCGGCTGACCTCCTTCTTCCCCTGCCTGCGGAGGAAGCCCGCGTCCCGCAGCTCTCCCCGGATGTCCAGGAAGTCCTGCTCCGTCTCCGCCCGGTCCAGCTCCTCCAGCACGCTCTCGATATAGTCCAGGTCCCGGCGGGCGATGGCCATCTGCTCCGTCAGGTACTTCTCCGCCGTCTTGGCCTTGGTGTAGCGCTTGTAGTATTTGGCGGCGTTCTGCTGGGGCGTCAGCAGCGGGTCCAGGGGGATGGCGATGGTGCCGCCCTCCGGGTCGTAGAAGTTCTCCGTCTCCAGCCTGCTCTGGCCCCGCTCCATCCGGTAGAGATTGGCGGTGATCAGGTCGCCATAGATCCGCAGCTGGTCCCGGTCCTGGGTGGCGGCATAATCCTTCTCCTGCTGAGCCAGCTTCCGCCGCAGGCGGTCTCTCGCCGTGGTGGCGGTCCGCAGCAGGTCCGCCCCCCGCTGGCGCACCCGCTCCTGCTGCTCCCGGAGAGCGTAGAAGTCGTCCATCAGGGCGGAGAAGGTGTCATACCGGACAGGCTCCATGGCATCGCCGTACTGGGCGATGGGACAATAGGTGAAGTCCGCCATCTTGCCGTCCTTTTTCAAGCAGATTGGTGTAAAGCGATTTTCCTGTATGGCTCTGATAAGAGAAGATAGTTCTCCCCACAGCCGATCCTCCCCCTCCCGGCCCAGGCCGAAGAGATGGGCGTCCGTCTCCCCGGCGGCGCGGAAGGCCAGCTCCCGGGCGATCAGGGGCGAGATGCCGAAGTAGCTGTCCAGCAGGAAGGCGTCCACCCCCCGCTCCGGATTGGCGGTTGAGAGCTTCTCCCGGAAGCCCTCCTCCGTCTCCTCCGTCACCGGCAGACGGCCCACAGAGGCCGGAGGCTCGTAGTACAGCCCCGGCAGCACCTGCCGGCTGGCGGACATGTCCGCATCCACCCGGCGGAGGCAGTCGATGATCCGGCCCTCCCCGTCCAGCAGGATCAGGTTGGACCGGCGGCCCATGGCCTCCAGCACCAGCGTCCGGCGGCCCGGCTGGCCGAAGTCGTCGGTGACGTCCAGCTCCAGCCGCACCAGCCGCTCCAGCGGCGGCTGGGTGAGGGCAGCCACACGGCCCCCCACCAGGTGCTTGCGCAGCAGCATACAGAACATGGGCGGCTCCGCCGGGTTGTCCCGGGTGAGGCCCGTCAGCTGGATGCGGGGGGCGTTGGCCCCGGCGTTCAGCAGCAGCCGCTTGTTTCCCCGCAGCAGCAGGATCACCTGGTCTTTCGCGGGCTGCTGGACCTTGTCGATCCGCAGCCCCAGCAGGGCAGGCCGCAGCTCCTCCGCCACCGCCTGCATACAGACTCCATCCAATGGCATCGCTTATTCCTCCATCATCACGCGAAAGAGCTGGTTGATCCGCTCCCGCCGGCCCTGCAGGTACAGCCAGCCCAGCAGTGCTTCCAAAGCCGTGGCCTCGCCGTACTGGGCCCGGGTGGCGTGGCCGGGCACCGACTTCACGTGGGCGTTCCGCCCACGGCGGAACACGGCGGCCTCCTCCTCTGTCAGAAGCGGTAAGATCCGCTCCGCCTTCTCCGCCTGGGACTCCGCCCGCACCAGGGCGATGGTGGCCTGGTGCAGCCCCTTCCCCGTGGCCTTTCCGTGGGCGCAGAGCCAGGTGCGCACCAGCACCTCGAACACGGCGTCCCCCATGTGGGCCAGGCCGATGGAGCTGATGGCGCGCAGCTGGTCGGCGGTGAGATTCGGTTCAAAATAGTTTTCCATAGACGGCTCCCCGCATCACAGAAATTTTCATACCGGATTATTTTACCACAGGTTTCCCGGTTTGTCACCTGGGGAGCAGCCGGCCTTGCAAAGGGTGGAAGGATATGGTAGGATGAGACCAGAATCAGCGCCGTTTGGGCGCGGCAGGGGGCTTGTGTTGTGGGCTTTCTCAATAAGAAACCGATTATGAAAACCGAGGGCTTTCACCCGATTGATCTGAGCGAGGCCAATGTCCAGGCCATCTTCAATCGGTGCTTGGCAGAAATAGAGGACCGGAAAACAACGACATTGGCAACATTATTCCCTCCAGAGCTTGGCTATGAGGATAACCCTGACGCTCAAGTGCTTTTTCAAACGGACGCGCTTCTGCAAAACAAAAAGAACATTGAATATCTGTACGGTCAGCTGAAAGAAGTTCACGATGAGACGCCAGTTCGGCGGGTGTCCTTTTGGGATTTCAGCGTGGCGTATTCCGGGAAACCGTGGACGCAGGAAGAACAAGCAGTCCTTCAACTGCTGTATTTGGGTGTGAATTACCACCTGCTTCTGATTGAGCCGTTTTGGGCAAAAAATGATACCTCCCGCATCTTTAAGGGAAAACCCGTCAAGCCCACCCTCTCCCCAAAAGACCCGGCCTTCCCGGCGTGGTGGGAGGAGCACAAGGCGGAGTGGGAAGCGGACTAAGATAAAAGTGAACAGATAAAAGATAAGAGATATTTCCCGGCGGAGGGGGTATCTCTTATCTTTTATCCTTTATCTTTTATCTCAACTCTCCACTCTCCGCGCGCATCCCCCGGGCGGCAGATTGCCGCCCCTACGGTGCGGAAGGGGGCTGTTCCGTCATCCATGAACGGGCCGACACACAGGTCGGCCCCTACGGCCTGTTTCCGAAAAATTCCTAATTCCTCATTCCTAATTCCTAACTCTCCGCGGCTTACGTCCGCCTCCGCGTCAGGAACGCCCCGACAGCCGCCCCGATCAGGAGCACCGGCGCCGCTCGGACGAACAGCCACTCCATGGCGTGGAGCGCCGTTCCCATCACGGCGGTCTCCGGGTCCTGGTAGTTCCAGTCCAGATAGGGGCTTCCCACTGTGAACAGGACACCGAAGGCGAGGACGACGCCTGCGCACAGCGCGATGCACAGTCCATGGAGGAGCTTCCGCCGCCGTTCCCTCTGCCGTGCAAACTGCAGGTTGAGGACCTCCAGCTTTTCAGAGAGGGCTTTGATGGCATCGGCCTCCGGCTCCGCCACCGTCTCCCCCAGCAGTGTGCTCACGGGCGTTTCCAACACCTCTGACAGAGAGAGCAGCAGCTCCGCGTCCGGCACGGACCGCCCCTGTTCCCATTTTGAGATGGTCTGCCGCACCACGTTCAGCTTGATGGCAAGCTCCTCCTGGGAGAGGCCCTTTGTTTTTCGGATGGCTTTCAGGTTTTCGTTCAGCATATGGATCGCACTCCTTTCCTGCTGGCACGATCATACAGGAAACGGGCCGTTGCCGCAAGCAACATCTGTTAACATGGAGGGAGAGGGCTGCGCTATGCGCGGCCCTCTCCCTCCATTCATGCCCTCACCGCAGCAGCGGCAGACTGCCGGTCAGCCGGTCCGCCCGGTGCCGGGGGCCGCGGGGCATGGTCCCCTCAATCATCAGGATGCATTTGTCCTGCTCCTGTCCCACGGTCCGCTCCTGCTCTCCGTTGGAATTTGCCTTCAGAGAGGAATAGCCCCATCAGCGTCAGCGCCGTCCCGACGCCGGTCATCCAGGTGAAGGGCTCGTCCAGGATCGCCACCGAGGCGGCCACCGTGATCACCGGCACCAGATAGATGTACACGCAGGTCTTCACCGCCCCCAGCTCCTTCACCGCGAAGTTCCAGGTGACGAAGCACAGCGCAGAGGCCCCCAGCCCCAGGAACAGCAGGTTCCCCAGGTCCACCGGGTCCAGAAGGCAGGCCAGGTCCGGCCGGGCGCCGGAGAGCGCCAGCACCGGCAGCATGAATACCAGTCCGTAGAAGAAGGTCCGCCGTGTGGTGAGGACCGTGGGGTGGCCCAGGGCGCTGATCTTCCGGGTCAGCAGGGCATAGCAGGCCCACACGAAGGCGGCCAGCAGCGCCAGCAGGTCTCCCCGCAGGTCCAGCGCCAGGGCGGAGCCGTTGAAGCTGATGAGGCAGATGCCCGCCATGGCCACGGCAAAGCCCGCGAAGAAGGTGGGCCGCAGCCGGTCCTCTCCCCGCATGAGGAAATGGGTCAGCAGGGCGGTGAAGCAGGGGGACACGGAGATGATGACCCCCACGTTGGAGGCCATGGTGTACGTCAGGGCGATGTTCTCCAGCAGGTAGTACAGGCACACGCCGCACAGCCCCGCCAGGGCGAACGATCCCTCCTGCCGCCGTGTCACGCCCCGCAGGCGGCGGGGGCAGGCGATCCACAGTGCCAGATAGCCCATCACAAACCGGATGAACAGGATCTCCACCGGCCGGAAGTCCTCCAGCAGCACCTTGGTGGAGATGAACGTGGTCCCCCAGATGGCAATGGTCAGCAGGGCCGCCAAATGGCCCCGGGCAGTATTTGTCTCCACAGCTGCGTCATCCTCTCTCCCGTTCCTCCCGGAACAGCGCCCGGTAGGCCCCCGGCGTCAGGCCGGTATAGGCGGTAAAATAGTTGGTGAAGTGGCTCTGGTCGGAAAAGCCTGCGGCCAGGGCGGTCTCCGCCGGGGACAGGCCCCGCTCCAGCAGATGCCGGGCCCGGTCCACCCGCAGCGCCAGCAGATAGCGGTAGGGCGTGATGCCCTTTTCCCGGGCAAAGGCCCGGACCAGGGCGGACTTGCTCAATCCCGCCTGGCGGCTGATGTCCGCCAGGGTGAGAGGCTGCGCAAAGCGGTCCCGCATGAAGACGCAGGCCCGTGCCACCTCTGCCCGGCAGGCGGCCGTCTCTGCCTGTCCGGCGTAGTCCGGCAGCAGGCGGCCAAAGGCCAGCACCAGCGCCTCCTCCAGCCGGAGAGGTGAGCCGTCTTCCAGCACCGCCCGGTGCAGATCCCTCAGGCGGCGGGCCAGCTCCCGGTCCCGGACCACCGGCCGTGTAAAGTCCGGCAGGATCCGGCGGCCCGTGATTTCTTCCGCCAGGGACATCATGGTGTCCCGGGGAATGTTCAGCCCCCGATAGTCCAGCGCCCCGTCCTCCCGGACGCAGCCATGGCTGTCCCCGGGGTTGAGCAGCAGCACGTCTCCGGGACCGATGGCCTCCCGCCGTCTGCCGCAGGTGAGGGTCCGAGTCCCCCGCTCCACCACGCCGATCACATAGTGGCCGTGAAAGTGGCTGGGAAAGGGCCGCTCCAGCCCCCGAAGGCAGTAGGCATCCAGTCCCAGGACCGGGTCATGCCGGGCGGTCCGCATCGTTTGTCTCATGGGTCTTTCCTCCTGTCAGCATCGATCAGCGTACCACACCGCAGAGGGCCCTGTCTTGCAGAATATCCGCTTTTTCTCAGGCGTAGTGGTAGCGGCGGCGCATGAGGATCAGCAGCGCCGCGGACAGCACGGCCCCCAGCAGCTCTGCCGCCGCCACAGACCACCAGACGCCGTCCACGCCGAAGAGCAGCGGCATCACCAGCACCAGCCCGCCCCGCAGCAGCAGCGTGCGGGTGAAGGCGATCAGGGCGGAGAGCGCCCCGTTGCACAATGCCGTGAAGAAGGCGGAGGCGTAGATGTTCAGCCCGCAGAAGAGATAGCACAGGGCGAAGATCCGGAAGCCGTGGGTGGTCAGCTCCAGCAGCTCCGGCGAGTAGCCCACGAAGGCGGCGGACAGGGGCCGGCTCAAGAGCTCCGAGGCCGCCACCATCACCACGGAGGTGACGGCGATGATGACGCCGCTGCGGCGGAAGATGTTCTTCAGCTCATCGTGATTCTCCGCCCCGTAGTGGTAGCTGACGATGGGGGCACTGCCCATGGAGAATCCCAGGAACGCAGCCACGAACACGAAGTCCACATACATCATCACCGAGTGGGCCGCCACGCCGGGCTCCCCCAGCAGGTCCATCAGCCGGATGTTGTAGAGGATTCCTACCACGGACGCGGAGATATTGCTCATCAGCTCCGAGGAGCCGTTGGTGCAGGCGTGGAGCAGCTGCCGGCCGTAAAACCGGGTCCGCACCAGCCGCAGGCCCTCCCGCCGGGGCATGAGGAAGTACACCACCGGGATGACGCCGCCCACGCAGTAGCCCAGCACCGTGGCCAAGGCGGCGCCCACCACACCCATGTCCAGCAGGGCAATGAACACGTAGTCGAAGACGATGTTGGTGGCTCCGGCGGCCAGAGAGAGCAGCAGCCCCAGCTTGGGTTTCTCCGCCGCTGAGAAAAAGCTCTGGAAGGCGCTCTGCAGCATGAACACGGCGCTGCCCGCCAGCAGGATCCGGCCATAGGCGATGCAGTCCGGCAGCAGCAGGTCGCTGGCCCCGGCAAAGCGCATGATGGGCTCGATGAAGGCGATGGTGACGATGGAGAGCACCACGCCCAGCCCCGCCACACACCAGATGAAGAGCGTGAAATATCGGGAGGCCAGCTCCGGCTTTCCCTCCCCCAGGGTCCGGGCCACGATGGCGCTGCCGCCGGTGCCCAGCATGAAGCCGAAGGCGCCGATGATCATGGTGATGGGAAAGGCGATGTTCACTGCCGACAGGGCCAGATCTCCCACCAGGTTGGACACGAACAGCCCGTCTACCACGCTGTACAGCGAGGTGAAGATCATCATGATGATGGACGGCAGCGTGTACCGCAGCAGCCGCCCGTAGGTGAAGTGGTCAGAGAGTTTGATCTGCATACTTGGATTCTCCTGTTTCAGTCTCCTGTGTCCTGGGCCTTGAGAAATCGCTCCGTCTCCGTCCGGAAGGCGTCCAGCAGCTTCTGGCTCAGGTCCAGAAGCGCCGCGCGCTCTTCCCCGGACAGGTGGGAGACCGCGGCGTTCTCCATGCCGAACACCCGGTCCACGGTCCGGCGCAGGAAGGCGTCCCCCGCCTCCGTCACCAGGACCTGCTTGTTTTTCAGATTTCCATCCGCCGCCTCCAGCCGGAGATAACCCGCCTCCACCAGCTTTTTCAGGGCGGAATTCACCGTCTGCCTGGACAGGGACAGTGTCTCGCTCAGCTGCGTCTGGGTCAGGGGCGTATCCTCCGCCCGCAGGGTGTACAGCAGCCAGAGGGCGCAGTCCGACAGGCCGCAGGACCGGGCCACCCGGTGATACAGCTGGCCATTCTCATTGTACAGACGGTTGAAGTCCTTCCAAAACGCCGCCAGCTCTGAAGCGTTCATTTCCCTCACCTCTCAATCCGTTTTCGGACAAATTCCCGGACCATTATACGAATACAGCCTCTCTCTGTCAATAGGGGCCGTCAAACAGCGGCGGTGCTTCGTCAAAATATCCCTTGCGTTTTTCCCGGAAAACGCATATCTTAAAGGAGCGGAAGGAGGCGTCTCATGGACTCGGACAAGCTGTTGAATCTGGCCACGGAGCTGGGCTGCCTGCTGGCGGAGAGCGGGGCGGAGATCTCCCGGGTGGAGGAGTCCGTGTACCGGCTGCTGCGTGCCTATCAGGGGGAGGACGCCCAGGTGTTCGCCATCCCCAGCTGTTTGATCGTCAGCCTGAAGGCGGAGGATGGCCGTCCCACGACCCGGATGCGGCGGATCCGTTCCCACGGCACCGATATCGAACTGCTGGAGGCATGCAACGCCCTGTGCCGGGAGCTCTGCCGCACCGCGCCTCCCCTGGATGAGGCCCGGGCCCGGGTAGGCCGTCTGCCCGCCTCCTGCCGCCGCCACCGTCCTGCCACGGTGCTGCTGGGGTACGCCGCGGCCCCCGCCTTCTTCTGTCCCCTGTTCGGCGGGGGGATCTGGGACGCGCTCAGCGCCTTTTTCTGCGGCCTGGTGGTGGGTGCCTGCCTGCTCTTCGGCGGAAAATGGCTGGGCAGCAACAGCTTTCTGCGGACGCTGGTGTGCAGCGGCATCGCCTCTCTGCTGTCCCTGCTGCTGGTGCGGGCGGGGCTGGGCAGCAATGTGGACCTGGTGACCATCGGTGTTTTGATGCTGCTGGTGCCCGGCGTGGCCCTGACCAACGCCATGCGGGAACTGGTGGCGGGAGACACCTACTCCGGTCTCAGCCGAACGGCGGAGGCCATCCTGATCGCCATGGGCATCGCCCTGGGCTCCGCAGTGGGGCTGGGCATCGGACAGATCCTGTAAAGGGGGATGACATTCATGGAGCTCTGGTCTCAGTATATCCTGCCCTGCCTGTGTGCCTTTGCCGGGTGCATCGGCTTCACGCTGGTCTTCAATATCCACGGCCCCGGCAAGCTGATCGCCGGCTGCGGCGGTGCGCTGGGATGGCTGGTGTATCTGCTGGGAGGCAAGACCATTCTGGCGGGCTTTTTTGCCGCCATGGCCATCAGCCTGTTCTCAGAGATCATGGCCCGCATCCGCCGCTGTCCTGTCACCGGCTACCAGCTGGTGGCCCTGCTGCCCCTGGTGCCCGGCGGCGGCATCTACTACGCCATGAGCTACTGCCTGGCGGGCGACACCGGTCAGTTCCTGAACGCCCTGCTGGACACCCTGGGCATGGCGGCGGCCCTGGCGGTGGGCGTCATCCTGGCCTCCTCCCTGTTCCGGGCGGTGTTTCCGCGTCTGGTGCGCCCCACGCGGTCTCCATCCTCCGGCGGTCCAAAGCCATAATGTCTCTGCGGTCCGGCGGTCTTCCGCCGGACCGCTTTTTCCGCCGCCTTGCGCGGCGGGAGCGGAGGGGGTATAATGAGGTCGACTTGATTCGACAGAGGGGGACTTCCATGTACATCGCCGACCTCCACATCCACTCCCGGTTCTCCCGGGCCACCAGTAAAGACGGAGACCTGCCCCATCTGGACTGGTGGGCCCGGCGGAAGGGCATCGGTCTGGTGGGCACCGGGGACTTCACCCACCCCGCCTGGCGGGCGGAGCTGCGGGAGCAGCTGGTGCCTGCCGGAGAGGGGCTCTACACCCTGCGGGAGGACCTGCGCCTGCCGGACGGTGCCCCCGGACCGGCGCCCCGGTTCGTCATCACCGGGGAGATCAGCTGCATCTACAAGCGCCACGGCAAGACTCGAAAGGTCCACAACCTGATCCTCCTGCCCTCTCTGGAGGCGGCGGACGAGCTCTCTGCCCGGCTGGAGGCCATCGGCAACATCCGCTCCGACGGCCGGCCCATCCTGGGACTGGACAGCCGGGACCTGCTGGAGCTGACGCTGGAGACCTGCCCCGACGCGGAATTCATCCCCGCCCACATCTGGACGCCCCACTTCGCCCTGTTCGGCGCCTTCTCCGGCTTTGACACCATGGAGGAATGCTTCGGCGACCTGACGGACCACATCCATGCGGTGGAGACCGGCCTCTCCTCAGACCCGCCCATGAACTGGCGGGTCTCCGCCCTGGACGGTCTGACGCTGGTGTCCCACTCCGACGCCCACTCCCCCTCCAAGCTGGGCCGGGAGGCGGATCTGCTGGACACGGGCCTGACCTACCCGGAGCTGCTCCGGGCCATCCGCACCGGGGAGGGATTTCGCGGCACGGTGGAGTTCTTCCCGGAGGAGGGCAAGTACCACCTGGACGGCCACCGGAACTGCGGCGTCTGCCTGACCCCGGCGGAGACGGCAGCCCTGGGCGGTGTCTGTCCGGTGTGCGGAAAGAAGCTGACCATCGGCGTGGAGCACCGGGTGGAAGCTCTGGCGGATCGGCCCGCCGGGTTCCGGCCCGAAACCGCCAAGCCCTTTGAGAGTCTGGCCCCCCTGCCGGAGGTCATCGCCGCCTCCACCGGTGCCTCCGCCTCCGGAAAGGCCACCCAGGCCCTGTACGAGCAGATGCTCCGGAAGCTGGGGTCGGAGTTCTCCATCCTGCGGGAGGTGCCGGCGGAGGACATCGCCCGCACTGCCGATCCCTGCGTGGCGGAGGGCATCCGCCGCCTGCGCTCCGGCCAGGTGGAGCGCAGGCCGGGCTTTGACGGGGAGTACGGCGTCATCTCCCTGCTGACCCCCGGCGAGATCGCCCGGTTCAGCGGACAGATCTCCCTGTTCGGTCTGGACGTGCCCCCAGGGAAGCCCAAGCCCCGCCGGGAGCTGAAGAAGCACTCTGTGGCGCCGGAAGCGGTCCCGGAGGCTCCCCAGGCGGAGGACCTGAACCCCCGGCAGCTGGAGGCTGTCACCTCTGAGGCAGCTGTCACAGCCGTGGCGGCGGGCCCCGGCACCGGCAAGACCAAGACCCTGGTGGCCCGGATCGCCTGGCTGGTGGAGGAAAAGGGCGTCCGTCCCGGGGAAATCACCGCCGTCACCTTCACCAACCAGGCCGCCGCGGAGATGCGCGCCCGGCTGGAGCAGCGGCTGGGCGGGAAACGGGCGGTGAGCCCCATGACCATCGGCACGTTCCATTCCATTTGTCTGGATCTCCTGGGAGATGTACGGCTCATCAGCCCCGGCGAGGCTTTGACCATCGCGGAGCAGGTGCTGCGGGAAAGCGGAAAAAAGGGCGGCGGGAAAGCGCTGCTCCAGGCCGTCTCCCGGGTGAAGAACGGCGCCTCTCTGGAGGACGCGGGCCTGGATGGAGACTTGTTTGAGGCCTATCAGACCCGACTGGGTGAGCTGGGCGCCCTGGACTTTGATGACCTGCTGACGGAGGGGCTGAAAAAAGACGTCACCGGACTGCGGCGCTTCCGCCACCTGCTGGTGGACGAGTTCCAGGACATCAACGATGCCCAGTATCAGCTGGTCCGGTCCTGGAGCCGGAACGGGGATCTGTTCGTCATCGGCGACCCGGACCAGTCCATCTATGGATTCCGGGGCGCCTCGGGCCGCTGCTTCCAGCGGCTGCTTGAAGATGTCGCGAATGTAAAGGAAATCCGCCTGACAGAAAATTACCGCTCCGCCCCCGCCATTTTGGAGGCGGCTCTGGCGGTGATCGCCCGCAATCCCGGCGGGGACCGGACCCTGGTCCCCCATCGGCCCGCAGGCCCCCCGGTGCGGCTGGTGCAGGCGGCGGACGGCTTCTCCGAGGCGGTGTTCATCGCCAAGGAGATCGGCCGCATGACCGGCGGCGTGGATATGCTGGAGGCTCAGGCCCTGGATCACGAACGGACCGTCCGGGCCTTCTCCGACATTGCCGTCCTCTGCCGTACTCATCGTCAGCTGGAGCTGGTGGAGAAGTGCCTCCGCCACGACGACATCCCCTGCTTAGTCACCGGGCAGGAGGATTTTCTGGACGATCCGGCAGTCCGGGGTGCCCTGGCGTTTTTCCGTTTTCTGCTGGAGCCGTCGGACGGCGCGGCGCTGGAGACCGCCCTGCGGCTGCTGTGGGACTGCCCGGCGGACCTCATTCAAAAAGCCCAGTCCCCCTGCCAAGCCGCAGACGCGCTGAATCCGGCGGCCCTGCGGGAGGCCGTGCGGGGCCACGGCATCCTGGAGGCCTGGCTGGACCGGGCGGAAGAATGGCTGCCCTGGGTCCGGGCCAAAAAGCCCCGGCAGCTGGTGGAGCAGTGGGAGGCCCAGTACGGCACCTCCCCCGCCCTGGAGCGGCTGCGGAACACAGCGGTGTTCCACGAGGACTTTGACAGCCTCTGGAACGCCCTGGTCCTGGGCCAGGAGGCGGACCTCCAGCGGGCAGCCGGGAAAAACTGGGCCTCCGGCGCCGTGCGGCTGATGACGCTCCATGGCGCCAAGGGGCTGGAATTCCCGGCGGTGTTCCTGGCCGGCCTCTCCGCCGGGGCGCTGCCTCTGGAGTCCCCGGGCCGTCCGGCGGACGTGGAGGAGGAGCGGCGCCTGTTCTTCGTCGGGCTGACTCGTGCCCGTGAGGAGTTGATCCTCACCTCCGCCCCGGAGCCATCCCCCTTCCTGAGGGAACTGCCGGAGGCGGTGGCCCGGGAAACGGCAGGCCGCCGACGAGACGCCGAGCAGCTGAGCCTGTTCTGACCTCCGAAAAAAGCGCCGGACAGGGCAAGCTGTCCGGCGCTTGGTGTCTCTGCTGCATTGCTGTGGGAAGCAGGGCGCAGTAGCTGGAAAGGGGGCGCAGCGTATTTGCGCCGAAAAAGCGTTTTCCGCGCGGGTAAAAACCTTGGCGGAGGGACGGCTCTGTCGGCCGGAGCATTTTGATCCCAAAGAGCGGAGCGGGCCTTCAGCCCGCGGAGGCCACAAAAAAGGACACGACTTACGTCGTGTCCTTTTTTGTGGTCCGAGTGGCGAGACTTGAACTCACGGCCTCTTGACCCCCAGTCAAGCGCGCTACCAACTGCGCCACACCCGGAAATGTGCTGCTCGAAGTCAGCTCAATTATAATAGCACACTGTTTCTGGAAATGCAACCCCAAAAATGAAAAAAATTAAAAAAATAAAAATGATGGATGTTGTTGACAAATGGGAACGGGGTATAGTATAATAATCAGGCGTCCGACAGAGGGCGCCTTTCCGAATGGAGAGATGTCCGAGCGGTTGAAGGAACCGGTCTTGAAAACCGGCGACGCGCAAGCGTCCGTGGGTTCGAATCCCACTCTCTCCGCCACATCGTTTCAAGTTCATAGGATATCTGCAGAAGTACCCAAGAGGCCGAAGGGGCTCCCCTGCTAAGGGAGTAGGGTGTCTAAAAAACGCCGCGAGGGTTCAAATCCCTCCTTCTGCGCCAGCTCGGCGCAAGCGACATATCGCTTGCGCCGAGCTTTTTCACTTCATTGCAAAGCTCATCGTGCGCTCATTCTGCTGCTCCTCGCTTCCAAACTGGACCCGCTGTCGCTGGGCTCCGGTTTGGGGCCGCCGCTGCGCGGCGCTTTTGTCTGCCCCTGAAAAATATCAATTTTGACCGTCCCTTCCACGTCGAAGCAAAGTCCGCTTTGCTCCAACGGCTTTTTATGCCTGAGGCAAAAAGAGACGTCATCCGTCCCTTCCCTGCTGCGCCATCTGCCGCGCTTCAGTCCTTGTATAGCCGAGCGACTCCATGTCCTCCAGGAACGCCCCCACCAGCCTGGCGCCCCCCTGCTGCCTGCATCGGCGGAGCAGTTCTCGGTCTGACGTGATGAAGAGCCTCTGCCCGCACTTTTCCAGCAGATGTTCCCGCTTCAGCTTATCCATCGCCCGTTGGACCGTATGGGGATTGACCCGATACTGTACGCTCAGCCGTCGGATGGACTGCATCTGCTGACCCGGGCGCAGCTGACAGGACAGGATCTCCGCCGTGATGCGGCCGGCGATCTGCAGGTAAAATGATCTACAGTCCATGGTGCAGCTTCCCTCCAACGCAAGCGATGCCCTGGCTCCCAAGCCACCCTGCAGCAGCTCCCAGCAGGATCCCCGCCAGAACGTCTGTCGGATAGTGGACATACAGGTATAGCCTGGAAAACGAGATCAGCGCCGCCAGAAGCAGAGCCGGGATCCACAGTCTGTTCCCGTCGGCATAGAGCGCCGTGACCGCAGCGAACGAGGCTCCGGTATGGCCGGAGGGGAACGAGAAATCGTCCGGCCGGGCGACCAGCAGCTGAACCGCCGTATTCACATCGCATGGACGGACCCGGGCGATCAGCGGTTTCAGCACCAGATTGCAGCAGATGACCTCCAGTGCGAGCCCGGCCAGGACCGCCGCTCCGGCCTTCCGGTACCTCGGAATGAGCAGGAGGATCCCGGCAAACGCAATCCAGATGAGGCCGCCGTTTCCCAGGGTTGTGACAGCCGGCATCAGCAGATCCATGACGGGGTTCCGCAGATTCCCCTGGATCCAATCCAGGAGCGCAAATTCAAAGGAGCGCATCGCTGTCACCTGTCCTCTCTGCCGGAGGCTGCCTCCGCAGCGGGCTGCAGGGAAGCGCCGCAGCGGCCGCAGTGTCGGTCGTCCGGACTGCAGTCCGCCCCACAGGTCGGACATGTCACATGGAAGCTCCTGCCGCAGGCGGTGCAGAAGGACGCCTTTCTCTGCCAGGTGCCGCAGGCAGCGCACCGCTGGCGCAGGAGACTGCGGATAACCAGGAACAGGATCAGTCCCCATAGGCTCCACAGGAGTCCCAAAAGCGGCCACACCAGCGTGTTCATCCGTGCGCGCACTGATGCCTGGAAGAGCCAGGCAGGCACCAGAAGCCACCACGCTGCTACCAGTGCGCAGAACACCACTCCCAGCGCAAGCAGAGCGACCTTCACCGGCAGGGCAGGCTCTGTGATGCCATGTGCATCGTCCCAGCCCTCCCAGTCATGGGACCACTCTCCCCGGAATGCATCGATCTGCTCCTCCTGCTGTGCAGCTGAAGTGATTTGGGAAATCTGCGGCTGGAGCAGGACCACGGAAAGGATCCCTCCCAGCAGGACTGCGCAGACAGAGAAAATGGCCAATCGCCTGACCACCCTTCCGAACTTCATCTGCAGGATCCGCTCTTTCCAGTGTTTCATGAGATGACCTCCTCATTTTCGCAGTCGGTTTCGCTTCTGGAAACCGGAAATTCCTTTTGATAGGTCGCCGCCAAACGCTGTCCCACCGCCGCCAGTCGGCGGTCAAGCGCGATCCTGCGGCCGGTCCCCTCCGTCTCACGGAGGGAGCCGGCCAGCGCGTCACCCGCCGCCTGCCGGAACCCGGCCGCATCACGGGCCTTCCAGATCCCGTCTCCCTCCGGGATCCACCCCTGATAGACCGGAATATCCCGCAAGATCACCGGGATCCCGCAGGCCAGCGCCTCCAGCACCGCGATGCCCTCTGTTTCCTCATAACTGAGAAAGGCAAACGCATCTGCTCCGCAATAGGCGTCCCGGAGCTCCTTCTGCCCGATGTAGCCTGCAAAGCACAGATTGTCCGGCGGCGCCGCCATCGCCCGGCGGACGGCCCGCGGTATCAGGCAGGCGGGGGTATCGCCGAACCAGTAGAACCGGACCTGCGGCATCTGCCGGGCAAGGGCGATGTAGTCCAGGATCCCCTTGCGCTCGATCATATGCCCCACGGAAATGACGGCCCGATCCTCCTCTGACAGCCCGTATCTCTCCCGAAAGGCACGCCGCCGAGCCGCGTCCGGAGAGAAGAAGTCTGTGTCCACACCGTTTGTAAGACTGTAGACCGGCTTTCGGATGCCATATTCCAGAAGGAGCCGTCTGGAGTAGTCCGTGGGCGTTATGACGACGTCTCCCATCTGATAGCACAGCCTGATCCACCGCTTGAACAGCGGGGCCAGCCAGTTCGAGCCGGGAAAGGAGCGGCGAAAGTCCTCCATGGTCGAATGGGCGTAATAGACGACCCTTTTCCCGGTGAGGCGGGCTGCAAGAGCGGCCAAAAGCGCGTCCGGGAACACCGTGTTGATGTGGACGATCTGCCCCTCCCGCATCGACTGTGCCAGGGGGATGCCGGCCGCCGCCAGGGCCCTTCGCTGGTGGAGCAGGGCCTGCCCGATCCCGCTCCTGCAGACCAGGCGGAAGCCGCCGGGATAGAGATAGACAGACAAATCACATACCTCCCAAATGCAGCCATGACAGGAGATTCGTCCAGCCCAGCAGCAGGAACGCGCTGTACAGGGCAATGGAAAACGGCTTGCACAGCCAGATGATGGCGGTGAACGTCTTCCAGGAGAGCGGAGTGGTCCCGGCCAGATAGCACAGGAAATCGTCCGGCGCCACAGGGAAAAAGATAGCCGCCGCCAGCCAGCGGGACAGGTGCCTGCGGGACCGCATCCACCGGTCGTATCTCTCCAGCTGCTCGGGGCGGAAGATCCGCCCCAGCAGAGGGCGTCCGAAGTGGCGGGCGATCAGGAACGCCAGCATGGAGTCGGCGCAGATCCCGAGGTAGTTATACAAAAATCCGCACCAGGGGCCGAAGATCAGCACCCCGGCCAGGCAGCTGACCCCGCCGGGCAGGATCGGGATCACCACCTGCACCGTCTGCAGCAGCAGAAACAGCAGCGCCCCCCAGAACCCCGCTCTCCGGATGAAGGCGGACATGGCCTGCCGGGAAGTCAGCAGTCCGCTGTTCCAGGCCAGAACGGCCAAAACGGCACAGAGGATCAGGCCGAGCAGGGAGACATATCGCAGGATTCCGCCTGCACCCGCCTCTCTCCCAGGCTCCTCCGTCTGTTCCGGCGGCGCCCTTCGGACGGCAGAGCGACGCCCCTCTGTCTGCTGCATTTTCATAAGATGGCGATCCCTCTTTCAACCGGTCTGATCCGCGTCTTCCTGTGCTCAGTGTAAATTGGGGGATTAAACAGACCGGAAACGGCGGTTAAACTGTCCGTAAAACATACGGCCGGGGACCTGTCCCCGGCCGCATGTCTATGCCCGCTCACCCGCCGTAGTACGGCGTCAGGCCGAACAGGCCCCATAGGGGCCGTAGCCGCCGGGCGCCTGTCCCTGTGCGTTTTGGGAAGCGGATGCGGCGGGATCCGGCTCCGCCCCCCATGTCACGGTGATCTGCAGGCTCTGTCCCCCGCGGACGACTGTGAACCGGGCGGTATCCCCTGCGGTGTAAGACTTCTTTGCCGCAGACAGGTCTGTCATGGTCCGGATCTCCGTCCCATCGATCCGGGTGATGACATCCCCCACCTGGAGCCCCGCCGCCGCGGCGGCTCCGCCGGGGTCCTTCTGGCCAACAGCACTCTGCTGCAGGTGCTGACCGCCCTGGGCCTGCCGGCGCCTGCCGCCAAGCTGATCACCGAGGTGACCCTGTTTTCCGTCAGCTTTTCCGTCCAGACACTGGTGATCTTCCGCGGAAAGAAGCCGGAGAAAAAGGAGGCGGCCCGCCATGTCCATGCGTAAAAGGACGTCTCCGGCTGCCGCCCGCCGCCGGCCCGCAGCGCTGTTTCTGCTGGTGGATGTGCTGGCTGCGGCGCTGCTGGTGTTCGGGAATTATTTCTTTCTGTACATTGCCCCCATACAGGGGCTGGGAGGGTCATCCATGTCCCTTCCTCAGGTGCAGAACAACCTCCAGCCCTCCGCACATCAACAGGTCACGGAGATCACCAGAAGTGCGCCGGAGCAAACCCAGCCCCTCAGCCTGCGGGAAAAATTTGCGGAGCATTTCACGGACACGGTGGTCTCCACCGGTACCAGTTATTCCAGCCCCGACCTCTCCGTGGAGGTCACGCAGCACACCTTTGGCCGCAGGAGTGATGCCGTGACCTATTATGTGGCGGATATCTACATGGCGGATCTGCGTTCTTTTCAGACCGAATTTGCCGGCGAAAAATATGATGCCAACGGGCTGCGTGCTCTACCAGGACGGGACCATGGCCACATACGGCCCCAATCAGTTTGACCCAGAGGCGGCACTGTAGCAGGGGATCCTCCAGACCTGGGTCTTCGGTCCCCGCCTGCTGGATGACAGGGGAAAGGCCCTGAAAACCTTTGACACCTGGGACTATATCAAGAAGATCCACCCCCGCACCGCACTGGGCTACTACGAGCCCGGCCATTACTGCTTTGTAACGGTGGATGGACGCCAGCCGGGATACTCCAGGGGAATGAGCCTCCCGGAGCTGGCGCAGGTCTTTGAGGGTCTGGGCTGCGCCGCGGCCTACAATCTGGACGGTGGCCACACGGTCTTCATGACTCTGGAAAACCGATATGTCAACCACTCCTACAAGCCCTCCAAGACCATTTCTGACTGCATCTGTATCTGTGAACCCAAAAAGGAGGCTTCCGCATGAAGATCCGAATGATCCTCTCCAATCTGGTCATCATTCTCTCCCTGTGTTTTCTCACCTTCGCCGTTTTGGACTGGTATAACCCCATGATGAACTTCTCCGGCAACACGATCTCGTCCAAGCTTTTGCTGGTACTCTGTGTGAGCGCCATCGCGCTGGCAGTTCTGACGCTCCTGCCCCAGAAACAGGAACCTGTGCAGCCTCATGCGGTTCAGCACCGCACAGGGCATCACAAACGCTGAGCGCCTCAAAAGAGAGCCAGCACCCGGTTTGCTCCGGATGCCGGCTCTTCTTGTCCTGTTAAATCTGATTAAATCTGAATGGTGAACCGGGCGCCTCTCCCCGGTTCGCTGGCCGCCTGGATGGTCCAGCCGTGGACCTCCACGATCCATTTCACAATGGAGAGCCCCAGCCCGGAGCCGCTGCGGTCCCGGGCCTGATCCGCCCGGTAAAAGCGGTCAAAAATATGGGGGAGCTCCTTTTCCCCGATCCCGATGCCGTCGTCCTGGATGGTCAGAAGGATATGCCCGTCCTGTTCCAGCGCGTTGACCGCGACGGTGCCGCCTGCCTTTCCATATTTGATCCCGTTCTCCACCAGGTTCAGCAGCAGCTGGGTCATCAGGCTCTGGTCGGCGGAGAGCTGAATGCGGGGCGGCACCTGCTCGATCAGGGTAATGCCGCCGGCCGCCGCCGCCTCCGTCAGCTCCGCCAGCACGTCCGACACCATCTCCGCCAGGGTGATCTCCTCCAGGGACAGCTGGTACTTTCCCTCATAGCCCCGGGTCAGGGCCAGCAGCTGGGCGATGATGCTGTGCATTCTCCGGCTCTCCGTCAGAATGGCGGATGCCTGCTCCACCGTCTCCCGGTCGGGGGCATGGGCGGCCAGGTTTTCCGCATAGGCCATGATGACGGAGACCGGGGTGCGCAGCTCGTGGGAGGCATCCGAGGTGAACTGCTTCTCCCGCTGGAAGGAGTCCTCCAGGCGGGCCAGCATCCCGTTAAAGGCCCCCGCCAGCCGCCCCACCTCGTCCCGGCTCTCGATACCTGTGATCCGCCGGGACAGATTCCCGGCCCCCAGAGACACCGCCGTTTCGGTAATATGGTCAATGGGACGCAGGGCCAGCTTGGCCAGAAAGTAGCTGCCAAAGACAGCCAGCCCCAGGAACGCGGGGACGGCCAGCAGCATCACCAGTTGGAGCTGGTCCAGGGACCGCTCCACCGTGCCGTTGGAGCGGGAGACCCGGATCCGGATCTTTTCTCCCCCTTCCAGCTCCAACTCCTGATCCAGGTAGAGCTGGTCCCCCCGCCCGGTGGAGGACAGATAGACCTCGTCGGGCTGAAAGGCGGGCGCGTCCGCCCAGGCGTTTTCATTGGATACGATCCGTCCGCCAGACTCCGTGTTGAGCAGATACTGGGTCCCAGCGGGCAGGTCCAGGTCGTTGAGGAGCCGCAGATCGCCATCTTCCAGTTCGATGTGGGAGGCCAGCTGGCCCGCCGCCGAGCGGAGGTACGCCTCCTAGTCCCGCCGCAGGGACCCCGCCATGGCGCCGTACAGGACCGGCAGGGATACCGCCAGCAAGATCGCCGTGAGCAGGGTGTACCAGAGCATGATTTGAATGCGGATGGATACCTTACGCATCGCCGCACCTCATCACATAGCCAAAGCCCCGGACGGTGTGGATCAGCTTGTTGGAAAAGGGCTTGTCCACCTTGTTGCGCAGGTACCGGATGTACACGTCCACGATGTTTGAGTCGTAGTCAAAGTCGAAGTTCCAGACGTGGACAGAGATCTGGGAGCGGGTCAGGGTCTGCCCCTGGTGGCGCAGCAAATACTCCAGCAGGGCGTACTCCTTGGAGGTCAGCAGCAGCTTTTTCCCGGCCCGCTGGACGGTTTTGCTGGCCGTGTCCATCACCAGATCATCCAGCTTTAGTACAGGGCTTCGCACCTCGCTCTGGCGGCGGAGCAGAGCCCGGACCCGGGCCAGCAGCTCGTCAAAAGAGAAGGGCTTCACCAGATAGTCGTCCGCCCCGGCGTCCAGCCCGGCCACCCGGTCCTCGATGGAATCCTTGGCCGTGAGCAGCAGGACGTTGGCGTGGTTTCCCCCGCCCCGCAGCCTGCGCAGCAGCGTCAGCCCGTCTATCTTTGGGAGCATCCAGTCCAGGACGATGCAGTCGTAGTCCGCCGCCTCCGCGTAGTCCAGGCCGTCCCTGCCGTCAAAGCAGCAATCCACGGAGTGGCCCTCCTCCGCCAGGCGTTTGGCCAGGATGCCATTCAGCGCCGCATCGTCTTCAATCACCAAAACACGCATACGCGTTCACCTCCTTGATTGATATGCGCTCTATCTTAACGGAGAAAAATGAGAATCCGGTGAAAAAACCTCATTGGATCCTCATGGTTTTCTCATTTTCCTGGGGTATATTGTCATCATATTTAAAGGCGGGGCAAATTGCCGACAAATTCCATCTTCAGACCAAGGAGGCATCTTTATGAATGAATTGAGACAAAAGCGGCGGGCCCAGCCCCGCCGCTTGCCTTGTCATATCAGCATGGCCAGCGTCCCGGCCACGATCAGGGCCAGTCCCAGACCGGAGCGGCGGGTCAGCCGCTCATGGAACACCAGGTAGGAGAAGGCCACCGTGACCAGAATGCTCAGCTTGTCGATGGGGGCCACCACGCTGGCGGGGCCGTCCTGAAGGGCATGGTAGTAACACAGCCAGGAGGCGCCGGTGGCGATACCGGACAGGCAGATGAAGATCAACTCGCGCCGTGGCACCTGCCGCACCGCTTTGGCCTTGCCGGTCACCAGCACCATGACCCAGGCCATGACCAGCACCACCCCGGTGCGGATGGCGGCCCCCAGATTGGACTCCACCCCCTGGATACCCACCTTGCCCAGAATGGCGGTGAGGCTGGCAAACATAGCGGAGCCAAAAGCGCAGAGCATCCAGCCCTTCCCAGAGCCCCCGCGTGGGCCTTTCTGCTGCCTCTTCTCGATCATCAGGAAGGTGCCCGCGCCGATCAGCACCACTCCGATCCCCTGGAACAGGCCGATGGGCTCTCCCAGCAGGAGGAAGGCCAGCAGGATGGTGAGCACGGTGCTGGATTTGTCGATGGGCACCACCTTGTTGATGTCGCCGATTTGAAGCGCCCTAAAATAGCACAGCCAAGAAGCGCCGGTGGCCAGCCCGGACAGGATCAGAAACAAGAGCGTCGTCCGGTCTATGGTTTGAATCTGCTCCTGGGACCCCACCAAAAATACCATGATCCATGCAAAGATCAGAACGACGATGGTTCGGATCGCGGTGGCCACCGTGGAGTCCGTCCTTCGGATGCCGCACTTGGCCAGAATGTCCGTCACACCTGCGAAAAATGCCGATCCAGCCGCAAACAGCAGCCACATCTTCCTCTCCCCTCTTTCCCATTACTGTCCCCGGAAGCGATACCCCGCGCCCCAGACTGTCTGGATATACCGTGGGTGGCCGGGGTCCTGCTCGATCTTCTCCCGGATGCGGTTGATATGGACCGCCACAGTGGCGTTGTCCCCCATGGCCTCCAGCCCCCAGATCCTTTCGTACAGCTCCTCCCGGCTGAACACCATGTCCAGATGGAGCATCAGAAAGCAGAGCAGCTCATATTCCCGGTTTTTCAGTTCCACCTCCCGCCCGTCCACAAAGACCCGCCGGGTCTCCGTGTTCAGGCGCACGCCGCCCACCTGAAGCTCCGGCTTCGCCCTCTGCTGCCCGCCGGTCAGGCGCTGGTACCGGGCCAGGTAGGCGCGGACCCGGGCCACCAGGACACTGGGGGAAAAGGGCTTTTCAATGTAGTCGTCCGCCCCCAGACCCAGGCCCCGGATCTTGTCAATGTCCTCCCGCCGGGCGGTCACCATGAGGATGGGAATGTCGGTCTCCTCCCGCAGACGGCGGCAGACAGAGTAGCCGTCCATACCCGGCAGCATCAGGTCCAGCAGGATCAGGTCAAAGTCCCCGTGAAGCCCCCGCTCCAGTCCCGCAAGCCCGTCCGCAGCGATCTCCACCTGGTAATCGTTCAGTTCCAGATAATCCCGTTCGATGGTGGCGATGTCCCTGTCATCCTCGATGATCAGGATCTTCTGCATCTCCATGTTCCTCCTTCGGCAGTGTGATCTCTATGGCCAGCCCCCCGCCGGGGACATTGAACGCACGGATGGTCCCGCCCATGCCCTGCACCGCCTTGGCGGCGATGGCCAATCCCAGGCCGCTGCCGCCGGCGGGGTCTCTACGGGCCGGGTCGCTGCGGTAAAAGACGTCGAACAGCTTAGGCAGGGCCTCCTCCGGCACTCCCGGGCCATCATCGGCCAGGGTCAGGCGGCCACTCTCCTCCAGCGTGATCCGGAGGCGTCCCGTCTCCTTGGCCTTATATTTGATGCTGTTTTCCAGAATGTTGGAGAGTACCCGGCGCAGCTGTTCAGGGTCGGCGGAGACGGTCACCGGAGTCAGCTGCTCCGCCGTGATCTCCAGCCCGCGTGTCCGGCTGTCCAGGGCGGCCTCCTCCACAAAGCCGGCGACAAACTCGTCCAGGCGGATGGGGCGCATCTCCATGGGGACCCCCTCCAGGTCCAGCTTGGAGTAGAGAAAGAGCTGAGACACCAGCCGGTCGATGTCCTCCGCCTTGGTGCGGATGGTGCGCAGGTACCGCTGCTTGCTCTCCTCGGTCTGGGCCACTCCGTCCAGCAGGCCCTCCACATAGGCCCGGATGGAGGTCAGAGGGGTGCGCAGGTCGTGGGAGATGCCCGCCAGCAGCTCCTTCCGGCTCTCCTCGTCCCGGCGGGTGCGCTCCACCGATTCCTTCAGCCGGGCGGCCATTTCGTTAAACGCGCCGCACACCGGCGCAAACTCGTCCTTCCCGGCATAGGCGATCCGGAAGTCCAGATCGCCCTCCCCGATGCGGCGGACGCCGGCAGCCAGCAGATCCAGCGGCTCCTCCACCCTGCGGAGCACAAAGCGGGTGAGAAAGCGGTTCGTCGCCAAAATGGAGAGCACGATGGCCAGCAGGATCAGCAGAGCCGACAGTGCGACCGCCGCCTTGACCGCTTCGCCGGTGTGCTCCCCAGGCGTGCCGAACAAAGCCAGCTGCATGGTGCGCCCCTGATACGTCAGGCGGGTCAGATAGATCCCACGGCTCCCGGTGCTGACCTGCACGGGATCGCAGTCCAGGCTTTCCGCGCTCTGCAGCAGCCGGGCGTCATCCGCCTGCTCTGTGCCGAAGGTGTAGACAGGCCTGCCGTCCTCCGTCAGCACCAGCCGCATAGCGCTGCCGTCCAGCAGCGAAACGATCTGCCGGATCTCCCGGCTGCCGCTGTCCGCCGGGGCCTCCTGGAGCACTTCCCTGCAGGTCCGGCCGATCCAGGCGCCCTCTGCTTTTGCGGAGGGCGGCGGAAAAACGTTGACAGCACATCCGCCCGATGCTATAACAAGAAATCATCGGGATGGCGGCCAGGCGTGCTTCGGCAGGGCCCCGGCGCTGTTTCCGGGATCTTCGGAGGGTCTGTCCCCGTGCCGCGGCCGGAATTGTTTATCTCCGGTTTATACTCCGTTTAAAGATCCGCCGTAAAATCAAGTGTGACGCGGGGGATCCCCTCTCTTGCTCCCGCACGATCCTCTGGCTGGGAGGCCGAGTCCTTTGAATCCCTACAAAAGCTTGATGGCAAATACAGTGCTGTTCGGCATCAGCACATTCGGTGCCCGGTTTCTCACCTTCCTGCTGACGCCTTTCTACACCCGCATCCTCTCCAGCGCGGAATACGGCGTGACGGATCTGCTGCTGCAGACCGGCAATTTGATCATCCCCATCGCCTCTGTGGGGATCGCCAACGGTGTGATCCGGTATGGTCTGGAGCGCAGCACAGACAAAAACAGCGTCTTTACCACCGGCCTGCTGACAGCATCGGCCGGCTTTGTCGTTTTGCTCCTGCTCTCTCCCCTGCTGGACAGAGTGGCGTTTCTCTCCGGATATGTGTGGCTGATCCTGCTCTATGTCCTGGTGGCAAACGTGCACTCTGTCTGCAACCAGTTCGCGCGCTCCATCGGCCATGTCCGCCTCTTTGCCCTGGACGGCATCCTGCGCACGGCCTTGACCATCCTGTTCAACATCCTGCTGCTGGCGGTATTCCCCATGGGCGTCACCGGCTACGTGCTGGCCAATGTGCTGGCCGACGGGATCACCACCGTGTTCGTCTTTGTGCGGGCGGGTCTGTGGCGGTTCTTCCGCCTGTCCTCCCTCTCCCGGCGGGACACCATCCGGATGCTCCGGTACAGTGCGCCGCTGGTCCCCAGCACCCTCTGCAGCTGGATCATCAACATCTCCGACCGATATCTGATCGCCCTGCTGATCGGAAGTGCCGCCACCGGTATCTACGCAGTGGCCAACAAGGTCCCCAGCATCCTCATGACCGTTGCCAATATCTTCACCTCCGCATGGCAGATCTCCGCAGTGGCTGAGCGGACACCGGCGGAAAAGGAGCGGTTCTTCTCCAACGTGTACTCTGTCTATACGGCAGTTGCGTTTGCAGCGGCCTCCGGCGTCATCCTCACCGCGCAGATCTCCACCCGCCTGCTGGCCGCGCCGGGCTACTATGCGGCATGGCGGTATGTGCCGGTGCTCACGCTGGCCACGACCTTCGCCTGTCTCGGCTCCTTCCTGTCCTCCATCTATATGGCGGAGCAGCGCAGCACCGCCACATTTGCCACCACCATGCTGGGCGCGGCGTGTAATCTCGTCGGAAACTTCTCTCTGATCCGGTACTGGGGCTCCATGGGAGCAGCGGTCTCCACGCTGCTCAGCTATATCCTGATCTTTGCCGTGCGGGCGGTCCATACCCGCTCCCTGCTCCGCCTCCACTGGAGTTTTCCTCAGCTCGCGGTGAGTGCTCTTCTTCTGGCCGCACAGTGCGTGATGATGGAGAGGGATGTCCCCTTCTGGCCCCTCTGGTCCGCCATCTGCCTCCTGGGCATCTGCGCGATCCATCTCAAGGCACTTCTCCGCGCGGTAAAAAGCGGTCTTTAGGGCTCCGCAGCGCAGCCCTGTCCCCCGGCTCCCGGAGCGCGTCCTTCCAGGCCCTGCAGCAGCTTGACCGCCATGTCTCTTGTGATCTCATAGATCGACAGGAGCACATAGTCGGTATGGGACTGCCGCAGGGCCTCCTTCTGTTCCTCCGTGACCACGGTATAGGGGTAGATCCCAAACATGAACGGGAAGAACGCGTAGATGAACCCCTGAACGTCAGCAGCGGTCATCTGCGGGAAAAACTGCTCCAGGCAGCGGGTGACCGCCCGGATGGAGTTCCCATAGGCGACCTTGAAGGCCACGAGATTTTCCATCCGGCTGTTTGCCTCCATATCATAGTGATTCATGGACATGAGCTTCAGAAGCCGGCTGCGCCGCTCCAGGGAACGGGCCAGCGCATCTGCGAACTGGCTGACCGTCATCCGGCGGCAGCTCATTCGGATCTCGTGCAGGTCCTCGATCCAGGCCTCATACTCCCTCTGCAGCAGGGCCAGGAAAATCTCCTCTTTTGTGTGGAAATAATAGTAGATCAGGGTGCGGGTGAACGAGGTCTTCGCCCCGATGTCCTTGAGCGTCACATCCTTGAAATTCATGGTCTCATACAGCTCGGCGCAGGCGCTGATGATCTCGGCCTTTCTGGCCTGGGTCAGCTCCTCAGATCCCTTCGGCATGGCTGGCACTTCCTCTCCCTCTTATTCGCCGCGCAGCGCACATGCTGCGCTCCGGCGCTGATGTCATTATATCCCGCTTTTGACACTGCGTCAAACGGCTGTGGATGCCGCCCGACCGCCGGGACCGCCGGCAGATACGCCTCTGCCCCGCAAAAAAGAGGTCCGCCCGGATGGGCTGCGCAGGCAGCCCATCCGGGCGGATCTGTCTTTCTTCATCTGTGCGATCCCCCGACCGGAAAGAAGGGGGCCGGATGCTGAAACGGCTTTCCCGCTGTCACATGCTCTCCTTCAGGATCTCAGCGATCTCGCTGTGTTCCAGCGCCTTGTAGCCGCCTGACAGGATGATGGTACCGTCGGCGATGCCCTCCAGCATATCTTCCGTCGCGCCCAGCTCGGAGATCTTCATGACCAATCCCAGCTCACGCATCCACACTTCCATGGCGTTCAGCCCTTCCTCCGCCACCTGCTCATCCGTCTTACCGCAGGGATCCACATCCCACACATTGACGGCGAACCTCTTGAACTTCTGCAGGCCGTAGGGGAGAATATGCCGATAATACGGCAGGGACACTGCTGCCAGCGTCATGCCGTGGGTGGCGTTGGTATACGCCCCCACTGACTGACCGATCATATGCACCATCCAATCGGTGCTCTTGCCGCGGGACACCAGCGTATTCAACGCCCAGGTGGCCGTCCACATCAGGTTGCTGCGGGCCTCATAGTCCTGCGGATCTCTGTTGGCGATCCGGCTGGCGTGGAGGACCGCCCGCATCAGTCCCTCGCTGATATAGTCGCTCACATTGTCGTCTTCGCCGGAGAAATACTGCTCACAGATGTGGTTGAAGATGTCATAGATGCCGGAAACCATCTGATAGCGCGGCAGCGTCAGGGTGTATCTGGGGTTCAGGATGGCGAATTTGGGCATGATCCTCTCGTCTGCAAAGACATGTCCGATCTTCTGCTTTGTCTTCTGGTTGGTGATGACGGCGCCGGCGTTCATCTCAGAGCCGGTCCCCACCATGGTCAGCACGCAGCCCACCGGCAGCGTCTCACAGGCGGGTTCCTCAAAACGCAGATAATATTTCTCCCAGGGGTCTTCCTCACAGTTGACCGAGACGGATACCGCCTTGGCATAGTCGCAGACAGAACCGCCGCCCACCGCCAGAAGCAGATCCGCATGGTGACTGCGGGCGATCTCGATGCCCTCATACAGCTTGGCAAGGGTGGAGTTGGGCATGACGCCGGCGATCTCTTCCACATTCTTACCGCTCTCCTGCAGGATCCTGGTCACTTCCTCATAGATGCCGTTTTTCTTGATGGAGCCGCCGCCGTAGATCAGCACGACATTCGGCCCGTACTTGTGTAGCTCTTCGGAAAGGAAGCGCAGCGAATCATCGCCGAAATACAGCTTGGTCGGATTGCAGTAAGAAAAATTGCCTAACACTTGAATCTTCTCCTTTCTTTACGCCTGCGGATCTTTTTTGAAGGACAGGCACTTGCCGATGACCTCTCCGGTCTTCAGGTACTCATAGGTGGGGAACGCAAACAGTACCGGCTTCAGGGTGTGGTAATCGATCTTTCCGGCCTCGTTCAAATGTTCCTCCTCCACATAGGTGTTGTCGATGGTGCAGATAAAGCTCTCAAAGCCCGGGGTGCTGTAGACATCAACCACGGAACACTCCATCGTCAGCGGAGCCTTCTGGATGATCGGCGCGCCGGCCTCACCCGGCTCATACTCAAATACCGCCGACTTGTCCGCCTTCGCACCGCTGACGGAGCCCACATAGTCGGCCTCCGGGAGCATGCCCTCGTCCACGATGTTGACGGACAGCTTCTTGCCGGATTTGATGAACTCGTTGATGAAGTGGGCGCCGGCCAGGCTGACCAGGACCCTGTCGTGCCCGATGATGCCCACATGAGCCGCCAGCGTCCAGGTGGGCTTTTCGCCGTTCATTGCGCCAATCACGACAGCGGGCGTGGGATATAGCGCCAGCGCAGGACCGATGTTTTTCTTCACAGTGTTTACCGACCTTTCAAAGTGATTTGGTGTATCTGCCTTTGATTTTGACGCCATGTCAAATACAGAGGAAAATCATTGCGGCCCCTGGCCGCTCTTGTTTTGACACTGTGTCAGCATTTGCAATATATCACTGTTTTGACACAATGTCAAGATATAATTTTCGATTCGGAGACGGCATTTGCCTCCGCCCGGATACTATGCAGACAGCATACTTGAGTTCCTCCCGGAAAGGAACTAAGATGGTCTTATCGACCAGATGTTTCATGTGGAGGGACGATATGGCTGAACGGAAAAATCTCTGCTACAACTGCTTTCAGGAAAAGCCCGAGACAGACGGCCCCTGCCCGTACTGTGGCTTTGACCTGGCTGAAAATGAAAAGAAATTCCCGGTGGCCCTGCGGGCCGGGACCGTGCTGAACGGCCGCTACATCATCGGCCGGGTGCTGGGACAGGGCGGCTTCGGCATCACGTACCTGGCCTGGGACACCAAGCTGGAGGCCCGGGTGGCCGTGAAGGAGTTCATGCCCAACGAGATCGCCACCCGGGTGGGCACCACCGTCTCCGTGGCGG
>NZ_JACSNX010000030.1 GCF_016902445.1 Oscillibacter valericigenes | reverse complement strand
AAAATGCTTGGACGCCGGACTCCCGGCGGAGAAGCGCGGACTGCCTTTCTTACTTCTCCTCCGCCGCCTGCAGGGCCTTCGCCTCGGCGATGGCCTTCTCCTGGGCTGCCGGCGGGCAGTCCTCGTAGCGGACGAAGTGGAAGGTGAAGCTGCCCCGGCTCTGGGTCATGGACCGCAGGTCGATGGCGTAGCTGCCCATCTCGGCCATGGGCACCTCGGCGGTGATGACCTGGCTGCCGTCGCCGGTGGGATCCATGCCCATGACGCGGCCCCGGCGCTTGTTCAGGTCGCCGATGACGTCGCCCATATAGCTGTCGGGCACGGTGACCTTCAGCTCGCCCACCGGCTCCAGCAGGACGGGATTGGCCTCCGGCAGGGCGGCCTTGTAGGCCAGCTGGGCAGCGGTCTTAAAGGCGATTTCGGAGGAGTCCACCGGGTGATAGGAGCCGTCGTACAGCACGGCCTTCAGGTTCACCACGGGATAGCCCGCCAGGGGACCGTGGGCGCAGGCCTCCCGCAGGCCCTTTTCCACCGCCGGGAAGAAGTTCTTGGGCACGCTGCCGCCGAAGACCTCCTCGGCGAAGATCATATCGTCCTGCTCTGTCTGGGGCTCGAACCGGATCCACACGTCGCCGAACTGGCCGCTGCCGCCGGTCTGCTTCTTGTGGCGGCCCTGCTTCTGGACGGTCTTGCGGATCTTTTCCCGGTAGGGCACCCGGACGGGCTTCAGCTCCGCCTCCACGTTGAAGCGGCTCTTCAGCTTGCTGACCAGCACGTCCACCTGCATGTCGCCGGAGCCGTTCAGGACCATCTGGTGGGTCTCGGCGTTGTTGGTGACGGAGAAGGTGGGGTCCTCCTCGTTGAGCTTGTTGAGGCCCTGGGCGATCTTGTCCTCCTGGCCCCGGCTCTTGGGCACGATGGCCACGGAGTAGCAGGGCTCAGCAAAGGGCAGTTCCTTCAGGGCGACGACCTTGCGGGCGTCGCACAGGGTATCGCCGGTCTTGACCTTCTCCATCTTGCCGATGGCGCCGATGTCACCGCAGCCCAGCTCCTTGACCTCGGTGGCCTTCTTGCCCCGCATGACATACAGGCGGCCCAGCTTCTCGGAGGCGCCGGTGCGGGCATTGACCATGGGCAGGTCCGGCGTCAGGGTGCCGGAGAGGACCTTGACGAAGCTGTACTTGCCGTATTGGTCAGAGACGGTCTTGAACACGAAGGCCGTGGGCACGCCGCCGGGGGAGACCACGAAGGGCTCCGTCTCGCCGTCCTGGCGGGTGGCCTTGTGATAGTTGCCCTCCATGGGGTTGGGCAGCAGGTCCACGATGTCGTCCAGCAGCATCAGGGAGCCCATGCAGTTGACGGCGGAGCCACACAGCACGGGGAACAGGCTCAGTTCCCGCACGCCCTGGCGCAGGCCGTGGATCATCTCGGCGTAGGTGAAATCCTCGCCGCCGAAGAACTTGTCCATGAATTCCTCGCTGGTCTCGGCCACGGACTCCTTCAGGGCGTTGTTGAACTCCTCGATGACGGCGTCCTTGCCCTCGGGGATGTCGATCTCCACCCGCTTCAGATCCTGCATCTCATAGGCGCGCTTGTTCAGCACATCGATGATGCCGGTGACCTTCTTGCCCTCGTCCCAGATGGGCACCACCAGGGGGGCGATCTTGTTGCCGAACCGGGCCCGCAGGGCCTCGAAGGTGGCGTTGTAGTCGCTGTTGTCCTCGTCGGTCTTGGAGATATAGATGAAGCGGGGCATGTTCCGCTCCTCGCAGTATTTCCACGCCTTCTCCAGGCCCACGGACACGCCGTCCTTGGCGGAGCAGACGATGATGGCGGCGTCGGCGGCCCGCAGGGCCTCGATCACCTCGCCGGCGAAGTCGAAGGCGCCCGGCGTGTCCAGCACGTTGATGCGGCACCCCTTGTACTCCAGCGGCGCCACAGCAGTGGAGATGGAGATCTGCCGCTTGGTCTCCTCCGGATCATAGTCGCAGACGGTGTTGCCGTCCGCGCCCCGGCCCATGCGGTCGATGGCACCGGTCATATACAGCAGGCTCTCTGCCAGGGCGGTCTTGCCGTTTCCGCTGTGGCCCAGCAGACAGACGTTGCGGATGTTTTGTACAGAATAGCTCATGTTCGTTCCACTCCTTATGTTGTGCTGTTGCCGCGGCCGGAGAAGGCCGGCCGCAGGGGATGCCTAATGTAGAAATTATACAACCTTTGCCGGTGCAATACAACAAAAATTTTGGCACATTCCCCGTTTTGGGCAGGAGCGTGAAAAAAGTCCGGGAAATTTCGTCATCTCGTCAAAATTCCGCCGCCGGCCGCAGGAAGAGCGCCCCGCTTTCCGATCCGGATCTCGGAAAGCGGGGCGCTCCGGCTGTTCCTTCAGGTGGCGCCGGTGATCCGCTGCAGGATCTCCCCGGCCCGTTTCCAGTTGAAGATGCCGCAGGTGCAGGTCTTGCCCAGCTCCCTGCCGCCCTCTTCACAGGTCATGCGGCCCTTCTGGATCTTGTCGATCACATCCTGGATGCGGCCCACGGACACCATGCCGTGGCCGCACATGGTGTTGATCTCCAGCACCGGCTCCGGCGGCAGCTGGGACGTGCTGCCCCAGACGCCCAGAGAGTACTCCACCGTGTGGGGCGTCAGCCCGCTCTTCCGGCAGCACTCGCCCAGCATATCGAACAGGCCGGAGACCACCACGCTCAGCCCCAGGTCCTCTTCCTTCAGCGCCTTCATAAATTCGATGGCCTTGTCCTGGTCGTCAAACACGCAGTGGACGGTGGCCCCCTCCACCGTGGAGTCCAGCACCCCCTGCTCTCCTCCCAGGGTGTACTCGTTGCCGGTGGAGGCATTGCCGATGCAGATGCAGCCCTTCTCCATCCCCAGCTCCATGAACCGGCGGAGGCGGGCGCCCAGTTCTGCCTGCGGCACATCCACGTCGTTGTAGCGGTGAGCGGGCATCATCAGAAAGACGATATCATCCTTCAGGCTCTCCACGGAGCCCCGGCGATGCAGCGTATGCGACATGTCTCTTCCCTCCCCTTCTCAAAACTGGTGCAGCGGCCGGCCCAGGCCGAGATTCACCTTGCCGTTGGGCCGCACGGAAAAGCCGGCCCCCTCCATGATCTCCCGAACGGCCTGGTCCTGGCCGCCCAGCGTGACGCTGGAGACATCCAGGCTGAATACGGTCGAAGTCTTTGCGGCGATCTCCTTGCAGAGCGCCAGGACCTCTGCCAGCCGCTCCACAGGGACCGAAAACTCCAGGATGGCGGAGTAGACCCGCTCATCCAGGATATCCTCCCGGAAGTACCCGGTCCTGTTGTCCTTCATCATCTGGGTGATGGGATTGCAGGTCTCAAACTCCACCAGCCCCGTGCCGGCCAGGGCCACTGCGATCTCCTGCACCTGGCGGAACGTGGCGGCGGCAATGGGGCGGCCCGCCTCCAGCGCCATGCCCACCCAGCCGGGCTTGAAGCGGCCGGTGACCTCATTGGTCTTCATCTCCTCCGTGCCCCGGCCGCTGACGCCGGTGTCCTCAAAGATGGTGAACACGTCGCTCATCACCGAGCGGACCGCCCGGGGCATCTTCAGCTCCTCCTGGCAGATGGCGTCCTTGCGGCAGACTCTGCTGCGCCGGCAGCAGCTGCACTCCACACAGGCGTCTGCGTCGATCACCGCCTTGCGGCCAGAGACGCTGATGGCACCTACCGGGCAGTACGGAACACACAGTCCGCAGCCCACACAGGCCTCTTGATCGATGTACATACCGATGTCCCTTCTTTCTTTTAAATATACATATTTCGATTTTGTGTACATAGATGGGGAAAAATAAATTCCGCCGCCGGGGATCTTCCAACAAGCGGGACCCGAAGGGCCAGGGAGGAGCGGCGCCGGTTCACGGGGCCGCTCCTCCCCGGAAAGCTTGATCACTGCTGCGCTTCCGCCTTCTTGCCCTTTCTCACGGCCTTCAGCACGACTGGAGCCACCATCAGGGCGACTGTGGCGATCAGCAGGCCCAGGGTGATGGGCCGCTCCCAGAAAATGGAGAGGCTGCCGTTGTTCACCATCAGGGCGCGGTAGAGGTTCTTCTCGATGGTGGGCGTCAGCACGAAGGCCAGCAGCATGGGCGCGGTGGGATAGTCATACTTGTTCATGAAGTAGCCGGCCAGACCGCCCAGCAGCATCACGTAGAGGTTGTTCACCTCGTTGGAGGCGGCGAAGGCGCCGATGAAGCAGAGGGTGACCACCACCGGGGAGATGAGCTTGGAGGGGACGCTGATCAGCCGCACCAGCAGGGGGATCATCAGCATGCCCATGGCCAGGCAGAGGATGTTGCCCACGTACATGCTGGAGATCAGGCCCCAGCAGAACTCCGGCTCATCCGTGAACAGCTGCGGGCCGGGGGTCAGGCCCCACATCATCAGGCCGCTCAGCAGCACGGCCGCCGTGCCGGAGCCCGGGATGCCCAGGGCCAGCAACGGGGCGAACGCGCCGGCGGCGGCAGCGTTGTTGGCAGCCTCGGAGGCGGCGATGCCGTCCGGGATGCCGGTGCCGAACTCCTTGCCCCGCTTGCTGACCTTCTTATTCATCAGGTAGCACAGGAAGGCGGCGATGGTGGCGCCGGAGCCGGGCAGGATGCCCACCACAGTGCCCACCACGCCAGAGCGGAGGACAATCGGAGCGCAGTATTTCGCCTCTTTCTTGGTGATGACGGCGTCCCGGATACGGAGTTTGGTGGATTTCAGCTCGGTGTAATCTGTCTCCTTCGCATGGCTCATCTGCATGACCTGGCTGAATCCGAACACGCCGATGACCAGGGGCACCAGCAGCACGCCGGACAGCAGGCTGATGTTGCCGAAGGTGAACCGGGGCATGCCGGTGGCGCCGTCCGTGCCGATGGTGGCGATCATGATGCCCAGCATGGTGGAGATCAGCCCCTTGGTGGGGGAGTCGCCCAGCAGCCAGCTGATGCTGCTCAGGGACAGGACCATCACGGCCACCATCTCGCTGGGGCCGAACAGCAATCCGATATCCGCCAGCCCCACGCCCAGGAAGGTGAGGATCAGGATACCGATGGTGCCGCCGCAGAAGGACGCCATATTCGTCGTGAACAGGGCTTTTCCGGGATAGCCCTTCCGCATCAGGGGATAGCCGTCCATGGCCGTCATGATGGCGGGAGAGTCGCCGGGGATGTTCAGCAAAATGGCGCTGTAGCCGCCTCCGTACATGTTGCCGTAGTAGATGGCCGCCAGCATGATGATGGCGGATGTCGGATTCATTTTGAAGGTCAGCGGCAGCAGCAGGGCGCACCCCAGCAGGGAGCCGATACCGGGCATGGCACCCACCAGGATCCCCAGGATGCCGCCGCCGGCCGTCATCAGGATGTTCTCCGGCGTCAGGGCGTTTCCGAACCCCTCAAACAACAGCTGCAATGTCTCCACAAGACCGCCCCCTCTCAAACCAGTCCCAGCAGGCCCTGGGGCAGCGGCAGCTGGAGCCAGAGCTTGAAGACGCCGTACAGGAACGCCATGACACACACGGTGACGACCGCCGACTTCTTCCAGCTGTATTTGGACAGGACCTTCAGCCAGCAGAACAGCATCACGGTCAGTGTCAAAAACAGGCCGATCAGCCAGCTGCCAATGAGGCAGAGAACGCCGATCCCCAGGGGAATCATATCCTTCCAGTTGACATCCCGTATGGTCTTTTGAAAATACGCCTTGTCGATCTTTTCCTTCCGAAATGTGTTGACGATCTCGATGATCACCAGCAGGATCAGAAGTCCAGAGGCGAAGGCCGGCAGCAGTCCGCCGCCGATGGACATGCCCTGAAACAGGGTCAGGGATGTCACCGAGGTGACGAACCAGTATGATCCGACACACAGCAGGATCCCGTCGATAATCAGAGGCATCAAAATTCTCCTTTCCTTATCCTTCTCTTCAGAGCCCGCGCCGGCCGCGGCGGCTTTCGCCCCGGCCGGCCGCAGGAGGCAGGGCGTATCCCTTTTGTCAGATCAGTCCCAGTTCCTTCTGGGCGTTGTAATAGGTCTCATACTGATCCTCCATAAAGGCCGTCAGGTCGTCGCCGATGATGAAGGCGGGCGTCAGGCCCCGGGCCAGCAGGTAGTCCTCCGTCCAGGCCGGGTCCTCAGAGACCTGGCGGCAGACCTCCTGCCAGTAGGTCAGGGCCGCGTCGCTCATGCCGGGGGCGCCGGCCAGGCCCCGGAACATCCGGAAGTCGATGTCATATCCCAGCTCAGAGCAGGTGGGGACTTCCTCAAAGCCCTGGATGTTCTCCAGAGGCTCGGCGCTGAAGGATGCCAGGCAGTCCACGCCGCCGGCCTCCAGCTGGGCCTGGCACTCGGAGGGATTGAAGATGCCGCCGGTCAGATGCCCGCCCAGGATGGCGGTCAGGATGTCGCCGGCGGAGTCATAGAGCACATAGGTGACATTGGCTCCGGCCGCCTCGTTCAGCATCAGGGCGCAGACGTTGTCCTCGTTGCCCACGCCGCAGCCGCCGATGGTGACCTCGCCGGGGTGCTCGTTGGAGTAGGCGATCAGGTCGTCCAGGCTCTCGAAGGCCCCGGCAGCGGTACAGATGGTCTGGTCCTCATAGGCCAGCACGGCGATCTGGGTGATGTCGTCCCACTGGTACTCGCTGTCGTTGGCAATGGCGCTGGCCAGCTGGCCGGGTGCATATGTGCAGATGGTGGAGTTGTCTCCCTGCTTGCCGTAGACATAGGCCGTGCCCACCAGTCCGCCGCCTCCGGAGAGGTTCTGGACCACGATGTTGGCATCCACATACCCGCCGTCCGACATGACGTTGGCCAGGGTCCGGGCATAGATGTCCGATCCTCCGCCCGCGCTGTAGGGACAGACAAAGTCAATGGAGCCGCTGGGGGCCCAGGCCCCCGTCTCCTCCGTTCCGTCCGCCGCGGCCGGCTGCCCGCCGGAGCCGCAGCCGGTGGATGCCAGCAGCATCAGTCCTGCCAAAACCAGTGCCGTTCCCCGCATCTTCCTTCTCATCACAACACGCCTTCCTTTCTTTAAAATAGTTCATATTGTGTATACTAAATTTTATTTAGTATTTTTAATAATATAATTGTATCCTCGTGAAAATATGATGTCAATGCTTTTTTGATAAAATATACAAAAACGGTGAAATTGATAAATTTATTTTGTGTTTTTTTACAATTACAACAAATTCATATCACGCTTAACTTTTTATATTTTGCATTTCTTATATTTTTTCTCTTTGCTTTGACGTAAGCTCCATTTTTTGTAAAATTTTCCTAGACTTCTGCTCGTTTCATGGTAAAATACATTATATAGAACTTTTGTTAAGTATTTTTCATCGCTTTATGTATGAAAATTTGGAATTTTTCTACTGTTTACCTTCCCCTTATTTTCCTCATGGCTGTCGAACTCATCCCTTTTGGGTTTTGCCCAAGCGCAAATCTTTATCAGTATCTATAATCAACACATATTTTTTTGGAATTGAATTGATGAAAGGCTGAGTAGTCATATGAAGTGTCCATCGTTTTCCTCCTCTGAAATCTCCTTTTCCTTCACCGAAAATGAACGCCGTGGCGGACGAGCATCCCGTCCTAAAAACGAACAGGTCTACCTGCAGATCCGTGATATGATCTTTCACAACATTTTAAAGCCGGGGCAGAAGTTGATGGAAGATGAACTGGCCACCCTGCTCCAAACAAGCCGCACCCCTGTTCGGGAAGCGCTTCGCAAACTCAGCAGCGAGGGATTGATTACCATCTACCCCAAACGATATGCGGAAGTAACCTATTTTACAGCAGAAATGATCAAGAAGTTGGGTGTTGTCCGGATGTCTCAAGATATTCTGTCTGGGCATCTGGCCATCTACTATGGCAGCGATGCCGAATTCGCCCATTTGCAACAACTAGCGGATACCTGTGAAGTGCAGAACAAAACCGGAGACCTGTGCGCCAGGATTACAGCTGACCGCAGTTTCCACCTTGGAATCACGGAAATCGCCAAAAATGAGCTACTGAGTAAGTACCAGCAGGAAATTTACTTTCGCATTCATCTGATCCATCTACAAAACAATTCAGATGATACGGTCCAGCGGATCTCCTATCACTCCACATTGATTGATTGTCTCCGTCAGAGGGATCAGACCGCCTATGCCAATGCTGTCTGCCGTCGCTGCCAGGAGATGTATCATTTGGACGATAAGATCATTGGTCTATATCTGCATCCTGACCGCTCCCGGGAATAAGCACCTATCAATCACAGAAAGAGTCTGCGTCTGTTGTTGCCAGCTGCAGACTCTTTTTCCATTCCAATGCTTTATACAAGTAAACTTGCTTACTGAGTATCAGATGCTCCCCGTCAATCCCCCCAGCCTCCTTCGTTTCGGGCTTCCTCTCCCTGTGCAGAAGAGCGAAAATTTCCCTTCCCGCCCGCTCCGCCGGGCAAAAACCATTGACAGCACGGGACGGACAATCGTATAATTTCTCACAAGGAGCACAAAGGCGTACTCTTGCTGTCGTCTTGCGCTCTTTTTCTGTTTTCCGGGTATTCATCGCCTTAAAGTGATAAATCAAATTTTCCTGTTCTGGAGGTTTCTGCCATGGGCAAATACACACGCGAGGACATCCTCCGCCTGGTCCGGGAGGAGGACATCCAGTTCATCCGCATGCAGTTCACGGACATCTTCGGCCAGATGAAAAATGTGGCCATCACGGCCTCCCAGATCGAAAAGGCCCTGGACAATCAGATCATGATGGACGGCAGCTCCATCGAGGGGTTCGTCCGCATCGAGGAATCGGACCAGTATCTCTGGCCGGACCTGGACACTTTCGCCATCCTGCCCTGGCGGCCCCAGTACGGCAAGGTGGCCCGGCTGATCTGCGACGTCCACAATCCCGACGGCACCCCCTTTGTGGGGGACCCACGGGGCGTGCTGAAGCGGGCCCTGGC
This sequence comes from Oscillibacter valericigenes, assembly GCF_016902445.1. GTDB lineage: Bacteria > Bacillota > Clostridia > Oscillospirales > Oscillospiraceae > Oscillibacter > Oscillibacter avistercoris. The sequence goes on along the minus strand of NZ_JACSNX010000030.1, from coordinate 14,241 downwards.
CAGGGCCGGGGAGATGGGCCTCACCTTCAACGCCGGGCCGGAGCTGGAGTTCTTCCTGTTCCAGACCGACGAGGACGGCAGGCCCACCACAAAGACCAGCGACGAGGCGGGCTATTTCGACCTGGGGCCTCTGGACCACGGCGAGTCCACCCGGCGGGAGATCTGCCTGTGCCTGGAGGAGATGGGCTTTGAGATCGAGGCCAGCCATCACGAGGTGGCCGCCGGCCAGCACGAGATCGACTTCAAGTACACCGAGGCCCTGCAGGCGGCAGACAACATCATGACCTTCAAGCTGGCGGTGAAGACCCTGGCCCAGAAGAACGGCCTTCACGCCACCTTCATGCCCAAGCCCGTCTGCGGCGCCGCCGGCAGCGGGATGCATGTGAACATGTCCCTGTTCCGGGATGGGCAGAACGCCTTTTACGACCCGGCGGACCCCCGGAAGCTGTCTCTCCTGGCCTATCAGTTCATCGCCGGGCTGCTGGACCACGTACAGGGCTTCTGCGCCGTCACCAATCCGCTGGTGAACAGCTACAAGCGGCTGGTGCCCGGCTATGAGGCCCCCTGCCACCTGGCCTGGTCCACCGGCAACCGCTCCGCCCTGATCCGCATCCCCACGCCCCGGGGGGCGGGCACCCGGGTGGAGCTGCGGAGCCCGGACCCCTCCTGCAATCCGTACCTGGCCTTCGCCGTGTGCCTGGCCGCCGGGCTGGACGGCATCCAGCGCCGGCTGACGCCGCCGGCGGAGAACAACGAGAACCTCTACGCCATCGCGGCGGATCTGGAGGCTCAGGGGGTCCGGCGGCTGCCCGCCTCTCTGGAGGCAGCCATCCACGCCCTGGAGGCGGACAGCGTGGTCACCGCCGCCCTGGGCGAGCATGTGACGAACCAGTATGTCACCGGCAAGCTGCGGGAGTGGGAGCAGTACCGCGCCCAGGTGACCCAGTGGGAGCTGGACCAGTATTTGGTGACCTGCTGAGACAACAGCGCCGTGAGAGGAGGGAGAGCGCATGGACCGGATCGTGGTGGCATTTTCCCACGAGGAAGCCCAGCGCCGCATCCTGCGGCTGCTGGAGTCTGCCGGCTGCTCTCCCGCCGCCTGCTGCGTCAGCGGAGGCGAGACCATCCGCACCGTCCGGAAGCTGGGCGGGGCCGTGGTGGTCTGCGGCTTCAAATTCCGGGACATGACGGCCAATGAGGTGGCCGCCAGTCTGCGGGGCACCGCCGTGCTGCTGGTGCTGGCCTCCGCCGCCCACCTGGATCTGTGCGAGGGGGAGAACCTGTTCAAGCTGCCCACCCCCGCCGCCCGGTCGGAGTTTTTCGCCACGCTGGATATGCTCTGCCGGCGGGAGGCCCGGCGCCCCCGCCATCCCCAGCCCCAGCGGGATGAGGAAGAGCTGCGGCTGATCCGCCGGGCCAAGGAGCTGCTGATGGAGGTCAACCGCATGAGCGAGGCGGAGGCCCACCGCTTTCTCCAGAAGCGCAGCATGGACACCGGTGCGAAGCTGGCGGATACCGCCCGGCTGGTGCTGGAACACTATACCGTCTGAGGCGGAGCGCCGGAAATGAAGTAACAAAAGGAATGGAGGGTCTCCGGTCATGGAACCGAACCAGAAAAGAACCAATGTATATGATCCCCGTGCGGAACACGACGCCTGCGGCATCGGCGCCGTGGTGAGCCTGAAGGGGACGCCGTCCCACGTCACCGTGGACAATGCCCTGAAGATCGTGGAAAAGCTGGAGCACCGGGCCGGCAAGGACGCCTCCGGCGAGACCGGCGACGGCGTGGGCCTGATGATCCAGGTGCCCCACCGGCTGATGGTGAAGGCCGCCGCTGAGGCAGGCATTGCTCTGGGCGGCCCCCGGGACTACGGTGTGGGGGTGTTCTTCTTCCCCACGGACGCCCTGAAGCGTGCCCAGGCCCAGAAGATGCTGGAGATCATCACCGCCAAGGAAGGTCTGGAGTTCCTGGGCTGGCGGGACGTGCCCACCCATCCGGAGGTGCTGGGGCAAAAGGCCCTGGACTGCATGCCCCATATCTGCCAGTGCTTTGTGCGGCGCCCTGCGGACTGCGCCCGGGGGCTGGACTTCGACCGGCGGCTGTATGTGGTCCGCCGGGAGTTTGAGCAGTCCAATGTGAACACCTATATCCCCTCCTTCTCCAGCCGGACCGTCGTGTACAAGGGCATGTTTCTGGTGGGCCAGCTGCGGAAGTTCTACGCCGACCTGGAGGACCCGGACTGTGAGAGCGCCCTGGCCCTGGTCCACTCCCGGTTCTCCACCAACACCAACCCCAGCTGGGAGCGGGCCCACCCCAACCGCTATATCCTCCACAACGGCGAGATCAACACCATCCGGGGCAATGTGGACCGGATGCTGGCCCGGGAGGAGACCATGCACTCAGCCGTGCTGGAGGCGGACATGGACAAGATCCTGCCGGTGGTGGACCAGAGCGGGTCCGACTCCGCCATGCTGGACAACACCCTGGAATTCCTGATGATGAACGGCATCCCCCTGCCCCAGGCGGTGATGATGTGCATCCCGGAGCCCTGGGCCAATGACCGGAAGATGAGCCGGGAGAAGCGGGACTTCTACCACTACTACGCCACCATGATGGAGCCCTGGGACGGCCCGGCGGCCATCGTGTTCTCCGACGGCGACGTGGTGGGCGCCGTGCTGGATCGGAACGGCCTGCGGCCCTGCCGGTGGTATCTCACCACGGACGACCAGCTGATCCTGTCCTCCGAGGTGGGCGTGCTGGATATCCCGCCGGAGAAGATCGTGAAGAAATCCCGCCTGCAGCCGGGACGGATGCTGCTGGCGGATCTCACCGCCAGGCGGCTGGTGGACGACACCGAGGTCAAGGAGCGGTACGCCCGCCAGCAGCCCTACGGCGAGTGGCTGGATGCCCACCTTGTGTACCTGCGGGACCTTCCCATTCCCAACCGGCGGGTGGAACGGTACGACCAGGAGCGGCGGGATCGGCTGTACAAGGCCTTCGGCTACACCTATGAGGAGGTGAAGGACGCCATCCTCCCCATGGCCCGGGACGGGGCGGAGCCCACCTCCGCCATGGGCGTGGACACGCCGCTGGCGGTGCTGTCGGAAAAGCACCAGCCTCTGTTCAGCTACTTCAAGCAGCTGTTCGCCCAGGTGACGAACCCGCCCATGGACGCCATCCGGGAGGAGATCGTCACCGACACCACCGTGTACGCAGGCTCCGGCGGCAATCTGCTGGAGGAGCGGCCGGAAAACTGCACGGTGCTCCAGATCCACAACCCCATCCTCACCTCTCTGGACCTGATGAAGATCCGGTACATGGACCGGCCCGGCTTCCATGTGGAGACCATCTCCCTGCTGTACTACAAGGGGTCTCCCCTGGCCAATGCCCTGGACCGGCTGTTCGTCAACGTGGACCGGGCCTACAAGAACGGCGCTAACATCCTGATCCTGTCAGACCGGGGGGTGGACGAAAACCACGTGGCCATCCCCTCCCTGCTGGCGGTCTCCGCCCTGGAGCAGTACCTGGTGCGGACAAAAAAGCGCACCGCCGTCTCCATGATCCTGGAGAGCGCGGAGCCTCGGGACGTCCACCACTTCGCCACCCTCTTAGGCTACGGCGCCCAGGCCATCAACCCCTATCTGGCCCAGGAGTGCGTGGAGGAGCTGGTGTCCCTGGGGATGCTGGACAAGGACCCCACCGCCGCCGTCAACGACTACAACAGCGCCATCCTCCACGGCATCGTGAAGATCGCCTCCAAGATGGGCATCTCCACCATCCAGTCCTATCAGTCCGCCCAGATCTTCGAGTGCCTGGGCATCAACCGGGACGTGGTGGACCGGTACTTCACCAACACCGTCAGCCGGGTGGAGGGCATCGGCCTGGCGGAGATCGAGGAGGGCGTGGAGTGGAACCACAACCAGGCCTTCGATCCCCTGGGGCTGGGCTACGACACCTCCCTGGACTCCACCGGCATCCATCAGCTGCGCTCCGGCCCCGACAAGGAGGACCACATGTACAACCCCCGGACCATTCTGCTGCTGCAGAAGGCCGTCCGGGAGGGCAGCTATGAGACCTTCAAGGAGTACTCCGCCCTGGTGGATGAGCCCGCCAAGCCCCACACCCTGCGGGGCCTGCTGGATCTCCACTTCGATGAGAACGGCGGCATCCCCATCGACGAGGTAGAGCCCGTGGCGTCCATCGTCCGCCGGTTCAAGACCGGCGCCATGAGCTACGGCTCCATCTCCCAGGAGGCCCACGAGTGCCTGGCCGTCGCCATGAACCGGATCGGCGGCAAGTCCAACTCCGGCGAGGGGGGCGAGGACGCCGAGCGGCTCAAGGACGAGCGCTGCTCCGCCATCAAGCAGGTGGCTTCGGGCCGGTTCGGCGTCACCAGCGCGTACCTGACTAGCGCCCAGGAGATCCAGATCAAGATGGCCCAGGGGGCCAAGCCCGGCGAGGGCGGCCACCTGCCCGGCAAGAAGGTCTACCCCTGGATCGCCAAGACCCGGTGCTCCACGCCGGGGGTGACGCTGATCTCCCCGCCGCCCCACCACGACATCTACTCCATCGAGGATCTGGCCCAGCTGATCTACGACCTGAAAAACGCCAACCGCCGCGCCCGCATCAGCGTGAAGCTGGTCAGCGAGGCGGGGGTCGGCACCATCGCCGCCGGTGTGGCCAAGGCCGGCGCCCAGGTGGTGCTGATCTCCGGCCATGACGGCGGCACCGGCGCCGCCCCCCGCAGCTCCATCCACGGGGCGGGCCTGCCCTGGGAGCTGGGCGTGGCGGAGGCCCACCGGGCCCTCATCGCCAACGGCCTGCGGAGCCACGTGGCCCTGGAGGCCGACGGCAAGCTGATGACCGGCCGGGACGTGGCCATCGCCTGCATGCTGGGGGCGGAGGAGTTCGGCTTTGCCACCGCCCCTCTGGTGGCCCTGGGCTGCTGCATGATGCGGGTGTGCAACCTGGACACCTGCCCGGCGGGCATCGCCACCCAGAATCCCCAGCTGCGCAGGCGCTTCTCCGGCAAGCCGGAGTACGTGGTGAACTTCATGGAATTCGTGGCCCAGGAGCTGCGGGAGTATATGGCGGCCTTAGGCATCCGCACCGTGGACGAGCTGGTGGGCCGCAGCGACCTGCTGCGGGTCCGGGAGAACCTGGTGACCCACCGGGCGGAGACCCTGGACCTCCGCAGCCTGCTGGAGAATCCCTGGCAGAGCCGGACCGCCCACTTTGACCCCAAGGACGTCTACGACTTCCATCTGGAGCGGACTCTGGACGAGAGCGTGCTGCTGGCCAAGCTGGGCAAGAGCCTGAAAGCCAAGAAGACCGGCCGGCTGGACCTGCAGGTCTCCTCCACAGACCGGGCCTTCGGCACCCTGTTCGGCTCTGAGATCACCCGGCAGTGCGGCGACACCCTGCCGGACGACAGCTACGTCATCACCTGCCACGGCGGCGGGGGACAGTCCTTCGGCGCCTTCATCCCCAAGGGACTGACCCTGGAACTGGAGGGCGACTGCAACGATGGGCTGGGCAAGGGCCTCTCCGGCGGCAGGCTGGTGCTGTACCCGCCCAAGGGCAGCACCTTTGACCCCGGCGAAAACATCATCGTGGGCAACGTGGCCCTGTACGGCGCCACCTCCGGCCAGGCGTTTATCAACGGCTGCGCCGGCGAGCGGTTCTGTGTCCGCAACTCCGGCGCCGTCGCCGTGGTGGAGGGCGTGGGGGACCACGGCTGCGAGTATATGACCGGCGGCCGGGTGGTGATCCTGGGCACCACAGGCAAAAATTTTGCGGCCGGCATGTCCGGCGGCATCGCCTATGTGCTGGATGAGCACCACGACCTCTATATGCGCCTCAACAAGGACCAGGTGATGACGGACACCCTGACGGAGCCCCACGACATCGCCGAGCTCCGCTCCCTCATCGAGGCCCATGTGGCCGCCACCGGCTCCCCCCGGGGCAAGAAGATCCTGGCGGCCTTCCACTCCTATATCCCCTGCTTCAAGAAGGTCATGCCCCGGGACTACGACCGGATGCTCCGGTCCATCGCCCAGTATGAGGAAAAGGGCATGAGCCGCCAGCAGGCGGAGATCGAGGCGTTCTACGCCAATACCAGAGCTTAAGGAGGCTGGACGACATGGGAAAACCCACTGGTTTTTTGGAATATGCCCGCCGGGAGGACGCCTGCCGGCCCGCGGCGGAGCGGGTCCATGACTGGGCGGAATTCCATCTCCCCCTGCCGGAGGAATTCCGGCGCCAGCAGGGGGCCCGCTGCATGAACTGCGGCGTCCCCTTCTGCCAGACGGGGATGGTGTATGAGGGCAGCACCTTCGGCTGCCCCCTCCACAACCTGATCCCGGAGTGGAACGACATGATCCTCTCCGGCAACTGGGGCCACGCCCTCAGCCGGCTGCTGAAATCCAACAACTTTCCGGAGTTCACCGGCCGGGTGTGCCCTGCCCCCTGTGAGCACGCCTGCGTCTGCAGCATCTACGGGGACCCCATCACCATTCGGGACAACGAACTCAGCGTCATTGAAGACGCCTTCGCCAGCCGCCGGATGCGCCCCCGCCGTCCGCCCCAGTGGTCCGGGAAGAAGGTCTGCGTGGTGGGCTCCGGCCCGGCGGGCCTGGCGGCGGCGGACCAGCTGAACCACCGGGGCCACCTGGTGACGGTGGTGGAGCGGGCGGAACGGCCCGGCGGCCTGCTGATGTACGGCATCCCCAACATGAAGCTGCCCAAGGACGTGGTCCAGCGGCGGATCGACCTGATGACCGACGAGGGCGTCACCTTCGTCTGCGGGCTGGACGCGTCGGACGAAGCCACCGCCCGGCGGCTGATGAGCGAGTACGACGCCGTGCTGCTGTGCTGCGGCGCCGGGGAGCCCCGGCCCCTGGGGCTGGACACCGCCGGCGTCACCGGCGTGTGCTACGGCACGGAGTACCTGAAGTCCGCCGTGGAGCGGGCCCAGTTCGGCAAGGAGGAGACGGACATCCCCTCCGCCGCCGGACTGGATGTGGTGATCATCGGCACCGGCGACACCGCCAGCGACTGTGTGGCCACCGCCCTGCGGCAGGGCTGCCGGTCCGTGACCCAGCTGGTGCGCCGTCCCCAAACGGACTATCTGGACGCCCAGGGCCAGCTGCCGGCGGACTACGCCCACGAAGAGGCCCTGGCCGTTACCGGCCGGGATCCCCGCCGGTTCGGCGTCCAGGTGAAGAGCCTGGTCACCGGGGAGGGCGGAGCCCTCACCGGCGTGGCCACCACGGAGGGGGACACCCTCCCCTGCCAGCTGCTGATCGGCGCCACCGGCTTTGCCGGGTGCGAGAAAAGCGTATGCGACGCCTTCGGCGTGGAGGCGGACAAGACGGTCCGCACGGCGCCGGGGAGCTACGCCACCAGCGTGGAGAAGGTGTTCGCCGCCGGCGACATGCGCCGGGGCCAGTCCCTGGTGGTGTGGGCCATCGCCGAGGGCCGCTCCGCCGCAGCGGAGGTGGACCAGTATCTGGTGGGCTACACGAACCTGAAGCGCAGCGTCTGAGGTCTGCCTCCGGAAAACCGGACCGAAGAGAACAGCGGCACGGCTCGAAAGAGCCGTGCCGCTTCCTTATGGGGTTCGGGGCTTTCCGGGGCGGGTCAGTCCACCTCCCGCAGCCGCTCCACGATGGTGGATTTGGAGACGGAGCGGTACACCGCCAGGGGCACCAGCACGCCCAGCAGGGCAAACACCGGCACCACGATCAAAAACGGCGTCAGGGTCAGGCGGTAGGTGAAGAACCAGAACAGGCTCCCTACCGCCGTGAAGGCCACCGGGCCCAGTGCCAGGGTCAGGATCAGGGAGATCACCGCAGCCCCCAGGGCGTAGAACAGTCCCTCGTACACCAGCATAGCCTTCAGCTGTCTGCCCGTCATGCCGATGGACTGGAGCACGGCGAACTCCCGCTTGCGGGCAATGATGCCGGTGAGGATGGCGTTGAAAAAGTTCAGCACTCCTACCAGGCCCACGATGAAGCTCAGGGCCCCGCCGCACAGCTGGAACATGGAGCGCATCCCCTCAAACTCCGCAGCGTAGAGGGCCTTGCTCTCGTAGTCGAACTGGGGGTTCACGTTCTCCGTGTAGTCCCGGAGGAATTCCTCCATGGCGTCATTGGCCTCGTCGGCGGTGTCGAAGGCGTAGTACATGACGTCCGACGTGCCGCTGTCCCGGAGGAAGGTCTGGTCGTTCAGGATGAACTCGTCCGCGCCGTAATAGCGGTAGGAGAAGGCGGAGGGCACTGTCACCAGGGCGGCCACCTCATATTCCACGTCCCGGTATTTCACCGGCTGCGCCACCCAGTTGGCGCCGGCGGGCACGTCCTCCGGGCTGGCGTAGGCGATTCCGGTGTCCGGGTCCACATACGCCGTCTCCTCCACATACCGGACGGTGACGGTGTCCCCCAGCCGGGCCCAGTGGGAGTCCAGTTCCGCGCTGCCGTAGTCGTCGTCGGCATACACGGCGGCCACATACTGGCCTCCGTCCTCATAGAGCTTGGACAGATCGCCATCCAGCACCGTCAGGTGGTCCAGGGCGAAATCACTCATGCCGGAGAGCTGGATCCGGTCGGCCAGCAGGCCCTCCTCGTTCCGCTCGGTCAGACGGATCAGGTTGTCCATCTGCTCCGGGGTGTAGAAGCGCTCCTTGTTCTGCCGGAACCAGTCCTCGGTGACGTACTCCAGGGCTCCGAAGGTCTGGCCGTAGATCACGCCGCTGCCGGTGATGCCGCCCTGGGCACTGATGTCGTCGATGACGGACTGGGGCACGGCCATGTCGGCGGTGAAATCCAGAACGCTGTTCTGGAACTTCCCGGCGTCCGCCACGATGAAGTCACTGGCGGTGAAGTTGGACACATACTTGTCCATGTCGAAGCCATTGGCGAAGTTCACGGTCACCGTCAGCAGCACCACCGCCAGGGACAACGACGTGACGGTGACGGCGGTCTTGCCCCGGCTGCGGCCCAGGTTGGCCCAGGCCATGGACAGCAGGGACACGCCCCCGCGGCCCTTCTTCGTCTTGCGCCTGATGGTGCCGCCCTCGGTGTACCGCACCGCCTCGATGGGGGAGACCCTGGCGGCCGCCCGGCCGGGCTTCCGGCAGGAGAGGAGCACCGTCACCAGGGAGAACAGCGCCGCCCCGATGAAGATCACCGGGCTCACGGAGGTCACGGGCACGATCCCCTCCAGCTGGGACACAATGGCCGGCGTGATCTGGCCGCCGATGAACCAGCCCGCGATCAGCCCCAGGGGGATGCCCGCCAGGGACAGCGTCAGCGCCTGCTGGCGGATGATCCAGCCCAGCTGCCGGGGCGTGGTGCCGATGGTCTTCAGCAGGCCGTAGAACCGGATATCGTTTGTGACGGAGATCTGGAACACGTTGTAGATGATGAGGTACCCGGTGAAGATAATGAGCAGCAGCATGGCGGCGATGGCGGCGACCACGATGGGATCCAGATTGTCGCTGAGCTGGGCGCCGGTGTAGCCCCAGTTGACGCCGGTGTCGATGTAGTCATCCCCGGCGGTCTCGCTCTGGTAGCCGTGGTCGGCCAGGATCTGGCTCAGGTCCTGCTCGATGTGCCGGGAGCCGCTCTTCAGCATCACGTCCAGGTTCCAGGTGCCGATCATGCCGTTGCTGCCGGGCGGGGTCACCCCCGTCTCGTCCAGGACGGCGTCCACCCGGCTCTCCGGGATCAGGACGTGGCTGGCCACGATAGCCTCGTCCCGCTCCCACCAGCCGGAGAGGGTGAAGGTCTGGGTGGTGGTGCGGCCGTCCACGTCAAAGGTGAGGGTGAATTTCGCGCCGATCTCTGGCTCGATCCCCAGCAGCTCCAGCACCGCCGTGTCGGTGGCGGCCTCGTCGGTGCCCTCTTCCGGCAGGCGGCCCTCGATGGGGTCGCAGTACATCCAGTGGGCGTCATTGGCGTCGCACCAGCTCACCTCCACGTGGGACTTGTTGAAGGGCACCTCTGTGGGCATGCCCAGGAAGCGCCGGACGCCCCACTGGTCGATGCGGGGATCGTCCTTCAGCTCGTTGAACTGCTCCTCCGTCAGGTACTTGAACCCGCCGTGGGAGAAGCCGCCCACCTGCCGGAAGTTGGACTGCTGGAACCCGTCGTTGATGGACATGGCGATGGTGAAGAGGGACGTGAACAGCACCGTGGTCAGGGCGATGGCGAGAATGGCAATGAGGTTGCGGGTTTTCGCCGCCTTCATGGACCGCCAGCCCAGGCGGCGGATGGTCCTGCCGTTGGATACCTTCATCATGGCCTTCACCCCCGCACCACGATCCGGCCGTCCTCGATGCGGATGATCCGGTCCGCCATCTGGGCCAGCTCCTCGTTGTGGGTGATCATGACGATGGTCTGGCTGAACTTCTGGGCGGTGACCTTCAGCAGGCCCATCACGTCCAGGCTGGTGGCGGAGTCCAGGTTGCCGGTGGGCTCGTCCGCCAGGATGATGGCGGGCTTGGCCGCCAGGGCCCGGGCGATGGCCACCCGCTGCTGCTGGCCGCCGGAGAGGTTGTTGGGCAGGTTCTGGAGCTTGTTCCCCAGCCCCAATGTCTCGATGATCTGGTCCACATAGCCCCTGTCCGGGGCCTTGCCATCCAGCTGGATGGGCAGGACGATGTTCTCATACACGTTCAGCACCGGCACCAGGTTGTAGTTCTGGAACACGAAGCCGATCTTCCGCCGCCGGAAGATGGTCAGTTCCTCATCTTTCAGGGCGGAGAGCTCCCTGCCGTCCACGGTGACGGTGCCGGAAGTGGGCCGGTCCAGGCCCCCCAGCATGTGGAGCAGGGTGGACTTGCCGGAGCCGGAGGTACCCACCACCGCCACGAACTCGCCCTTTTCCACCGTCAGGTCCACCCCGTCCAAGGCCCGGACCTCCGTATCGCCGGAGCCGTAGACCTTCCGCAGATCCTTCGTTTCCAAAATCGTCATAGCACATTCCTCCAGGAAAAAGTCTGTATTGCCTTTCGACAATACAGACTGTACCAAAGAAATCTTTCCACATTCTTTCTGAAATCTAACAGGTTTGAAAGAATTAGGAGTTAGGAATGAGGAATTGTGGAGCCGCCGAAGGCGGCGATTTCAATTTGTCCGGCGCCGCCGGACACCAAAATTCCTAACTCCTCATTTCTAATTCCTAATTCCTCATTGCGCTTCACTCTACTCTGGGCAGGAACAGGGAGAAGGTGCTCCCCTCCCCCGGGCGGCTGGTGACTTTGAGATATCCGCCCTGGCCGGCGGCGATCTGCCGGGCCAGGTACAAGCCGATGCCCACGCCCTCCTCCCCGCTGACGGAGGGGGAGCGGTAGAACCGCTGGAAGATCTTCGCCTGCTCCGCCTCCGGGATGCCGGGGCCGGTGTCGGTGATGTCAATCCGGCAGAACAGCTCGTACCCCACGGCCCGGAGGGTGACGCTGCCGCCAGTGGGGGTGTACTTCACGGCGTTGTCCACCAGGTTGTACAGGGCCTCCGTGGTCCATTTGGGGTCGAAGCGGGCACTCAGGTCCGTCGGCTCCACCGTGAGGGCGATGCCCCTGGCCTCTGCCCTGGGGGCGGCCTGGGCCGCCGCACCGTCCAGCAGACTCTGGAGCGGGTTGACCACCGGCGTCATGGCGAGAATGCCGCTCTCCAGTCGGGAGGTCTTGACCAGCGCGTCGATGAGGAAGCGCAGCTTCTCCGCCTGCCCCTCCAGGGCGGAGACGTAGGCCCGGCTCTCCGGCGGCAGGTCCTGCTCTGCCAGCAGCTGGGCGTACAGCAGCAGGTTTGCGATGGGGGTTTTCGTCTGGTGGGAGATGTCCCCGATCAGGGTCTTGATGGCGTCCTTCTCCGCCGCCAGGTTCCGGGCAGACACGGTGTTGGAGGAGAGATAGTGGGCCATCCGGGTCTCCAGGGCGGAGAGGCGGCTCTCGTCATAGAGGGACTCCTGAAAATCGCCCCGGATGGCGTCGTCCAGCATGCGGTCCAGGGTGTCCAGCATCCGGCGGGAGCGGAGATGGGTCCAGAGGGCGATGCCCGCTGCCGCCAGCAGGGCCAGGACCGCCCGGGCCAAGGGGCCGTATTCCACTGTCATGTCAGTTCACCGCCCATGTGTAGCCCAGGCCGTACACGGTCTTGATGAACCGGGGCCTGGAGGGGGTCTCCTCCAGCTTGTCCCGCAGCCGCTTCACCGTGACGGAGAGGGCGTTCTCATCCACATACGCCGCCCCGTCGGTCCAGATCCGGTCCACCAGCTGGGCCCGGGTGAGGGTGCGGCCCCGGTTCTCCACCAGCAGCCGCAGCAGCTTCTGCTCGGTCTTGCTCAGCTCCACCGGCTGCCCGTCCCGCTGGAACTCCATCCGGTCAAAATCCAGGGACAGCCCCTCCGCCTCGTAGCGGGCGGCGGCCGGTGTCCCCCGGCGGAGCTGGGCGTTGACCCGGGCCCGCAGCACTGCCAGGGAGAAGGGCTTGGTGATGTAGTCGTCCGCCCCCAGCTCCAGCCCCGCCACGATGTCCGTCTCCAGATCGTTGGCGGTCAGCAGGATCACCGGGACGGCGTGCTCCCTCCGGAGGGTGCGGAGGAAGTCCAGTCCGTTCCCGTCCGGCAGATTGACGTCCAGGATCAGCAGGTCGAAGGCCCCGTCCTCCAGGGTCCGGCGGCCCTCCGCCAGGGTGCGGCACACGGTCACCCGCAGGCCGCCGCCCTCCAGTGCCAGACGGATGCCCCGGCCCAGGGCGTCGTCATCCTCCACCAGCAGCAGTTCATGCATTGTGAGATCCCCTCTCTGTCGGTTTCCAAATCGTATATCAGTATAGCAACCGCCGGCGAAAGACGCAACCAAAATCCCGCCCCGGACAGAAAAACCCCGCCGGGCAGGCAGAAAGCGCTGTCCGGCGGGGCCGTTTTTTTCACTTGCGGGCGGTCCAGTTTTCCACGCTCTTCAAAAAGGGCTCCTGCAGCCGGCCCCGGAAGTCCGCCAGGGAATCCTCGTCCCACCGGTACAGCCCCTCCCCGGCCTTCTGGCCGGTGCGGCCGTCCCGGATACCGTCGGAGACGATTTTCTGGATCTTGTCCGTGTTGCAGAGAGTGGGGTAGACATTTTCGGCGATGGCCCGCTCCAGCTCAAAGCCCACGGCGTCAAAATACTCCAGCAGGCCGATGGAGGCGTACCGCATCCCCACGGCGTATTTTACCGCCCGGTCAATGTCCGCCGGCGTAGCCACGTCCTTTTCCAGCAGATCCAGGGACTCCCGGAACAACGCCTGGGCAAAGCGGTTCACCAGAAAGCCCGGCACACTTTTCTTCAGTGTGACCACCTGCCGGCCCAGGCGCTCCAGCAGGGCTTTCGCCCGGGCCATGGTGTCCTCCGTGGTGGCGCCGCAGGGCACCACCTCCACCAGCGGCTGCAGATGCACCGGCTGGAAGGGGTGGGCCACCAGAAAGTGTTCGGGGTCTCCGCACAGGTCCCCCAGCTCCTCCGCCCCCAGGGACGATGTGCAGGAGGCGATGATCACGTCCCCGCCGCCGTGGGTCCGGATGGTCTGATACACCTGCCGCTTGACCGCCAGGTCCTCGGAGACCGCCTCAAACACAAAGGTGCACCCCGCCAGCGCCGCCGGGTCATCTGTAATGGTCATCCGCTCCAGCGCCGCCGTCTTGGCGGCCTCCGTGGCCAGGCCGGCGGCGATCAGGTCGTCCCAGTTCCGGGCCACCGCCCGGCGGCACCGCTCCTGCCCGCCTTTGGAGTGGCCGATGACCACCGTTTCACAGCCGTTTCCAATGGTCAGCGTCGCCTGGCCGCTGCCGATGGTCCCGGTCCCGTAAATGCCGATCTTCTCTTGCATGGGTTTGTTCCCTCCCCGCGGCCGGAGCCGCATGTTTTCAGTCCGCCGGCAGCGGTCCCCCTTACGGGTTCACCACATTGATGGGCTTGCCGGCCAGATACGCCCGCACGTTGTCCACCGTGCAGTCCATGATCCGCTGACGGCTCTCCTTGGGCGCCCAGGAGATGTGGGGCGTGAGGATGCAGTTCTTGGCCTTCAGCAGGGGGTTGTCCCCGCGGATGGGTTCCGTGGACACCACGTCCAGACCCGCCGCAGCCACCTTACCGCTGTTCAGGGCGTCCGCCAGGTCCTGCTCCACCACCATCTGCCCCCGGCTGTTGTTGATGATGATGACCCCGTCCTTCATCTTGGCGATGTTCTCCTTGTTGATGA
>NZ_JACSNX010000029.1 GCF_016902445.1 Oscillibacter valericigenes | reverse complement strand
AAGAAACCCAGGAAGGGTGTCTTTCGTTTTCAATCAACCGTTTTCCAGAACTTTTCAAAGTTCTGGAAAACGCAAGCAGCTTGTCGAAAAGACTTTTTCGACAAGCTGAGACGGGTCCGCCTTTGGCGGACCCGTCTGAACAGCGATTCAATTCTCCGACTGGTCCAGCTCCCGCAGGCCGGCGATGTCGCCCACCGGCAGGGAGAACACCAGAGACTGGGCCGGACTCTGGATGCCGGCCTTGGCCATGATGGCTTTCATGATGGGCTTCTTCGTGTCGCTCCGGGTCAGGATGAAGAGCATCTCCTGCTCCGACGCGATGGACACACCGAAGAACTTCTGCACCAGCTCTGTGCCGGTGCCCTTGGCATGGATCGCCGTGCCGCCGGTGGCGCCGGCCTCCCGGGCGGCATCCATCACCAGGTCCGTGGACCCCTGATTGGCGATGACCACGATCAGGTCGTGGGTGATTTCCCGTTCCATAGCAGCTTCTCCCTCCTGTTCATGCAGCAGATATTCCTTGGCGGTGGGACCGCCGATGCTGTTCACCGGAACCGTCATCAAAACGCCCTGTCCGGGTATGTCCAGCCACAGCTCCCGGGCCGCCTGGCGCACCATCCGGGGAGATCGGGGCGCCACGCAGAACAGCACGGCCTTTTCCGTGGCCTCCAGGCCCAGGAAGTCCAGGACCTCCGTGGTGGCGGTGCCCCGGCCCAGAGCCGTCAGCACCAGAGAGATGCCGTGGGACCGGAACCAGGAGGCGAACTGTTCCGCCCGGCTGCGGTCTGTGATGGTGATGATCAAATCGACGCCCTGCATGGCAGTCTCTCCTCTCTTTCTGATGTTGGGCAGACACCGCTCATAGTTCGATGATCTCCTCTTCCACAGCGGCGGGAGGCGCTTCCTGAGCGGCCTTCTTCATCTTGAACTTGTACAGGAGCCCCAGCATCTGGATGGTCAGCAGCGGGGTCATGGCCACCATGGCCACCACGCCGAAGGCGTCCGTGATCACGTTGCCCCCCAGGGCCTCGCAGGCGCCCTGGGCAAAGGGCAGCAGGAAGGTGGCCGTCATGGGGCCGGAGGCCACGCCGCCGGAGTCAAAGGCGATGGCGGTGAAGATCTTGGGCACGAAAAAGGACATGACGATGGCCGCCAGATATCCCGGGATCACCAGATAGAAGATGGAGATGCCGGTCATCACCCGCACCATGGCCAGGCCGATGGAAATGGCCACGCCGATGGAGAGGCTGGTACTCATGGCCTTGCCGGGAATGGCGCCGGAGGTGATCTCCTCCACCTGCTTGTTCAGCACGTGGACTGCCGGCTCCGCCTGGACGATGAACCAGCCCATCAGCATACCGATGGGGATCAGGATCCAGTTGTAGGACAGCGAGGCGATCTGCCGGCTGAGATAGCTGCCGGCAGGCATGAAGCCCACGTTGGCACCTGTGAGGAACAGGACCAGGCCCACATAAGTATATAGGATACCTACGACGATTTTCAAGACCTTTTTCTTCTTTAATTTCAGGGACACCACCTGGAAAATGGCGAAAAACACCGCGATGGGCGCCAGGCAGACCGCCACCTCGCTGAGATATGCCGGCAGCTCCACCTGGAACAGATGCCAGAGGGCCCGGCTATCCGCCACGGAGGGGATCTCCACCGGCGTGTACACCCCTGCCCCCGGATAGATCAGGGACAGCACCATCACCGCCAGGATCGGCCCCACAGAGCAGAGGGCCACCAGGCCGAAGCTGTCTTGAGAGGCGTTCTCGTCACTGCGGATGGAGGCCACGCCGACGCCCAGGGCCATGATGAACGGGACGGTCATGGGGCCGGTGGTGACGCCGCCGGAGTCAAAGGCGATGGCCAGGAAATCCTCCGGCACAAAGAAGGCCACGGCAAACACGATGATGTAGAAAAACACCAGCATCCGGTTCAGCGGGATGCAGAACAGAATGCGCAGCATGGCGATCACCAGAAAGATGCCCACACCCACAGCCACGGCGCCCACCAGGATGGCATTGGGCACACCCGGCACCTGCTGGGCCAGCACCTGCAGATCCGGCTCCGACACGGTGACGATGACACCCATCAGAAAGCCCACGGCGGCCACGATCCAGAGCTTGCGGGACCGGGTCATGGCGGCGCCGACCCGCTCGCCGATGGGGGTCATGGCGGTGTCAGCACCCAGGGAGAACAGGCCGATCCCCAGGATGACCATGACGGCGCCGATCAGAAAGGCCAGCAGCGTCTCCGGCGGGATGGGGGCGACTGTGAAGCTGAGGATCAGCACGATCACCGTGATGGGGACCACGGAGGCCAGCGCCTCCCGCAGCTTTTCCCAAAGGATGGTTTTGCTTCTTCCCAGACGTTCCTGCCACTGTTTCTGTCTTTTCCACGGCAATCTCATCACCTCTCCAAAATTCATATAATTTATATAGATATAATCATAATATCATAAAAAGCGGGTCGGCAGTGCCGAAAAACAAGAAATTCACAAAATCTTTACAGGCGGCCGGAAGATTCCTTTTTTCTCCGATCTGTGCTATGCTGTACCATATGAGCATGAGACAGGAGCAGACAGCATGAGAAAGAGCCGATACGACGATGAGGTGTTTTTTGAAAAATACGGGCAGATGGCCCGCTCCCGCCTGGGGCTGTCCGGCGCCGGAGAGTGGGAGACCCTGGAACCCCTGCTGCCGGACTTTGCGGGAAAGCGGGTGCTGGACCTGGGGTGCGGCTACGGCTGGCACTGCATCTATGCAGCGGAGCATGGGGCGGCGGCCGTCACCGGCGTGGACCTGTCGGAAAAGATGCTGGCCGTGGCCCGGGAGAAGACCAAGCTTCCACAGGTGACCTATGTCCGGGGAGATATGGCGGAGACCGCCTTTCCGCCGGAGAGCTTCGATGTGGTCCTCAGTTCTCTGGCCATCCACTACCTCCCCTCGTTCACGGACTTTCTGAACCGGGTGCGGCAGTGTCTGGTGCCCGGCGGGGACTTTGTGTTCTCCGTGGAGCACCCCATCTTCACCGCCGCCGGGCCCCAGGACTGGTATTACGGCCCGGACGGGACGCCCCTCCACTTCCCGGTGGACCGGTATTTTGAGGAGGGGCGGCGCACCGCCCGCTTCCTGGGGGAGGATGTGGTGAAGTACCACCGCACCCTCACCACCTATCTGGACGGCCTGCTGACCGGCGGATTTGAACTGCTGCGGGTGGTGGAGCCCCAGCCGCCGGCGTGGATGCTGGACCAGCCGGGGATGCGGGACGAGCTCCGCCGCCCCATGATGCTGCTGGTGGCGGCCCGGAGGCGTCCGGCGTGACCGCACGGCGGCCTGAGCGGGGCTGACAGCAAAGAGATTCCCATTGGATACTGATACAGAACCAAAACAGAAAGGAAGGACTGCTCCATGAAAACAGGTCTGGTGCTGGAGGGCGGTGCCCTGCGCACGATCTTCTCCTCCGGCGTGTGCGACGCGTTTTTGCACGAGAAACTGCCCATGCCGGACTACACCATCGGCGTCTCCGCAGGCATCGCCTACGGGGTCAGCTATCTCTCCCAACAGATGCGGCGGAACCTGGACTTGCTGATGCACTATGCCAATGACCGGCGATATATGGGATGGGGGAACTTCTTCGACCCCCGGAACCGCAGCTATTTTGGCCTGCGGTTTGCCTATGAGACCATCCCCAACGAGCTGGTGCCCTTTGATTACGATGCCTTCGAGGCGTATCCGGGCCAGGTGGAGGCGGTGGTCACCAACCTGCTGACCGGCCGGGCGGAATATCGGGAGGTTCCCCGGCGGGACGCCCACTTCCTGCTGCTGCAGGCCACCTGCGCCATGCCGGTGCTGTTCCAGCCCATCCGGCTGGACGGCGGCATCCCCTATCTGGACGGCGGCTGCGCCGATGCCATTCCCTGGAAGCGGGCGCTGGAGGTGGGCTGCGACCGGGTGGTGGTGGTCCTGACCCGGGAGCGGAGCTACCGGAAGGAGCCGGAGCAGATGATGCCCCTGTTCCGCCGGGTCTACCGCAAGTACCCCGCGTTTCTGGAGGATCTGCGGACCCGGGCGGAGCGCTACAACCGGTGCCGGGAGGAGCTGTTCCAACTGGAGCGGGAGGGGCGGATCCTGGTGATCGCGCCGGAGGATACCCGGGGCTTCTCCAGGACGGAACGGGACCGGAAAAAGATCCTGGCCCTGTGGCAGGACGGCTTTTTCGCCGGCCTCCGGGCTGCCGGCGCGGTGCGGGGCTTCTGGACCGGAGAGGCGGTCCCGGGCGAAACGGAGACGATGTGAAAACGGGGCGTCCGCCTTCGGCGGGCGCCTGTTTTGCGCAGGTCCGGCAGGGAGAGCAGGAGGTCTATTTTGCACAAGCCGTCCGCAGCGGCTTCGCACATTTTTCGATCATTTTACGCAAATTTTACAAAAACTAAAAAATGGCCTTTCCCCGGCGTCTGTTTGCATATATAATGTTCTCGCAGCATACACATGACAGATCAACCGGCCGGTGCGGCCGATTTTTGCGGGAAAGGAACTGAGACGCAGTTATGGACATTTTCTCCGTCTTTACCCTTTGCGGCGGCCTGGCGTTCTTCTTGTACGGCATGACCGTCATGTCCAAGAGCCTGGAAAAAATGGCCGGCGGCAAGCTGGAGCGCATGCTCAAGCGCATGACCTCCAACCCCTTCAAGAGCCTGCTGCTGGGGGCGGGCATCACCATCGCCATCCAGTCCTCCTCCGCCATGACGGTGATGCTGGTGGGCCTGGTGAACTCCGGCGTCATGGAGCTGGGGCAGACCATCGGCGTCATCATGGGCTCCAACATCGGCACCACCCTGACGGCGTGGATCCTCTCTCTCACCGGCATCGAGAGCGAGAGCGTCTTTGTGAACCTCTTAAAGCCGGAAAACTTCTCTCCCCTGATCGCCCTGGCGGGCATCCTGCTGATCATGGGCTCCAAGCGCCAGCGGCGGCGGGACGTGGGCCGGATCATGATGGGCTTTGCCGTCCTGATGTACGGCATGGAGCTGATGAGCGGTGCCGTCAGCCCCCTGGCGGAGATGCCTGAATTCGCCGGACTGCTCACCGCCTTTGAAAATCCCCTGCTGGGCGTGCTGGTGGGCGCGGTGTTCACCGGCATCATCCAGTCCTCCGCCGCGTCTGTGGCCATTCTGCAGGCACTGGCCATGACCGGTTCCATCACTTACGGCATGGCCATCCCCATCATCATGGGGCAGAACATCGGCACCTGCGTCACGGCCCTCATCAGCTCCATCGGCGTCAACCGCAATGCCAAGCGGGTGGCAGTGGTCCACATCTCCTTCAATGTCATCGGCACCACGGTGTGCCTGATCCTGTTCTACGGCGGGGACCTGCTCTTCCACTTCGCCTTTATGGACTGGACTGTGGGCGCTGTGGGCATCGCCTTCTGCCATACGGCCTTCAACGTGTTCACCACCATCCTGCTCCTGCCCTTCTCCCGCCAGCTGGAAAAGCTGGCGCGGAGACTGGTACGGACGGAGGACGCCCGGGAGAGCTTTGCCTTCCTGGATCCGCTGCTGCTGCGGACCCCCGGTGCGGCGGTCAGTGAGAGCGTCTCCATGGCCGGCCGCATGGGACAGGCCGCCCGGGAGAACATCTGCCTGGCGGTGGATCAGCTGTCCCACTACAGCCGGGAGCGGGAGATCCAGATCCTGCAGAATGAGGACAAGCTGGACATCTACGAGGACCGGCTGAGCAATTATCTGGTGGAGGTCTCCCAGCACGGCCTGTCCATGCAGGACATGCGCACGGTGTCCCGGCTGCTCCACGCCGTCGGAGACTTTGAGCGCATCGGCGACCACGCCGTGAACATCCAGGAGTCCGCCCAGGAGATCCACGACAAGGAACTCCGCTTCTCCGACGATGCCCGGGAGGAGCTGCAGGTGCTGCTCTCCGCCCTGGACGACATCCTGGACCTGACGCTCCGCAGCTTCCAGGCGGCGGACCCGGAGACCGCCGGCCGGGTGGAGCCCCTGGAGGAGACCATCGACCAGCTGATCGAGGAGATCCGCAGCCGCCACATCCGGCGGCTGCAGGCGGGCCAGTGCACCATCCAGCTGGGCTTCGTCCTCAGCGACCTGCTGACCAACATCGAGCGGGTGTCCGACCACTGCTCCAACATCGCCGTCAGCGTCATCGAGGAGCAGTCCGGCGGCCCCGGCCGCCACGCCTATCTGCAGGAGGTGAAGGCCGGCGGCGCCTTCAGCGAGGACCTGCGGCGGGACCAGAAGAAATACCACCTCCCCGAGGCATGAGAAAAAACGGACAGGCCCTGTGCCCCATCGGCACGGGGCCTGTTTTTGCCGCATCGGCATCTTTTGGGTATAGCAGCCCCCTGTTGGAGGAAACATATCCCTATCTCACCGAACACAGGAGGAATCAGTATGTCCGTGGATCTGAAAAACAGCGAGACCCTGAAAAATCTCATGCGGGCCTTTGCCGGCGAAAGCCAGGCCCGGAACCGCTATACCTTTGCCGCCTCGGTCTGCCGCCAGCAGAAGCTCCATGTGGTGGAGGCGGTGTTCCGCTTCACCGCGGACCAGGAGAAGGAGCACGCGGAGATCTTCTACAACCACATGAAGGAGATGGCGGGCCAGACAGTGGCCATCGACGGCACGTATCCCGTGGACCTGACCAACGATGTGAAGGAGCTGCTCCGCAAAGCCCAGCACAACGAGTACGAGGAGCACGACCCGGTGTACAGGACCTTCGGCGACGTGGCCCGACAGGAGGGCTTTTCCGCGGTGGCGGCCTCCTTCCACAAGATCGCGGAGATCGAGGAGGCCCACGGCAACCGGTTCGGCCGTCTGGCGGACCTGCTGGAACAGGGAAAGCTGTTCGTCTCCGACGTCCAGTGCGCCTGGATGTGTCTGAACTGCGGCTATCTCTTCGAAGGGACGGAGGCGCCCAAGCTCTGCCCGGTGTGCCAGCACGACCAGGGCTTCTTCATCCGTCTGGAGATGGCGCCCTTCGGTGCGTCGGTTCTGAAAAACTGAAGGGACCTCCATGGGCGGGACAGCTGCGGCTGTCCCGCCCGCAGCTTTTGAAGTGAATATTCATCTCGCTATTCATACAAAATATACAGCTACATTGGAGGAAAACCACAAAATTCAACGGGGTTTTGTTGGAAATATCTGAATAAATTTGAGCATCTTACCGGAAGAAACAAATAAATATTCATTTTTTGACGAAAATCTATTGACAAGGCGGCGGGAACGTGATAAGGTAAGGCATGTTCCGGCGGGAGACACTTCCTCTCCTGGAATTTTTGAGAAGATCGCCCCGCGACTGCGGGAGCATGAAAAAGGGAGATTGCGATACCATGAAGAAGTTTCTTGCATTGATCCTGACGCTGGCCATGGCTCTGTCCGTCACGGCCTGCGGCGGCAGCGACGACACTGCGGATGACGCCGCCGACGGCGAGGGCGCCGGCACCGAGGAGACTGTGGACTACAGCGCCATGAGCGATGACGAGCTGAAGGCCGCCATCACCACCATCACCGAGGGCACCCTGACCGTGGCTACCAGCCCGGACTTTGCCCCCTATGAGTTCTACGCCATTGATGAGAACGGCGATCCTCAGCTGGCCGGCTTTGATATGGATCTGGCCCAGTATATCGCCGACTACCTGGGCCTGTCCCTGGAGATCATTCCCATGGACTTTGACGGCACCATCATGGAGCTGCAGAACGGCAACGTGGACCTGGGCATGGCCGGATACTCCCCCGATCCCAAGCGTGCCGACAGCATGGACTTCTCTGACATCTACATCACCGGCGGCCAGTCCTTCGTGTGCGTGGAGTCCAACAAGGACCTGTTCACCTCTCTGGAGGACGCCAACAATGCCGACTATCAGATCGGCGCTCAGGTAGGCTCCATCCAGGCGGATCTGGCCCATGAGAACACCCCGGACGCTGATATCATCGAGCTGTCCAAGGTGCCCGACATCATCGCCGAGCTGGTGACCGGCAAGCTGGACGGCGCCTTTATCGAGACCATGGTGGCCGAGAGCTATGCCACCCAGTATCCCGAGCTGTGCCTGGTGCTGGAGGTCCCCTATGACGCCGAGGGCTCCGTGGTGGGCGTCACCAAGGGCAACGCCGCTCTGCTGGAGGGTGTAAACCGCGCCATCGCCGCCGCCAAGGAGGATGGCTCCTTCGATCAGTATGTGCTTACGGCCAACGAGCTGGCTTCCGGCGACATCATCGAGGGCCTGGTGGACGAAAACGGCGAGGCCGTTCAGTAAGCTTGTAAAACCTTCAATTCCTCCCTGCGGCTGCGCAGGGAGGAATTGGCCGCTTTCTTATATATTCTGGAAAGATAGAAGGAGGAACCGCCCGTGTTCACAGCCGCCGGTTTCGAAAGAACCTGGGAGTACATAGACCTTTTCAAAGAGGGCCTGATCTGTACCGTCTCCCTCTCCCTGCTGACCGTGATTTTCGGTTTTGTCCTGGCACTGCTCCTGGCCATCATGCGGCTGTCCAATGTGCGGCCGTTTCGCTTTCTGGGGCTGACCAAGGACGGCCACCTCCGGGAACAGGGCGTGCTGATGGTCCTCAGCAGATTCAACCCCCTCAGCTTCATCGCCACGGTTTACGTGGAAGTCTTCCGGGCCACCCCCATGCTGGTTCAGCTTTTCATGGTCTATTATGTGGTGTTCGGAGATATTGATCTGCCCTCTTTCAAGATCTTCGGTACCATTCGCTTTGAACGGTTCCTCCCAGGCGTGATTGCCCTGTCCCTGAACTCCGGAGCCTATCTTTCCGAGATCATCCGCTCCGGCATCCAGTCCATCGACGGCGGCCAGACGGAGGCGGCGCGGTCCCTGGGACTCAGCCAGGTGCAGAACATGCGGTTCGTGATTCTGCCGCAGGCCATCAAGAATATCCTACCTGCCATCGCCAACGAGTTCGTCACCATCATCAAGGAGTCCTCTATCTGCTATACCATCGGCGTTCAGGAGATCATGTACGCGGTTTCCTCCATCAAGGGCGCGACCTACCGCATTGCGGAACCGCTTGTGGTGGCCGCCTGCGTGTACTTCTGCCTGACGTTCCCCACCAGCAAGATCATTGCCTACTTCGAAAGGAGAATGAGCCGTGGCGATCGGAGATAGTCTGATCCAGGTCAAGGACCTGAAGAAATACTATAACAAAGGCGCCATCAAGGCTCTGGACGGCGTCACCGTGGACATTGACCGGGGAGATGTGGTGGTGGTCATCGGCCCCTCCGGCTCCGGCAAATCCACCTTCCTCCGCAGCCTGAACCTGCTGGAGGAGCCCACCGGCGGCTCCATTCTCTTCGACGGGGTGGACATCACCAAAAAGAAGATGAAGAACGCCGAGGGCAAAATGGTGAAAGTGAACATCGACGAGCACCGCCAGAAGATGGGCATGGTGTTCCAGCACTTCAACCTGTTCCCCCACATGACCATCATGGACAACATGACCCTGGCGCCCGTCCAGGTGAAGCACATGGACAAGGCCGAGGCGGAGAAAAAGGCCCTGTCCCTGCTGGACCGGGTGGGCCTGCAGGACCGGGCCGGTGCCTATCCCATCCAGCTCTCCGGCGGCCAGAAGCAGCGGATCGCCATCGTCCGGGCCCTGATGATGGAGCCGGAGGTCATGCTCTTTGACGAGCCCACCTCCGCCCTGGACCCCGAGATGGTGGGCGAGGTGCTGGAGGTCATGAAGGAACTGGCCCAGGAGGGCATGACCATGGTGGTGGTCACCCACGAGATGGGCTTTGCCCGGGAGGTGGGCAGCCGGGTCCTCTTCATGGCGGACGGCAAGCTGCTGGAGGAGGGCACCCCCGCCGACATCTTCGGAAATCCCCAGCACCCCCGGCTCCAGGACTTCCTCAGCAAGGTGCTGTAAGGCAGCTTGAGCACGGCGCCGCCTGCAGGGCGGCGGAACCGAGCAACTGCGGGGCGCGCACATCTGTGCGCGCCCTTTTTGACGGGCCGGCGCGTCCGGCGCAGAAAGGAGCATTCCCATGACAACGGAAAAGCAGGCGGCCATCGCCGCCATCGAGGAAAAAGCGGATCTGGTGGCTCATGTGGCAGATCAGATCTGGTCCTTCGCGGAGCTGTCCCTCCAGGAGGAGCAGTCCGCCGCCCTGTACTGCCGGGTGCTGGAGCAGGAGGGCTTTACAGTAGAAAAGGGCATCTGCAGCATCCCCACCGCCTTCTCCGCGACCTACGGCAGCGGGCGGCCCATCATCGGCTTCCTGGCGGAGTATGACGCCCTGTCCGGCCTGTCCCAGAAGGGCGGCAGCCTGGAACGGCAGGAGCTGGTCCCCGGCGGCTGCGGCCACGGGTGCGGCCACAATCTGCTGGGCGCCGGCGCCCTGGCGGCCGCCCTGGGGGTGAAGGCGTATCTGGAGTCCACCAAAACGCCCGGCACCGTGGTGCTGTATGGCTGCCCCGGCGAGGAGGGCGGCGCCGCCAAGGCCTTCATGGCCCGGGACGGCCTGTGGTACGGCCTGGACGCGGCCCTCACCTGGCACCCGGACGACGCCAACGAGGTGCTGACCGGGTCCTCCAACTCCTGCATCCAGACCCAGTACCACTTCACCGGTGTGGCGGCCCACGCCGCCGGAGACCCGGACCGGGGCCGCAGCGCCCTGGACGCGGTGGAGCTGATGAACGTGGGCGTCCAGTTCCTGCGGGAGCACATGAGCGACAAGGCCCGGGTCCACTACGCCATCACCGACGCCGGCGGCCGGAGCCCCAACGTGGTCCAGCCCAGGGCCAGCGTGCTGTACATGGTCCGCTCCAACCACGTGGCGGAGGCGGTGGAGCTCCAGAAGCGGGTGGACAAGATCGCCCAGGGCGCGGCCCTGATGACCGAGACCACCGTGGAGAAGACCTTTATCGACGGCCTGGCGGACACCGTCACCAACCACGCCCTGGAGCGGGTCCTCTACCGGAATTTCGAGGCCCTGGGGGTCCCCGTCTACACGGCGGAGGAGCTGTCCTTTGCCGACAGCCTGGCCGGGACCTATCCCGGCAGCGACCGGGTGCCGGGCGTGGGCAGCCAGTATGATATGGACTACGCGGCGGACGCCCAGGCCAAGCGGGCGCAGGCCGGTCACGCCATGAACGGCTTCCTGCTGCCGCTGTACCAGGGAGACGCCTTCCAGCCCGGCTCCACCGATGTGGGCGACGTCAGCTGGCAGTGCCCCACGGCCCAGATCCACGTGGCCACCTGGCCCAACGGCTGCCCCGGACACAGCTGGCAGAACGTCTCCTGCGGCCGGACGGATATCGGCCACAAGGGCGCGGTCCACGCCGGCAAGGTGCTGGCGGCCGCCGCCATCGACCTGCTGACGGACCCCGCCCTGCTGGAGGAGGCAAAGGCCGAGTTCCGGCGCCGGACGGCTGCCGGCTATACCTGCCCCATTCCCGCAGATGCGGTGCCCACCATCGCGGACTGAAAAAGCGGCCCTCCGGTCAAATCCGGAGGGCTTTTTTTGACAAATCTTCCAATTATTTTTCAGGTTACCAAAATTTTTGTTTGCTTTTGCCGGAAGGTATGGTATGATAGGATCAATCCAACGGGAGACTGCCCATTGAACAACAGAACGCGCGGCGCTGCCGCCGAAAGGAGTCCTGCTCATGGAGCCCAGCCGTGACCGCCGGGAACTGCTCTTCCAGCCCCGGGGGATCCCGCCCCTCGGAACCGCCACCTCTCTGGCCCTGCAGCATCTGGTGGCCATGATCGTGGGGTGCGTCACTCCGCCCATTATCATCGCCGGGGCCATCGGCCTCAGCCAGGAGGAGCAGGTGCTGCTGATCCAGGCCTCCCTGGTGATGTCCGCCGTGTCGACCTTCCTCCAGCTCTTCCCCGTCGGCGGGCGGTTCGGGTCCGGCCTGCCGGTGATCCTGGGCGTCAGCTTCGCCTACGTCCCCAGCATGCAGGCCATCGCCGCCTCCGGCGGCGGGGTGGCGGCCATTGCCGGCGCCATGATCGTGGGCGGCATCGTGGCCGTGCTGGTGGGCGTGTTCGTCAGGAAGATCCGCCGGCTGTTCCCGCCGGTGATCACCGGCACGGTGGTGTTCACCATCGGCCTCTCCCTCTACCCCACCGCCATCAACTATATGGCCGGCGGCACTGGCAATACCTATGAATCCGTGGTGGAGCAGCAGGGGCTGACGGAGGCGCTGGTGTACGGCTCCTGGCAGAACTGGCTGATCGCCGCCCTGACCCTGGCGGCCGTGCTGGTATTGAACCACAAGGCCAAGGGGATCTGCAAGCTGGCCTCCATCCTCATCGGCATGCTGTTCGGCTATGCGGTGGCCTTCTGCTTCGGCATGGTGAGCTTTGCCGACGTGGGGGACGCCGCCTGGTTCGCCCTGCCGGAGCCCCTGCACTTCGGCATCCGATTCGAACTGGCCCCCTGTGTGGCCATCGGGCTGCTGTTTGCCATCAACTCCATCCAGGCCATCGGCGACTTTACGGCCACCACCGTGGGCGGCCTGGACCGGGACCCCACGGACAGGGAGCTTCAGGGGGGCATCATCGCCTACGGCGCCAGCAATATCCTGACAGCCCTGATGGGCGGCCTGCCCACTGCCACCTACTCCCAGAATGTGGGCATCGTCACCACCAACCGGGTGGTGAACCGGACGGTATTTGCCATCGCCGGCGGCTTTCTGCTGCTGGCTGGCGTCTCCCCCAAGTTCGCGGCATTGCTGACCACCATCCCCCAGTGCGTGCTGGGGGGCGCCACGGTGACGGTGTTCTCCACCATCGCCATGACGGGCATGAAGCTCATCGCCTCCCAGGATCTGACGGCCCGGAACACCACCATCGTGGGGCTCTCCGCCGCCCTGGGCGTGGGCATCTCCCAGGCGTCCGAGGCCCTCAGCCAGTTCCCGGAGGCTTTCACCATGGTGTTCGGCCAGTCCCCGGTGGTGATCGCCACCATCATGGCGGTGCTGCTGAACCTGATCCTGCCCAGGGAGAAATGAGAAAAACCAACGCCGGATGGAGATCCATCCGGCGTTTTTCTTTGGATCGCAGCTGCTCAGATCTCCCGGCGGCCCTCCAGGGCCCGCATCAGCGTGGCGTCGTCGGCAAACTCCAGATGCCCGCCCACGGGGATGCCGTAGGCCAGGCGGGTCACCTTCACGTCAAAGGGCTTCAGCAGGCGGGCGATGTACATGGCCGTGGCCTCCCCCTCCGTGTCCGGGTTGGTGGCCATGATGACCTCCTTTACCTCCCCCTGGGCCACACGCTCTACCAGGGACTTGATGGCCAGGTCGTCGGGGCCCACGTGGTTCATGGGGGAGATGACGCCGTGGAGCACGTGGTACCGGCCGTTGTACTCCCGGGCCCGCTCGATGGCGGCCACGTCCCGGGGATCCGCCACCACGCAGATGACGGAGCCGTCCCGCTTGGGAGAGGCGCAGATGGGGCACAGCCCCCCGGCGGTGAAGTTCTGGCACACCGGGCAGCAGGTGACGCTTTTCTTGGCGTCCAGAATGGCGTCGGCGAATTCCTTCGCCTCCGCCTCCGGCAGGCCCAGCACGTAAAAGGCCAGCCGCTGGGCGGACTTTCCGCCGATGCCCGGCAGCCGGGCGAATTGCTCCACCAGTTTTTCAAGAGGCGCGGGGAAATATTCCATCGGTACCATGCTCCTTTTGGGGAAAAATCAGAGAGGACTCAGCCCCGCAGCTCCGCGATGCGGGCGGGGATGTCCGCCGCCTTGTACACGGCGCTGCCGGCCACCAGCACGTTGGCGCCGGCGGCGATGCAGGTCTTGCAGGTGACGGGGTCCACGCCGCCGTCCACCTCCAGCTCGCAGCCGGGGTTCTTCTCATCGATCCACCGGCGGATGGCGGTCACCTTGGGCATCATATCCGCCATGAACTTCTGGCCGCCGAAGCCGGGCTCCACCGTCATCACCAGCACCAGGTCCACTTCCTGCAGGAAGGGCAGCACCGCCTCGGCGGGAGTCCCGGGCTTCAGCACCACGCCGGCCCGCTTCCCCTTGGCGTGGATTTTGGCGATGGCCTCGTGGATCCTCTCCTCCGTATCGGACTCCACATGAACCGTCACCAGGTCGGCGCCGGCGTCGCAGAACTGCTCCACATACCGCACCGGCTCCACGATCATCAGGTGGACGTCCAGCGGCAGCTGCGTGGTGGGCCGGATGGACTTCACCACCGGGATGCCGATGGTGATGTTGGGGACGAACAGGCCGTCCATCACGTCCACATGGACGTAATCGGCGGTGGAGATCCGCTGGATGTCCCGCTCCAGATTGGCAAAATCTGCGGAGAGGATGGACGGTGCGATTTTGATCATAGAAAGCCCCTCTTTTCTTTTACTTCGGCGGCGGTCCGGGCCGGACCGGCCTGCCGGGCTCTGTGGCGCCGGGGAGACCCCCCGCATAGGATAGCCCGAGCGGCAGGTCGCCCCCCAGTTTGCACTTCCGCGCAGCGTCCGCCCCTGGGGCGGGGCGCCGCCGCTCTTTTGAATAGGGCGCCGGCGGAGCAGGCTCTGCCGGCGCCCGCCCTGTTGATGCTGCTCTCAGTGTATCAGACTTCCGGTGCAAAAGCAACGGTCTCTTGGCAGGACCCGGGCAGGGCAAGCGGCGCAAAAACTTCTGGTTTGTTGCATATACCACTTCTAAGATCCGAATATTCTGATAATCTAATACCGTAATCCAACAGAGAGACGGTGGGAGCATGGAAAAGCAGATCGATTACGAGGAGCGGGCGGCGCTGCTGAAGGCGCTTTCCAACCCTGTCCGGCTGCAGATCGTCCATGGTCTGCTGATGTCCGGCTGCCGCAATGTAGGCTGCATGGAGGCCTCCACGGGCATGTCCCAGTCCTGCATCTCCCAGCATCTGCAGAAGCTGCGGGCGGCCAATGTGGTGACGGCGGAACGGTCCGGAAACGAGGTGTATTACCAGGTGGCGTCCCGGGAGGTGGCCTCCCTGGTGGCGGACCTGCTGGGAGAGGAGGCGGCGTCCTATGTCCTATGACGTACTGGTGATCGGCGGCGGCCCGGCGGGGCTGTCTGCGGCCATCAACGTCCGGGCCCGGGGACGGAGCACGCTGGTGGTCTCCAACCCCCTGGAGGAAAATCCCCTCTGGCGGGCGGAGAACGTGGACAACTACTTGGGGCTGCCGGGCCGGTCCGGCGCGGAGCTGCTGACGGCCATGCGCCGCCACGCCGAGCA
This sequence comes from Oscillibacter valericigenes, assembly GCF_016902445.1. Classification (GTDB taxonomy): domain Bacteria; phylum Bacillota; class Clostridia; order Oscillospirales; family Oscillospiraceae; genus Oscillibacter; species Oscillibacter avistercoris. Next base: position 8,087 of record NZ_JACSNX010000029.1, on the reverse strand, counting down.
GGCCGGGGCCGAGTTCCTGGCCGGCAAGGTGCTGAGCGCCCTGCAGATGCCGGACGCCTGGTACGTCAGCGTGGGGCCGGACATGTACAATGCCCGGGCCGTGGTGCTGGCGGCAGGCGTGGCCCGGGGGCGGAAGTTCCCCGGCGAGGCGGAGCTGCTGGGCCGGGGCGTCAGCTACTGCGCCACCTGTGACGGGATGCTCTATCGGGGCAGGGCCGTGGCGGTGGTGGGCTTCAGCGACACCGCCCGGCAGGAGGCGGAGTTCCTCCAGAAGATCGGCTGCTCCGTCACCTATTTCGACCATCCCAAGCGGTGCGAGATCCAGGGCACGGACCGGGTGGGATCCATCACCTGCGACGGCCGGACCGTCCCGGTGGAGGGCGTGTTCATCCTCCGGCCCACCATGGCCCCCACGGAGCTGTTCCCGGGCCTGGCGGTGGAGCAGGGCTATGTGACGGTGGACCGGCGCATGGCCACCAGCCTCCCCGGCCTCTTCGCCGCCGGAGACTGCACCGGCGGCCCCCTCCAGGTCTCCAAGGCTGTAGGCGAAGGACTCATCGCCGGGCAGAGCGCCGCGGCCTGGGCGGCCGCCCGGGAGCGGGAAGAAAAACAGAAGTAACCGGCAACGACCAAATTTGTGATCATAAAGGAGACATGACGTATGGCAATCAAGCATTTCAAGACTGCGGAATTCGACGCTGCCGTGGCGGCGGCCCCCCTGGCGATGGTGGACTTCTGGGCCGACTGGTGCGGTCCCTGCAAGATGCTCTCTCCGGTGGTGGAGTTCATCGGCAGCCAGTACGAGGGCAAGGTCCTGGTGGGCAAGGTGAACGTGGACGAGGAGCCGGAGCTGGCCCGGCGGTTCGGCGTCATGAACATCCCCACGGTGGTGTTCCTGAAAAACGGGCAGGAGATCGACCGGAAGGTGGGCGTGATGCCTCCCCAGGTGTTCACCGGCGTACTGGATGCCAACCTGTAAGCGCAGGAGCCTGAGAGAAAAAAAGAGAGACGTCCCCGACCACTGGTCGGGGACGTCTTTTCACATCCGGCGGAGACGGTGCTCTGCCGGAAGATCAAATCAGCACTTCTCGAACACCACGGCCGTGCCCATGCCGCCGCCGATGCACAGGGTGGCCAGGCCCTTCTTGGCCTCGGGCCGCTTCTGCAGCTCGTGCAGCAGGGTGACGATGATGCGGGCGCCGGAGGCACCGACGGGATGGCCCAGAGCGATGGCGCCGCCGTTGACGTTGACCTTGTCCAGGTCAAAGTGGAGCTCGCGGGCCACGGCGATGGACTGGGCGGCAAAGGCCTCGTTGGCTTCCACCAGGTCGATGTCGTCGATGGTCACGCCGGCCTTGGCCATGGCGTTGCGGGAGGCCACCACGGGACCCACGCCCATGATCTTGGGATCCACGCCGCCCTGGCCCCAGCCGATCAGCTTGGCCATGGGCTTCAGGCCGTACTTCTCCACTGCCTCGCCGGAGGCCAGCACGATGGCGGCGGCGCCGTCGTTGATGCCGGAGGCGTTGGCGGCAGTGACCCGCTGCTCGTGCTTGCGGGCGTCGGCCTCATGGACCTCGGTGGGCTGGAAGGTGTGGACGATCTCGTCCTCCACGCCCTCGGGACCGACCGGGAATGCGCCCCGCAGCTTGGAGATGTTGTCGGCGGTCACGCCCTCGCGGGGGAACTCGTCCCGCTTGAACTCCACGATCTCCTTCTTCACCTTCACGGGAACGGGGACGACTTCGTCGTCGAACCGGCCGGAATCACGGGCGGCGCAGGCCTTCTGCTGGGAGGAGGCGGCGAACTCGTCCATCTCGCGGCGGGTGATGCCCCACACGTCGGCGATGTTCTCAGCGGTGGTGCCCATGTGATAGTTGTTGTAGGCATCCCACAGGCCGTCCTTGATCATGGTGTCCAGCATCTGGGTGTGGCCCATCCGGGCGCCGTAGCGGCCGGTGGGAACGGCATAGGGAGCGGCGCTCATATTCTCGGTGCCGCCGCAGACGATGACGTCGGCATCGCCGGCCAGGATGGAACGGGCGCCCTCGATCACGGACTTCATGCCGGAGCCACAGACCATGCCCACGGTGTAGGCGGGAACAGAGAAGGGGATGCCGGCCTTGATGGAGACCTGGCGGGCCACGTTCTGGCCCTGGGCGGCGGTCAGGATGCAGCCGAACATGACCTCATCCACCTGCTCGGGCTTCACGCCAGCGCGGTTCAGAGCTTCCTTGACGACGATGGCGCCCAGCTCGGTGGCGGGGACATCCTTCAGGCTGCCGCCGAAGGAACCGATGGCGGTTCTGCAGCAATTCACAACATAGAGCTCTTTCATGATCTTCCTCCGTTTTCTGAAATATAAATATTGGGGATTGGCAGCTCTGACGGCTCTGGCCAGGGGCTGCCGCAGATGCCAAAGCACAGAGCAGGGGTCCGGATGAAAGATCGTCAAAAGAAAAACAAGATTGCTAATTTTTTGACAAACCCCCATACAAGGACCCATCTGTTGATTCGATTATAGTGGCTTTTTCCAGCCCCGTCAATGCAAATTTCTGAAAAACAGTAAATTTGTTAAATATTTATCAAAATGCCGCCGGATTTCGTCATTTTGCCAAAAATGGAAGGGGCGCCCTTTACGACGCCCCTTCCCCGCTGCCGCGCTGTGCCGCCCGGGCCTGCTGCAGACCGTCATAGAACTGCTGGACGTTCAGATCCTCATAGGCACGGGCCGCGGAGACTTCGGCGCTGTCCGCCGCGGCCTGGAGCAGCGCGTCAAAGTAGTCCGGGGCAACCGCATCCAGATCCAGCGGCTTGCGCAGAAGCAGATAAAAACCATCATCAGCCTCCACCACGCCGCTGAACTGGCCCTCCTCCAGTGCCAGGACGGCCTCCTCACAGGCGGCGGGCAGTGTCCCGTCCCCGGCTTTGCAGGTGTATCCGCTGGGATGCTGGTCCCGGTCCGTCTCGTCGCTGTAGGTGGCGGCCAGCACGGCAAAGTCGTTCAGGGGATCCGCACTGCCGTTGAGCTTGGAGAAGGCCTCCTCTGCCCGGGCTCGGCAGGCGGCAGCCGCCTCCGGGTCTGCCGGATCTGCGTCAGCGGTGGAGATCCAGATGTGGTCCACGGTGAGGTAGCCCTGCTCCTGGGCGAAGGTCTCCAGATCGTGTTCCGCGGGGGCCAGCTGGCTGCCCTCCGTGCAATAGAGCTCGTAGAGGTGCCGATAGAGGTAGTAGTCGCCGGAGATGGCCTCTGCCTCAGTCCGGTCCAGCCCCATGCGGGACAGCACATCCAGATAGGCCTCCTCCCCGCCGTACTGGGCCACCCGGGCCGCCCATTCCCGGTCCATGGCGGTCCGGTCCTCATCGGTGAGCGTACAGGCGTAGTCCTCCGCCCAGTTCTCCACGGTGGCGTACAGGGCAGCGCTCTCCAGCGCCTGGCCCCTGGCATATTCCTCCAGGGTCTGGCCGTCCACCGTGTCGCCCCACTGGATGCCGTCTCCGCTGTCATAGTAGCCGGCGATGTAGTCACAGGCGCAGGCCAGCCAGTAGAGATAGCGCCGGGCAGTCACCTCCCGGCCGTCCACAGACAGCAGCACCGTATCCGGGCGGATGCCGGAGGCCTCATAAAAGAGCCCGCTCTCCGCATCTGCTTCCCCGCAGGCGGAGAGGAAGAGGACGGCGGTCAGGGTCAGGATGCAGGCGGTGTGTCGTTTCATCACGGTTCTCCTTTGTCGTTTCTCACATATTCTGTGGGAATGCCCCGCACAGGACAGAGGGGGGACGTCCCACCGCTCCATCCTATGCGGGGCATGGCAAAAACATGATGAGATCTACGGCGTACTGCCGGCAGATGCGGCTGCGGCGCTCTCCTCTGCGGCCAGCTTCAGGTCCTCCACCAGATTTCGGGCGGCCTCCAGCACGTCCTCGCCGGGCTTCAGCTTCAGGGACAGAGCGGGGGTCTCCCCTGCCGCCAGCGTCAGCCGCTGGCGGTACTTGGCGTGGCCGCACACCGCCACCAGCGCCTGGGGATGGAAGGCCCCCAGGGTCAGCTTCAGCACGCTGCCCTTCTGGGAGATGTCGGAGACGCCGGCCTTGGCGGCGGCGGACCGCAGCAGCGCCACGTCCAGCAGGGCCAGCACGGACTTGGGCGCCTCGCCGTACCGGTCCAGCATCTCGTCCAGCAGGTCCGAGGCGTCCTCGTCCGTGCGGATGGCGGCGATGCGCCGGTACAGGTCCATCCGCTGCTCGGCCGAGGGCACGTACCGGTCCGGGATATGGGCGTTCACCGTCAGGTCGGCGGCGCACTCCGTCTCGATCCGTTTCTCCTCGCCCCGCTCCTCCAGGACGGCCTCCTCCAGCAGCTTCAGGTACAGGTCGTAGCCCACGCTCATGAGATACCCGGACTGCTCCGGGCCCAGCAGGTTGCCGGCGCCCCGGATCTCCAGGTCCCGCATGGCGATTTTGAAGCCGGAGCCGAACTCCACGTACTCCCGGATGGCGGAGAGCCGCTTGGCGGCGGTCTCCTGCAGCACCTTGCCCCGGCGGTAGGTGAGGTAGGCGTAGGCTCGCCGGGCGCTGCGGCCGATGCGGCCCCGGATCTGGTGGAGCTGGGCCAGGCCCATCCTGTCCGCGTCCTCGATGATGAGGGTGTTGACGTTGGGGATGTCGATGCCGGTCTCGATGATGGTGGTGCACACCAGAATGTCCGCCTCCCCGTCCACCATGGCCTGCATGACGGAGGACAGCTCCTGCTCGGTCATCTTCCCGTGGCCGGTGACGATGCGGACCTCGGGCCCCAGCATCTTCTGGAGCCGGGATGCGGTGGCGTCGATGCTCTCCACCCGGTTGTGGAGGTAGTACACCTGGCCGCCCCGACCCAGCTCCCGGCGGACGGCGTCCTCAATGATGGCCCAGTCGTGCTCCAGCACATAGGTCTGCACCGGCTGGCGGTCCGCCGGGGGCTCCTCCAGGGTGGACATGTCCCGCAGGCCGGAGAGAGCCATGTTCAGTGTCCGGGGAATGGGCGTGGCGGAGAGGGTCAGCACGTCCACCTGACGGCTCATCTCCTTCAGCCGCTCCTTGTGGGTGACGCCGAACCGCTGCTCCTCGTCGATCACCAGCAGGCCCAGGTCGTGGAAGGCCATGTTCTTCTGCAGCAGCTTGTGGGTGCCGATCAGCAGGTCCACGCCGCCGGATTTGGCGGCCTCCAGGATGCGCTTCTGCTCCCTGGCGGGGGTGAAGCGGGACAGCACCTCGATCTTCACCGGGAAGTCCCGGAACCGGCTGACAGCGGTGGCGTAGTGCTGCTGGGCCAGGACGGTGGTGGGCACCAGGATGGCGGCCTGCTTTCCGTCCAGGATGCACTTCATCACCGCCCGGAGGGCCACCTCCGTCTTGCCGTAGCCCACGTCGCCGCACAGCAGCCGGTCCATGGGCCGGGGCTTCTCCATGTCCGCCTTGATCTCCGCGATGCACTTGAGCTGATCGTCGGTCTCCGCGTAGGCAAAGGATTCCTCAAACTCCCGCTGCCAGGGGGAGTCCGGCGAGAAGGCAAAGCCCGGCCGCTTCTGCCGCTCGGCATACAGGGCGATGAGCCCCTTGGCCAGATCCTTGGCGGCCTTTTTGGCCTTGGCCTTCTGGCGGGTCCACTCGGCGCCGCCCAGCTTGTTGAGCTTGGTGCGCTCCGTGTCCTCTCCCCCGCCGATATACTTGCTCACCAGATCCAGCTGGGTGACGGGGACGTACAGGCAGTCGCCCCCGGCGTAGTCGATCTTGATATAGTCCTTCTCCACGCCGTCCACCGGCATCCGCTGGATGCCCGCGAACCGGCCCACGCCGTGGTGTTCGTGGACCACCAGGTCTCCGGGGGACAGGTCCGTGTAGGACTGCAGCTTCTGCCGGTTGGAGTCCTTTCGCGCCCGCTGGCGCTTCCGCATGGCCGGGGCCGTCAGCTGGCCCTCCGTCAGCACCGCCAGCTTCAGGGACGGCCACTCGCTGCCGGCGGACAGGGCCCCCAGGGAGAGACGCACCTCACCGGCGGCGGGCATGGCGGCGCCGGACAGATCCAGCGCGGCCGGGATGCCTTTCTCCTCCAGCAGCCGGTGGAGATTTTTCGCCCGGGTCTCCCCGGCGCAGAGCACCAGCACCGCGCTGCCGCTGCGCCGGTAGTGCTCCAGGTCCGTGACGGCGGTCTCCAGACTGCCGCCGTAGGAGGAGAGCTGCTTGGCGTTCATGGTCAGGAGGCCCCGGGGCCGCAGGGGGTGCCGGGAGGTGGGCAGGGAGTCCTCCAGGATCACGGGGAACTCCTCCAGAGCGCCGTACAGCTCCTCGGCGGTGAGGGTCAGATGGGCGTAGTCTCCCGCCAGCACCCCGGCGGACAGCAGCGCCTCCACATCCTGCTTCTGCTGGAGGACCGTGTTCTTTACCCGCTCGTCCACCCGGCCGCTCTCGCTGAAAAACACCACCGCGTCGGTTGGCAGATAGTGGACGCCGGCGGTCACCTCAGGATAAATGGCCGCCAGATACCGGTCCGCCGCCCCCAGGGCCGCGCCGCTGCGCAGCCGCTCCGCGTCCTCCCGCAGCGTCTGGACGATGGCCTCCGTCTTCTGCTTTTTCGCCAGCTTCTCCGCCAGGGCGGTCAGCTGGTCCGCAAGACCGGGCAGGCCGCCCTCCGCGCAGTGGGGCAGCACCTCCGCCGCCGGCAGGATCCGGGCGGAGGACACGTTCCGGGTCCGCCGCTGGGTGCCGGGGTCAAAGGCGCCCATGGAGTCGATCTCATCGTCAAAGAACTCGCACCGCACCGGCTGGTCCATCAGGGGGGAGAACACGTCCAGGATGCCGCCCCGCAGGGCGAACTGGCCCACGCCCTCCACCTGCTCGCACCGGGTGTACCCGGCGGAGAGGAGCCGGTCCGTCAGCTGTCCCAGGTCTGCCTGCTCCCCCACTTCCAGAGTCAGGGCCAGGGACCGCAGCAGCTCCGGCGGCAGCGTCCGGGCCATCAGCCCGTCCGCCGTGGCCACCACCAGGGGGGCCTCCCCCTGGGCCAGGGCGTACAGAGCCGCCAGGCGGCTCCGCTCCCAGTCCCGGGAGCCCACGGCCCCGGGGCGGAACTGCCACTCCCGGCCCAGCAGGGTCACGGGGCGATGGCCCGTCAGGGTCTCCAGATCGGCGGAGAGGACCTGGACCTCCCGCTCGTCCCCGCAGAGGAACACCGCCGGCCGGCCGCAGGCGGCGGCCACCGCCGCCCCCACACAGGCCCGCTGCACCGGCTGAAGGCCGCTGACCGCCGCCGGGCAGCCGCCGTCCTCCACCCGGCGGATCAGCTCCGCCACCTCGGGGATGGTCTGTAATTGTCTGAGAAAGGGTTCCATAGGGTCAGTCCTTGTTAAAATTTGGAAATTTTGGATATGAATAACGGGAGGGAGCGTCCCATTAGACGGGGAATGGCGGCTATGTTGATAGCCGGGCAATGTACCCGTCATAGGGTATGGAGGAGCCGCCGTGACGGCGGCCGGGGGAGACCCTGCTCCCGCAGGGGGCATGGTCCATGCAGGATGCACCCCCCATTTTCTTTTCGGTCTTGGCCGAAAAGAAAACGGGCCGTGCACGGTCCAAAAGAAAAGGCCGCTTAGGCGCGCTTCGGTGCAGTGGCCCTCCGCGCGACGGGGGTCGGCGTATCGGTGCAAGCGTCGATTTGGGCTGGCCTTCGGGCACGCTAGGGTCTTCTGCCAGGTCGATACTGCCGTCCCGTGGCGGATGGTGCCCAGGTCGTCGGGTTGCAAGGACGCATTTGACCAGCTTCTCTTTCCGCGCGTTCCGCTTCGCTACGCGCTGCCCGGGCGGGCGTAGAAGTTTTGTCGCCTTGGCCTATGCTGAAACTCTCATCAACAACCGGCCAGCGGCAGCGAAAAGAGAAGCTGGATGTATCCCTAACTTCCCCGGGCCAAAAGATTCCCCAAGGACAGCGCGTTTCCGTCCCTGACTGCCGCGAGGGACTGCCAACCTTCCCCCGCCGGCGGCAGGAGGTCTGCGCTGGCGCAGACCGACCCGCCGAACATTTTTTCTTTTCCACCGGGCGCGGCGCATTT
>NZ_JACSNX010000028.1 GCF_016902445.1 Oscillibacter valericigenes | reverse complement strand
GCCCGTGTTGAACGCCGCGTCCGCCAGCAGCAGCGAAGCCGTCTTCGCGCCCTGGCCGCCGCGCCCGTGCCACCGGATCTCTACGATGTCTTTCATGCTTGATCCTCCTCGTTCGGTTTGTTTCCCCAAAGGGGAAACCATCTCGAAATTTGCCGTGTTGGATGCTTGTCAGCAATTACAGTATAGTCCTATTTTGCAGGGGTTGTCAATTCTATAACAAATCTGCCAGTATAAAAATCTGCGTGGACCGGTATGATGTTTTTGTTATAAGTGTTGAAAGGCGGAGGGGAAGTATCTGCATCAATGGGCATTTTGAATAAAAAATAGAGCGTGTTTTAGATATTTCGCTATTTACCAGCAATTAAATCTGATATCAGATGTCTGGAAAATAGAGCAGACTGCATTTTGCGGTTTTGGGGGACAAACTGGCGCCGGAGAGACCAGGGCAGCCGCTTCCCGCCAGCTGGATATTGACAAAAAAGGGGCGGCGTGCTATCATTTAGTTAGTAAAAACTAACTGTAGACAGCACCATTCAAAACAGGAGGAGAGTGCGATGGTCCAATATACGCTGGAAGTGGAGGGCATGCAGTGCGGCATGTGCGAGTCTCATGTGAACGACGCAGTGCGCCGGGCGTTCCGCGTCAAAAAGGTAGAATCCTCTCACGGGAAGAACCGGACACGGATCCTGGCAGAAGAGCCGCTGGATGAGGCAGCCCTGCGGCAGGTCATTGACGACACGGGCTACACGGTGCGCTCTGTCAAAAGTGAGCCCTATGAAAAAAGAGGGCTGTTTGCTTCCTGGAGCAAATGACGCTCTTCCCGGGACAGAGCGCCTTGCCCCTCCCGTCAAAGACACCCGGCACTGCGGACCGCAGTGCCGGGTGCTGTCAGTTGTGGAAAGAGGGAGTCACCGGGCCGCCTGCAGCAGCTTTTCCGCAATGACCTCCACATCCTCGCCGGAGGCCACGAAGTCCATGACGTTCGGTAGGGAGAGCGACCGGCGGAGCAGCTGGAGATCATAGCGCATGGCCCACTCCTGGCCGGTGACAGAGCAGTTTTGGATCCGCCGCACCAATTCCTGGGTCTCCTCCCATGTCAGGTCCGGGACACAGGGCGGCTCCGGCGCCAGCGTGAGCCGGGCCAGTGTGTCCAGATCCGTCCAGCTCCAGTATTCCAGAAACTCCACCTCCGAGTGGAGCTTGCCGGTGAGGGCGGAGAGGGCTTCCAGCTCTGCGGCAGCCGTTCCGGGCTCCCTGGCAGCGATGGATGCGATCAGGGCCTCCGCTTCGTCCAGCTTGCTGTCGTCGATCCGGGGAAGATCCAGTTCCTTTCTCATGGTGTACCTCCGCAAAATCTTAACGTTTTCTTAACTCTATCAGACTTTTGCGGGTTTGCCAAGGCTAATTCCTGAAAAGCGGCCCCGGAACGGCTTGCTTTTTGCCGGCAGCTGTGATATACTGCATGGATTGAAAATGATTCTCAATTTAAAGGAGCATACCTGTGAAGAACGTTTCCCTTCTCTGTGCGGCCATGGCAATGCTGCTGGCGCTCTCTGCCTGCGGGCAGCGCCCGGCGGAGGACCGTGATCCGGACAAGCTGACGGTGGTGGCCACCGTGTTTCCGGCTTATGATTTTGCCCGGGCGGCGGGCGGAGACCTGGCGGAGGTGCAGCTGCTGCTGCCGCCGGGAACCGAGAGCCACTCCTATGAGCCAACGCCGGCGGACATCCTGGCAGTGCAGGACTGCGATCTGTTCCTTTACCTGGGCGGGGAGTCTGACACCTGGGTGGAGACGATCCTGGAGTCTGTGGATCTGCGGGGCGAGAGCCTGCGGATGGTGGACTGCGTCCCTCTGCTGGAAGAGGAGACAGTGGAGGGCATGGAGAGCTACGAAGATGGCCACGACCACGAACACGATCACAGCGAGGCCCCCGGCCTGGGAGAAGTGGTGGGCTACGACGAGCATGTGTGGACGTCTCCCCAAAACGCCGCGGCCATCACCCGGGCCATTGGAGACACACTGGCGGCTCTGGATCCGGCCAACGCCGGGACCTACGCCGCTAATGCAGAGGACTATGCCGCCCGGATCGAGAAGCTGGACCAGGAATTTGCCGACTTCTTCGCCGGGGCAGGGGACCGGACCATAGTGTTCGGCGACCGGTTCCCCCTGCGGTATTTCGCCGAGGAATTCGACATCGACTACTACGCCGCCTTCCCCGGCTGCAGCACCCAGACGGAGCCCTCGGCGGCCACCATCGCCTTTCTGACCGACAAGGTGCGCCAGGAGCACATCCCTACCGTCTGGTATATCGAGTTTTCCAACCACCTGGTGGCGGACAGTATCGCTGAGTCCGCAGGGGTCCGGACTGCCATGTTCCACACCTGCCACAACGTATCCGCCGCAGATCTGGAGGCGGGCGCCACCTACGTGTCGCTGATGGAGCAGAACCTGGAGACCTTGCGGGAATATCTGTGAGAGACGGGCAGCGGCCCCACGGCAAAGCGCCGCGGGGCCGCCTTTTGCGCCTGTGTGAGAACGGCCGTGCCGCGGCTCACCAGGCTATGCGCCTGTACTCGATGGCCCGGCACTGGCGGACCACCTGAGCGCAGAGGTCATTGTAGAACTGCAGATATTGTTTTTTGGCCTGGCGCTGAGCTTGCTGTTTTTCCTGAAACAGCTGCCATTGAGCGCAGGTCTTGTGGCAGCCCTCCTGATAGAACGGGCAGCCGGGGCGGCAGGGCAGCATGGCCATCACTCCAATCACAGGATTTCCCCGCCGGAGGGCGCGGACCCGGGGCCTCGGCGGAGCTCTGGTTCCAGTGTATTCCTCTTGTCTGCCGGTTTACCACCGTATCCCGGTAAAGGGATGGTAAAACCTCTGCGCAGGCACAGGCGGCAGGACTTGACAATCGCCGTGGCCCTTGCTAGAGTAATGCCTGTTCATCGGAGGGCTTGTGGCCGCGGTCATAAAGCCGGATAAGATGCTGGGGGCGCCCGGACTCTTATCCGGCTTTTTTTGCTGCCCTCCAGCGTTTGGGAGGAATTTATGGAAACAACAGAACAGAGCTTTACCCGTGGGCCGATCCTGTCGACCCTGCTGAAATTCGCCCTGCCGGTGCTGCTGGCCCTGCTGCTGCAGGCCATGTACGGCGCCGTGGACCTGCAGGTGGTGGGGAAATTCGGAACAGCGGCGGATATCTCCGCCGTCTCCACCGGCAGCCAGATCATGCAGACGGTGACCATCGTCATCACAGGCCTGGCCATGGGCATCACCGTGCTGCTGGGCCAGAAGATCGGCGAGGGCAAGCCGGAGGAGGCGGGGCAGGCTGTGGGCAGCGGCATCTGCCTGTTCCTGGTGGTGGCGGTGGTGGCCACAGCGGCGCTGGAGCTGGCGGCGCCCCAGCTGGCGGTGCTGATGCACGCCCCGGCGGACGCCTTTGACGGCACGGTGGAATATGTGCGGATCTGCTCCGCCGGTGCGGTGTTCATCGTGGCCTACAACCTGCTGGGCAGCATTTTCCGGGGGATCGGAGACTCCCGGGTGCCGCTGATCACTGTGCTGATCGCATGTGTCCTGAACATCGGCGGCGACCTGCTGCTGGTGGGCGGCTTCGGCCTGAATGTGGCCGGCGCCGCCATCGCCACGGTGTTTGCCCAGGCGGTGAGCGTGGTGCTCTCCCTGCTGCTGATTCGAAAAAAACACCTGGCCTTCACCCTCCGGCGGCAGGACATCCGGTTCAACGGCGCCCTCATCGGCAGGATCCTGAAGCTGGGCAGCCCTGTGGCGCTGCTGGTGAGCTGGTCGGCGGACAGCTCCCTGTTCCACCTGGGACTGGCCACCCCGGCCTCCACCACGGTGCAGATCATTTTGTGCGGGATCTGGTTCCTGCGGCATGTCCGGCGGCAGAAGCGGCTGGCGCTTCAGCAGTGACCGCCGTGAGAAGGACCCGGCACAGCATCCCTGCTGTGCCGGGTCCTCTTTCCTGCGGCCTGCGGAAGCGATGTCCCGGAACGCGTCTGCTCCGGGGCAGGCGCGGGGAAGCGGCTCCCGCAAAAGCCCATCCTCCATCTCCCGGTGCAGGGCAGGCTCAATACGCCCGCTCCATCTCCTGGACCTGCTCGTACAGCCAGTCGTTCACCGGTACGGGGATGCCGTGCTTGGCCGCCAGGCGGCGGATGGTGCCGGAGAACAGCTCCACCTCGCTCTTCCGGCGGTTCTTGCCGTCCTGCCGCATGGAGGGCTCGCCGTCAGAGGGCAGGTGGTCGATGATGTCCACCCAGGTGGTCACATCCTGTTCCGAGAGGGGAACGCCCTCGGCGTTGGCCACGGCCACCACCTCCCGCATGGCGCCGATCATGGTGTCCCGGGGCGTCCCGGGCCGCTGCAGCAGGCTGTAGTCGCACTGGAACACCATGGCCGCCTGGTTGCAGCCGGTGTTGCACAGCAGCTTGCTCCACAGGTGGATCCGGATGTCCGGCGGCAGGACGTAGGAGAAGTGGATGGCGTCAAAAAACGCGGTGAGCCGGTGAAGGCGGGCCGGGTCCTCCCCGGCGGGAACGCCGACGGCCAGCTCTCCCCAGGGACCGCAGGTGACGCGGTTGCCCTCTTTTTTGGCCGCCATCTTCTCCGCCACGCACCAGACCACGTGCTCCGGGCCGAAAGCCTCTGCCAGGATCTCCTCGCTGACGATGCCGTTGAGGACGGAGAGCAGGATGGTATCCGGCCCCACCAGGTGGCGGCAGGTCTGGATGGCGTCCCGCAGGCCGCCGAACTTGACGGCGAACAGCAGCAGGTCCACCGGCTCTGTGCGGGAGGCGGCGTCCACATAGTTGAAGTCGCACAGCTGATCGTTGCACCAGACGCCCTCCTCCCGATAGCGGGCGGTGCGGCGGCTGTCCGCCAGGACCAGGACGCGGTCCTTCCCCAGGGCGCCGGTGAACAGGGTGGCGTACAGCACGCCCAGGGAGCCCAGGCCGATGACGCCGACAGTTTGAATGGGTCTCATGAAAATTGCCTCCAGTCTGTAAAAATGGGACGGCGGAAAACTCCGCCGTCCCTTATGGATCACGCGATACGGGCCAGCCACTTCAGGTCGTAAGGCTCAAACACGACCTTTTCGTAGGCATCCACATCCAGGAGGGTGCCGTCCCAGTCGGAGTGGATGTCGCCGTTCTGCTTGATGAGGATGTCGTAGAGGATGTCATAGGTGACGCCGTCCTTGGGGTCCGTCTCCACGATGGTGGAGTAGGGCAGCGTCTTGTGATACGTCAGTTCCATACCCTTGTAGTCGAAGTGGAAGCCGCAGCGCATCCGGCAGCCGTCCAGCCCCGTGTACCGGGCCACCTTCTTCAGATCCTGCAGGATCTTGTCCCCCTCCTCCTCGTAGAGGTTCTCCGGCGTGGTGGCGGTGTAGTCGAACCGGAACTGGATAGAGGCCCCGGGGAGCTTGCGGAACCGCTCCATATAGGGCACCAGCTGGTCGGCCGGATAGTTCTTGTACAGCACGCAGTTGACCCGGAAGGGCACCGGCAGCCTGGCCAGCAGATCGTCGTTGGATTCCACCACATAGTGCTGCATGTGGCGGGAGACGTTGATACAGGTGATCTTGTGCTTATTCCGCTCCGCAAATGCCAGAATGTCCGCCTCGGACTGATGCTCGGAGACGGGAAGGGTGGTGTTGATATACACCTTATGGGTGGTGGGGATCTTGTCCAGCATCACCTGGAGGGACTCCAGGTTGGCGAAGGGCTCACCCCCGGTGAAGACGAAGTCGCAGCGGGGCGTGATGGCGTCCATCCGCTCGATGCTCCGGCAGATCTTCTCCAGGGAGAACCCCGTCATATCTGCGTATTCGCCTTTATTGATGCAGAAGGGGCAGTGGTTTTTGCAGTCATAGGGGACGAAGATCGTCACCGTGGCGCCGCCCTCCCGCGTCTTGTAGGGATGCTTCATATCGATCGGCCTTTCAGAGTAAGATGAAAAATATGCACACGCAAACAGGAAATGGCCCCCCAAAAGGACCATGAGAGGTGTCTTGCAGACATCCATATATTCTAAAGGATTTTTGCGGATAGGTCAAGAGAAAACCGAAAATTAACCGGGCATAACTCCTGAAAAATCAATGGGAGAACTGGAAACCGGCTGCAGAGGCATCCGATGGAGGACCGTCTGTCCCGGCAGGGGGGCTGTACATTTTCGGGGGGAAATGCTATAATACTTCCATATGTCCAAAAAGAAAGGAGGCGGACAGCGGATGGAGTTCCTGCAGACGCTGCTGGACAGTCTGACCGGCCTGCTGGCGGCGTATCCGCTGGCAGGGGAGTGGTATATGGCCTTCGTGCGGTTTCTCTTCCCGGCGCTGGCGGTGCTGATCCTGTACCGGGCGGTCCGCTCCCTGCTGCGGATCCCCCACACGCCGGAGAACTGGGGCCAGCTGAGCCTGCCCAACGGCACGTCTCTGCCCCTGACCCATTGGGAGAACATCCTGGGCCGCAGCAAGACGGCGGACATCTATCTGAACTACCCCAGCATCTCCCGCCAGCACGCCGCCCTCTGCCGGGGCGAGGATGAGAACTGGACCCTGTACGACCTGGGCTCCAAGGGCGGCACGGCGGTGAACGGCGAGCAGGTGGAGACCTCTGCCCCCGTGAAGCTGGGGGACACCATCACCCTGGGCGGCGTGCCCCTGATCTTCCTGCCCCAGACCGTGGCGGAGCGGGAGGAGCAGGAGGCGAAGCGCCGGGCGGAGCGGCCCGCCGCCATCTGGCCGTCCTTTCTGTGGCTGACGGTGTTCCAGGTGCTGGCCTGCCTGCAGCTGATCGTGGCCGCCGGGACGGAGGCCACCATTGCCATTCCGCTGGCCTTCCTGGGGCTGACGGTGCTGATGTGGCTCTATTACGCGGCTCTGCGGGCCACCCGGTGCGTGGGCTTCGAGATGGAGACCATCGCCTTTTTCCTCTCCACCCTGTCCCTGTCCATCACCGCCTCCAGCGCCCAGGGGAGCCTGTTCAAGCAGTTCCTGGCCATTCTGCTGGGCCTTGGGCTGTTCCTGGTGCTGGGGCTGTTCCTGCGGGATCTCAGCCGGGTGCAGAAGAACCGCTGGCTCATGGCGGCGGCCGCCATCGGCCTGCTGGGCATCACGCTGCTGATCGGCAACTCCAAATACGGCGCCGTCAACTGGATCTCCATCGGCGGCATGTCCTTCCAGCCGTCGGAGATCGCCAAGATCTGCTATATCTTCGCCGGCGCCGCCACGCTGGAGCGGCTGTTCCACAAGCGGAACCTGACCCTCTTCATTGTGCTGACGGGCCTGTGCATCGGCCTGCTGGGCCTGATGAGCGACTTCGGCACCGCCGCCATCTTCTTCGTCACCTTCCTGGTGATCGCCTACATGCGGTCCGGGGACTTCGCCACGCTGTCCCTGATCTGCGGCGGCGCCGTGTTCGGGGCGGGTATCATTCTGAAGTTCAAGCCCTATATCCTCAGCCGCTTCGCCTCCTGGGGCCACGCCTGGGAGGCCGCCTCCACCACCGGCTACCAGCAGACCCGCACCATGTCCGCCGCCGCCTCCGGCGGCCTTCTGGGCATGGGGGCCGGCAACGGCTGGCTCCACAACGTGGCGGCGGCGGACACGGACCTGGTGTTCGGCATGCTCTGCGAGGAGTGGGGACTGCTGATCGCCGTGCTGGCAGTGGGCTCCATCATCACCCTGGCGTTTTTCGCCGCCCGGGCCTGCCGGGTGGGCCGGTCCAGCTTCTACACCATCGCCGCCTGCGCGGCGGCGTCCCTGCTGGTGTTCCAGACCTGCCTGAACGTGTTCGGCTCCGTGGACCTGCTGCCCCTCACCGGCGTCACGTTCCCCTTCGTCTCCAACGGCGGCTCCGCCATGATGTCCGCCTGGGGACTCCTGGCCTATCTGAAGGCCACGGACACCCGGGAGAATGCCAGCTTCGCCATCGCCCGCAGGCATCAGCGGCAGCTGACCCAGGCGGCCCGGCGCCGGGCGGAGCCGGTGGGGGATCCCTTCGACATGGAAAAGGAGGAACGCCATGAAGAAAATTGAGCGGCGGGCCTTCGTCTGTCTGGCCCTGGCCCTGCTGCTGGCGGCGGGCCTGGGGGTCTTTCTGGTGAAATACTTTGCGGACGGCGGCAGCTGGGCCTCCTCCGCCTTCAACCGCCACCTGTACAACAGCAGCGGGGAGCTGGCCAGCGGCACCGTGCTGGACCGGGACGGGGATGTGCTCTCCGAGGTGGTGGACGGCCGCCGGACCTACTACGACAGCGCCACCGTCCGCAAGGCTACCCTCCATGCCGTGGGGGATCTGCAGGGCAACATCGGCACCGGGGCGCTGAACGCTTTTGCCGACAAGCTGACGGGATACAGTCTCCTGAACGGCGCCTTCGGCGCCCAGCAGGGGAGCGATCTGTATCTGACCATCGATGCCAGGTACAACTACACCGCCTATGAGGCGCTCGGCGGCAAGTCCGGCACGGTGGCGGTCTACAACTACGAAACGGGAGAGATCCTGTGCATGGTCTCTGCCCCCAGCTACGACCCCCTGAACGTGCCGGAGGACATCACCACCAATGACCGGTACGAGGGCGCTTATCTGAACCGCTTCCTGTCCTCCACCTTCACGCCGGGGTCCGTTTACAAGACCGTCACCCTGGCGGCGGCCCTGGAGGAGATCCCGGACCTGACGGAGCGGACCTGGACCTGCACCGGCAGCGTCCAGATCGGGGACGAGACCATCATCTGCTCCGGCACTCATGGGGAGCAGGACATTGCCGCGGCCTTCGCCAACAGCTGCAACGTGGCCTTCGCCCAGATCGCCCAGGAGCTGGGGGCGGACACCCTGGAGAAGTACACGGAGCAGGCGGGCCTCACCGACAGCTATTCCATCGACGGCCTGCCCACAGCAAAGGGCTCCTTCGACTTTGACGGCATCACCGACGGGCAGTTGGGCTGGGCCGGCGTGGGCCAGTATCACGACCAGGTGAACCCGGCGGCGCTGATGATCTACATGGGCGCCATCGCAAGCGGCGGCAAGGCGGCGGAGCCGTACCTGATCCTCCGGACGGAGAGCGCCCTGGGACTGCCCAGCCTGCCTCATTTCACCACCAGGACCGACAGACTGATCTCCTCTGACACGGCATCCGCCCTGGCGGATCTGATGGCCAACAACGTGACGCAGACTTACGGCGCCAGCCGGTTCCCCAACATGGACCTCTGTGCTAAGTCCGGCACCGCTGAGGTAGGAGAGGGGCAGACGCCCCATGCCTGGTTCGCCGGCTTCCTGCGGGGGGAGGACACCCCCTATGCCTTTGTGGTGCTGGTGGAAAACGGCGGCGGCGGATCCTCTGTGGCGGGCAGCGTGGCCGCCAAGGTGCTGGACGTGATCGTCAACGGATATTGATACGAAAGCGGGTTCAAGATGAGCGACAAGAAAAGAGGTCTGCTGTTTCAGACCAAAAAGCAGATGAACAATGGGGCCATCGCCACAGGACTTGGATTTGTGCTGTACCTGGTCCTGCTGGTGCTGGGGCTGGAGCTGCCGGCGGACCTGGTGGCCATCGCCTTCGGCGTAGTGGGGATCTTCAACTCCCTCTCCGTGCTGGAGGGGCGGCGGCGCAATCGGGAGGATGTCTCCTACAACCTGCTGTGGGGCCAGCTGGCGCTGACCATCTTCCTGGTGGCCTGCGCGGTGCTGGCCGTCCGGCAGCGGATGGGACTGTAAGCGTTCAGAATGCGGAAGAGCGGGGTGTATCAGAAGATACACCCCGCTCTTTTTATTCCTCGAGAGACAGCGCCTTCTCCGGCGTCTCCGCTGCGGGCAGCAGCCGGTGCTTGACCTTCTGCAAAGCCCACAGGAAGCAGAGTACGTGGACGCCGAAGGTGACGACCCAGCTGACGGGATAGGACCAGTAGAGCATCTGGATGGTGTGGAACTGCGGGAGCTGGAAGATCGTGGCGATCCACAGCAGCCGCAGGCCGCAGGCACCCACCAGGGACACCAGCATGGGCATGACAGAGTAGCCGATGCCCCGCAGGCCGCCCACCATCACATCCATCATGCCGCAGACGGCGTAGGTGGCACAGACGATCTGCATCCGGGTGATGCCGGCGTCGATGACGGCGGGGCTGGTGGTGTAGATGGAGAGCAGCACCCGGCCGGCCAGTGTGGCGGCGTTGCCCAGGACCACGCCCACCACCAGCACGCAGCACTGGGCCCGGATCACGATCTTGCGGATGCGGTGATAGTTGCCGGCACCGTAGTTCTGGCTGACGAAGGAGATGGTGGCCTGGTACATGGCGTTCATGGACACGTAGACGAACTGCTCGATGTTGGCAGCGGCAGAGTTGCCGGCCATGGTCACCTCACCGAAGGTGTTGACGGAGGACTGGATCACCACATTGGACAGGGAGAACAGGATGCCCTGGAACCCCGCCGGCAGGCCGATCCGCAGGATCTGGCTCAAGGTGCTGGGGTGCAGACGCATTTTTTTGAGGTCCAGATGCAGGGGGCCGGTGTCCTTCACCATGCAGCGCAGCACCAGGGCGGCGGAGATGCACTGGGAGATGACCGTGGCAATGGCCACGCCCGCCACGTCCAGATGGCACACGATGACGAAGAACAGATTCAGCACGATGTTGACCACGCCCGCCAGAGAGAGGAAGTACAGCGGCCGCTGGGTGTCTCCCTCCGCCCGCAGCAGGGCGGCGCCGAAGTTATAGACCATAGTGGCTGGCATGCCTAGGAAGTAGATCCGCAGATACAGGGCCGCCAGATCCAGCACGTTCGCCGGGGTCTGCATCCAGATCAGGATGGTCCGGGCCCCAAAGACGCCCACCACCGTCAGGATCAGGCCGCTGATGATGCTCAGCAGGATGGAGGTGTGGACCACCCGGTGGAGCTCGTCCCTGTCATGGGCGCCGTAGCATTTGGCGGCCATGGTGTTGGCGCCGACGGCCAGTCCCACGAACAGGTTGGTCAAAAGGCCGATCAGGGCGGAGTTGGAGCCCACCGCCGCCAGGGAGTTGTCCCCGGCCCACCGGCCCACCACCACGATGTCCGCCGCGTTGAAGAGCAGCTGCAGAACACTGGAACACATCAGCGGGATGGAGAATCGCAGCATCTTGGAGAGAATGGGGCCGTTGCACATATCGATCTCATAGTGCGTCCGCTGCTTGCCTGCCATGACAATAACCCTCTCGTTTTTTCAAAAAATTTGCGCTCTGGAGCGCAACCCATATTCTAGCACGAGGGGGTCGGAAAAGCTACCGGTCATGCCAAAAAATTTTACACGATTTTAACAAAGGAAACAGACAAAAAGCTGTGCCGGAGAGACAAAGCCTCTCCGGCACAGCGGCGATACCTGAATTTAGAAAGCGGGGACCACAGCGCCGTCGAACTCCTCGGTGATGAAGTCGCGGATGGCGTCGGAGTGCAGGGCTTCCACCAGGGCCTGCACGGCCTCGTTGTCCTCATTGCCCTCCTTGACCACCAGCACGTTCACATAGGGGGAGTCGCTGGACTCGATGGCCAGAGCGTCCGTGGTGGGGTTCAGGCCGGCGCCCAGAGCGTAGTTGGAATTGATGACCGCCAGGTCCACGTCCGCCAGCACGCTGGGGATGGTGGCCGCCTCCAGCTCCTGGAACTCCAGGTTCTTGGGATTGTCCACGATGTTGTTGGGGGTGGCGGTGAGATTGGAGCTGTCGTCCAGGGTGATCAGGCCCTGGGCCTCCAGCAGCAGCAGGGCGCGGCCCTCGTTGGTGGCGTCGTTGGGGATGGCGATGACGGCGCCGTCGGCCAGCTCCTCCAGGGAGGCCGTCTTGCCGGCATAGACGCCCATGGGCTCGATGTGGACGGAAGCCACGTCTACCAGATGGGTGCCGCGGGTCTCATTGAACTCCTCCAGGTAGGGGATGTGCTGGAAGTAGTTGGCATCCTCGTCGCCGTCCTCCACGGCGGTATTGGGGACCACATAGTCGCTGTATTCATTGATGACCAGGTCGATGCCCTGCTCTGCCAGGATGGGCACGCACTGTTCCAGGATCACGGCGTGGGGAGTGGGAGAGGCAGCCACGGTCAGGGTGACGGTCTCCGCGGCATCGTCGCCGGAGGTGTCAGCGGTGTCGTCCGCGGCGGTGTCGTCGGTGCTGCCGCCGCAGGCGGCCAGGGACAGGCACAGGGTCAGGCCCAGCAGCAGGGCCAGCAGTTTCTTTTTCATGTCAATTCCTCCAATAAATCATGTAGTCGTATGGATTTCTTTCAAACGCCGGCTGAGATCTCAAAAGCCGGGCGGTGAAGACGGGGAAATTATTTGGTGTGAACAAATCGGGCCAGCAGCTCCAGGGGAGCGAATTTCTTGGCGTCGGCGGTCTGGTCCAGCCGCTTGTCGATGCGCCGGGACAGCCAGTTGAAGACCAGCTGCACCACCTGCACAAGGATGACCAGGAACACCACCGTCACCCACATGACGGAGGTGATGCCCCGCTGGTGACCGTACCGGACGGCGATGTCGCCCAGGCCGCCGGCGCCCACGGTGCCGGCGATGGCGGTGTAGGCCAGGATAGTCACCAGAGAGATGGCGCCGCCCAGGATTAGGGAGGGCTTCGCCTCCGGCAGGTACACTTTCCAAACGGTCTGGAGCGTGGAGGCGCCCATGGACTGGGCGGCTTCCACCACGCCGGCGTCCACTTCACTGAGAGAGGTCTCCACCATCCGGGCGATGAAGGGGGCGGCGGAAATCACCAGCGGCGGGATGGCGCCCTTGACGCCGATGGTGGTGCCCACCACCAGGCGGGTGAAGGGCATGACGGCCACCATCAGGATGATGAAGGGGATGGACCGGCCGATGTTGACGATCCAGTCCAGCACCCGGTAGACGCCCCGGTGGGGACGGATGCCCTGAGGCTGGGTGACGATCAACGCCACCCCCAGGGGTACGCCGATCAGATAGGCGAATACTGTGGAGACGACGACCATGAAGAGGGTATCCCACACGCCGTCTGTCAGGACAGTTCCGTATTCCGCCCAAAAGGCGCTGATGGTCTCAAGCATGGTACTCCACCTCCTCTGCGGAAACGTTGGGCTGTGCCCGAATGTAGCTCAGGGCCTTGGCTGCGCTGTTGGGGTCGTCCGGCAGGGCCAGCAGCATGGTGCCGAAGGCTTTGCCCTCGATGTTGCGGGTGTCGGCGCCCAGGATGTTGACCTTGACCCCCAGATCGATGGCCAGGGTGGCGATCAGGGGCTGATAGACCGTGCCGCCGTTGAAGGCCACCCGAATGGCCCGGGTCCCGGCGGGATACTGCTGGATGCTGACGCCGCCGGGATACACCAGCCGCCGGGCGGCGTCGGTATGGGGATCGGAGAAGATGTCCTCCACCTTGCCCTGTTCCGCCAGGATGCCGCCGTCCAGAATGGCCACCCGGGAGCAGATCTCCTCGATGACGCTCATCTGATGGGTGATGACCACCACCGTGACGCCCAGCTTTTCGTTCAGGTCCTTCAAAAGGCCCAGGATGGAGGCGGTGGTGGTGGGGTCCAGGGCGGAGGTGGCCTCGTCGCACAGCAGGACCTTGGGGTCCGTGGCCAGGGCACGGGCGATGGCCACCCGCTGCTTCTGGCCGCCGGAGAGCTGGGAGGGGTAGGCGTCCGCTTTTTCGCTGAGCCCCACCAGCTCCAGCAGCTCCAGGGCCCGCTTCCTGGCCTTGGCGGCGGGGACGCCGCTGATCTCCATGGGAAAGCAGACGTTCTTCAGAACGGTCCGCTGCATCAGCAGGTTGAAGCTCTGGAAGATCATGGTGACGTTCCGCCGGGCCAGCCGCAACTCCCGGTCGGAGAGGGAGGTCATGTCCTTCCCGTCCACGATTACTGTGCCGGACGTGGGCCGCTCCAGCAGGTTCATGCACCGCACCAGGGTGCTCTTGCCGGCACCGGAGAGGCCGATGATCCCATAGATCTCCCCCTCCTGGATGTCCAGGTTGATATCCTCCAAAGCATGGACGGCGCTTTCACCCGTTCCGAAGGTCTTGTACAGATGCCGGATCTGAATGATGGACACGGGGCCACGCTCCTTTCAAATGAATTTCGGCAACAAAAAAGTCCTTGAGACAAACTGCCTCAAGGACGACGAGATCGCCGTGGTACCACCTTGCTTCGCACGCTCCCTCACGGAAGCGGCCTTTGGGAGTGCCAACACACCCCTGCGCTGTGACGTGCGCACACGTCGTGACCTATGCCCAAAAGGCGGTCGGCCACGCAACTCCGAGACCATGTTCTCCAGACCCTTCCAGACCTCTTCTCACCAGCCGAGGCTCTCTGCGCTGTATCTGCCTGGGTACTCTTCTCTTCATCGTCTTTCGCTATCAAGTTTTCCAATAACTGTCTCATAGTCTATCTGATAGCGAGGGAAAAGTCAACAGGAAAAATTGACCAGAAAACCGCTATCTGCTGCTTCGTTTCTGTGAAGTTCCACAAAGCGGGGTCAGATGCTGTCGGATCCGGGAATTTTTTCAAAAGAAGGGGCGGTATCGGATTGCAACCGCTGGGCAAAACTGCTATCATGAAAACCAACGACGATAAAATGATGGAGGAACGGCGTTGAAGCGGAACCGGGATCAGAATTTTGGCATTCGCTGGCTGCGGGACCTGCTGTGCGGGATCCTGATCGGTGCCGGCGCCATCCTGCCGGGGGTGTCCGGCGGGGTACTGGCGGTGGTGTTCGACATCTACCGCCCCTTTATGGAGGTGCTGACCCACCCCCGAGAGGCCATCCCCAAATACTGGCGGTGGTTCATCCCCATCGGGCTGGGATGCGCGGTGGGCTTTCTGGGCTTTGCCAAAGGCATCGCCGCGGCCATCGATGTCTCCAGCACCGTCACCACCTGGCTGTTCATCGGCCTGATCGTGGGCACGGTCCCCTCTCTCTTTCGGGAGGCGGGGAAGGAGGGACGAAGCGCCGGCTCCTGGATCAGCATGGCGGTGTGCGCCGGGGCCATCTTCTTCAGCCTGTTTTACGTAGGAAAAGTGATCTGTGTCACCGTGGAGCCCAACTTCTGGTGGTACAATTTCTGCGGCGCCCTGTGGGGCATGAGCCTGGTGATCCCGGGGTTGACCTCGTCCTCGGTGATGATGGCCCTGGGCCTGTACCAGCCCATGCTGGAGGGACTGGCCGAGCTGGACCTCCTGGTGCTCTCCGCCTGCCTGCCGGGGATGGTTCTGACAATCCTGCTGCTGGCCCGGCTTGTCAGCTGGTTCTTCCGAAAGCACTACTCCATCGCCTTCCACGGTATTTTCGGCATCGTGCTGGCCTCCACGCTGGTCATTGTTCCGACGGACTATGTGGCCCTGTGGGAGATCGTGCTGTCGGCGGTGTGCTGTATCGGCGGTTTTCTGCTGGCCTACTTCATGGCACGGCTGGACAAGCGGATTCAGGAAAACGGCGGCTGAAAAGCAAAGAGAAAACTCCCCCTTCGCGCACAGCGCGGAGGGGGAGTTTTGTTACAGATCGAACACGCCCATGATGGCGATGCCTGCCACGATCAGCGCGATCATGGCGTAGTGCTTCCAGGAGAGCTTCTCCTTCAGGAAGATCCGGCTCCACAGCACGGAGGCCGCGCAGTAGGAGGCGATGATAGGGGCGGACATGGCCAGATGCTCCGTGTCCGCGATGGCGTAGATGTAGGCGAACTGTCCGGCGGTCTCACAGACGGCGCCTACGTACTTGGGCGCCTCCATTTTCGGCACCAGCCGGTCCTTTTTGATGAGCACCACGTACACAAAGGAGAGGATGCCGGCCAGCAGGAAGGTCAGCTCATAGGCCACGTTGGCGCTGGCCTCGTAGTCCTCCACGGTGCGGCTGATGATCTCCAGCACCCGGCTGTCGGCAAAGGTGCCGGCGGCGTCCAGCACACAGTAAGCGGCGGGCATGGCCAGGGCCATGAAGCTCTTGGTGTACTTGTAGTTGCTTGCCTTCTGCCGCTCGATGCGCAGCTCGTCATCCTCCCGGACCTCCACCACGCCCAGACCCACGGCGCCCACACACACCAGCGCCACGGCGAACAGGGCCAGGGGAGAGTATCCGGCGATGCCGTCAAAGAGGATGGCCAGCACGGCCACCAGGGCGCCGGAGGAGTTGCAGATGGGGGAGGAGATGGACAGTTCGATGTACCGCAGGCCCACATAGCCCATGGCCATGGAGAGGATGTACAGAAGGGACACCGGCAGGTACGTCAGGAGGATGTCCAGGTTGATGACCGTGCCGTCCACGAACACCTCGTAGGCCGCGTGCAGCCCCATGACAACGCCCACGGCCATCACCATTTTCAGGTGGCTGTACTTGTCCCGGGCGTCCCGGCAGCCGATCTTGGAAAAGAGGTCAGAGCCGCTCCAGCAGAGCAGCGCGATGAGAGAGAGCCAAAACCACATGTTGCGTTTTCTCCTAAATCTATTATGGTATTGAATGAATTATTTGCCTTCCGGCAGGGTCACCAGCCCCGCCTCCACCAGCTTCTGCAGGGACATGAGGATGCCCAGCTTGGCGTGGTACCAGGTGAGGCCGCCCTGGAAGTAGACGGCGTAGGGGGGACGGATGGGCCCGTCGGCGGAGAGCTCGATGGAGCTGCCCTGGACGAAGGCGCCGGCGGCCATGATGACGTCGGAGTCATAGCCCGGCATGGCCCAGGGCTCCGGGGTCACGTAGCTGTCCACCGGGGCGGCGGCCTGAATGCCCTTGCAGAAGGCCACCATGGCCTCGGCGCTGCCCAGGGTCACCGCCTGGATGATGTCGTGACGGCTCTCCGTGGCGTTGGGGACGCAGGCGAAGCCCAGCTTCTCATAGATGTTGGCGGCAAAAACGGCGCCCTTCAGGGCCCCGGACACCACCGTGGGGGACAGGAACAGTCCCTGGTACAACGCGGGCATCAATCCCAGGTTGGCGCCTACCTCCTGGCCCAGGCCCGGGGCGGAGAGACGGTAGGCGCACCGGTCCACACACTCCTTCGTGCCACAGATGTAGCCGCCGATGGGGGCAAGGCCCCCGCCGGGGTTCTTGATGAGGCTGCCCACCACCATGTCGGCCCCCAGGTCCGAGGGCTCCACGGTCTCCACGAACTCGCCGTAGCAGTTGTCCACCATGACCTTCACATCCGGCTTGATCCCCTTGCAGAAGGCGATCAGCTCCCCGATCTGCGCCACCGAGAAGGAGGGCCGGGTGGCATAGCCCTTGGACCGCTGGATGGTGATGAGCTTGGTCCGGTCATTGATCTTGCTTCGAATGGCGTCGTAGTCGAACGTTCCATCCGGTTTCAGGTCCGCCTGGGCATAGGTGACGCCGTACTCCGCCAGGGAGCAGGGAGAGGGCCGAATGCCGATGACCTCCTCCAGCGTGTCATAGGGGGCCCCCACCGGGGACAGCAGCTCGTCCCCCGGCAGCAGGTTGGCCGAGAGGGCCACCGTCAGGGCGTGGGTGCCGCAGGTGATCTGGGGCCGCACCAGGGCCGCCTCCGTGTGGAACACGTCGGCGTATACCCGCTCCAGGTTGTCCCGGCCGTCGTCGTTGTAGCCGTAGCCGGTGGTGGCGGCAAAGTGGGTGGCGTTCACCCGGTTTTTCTGCATGGCGTGGAGCACCTTGCCCTGATTGTACTCCGCCGTCTGGTCGATGGCGTCGAACCGGGGCCGCAGGTCCCGGAGCACCGCCTCGCCGTATTCATACACAGCCCGGCTGACGCCCAGCTGTTCATACATGGTCTCGATTTCCATGGTCTTCCTCCGTTGCTCCCAAAATTTCGTCCGCCAGGTCGCTGAGGACCTGGGGCTTCGTCACCACCAGGCCGCTGACCTCATTGCCCAGGATCAGCAGGGTGTCTCCAGGAGAGATGCCGAAAAAGCGGCGGGCCTCCTGGGGGATGACGATCTGTCCCCGGTCGCCCACCTTGGCGGTGCCGAAGACCCGGTTTTTGGACATGCCCAGCATGTGCTTGCCTCCAGGCATGGATATGCCCCCTTTGAAATCATATTTTTCACACAAGTGTGAATCATAGCACAACCGGAAGAACTTGGCAAGCATTGTTTTCCAAAAATCGAAAAAACGTGCAAAATGCTTCCGGATGTGCTATCATACGGCTGGAAACCAACCAGAGGAGGCACACGGATGAACTGGCGGATCGTAGACATGTCCCGGGAGCCCAGGCGGGACCAGTTTGCCTATTTTCAGACCCTGGCCAATCCCTATGTGGGGGTGACGGTGCAGGTGGATGTGACGGAGCCGGCGGACTGGTGCCGGGAGACCGGGACCAGTTTCTTCCTGGCGGTGCTGTACGCTGCCGCCCGGGCGGCCAACGGCGTGCCGGAGCTGCGGCGGCGCATCCGGGGGGACCAGGTGGTGGAGTATGACCGCTGTCCCTCCTCCCACACGGTGGCCCTGCCGGACGGGACCTACTGCTACTGCCGGCTGGAGGCGGACCGGCCCTTTGCGGACTTCCTGCCCTATGCGGCGGCGGAGCAGGCCCGGGTGAAGGAGGCACCCTCTCTGGAGGACGGGGAGGACGGCGAGAGCCTGTTCTTCGTCTCCTGCGTCCCGTGGCTGTCCTACACGGCCCTGACCCAGCCCACACCCACGCCGGCGGACAGCAATCCCCGCATCACCTGGGGCCGCTGGCACCGGCAGGAGGGGCGGATCCTGCTGCCCATGACGCTGCTGGCCAACCACGCCCTGGTGGACGGCATCCACATCGCCCGATTCTATGAGAACCTGGACCGGGAGCTGGCCGCCCTCTGCAGCAGGGAAAGAACAACGGACTGAATAGGAGAGGAGAGAGCGGCAGGTGAAGCGCTGCATTGTGATGGCCGGGATCGCATGAAACAAAAACTGGAAAGGAGCCTTTCTCATGCAGATTCCGGCAAATACCATCTACCCCCGCTCAGGCGACCGGGAGACCGTCTACCTGAAGGCGGTGGTCACAGACCCCAATATTTCCGTGGGAGAGCACACCATCTACAACGACTTTGTCCGGGACCCCACGGGGTTTGAACGCAACAACGTGCTCTATCACTACCCCATCAACGGCGACCGGCTGGTGATCGGAAAATTCTGCTCCATCGCCTGCGGCGCCAAGTTCCTGTTCACCAGCGCCAACCATACGCTGCAGTCCCTGTCCACCTATCCTTTTCCCATCTTCTACGAGGCGTGGGACACACCCGTCTCGGAGATCACGGAGGCCTGGGATAACCGGGGGGACATCGTCATCGGGAATGACGTCTGGATCGGCTACGAGGCCGCCATCCTCCCCGGCGTGCGGATCGGGAACGGCGCCATCGTCGCCGCCCGGGCGGTGGTGACAAAGGACGTGGAGCCCTACACCATCGTGGGCGGCGTGCCGGCAAAGCCCATCCGGAAGCGGTTCGACCCGGACACCATCCGGCGGCTGGAGCAGCTCCGGTGGTGGGACTGGCCCCGGGAGAAGCTCCGGCAGCTGCTGCCCCTGCTCCGCAGAGGGGAGCTTGCCGCACTGGAGCGGGCCGCAGAAGACATCTGACAGATAAAAAGCCGGGCGGTACGCAATGCGTACCGCCCGGTCTGACGTTACAGGGGATCACACGTGGATGCCGCCCACAAAATAGGTGTTGTAGTATCCGCTGGTCAGGTCACTGATGATGACGCCGCCGCTGCGGGAAGAGGAAGAGTGGATGTGATTGCCGTTCCCCACATAAATTCCCACATGGGAGCAGGCCTTGCCGGCGTTGCGGCTGGGATCATTGAAGAACACCAGATCGCCGGGCTGCAGCTCGGAAATGGAGTACACCCGGGTGCCCAGGCCGCTCTGCCACTGGCCGGTGGCGGTGTGGGGCAGGGAGTAGCCGTACTGGCCGTAGATATACATGGTGAAGCCGGAGCAGTCAAAGCCGCTGGGAGAGGCCCCGCCGTATACATAGCGGGTGCCCAGATGCTGCATCGCAGTGTCCACGATGTCGCCGTTGGAGGAGGAAGACTCCGTCAGATCCACATAGTCGCTGCGGATATAACCCTCAGTGCCGTACTCGCAGGTGACATCGTACCAGCCGTCCACCAGACCGTTGACGGTGACGATGGCGTCCGCCTCGATGGTAGCCAGCACGGAACTGTCGGTGGATGCGCCGGAACGGACGTTCACGCCTTCGGAATTGATACGGCCGTATGTAGTGAAGAGGTTGTCCTGATCCACATTCAGATAATCGGCGGACACATAACCGGTGTTGCCGTTGTAGCTGATCTTGTACCAGCCGTCCGTGGAGTCATCCAGAATGGCGACCGCCACGCTCTTGTCCAGCATGGTGACCACGGAGGAGGCGGTAGAGGGCTCCGACCGGAGCCGCAGGGAAGAACCGGTGGTGCAGCCTGCGCCGATGGCAACATCAGAAGCAAATGCGGTGACGGCCAGCAGCATGGCGGTAAGGACGGAGAAAAACAGGACCTTGCCTGCTTTGCCTGCCAAATAAGACATACGTGAACAGCCCTTTCGTCAGTCTTTTGTAGTGCGGGGAGAAGATCCTGTTATAATTTTCCTGCCAGAGCCCGGTCCAGCCAGACGGAGGCGATGTCCATCGCGGCGTAAAGGCTGTCCTTTTCGCTCTTTTTGATGACCCGGTCCCGGGATTTCAGGTCCGGCTCGGTCAGCTGCAGCTGGATGGAGACCTTGGTGGCCACGTCCAGATCCTGCTCTTTTTTGGTGCTGAGCACCTGCATCATGATGATATATTTATCAGCCATCGTGCCGTAGTAGATCAGATTGTCCACCCGGCGGAGAGGATGGCCCTTATAGATCAAACCTTCTGCCTTCTTGGGCTTGCTTTCTGCCATGGAAACACTCCTTCGAAAAGTTGTAACCGAATTGTAACAGATTTTATCCAGTTTGTCAATGTTTGGCCACAACAAATTACAGGGAAATTCCTGGAAAGAGAACTGCCCGCTGAAAACGGACAAAAAAGATCCCGCAGGGGGGACACCGCATGTGAATGCGGCGCCTTCCCCCGCGGGAAAGATCACTCAAAACACTGTTTATTGGCCCAGATATTTGCGGACCAGCACCTGCAGCAGCTCATCCCGGTCGATCTTGCGGATCAGGGTCCGGGCGTTGTTGTGATTGGTGATGTAGGTGGGATCCTCGGAGAGGATATAGCCCACGATCTGGTTGATGGGGTTATAGCCCTTTTCCTCCAATGCCTGATAGACGGTCAGAAGGATCTGATGGATCTCCGCGTCCTTTTCCGTAGCCAGATTGAATTTTCGGGTAAAGTCGTCCATGCAGACACCGCCTTTTCCAGAGGGACCCAGCCTCACGTAATACAAAAGTATTATACTCTTCTTTCTGGAAAGTGTAAAGCGTTTTCACAAGGATTTTATCAAAAAAACATGCCTCAGGACAGGCCGGAGGGCCTGTCCTGAGGCGGCTTGTTCCAGGGGAGGGAGAAGTTACCGCAGAACGGCGTTCAGCTCGCTCTGCAGCAGCTCCAGAATGCTCTTTACATCCGCGTCTGCCTCTTCGGCGGTCAGGCTGCGGTCGTCGGAGCGGAGCGTCAGGTTGAAGGCCACGCTCTTCTTGCCCTCCGGGATGCCGGCGCCGGTGTAGATATCGAACAGCGTCACATCTTTCAGCAGGCCCTTGGCGCCCCGGCGGATGCAGTCCTCCAGGGCCCCCACGGTGACGGCCTTGCCGCATACCACGGCGATGTCCCGGGTGACGGCGGGGAACTTGGGCAGAGGCACATACTCGGGGTCAGCACCCTTGACATTCTCCAGCTCGTCCATGGACAGCTCCGCGCAGTAGAACGCGGCGTCTACACCGTAGTTCTGGGCTACCAGGGGATGGATCTGGCCGAAGTATCCCAGGCAGTCGCTGCCGCTCCACACCTCGGCGAACCGGCCGGGGTGGTAGGAGACCGCCTCCGGGAAGCCGCTGCCGGTGCGGAAGGTGACGTCCTGCACCCGCAGCTCCTTGAGGATGGCCTCGATGAGGCCCTTCATGGCGTAGAAGTCCATGTCGCCGCCGTAGGCGCCCAGGGTCAGGGTCTTGGACTCGATGGCCAGGCCGTCCTCGCCGCCGGGCAGGTACGTCCGGCCCACCTCATAGAGCCTCACATCCTGGTTGCGGTAGTTGTAGTTCCGGGTCAGGATCTCCAGCATGGAGGGCAGGGTGGTGGTCCGCATGATGGAGGTGTCCTCCCCCAGGGGGTTCAGGATCTTGAGGGAGTTCCGCCGCTGATAGTCCTGAGGCCAGCGGATCTTGTCGTACTGGGTGGGGGAGATGAAGGAGTAGGTGATGATCTCATCGTACCCGAAGGCCCGGCACACGCTGGACACCCGGCGCTCCAGGATCTCCTCGGCGCCGTAGCCGCCCAGGGTGGTCTGGCCCCGCATCAGGGTGGTGGGGATGTTGTTGTAGCCGTAGAACCGGGCCACCTCCTCCGCCAGGTCGGCGACGCCCTCCACGTCCCCCCGCCAGGAGGGGATGACCACGTCGGCGGGGCCGTCGGGAATGGAGCCGTCCTGGGTGCGGATGTCCACCCGGGCCAGATACCGGTACTGGTCCGCGGCGGGGATGTCGGTGCCAAGCAAAGCGTTGACCCGCTCCGGATCCATGCGGATGGTGCGGGGCTGGGGCACATGGTTCAGGATGTCGATGACGCCGTCCATCACCTCGCCGGCGCCCAGCTGCTCCACCAGCTCACAGGCCCGGTCAACGGCGGGGAGGGTATTCAGGGGATCCAGGCCCTTTTCAAACTTGGCGCTGGCCTCCGTCCGCATCCCCAGGGACAGGGCGCCCTTGCGGATGCAGGTGCCGTCGAAGCAGGCGGACTCGAACACCACGTCAGTGGTGTCCGCCACGATCTCGCTGTTCAGTCCGCCCATGATGCCCGCCAAGCCCACGGCCCGGTGCTCGTCGGCGATGACCAGGTGATTGGCGGTGAGCTTGCGGACGTTGCCGTCCAGGGTGGTGAGCTCCTCGCCCTCCTCGGCCCGACGGACGATGATGTGGCCGCCCTTCACATAGCGGTAGTCGAAGGCGTGCATGGGCTGGCCGTACTCCAGCATCACATAGTTGGTGATGTCCACGATGTTGTTGATGGGGCGGACGCCCATGCTCCGCAGCCGCTCCCGCATCCACTTGGGGGAGGGGCCGATCTTTACGTTCCGCACCATCCGGGCAGTGTACCGGGGCACCAGGTCGGCGGCGGGAGTCTCGATGTCCAGCAGGTCCGTCAGCACGCCGTCGGCGCCGCCCTTCACCTCCGGCTCATGGAGGGTCAGGGGCTGCTGATAGGTGGCGGCCACCTCCCTGGCCAGGCCGATGACGCTGAGGCAGTCCGGCCGGTTGGGAGTGATCTCGAATTCCACCACATGGTCGTCGGCGCCGATGACGGGCTTGATGTCGTCGCCGTTCTGGATGCCCTCCTCGTGGAGGACGAAGATGCCGTCGGGGATGCAGTGGGGGAACTCCTTCTGCTCAGCGTGGAGGTCGGCCAGGGTGCAGATGGTATGGGTCTGTGTGTTGTAGGCCGCCAGGTCCCCCTCGTGGAGGTTGGGGCAGGCGGTGACCAGGGACACGGTTTCGCTGCCGGTGTCCAGCGTGCAGGAGAACTGATTGACGCCGGTCACCTCCACAGCGGTGACCTTGGCGCACACCACGGGCCCGAACACCTTGTCCCCGGGCTGGATGTCCGCGGGGATGGAGGGCTTGTTCTTGTCCAGGGGGTGGTAGTCGTTCAAAATGGCGGCGGGGACGATGGCGGCGTAGGGGAAGTCCCGCTCGTCCAGGCCCAGCTCGGAGAGGCCGCACATCATGCCGTTGGACACCACGCCCCGCAGCTTGCCCTTCTCGATCTTCTTGCCGCCGGGGAGGGTGGAATGGTCCAGGGCCACGGGCACCATGTCACCGGGGTGGATGTTCCAGGCGCCGGTGACGATCTGCACAGGCTCCTCCTTGCCTGCGTCCACCTGGCAGACCCACATGTGGTCGGAATCCGGGTGGCGCTCCATGGAGAGGATGGTGCCCACCACGATGTTGGAGATCTCGGCCCCCCGGTCCTCGGTGGTCTCCACCTTGGACCCGGAGAGGGTCATGGCCTCCGCGAACTCTTTATCATTGGCATCGACGTGCACGAACTCGTCCAGCCACTTTCTACTTAGTAACATATCTTTTATAACTCCTTCTATCGAATTAGGAATGAGGAGTTAGGAATTAGGAATTATGGTGTCCGGCGCTGCCGGACGATTGGAACCCGCCGCCGCAGGCGGCACATCAATTCCTCATTCCTAATTTCTAATTCCTAATTATGGAACCCTCAGAATTGTTCCAGAAACCGCACGTCGTTCTCGAAAATGAGCCGCAAGTCGGCGATCTTGAATCTTCTCATGGCAGTGCGCTCCAGGCCGATGCCGAAGGCCCAGCCGGAGTATACCTCCGGGTCGATGCCGGACATCTGCAGCACCTTGGGGTGGATCATGCCGGCGCCCAGCAGCTCGATCCAGCCCTCGCCCTTGCAGGTGGGGCAGCCCACGCCGCCGCACTTGTGGCACTGGACGTCCATCTCGCAGGAGGGCTCGGTGAAGGGGAAGTGGTGGGGCCGGAACCGGGTCTTGGTGCCCTTGCCGTACAGCATCTCCACCACGGTGTTCAGCGTGCCCTTCAAGTCCGCCATGGTGACGCCCTTGTCGATGACCATGCCCTCCACCTGATGGAACATGGGGGAGTGGGTGGCGTCCACCTCGTCCTTTCGGTACACCCGGCCGGGGGCGATGATGCGGATGGGCAGCTCCATGGTCTCCATGGCCCGGACCTGCATGGGGCTGGTCTGGGAGCGGAGCATCACCCGGCTGTCCTCGTCAAAGTAGAAGGTGTCGCTCCAGTCCCGGGAGGGGTGGCCTTCGCCGGCGTTCAGCTTGTCGAAGTTATAGGAGGCCAGCTCCACCTCCGGCCCGTCCAGCACGGTGAAGCCCATGGAGATGAAGATCTCCTTGATCTCGTCCAGGGCGGTGTACATGGGGTGGCGGCGGCCCAGCTTGTGGGTCCGGCCGGGGACGGTGATGTCCAGGGCCTCGGCCTCCAGCCGCTGCTCCAGGGCCTTCTCCGCCAGCACGGCGGACTGGGCCTCGACGGCGGCCTCCACCTCTGCCCGGACGGCGTTGGCCAGCTGGCCCATGACGGGCCGCTCCTCAGCGGAGAGCTTGCCCATCTGTTTCAGCAGGGCGGTCAGTTCGCCCTTTTTGCCCAGGTACTGGACCCGGAGGGCCTCCAGTTCCCCGGTATTCCCGGCGGCGCCGATGGCCGCCAGCGCACCGGCGCGAATGGCTTCCAGTTGTTCCTTCATACGTCAAACTCCTTTTGTTGAATTAGGAATTAGAAATTAGGAATGAGGAATTGATGAACCGCCTGCGGCGGCCGATTTTGATCGTCCGGCAAAGCCGGACATCATAATTCATAATTCCTAACTCCTCATTCCTAATTAAAATAAAATGCCCTCCGTCCCAATCTCTTGGGACGAAAGGCAAACCTTCCGCGGTACCACCCAAATTCATACTCACAGAGTACGCGCTTGACGCCCCGGTAACGGAGGGCGGACCGGCCGTGTCTCCACGGCGGCTCCCGGGCGAACCAAACCGGGCGTCCGCAGTCTGGCTTGCAGCCGGTGGCCAGACCTCTCTTGGCGGCGTATCGCGGTTATTTTCCCGTTCATCGCTGATAACAATTAACACTTATAGCACAGAAACGGGACAAATGCAAGCCCCGATTCGCCGAAATTCAGCGGATCGGGGTGGAAATTTTCAGCTCAGGAGCCGGCCGTCCACCAGGTCCTCCACCTGGATGGCGGACACCACGCCGTCCGTGATGAAAAAGGAGATGTGCTTGCAGTAGGACAGGCCGCCGGGCTCGTGGATCAGGGCGTAGTCGGCGCCGAACTGGTCCTCGCCCACCGCCTCCATCTGCACCGCACCGGTGTAGACGGCTTTTACATCGTCCTCCGAGTCCCCCACCTGGATGCCTCCCAGGGTTCGCGGCCCCGGCACCGTGGTGGTCATGCGGTAGATATTGTCGGTTCCATCCGCATCCAGATACGCCACATCCACGCCGCCAAAGGAAAACGTGAAGAGCGATTCCCCGTTGTCCCCCGTCCCGGCGGACTGGGGCGTCTCCGGGAGACCCTCATAGTCCCAGGGGTATCCGCCCTCTTTGCGCCCCAGGGAGAGGAACTGCCCCTCCGTCACCAGGCAGAAGGAGGCGGTGGCGTTTTCCGTTGCCCGCTCGACGGCCTGGGGCCGGGCCTCCTTCAGGGCGTCCAGCAGGGCCCGCTGGGCCTCGTTCTCCGGCTGGTAGGTGTCCAGGATCTCCGTCAGCCGGGCTTGTTCCTCCTCACCATACCAGGCGTAGGTGTCGTTCACCGGGGCGGCCATCACGGTGTCGGCGTGCTCCCAGGGGCTGTCCGGAAAGACGGACAACGCATCGAACCAGGTATCCGGGTCCTCCAGAAACCGACGGGTCAGCGTGTCGGAGGGGCCCTCGGAATAGGCCCCGTCGGCGTGGAGCAGCCAGCAGGCCAGTTTCAGATCGGACCAGGTGTCGAGGTTACCGGCGTCATCACGCATGAAGGTATCCATATCATAGGTGAACTGGAACACCGTCTCCGCCTCCAGGTCCAGCCCGTCGGAGGGGGCAAAGGAGGTGAATTTCCAGCCGTCCGCCGTGTGTTCCAGATCCAGCACCGCCTGGGAATAGCCGATGGTGGTACTGGGTTTCTCAAAGGCCCAGCTGTCGGCGTAGAAGGTGACCGTCACCGTCCAGTGATCCTCGTCCGCCTGTTCCGCCGCCGCGGCCTTGTCCAGCAGGTAGACGTTGCTACCCCGTCCGCCGTCGGCGGCGTAGAGGACGCCGTCGAAGTCCTTGTAGTGGTCCGGGGACAGGGCAAAGAGGCTGTCCGCCATCTCCGGGGAGAAGTAGGTCTCCGCCGTCTCCCGCAGGTCCGCCAGGGAGGCGATGGTGACCGGCTCCGGCGTCCAGGAAAGCGTGCTGTCTGTGGGCTCCGGCACGGCGGAAACGGGCAGGGAGAGATCTTCCGCGGCCACCCGGTAGTAAGTCAGGCCTCCCTCCGTGCGGGCGTCCTCCATGTCCAGGGGCAGGGTGGTCAGATCAAACCAGTCGTATACCGCCGACGCGGCGGTATACATATTGATAACGTCCTGTTCCGTCAGAGCGGCCTCCGGGGCCTCATCGGGTGAGACCGGAGTTTCCCGCCCGCCGCAGCCGGTCAGCAGCGCGGCGGCGAGAAAAACAGACAACAGCATACGTCTCATGCAGTGCACCTCCTGTTCTGTATCTGCATCATATCACATTTCCCCGGGAATTCCATGACAGACCGGTTACAAATGATTGCAATCCAGCGCAGAAATTCCTATAATAAGCACCAGAAAAACCATTGGGAACACAGGAGGGCACGGCCATGAAACTGGCGACGGCATCACAGATGAAGGAACTGGACCGGCAGGCCATCGAGGAGCGGGGCATCCCCTCCATCGATCTGATGGAGCGGGCGGCGGAGGGCGTGGCCCGGGCGGCGCTGGACCTGCTGCCCCAGCGGCCGGGCAGGTGCCGGGGCGCGGCCCTCTGCGGCGCGGGCAACAACGGCGGCGACGGCATCGCCGCCGCCCGGCTGCTGTTTTTGAAGGGCCTGAAGATCCGGGCGTTCCTGGTGGGGGACTACGAGAAGCTGACCCCGGACGCCCTGGAGGAGACCCGCCGCCTCAGCGAGTGCGGCGTGGAGCTGGAGCGGTTCGACCCAGCGGACGCAAGCCAGCGGGCCTGGGTGCTGGGGTGCGATGTGGTGATCGACGCCGTCTTTGGCGTGGGCCTCTCCCGGCCCATCGCGGCAGGCTCACCCTTTGCCGCGGCGGTGGACTGGATGAACGAGAGCCGGGCCGCCGTGGTGGCGGCGGACATCGCCAGCGGCGTGGCGGCGGATACCGGCGATGTGCTGGGGCGGGCCGTCCGGGCGGACCGCACGGTCACCTTCACCCTGCCCAAGATCGGCCAGGCGGTGGGGGAGGGCGCCGTCCTCTCCGGGGACGTGGAGGTCCGGGACATCGGCATCCCGGCGGATCTGGTCCGGGGGCTCGCCTGCCGGGCCCAGACGGTGGAGCGGGACTTTGTCCGCACCGCCCTGCCGCCCCGGAAGATCGACGGCCACAAGGGTACCTTCGGCAAGGTGCTGATCGTCGGCGGCGCCGTGGGCTACACCGGCGCGCCCTGGCTCACCGCCGCGGCGGCGGCGCGGTCCGGATGCGGGCTGGTGTTCCTGGGCGTGCCGGAGGCCATCTGGCCGGTGGAGGCGGCCAAGTGCGTCTCTGCCATGCCCTTCCCCCTGCCGGACAAGCACGGGAAGCTGTCCCCCAAGGCAAAGGAGGAGATCCTGAAGCGGGCCGCCGGCTGTGACGCGGTGGCCCTGGGCCCCGGCCTGGGCCGGGGCGACGGCGTCACGGAGCTGGTGCTGGAGCTGCTGCGGGAGATCCGACAGCCGGTGGTGCTGGACGCCGACGGCATAAATGCGCTGGCCGGGCATATGGATGTACTGGACGCCCGGCAGGACCGGGTGACAGTGCTGACGCCCCACGACGGGGAGTTCGCCCGCATCGGAGGAGACCTCTCAGCTGGCGACCGGCTGGGGGCCGCCCGGGCCTTTACAGAGGCCCACGGCTGCGTCCTGGTGCTGAAGGGCCACCGGACCATCACCGCCGTGCCCTCCGGCAACGCGCTGGTGAACACCACCGGCAATTCCGGCCTGGCCAAGGGCGGCAGCGGCGACGTGCTGACGGGCGTCATCGCCTCCCTGCTGGCCCAGGGGGCGTCGCCGGTCCAGGCGGCGGCTGGCGGCGTGTGGCTCCACGGCCGGGCGGGAGATCTGGCGGCGGAGCGGCTGACCGCCTACGGCATGACGCCGGAGGACGTGGTGTCGGCGCTGCCGGCGGCCATTGGAGAGGTCCAATAAAAGACGGAGGTTTTTGCGGTGCGCAGATGGGCTTGCGTACCAATGATGACCCTGTGCCTGCTGCTGGCGGCCTGCGGCGGCACAGGCGGCGAGACGGAGGGTGCGGCAGAGGCCCGGATGCCCTACCGGAACATGGCGGGCTGCGTCATGGAGGCGGAGGTCTCCTGCACCCAGGACGGCGCGGTCTGGGAGGCCACCCTCCGGTGCGACTATGTGCCGGAGGGGGAGACCACCGTG
This sequence comes from Oscillibacter valericigenes, assembly GCF_016902445.1. Classification (GTDB taxonomy): domain Bacteria; phylum Bacillota; class Clostridia; order Oscillospirales; family Oscillospiraceae; genus Oscillibacter; species Oscillibacter avistercoris. Next base: position 1,790 of record NZ_JACSNX010000028.1, on the reverse strand, counting down.
GAGGTTCTCTCTCCGGAGACCATCGCAGGAGTGAAGGCGGTGCTCTCCGACGGGGAGGTGGAGCTGGTGTACGAGGACCAGTGCCTCAACGCCGGGACCCTCAGCAGCCAGGACATCAGCCCCATGGCCTGCCTGCCCCAGCTGATGAGCGCCCTGCGGGACGGCTGGCTGCTGGAGGAAAATCAGGAGGATTGGGGGGAGACCCCCTGCGTCCGCCTGACGGTGGACCAGACCGGAGCGCAGGACGGCAAGATCCTCTCCACCCTGTGGCTGCGGCAGGAGGACAGCGTCCCCCTCCGGGGAGAGATCGCCGTGGACGGGGAAATCATTTTGACGGCGGACTTTACGAGCTTTTCCTTTTATGATACAATAGACAATCAGGAATGAACCGGCGGGAGGTCATCCTCCCGCCCTTTCTGCAAATGACTGAGAAGGTGACCTGACATATGGAGGAACCGGTTCTGAGACGGACCTGGGCGGAGATCGATCTGGACGCCCTGGCCCACAACTATCAGCAGGCCCGCAGGCGCATCGGACCGCATGTGAAATATCTGGGCGTGGTGAAGGCGGATGCTTACGGCCACGGGGCCATCCAGATCGCCCGGAAGCTGGAGCAGCTGGGGGCGGACTATCTGGCGGTGTCCAGCCTGGACGAGGCGAAGGAGCTCCGCCACGGCGGCATCCAGGCCCCCATCCTGATTTTGGGGCACACGCCGCCGGCCATGGTGCCCCAGCTGATCGAATACCGCATCACCCAGGCGGTGTCCGCCCTGGCCAAGGCCCGGGAGTACAGCGCGGTGGCAGCGGCGTGCGGCGGCACGCTGAAGGTCCACATCAAGGTGGACACCGGCATGTCCCGGCTGGGCTTCTTGGTGCGGGGCGGGCACTTTGACACCGGCGTGGATTCCATTGCCGCCGCCTGTGCCCTGCCGGGGCTGGAGGCGGAGGGCATCTTCACCCACTTCGCCGTCTCCGACGAGGACGACGATGACAGCGAGGCCTATACGAGAGAGCAGTTCGCCGTCTTCACCCGGGTGCTGGACGCCCTGGCGGAGCGGGGCCGGACCTTTGCCATCCGCCACTGCGCCAACAGCGGCGCCCTGGCCCGGTATCCGGAGATGTATCTGGACATGGTGCGGCCCGGCATCGCCCTGTACGGCGTGGGGGCCGATGCCAAGCGGCTGGACCTGCGGCCGGTCATGCGCCTGAAGTCCAGCATCTCCACCATCAAGACCTTCGACCCGGACACGGACATCAGCTACGGCCGGACGTTCCGCACCACGGCCAGGACCCGGATCGGCGTGCTGCCCATCGGCTATGCGGACGGGTTCTTCCGGGGCCTGTCCAACCGGATGTCCGTGGTGACGGACCAGGGGCCCGCCCCCCAGCGGGGCCGGATCTGCATGGACATGTGCATGGTGGACCTGACGGATCTGCCGGACGTGAAGGTGGGGGACACCGTGGAGATCTTTGGCAGCCGCCAGAAGGTGGACGACCTGGCCGCTCTGCTGGACACCATCCCCTACGAGCTGACCTGCGCGGTGAGCCGCCGGGTGCCGCGGGTATATCTGGAAGACGGCAAGATCGTGGAGCGGAGTTTGCACCTGCTGTGAGCGCAGGGCAGCGAGCCGCCGCGGATGCGGCGTCCAAGCGTTTTGCCGCAGACGGCAAAACCTTGGGAAGGCCGGGCTTTGCCTGGCCGACCAAGATGAGATGCGGGGTCCCCGCCGCGCTGTGCGCGGTGGGGCCTGACCTGCGCGGTGAGCCGCCGGGTGCCGCGGGTCTATCTG
>NZ_JACSNX010000027.1 GCF_016902445.1 Oscillibacter valericigenes | reverse complement strand
ATGTTGATAGCTGGGCAATGCACCCCCCATTTCTCTTTTGGTCTTGCCAAAAGAGAAACGGGCCGTGCACGGTCCAAAGAGAAAAAACGCTTTGGTCGCAACTTTGCACGGATGTGCAAAGTTGCTGTACGGGGGTCGGCGTGAGATAGTGCCTGCGGATTCGCGATGGTTCCCCGACGGGCGCGGCGGAGTGCGGTGTAGATTTGACGGCAGATTCCCGCGGCGCAGGCACCGACGAAAATCGGGTTGCAAGGACGCATTTGACCAGTTCCTCTTTCCGCGCGTTCCGCTTCGCTACGCGCTCCCCTGGCGGTCGTAGGGGCCGATGCCCTCATCGGCCCGTTGCACCAACTCCCGCAAGGAACCGCCAGCGGCAGTGAAAATCGGCGCAGCGGGTATCCCAGATTTCCCCGGGCTAGAGGTTTCCCCAAGGACCGGGCGTTTCCGTCCCTGACTGCCGCATGGGACAGCCAACCTTCCCCCGCCGGCGGCAGGAGGTCTGCGCCTGCGCAGACCGACCCGCCGAACATTTTTTCTTTTCCACCGGGCGCGGCGCATTTTCTTTTTGATGTCTCAAAAAGAAAATGGGGGGCGCATTGCCCAGCTGGCAACCCAGCGGTTTCCCCCGTCCGGCAGGACAGCATCGATATGCCCGCATAATGATCAGGAGCGGCGACGAAGTCGCCGCCCCTATTGTGCGCAGAAATGAAATTGTCTCGCAGCGACCTTACCGAGGGATCTCCTCCATGGTAAATGCCTCGATGATGTCGCCCTCTTTGATGTCGTTGAACTTCTCCACGGTCAGGCCGCACTCGTAGTTCTCGGCCACCTCCCGGGCGTCGTCCTTGAACCGCTTCAGGGAGGCCAGAGAGCCCTCGTGGATCACGATGCCGTCCCGGACCACCCGGACGGAGCAGGCCCGGACGATCTTGCCGTCCTGGACGTAGCAGCCGGCCACGGTGCCCACGCTGGAGACCTTGTAGGTCTGGCGGACCTCTGCGTGGCCCAGCACCACTTCCCGGTACTTGGGGGCCAGCATGCCCTTCATGGCCGCCTCGATCTCGTCGATGCAGTCGTAGATGACCCGGTACATCCGCATATCCACGTTCTGGCGCGCCGCGCCGTCCCGGGCTGCGGCGTCCGGCCGGACGTTGAAGCCCACGATGATGGCGCCCGAGGAGGCGGCCAGCATGACGTCGGACTCATTGATGGCACCCACGCCGCCGTGGATGACACGGACGCTCACCTCGTCGTTGCTGAGCTTTTCCAGGGAGGCCTTCACCGCCTCCACGCTGCCCTGGACGTCGGCCTTGACGATCAGGGCCAGCTCCTTGCGCTCGCCGGCCTGGATCTGGTCGAACAGATTCTCCAGGGAGACCTTCTGCACCGGAGCGGCAGCCTTGGCGCGGGCCTCGGCCTTCCGCTGTTCCACCAGCTCCCGGGCCATGCGCTCGTCAGCCACGGCAAAGAAGGGACTGCCGGCCTCGGGAGCCTCGGACAGGCCCGCGATTTCCACGGGCACGGAGGGGCCGGCCTCGGTGAGGCGGGTGCCCTTGAAGTCCATCATGGTGCGGACGCGGCCCACGGCGGTGCCGGCGATGATGATGTCGCCCTGCTTCAGCGTACCGTTCTGCACCAACAGGGTGGCCACAGGGCCGCGGCCCTTGTCCAGCCGGGCCTCGATGACGGTGCCCTTGGCGGACCGGTTGGGGTTGGCCTTCAGCTCCGCCATCTCGGCGGTGAGGGTCACCATCTCCAGCAGATTCTCGATGCCGATCTTCTGTTTGGCGGAGATCTTGCAGCAGATGGTGTCGCCGCCCCAGTCCTCGGGCACCAGGCCGTACTCCGTCAGCTGCTGGAGCACCCGGTCCGGGTTGGCATTCTCCTTGTCGATCTTGTTGATGGCCACGATGATGGGGATATTGGCGGCCTTGGCGTGGTTGATGGACTCCACGGTCTGGGGCATGATGCCGTCGTCCGCCGCCACCACCAGGATGGCGATGTCCGTGATCATGGCGCCCCGGGCACGCATGGAGGTGAACGCCTCATGGCCCGGCGTGTCCAGGAAGGTGATGGGCTTGCCGTTCACCTGCACCTGATAGGCGCCGATGTGCTGGGTGATGCCGCCGGCCTCGCCGGCCGCCACGGAGGTGTGGCGGATGGTGTCCAGCAGGGAGGTCTTGCCGTGGTCCACGTGGCCCATGACCACCACCACAGGAGCCCGGGGGACCAGATCCTCCGGCTTATCCTCGTGGTCGTCGATCAGCCGCTCCTCAATGGTGACGGTGACCTCATGCTCCACCTTGCAGCCCATCTCCTCGGCGATGATGGCCGCGGTGTCGAAGTCGATGATCTGGCTGAGGGAGGCCATGACGCCGTTTTTCATCAGGCACTTGACCACCTCGGCGCCGGTCTTCTTCATGCGGCTGGCCAGCTCGCCCACGGAGATCTCGTCGGGGATCATCACCTTGACGGGGGCCTTCTTGGCGATCTCCAGCTGGAGCCGGCGCATCCGCTCCGCCTCATCCTGCTTGCGCTTGTTGGAGAAGGTCATGCCGCCCCGGCGCTGGTTGTTGGTGCGGATCTTCTCCTTGCCGCTGCGCTGCTGCCGCTGCATGCGGGCGCCGCGCTCGCCGCCCAGGTCCTCCAGCCGTTCGTCGTACTTGGCCAGGTTCACGTCGCCGCCCTTGCGGGTGTCCACGATCTTCCGCTGGGGCACCCGGGACACCGGCTGCTGCGCTGCGGGCTTTGCCGCGGCAGGGGCGCCGGCCTGCTGCTGGGCAGGCTGCCTGCCGCCCTGGGCATTCTGCGGCACCTTGGCGGCGGGCTGCTTGCTGCCGCCCTGGCCCTGCCCCGGCGCTGCGGACTTGGCAGGCTCCGCCTTTTTGGCAGGGGCCTCCTTGGCGGCGTCCTTGTAGGTATCCGCGAAGATGGTCTGGATGCTGGAGACCTGATTGTGCTGGGTCAAATATTCAAAGATCAGAGAGAGCTCCTGATCCGTCAGCGCCTGCATATGGTTCTTGGGCGTCTCGGCGTATTTCGTCAGGATCTCCGTGATGGTCTTGGTGGGCAGGCCGAAATCCTTCGCCACCTCATGGACTCTGTATTTTTCAATACCCAATCAAAACACCTCGTTCTGCTCCAACCCGAGGGCTGGGAAATTTTATCAGATGGCTGCCGCGGCACCGCGCCGCGGCGGCGCGGGCCGTCAGCCCTCCTTCTTTTTGCGGAAGGAGCCTTTGCCCTTTTTCACCGGGCGGCTGTTGGCGTATGGCCGCGCCTGTGCCTTCGGCTTGGGGCGGGCGTCCCTGGGGGGACGGGATCGATATGGTCTTGCGCCCCGGGACCTGGATGTCTTCGGGGGCTGTTCCGGCGGCGTTTCTGCCGGCGGAGCCGCCTTTTGGACGGGCGGCACCTTCGGCCGCCGCTTTCCCCGGCGGAGATTTTTCTCGTGGGCGGCCTGCTCCGCCCGGCGCTCTGCGGCACGGCGGGCCTTCACGTCCATCCGGTCCGCTGCATCCCGGTACTGCTCCGGGTCCAGCTCTGCCAGCCGGTGCAGCAGGGCGGCGGCCAGGCCCACGTCCGTCACGGCGGCCAAGGCCACGGAGGTGCGGCCCAGGGCCCGGCCCAGCTCCGCCTTGGTGAAGGGGATCTGGAGCCACATGCAGTCGCCGTGGGCGGCGAAGTGCTCGCACCGGCGGCGGGTGCCGTCGGCGGCGTCGGAGGCCAGCAGCAGCACCCGGGCGTCCCGGGCCCGGGCCACGGCCTCCACAGGCTCTTCTCCCACCGCCAGGCGGCCGCCCCGCAGACTGAGGCCCAGCAGGGATAAAATGTTAAGCCGGTCCATCCGCACCTCGCAGTTCTGCCTCCATGGCGTCATAGACCTCCGGCGGGATGGCGGTCTCAAAGGCCCGCTCCAGGGCCCGGGTCTTTCGGGCCCTCTGCAGACAGGCCACGTCGTGGCACACATAGGCGCCCCGGCCGGGCTTCTTGCCGCCGAAGTCCAGGGAGATGGTCCCGTCCGGGGCCTTGACCACCCGCAGAAGGGACTTCTTGTCTTTCATTTCCCGGCAGCCCACGCACTGCCGCTGGGGGATCTTTTTCACTTTCGGCATCTCACAGGCCGCCTTTCTGACAAACTGATCTTACTCCGCGTCGGCGGTGGCCGCTGCGGTCTCCTCCGGGGAGACGGCCTCGTCCGCATCATCCGCAATGACCGGCTCGGCATCCTCGGCGGGCTCTTCCTCGTCGTGATAGCTCTCGGGCTTGATGTCGATCTTGTAGCCGGTGAGCCGGGCCGCCAGGCGGGCGTTCTGGCCCTCCTTGCCGATGGCCAGGGACAGCTGGTCGTCCGGCACGATGACGCGGCAGGCCTTGCCCTCGTCCGCCATCCACACATCGATGACGTCGGCAGGCGCCAAGGCGGCGGCGATGAACTGGGCGGGGTCCTCGCTGTACTTCACGATGTCGATCTTCTCGCCCCGCAGCTCCTCCACGATGCTGCCGACCCGCTGGCCCTTGGGGCCCACGCAGGCACCGATGGGGTCCACGTTCTCGTCGTTGGACCAGACCGCCATCTTGGTGCGGCTGCCGGCCTCCCGGGCGATGGACTTCACCTCCACGGTGCCGTCGTAGATCTCGGGGACCTCCAGCTCGAACAGGCGCTTCACCAGGCCCGGATGGGTCCGGGAGATCAGCACCTGGGGCCCTCTCGTGGACCGGCGGACCTCCACCACGTAGACCTTCACGTGCATACCCTCGGTGAGCTCCTCGCCGGGGACCTGCTCGCCGGCCATCAGCAGCGCCTCGGTAGAGTCGGTGCCGGTGCCGATCCGCAGGGACACGTTGCCGTTGCGGGGATCGATCCGGGTCACCACACCGGTGAGGATCTCGTGCTGCTTGGAGTTGAACTCGTCGTACACCATGCCCCGCTCGGCCTCCCGCAGGCCCTGGATGATGACCTGCTTGCCGTTGCCGGCGGCGATGCGGCCGAACTCCACCGTGTCCACGGGGATATTCACGATGTCGCCCACCTCATACTTGGCGGAGAGCTTCTTGGCCTCCTCGATGGGCATCTCGTTGGCGGGGTCCACGTAGTCCTCTTCCTCCACCACGTTCTTCTGGACGAACATCTTCAGGTTCTGATGCTCCTCATCCACATCCACGATGACGTTCTCCACGTCCGCGTGGTCCCGCTTGTAGGCGGTGGTCAGGGCCTGCACGATCTTCTCCATCATGAAGGACTGGGGGATGCCCCGCTCCTTCTCCAGCAGAGCCAGTGCCGCGAAGATCTCCGCGGGATTGAAGCCTACGGGCTCCTTCTGCTTTTTGCCTTTCATGTGACTGATTCTCCTTGTTGATAAAATACGTCTTGTGGGGACGGCTGATGGCTCAGAATTCCACCCGCAGGCGGACTAGGGCGGTCTCCTTCTTGGGGAAGACCAGGTCCTGCTCGCCAACGGTGACGGTGACGTCGCCGCTGGCCTCGTCATAGCGCTTCAGATAGCCGGCAAACTCCTTCCGGCCCTCCCGGGCCCGGTACAGCTTCACCAGCACAGGACTGCCCAGGAACCGCTGAAAGTCGGAGGGGCGCTTCAGCACCCGCTCGGCGCCTGCGGAGCCCACCTCCAGGGTGTAGCTGCCTTCGATGGGGTCGGCCTCGTCCAGAAGGTCGCTGACCTTCCGGGAGATCTCCTCGCAGTCCAGGATGTCCACGCCGCCCTCCTTGTCCAGCAGGATGCGCAGATACCAGGTGCCGGCCTCCTTGACATACTCCACGTCCCAGAGGGTGCAGCCCTGCTCCGCAATGGCGGGGGCGGCCAATTCGGCGGTCAGTTCCGTGATTTTTTTCATGGGAGGACTCCCTTCTTTTGACAGCTTCAGCAGCATTTGCCTGGCCGAAAAAGGCCAAGAAAAAGAGCGGACCCGCAGCCCACTCCACATACCTTACTCTTCTAACATACGCATCATAGCACAGATATCGGGAAAGCGCAAGCCCTTTCTGGCAGATTCTTTCCTGATTTGGTACAAAAAATCCGCCGGAGCCGCGGTTTTTCCGCAGCTCCGGCCCGGATTCAGCGCCTGCGGAGCCAACTGGCCCCACAGGAGAGCAGAAACAGGAGGAGATCCGCCATGACCACGGAGGCGCCCACCGGCGTGGACAGCGTCCAGGAGGCCATGAGTCCCGCGCAGAAGCAGCACACCGACGTGACGCCGGCACAGACCACCACGCCCCGGAAGCTCCTGAACAGCCGCATGGCCGTCAGCGCCGGGAAGATCACCAGGGAGGAGATCAGCATGGCGCCCATCATCCGCATCCCCACCACGATGGTCAGAGCCGTGAGGATGGCCAGCAGGGTGTTGTACCAGTCTACCCGCAGCCCCGTGGCCCGGGAGAAGCTCTCGTCAAAGGTCACGGCGAAGAGCTTGTGATAGAACAGCACGAACAGCACCAGCACCGCAATGGACAGGGCCGCAGACAGGGCCACATCCCCCCAGGTCATGGCCAGGACGCTGCCGAACATGTAGTTGTCCACATCCGTGGTCATGCCGGTGGTCCGGGAGATGACGATGATGCCGATGGCCAGGGCCGAGGCGCTCATGACGGCGATGGCCGCATCGCTGTTCCACCGGGGGTTGGTGGCAAGGCGCAGCAAAAAGAACGCTGCCAGGATCACCACAGGGATGGAGAAGTACAGGGGCGTGAATCCCAGGGCCACAGCGATGGCCAGGGCCCCGAAGGACACATGGGAGAGGCCGTCTCCGATCATGGAGTAGCGCTTCAGGACCAGGGACACTCCCAGCAGCGCGGCGCAGAGGCTCACCAGCGTCCCGGCGATCAGGGCCCGCTGCATGAAGGGATAGGTCAGCATCAGGGTCAGGCTCATTCCTCCACCTCCCGGAACCGCCGCCCCTGGGGGGAGGCCAGATAGGCATCCACCGTGCCCAGGAAGAAGCTGCTGCGGCCGATGTGCAGCACCGTCCGGGCGCTGTGCAGGGCGGCCTTCAGATCGTGGGTCACCATCACCACCGCCATGCCCTCCTTCTGATTCAAATAGGAGAGGGTCTTGTACAGATCCTGGGCGGCGGCGGGGTCCAGGCCGGTGATGGGCTCGTCCAGGATTAGCAGACTCCTGGCGGCGCACAATGCCCGGGCCAGCAGCACCCGCTGCTGCTGCCCGCCGGAGAGGTCCCGATAGCAGGCGTCCTTCAGCTCCAGGATCCCCAGCTTGCCCATGTTCATCAGGGCCGCGGACTTCTGGGCGGCGGTGTAGAAGAACCGCAGCCCCTTCTGGTTCAGGCAGCCGGAGAGCACCACCTCATACACGGTGGCTGGGAAGTCCCGCTGGGCCCGGGTCTGCTGGGGCAGGTACCCCACGGCCCCCTGCCGCAGCTCCGGCGCCCGGAGGATCTCGCCGCTCTGGGGCGTCAGCAGCCCCAGCAGGCCCCGCAGCAGGGTGGACTTGCCGGAGCCGTTGTCCCCCACGACGCACAGGTAGTCTCCCGCCCGGATGGTGAGGTCCAGGTGGGTCAGGACGCTCTGCCCCTCATAGCCCAGGGACACGTCCCGGCAGACGATCAGCTCATTGGGCTCCATGGTCCGCCTCCTCTCCGGCACAGACGTCGCACACGCCGGAGAACAGGGTCCCCCGGGGATCGATGCGGAAGTGGTGGGCCTTTTCCAGATGGTCATACAGGGCCTGGAGCTGGGTGCAGTCCACATGGCGGATGCGGCCGCACCGCTCGCACTTGAGAAGAAAGCAGTCCCGGTGGCCCTGGGACTGGTGGCCGCAGTACTGGTACAGGGCGCCGTCCTCGGTGTTCACCTTGTGGACCGCCCCGGCGGCCTCCAGCTTTTCCAGCTGGCGGTAGATGGTGGCCAGGCCCACCGGGCAGCCCTCCCGGCGCAGATCCTCTGCCAGCTCGGCGGCGGTGCAGGCGGCTTCGCCCCGGGCCTCCAGGCAGCGGAGCACGGCCTGATGCTGTTTCGTGCTGTATGGCATGCAATGCCTCCTCAATTTGAAAATGATTATCGTTCTCATATTATAAACGCCGCCGGAAAAAAGTCAAGACCGGTTGCAAAAGTCCGGCAAATAGGGTATGGTAAAGGCAGCGGATACGGTTGCGCCGTCGGGCGCAAATTTTTAAAAACATTAGGAGAGTATCGAATGAAAATCTCACTGGTCATCATGGCGGCGGGCCTGGGGTCCCGCTACGGCGGCAGCAAGCAGGTGGACGGTATCGGGCCCCACAACGAGATCCTGATGGAGTACTCCATTTATGACGCCATCCGGGCGGGGTTCAACAAGGTGGTGTTCATCATCAAGCCGGAGATGGAGGCGATGATGCACCGCCTGTGCGGGGACTATCTGGCAAAGCGGACCGCGCTGGACGGAACGCCTGTGGAGGTGGCCTACGCCTTTCAGGACTTTTCCTCCGTGCCGGACTTTTACCGGATCCCGGCGGAGCGGACCAAGCCCTTCGGCACGGTCCACGCCCTGCTGTGCGCGGCGGACGTGGTCCATGAGCCCTTCTGCGTCATCAATGCCGACGACTACTACGGCATCGACGCCTACCGCACCATCTACCAGGAGCTGGTGAAGCTGCCGGCGGAGGGGAAGGCCACCATGGTGGGGTATCTCCTGAAAAACACGGCCAGCCTCCACGGCACGGTGTCCCGGGGCGTGTGCCGGGTGGAGAACGGCAGGCTCCGCGCCATCCGGGAGGCCCTGAAGATCCAGCTGTATCCCGACGGCTCTCTGAAGGACTTGGCGGAGGATGTGGACCTGTCCCCGGAGACGGTGGTATCCATGAACTTCTGGGGCTTTGCCCCCAGCATCTTCCCGGCCCTGCGGGACTACTTCGAGAACTTCCTCCGCACCGAGGCCGGGGACAACATCAAGGCGGAGTGCCTGCTGCCGGTGATGGTGGGGGATCAGCTGAAGCAGGGGGCGCTGGAGGTCTCCGTCCTCCACTCTGCGGACAAGTGGTTCGGCATGACGTATCACGAGGACCGGGAGATCGTGGCGGAGGAGCTGAAAAAGCTCCACGCCCGGGGGGACTATCCCGACAGCCTGGAGCAGTAAAAACGGGCGATGCCCGAAATCGAGCGCCGCAGCCAATCAGGCTGCGGCGCTTCTTCAAAGATGCGGGATCACCGGATGCAGTCCACGACGGCCTCATAGACCCAGATGAGACTGGGCAGCGTCAGCAGGCTGCAGGCCATGGTCACCACGCCGATGAGACTGGCCTCGTCGGCGTCCTTATCGTAGAGCTGGGCGATCTGGGTGACCACCACGCCGGTGGGGGCGCCGGCCCCCAGCAGGGTGATCAGCACGATCTGCCGGGCGCCGGGCAGCAGGGTGTCCAGCCGCAGCAGCAGAAAGACGGCCATCATCAGCAGGGGATAGAGGACCAGGCGGTTCAGCGTCACCACGGCCACCCGGGCGATCCGCCGCAGATCCAGGCGGGTGATGGTGGCGAAGGAGATGCCGATGGACAGCATACTGGTGGAGCCCAGGGCGTCCCCCAGGGTCTCCACCGCCTGCCCCGCTACGCCGGTGAACCGGATGTTGGCGCAGAAGAGCACAAATCCCACCGCCATGGCCAGCACGTTCAGATTGCCCAGGGCCTTTTTGAAGTTGATGCGGGGAGCGCCGCAGATGAGGCTCTCCCCATGGGTCCACACAAAGACCTGCAGAGCTCCCATGTAGGCGCAGGTGTAAAACAGCCACTCCTGCCCCATGGAGGCCGCCACCAGCGGCATCAGCAGATTTCCGCTGTTGGAGTAGATCATGGAGGCCCGCTCCACCGGGGAGAAGGCCAGCCGCCCCCCGGCGTACAGCCGGGTGATAGAGATGAACGCCGCGTGGGAGAGGGCGGCCCCCAGCAGCGCCAGCAGCAGGCCCAGCAGTCGGTCCACAGAAAAGTCCACCTGGAAGGCGTACAAAATGGCGCAGGGGCGGATGACCGCCACGATGACCTGGGAGAGGCCCTTGCCGGCGGTGGCCGGCAGGATCTTGATCTTCACGGCGGCGAAGCCGACGGCCAGCATCAGAAACATCTTCACGATCTGCTGGAAAAAGAGCACATTCATCTCCGACATGACAGCACCTCTGAAAACGCCCCGGCATATCCGCCGGAGCGCCGTGGTTTTGATAACAGGATTTTAACACAAACGGAGCCAATGTCCAAGAAAAAAATAAGGCAGGCCCGCCGCTGTGTGCGGCGGGCCTGCTATTTTGCCGGAGCCCGGCGGGCCGGCCTACAGGAAGAACTCCACCACATACAGCCGGGTGCCGGCGCTGTTCACCAGCAGGTACAGCCGGTTTCGGTCATCCGAGGGATGATCGGCGGTGAAGACGCCGCAGTCGGCAAAGTCGGGCCGCTGGTCCGCCGGGACGGACAGATCGTCTAAGATCTCCGTCACTGGGTTCTCGGCGGAGGGGAGCGGCGTGGCCTGCTCCGCCAAAGCCTGTTCCAGCCGGCCGTCCCCGGCGTACTCCAGAACGTGATACCGCTCCCCGTCCCCGTGAAAGCTGGCACCGCTGTCGGTCTCATACAGGCAGCCCTGGCTGGTGGGCAGATCCAGCTCCCAGTTGAGGTTGACCGTCCGCATATAGTCACCAGCAGTCTGCAGGAAGGACACCGCCAGCAGAACGGCCAGCACCGGGAGGGCCAGAAAGAAGCCGGTCAGAGTTCGGAACATTGGGGGACCTCCTTCTCCGCCAGGCGGCAGACAGCGGATGAGATTGCAGACGGCACGGCGCTCTCCATCCGGTCATAGGCGGTCTTGTAGCCGATCAGATAGAACGTACCGGCGATCAGGACGCCGCAGAGCAGCAGGCAGATCCAAAACAGCACCTTCTGCCGGTTCATGAAGCATTCCTCCCCTCCGGCGGCGTGTCCGCCGCCAACTGTGTCCAGAGGGCGTCATCCCCCTGCCAGATCCCCTCGTAGGGCTGCTCCAGACAGCAGCCGTCCTCCGTCTGATAGACATAGAGGACGCTCCAGCCGGGGGAATCTCCCGTGCCCAGCTCGACCCTGACAGCGCCTGGCTGGCCCGGAGCGTCCTGGGCGCTCTCCCGGCCGGTGGGAGCGGCCTCCGCCGCCTCCGTCAGAAATGATTGGATCCACGCCGGATCCCGGTGGAGCGTCACCGCTCCGCCGGCCGTCACCCGGACGGCGGTGACCTCTGACGCATCCGGCAGGATCAGGGTGTCCGCCCCGCCGCAGGCCGCCAGCGACAGGACCAGCAGCAGGCCGCAGGCGGCCCATGACAGATGAAGTTTCATGTCAGCGCACCTCCCTTATGTGCCGTTCCGGCTGGCCAGCCAGGCCGAGAGGTTCCAGGTCCGCCAGTCGGCGCAGTCCGCCCGGGCTTCGGCAAGCCGCTGGTCGACCAGATGCCCCAGCGAAAAACTGCCGCTGCCACACCGGAAGATCTCGGACTGGTCCAGCCGCCGCAGCTGAGACAGGGTGTCATAGGAGAGGTCATAGAGCAGATACTCCACATCCAGCGCCGCACTCTCCCCGGCCAGATACCGGTCCACCTGGTCCCTCGCCACCAGGCAGTCCACCGGCACGCAGTTGATGACCAGCCACCCCGCCAGGGCCAGAGGGAACACCACCCGGCAGAACCGGAAGTCCGGCCGATGGACCTTCCAGGCCGCCGCCAGCAGGAAGGCCGCCATCATCCCCATGCCCCAGTAGGTGAGGAACCGTTTGAAGGACAGGCCGTAGGCCTCCACGTACAGCGTCATCCGCACACCGGCGGAGACCAGCAGCACCAGACTCTCCGCCGTCAGCAGGGCGGAGAGGAACCGCACCGCCCGCCAGGCGGCGCCGGTCCGCCGGGACCACTGGACCGCCGCCAGCAGCAGGGAGAGATTGAGGACCGTCACACCCACCATCTGGAAGAAGCCGCTTCGGGCCCACTCCGCGTAGGACAGGCCCTTTTGGGCCAGATATTCCGAACCGCCGAAAAGCCCGGCGGACTGGATGCCCAGAAACAGCAGGTACAGCGCCGCCACCGCCGCCAGTACAATGGCAAAGCCCAGTCCGTCCACCGTGCGGGGAGGCTTTTCCGCCTGCTGCTTCAAGGGCGTGGGACGGCGGAGAAAGTACAGCAGGCCGAAGAAGAAGGGCGTCATCACCGCGGCCACAATGGTCTTCCACACGGCGTCCGAAAAGTGGAGGGACAGGAAGGACCGCAGGTCCGCTGTGGCGGCGGCGAACAGCGCGTCGGCGGAGGCCAGCACCGGAACCAGAACCGCCAGCAGGATCACGGCGCCTGCGGTGCCCAGCACCAGAGGCAGGATGCGCCGGGCGGAGCTGTCCCGCTTTTCCGGCAGAAGGGCGGCAACGGCAGCCCACAGGTGGCCGAACAGCCCCCACAGCAGCAGGCAGAACCGCTCCCACAGCATGGCGGGGCGCCACCAGGGCAGCCGCTGCCCGCCGGAGAGACCCACGGCGTGGATGGGCAGCAGCGCCAGCAGGGCCAGCAGGTTCCACACGCGGAAGTACCAGTTGGAGCCCAGGGCCAGCGTGGCCGCCAGCACCAGGTTTGTCGCCAGCAAAAACCGGCTTTCCCCAGCGATCAGCAGCTTGCGCCCCTGACAGACGGTCAGCAGGGCGTACCAAGCGCAGACGGCGGCGGTGAGCCCGGCGGTGGGGCCAGTCTCCAGCAGCGTGTTCACCAGCAGGAGACAGAAACCGAAGGTCAGCGGCAGCAGCAGCCGCTCACGGGGCGACAGAGAGACGATTTTTTCCAAATTTTGAGCAGGCTTCGCCGGACCCTCCGGCGGGAGGGCGTTTTTCTCTTCACTCATATGAGATTCTCCTTTTACACTGTCCGCTCAGCAGGGACAGGCTCTTGCGGTTTTAAGGGGGACTTGGGCGGGATGCACACCAGGGGCAGCGGAAGCAGATACAGCAGGAGGGACGGCCAGATGCAGCTGCCCAGGGTCCCCAGAAGGCCAGAGGGCGGAACGGAGCACGGTGATGTGCGGCAGCAGAATCAATGCGGCGATGCCAGGACAGAACAGCTCCAGGCGGGAGCGGTCATTCATCCGGCACATATTCCAGAATGTCCCCCGGCTGGCAGTCCAGGGCGGCGCAGATGGCCTCCAGGGTGGAGAAGCGGACGGCCTTGGCCTTGTTGTTTTTCAGAATGGACAGGTTCGCCAGGGTGATGTCCACCTTCTCCGACAGCTGGGAGAGGGTCATTTTCCGCTTGGCCATCATCACGTCCAGATTCACTACGATCATGCCGCCACCTCAAATCGTCAGGTCGTTCTCCGCCTTGATCTCCGCCGCCTGGCCGAACAGGGCGGCCATCACCAGGCACAGCAGGCCGAACATGGCGAAGATGGGCACGAACAATGCGTTGTAGGACACCAGCGGCGCCGGAGAGCGGAACCAGTACAGGCTGAAGATCAGCCGGGCCAGTGCGGCCAGGGAGATGACAAAGGAGCAGACGGCCGCCCGCCGCAGGCTGACGGCGTTTTCGGGACAGAAGGGCGTGCCCCGGAGGATGGTGTCCAGCACCCGCCGGCCCTGCCACAGGATGACGGCGGTGCAGATGCCGGCGGCCCAGAGGAAGAGGGTCAGGGCGGTGGTATAGGGGTTGGCGTCGAGCCACCAGAGGAAGAGCAGATCAACGAAGTTCCAAAAGCAATCGTCGCTCTCATACGCCCAAAGCGCCTGAATATGTTCCAGATCAAACCGGAAATACACCAGTCCCGGCACCAGCAGCAGGGCCAGGAGGTTGCAGACAAAGGTGACGGTCACCAGGACTTTCAAGATCCGGGCGATGGTTTGTACGGTGGAGTTGGACACGGCGTTGTTCCTCCTTACAGTTGGGAAGTTTTGACCTTGCGGAGCCGCAGCAGCAGGCACAGGGCCCAGCCGATGCAGAACCACAGCAGCAGCGCCAGCAGGATCTGAAGGGCCGTCCCCTCGGTCCAGAGCCAGACCCAGCTCAAGGCGCAGGCGATCAGCGTCCGAAGAGGCACCTCCCACCAGCGGGCATATGGTGTGAGGCGCGTGAACTCCGGCAGGAGCTCCCCGCCCGAGAGCACCAGAGCGGGTACCAGAAACAGCGCCGCCAGAAGCAGCAGAACAGATGCGGTCCGCAGGATGCGGCAGATCCATGACATGGAACTCCCTCCTTTTTCTGCATCGTACCACGAGTGTTATTGTTTGTCAATGATTTTTTATTGTTTATCGATAAATTTATAAAGGAGGACGACAAGGAGGGGAAACGGACAAAAGACGACGCCGGGGCGGTCCCTTCGGACCGCCCCGGCGTCTGTATGATATAGAGAAAGGAGAGGGAAAATGATGGGTAAACAAGCTTCCTGCCTGTTGTCCTCACTATAGCGCGCCCGGAAAAGAAAGTCAACAGCCTGGGAAAAAGCTTCATAGTTTGTTTACAGACCGGTCAAAAACAGCTGTTTTGATTCATAAAATGTTCAAAGTTCGGAAACAAATCGGCCGGCGGTCATCCGCCGTACTGCCAGTGGGCGGGGTCATGGTCGCTGAGATCCGGCGTGGCAGGCCAGGTCAGCTCCCCGTCCTCGAGGACACAGGGGATGTCGCTGTACACGCCCTGGCGGCCATAGACATCCGTCACCACGGCAGCCACCTGCAGGGTATCCTGCGGAGAGACCGGCAGCTGCAGCTCCGGCAGGCGGTAGAAATCATATTCCTCGAAGCCGTGGAAGCTGTCCGGCGTCTCGCAGGGCTCCGCCCAGGCCACCAGCTTTTGATTTTTGAACAGCCCCACTTGGATGTTTGCCGCAGCTGCGGCAGGCTGCTCTGCATCCGGCTCGATTTCTCGGATATAGACGTACCGCTCGTGGTCATCTTTTTCCAGCATCAGGTCCCCGTCCTCCAACTCCATCCACACGAGCTCGCTGGAGACATCTACCTGGGGCAGCGAGTCGCTGTACAGCCCCTCGAACTGGTCCAGCAGCTGGGTCTGGCGGGTGCCGTCCGGCAGGACCAGCAGCGTCGAGAGGGTAATGTGGTCCGACAGAGGGACAGAAATCGTAGCGGAAAACCGCTGATTGGAGCCCTCTTCGCCGGCTTTGCCCAGCTGGTCGCTGGCAGTCTCCCCGTTCTCCGCCAGGAACTCCACGGACATTCCGGCCACATAGGTCTTGGGGACAGCGTAGGCGGAAAATGTAGCAGTATTGTTTTCAGGCCACACCCCCACCAGCTCCACATGATAGTCCGCCACCAGGCTGTTCTGGGCCTTCAGGATCTCCTCCACCCGGCTGGAGAGGGAGCCGATCTGGCCGTTCACGCTGGACTCCACCCGGTAGACGCTGTTCTGCAGATCCGCGTACTGATCGTCCATCCGGCCCAGGCGGTCGAAGAGATGGAACAGCACTAGGCACAGGATCAGACCTGCCGCGACAAAGGGCCAGCGGCGGCGCTTCCGGGGCTTTGGCTGGGCGGCGATGTACCGGCTCGCGATCTCCTCCACCATGCGCAGCTGCTGTTCTGTCAGCGCGGCCTCTGTTCCGGCAGCTTCCCCAGGGGGCTCCGGAAGATCCTCCACACCCAGGAGCCATCCCACGGAGACGCCGTAGAGGCGGCTCAGCGCGATCAGCTTGTCGATCTCCGGCAGAGCCGTATCCGATTCCCATTTGTAAATCGACTGGCGGGAGACCCCCAGCTGGTCCCCCAGCGCCTCCTGGGAGAGCGCCAGTTCCTTTCGCTTCTGTGCGATGCGCTGCCCGATGGTCACAGCCGTCGCCTCCTTTCGCCGCCAGCATAGCAGACGGCCCCGCCCCCAGGCCACCAACCGGCGGGTGGAATCGTGTCAACCCACGGTTAGCAAGAGGGCGGGACCGGTTGTGCTCCAAGGGATTCAGAGCTTTTTTTCGTAGCAGTTCAAATTCTCCCGCACAAAGCCCATGAAGAAGAACTCCGCCTGCCCGGCATAGTGGTACCCCAGAGAGGGATACAGATGGTTGGCGGGCAGATTCCCCTCCCAGGTATCCAGCCGGATGACAGTGCGGCCCAGGCGGCGGGACTCCTCCTCGCAGAAGGCCACCATCTGCCGGGCGTAGCCCCTGCCATGACAGGAGGGGCGGATACACAGCGTGTGGATGACGCCCACCTCATCCCGCGCGGCGGGGATGGACCAGGGGATGGCATCGTATTCCGGCAGCTGGAGACCGTTCAGATTCACCACGCCCCAGAGGACGCCGTCCTCCTCACCCACATAGAGGGTGCCGGCCTCCTGGGCCTGCCGGGCGGTGTCGATGGTGGGGTATTTGCCCCGCTGCCAGTTGGTATAGACGGGACCCTGTTGCTCCTGGTCCAGAATTTCCTCATAAATTTCAGCGGCCTGGGACAGGTCCGCGGGAGTGGCAAGACGGATCATGGGGATCTCTCCTTTTCAATATGGATGTCAGGCGGTCCGAACTGCGGAAAAAACGGAGCGCGCTGGGGTCAGCGCGCCCCGGTCTGCGTTACTGGGGGCCGTCCTTCTTGGCCTCGGGGGCGTCTGCGGGAGGTGTGTCCTCCGCCGGAGGGACGGAGGTGCCGTCCTCCGGCGCCTGGGGGGCCTGCTCCGGCTGGGCGGGGCTATCCTCCGGCGCCTCGATCTTCTGGGAGATCATGTGGACCTTCTTGGCGGCCGGCTCGATGATCTCGGGAGAGGAGGGGCGGAAACCGTCCTGCGCCTGGGTGGAGGCATAGGGGTTCTCCACCAGCTCCGGGTCCCGGCCCTCGATGATGGCCACCATCTCGCCGCCGGTGATGGTCTCCTTCTCCAGCAGGTAGGCCACGACCTTGTCCATGTCCTCCCGGCTGGCCTTGATGACCTCCACCGCCTGCTGGTAGCAACGGTCCAGGATCTCCTTCACCGCCTGGTCCATCCGGGCGGCGGTGTCCTGGGCGCAGTCCATGCCGTAGCCGCCGTCCAGATACTGGTTCCGGCGGGAGGCCAGGGCCATCATGCCGAACTCATCGCTCATGCCGAACATGGCGACCATGTTCCGTGCCACGTTGGTGGCATCCTGGATGTCCTGGCTGGCGCCGTTGGTCATGGTATTCAGGACCACTTCCTCAGCGGCGCGGCCGCCCATGGAGACCATGATCTTGGCCATCAGCTCGTCCTTTGTGCGCAGCTCGGTCTTGTCCTCCTCCGGCATCAGCAGGGTGTAGCCCAGGGAGCCCTGGGTGTGGGGGACGATGGTGATCTTCTGCACCGGCTCGGTGTTCTTCTGCTTGTAGGCCACCATGGCGTGGCCCACCTCGTGGTATGCCACCAGCTTCTTCTCGAATTCGGTGAGGACGCTGCCCTTCTTCTCCGTGCCGGCGATCACCAGCTCGAAGGCGGCCAGCAGGTCCTCCTGGGTCACCAGCTTGCGGCCCTTGCGGACGGCCCGCAGGGCGGCTTCGTTCACCAGGTTGGCAAGGTCGGCGCCCACGCAGCCGGCGGTGGCAAGAGCCACCTTCTTCAGGTTCACATCCTCCGCCAGCTTGATGTTGCGGGTGTGGACCTGGAGCGTGGCGATGCGCCCCGCCAGGTTGGGCCGGTCGATGGTGATGCGCCGGTCGAACCGGCCGGGCCGCAGCAGCGCCTGGTCCAGCACCTCGGGCCGGTTGGTGGCGGCCAGCAGGATGACGCCCTTGGTGGGGTCGAAGCCGTCCATCTCCGCCAGCAGCTGGTTTAAGGTCTGCTCCCGCTCGTCGTTGCCGCCCATGCGGTTGTCGCGGGATTTGCCGATGGTGTCGATCTCGTCGATGAACACGATGCAGGGGGCCACCTTGCTGGCCTCCTTGAAGAGGTCCCGCACGCGACTGGCGCCCACGCCCACGAACATCTCCACGAAGTCAGAGCCGGAGATGGAGAAGAAGGGGACGTTGGCCTCGCCGGCCACAGCCTTGGCCAGCAGCGTCTTGCCGGTGCCCGGAGGGCCCACCAGCAGCGCGCCCTTGGGGAGCTTGGCACCGATCTCCGTGTACTTCTGGGGGTTGTGGAGGAAGTCGATGATCTCGGTCAGGGACTCCTTGGCCTCGTCCTGGCCGGCCACATCCTTGAAGGTGACGCCGGTGGACTTCTCCATATACACCTTGGCGTTGGCCTTCCCCACGCCGCCGATGCCGCCCATACCGCCCATGCCGCCTTTTTTTGCCATCCAGCGCATGATGAGGGAGAAGGCCAGGAAGATGAACACAAAGGGCAGCACATAGCTCACCAGCATGCCCAGCACCGGGTTCACCGGGGCCTGATACTCCTTGTCCACGCCTTCCACGCCGTATTCCTGCAGCAGGGCAACGACGGCGTCATTGGACTGGATCTGGACGGTGAACAGCTCCAGATGGGCGGTCTGTTCCTGACCGGCGGCATCCCGATAGGTGTAGCCGTCCCGGGTCTTGGTGTAGACAGTTCCGTCCTCGCCGGTGTAGGTATACCCGGTCTCCGGGGTGATGATGAGGATATTTTCGGCGTTGTCGAACTCCACCCGGTCCACCTGACCGCTCTCTACCATCTCCAGAAAGTCGCCGTACTCGATGTTGATGGAGGAGGCCTGGCGGCCGGTGCTGCCCATGACGCTGCTGGCATAGCTGAAAATGATGGTCAGCAGCAGGGCCCAGCCCACCAGGGAGGCCACGCCCCGCCAGTTTCCGCCGGGCTTGTTGTTTTTCCGGTTGTTTTTGTTGTCGTTTGGGTTCATGTATGGGACTCCTTTCAGGGGAAGACCTGTCAATACCGGGCAGCTGCGGGAGGCACATCCGGCCCCGCCCGCGCCGAAGGCAGGGGCCCTGCCTGCTGTCCGGGAGGCTTCGCCCCCGCGGCTGCGGCCGGGGAGAAAGCCTGAAAATGATTCAAAAGTATATCACAGAAGCCCTGAATCTACAAGGACAAGGGGGCGGATTTCTATAAATTTTCTGTGAATTCCACTTTCCAGACTTCCTTCCCTATGCTATACTACCTCTTGAATGCGAAAATACACAGATCGAGGGAGAAACTATGGAAGAACGGAAAAAACAGGACCTGACTGCTGAGGCCGACGGCATCATCGAAGGGCGCAACGCCGTCATTGAAGCCCTGCGGGCAGGGGAGACCATCGACAAGATCTACCTCCAGAAGGGGGAGACGGACAAGACCCTGGGACACATCGCCTCCAAGGCCAGGGCTGCGGGGGTCGTGGTGGTGGAGGCGGACCGGCGGAAGCTGGACGCCATGAGCCGCACCCACGCCCACCAGGGCGTCATCGCCCTGGCGGCGGTGCGGGAGTATGTCAGCGTGGAGAGCATCCTGGATGCTGCCCGGGAAAAGGGGGAAGATCCCCTCCTGGTGGTGTGCGACGAGATCTCCGATCCCCACAACCTGGGGGCCATCATCCGCACCGCCGAGTGCGCCGGCGCCCACGGGGTGGTGATCCCCAAGCGCCGCAGCGCGGGCCTCACCGCCGTGGTGGCCAAGACCTCTGCCGGAGCGGTGGCCCATGTGCCGGTGGCCCGGGTGCCCAACATCCCCGCTCTGCTGAAGGACTTGAAAAAACAGGGCGTCTGGGTGTTCGGCACGGCGGCGGACGGCACCACCGCCCTGTATGACGCGGACCTGAAGGGCCCCGCCGCCATCGTCATCGGCAGCGAGGGGGACGGCATGACCCGTCTGGCCGCCGAGAACTGTGACTTTTTGGTGAGCATCCCCATGCGGGGAAAACTGAATTCCCTGAACGCCTCCGCCGCCGCGGCGATCCTGCTGTATGAGGCGGTGCGCCAGCGGATGGCCTGAGCGGAAGGGAGACACGGGAGAGGAAAGGGGCACCATGGCTTCCAAGGACGAGAGAGAGTTTGATAGCGGCCTGACCGGGGGAACGGACGTCCCGGCGGCGGAGGAGGACTTCTCCCTGGAGGAGATCCTGGCAGAGTACGGCGCGGGGAGGGAGCAGCGCCTTCTGGCAGATGTGGAGCAGGAGGTCCGCCGGGAGGCGGAACCTGACGCCTCCGTGCCGGAGCCCGCTCCGCAGGAGCCGTCTCCAAAGGCGGAGACGCGGCAGAAGCCTGCTGCCCCCAGAGCAAAGCGCAAAGAGGTCCCGCCGCCCCAAAAGCCTTCGGCTGGTCCGGCGCCGGACCGGCCGGAGGACCCGATGGAGGAGCTGCAGAGGGACCTGCCGCCCTCTCCGCACCCCATCACGCTGGAGGATGTGGTGGGCAGCACCGTGGACGCGGTGATGGAAGAGGAGGCCCAGGAGCCGCTGCTGCGGCCCCGGCGGGGCCTGTTCTCCCGGCGGCGGCTGGTGGAGACGGAGGAGCTCTACGCCCCGCCGGAGCCTGAGCCGGAGCCGGAGGAGATCCCGGAGATCGACACCATCGGCCCGGAGCCGGAGCTGGCGGAGGCCGCGGCGGACTGCCGGGCAGAGACCAAGCGGCGCAAGCGGCCCATCCTGGCGGCGGCGCTGATCTCCCTGCTGCCGGTGATCCCCATGGGGATCGAGGCGTACGGCTATGAGATCCGATACTGGACGGGCAATGCGGCCGCCCAGAGCGGCGTGCTGCTGGCGTGCCTCGTGATCGTGGCCGTCCTGGCCCGGCAGGTGTTCGCCAAGGCCTTCGGCGCCCTTTTGCGCAAGCGGTGCACCAGTGAGCTGCTGGCGGTGATCTCCGCCGCGGTGATGGCGGCGGACTGCGCGGCCCGTCTGCTGCTGCCGGAGCGGAGCGATGCCGCCTGCTACGCGCCGGTAGCCTGCTTCGCCCTGGTGTTCGCCATGTGGGGCGGCGCCCGGGAGGGCCGCGGCCTGTGGGACACCTTCCGCATGGCCGCCACGGACGACGAGCCGCCCTATCTGGTGACGGAGACGGAGAAGGGCGCCTGCAAGCAGACGGGCTCCGTCCCAGGCTTCTACACCACCGCCCTGCGGGAGGATACTGCCGCTGTGTGGCAGAACGCCCTGATGCCGGTGGTGCTGGTGGCCTCCATCGTGTTTGCCGGGCTCAGCTCCCTGGGCCAGGGGCGGGGAGACGACTTCCTGCTGAACTGGTCCGCCATCCTGGGGGCCGGCACCACCTTTGCCCTGCCTCTGTGCTGGGGGATGCCCTTTTCCCGGCTGGCCCGGCATTTCCACAAGGCGGGCTGCGCCGTGGCGGGCTGGTGCGGCGCAGAGAAGATCAGCCGCAGGCGGGCCATGATCCTGACGGACGGGGACCTGTTCCCGCCGGGCACCATCCAGCTCAACGGCGTGAAGGTGTTCGGGGAGGATCTGCCCCGGGTATCCTCCTACGCCGCCTCCATGGCCCGGGCGGCGGACTGCGGCCTCCAGCGGCTGTTTGACGGCCTGCTGCGGAGCGAGGGCGGCCATTATGAGACCGTGGATGATTTCAGCTTCTATGAGGAGGGCGGTTACTCCGCCACCATCCGGGGAGAGTCGGTGCTGCTGGGCACGGCCTCCTTTATGCGGAAGATGGAGGTGCGCCTGCCCGCCGGCATCAACCTGCGGACCGGCATCTTCCTGGCCATGGACCGGCAGCTGGCGGCGGTGTTCGCCGTGAAGTACCAGCCCTCGGAAAACGTGGACTTTGCCCTGCGGATGATGCGCCGCAGCCGCATCACGCCGATCCTGGCGTCCCGGGACCCCAATATCACCCCGGCCCTGCTGAAGCGGAAGTTCCACAAGAGCGTGAAGGTGGAGTTCCCCAGCCTGACGGACCGGGTGGCCTACAGCGAGGCGGAGCTGGACCGGGGGATGCCCCGGGCCCTGCTGTTCCGGGAGGGGCTGCTGCCCTATGCGGAGGCGGTGGTGGGCAGCCGCCGCCTGTGCAAGGCCGTGCGGCGGGCCACGGCGCTGTCGGTGCTGGGCAGCGTGGCCGGCACGCTGCTGTCCTTTTATCTGGTGTTCCAGGAAGCGTATAATCTGCTGACGCCTCTGGCCCTGCTGCTGTTTCTGCTGCTGTGGACCCTGCCGGTGCTGCTGCTGGCGGACTGGGCGGGCCGCTACTGACATCCGGCCATGAAAGATCCCCCGCACCTCTGCACGTGCAGAGGTGCGGGGGATCTGTGTGTCTGCGGCGGGTGTCAGAACTTCAGCTTGAAGGTGGCATCGCCTGCGGTGATCACATCGCCGCTTCGCAGGATATGGGCCATTTCGATCCGGCTGCCATTGAGCTGGGTGCCGTTCTGAGATCCCAGGTCCTCGATGTACACTACGTCGTTCGCCAGAAAGACCCGGCTGTGCCGGCGGGAGACGGAGCCGTCCGCAAAGGGGATATCGCAGCCGGAGTCCCGGCCGATCACCAGCTCCCGCTGGAGAGTAAACTCCAGCTGCTGGCCCAGATAGGCGCCCTGAAGGACCTCCAGCCGGACGAAGATGCCGGGTGGATCCTGCGGACCGCCCGACGGCGGCGCGTCCTCTGCCGCCCCGGAGGGTGCCGGAGGCTCCGGCGCGGACCGCTTCCGCCGCAGGAGGAGCGCAGCGACTGCCGCCACCAGCAAAACCGCGAGACCGATGAGCGGGATCAGGACGTCCGCATCCAGAGAGAGGCCGGGGGAGGGCTGCGGCGCAGGCTCCTCCGCCGCAGCAGACATGCCGGAGGACGAGGAGACCGTTGACGGCGGGAGCACGGGCTCCGGGGGCGTCTCCGGCTGCTCCGCCTCTTCCCCGCCGGCAGAGGCGGGGAAGGATACCTCTGTGGACCCGCGGCACACCAGTTCCCTGCCGGAGGCGAAGGTGATGGAGACCGGAGCGGTCTCCTGCTCCGGGGCCAGGCCGGAGAGGGAGAAGCTGGTCACGTACAGCCGCCCGGTCTCCTCTGCCAGGGCGGCCCCGGCCTCCGCCGCCGGGAGACCGCTGCCGACGACCTGATGGACCCCGCCGGAGGCGTCCGTCAGGGAGGCCAGGCTGTCAAGCGCGGCCGTATCCGTGCCGAACCCCACGGAGTGGAGCATCACGTCGGAGGCATTGATCCGCTCCAGCAGCTCCTCATAGGAGACGCTGGCACCCGGGTCATAGGCCACCGCGTCTGACAGCACGATGAGCCCCCGCAGCTCGTTTCCGGTGCGGGGCATGCCGTCAAAGCAGTCCAGCGCCTGGCTGATGGAGCTGTGGAGACGGGTCACCGTCTCGTCCATGGGGATGTCCGCCATCCGGGCGGCCAGCTGCTCTGCCGGCACATCCTCCGCCAGAAGGGAAAAGCTGTCTCCAAAGGAAGCCAGCAGGAATCGGGTGTTCTTCCCGCAGGCGGCGGCCAGACTTTCTGCGAAGGCCGCTGCCTCCTCCCGGAACGGGGGCATGGAGTTGGAGTTGTCCACCAGCAGCATCCATGTCACGGGAAATCCGGCCTGCCGCACAGTCTCCAGTGTGCCGGAGGCTGGGAAGGTCCGCCCGCCGAGCTCCGCGTCCGCCTTGGTGATGGGCTGGTCCGCACCGCTGATGTCCACATAGGTGTAAAGAGTATCCTGATAGACGAAGGCCCGCACCAGCCGGGCCTCTGCCGCGGCACTGGCGCCGGCGGCCAGGGACAGGGCCAGCGCCAGGGTCAGAGCCAGGGAAAAGATCCGTTTCATCCGCATGCCTCCACAAAGACCGTGATGAGGGAAAAGTTGTCGCTGCCCGGCGGTGTCCGCCGGATGTGCCGCAGGAGCATCCCCTCTGCCCACTCCTCCGGCGTCCGGGCCCTGCAGAGGTCGGCCTGGATCTCCTCATTGTAGACAAATTCCCAGAATCCGTCGGAACAGAGGAGAAAGGCATCCCCGGGAGACACGACCGCCTGACCGGCCTCCGGGCGGCAGGGCTCCTTGCCCAGCACCCGCAGCAGGCGGCTGCGGTCGTCGTCGTGGTAGACGTCCATATAGGAGATCTCCCCGCCCAGGAACTTCCGGTAGGTGACGGAGTGGTCGGCGGTGACGCCGGCCAGCTCCCCATTGGAAAAGCGGTAGAGCCGGGAGTCCCCGATGTGGGCCCAGACGGCGGTGCTGCCGGCCAGCTTCAGGGCCACGGCGGTGGTGCGCATCTCCTCCTGCCCCGGCTGCGCCTGCCGGCGGAGCAGCTCCTCGTTGGCGGACCGGAACAGATCCAGCAGGCCGGCCTCCTCCAGGGCTTCCGCCTGCGCCATGCCGGTGAAAATGGCATCCACCGCCGCCTGGGAGGCCACCTCGCCGCAGCGATGGCCGCCCAGTCCGTCCGCCAGGACAAAGATGCCCTGCTCCGCAGAGGCCCGGAGACTGTCCTCGTTGTGGTCCCGGCCGCCGCGGTTCGTATATGCGTAAGCACTCAGCTGCATGGCGCTCACTCCAGATCCACGTAGACGGTGTTGTCCACCTCACCCAGATAGAAGGAGCTCTTGGGAGACAGCTTGGTGGGCGTCTCCGGCGGGATGCGCTGGCCGCCGGCCAGGAAGGTGCCGTAGGTGGAGTTCAGGTCCGTCACCACGAACACGCCGTCCCGCTCGTCGTAGTACACCTGGCAGTGGCGGGAGCTGACGCCCGGCGTGCCGTCCTGATACACCAGCCGGCAGGTGGCGCTGTCCCGGCCGATCTGCACCGGCTGCTGATGATGGAGCTGGACCACCAGGCCGCCGTGCTGGGGAGACAGGGAGCGGATCACCGGAGCCTTGCGGGATGTTTCCGCATCGGCTGCAGGTGCGGCCTCTGCGGGCTTCTTCTTTTTCCGCCCCAGCACCACGGCCAGCACCACGATCACGACCACGACTGCAGCGGCGATCCCGATGTAAAGCATGGTATTCCCGGACATGGGAGAGGCGCTGTACAGGGAATAGGGGATGTTGTTCCGGTCCAGCATGGGCAGGATCTCCCCGATGCTGACAGCGTAGAACAGATTCTGGTCCAGATCGGAAGCAGCGGTGTTGATGCCCAGCACCGCGCCGTTGCCGTCCACCAGGGGGCCGCCGGAGTTGCCGCCGCTCATGGAGGTGTCGGTCTGGATCAGCCTCCGGCCGGTGCCGCTCTCCGTCAGCAGGCGGCCGATGCTGCCGGCAGTGACGGTGGCGTCGTCCGGGCTGAAGGAGTTCACAGCCTGGACCGTCATATCCGCCGCCAGGGGATAGCCCACGGCGTAGACCTCATCGCCCAGCATGGCGTCCTCCACTTCCCGCATCTGGAGAGCGGAGCGCTTGTCGGTGGGCTCTTCCAGCTTCAGGACGGCAATGTCCTTTTCGTAGTCGTAGTCCACCAGATAGGCCTCCGCCTCGTCGTCCTGGTCAAAGAGCACGTGGAGCTCCCCGCCGCCGATGGCTTTGCCCGCCAGGATGAAGTCCTCCACCACATGGCAGTTGGTGACGATGTACTCCGGGTCCTGCCCTGCCTCTCCCACGAAGAAGCCGGTGCCCCGCCAGTAGTTCATGACGCCGTTTTCGTCCGGCGCCCCGGTGCGGATCAGCACGATCCCGTTGAGTGTATCCTGATCAAAAGCCGCCAGAGACGGCACTGCCAGGGCCGCCGCCAGGGCTGCCGCCAGCAGCGCCGCGGCCAGTTTCCGCATGATCTTCATAGTCCTCTCTCTCCCGTCTGTTTGAATTGATAGGCGATCAGCACGCCTGTGTAGTTGTCCTGGGCTGGAAGGGCCTTTTCCGCCACCATGGTCTCCAGCAGGCGGCAGCCCTCGTCCGGGGGCACCGACATGGCCTCCTTCAGCTCCGGGACCGTCAGCACGCCGCTGATGCCGTCAGAGCACAGCAGCACCACGTCTCCCGGCTGCAGATGCCAGGGCCGCAGGCTCTGATCCGTCCGGTCCAGGCGGTCCATGCCCACAAAGGCGGTGAGCCGCCGGGCGTCTTCGTCCTGCTCCGCCCGCTCTTTTTGGATGGGCTCCTGCTCCAGCTCCCGCAGATACAGGTCGTTGAGGCAGGTGTGCTCCCGATTCAGCTGAAACACGCACTCCCCCCGCTTGAGAAAGATGGCGCTGTCTCCCACGCTGAGCCAGTGGAGCTCTGCCCCCAGGATCCGCACCGCCACCACCGTGGTGCCGCTGCGGCCCTGGAATCGCTGGAAGATGCCGTCGCTGGCGGCCAGGACGCCCTCCCGCAGCTGCTGGGGCACGTCGCCTTCCTCCAGCAGGCCGCGGAACAGCCGGACCATAGAATCCACAGCCGCCTCACTGGCCTCGTTTCCGCTGTCCATGCCGCCCATGCCGTCCGCCACCACGGCGAAGAGGCCCTGGCGGGCCAGCGCGTCCGGGTCGGAGATGTTGCAGATGGCGAAGGAGTCCTCCTGCCGCTCCCGCGCGCCCACGCCCTGGACGTTTCCCGCCAGAAGGGCCGGCCCCCTGGGCACGGACAGCTCCACGGTGGCGCTGTCCTCCGTCACCCGGCGGGCACGGCCGAACAGCCGGTCAAACACGCTCATGCTCCGTCTGCTCCGCCTCCTGCTTCCAGGTGAACCGCTCCCCGCAGAGGGGGACGAACAGCAGCTTCGTCTCTCCAAAGTCGATGAGATCGTAAGCCTGCAGCGGCGTGGCGGAGAATACCTCCTCCCCGTTGAGATAGACGATGTTCCGCCCGTCTCCGGGCAGAAGGTTGAACCGGTTGTTCCGGTCGCTGTAGCTGATCCTGGCGTGGTTCTCCATGGAGATGGTCCGGTCGCCGGTGATGGTGATGTCCATCCGGTCGCCCCGGCCGATGGAGTTGATGCCGCCCCGGATGGTGTAGCTCTTGCCCCGGCTGGGACCCTCCACACAGGCCAGCCACCCCACCACCGGGTCAAAGCCCATCTGCTCCTGCATCATGCCCACGGTCTTGCCCGCGTCCAGCACGCTGGGGCCGTGGAACTTGGGCGGCGCGGTGGGCTCCGGCGCCTCGGCGGGCGCGGGAGCGGCAGGGGCGTAGCCCCTGGGGGGCATGGTCTTCTGGGGGGCAGTCACCGGGATGGCCGCCTGGGGAGCGTAGCCTCTCGGCGGCATGGTCTTGGAGTCCGCCGTCACCGGGATGGCACCGCCGGGGGTCGCCGGGGCGGGCTGCGGCGTGAGAGGCGCCGTCTTCTGGGCGGCCGTCACCGGCGTGCCGGAGAGGGGCGCAGTCCGGCTGGTGTCCGTGACGCGGATGGGCGCGGTGCGCCCGGCGGCCGCCACGGTGATCTGCTGGTTGTTTTTGCAGTAGGGACAGGTGGGGTACTTCTCCGGATCATAGAGATGCCCCCGCCCGCATTCGATCTGGGCCATGGGAAAAAACCTCCTTTTCCGTACTTAACCGATATAGAGATCGGGGACGAAGCTCACCATGGAGGTGTCGATGCCGTCCACCGTGTTATAGACTGATAACTGGGTCAGGTTGGTGAGATTGCCCAGGGGTGCGATGCTCCGCACCTTTTCCTGATAGCTGCCCACGCTTACCCACAGGTCCCGCAGGCTGGTGAGATTGCCCAGCGCCGTCAGGTCGTTGTTGAGGGCCCGGAAGTTGCTGATCTGCAGGTCCGTCAGGCTGGTGAGGGTCCCCAGGGGCGACAGGTCCAGCGCCGGCCCTGCATAGCCGGAGGCGCCGTTGATGTTCAGCGTCTGGAGATTCGTCAGGCCCCGGAGCCCTTCCAGGGAGTCCGGCGTGCCGGAGATCTGCAGGTCCTGGAGGTTCTTCAGATTTGCCAGGGCGTCGATGTTGAAGCTCTTGAAATCGTCGTAGTCCGCGTCGTAGCTGGGCAGCCGCAGGGTCTGGAGCTGAGTGAGGTTCGCCAGGGGATCCAGGTCGGGATAGCTGGCGTAAGTGCCGCTGAGGTTCAGCTCCTGCAGCTTCGTCAGGTTTTCCAGCCCGTGAAGGCTGGTCAGCCCCGTGGTGTCCACATGCAGGGAGGTGAGGTTCGTCAGGCCGGAGAGGGCTGTCAGGTCCGTTACCCGGATCTCCCCGCTGGTATAGATGTTCAGACTCTGGAGCTGGGTCATCCCCTTGAGGAAATCCAGGGAGTTGATATAGTAATCGCCGCTGATGGAGAGCGACTGCAGTCCGGTCATCCCTGACAGGGGTGAGAAGTCCTGGACATTCCCCACGCTGATGCTCAGCTCACGCACCTTGGACATGTTGGCAAGGCCGCTCAGATCTGTCAGCGTGTAGTCGTTGTTGCTCAGACGCAGATCCGTTACATCCGCCATGCCGATCAGGGGCGCAGTGCTCTGAATGTTGCCCCGAATGTCCAGAGACTGCATTTGGGTCATGCCGGAGAGCGGGGAGAGATCTATGGGGGCAGTGCTGTTGGAGTTCAGCGTCAGCTCCCGCATCTCTGTCATCCCGGCCAGAGGCGTCAGATCAAGAGCTGCGGTGGTGTTCACATAGAGGGTCAAAGACTGCAGTCCTGTCACCCCCTCCAGGGGGGAGAGATCCAGCTCCGGCAGGGTATAGTCCGAGGCGGGATTGAGCTGCAGCGTGGTCAGATTTTTCAGGCCCGACAGGTCCGGCAGGGTCAAACTCTCAAAAATGCCATAAATGTAGATCTCCTGAAGTCCGGTCATGCCGGAGAGAAAGGACAGGTCGCCGATGGATGCCTCCGGACTCTGGATGTTCAGGTTTTTTACACTTGTCAGGTTTGTCAGAGGCGACAGATCGGTGCCGGCCGGGATGTTGCTGAGATTCAGATATTCCACCTTCGTCATGCCGGAGAGGAAGGAGAAGTCCGTCACCGGGACATTCTGGAAATTGATGTTCTCCAGCTCCGTCATGCCGGAGAGGGGAGAGAGATCCGTCAGGTTCGGGTTGTTCCCCACATCAATGTATCGCATCTGGGTCATCTCCGCCAGGGGGGAGAGGTCTGTGATGTCATTCCCGTCCACGTACAGGTCGATCAACGCCGTCATGTCCGCCAGCGGCGACAGGTCCGTGATGCTGTTGTCGCTCAGCTGCAGGCTTTCCAGCCGGGGCAGCTCCGTCAGGCAGGAGACGTCGGTGATGTTGTTTTCCCGCAGGTTCAGGGAGTATAGGTTCACCATGTACTTCAGGTCCTGGATGTCTGCATCCGTCAGACCCATGCCCTGCAGGTCCAGGTTTTTCTCATCCGTGCTGTACTCCTGTCCGGCGATGGTGATGGAGGGGACTTCCGTGGGCAGCAGGTCTCCGCCGCCCCTGCCGCTGCCTCCGCCGCCGGTGAGGGTGGTCAGAGCCACCAGCACCACGACTGCTGCCGCGGCGATGGCCCCATAGAGCTTGGGCTTCTGC
The DNA here is from genome assembly GCF_016902445.1 of Oscillibacter valericigenes. Taxonomy (GTDB): domain Bacteria; phylum Bacillota; class Clostridia; order Oscillospirales; family Oscillospiraceae; genus Oscillibacter; species Oscillibacter avistercoris. The sequence continues at coordinate 3,007 of NZ_JACSNX010000027.1, read as the reverse complement.
CGGATCTTGGCAATGAGGGCGTCCAGCTGACCTCCGGCGGTGGACGGTGCGGCAGCGCCGCCGGAGGCGGGCACCTCCACGATCTGCTGCTGCTCAATGGCGTCCAGGAACTCCGCCGCGCTCTGGAACCGGTCCTCCGGCTGGACGGCGAGACCCTTCAAAATGGCCTTGTCCAGATACTCCGGAATGTCGATGCCGCACTGGGAGATGGGGACCAGCTCGTCATGGTCCAGCCGCTCCAGAGACTCCGGCGGCAGGAAGCCGGTGATGGCGGCGTAGAAGCACGCCGCGCAGGAGTAGACGTCCGTGAACGGGCCCTGCCTGCTCCGGCGGATGTACTGCTCCTTGGGCGCGTAGCCGACTTTCAAAATGACGTCCAGACTTTTGGACTTGTCTCCGATAGAGTATCTTGCAGATCCGAAGTCCAGCAGCTTCACCATGCCGTCTTTCGTAATGTAGATGTTGTCCGGCGTCACATCCCGGTGGATGAAGCCCTCCGCATGGACAGCAGTCAGGGCCCGCAGGACGGGGATCATCACGTTGAGAGTCTCTTCGACAGAGATCTTCCCGCCGTGGTTGGCGATGTAGGTCTTGAAGGAGATGCCCTCGATGTAGTCCATGACGAAGTACGAGGTGTCGTTTTCGTCGAAGTAGCTGGACACACCGGCGATGTTGGGGTTGCCGATGAACTTTGCCAGGGTCCGGGCCTCCTCCTGGAAGCGCTCGGCGCCATAGGCGAACTCCTCGCTGCGGTTCTCTGCCAGAACGGACACGGTGGTGCCCTGCCGGGTGGCGATCTCGCCGGGCATGAACTCCTTGATGGCCACCTTGGCGTTCAACTGGGTATCCAGGGCCAGGTAGGTGATACCGAAGCCGCCCTGGCCCAGCACCCGGCCGATGATGTACCGGTCATTCAGGACCGTCCCGGCCCGCAGGGCCACCGGGAATTTTTTCTCGTTTTCCGCCAGGTCGAAGCCGCAGTAGGGGCAGGGGCCCTCTGCTTCGGACTTTTCCTGAAAGCAGTTGTAGCAGAAAACTGGTTTTTCAGGGACAGGCGACATGAGACTACCTCCTATTTGCAGCTACGAATTTTTGTTGACGACCGGCACATGCTCCACCGGAGACCAGTCAGAGACCGTATACCGCCCACTGTCATAAATGGAGACAGACTGCAGGTTGGTCAGTTCCCGCAGAGGGGAGATATCCGTGACATTGGAGAAGCGCAGCTCCAGTGTGCGGAGATCTTTCAGGTTTGCCAGGGCGGACAGGTTGGAGAGCGACGGGATCGGCGGGTCCCAGCTGGAGTTCTGAGCGGAGATGGACAGTGTTTGAAGGTTTGTCAGATCTGCCAGGGGAGAGAGGTCCACGGTGATCTCATGGTCCTGATAGGTGTCCAGGGAGAGCGCCAGCTCCGTCAGGTCGGTCAGGCTGCGCAGAGGTTCCAGAGAGGTGTCAGACCCGGAAATGCTGCCGCCGTTCTGCACCGACAGGAATTGCAGATTGGTGAGGTTGGAAAGAGGCGTCAGATCTTTGATGCCGCAGGGAATGTCCAGATGGGTCAACTTCGTCAGACCGGAGAGGCCCTGGATGTCATAGGGAGAGGCCCCCTGGCCATAGACCCGGATGGGCAGCCGGATCGTCTCCAGCTGCGTCAGCTGGGAGAGTCCGTCCACGTTGGAATAGGTCGCTTCGCTGCCGTAACACTCCAGTGCCCGCAGGTTGGTCATACCGGCCGCCCAGTCAAAATCGGAGATCCCCTCCACATCCAGACGCAGCTCCTCCAGCTGCGTGAGATTGGCCAGCGGCGTCAGATCATCCAGATAGAAGAAGGTGTTGTTCCCGGTGGGGCGGATCCACAGGATCCGAAGTTCGCTCAGATGGGAGAGAGGGGTCAGATCCTGGAAGGAAAGATTTCCCTCAATGCGCAGATTCGTGAGATTGGTGAGACTGGCCAGGGGGGACAGATCGTCAAACGTTCCCACAATGTCCAGACGCGTCAAATTGGTCAACTCCGCCAGAGGGGACAGGTCCCGGATGTTGGTGGAGGGATTGTTGCTGTCTCCGCTGAAGCGGAGCGTGCGCAGCTCCGTGAGGTTGGACAGCGGCGTCAGGTCGCCAAAGGATCCGGTGTCCGGCAGATAGAGCGCCGTCAGGTTGATCATATAGCCGATCTGCTGCAGATCGGCGTCCGTGAGCTGCGTGGATTCCAGATCCAGCTCCCGCAGATCGGTGCTGTATTCCTGTCCCTGGATCGTGACGGACGGGACCGCAGCCTGTTTCAGGGGAGGAAGATCCTCCGACTCCGCATTGGCCTGCGGCAGACTGCTCCCGCTGGTGCCGCCCCCGCCCAGAGCCATGCCCACGCCGATCGCCACCACGACCAGAGCCGCAAGGCCTGCGATCAGGGCAGGCTTGACTTTTTTCTTCTCCGGGGCCGGGGTTGTTCCGCCGGAGACGGGCACCTCCACCACCTGCTGGCTCTCGATGGCGTCCAGGAACTCCGCCGCGCTCTGGAACCGGTCCTCCGGCTGGACGGCCAGGCCCTTCAAAATCGCCTTGTCCAGGTACTCCGGGATGTCGATGCCGCATTGGGAGATGGGAACGAGGGTGTCCTCGTCCAGCCGCTCCAGGGACTCCGGCGGCAGAAAGCCCGTGATGGCGGCGTAGAAGCACGCCGCGCAGGAGTAGACGTCGGTGAAGGGCCCCTGCCGGCTCCGGCGGATGTACTGCTCTTTCGGGGCGTAGCCGACTTTCAGAATGACGTCCAAACTCTTGGACTTGTCGCCGATGGAGTATCTTGCGGAGCCGAAGTCCAGCAGCTTCACCATGCCGTCTTTCGTAATGTAGATGTTGTCCGGCGTCACGTCCCGGTGGATGAACCCCTCCGCATGGACGGCCGTCAGCGCCCGCAGGACGGGGATCATCACATTCAGGGCCTCTTCTACGCTGACCTTTCCGCCGTGATTGGCGATGTAGGTCTTGAAGGAGATGCCCTCGATGTAGTCCA
>NZ_JACSNX010000026.1 GCF_016902445.1 Oscillibacter valericigenes | reverse complement strand
CCCCCATTCTCTTTTTGGTCTTGCCCAAAAAGAGAATGCGCCGCGCCCGGTGGAAGAGAAAAAGGCGCTAAGCGCGCTCCGGTGCAGTGGCCCTCCGCGCGCGACGGGGTCGGCGTATCGGTGCAAGCGCCGATTTTGCCCGGTCTTCGGGCACGCTTGGGTCTTCTGCGAGTTTGCAGCTGCCGTCCCGTGCTGGATGATGCCGATGGCGTCGGGGTGGTTATCGCATGGAATTGCGTCTCTTTTCGCTGCCGCTCTCCTGGCAGTTCGGGGAAGCCCGGAGGTCAACCTGTAGGGGCGGTTATCAACCGCCCGCCGCGCCGGGGCCCGGGCGGTCGCGGGGCTTGTGCCATCAGTAGTCGAGGATGATTTTGCGGCACTTGGTGCAGCGGAAGGCGGGGATATAAGGCGGCGTAATGAGCGGGCTGTCCTGCTTGCTCAAATGCTCTGCATCCCTGGACAAGTCCGGCGGTCCGGCTTTCCGGGGCTTTGGCAGCCAATAGATCCCATAGTTGCTTTGCAGAGCGCCGCTCTCCATTTCCGCGCCGCAGAAAGGACAATTCAAACGAATCTCCTCCTCTTTCGATACCCGCAGGAAAGGGGCCCGGGAAAACCAAGGGTTTTCCCAGTTCTTTCGCCAGCGGCGAAAGAAGATATTGCGATCATTTTCGGCAGGACATGCGCCTGCCGAAAATTCCCCGACCCAGGCGCCTTGGGCGCCGTTCACCAGTGACCGATGTCACTGGTGGTGGGGGAGGTCGAGGGGGAGCAGGCTCCCCCTCGAGAGGATCAATACTTCCGGGCGTCCTTCACATGAGCCAGGTGATCCTTGTAAGCGGCGACGTTCTCAGCCCGCTCGGACACCTCCGTGTCGCCCACGCGCCACCAGGAGCCGTAGCCGTCGGTCATGGTCTTGGGCAGCACCTTGATGTCGAACAGCACCGGGCGGTTCTTCACCTTCTTGGCGTCCTCGAAGGCCGCCACCAGTTCCTCCATGGTGCGGATGGAGTAGCTCTTGCAGCCGTAGCCCTCCGCCACCTTGGCGTAGTCGATGTTCAGGAAGTCGCCGAACAGGCCGTCCTTGTTGCGGTACCGCAGCTCCGTGCACAGCGTCACGTTGCCGTGGCCCACCTGCAGGTTGTTGATGCAGCCGAAGGAGGCGTTGTCGAACAGGCAGATGTTGATCTTCTTGTGCTCCATGACGGCGGTCACCAGCTCGCCGTGGAGCATGTTGAAGCTGCCGTCGCCGCACATGGCGTAGACTTCCCGCTTGTCGCCGATGGCCAGCTTCACGCCCAGGGCGCCGGCGATCTCATAGCCCATGGTGGAGTAGCCGTACTCCATGTTGTAGCAGTCGATGCCGGTGGGCCGCCACATCCGCTGCATGTCGCCGGGCAGGGAGCCGGCGGCGCCGATGGCCACGTCGCCCTCGCTCATCATGGCGTTGATGGCGCCCAGCACGGTGGTCTGGCACAGGCCCGCGTCCAGGTCCTTGGCGAACCGCTTGGCGGAGTCGGCGTTGGCGTCGTTGATGATGGGCTTCCAGCTCTTCTTGTCCTCAAAGGTGATGTGGTCCAGGCGCTCCAGCTCCTTGGCCCACTTCTCCCGGGCGGCGGTCACCTCGGTGGTGTAGGGGGCCTTGTAGCCGTCCAGCTTTGCAAGCAGCCGGGGCAGGGCGTCCTTGGCGTCGGCCACCACGGGCACGGCGTCCATCTTCAATGCCTGGAACTCAGACACGTTGATGTTGACGAACTTGCAGGTGTCCTTGAACAGCCACTTGGAGGAGGTGGTGAAATCGGTGTACCGGGTGCCCACGCCGATGACCACGTCCGCCTTCTTGGCAATGTCGTTGGCGGCGGAGCAGCCGGTGACGCCCAGGCCGCCCAGGTTCAGGGGGTGGGTCCACTCGATGGCGCTCTTGCCCGCCTGGGTCTCACCGAAGGGGATGCCGGTGGCCTCCGCGAAGGCCCGGAACTCGTCGTGGGCCTCGGAGTAGCGGACGCCGCCGCCGCAGACCAGCATGGGCCGCTTGGCCTTCTTGATGACCTCCGCCGCGTCGTTCAGGGCCGCCTCGGTGGCGGGACGGCGCTCCAGCCGCCAGACGCGCTTCTTGAAGAAGCTCTCGGGATAATCATAGGCCTCGCCCTCCACGTCCTGGGGCATGGCGATGCAGACGGCGCCGGTGTTGGCGGGGTCGGTCAGCACCCGGAAGGCGGAGATCATGGCGCTCATCAGCTGCTCGGGCCGGACGATCCGGTCCCAGTAGCGGCAGACGGCCTTGAAGGCGTCGTTGGTGGAGATGGAGAGGTTGTGGGTCTGCTCCACCTGCTGGAGCACGGGGTCCGGCTGGCGGCAGGCGTACACGTCGCCGGGCAGCACCAGCAGGGGGATGTTGTTGGCGGTGGCGGTGCCGCAGGCGGTGACCATGTTGGCGGCGCCGGGGCCCACGGAGGAGGTGGCCACGCAGATCTGCTTGCGCTTCATCTGCTTGGCGAAGGCCACGGCCGCCTGGGCCATGCCCTGCTCGTTCTGGCCGTGCCAGACCTCCAGGTGCTTGGCCTCCTGGCTCAGGGCCTGGCCCAGACCCACCACGTTGCCGTGGCCGGGGATGATGAACACGCCCCGGACGAAGCGGTTCTGGACGCCGTCCACTTCGATATACTGGTTCTCAAGGAAACGGACCAGGGCCTGGGCCATGGTCAAACGAACGGTTTTCATGGGGTGATTTACCTCCTGTCAGTGATTGGGATAGATGTGGTCGTTGGCATCCGCCTTCCACAGCCAGGCGTGCTCCGGATCGTCGATGCGGGTCTTGTCCCAGGGATCCCCGTCCAGATGCCGGATGCCCCAGGCGTAGCACATGGCGTAGCCCGGCGCGGCGGTCTGGGAGTGGAAGCCGTGGTTGATGACGGCGCAGCCGTTGTGCTGGGTCTTGAAGATCTCGCCGTTGGCGAAGCCAGCGCCGAAGCCGTCGGGATAGTCGAAGCGGTAGAAGTAGACCTCCGGCTGGGGATGGTGATGGGGCGGATAGGAGCTCCACTTGCCGGGCAGGTTCAGCACCTCGCCCAGGACCATCTTGGAGAAGGGGGCGTTGTCCAGATCGAAGAAGGTCTTGATCTCCCGGGACATGCAGCCCATCAGCTCGCCGTTAAAGCCCTTGTGCTCCACCTGGACGGTGTCCGGGGTGTACATGACGGCCTCATAGGGGGTCTCGTTGACGGTGGCCTGGATATACAGCTCACTGTGGGCCTTGGCGGTGATGGTCACCTTGGTGCCGCAGCCGGCCAGCAGGCAGTAGGCGTCGTGATGGAAGCAGTCGGGCCGGTCGGCCTCCACCTTCTTCCCACCCCACTCGTAGGTGACGCTGCCGGAAAACAGAAGGATCGCCACCTCTTTTTTGGCGTCGTCATAGACGTAGGTATCCCCCGCCTCCATCAGCAGCAGGCCCACGTCCATCTGGGTGCCCATGTCGTCCACGCTGGAGTCGATATAGGCGTTGTACCCATTCTTCAGCTCGGCATTCTTGTTCATATAGGCCATTGGAGTCATCTCCTAAATAAAAGATTACAGCTCAAATCGCAGGAAAACCCCGCCCCTCATTCCGCCGCAGCCGCAGGAAAAGGGGCTAGGGAAAAACCTGGGTTTTTCCCAGTTCGTTCGCCGCCGGCGAACGAAAAATTCTCAACCATTTTCGGCAGGACATGCGCCTGCCGAAAATACATTGACCCGTGCGCCCTGGGCGCACACACCAGTCCGCAGACTGGTGAGGGGGGAGGTCGAGGGGGGACGCAGTCCCCCTTCGAATTAGAGCCCGGTGTGCTCCCGGATGTACTTCCGGGCCTTCATGGCGTACTCCAGGGGATTGGCCTTGGCGGGGTCCTGCTCGGCCTCCACCAGCAGCCAGCCCTGATAGCCGGCGTCCGCCAGGACCTTGAACACAGGGTCGAAGTCCACGCCGCCGTCGCCGGGGACGGTGAAGGCGCCGTTGCGGACGGCCTGCAGGAAGGACCAGTTGTTCTTCCGGGCCTCCTCGACGACAGGCAGCCGCATGTCCTTCAGATGGACGTGGCCCACCCGGTCCACATACTTCTTCAGCATGGCCAGGGGATCCTCGCCGGCGAAGGTGAAGTGGCCGGTGTCATAGCAGAGGAACACATACCGGGGGTCGGTGTTGGCCATCATGCGGTCCGTCTCCTCGCTGGTCTGGACCACGGTGCCCATGTGGTGGTGGAAGCACAGCTTGAAGCCCCGGTCGGCGGCGATCTTGCCCAGCTTGTTGAGGCCGTCGCAGAAGCGGTCCCACTCGGCGTCGTCCATCACGTGCTTGTGGCCGCCGGTGAGGATGGGCACATCCACCTTGCCCTGGATGGACCAGCTCTGCTCGCTGACGTTGATGCGGTTGGCGCCCACGGCGGCCAGGAAGTCCAGGTTGGCGATGAAGTCCTTCTCCTCCTCCTCGAAGGGGCGGGTCAGGATAAAGGAAGAATACCAGCGGCTGGCGATGCGCATGCCCCGCAGGTCCAGGGCCTTCTTCAGCTCCGCCGGGTCCTTGGGATACTTGTTGCCGATCTCGCAGCCGGTGAAGCCCGCCAGGGCCATCTCGCTGACCGTCTGCTGGAAGGTGTTCTCACCGCCCAGCTCCGGCATGTCGTCGTTGCACCAGCCGATGGGTGCGATGCCCAGGAACACATTTTTCTGGTCGAACATTGGAATTTCCCCCTTGTTGAAATGTAGGTTCTTCCGCCAGCGGCCCCGGTGCGCCGGGCCCGCGCGATTTGGAAACTTCTCTCTTCTCTGTGTCCGTTCACACAAACGCAGAAAGCAGTCACGCAATGCTTTGCGTGCTCTTCTTTAAGGTATCATTTTTTACAAAAAAAATCAATGTCTTTTCCGGGCCGGCCGGTATTTTTTCTATTTTAGCCAAACCGGCCCGCCGGTTTTGTGGATATCGCAGTATGGGGCGGCAGGATGGAAAAAGGCCCCGCTCCGAAAGGAGCGGGGCCTTGCCTGCTTAGGAGTCAGAGATTAGGCATCTCTGTTAAGTGCTGGCGCCGGTATAGACAATGGTAAAGGTCTCGTCACCGCAGGTAATCTGATAGTTGTTGGCAGCAATCAGATTGTCGGAAACATCGATTCTTCCGGTATCGCTACCAGCAGAAACCGTAACGGTGAACGTGCCAATATCCACATAACCGTTGTCTCTCAGGATAGACAGCGTCACTTCATAGTCGGTGTTCTCCTCAGCGTTGCCGTCGAGATACACGCCGATGTATCCGGTCGTCGCACTCAGGGCAATGTGATCCAGGTCGCCATACTCGTCGCCGTCATCAATGCTGGTGTCGCGGGCGCTGCTCTTGACCGCCACGAAGACGATCTCGCCGTCCTCCACGAAGACGTCAGCGGTGACCGTGCCGCGGTTGATGGCGCTGGACAGGGCGCTGGCGGACTCGATGTCGCCGGAGTACAGGGAGTTGTTCTTATCGCTGGTGCTCCGGGTGTCGATGACCACAGCGTCAGCGAAGGAGATGGCGTCGAAGCGGTTGTCGGCGCTGGTAATCAGGTAATTGTACACCTCGTCAAAGTTTACGTCTTCGGCCGCAACGTTATCGGTTTCGTCTTCCACGTCTTCGTTGCTTCCGAGGAAGTCCACTTCATCATCGTCGAGGGTGTAGACGTCGTCCTCGTCCACCTCATAGGTGTAGAAGCCACGTGCGCTGCGGTTGGTGATGTTCTCATCACTGATAACCAGGTCTTCCGCCAGGCTCATGTCTTCCATGAAGTACAGGTCGACCTCGTAGTTGCCGCTGCCAACAGCGTTGTTTGCGTCGTCGGCCAGATAGACCACGTCGCTGCTGCTGGCGCCGCCCTTCAGGTCGCTGGCCGCATACACCACAAACACGGCGTCACGGTCATCGTCCTTGAAGATGACGAAGACGGTCAGGTTCTCGGAAGAGCCGCTGGAGGGAGAATCCTCATCATAAGCCTTTGCGGCCATGGGGCCGGTGCTGAAGCTGACGTCCAGGGAATCATCCGTCTGCGCCTGATCGACGCCGATGGAGGTGGTGGTCTCCTCATCCAGATACAGGCGGGTTACGTCAGATATCTCAGTCTCCACCTCGTCACCATCGTCATCTTCCAGATAATCATAGGTTGTCACATCGCTCAGCCGAATGGTGGAGGAAGAGCTGGTGACGTCGTCATCCAGCGGGCCCATGGTCACGGAATAGCCGTCCTGGCCGCGATAGGCCTCGCCGTCGTACTCGTCGTCGTCCTCTTCCAGAACGTACAGGTCGTTCACGTAGAAGAAACCATTCTCGGCTAGGGTGTGATCGCTATCATTATTCTCGATGACGTCGCTGTCGGCCAGCCGCAGGTCGACTTCAGAGCCGTCCACCAGGGAGACAGCCTCGGCGTAATATCTGGTGCGGCCGCCGGTGGTCTCTTTGTAGACCATATTCACGTAGTACACGTCATCCAGGGAGGCGGAGGCGTCGCCGTCCACGGCCAGGACATAGCCCTCGGCGGACAGGTAGATAGTGTACTCCTCGTCGAAGTCCACTTCATCAGTTGTGCTAAGACCGGTCATCTGGCCGGCGTACTCGTACCGGGTGCCGTCGATGGTGATGGTGCCGTCGGTCACCTGAGACGCCTTGTCGGTCTTGTCAGTGGAATAGGTCTCCACCGTGCGGGCGGAAGTCGGGGTGCCGGTGACAGACTCCATGATGTAGCTGTCCAGGATCACGTCGCTGTCGTCAGCGGAGATGGCCACGGCCAGGACGGTGCCCTCGGTATAGTTGCTGTTGTAACCGGTCAGGACCTCGTCGCTGTCATCGTAGTTGTCGTACCAGGTGCCCAGGCTGCCGTCGTCGATGTCCACCAGCTCCAGGGCGACGCTGGCGCCGTTGTTCTCGTGGGTGGAGGACAGATCCTCATCCACAGTGTCGATCTTGGCGTAGGTGTAGGAGCGGATGACGATGGTGTCCACCTCGTTGTCATCGTTCTCATAGGCCTCGATGATGTCGCCCTTGCCGGCCGGATACTCGTCGCGGTTGGAGGAATAGGTCCCCAGATCCTTGCCGTTGTAGAACACATCGGCGTTGCTCAGCACGTCGCTGGCGGAGTAGTCCAGGCAGGCATCGTCCGTGACCAGGGTCGCCAGGTCATCGTCGGTGTCGCCCACCACGTAAGTGGCGTCGGCGTCGTTGGCGTAGGTGCCCAGCTCATCGCCGTCATAGGTCCAGGTGGTGGCGGGGCGGCCGAAGTCGTCGGTGTCGTCCTCGGCTTCCAGATCCCGGAAGTACCGCTCGGCGAACTGCATCAGGCCGTCGTCCTCGATGTTGCCGTCAGAGCTGGTGCTGTTGGAGACGTCGGAGTAGTCGCCCTGGCTGGAGATGGTGATGTCGCCGACAGTCACGGTGCTGTTGTCGCTGTACTCCACCATGGTGGCCTTCAGGGTGTTGAAGGCATACAGGCAGGCCTCCTGCCGGGTCACGGCCTGGGAGCCCACGAAGTCGTCGTTGCCGTCGTTCAGCTCGATGCCCACGGCCTGCTTGATGACGTTCACGGTCCAGTTGGCGCCGGTGTAGCCTTCCTTGTCGCTGTCATAGCCCAGAGCGCCCAGCAGCATCTTCATAAAGGCGTTGCCGCTCAGCGTGTCCGTGGGACGGAACGTGCCGTCGGCATAGCCGCTGATGATGCCCTGCTGAGAGCAGTAGGTGATGTAGCCCGCGAACGTGTTGGTGGTGGGCACATCCACAAAGGGGGCGGAGCTGGCGCTCAGCGCGTCAGCAGTGGTGGGGCCCAGGATCAGGTTGCAGATGATCTTGGCGGCCGCACCGCGGGTCAGGGCTTCGTCCGGGCCGAAGGTGCCGTCGGAATAGCCGTCGACGATCCCCATGCCCGCAATGACGGTAACCGCTTCCTGATAGGTGATGTCACCGTCATCGTCGAAGTCCGTGGCGCCTGCGCTGACAGTGACCAGAGACAGGGCCATCGTCAGAGCAAGCACCAGTGAAAGGAACTTCTTCATTCGGATTTCTCCTCCTTTTGAAAATTTGCGTTCCGGCGGAGCGGCCCCCGGCAGGGTCTGGAGTTCGTGCGGGGGCTAGCCAACCAACAGGCGTTGGCCTGCACCAACCGAAGAGCCGGCCGCTGACTGTCCCGCCGTCCGCAAGGCCAATGTACGGGAAAAAAGTGCCGGTGTCCAGCGTTTCGGCGGCCTTTTAATCCAATTGAAAAACGGCGGACAAACCGCCCCGGCAGCCATGTTTTGCCATCGTAACATTCCCCTGACCGCGCAAAAAAGAGGAGCGGGCCGACCGGTCCGCTCCCCCTTTCCCTCCTTCACAGGATGGCCTTTTCCTCCACAGGCAGCGCATACCGCTGCCCTGTCCGCACCAGCCGCCCCGCCTCCACCATGTGCTTCAGGATCAGGGCGCACTGGCGGTCCCCGATGTGCAGCAGGGCTGCCAGATCCTGGCGGTAGGCCGGGCCGGACTGGGTCAAAAACTCCCGGATGACGCCGTACTGCTCCTCCGGGGGGACCACCTGGCCGGCGGGGTAGTATTTCGTCCCCACCCGCACCAGGCGGCCGGACGCCGTCAGCTGCCGCAGCCGCTCATAGGCCGCCACCTTGGAAAGGCCCAGGATGGACATGGCCTCGCTACGGGAGATGGCCCCCTTTTCCGCCGCGTAGACCAGCAGGCGGGCGTCCTCGCCCTCCCGCCGCTCCTCCCGGCACAGATCCCCCAGGCTGACCGTCTCCAGCCCGCCCCGGATCAGCGCCGTCCGCACCAGCTTGGACAGCCGGGGCTGATCGATGGGCCGCCGGGAATTGGGGGCCAGCAGCACATGGGGGTCGTCCCCCTCCCGGCGGCGGTTCTGGGCGGTCCGCAGCAGCCGCCGCAGCGTGATGCCCAGCGTCAGATCCCGGTCCGGCAGATGGATGACTCCCCGGTCCAGGTCCACCTGGCTCCAGGTCAGGGCCACGATCTCCCGGGCCTGCATCCCCAGCTTCCAGCTCATCCACAGGGCCAGCCCCACCGGGGAGCTGCCCTCCGTCTGCAGGAGCTTCCACAGGAGGAAGGCGTCCACCTCCGTCCTGCGCCCCGCCGTCTTCCGCCGCCCCTCCGGCAGATAGCCGGAAAAGCAGGCGTAGAGCGTGTTGACGGCAATGCCGCTGATCCGGGCCACATAGGGCCAGTCGTGCTGCTCCAGCTGGCGGATGATGAAGTCGTGGCGCAGGTCCATCAGGCTGATGCCGCCCAGGCCCGCCTGATCCAGGGCCGTCCTGGCCAGGCGGGAGATGGATTCCGGTGGCATCTGCCGGCGGAGCCGGTCAGAGATCACCACGAAGGGCGAGACCGTCCCCTGCCGCTCGAAGCGCAGCCGCAGGCAGGTCTCCGTCTCCCGGTCCAGAGGCACGGCCCGGTCCTGCAGACAGAGCTGGTGGTCCGGAAAGGAGACGTCGTCCCATGTGAGGCGCTGGATCTCCTCCCGGGTCAGCCCCTGCCGCCAGGCCAGGCGGAGGATCAGTCCCGCAGCTGTTTTTTCTGCTCTGCCAGCAGGCGGCTCATCGCCGCCTCATCCGGCCGTCTGATGGTGTTCTTCCCCACAGTCGTCTCCTCAATGCCGGGGACACGCAGCGGCAAGCCCAATGTTACGCCTTCGGTACATACCGCCTGAACCGCGCCCTGTTCCCCCCGTGTCTGCCTGTCTCGCCGGACCACCTGTCCCCCGCTGCCGCGGGGCTTACATCGCTTCCCCGCTCTGCCCGGGCTGCGCCTTCCATGCCCGAAGTCCCCGGATGATCAGGTCTCGAAGCATCTCTCCCTGTGTGCTGTCGGCATAGCGGCCGTCCTTTGCCGCAGCCAGCTCCAGCGCCATTTCCCGGGATGGGGAAATCGTGATCCGTCTGTGTTCTTGCTCCATATAAACAGCTCCTTTCCAGTGACTGTTGGTGGTTAAGTGAATTAGTGAACCAATTTAATCTATTATAGTGGTTCACTGAACCAATGTTAAGAGGTTCCAGTTTCTGGTCTCTTTACACCGGTGGTTCACTCGTGTATAATGGACTCCGAGGTGATAAGGATGGCGACAGACAGACCGCGTTACACGGTATCCGTGGACAATGAGCTGTTTCAGCAGATTGAGGATTTCCGATTTGAACACCGTTTTCAAACCCGTTCAGAGGCGACGGTGGAGCTGATCCGTCTGGGACTGGAGGCCCTGAAGAAAGAGCAGGCCGCCCAGAAGCAGGAGGAGGCGCTCCGCCGGGATCCGCCCGCCGGCGGCCCCGGGTCTGATGATAGCTCTGCTGGCTGAAACGGTCCTGAGCGCACCGGCTTTTCCGAACGATCCGGGCAAAAAAAGCGGCTGCCCTGCGGCAGCCGCCCTGCGTAAAAACAACCATCCCCCTTCCCGCGGTGCGGGAAGGGGGATGGCTGTATCCTGTTTTTCAGACGGCCCGGCTCACGCCCGGTCTGCCGCCAGCAGCTCCAGCGCCCGGCGGATCCCATCGGCAAAGGCCCGGTGCCCCTCCGGGGAGAAGTGGACCCCGTCAAAGAGCAGGGAGACGCCCCACTGCCCCGCGTCTGCAAAGGCGGTGCCCTGTTCCGCCGCCAGACGGCGGCAGCAGTCCGCCAGCCGGGCGGACTCCCGCAGCAGCCGCTCCTCCCCCACCCAGGTGCCGGGCACCATGGGCGGCGGGGCGATCAGCAGCACGGAGGATGCCGGCCGGACAGCCGTCAGGGCCTCCAGACAGCTCTGCATGCGGACGGTCACATCCTCCGCCGTGAACCAGGCATTGGCCAGCAGATCGTTGGTGCCCAGCATCACCGCCGTGACATCCGCCCGGCCGGACAGCCGGGCCAGCTCCGCCAGATCTCCGGGCCGGGCGGGGATCTCCCGGCCGTTTTGTCCTTCCTCCAGGATCGTCCAGCCGGTCTTGCGGGCCAGCAGGCCCGTCCACCGCACGTCCGCCGGATACCGCTCCCCCAGCCAGGACCGGGGATCGAAGCCATAGGTGTTGGAATCGCCGTAGCAGAGGACCGTCATTGCGGGATCTCCCTTCTCCCCCTGCGGCAGGGTGCTTCCCTGAGGGTAAGTACCTTACCGGAATGTGGGTACTTGTTTTTTCTCCTGCCCATTTTATAATGGGGATGGACAAAAGTCCAGCAATCTGGAACGGAGGGATGACCCATGAAAAAGGACCTGGGCGTGAAGCCCTATACATTCCCCATGCCCGTGCTGATGATCGCCACCTACGGCGCCGACGGCACGGTGGACGTGATGAACATGGCCTGGGGCGGTGTGTGCGCTGAGAACATGGTGGCACTGAACATCGACGAGGACCACAAGACGGCGGAGAACATCAAGGCCCGGGGCGCCTTCACCCTGAGCATTGCCGACATCCCCCACATCAAGGAGGCGGACTTCTTCGGCATCGCCACCGGCAACAAGATGCCGGACAAATTCGCCCGCAGCGGCCTCCACGCCGTCAGGAGCGAAAAGGTGGACGCTCCTGTGGTGGAGGAGTTTCCGCTGATTCTGGAGTGCAGGGTGGCAGAGTGCCAGCACACTGCCTACGGCTTCCGGGTGCTGGGCGAGATCGTGGGCGTCCTGGCGGAGGAAGCCGTGCTGGATGAGAAGGGCCGGGTGGTGCCCTCCCGCCTCAACGCCTTTGTCTTCGACCAGTTCCAGGCAGGCTACTACGCCATCGGCGAGAAGGTGGGCCGGGCCTGGCACACCGGCGCGGAGCTGGCAAAATAAGATCAGCTGCACCCGGCGGCATCCTTTTCGAGGGATGCCGCCGGGATTTTTGGGGCTTCCGCCGCAAAGGCGGCCCTTACCGGCTTGCTTTTCCCCCTGAACCGCGGTATGATACGGGAAGCGAGACACGGGCCGGATGCGGCCCTATCTGAGAGAAAGGACTGTTTTCCCTTGAATTTCTATGTGGATCTGTTTCTGACCTTCGCCAAGGTGGGCGTCTGCACCTTCGGCGGCGGGTACGCCATGCTGCCCATCCTGCAGCGGGAGGTGGTGGAGAAAAAGCACTGGGTGACGGACGAGGCCATCACCGATTACTACGCCCTGGGCCAGTGCACGCCGGGCATCATCGCCGTGAACACCTCCGTGTTCATCGGCCACCAGCTGCGGAAGATCCCCGGCGGCATCGTGGCAGCCCTGGGAGTGGTGTTCCCCAGCTTCGTGGTCATCACCATCATCGCCGCCTTCCTGGCCAATTTTTCCGACTATCCGGCGGTGCAGCACGCTCTTGCGGGCATCAATGCCGTGGTGGTGGCTCTGATCCTCTCCAGTGTGCTGAAGCTGGGCAAGACCACCCTGAAGAACGCCCCCTCCCTGTGCGTCTTTCTGGGGGTGCTGGTCCTGGGTGAGCTGGCCGGTCTGCTGGACCTTCCCGCTGACTCTGCGGCAGGCTCGGTGCTGAATCTGCTGGCCAATCCTGCCGTGCTGGTGGTGCTGGCCGGCATCGCGGGCTGGCTGCTGTTCCGGACGAAGAACCGGGGGAAGGAGGATGCGGCATGATCCTTCTTCAGCTGTTCTATGAATTCTTCAAGACCGGCCTGTTCTCCATCGGCGGCGGCATGGCCACCATTCCCTTCCTCCAGCACATGGGGGAGGAGACCGGCTGGTTCACCAACCAGGACCTGACCACCATGATCGCCGTGTCCGAGTCCACCCCCGGCCCCCTGGGCGTCAACATGGCCACCTACGTGGGCTATGAGACTGCAGGCGTCCCCGGCGCCCTGCTGGCCACGCTGGGCGTCATTACGCCGGGCATCATCATTATCCTGGTCATTGCCAGCTTTCTCAGCAAGTTCCGCAACAACCGCAGCGTGGAGGCCGTGTTCTCCGGCCTGCGGCCCGCCTCCACCGCTCTGATCGTGTCCGCAGGGATCACCGTGGCCATTTCCGTGTTTTTTGTGTCCAGCGATCTCTCGCCAGACAGCTTCCCCGCCGTCAAATGGCCGGCGGTGGCCCTGACTGCGGCGGCCTTCGTGCTGATGCAGTGGACACCGCTGAAAAAGCTTCACCCCATCGCGTTCATTGCCGCGGCGGCGGTGATCGGCATCATCTTCCAGTTCTGAACGGAAGTCTTGTGTAAAGGAAGGAGAATCCCCATGCGCAAAGGAGCAAACTTCCTGCGCTGGATCCTGACGGTGTTCATGGTCATCAGCGCCATCGTGTTCTTCCCCTCGGTCTCCTCTGTCCTGTGCCTGCTGTTCGCCGTACTGGCGGCCCCCGTCAAGTCCCTGCAGCGGTTCTGGAAGTATCAGGTCAAACTGCGCGGGGGCGGCAAGGCGCTGCTCATGACGGCGCTGGTCATCGGCGCCGCCCTGACCGCGCCGCTGGAGCCGGCACCGCAGGCCCCGGCAGAGGACGACCGGCAGCAGGAGATCCAGGAGACCGTCCCGGAGGAGCCCGATGCATCCTCCCAGGGCCAGACGGTAAGCCAGGATGCATCTTCAGAGACTGTGCCGGAGGATCTGCAGGCGCCCGCAGAGCAGGCGCCTGTCCCCCCGGCAGAGGAAGCGCCCCAGCCTTCGGCAGAGACCCCGCCGGATATCCCGGAGGCGCCTTCCGAGGAACCCGCCCAGTCCCTTCCGGAGCCGGAGACTCCCGCAGTCTCTGCGCCCCAGGGGCGGACCATCTATGTCACCGCGACCGGAAAGCGGTATCACTACGACAACAACTGCGGCCGGGGCACCTATTATCCCGCCACCATGGAGGAGGCCCTGGCCCGGGGACTGACCCCCTGTGAAAAGTGTGCCGGAGGCTGACAGTGCCCCGGCAGAGCGATGGGGAGGACGCGGGTGATCCGCGTCCTCCCCGTTTTTTCAGGCTGTCTCAGCTGCCGTAATAGCTCTCCAGGGCCCGCCGGGCGTTTTCCAGCGCCTCCTGGATCTCCTGGCTCTGCCGGTGAAGGTCGTCCGCCCGCTGCCGGGCCTGTTCCGCCGCCTCCTGGGCCTCTCGGATCTCATTCTGCCGGGCGATCTCCCCGCCTGCAAAAACTCCGATGCAGGCCACCAGCAGCACGCTCAGCCCCAGTCCCAGCAGACCGGCCTTCTTGATCCCCCTTGCCCGGCAGGGCATATTGCCCCGATAGATCAAATAGAGGATCAGCCCCACCAGCGGAGCCAGAAACGACAGGACATTCAGTCCCGCCTCAGATCGGTCCTCCAGCATAGGCGGGACCTATGAGATCTCCCGGCAGGCAGCACCGCACCGGGGACACACCGCAGCCCCATCTTCCAGCTCCGCACCGCAGTGCGCACAGTATTTCATCCATGCACCGCCTCTCTTCTCCTGATGCATTTATCATAATACATCCCCGGCGATGTGTCTACGATGCTCTTTGCATCGTGTTTTCAGGACATGCCGCCGCAGGTGGGCAGGGCCAAAAAGAAAGACATGACCTGCGGTCATGTCTTTCTTTTCGGAACATCCCAACACGATAGATGCCGCGGCTTCAGGTTTGTTACCAAAACCAAGCCGAAGCCCTGCGTAACGGGTCCGGTCTGGAGAGGAGGAGCGGCGGAATGAGTGAGCGATGACTGTTGTAAAAAAGTCGTCGCGAACGATATGCAGTCCGCGACGACGTGTCATGTGTTGACGAAAAAGATACATCACGGGATGGGGCCCCGCACGGCGGGGCGGCGCGTTTGCGCCGTACAAGCGTTTTGCCGCAGGCGAAACCTTGGCGGAGGGCGAATTTACTTCGCCCGAGCATTTCAATCACCGGAGGGTGAAGGCTGCCTCCGGCCGCCGGGACCCACAAAAAAGGACATCCAGAGGATGTCCTTTTTTGTGGTGACCCGTCGGGGATTCGAACCCCGGACCCACTGCTTAAAAGGCAGTTGCTCTGCCTGCTGAGCTAACGGATCACATGGTATTCTATTGCAGCCGTCCCTCGGGACAGCGGAATGGCCTGGCTGGGACGGCTGGACTCGAACCAGCGGATGAGGGAGTCAAAGTCCCTTGCCTTACCACTTGGCTACGCCCCAATGGGAAGGAAAACAGGGGATCGGGGGTGACCCCGATCCCCTCTTGTCTGGGGTGGGAGATGGGACTCGAACCCACGACACCCGGAACCACAATCCGGTGCTCTAACCAACTGAGCTACACCCACCACATATTGAGAACCTCAACAGGTATCCACAGACGATCTCGACAGGAAGGAGTTGGTACGCCAGAAGGGACTCGAACCCCTGGCCTACTGCTTAGAAGGCAGTTGCTCTATCCAGCTGAGCTACTGGCGCGAATTTGATTGGAGCAGGTGACGAGAATCGAACTCGCATCCCCAGCTTGGAAGGCTGGTGCCCTGACCATTGTGCTACACCTGCGTCTGCCCTCCGTGGAAATCGTCAGCTTAGATATATTACCATGGACTTCCCCTGCTGTCAAGCGGTATCTTCGCATCTTTTCCTGTTTTTTTCAAGTTTCCTCATCCGAAGCGCGCCAGCCAGGCAGCGATCAGCGGAGTGCCCTCTGCCGCGCCGGGCAGTGCAAAAGGCCCCGACAGCCGCTCCGGATGCCACTGGACGCCCCATGCCGGCAGCGTCTCATGGACCGCCGCCTCCACCACGCCGTCCGGCGCCCACTGGACTGCCCGGAGCCCGCTGCCCAGCCGGTCCGCCGCCTGATGGTGGGCGCTGTTGACGACGACATCCTGCCCGTACAGCTCCCGCAGCGGCGACGGCGCCGTCCGCACCCGGTGGAGCCGGTCCCGGCCCGCAGCCTGGCTGTGGCCCGGCAGGTCCTGGAGCAGGGTGCCGCCGAAGAACACATTGAGCACCTGCATCCCCCGGCAGATGCCCAACACAGGCCTGCCCGCCGCTGTGAACCGCTCCAGCAGGAGCAGCTCCGCCTCGTCCCGTTCCGGCTCCAGGTCCCGGCTGGCAGTGTTGGCCTGACCGTACCGCCGGGGCTCCAGGTCCCCGCCGCCCGGCAGCAGCAGGGCATCGCACCCGCCGGTCTCCGACAGGTCCCGGGATATGCGGGCCCGTCCCCCCGCCGCTGCCACCGCCCGCCGGTAATTCCCGTACTGCTCCGGCACGCCCCAGATGAACACCATCGGCCGCAATGAGATCCCGCCTTTCCGAAAAGCTGTCTCCAGCAGTCTATGCGGCATCTCCGGCCGAAGTTCCGCCCGGCGGAAATTTTTCCGCCGGATCAGGCTGCACTTGCATCCCAGAGAAAAATATGGCATAATAGACACACCCGTTCTGTGGGACAGATCAGGAGATGTACCCAAGTGGTTGAAGGGTCCGCACTCGAAATGCGGTAGGCGTGTAACAGCGCGCGAGAGTTCGAATCTCTCCATCTCCGCCACGTCGGAGCAAAGTCCGCTTTGCTCCGACGTCTTTTTATGCCTAAGGCAAAAAAAGACGTCATCCGCCCGCTCCCTTCCCTTGCCCCTCCTTTCCAACTGCGCCCCGCTGCGCTGGGCACGCAGTTGGCGGGCCGCCCTGTGGGGCGCCATAAGAGAAAAAGGTCCCCGGTGATGCTACCGGGGACCTTTTTTCACGCAAATGGATCTTAAAATTCCAGGTTCTTGCCGTCAGAGCCGAACACGTGGCAGGCGCTGCCGCTGAAGGTGAAGTCCACTTCTTTGCCGATGGTGAACGCATCGGCGTAGTCGCCGCTGATGTCCATGGTGGGGACGATGATGACCATATCCCGGCCGTTCATGGTGGCATGGAGGTGGATCTCGCTGCCCATCATCTCGAACACGTCCATCCGGGCCTTGACCATGGTGGAATCGCCCTGGAGGGAGATGTGCTGAGGCCGGACGCCCAGCGTCACGTGCTGAGCCGCCACGCCGTGAGCGGCCAGCCGCTCCTGCTTCTCGTCGGAGAGGACGACGGTCATGCCGTCCAGCACCACGGCGTACCGGCCGTCCTGCTTCACCAGCTCCGCGTCGAAGAAGTTCATCTGCGGCGTGCCGATGAAGCCGGCCACGAACAGGTTGGCGGGGTGGTCAAAGACCTCCTGCGGCGTGCCGATCTGCTGGATGAAGCCGTCCTTCATGATGACGATCCGGTCACCCAGCGTCATGGCCTCCGTCTGGTCATGGGTAACATAGATAAAGGTGGTGTCGATCCGGTGGCGCAGCTTGATGATCTCCGCGCGCATCTGGTTGCGGAGCTTGGCGTCCAGGTTGGACAGGGGCTCGTCCATCAGCAGCACCTTGGGTTCCCGCACGATGGCGCGGCCGATGGCCACGCGCTGGCGCTGGCCGCCGGACAGAGCCTTGGGCTTGCGGTCCAGATACTGGGTGATGTCCAGGATCTGAGCGGCCTGCTCCACCTTCTGGTTGATCTCATCCTTGGGGACCTTCCGCAGCTTCAGGGGGAAGGCCATATTCTCCCGCACGGTCATGTGGGGATACAGAGCGTAGTTCTGGAACACCATGGCGATGTCCCGGTCCTTGGGGGCCACGTCGTTCATCAGCTTGCCGTCGATGTACAGCTCGCCTGCGCTGATCTCCTCCAGGCCCGCGATCATCCGCAGGGTGGTGGACTTGCCGCAGCCGGAGGGCCCCACCAGCACGATGAACTCCTTGTCGGACACTTCCAGGTTGAAGTCCTGGACCGCCACGACGCCTTCGCTGGTCACCTGCAGCTGGGCCTTCTTCTCGTCAGAGGCAGCCTCCTGCTTCTTGGCCTTCTTGGCCTTCTTCTGGTCGTTGGACGCGGGGTAGATCTTCTTGACATTTACCAAAGACAATCCTGCCATGTTTCACCGGCTTTGACAGCCACGCCTCCGCGAAAGCTGCCTTGTGCGGAGCCGCAGGGGCGCCGCACGTTACGACAGGTCTCCACACTGCCGCACCGTAAGCCGTAACGGAATGATTTCCTCCTTTTTGGGTCCTCGCACAGCTGAGAAATGGAGAGCATGTGCGGGCCATGAAAATGATTTGGGAGCCATGTCCCAATATATATAATTTACGAGTTTTTCGCCCCGGAGGGAAGAGCGCAATATCACCAATTTTTTGCTGCCGTTTTTGTGACTTTATGCAATCCTGCGGAGAGGCGCCCCCAAAAGGGCGGACATGCATCCGCCGCAGAACAGGAGATTTGTGGAAAATGCGACATTTACATCCTGCGGCATTGTGCTATAATGACATTATATCAATTTAAAGCGATATGACTTTAAAGAGATAGAGAAGCAAAACAGCAGGGAGAGGATACCATGACTGAGATCTTAGCCGTCATCGCACTGTACATGCTGGCCATGCTCTACATCGGCTATCGGGCCAAAAAGAGCGTCAAGACGTCCGCGGACTTTTTCATCGGCGGAAATCGTTTCAGCTCTGTCATCACCGCCATCGCCCACCAGGCGGCGGGCCTCAGCGGGTGGCTGTTCATCGCCTGGTCCCAGCAGGTGGCCGGCTCCGGCCTGGGGGCCATCTGGACGGCCTTCTCCTCCGGCTTCGCCCCCTTCATCAACTTCTTCGTCATGGCCAGGCGGACGGCCAAGTTCACCGTCATGACCAAGGCCCGCAGCTTCATCGATCTGATCGAGGCCCGGTACTACGACGCCGACCGGAAGGTGCTGCGGATAATCTCCACGGTCATCATCGCCATCTCCATCACGGTGTACATGAGCTCCCAGCTGATGGCCGCCGGCACGACTTTCCAGGCAGTGCTGGGGCTGGACTACCGGATCAGCGTGCTGATCGGCGCGGTTGTGGTGATCCTGTACACCTCCGCCGGCGGACTGCTGGCGGTGGCCTGGACAGATTTTGTACAGGGCATGCTGATGATCTTCGCCGTGTTCGTGGGTCTGTTCGTGGCCTTCGGCAACGCCGGCAGCCTCTCGGACGTGATGGCGGCCATCGGGGCCATGGATCCGGCTCTGACGTCTCCCTGGATCAATCCGGTCACCATCGCCGGCCTGCTGTCCGCCGGGTGGCTGGGCTACATGGGCCAGCCCCAGATCGTCCAGATGTTCATGGGCATGAAGGACCCGGGATCCTCCCGGCGGGGCGCGGTGATCGCCGGCACCACCGGCGTGTTCCTGCTGTTCGGCTCCTTCTTTGTCAACCTGTGCTGCATGGTGCTGTTCCCGGACAGCGCCGATACCAGCGCCAACTTCATCCTGCTGATCACGGAGTACACCCCCAGCTGGCTGGTTGGCATCGTCACCGCCGCCATCCTGGCGGCCGTCATGTCCTCGGCGGACGCCCTGCTCCACGTGGCCACCACGGCCGTGACCCAGGACTTCTACAACAAGATCCTGAAAAAGGGCCAGGCCACCGACAAGCAGGTACTGGTGGTGGCCCGGGTGGCGGCCGTCGTCATCGGCGTCATCGCCATCTACCTGGCCTACAACCCCTTTGACAGCATCCTCTGGGTCAACTGGTGGGCCTGGGGCGGACTGTCCGTGTTCGCTCCGATCCTGATCCTGGGCTTCTACTGGAAGCGTGCCACCCGGGAGGGGGCCATGGTCAGCATGATCGTGGGCTTCATCGCCGTGTATGTCTGGTACCAGCTGGGGCTGAACACCTGGTGCCACTATACCCTGGTGGCCTTTGTGGTGACGGGCGTGGTCCATGTGGCGGTGAGCCTTGTGACCAAGGCGCCCCCCGCCTATGTCCAGGAGATGGTGGATGAGCTGAATCGCAAGGATACCGCCGGAAAGGAGAAGGCCCATGCCTGATGTCTATGTTTTCCAGGGCGGCGAGCCCGCCCGGATGGCCTATGAGGCCGCGGAGCGGATCTTTGACGAGGACGCCTCCGTCCTGTCTGTCCTGCTGAAGGTGAACACCGGCTTCAAGGGCCCCGCCGCCAGCGGCCTGTGCACCCATCCGGAGGTGGTCCGGGGTCTGATCCGATTCTTCAGAGACCAGCATGTAAAGAAACTCTATGTGGGAGACAGCTCCATCGTGGGCGTGGACAGTGTGGAGGCCCTGAAGTCCGCCGGCATCTGGGACGTGTGCGCCCAGGAAGGCGTGGAGTGCCTGAACCTGGACGACAGCGGCATGGAGGAGCGGGAGATCCCCGGCGGCGTCATGGTCCAAAAGCTGAAGATGAGCAGACTGCCCTTCCAGGTGGATCGTGTGGTCTCCGTTCCGGTGATGAAGACCCACATGTACGCCGGCGTGACGCTGTCGGTAAAGAACATGAAGGGGTGTCTGTACCAGAAGGACAAGACCCGGCTCCACCGGATCAACCAGGCACCCCCGGACATCCGAAAAGGAAAATGTCTGGATTACGGGATTGTGGATCTGATGAAAGTCTGTTATCCTGATTATGTGGTGATGGACGCCGTGGTGGCCATGGAGGGCTTCGGCCCCTCCGGCGGCCCGCCGGTGGACATGGGGATGGTGCTGTCCTCCAAGGACGCCCTGTCTGCGGACCTGACGGCCATCCAGCTGATGGGCATGGCGCCGGACGCCGTTCCCCACCTGAATTTGCTGCGGGAGGACCGGGGACTGGACCTGGCGGACATCCGGGTCCATCCGGCGGACTACCTGAAGTGGAGACGGCGGTTCCAGCTGGCCTCGGAGCACGACCTGCACCTGAACTATCCCAACCCCCGGGTGGTGGACCGGGGCGCCTGCAGCGCCTGCCACGCCGCCATGGTCCAGTTCTTCCGCTACCACCATCAGGAGTACGAGAACGGGCCGGAGGCCACGCTGATCTTCGGCGGCGACGCCACGGAGGAGGACTGCCGGGGCGGCCGCGTGGTGCTGGTGGGCAACTGCACCGCCAGGCTCCGGGGAGAGGGGCGGGCCTTCTGCAAGGGCTGCCCGCCGGTGCCCTCCCAGATCGCCCGAACCATCGACGCGGGCGTCACACTGGACGACTGAACCATCACCGGACAATACCAAAAAAGGAGTGCTGCAATGATGGAACTGCAATTTCTGGGCCATGCCTGCTTTCTGCTGGACGACGGCTCCTATAAGGTCCTGACGGACCCCTTCCTCTCCGGCACCGGCCAGACGGCCCTGGCGGAGACGGTGGAGCCGGACTTCATCTTCGTCACCCACGGGCACGGAGACCACGTGGGAGACGCCGTGGAGATCTCCAAGCGCACCGGCGCACCGGTCTGCTGCACGGTGGATCTGGGGGAGGGCGTGTTCGGCCCTGCCGGGGTCGACTTCCAGGCCGGCAATCTGGGCGGCACCATGCCCATGCCCTTCGGCTCCGCCAAGATCTTCCAGGCCATTCACGGCAGCGGCGTGGCCGGATGCCTGTCCTGCGGCTTCATCTTTGAGATGGGCGGCAAGAAGATCTACCACGCCGGCGACACGGCCCTGATGACGGACATGGCCCTGCTGGAGGACGCGCATATCGACGTGGCCCTGCTGCCCATCGGGGACTTCTACACCATGGGTCCGGCGGACGCCCTCCGGGCGGTGAAGATGATCAAGCCCAAGCTGACCATCCCCATGCACTACAACACGTTCCCGCCCATCGCCCAGGACCCGGCGGCCTTCGCCGCCGCCTGCGAGGCCGCCGGCTTCCAGGCCAAGGTCCTGCAGCCCGGCGAGACGCTGACGGTCTGACTGCCGGATGGCGGCAGACGGACCGCTCCCGCTTATGCAGACACAAAAACGGCCGCACCGACATGGTGCGGCCGTTTTGCCTGAAGCGCCGCCCTGCGGGCGGCGCACCAGCCGCGAACCCAGCCGGGCCCCGCAAGGGGTCTGCTGCATCCGTAAGGCGGCACCCCCTTGCGAGTGCTTCCGCCGAGCAGTTGGATCGCTGAAGGGTGGAGCCGCCCTTTGGGCGGCGGAACCTAAAACAGAAGGACATCCTTTCGGATGTCCTTCTGTTTTGGAAGGGGCGGTTAAAATCGACATTTCTTAATAATGAAGAAAAATGCCGCCCGCAGGGCGGCCCACCAACTGCGAGCCCAGCGCAGCGGGTCGCAGTTGGAAAGGAGGAGCAAGGGAGCGGGCGGATGACGTCTTTTTTGCCTTAGGCATAAAAAGACGTCGGAGCAAAGCGGACTTTGCTCCGACGTGGAAGGGGCGGTTAAAATTCTCATTTTGAAATCTCGAAAAGGTATGGGAGAACCACACAACCAGTCTTCTGGCCGGCGGCGCTTTTGCGCCGTACGAGCGTTTTGCCGCAGGCAAAACCTCGGCGCAGGCGGAATTCACTTCCGCCGAGCATTTCAAATTCCCCCGGTTACCATAAAAATAACCACACCCGGCAGGTGCGGTTATTTTTATGGTGCCAGTGGTGGGACTCGAACCCACACGGTATCGCTACCAACGGATTTTGAGTCCGTCACGTCTACCAATTCCATCACACTGGCGTTGGATACTGGTTTATTATACAAGAAGGCCCCCGGAAATTCAAGCCCTTTTTCGCGCCGCTCGGCCTCTCCCCCGAGATAGCGGCCAATCTTTTTATGAAGTCTGCAGTTCCCGCATAATTTTCCGTCGGCTTTTCCGTTCTGATAGATAGAGAGCTCACTTGGAAAGGAGTTTTGTCTATGAAACGCACGATGGCCCTGTTTCTGGCCCTGGCCCTTCTCCTGCTGACTGCCTGCGGCGGTCCCGCATATCAGGCGGAGGAGCTGAAAGGCGATGCCTCTGCCGTCCCCGCCGCTTCGGCGGAGGCGGATCTGCACGGCGCCGGTGCCGACGCCGTCACCGCCTTTGCCGTGGAGCTGCTGCGGCAGACAGACGAGGGCGGCAGCACCCTGCTCTCGCCGGTGTCCGTGGTCTATGCCCTGGCCATGACCGCCAACGGCGCCGCCGGGGAGACACTTGCACAGATGGAGTCCGTTCTGGGCCTGCCTCTGGAGGAGCTGAACGCCTATCTTCGGACCTACACAGACCGGCTGCCGGAGGAAACAGGCGGCCGCTGCTCCCTGGCCAACTCCATCTGGCTCCGGGATGAGGCGGACCGCCTGACGGTGGAGCAGTCCTTCCTGGACGCCGCTGCCGCCTGGTACGACGCCTCTGTGTTCAGCGCCCCCTTCGACGAGAGCACCCTGCGGGACATCAACGCCTGGGTGTCGGACCACACCGGCGGCCGGATCCCCTCCATCGTAAATCAGATCCCGGAGAGCGCCATGATCTACCTCATCAACGCCCTGGCCTTTGAGGGGGAGTGGGAGGACATCTATCGGGAGGACCAGGTCAGCGGCGGCACCTTCACCACCGAGGACGGCCGGGAGCAGCCGGCGGAGCTGATGTACGGCGCCGAGTCCGCCTATCTGGAGGACAGTTTCGCCACCGGCTTTCTGAAGTACTACAAGGACCGGAACTACGCCTTCGCCGCCCTGCTGCCCAACGAGGGCGTCTCCCTGGAGGACTATCTGGCCTCCCTTACGGGGGAACATCTGCGGGACCTGCTGACCCACCCCCAGGACACGCTGGTCCAGACCGCCATCCCCAAGTTCACGGCAGAGACCACGGCGGAGCTGAACGAGGCCCTTGCCGCCATGGGGATGGGAGACGCCTTCTCTCCCGGACTGGCGGACTTCTCCGCCACGGGCACCAGCCCCGACGGGCCGCTGTATATCAGCCGCATCCTCCACCGGACCCACCTGACCCTGGACGAACGGGGCACCCGGGCCGGTGCCGCCACGGCGGTGGAGATGGATGGTGGAAGTGCCTTCGAGCCCGCCTCCGTTTACCTGACCCGGCCCTTCCTGTATCTGCTCATCGACTGTGAGGCCGGGCTGCCCCTGTTCATCGGCACGGTCCGGGAGCTGGAGGGCTGATCTCCAAAACGTCAAAAGGCCGCTGCCCGTTGGGCAGCGGCCTTTTCGTATTCGGCGGTCTTATTCCTCCGGCGGCACCGCCAGCTGGAAGCTCTCCCAGGTGTGCCCGGCCGCCTCCACCTGGGCCCAGGTGTATCCGGCAGCCTCACACTCCTCCCAGGTGAGATACCGGAAGTAGAACTCCACCCCCAGGTGGCAGGGCAGGATGTCCAGGATGATCTTCTGGATCTGTGGAAAGCCCTCCGGCTCTCCCGCCACCTCCGGAAAGATCACCCGCAGCTGCCTGTCCCCCATCTCGATGGCCCTGGCTTTGATGCCGCAGCCTCGGATCGTCCGGTCGATGGCCTCCGGCGTCAGACTGTCGCCGTCGATCTGCAGCAGTGCCGCAATGGCCGCCCGCCGGTCCTCTGCCGTGACGGCGGCGGGGCGCCGGGCAAACAGCGCCTCCCGCCGGTCCAGGCCCTCGTCCTCCGCCGTGGCGGTGAGGGCCTCCCGCTCGATCTCCTCCAGCCGATCACTGACGTCATCCAGCCCCGTGCCAAGGGCACAGACTGCGGCCCCGCTGACGGAGCTCTCCGTCAGGTCATAGATACCCAGGGGCGCCAGCAGATCCCGCAGATATCCCTCATACATCGCCGTCATCCTCCATCTCCGTGATGGTCACTGTCCCCAGCATGGGCAGTGTCCCGTCCTCCGCCGCCAGATCCGCAGCGGGGGCCAGCAGGCGATAGTTCTCCACGCCCTCCACGTGGTACAGCAGGTCTCCCAGCTCCGCCAGCAGCACCGGCTCTCCCAGCCGCTGGCCGCTGAAAAAGTTCGCCAGAGCCTGCTCCGCCCCGGCCTTCACGGCAGAAAAGGCCGCCCCCTCCCGGACAGCCAGCTCCGCAGTGACTGCCACCGCTTCCGCCTCCGGGGACTTAACCTGCACGTCCACGGCGATCTCCCGCCGCTCCTGCAGATCCGCCTGGACCTCCTGGAGCAGTTCCGCTCCCGGCAGGCCCGCCGCCGTGGCGATGTACACATCCACGGTGCCGATGCCCCGGGCCCGGCCCACCGCCCGGGCCGCGGCCACGCCGTCATGGCTCATGGCGGTCTGTTCATACCAGGCGGCGTTGGCGCCGTTGGGCAGCCGCTGATAGCTCTCCAGGATGCGGCTGCGCAGGCTCTCGTCGTCTTCCTGGTCGCTGCCGCCGGTGAAGGGAGCCGGGTTGGTGCAGCCGGTGATGCCCACCGGACAGGCGGTGAGGATCCGGATGGTCCCCGCCGCCGCGTTTCCGCTCCGGCCCGGCTCCAGAGCTTCTGCCGGGGCGTCTGCCATCAGCTCCCCCGCCTTCAGCACCACCGCCTCCGTGGTCTGGAACCGGACCTCCTCCGCCGTCATGCACACAGTGCCGGCGGCGATGGTCAGATCCGCGGCGGCGGCCCGCTCCACGGAGAAGCGGAGGGTCCCCGCCGCCTTCGTGGCCGCCGTGCGGGTGATCCCCCGCATCTGGGCGTGGTAGTCCAGATAGGCTCCGCCGGCCGTCTGGGGAAAGCTCTGGTCCAGCACCCACTCCCCCTGGATCCCCAGGGCCTGGAGCTCCGCCGCCGCGGCGTACAGCCGCACCGCCAGGTCGCAGTCCGCCTCCGGCGTGAACCCTGCCCGCTGGGCAAACGCTGCCAGCAGGGACTGATAGATCTCCTCTGTGGTCTTCACACATCCGCTCCTCTCATAACACTTCCACTGTGACGGACAGCGTCTCACCGCGCCAGGTCATCGCTGCAGTCACCTGTGCCCGACCGCCTCCAGACTCTGTCAGAGATACCCGCTCCACCGTCAGTTCCGGCTCCGCCGCCAGAGCCTCCGCCACGTACTGCTCCGCTGCGCTCTGCCGCTGGACGGCAGGCAGCTGCCCCAGCTGCCACAGCCGGCTCCCCAGCTCCGGCAGGAAGGGAAAGCTCCCCCGCCGGGCCGTCAGCCGGAACAGGACCCGTTCCAGCAGGGCCTCCTGTCCCCCGGTCCGCCGCAGGCCGCCGGTGCCGTCCGGCACATAGTCACCCTCCCGCAGGGAAAGTCCCATCTGCACTCCTCCTAACATTCACAGGGCTTATAGGGTTCACCGTTCACCGTCAGGCTCCCCTGGATCCGGATATCCCCCTCCAGCCGGATGGAGCCGTCGCTTTGCAGATACACGCTGTTTCCCCCGGGGGTGAAGAGGTACACCTCCCCAGGGCCCATTCCATCCGGGATCTGCCCCTGCCGGGTGCCGGCCACGCACTGCTCTTCTCCGCCGGGGCCGCCCTTGATCACCAGCACGGCAGCCCCGCTCTCCGGCATCCAAACATACCCGCCGGGGCCGTAGACCGGCAGGGCCCGCACCTCGCCCCGGGTGACCACGCCCACGCTGTCTCCGGTGATGGTGGTCATGCCCAGATCGGCGTCCGCCGTGGGCACCGCCGGCTTGATCTGTCTCGATAGCCACATCTACATCCGCTCCCTCAGTGTCAATCTGCTGACCTCTCCCCTTTCCGGAGAGGCCGTGTTCTCCGCCTCCGCCACCCGGTACTCCCCGTCGATGCCCAGTGCCTCCAGCCGCAGCCGGACCACGTCTCCTGGAAACGCCAGAAAGCACCCGGCCAGCTCCAGTTCGATGGTCACTTCCTCCTCCCGGGACCGCCGGATCTGGTATTCCCCGGTGTACCGCATGGCGGCCCAGGTGCTCTGCCCTGGGGTGTACACCACCCGGCGGCACTGGCCGCCCCGGTCGATCATATCCTGGTTTTTCACGCTGTAGGACACGTTCCGGGTCTTGTCGATGACCAGCACCTCCGTCAGCACGCCGTAGTGGTCCTCCCGCAGAGTGCAGGAGAGGACCGGGCTGTCCGCACCGATGACGATGCGCCGCCCGTCGTCCCGCTCCGGCGCCGCCACCAGCAGGCCGTCCCGCCGGAAGCGGGGCGCAAAGCCCCCATACGTCCGGCAGAAGCTCTCCAGCGCCTTCCACTGGCTGGTGCCGGAGGCCACCGTGTAGACAGAGGTTGCGGACACCGGTGCAATCTCCGCGGCAGTGATGCCGTAGGGGGTCACGTGGCACCGCACGATCTCCTCCAGCGTGGCCCCCTGATACGTCACCGGTCGGGACTCATTGTCCAGCAGCCGGGCGGCGTAGCCCCGGCCGCAGATAGTCACCGTCAGCCCCTCCGGAGACAGTTCCACTGCGTACTCGTCCACGATGCCCCGCAGCAGGACCTGGTCGTCTTTCCCCAGCGCCAGGAAGCCCGCTGCCAGATGCAGCGGCTCCGCCATGGTCTTGTCATAGACGCAGGTGACCGTGTAGCTGTCGCAGGGCACGCTTCCTGTGTAGGTCATGTTCCAGCGCAGCAGCACCGGCAGATCGTAGACCCGGTGACTGCTGGTGATGATCCGTCCTCTCATGGTATCCGCACCTGATCCCCCGGGTAGATCAAGTTGGGATTCTTGATCTGGGGATTGGCTACGATCAGGGCCGTCAGCGCCACACCGTACCGCCCGGCGATCCCCCACAGGGTGTCTCCTTTCCGCACTGTATAGACGGCGGTCTGGCCGCCGGAAGAGGCAGTGCTCCCGCCGCCGGAAGCCGTGCCGCTCTCCTCTGCCACCTCCGTCAGCCCGCCGCCGGGGGCCGCGCCGTCCTCCCAGAAGGAGAAGCTGTACCGCACATAGTCCGGCAGCGGCTCCTCCAGCAGCTCCAGCGTCACGAAGTGGGCGCTGACGGTCCGCCACACCGGGTGCACCAGCAGCCCCGGCCCCGGCTGGTCAAAGACCTCTGCCAGCGCCTGAAACTCCCCATAGGCATCCTCCCCGGCAAAGGTCCCCTCGCCCTGAAAGATCCGGTAAGTCCATCCCAGGTCCTGCAGGCACCATCCTCCCAGCGGCACCTTGTGGGCCGCCACCTGCCGGCGGTACTCCACCGTATAGGTCTCCGGGTTGTGGGGCCAGGTGTAGTCCTTATACCGCATGGGCTTCAACAGCAAGCCCTCACCTCCTTATTCATACAGCCGGAACCCGCCGTCATACCGGCGGGCATCCTGCTGAACGGCCCGGGACAGCACCCGGGCGCTCTCTCCCGCTCCGGCCTCCACCGGCCGCCGGAACTCCGCCGTCAGGACCGCCGACTCAGCTTCCTCTCCGGCGGGACCGGCTGCCCCGGCCCCGCTGGAGCGATCTGCCGCGTCACTCCCAGTTCCCCGCCGGCTCCGGCCCGACCGGACGATCCCTCCGACGCCGGTCAGGCCGAAGGGAGCCGCCGCCCGCCGGGCCGCGCTCTTCCGGGCCAGGGCCTGCCGCAGGGTCTCTCCCGCCGAGGGAGGTCCCCCCGTGGCTGCGGCCGCTGTCACAGCCTGCTGCCCGCCTGCCCGGCGGGCGTTCTCCCGTCCGCCGGAGGCTGCCGTTCTCCGGCCCGCTCCGCTTTCCGGCAGATTAGTCTCTCCCGCATGCGCCGGAGCAGAGGACGCCTCCGCCGTGTCCCGCCCTCCGGCGCCCAGCATCAGCCGGGCCAGGGCCGTTCGCTGCCGCAGCAGCATCTCCCGGATGTACTCCATCTCAGCCCTCCCTCAGCGCCTGGAACCGGCTCTGCTCAAAGTTCCGGTTCACCGCCGCCGGGGCAGGGGAGGACGCCTCTCCCGACAGGCGGCGCAGCAGCGCCTCCATCTCTCCGGCGGTCAGCCGGGCCAACACGTCCCCGCCATTGGAGAACACCGGTGCCCCCTGATACAGGCAGCTCTCCGCCAGCACCTGGGCGTTGCACAGCAGGGCCCGCTCCAGGGGCTCCTCCGCCAGCTCCCGGGTCCCCCGCCAGATCTCCAGCAGCCGCCAGGCCGTGGGCGGCCGCAGCTCGTCCAGCTCCTCCATCATGCCGTGGTCTCGATCCGCTTGGAGGCCACCACCGTCACCTTCTCCGCCACCATGGCGTTCAGCTGCCCCTCCTCCTGGATGGCGCTCCACTGGCAGCCGCTGTAGATGACCTTCCGGTCCGGCTTGCAGATCACCAGGGAGAAGTCCCGCAGCTCGTAGAAGTTGATGCCGTCGGACACCGCGTCCTCGGTGGCGTACAGCCGGGTCAGCTCCAGGGTGTACTTCCGCTGGCCCTCGATGGTGGCCACCGGCTCGCTCTCGCCGAAGGCCTCCACGCTCTGGCTGGATTTGCTGGCCCGGGCGGTGTAGCCCTGGACCACCGCGATCTTCTTCCCGTCCAGCTCCAGATAGATGTCCGCGCTGGTGGGAAATCCCTTTGCTTCCATACCGTCTCCTCCTTACACCGTGATGTGGACCGTCAGATAGATCTGGTTCAGCCCGTGGGCCACCGCAAAGCTGAATTCCACCAGGCACACGGCGGGATCGTCCTCAGAGGGGCTCACCGTCACCTCTCCGTAGCTGTCGATGATCTCCTCCGCCACCTTCTTCTCCAGCTCCACGATCACCTGGGAGCGGATGGCACTGCGGCTCTGGGCGGTGTTCTTGGCCCGGGTGAACTTGCTCCGCAGGGCCTGCCGCACCGCCGGGATCACGTCGTCCACGATCAGGATCGTGGTCAGCTCCCGCCAGGTGGTGTCCGCCGCGCCGCCGGTGGTGGTCCGGGTGGTAATGCCCCGCACCGGGGACACCACTCCCGCCACGCTCTCCAGGGGCGTTACGCCGCCCCGCACCAGCAGGTCGATGTCGTTGTCGCTGTAAGAGGTGCTCAGTCCCCCCAGTCCCCGGACCTCGGCCCCGTTCAGGGGCACCGCCGGATCCCGGCCGGAGGCGATGACCCCCGCCAGCGCCGCCGCGGCGAACACGCCGGGCAGCGTCTTTCCGCCGCTGTCCAGGGCGTCGGGGCCCACCAGCACCATCCGCTCGCTGTTCAGTTCCGCCGCGTGGGTCACCAGCTCTGCCGCCGTCTCTCCGTCGCCGCCCACCACGGCGATGCGCTCCATCCGGGCGGAGGAGGCGTCCTCCACCGCGGAGCGCAGGGCCTGCTGCACCGTCTCCTCGGCGCTGTCACACACCAGGATCTGGGCCGCCTGCTGTCCCAGGGCCGCAAAGGCGTCCTGGTAGTCCTTCACTGCCCCGGCCTCCGCCACCCGGACTGCTGTCACCGTGGCGGCGCCGTTGGCGAACAGCAGCCGCAGGATGGTGCTCATCCCCGGCGTGTCCGCCCCGTCCTCGCCGAAGGCCGCCACGCCGGCGGCGTAGCCTGTCAGAGTCACCGCCTCCCCGGCGGTGCCCTTGGCCGCCTTGGCCGCCACGCCGATGACCTTGGCGGCCCGTCCGGCGGAGATCACCGCCGATGCGTCATAGCTGGAGTACACCCCCGGCCGCTCATGCAAGATCTCGCTCACTTGGTCACTGCTCCCTTCAATTGAAAATCCAAAAACATGGTATTGCCGTCCTCTGTCTGGGCCTGAAACCAGGCCCGGCACTGGAGCCGTCCCCGCCGCAGGAAGCTCTCCGTCTCCCGCTCCCAGGACAGGGCCTCCCAGCTCAGCTCCCCGGGACGGATGCCGGAGGGCAGCCCTCCCAGCAGCACCTCCGCCGCCGTTTCGCAGCCTGTCTCACAGTCCGCGGCCCGCTGCCCCCGGATCTCCACGGAGATCACCGCGTCCAGCTGCTTGCCGTACAGCTCCCGCACCTGTCCCGTTTCAGGGTCGCTGACCTCGCCCAGATAGTTGCAGAACCCTACGGTCCGGCTCTCCGCCGTGTCCACGGCCACCGCCGCCACCGGGCCGGCGTACCGCCTGGCCCGCTGGTCCGGATAGGACGCCAGCGTGCACAGCCCTGCCGCCCGCAGGGCAGTGACCACCGCGTCCCGGATCTGATTCAGCTCCCGCATCCCGCTGCCTCCCGTTCCCGCTCCAGGACCGCCCAGTAATGGGACAGCCTGTCGCCGACATAATAGGGTCTGCAGCTGCGCACCCGGAAGGTCCAGCCGTTCCACCCCAGGGTGTCCGTCTCCTCCAGGGCCATCTGCCCCAGATACAGCCACAGCCGCACGTCCACCCAGCCGATGGGGGTGGCCTCCTCCCGGGCCCGCTCACTCCGCTCCGGCACCGGCTGCAAAAACGCCCGCACGTCCACCGTGGTCTCCCCGGTCTGGACGGTGACCTTCTGGCCATACCGCTCCAGGATCTGCCGTACCCAGCCTGTCATCCTCTCACTCCTTGAAACGCAAAGTCTCCCGGCACCGCGAAGGGCGCCATCAGCCGCCAGGCGGTGCGCCGCAGCTCCGCCGCCTGGGTCCCCGCCTCCGCCGGGCTCCGTGCCTGTACGGACACGCTGCCCGCCGTGAAGCCGGACACCTGGCCGCCGCCCCGCGCCGCCGCCAGGTCCGCGGCGGCGGTGAAAGCCGCGGCGCAGGGAAACGCCTCGCCGCAGTCCTCCGCCGTCACCCCCGGCCGCAGCCGCCTCTCCCACTGCCGCTCCGCCGCCTGACACAGTGCCTCCAGCAGGGGCTCCTCGTCCTCTCCGGCGCCGGAGAGGACCTTGGCCAGCGTCAGGATGGTCTCCGTGCTCATACCACCAGGACCTTGGAGGCCTCCGTGAACAGCTTGGCAAAGCCGGAGATGGAGGTGATGGCCGCCCGCTCCAGCTGGCGGTCGATGAGCTTGTCATACTCCACCGTGACCTCGCTGCCGCAGATCTGCTCCAGGGCGTAGTTCCTGTCCAGGCCGATGAGGATGCCCGCCGGCATGGCGGAAGTCCGCAGAAGCTTTGCCCCCAGAGGCGTGGTCAACGTGCCGGTGCCCTGGAAGTTCAGCCCCGTCAGGGGATTCTGGAACTCGTCCAGCTTCAGCATGGCCAGCATCACGTCGCTGCCCACCAGCATGGTGTTCATGGTGTAGGGGTCGAACTGGCTCCAGAACTCCAGCAACGCGTCGTAGGTCAGCGTCCCCTTGGTGCCGGACATGGGCTTGGTGCCGATGGTGTACTGCGCGGCGGCGTTGTCGTTGCCGTCGCCGTCACGCAGCACGGCGATGGCGTCCTCCAGGTGCATCCGACCGATGTAGGCGCCGATCTGCCGCAGCGTCACGGAGAACAGGTCCAGCCGCTGGAACCGGATGGCCTCGTAGGAGGCCACCAGCATCCGCCCCCGCTTGTGGAGGTGCACCAGGTTCTCCTGGGTGCGGACGGTGGTCTCCGGGATCCGGGCCCCCTCCTCCACCCGGCGGAGCTTTTTGTCCTCCTCGCTGGGCACGGAGGCGATGGACCGGTAGTCCATGCCGTCGAATCTGGTCACCGTGGCAGTAATGGCCGGCAGGATGCTCTCCTCCTCCATCCCCTGCCGCACCACCCGGGAGACGAACTCCGGGAACAGCACGGCGGAGTCGGAGGTGTGGAAGAACTTCTCCACCATGTCGCTGCCCGTTCCCTTCACATGGATGTCAAAGCGCTTCAGCTGCCGCTGGAAGGCGTCCAGCCCCTCCAGAGGCGTGCCCCGGTAGTGCTCGCTGGGATCCAGCTCCTCCAGGGTCTGGGAAAAGCTGCGGCCGCTGCGGCCGTACATTCCCTTCTCCAGCTTGATGTTTTCAAAATGATAGGCCATGTGTGCTCTCCTCCTCACAGTACAAAGGTCACAGTCTTGGCGGTGGTGTCCACATCCACCACCAGATAAGTGCTGCCGTCCGCGTCTGCCTGGACGCCGCCCTCGCCGTCGGCGCTGAGGCCGCTCCAGCCCAGGGCCGGTGCAGCGCCCTCCGCCGGCACGGTGTACCCGGCGGTGACCATGCCCCCCAGGGCCACGGCGCAGGCGTCGCCGCCCCGGCTCACCGACAGCACCATGCCGCAGAAATCGTCGCCCGCCCCGCAGGCGGCCACCGTGCCGTTTCCGCTGATCTTCACCAGCTCCCCCTCCGCCAGATCATCACAGGCAAAAGTGGCGGCCCACTGGCCGATGCCCTCATAAGAAAGTTTCATCATGCGTCCTCCCTCTCAAATCAGAAATTCCATCTTGTCCTCTGTCCTGGCCGTTCCCCGGCTCCGCAGCTGGGGCGACGGCGGGAACCGCCGGGCCACCTGGGCCTCATAGACCCGTTTCAGCTCCAGCAGCTCCGGTTCCGCCAGATGCTCCGTCGCCTTGGCCAGGGCGCCGCCGTCCACGCCGTCGTCCGCCAGCATGGCAAGGCGCGTCACCTCCCGGCGCAGCTCTTGCAGATATTTCCGTCCCAGCTCCGCCTGGGCCCGCAGCCGTGCCACCCCCTCGTCCTCGGGGCCATACCGTTTCAGCACGCCTGCCTTCCGCTGGGCCGGCACCGCCACGAAGGACCACTCGTAGGCGTCAGTGGGCTCCCGCAGCTCCAGGTAGCACAGCCGCTCGCCGTACCGCTGCCCCGGCACGTGCTGGCAGGTGCCGCCCTCCGCCCCGCAGATGGAGCACACCCGCCGGGCCACGCTGCACCCCACGCTGACCTCCCGCTTGATCCCCCCTTCGATCTCCGCGATCAGGTCCGCGTTCTTCTCCGTCCGCAGCAGATACGCCCAGGCCTTCAGCCAGCAGTAGCCGTCCCCCGCCGCAGTCATCTGAGCGGGTTCCCGCACCACCTGGGCCCGGTAGATGCGGGCGGTCTGCCCCTCTGCCGTCCACTGGTGGTCAAAGATGCCGCTCTTTCCCACGAACAGGTCCCCCAGCGCGTTGAGCGCCGTCTCATCGAACCGCTCCCAGTCCCGGTCCACCTCGTTGTCGCACAGCCGCAGGGAGAAGGCGTACACCTCCTCCGCCTGCAGGGGCGACTTGGCAAAGCGGTTGATCTCCGCCAGCTCCGCCTCCGCCGGCACGCCGGATGCCCCTGTCAGATCCTTCTGAATCTCCATGTTGATCTCTCATCTCCCCTTTGTCATTGAACGCTCTGCCGCGTCGTTCTCGATCCGCAGCTTCCGCGCCTGCCGCCCCACCGCGCCTGCAGCGCGGCGGGGGCCCCGGATCTCATTTTGGTCGGGCAGGCGGAGCCCGCCCTCCC
>NZ_JACSNX010000025.1 GCF_016902445.1 Oscillibacter valericigenes | reverse complement strand
TGATGCCAAAGCCGCCCTGGCCCAGCACCCGGCCGATAATGTAGCGGCCGTTCAGGACCGTCCCGGCCCGCAGGGCCACGGGGAATTTCTTTTCATTTTCAGCCAGGTCAAAGCCGCAGTAGGGGCAGGGACCCTCCTTGGTCTCCCGCTCCTGAAAGCAGTTGTAGCAGAGATGCTTTTGCTCAGCCATATCGTCCCTCCATAGAAAACCGTCTGGTCGATAAGACCATCTTAGTGCCTTTCCGGGAGGAACTCAAGTATGCTGTCTGCATAGTATCCGGGTGGAGATCTCCTGCCTTCCGGCAGGGCAAGCAGAGCGTTTAGCTTGCCGTTGGCAGCCAAACGCTTTTTGCGGGCTGGCGCCCACACCCACTTTGGACGGCCCGAGGGCCGAAGGACAGAGAGAAGAGAAAATCACCCCCTGTTTGGCCGTGTGAGCCGCTGTGCACCCTCTTTCAGAGGATCGTGGCTGCAAGAATAGCCCCTATCCCGGGGATCGTGATTAATGTGGTATCGAACTGTTGGAGCAACGCTCCAAGCTGTACTTCCAACGCATCGCATTTTCTTGCAGCGTGTGGATCTGCTCCAGCATTAAAAGGATCCGTGTCGAGTAAGCTCCTTCGCAGTCTGCAATGCCAAAACTGTTCCGGGCCAACGCTTTCATCTCCTGGGCTTTCCATTCCCCCAAGTGGCCATTACTGCTTGTCCAAAGGATCCCTGTCAGCTTGGAGAGATTGGCATTGGCAATAACCAGAAAATCCTTTGCATCGGTTTTTGATTTGCGGAGAAACATCTCCCGCATGGTGTGTGTCTGGATGGGGTTCAGTATAACGACCTGGTAACCACCTTTCCTGAGACAGGTATACAGGGCCAACCAGCAGTGGGCAGTAAACTCCATGGCAAAGATAAACTGACTCTTGAGGTTGGTCAGTTTCCCAAGCCGCTCCATCATGCGGTTGTATCCGGTGCAGGTATTGGAAATGCGAAACCCTTTGCACACCACCTGCCCCTCCGGGGTGATGACGGCGACCTCGTGATTCCGCTTGGCTACATCGATCCCGACGATAAACATACCACCACATCCTCAAGTCATAGTGACAGGCAGTCCTCATGTTTCTTACAAGTCATACCCTGCTTCGATATCGGCGGAGGACAAGCGTCCCGCATCCGGCTCATAAATGAAATCTTGTAAGAGCGGGGCCGCACGCTGCTTAAAGCGGATATGCTGCAAGGAGAAAAGCAGCGGTCCTCTGCCTGCATGAGGCGATTATATCATCACCCAAACGGGTGTTGATACCAAGGTTTAGCATGCAGAATTTCTGCATGGATACACAGCTTTTGGCTGCGCTTAGAGTATAGCAGGAGACCGCCCTGACACCTTTCTGGTGCCAGGGCGGTCACAGCTGCCCGCACTGCGCCCGCAGGCGCGTTTCGGGGGCCAGCTCTTAGGCTGGAGATGTGCGGGCAGTTGCGGGATTTTGAAAGGGCGTTCTTCTGCCTGTAAAATTGAGGCGAGGGTGCTCTTTTCTGCCAAATTCGGCTGCCTCCTTAGAGTTGCAAATAGCCGCTGGGGCGCTCCTGGACCATTGAGGCACGAATGCCCCTTCAAAAAATCCGTCGCTGAAAACAAGATATGACCATGGCGCAGCGGAACCTTTAAATACGGGAAACATCCATCTCCGAGTTGAACCCTTGTCTGATACCCAGTCTCCCGCTGCTCCATAGCGCTGGTGATGGGGGCATGGAGTCATTCCGTTCGCTCAGGGAGTGGGATAGACTGTCCGGGAAGGCGATACTATCGTCCTCCAGAGGACACAGACTGTTGGTGAGGGCCTCCTGGCTGGGCTGCTGTAAATTCTTTTTCAGTTCGCTGATCCGCCAGAGCCCGGCTAGCAGATTGCGGGAATCAACAGCTTCCTTTTGCCTCCGATCACCTGTACGGTGGTGGTATCAGGGCAAGCCGGGAGCTCTTCTTTTGCCGGCATACAACTTCATCCTTACGGCATACTGCAATCGGAGCATGTTGCGCTCATCATATATGGCCAAAATTAGCGAAGAGAAGGGGCCCCTGATTGAGCGCAAAAAGCTGAGCACATGCAAAAATAGCCGTGCTGACAGACCTTGCTGTTTCGGAACGGCCGAGCGCCGAAACAACGGAAGAATCCCCCGGATCGGTTGGCAGCATGGTATAACCGGACAAGACCTATGATTTGGAGGAAAGAACCAACACTTACCACATTTACAGCGTCAGGGCCTCCCGCAGAACCTGAAGGGAAGAGATATGCCCCTTCAACATAGGTAAGGTCAGATCCTCCATCTCCAGTGACACATCTCCGTCATACCCGCACATTCGCACTACGGACAGGAATTCCTTCCACCACTGTGCACCATGACCGGCTCCCACCGCCACATAGTTCCAAGACCGCTCCCGGAACGACTCAATCGGCTTTGTGTCCAACATCCCGTTTGGCTCCGCCATTCTTCGCTCTGGCCTGGAGTCCTTGGCGTGGATGTGGTAGATTGCATCGGATTCTCCCAGCACTCTGGCTGCCGATATGGGATCTCCCCCCATCCAGAAGAGATGGGACGGGTCCAGATTCATCCCGATGATCGGCCCGATTTCCCGCCGAAGCTGGAGCAAGGTCTCTGGATTGTACACCAGCTGCATGGCGTGATTTTCCAGGGCAATTTGTTCAATGCCATAATCTGCCGCCAAGCGGGCCAGTTTTCGCCATTTGGGAATTGCAACCTCATTCCATTGGTATTGCAGGACATCCTGTGTTTCTGGCGGCCATGAGGTCGTGATCCACACCGGCGTGGTATCGCCAGCGCAGCCGGCGGGTAATCCGCTCATCATCACGATTTTCTTCACACCCAGCAATGCGGCTAGCTGGAAGGTCTCCACTGTGACCCTCCAATCCTTTTCGTATGCCAGGGGATTCCCGGAGCAGTTCAGGGCGCAGAGCACTAGGCCACGTTGCTCCAGTTCACCAATCCAACGGGCCCGCTTGTCAGCCGAGGCAAGCATTGACTCCAGGTCCATATGCGGGGCGCCAGACCAGTTGCCGGTTCCGATTTCCACCGCTTTAACGCCTTGTTTTACGCAGAAATCCAGCATCTCCTCATAGGGAAGCGCCAGTGTGCACGTTTTAACAGACAGTCTCATAAGTATCCTCCATGTATTAAGAAGTGGGCGGTACCGCCGTCAACTCAAGAAGCAGTACCGCCCGTAGGAGAAAAGGAAGTAAGCTAAGCTGTGTAATTCAGCGGCTGTTAGGCCCACGGATCAATGAGAACCTTCATACTGTCC
The DNA here is from genome assembly GCF_016902445.1 of Oscillibacter valericigenes. Lineage (GTDB taxonomy): Bacteria > Bacillota > Clostridia > Oscillospirales > Oscillospiraceae > Oscillibacter > Oscillibacter avistercoris. Next base: position 31,650 of record NZ_JACSNX010000025.1, on the reverse strand, counting down.
TTAGTCATGCTGGTCTGAATGGCCTGCTCCGTCTGTGCAAGGGAGAACTTGTGGCTGAATATCCGCTCCCAGGGGAAGCGATCTTTGGTTCGCAGCATCATCTCCATGACCGTTTTATACTTTGTATGCGTGTGATTGGTCATGCCCACGATCCGCAGATTGTTTGCGCAAATCTCGTGAACATTCACGTCAACACCGCCACAGTCCACAAAGTTGCCGGGTTCCAGATACATGCCCGCCTTGCGCAGGTATTTCAATCCCTCGGGAAATACCTCCGGGCGGCCGACGCATTCTACTACGATTTCGGCGCCCCGGCCATTTGTCTCCGACTTAATGAGGGCAATCCGCTCCGCTGCCGTAGTGGTCTCCGCGTTTATCACAACATCGGCACCAAAGGCCTTGGCAATATCCAGCTTGTAATCTGAAATATCCGTGGCGATAATCTTGCCGGCGCCCAGCATCCGAGCCATTGCAATGTGGGCAATGCCCAGTGGTCCCGCTCCTTGGACAACAACGGTATCCCCAAAGTTGAAGCCCTCCAGAGAAAAACTGCTGAACTCTCGTGCCTTTTCCAGCGTATAGGTTACACACATGACCTCCGTAAAGCAGGCCATCTCATCGGGCAGGCCATCCGGAACCTTATACGCCCGCGTTCCCGGTTCCAGGTAGATATATTGGGAAAAGCCGCCATACAAATGATTTCCGTCGTCACAGGATCGCATATTGCCATAGCTGAACTGCAGATGTTCACACCATGGGTAGTTTGGAATATTCTTACAGTACCAGCACTTGCCGCAAACCACATCCGGGCAGATTGTTATGCGGTCTCCAACCTTTAGTTCATCGCCGTCATAGGAGAGGTTTCGGGCTCCTGCTTCGTCGATGGCCACAATTTCCATTACAATTTCATGGCCCTGGATGATGGGAAAGGGCAGATCAATTTCGTTTTCTGTCCCCTTGTACTGGACAGTCTCCCCCCGGTAGCTGTGTTTATCCGTGCCGCACACGCCAGCCATCAGGACCTTGCAAATCGCCGCACCGTTCCCCAGCTGTGGCATATCAAATTCCCGGATCTCAACATGCCCCGGCTTTACCAGAACAGCTGCCTTCACTTTTGTATCCATGTGAACTGCTCCCTTTTCAGAAATCTAAGCCATATTTTCAGACTGTTGCCCACGGATTAATTAGGACCTTCATGCTCTCTTTTGTCATGCTGGTCCGGATTGCCTGTTCCGTCTCTTCCAAGGGATAGCAATGGCTGAACAGCCGGTCCCATGGGAACTGGTCTTTGGTCCGCAGCATCATCTCCATAACGGTTTTGTATTTTGTGTGGGTGTGGTTATTCATGCCGATAATGCGCAGATTGTTGGCGCAGATCTCATGGACATTGATATTCGCAGTGCCGCAGTCCACAAAGTTGCCAGGCTCCAGATACATGCCCGCCTTGCGCAGGTACTTCAGCCCCTCCGGGAATACCTCCGGACGGCCGACGCATTCCACCACAATGTCGGCACCACGGCCGTTCGTCTCTGCTTTGATGCGAGCAATCCGCTCTTCGGGCGTGGTGGTCTCCACGTTCATCACCACATCAGCGCCAAAGGCCTTGGCAATGTCCAGTTTATAATCCGAGATATCCGTGGCAATGATCTTGCCGGCGCCCATCATTCGGGCCATTGCAATATGGGCAATGCCCAACGGGCCAGTGCCTTGCAGGACAACCGCATCGCCAAAATTGAAACCCTCCAGAGAAAAACCGCTAAATTCCCGTGCTTTTTCCAGGGTATAAGTTACACACATGACCTCGGTGAAGCACGCCAGGTCATTGGGGAGACCGTCTGGCACTTTGTAAAGCCGGGAGCCCGGCTCGATGTACATATACTGAGAAAAGCCACCGTACAGTTGCTTATCCGTGTTGCAGGAGCGGTTGTGACCATAGTGGAACTGTGCCTTCTCGCACCAGGGATAACTTGGCATATTCTTACAATACCAGCACTTTCCGCAGACCACATCTGGGCAGATCGTCACTCGGTCTCCCACTTTCAGTTCATCACCGTCATAAGAGAGATTTCGTGCCCCTTCTTCATCAATGGCCACAATTTCCATTACAAGCTCGTGGCCCTGAATGATGGGGAACGGAATGGTGAATTCATCAGGCGTTCCCTTATACTGTACCGTTTCACCGCTGTAGGTGTGCTTGTCCGTGCCGCACACACCAGCCATCAGAACCTTGCAGATCGCGGCGCCCTTTCCCAGGGTCGGCATTTCAAACTCCTGAATCTCGATATGGCCTGGCCCCACCGTCACGGCGGCTTTCAATTTCCTGTCCATGGCAATTCCTCCTTATCATTCCGGGCCCGTGGCCCATTGGATATGTTTTATGTCTTTCTGACCACAATCTCCGGTTCAAACACGATCTGCCGCACTTGCCGGTAGGGCTCTTTTTCGGAGATAATTTCCAAAAGCGTTTTCATTCCGTGAGATCCAATTTGATAATCCGCCTGGGCAATTGTGGTCAGCGGATAATCCAAATATTGATCATTTTCAATGTCATCGTAGCCGACGATACTGATTTCCTCCGGGATTTTATATCCTCCGGAGCGCGCCATGTTCAATACGCCGATGGCGACAATATCAGACGAGCAAAATACGCCCAATGGCGGCCGGTTTGCCCTTAAGATCTTCTCTAGCGTACGATGCCCATCTTTGAATTTTAGATTGTTGTAGTAAATGTGGGACTTTGGAAATGGCAGATCCCGCTCACGGAATGCCGCCAGAATCCCCTGGGTCCGATTTGTTGCCACAGAAATTTCCTCTGGCCCGCTGAGGAAAAATACGTTGGTTTTGCCTTGATCCAAAAAATACTTTGCGGCTAAATAGGCACCCCGAAAATCGTTGTTTACCACATAGCTGAAGGACTCGCAAGCAACGCTGCACCGGGAGAGGAGCACAAGCGGGAGTCTTAGCCGCTGATAGTTTTCCTCCCGGATAGGCACAGATAGAAGGCCCGCCACGTCCAACCGTTGAATCCGGTTGATCTGCTCAATCTCTAGCTCCGGATCCTCTCCGGTGTGGCAGGCGACTACAGAATAGTCATGGCTGCGGGCAATATCTTCCACGCCGCGCCACAATCGCGCGAAATAGGGGTTGGAGACATCCGGCACGAGAAATCCAACCATTCGCTCCCGATTTTCTGGCAGGACTCTTTCCAGGCGTTCAAATGGATAGTGCAATGCCCGTGCCACTTCAATAATCTGTCTCCGCTTTCCCTCTGAGATTTCCGTACTCTGATTCAGCGCTTTGGAAACCGTTGACACCGATGTTCCAGTTAATGCAGCAATCTCTTTCAACGTAATTCGCTTTGCCACAGCAGCCTCCTTTAGCAAACCCATCAACTTAATAAAATTCCGATATATGTGTGTTTCGGATTTCTGTGCACATATATTTAGGAGTATAGGCAGGCAGTCGCTGGATAGCAAGCTGTTATGACCGGGCGGCTATGTCAAAATCGTATACGGAGGGGGGCTGGGGCTCCAGCCCCCCGTATTTCAGATGTCTCGTTTCCGCGACATGAATGCAAGATCAATGCCACTCCAGATACTCGCTGGCGTTGTCGGCGGTGACCATTGTGCAGGGCGTATACAAGTCTTCGGGCTCCACGCCATTGACCAGGAGTTCGTACAGGGCATTCACACCCTCTTGTGCCATGACGCCGGGCGTCTGCGCCACAGTTGCCGTCATGCCGCCGTCCAGGATGGACTGAGCACCGTTGGGAGAGCCATCAAATCCAATGACCTTGACATCACGACCGGATGCCTGCACGGCAGTAGCAGCGCCCATAGCGCCGGTATCACTGGTAACATAGATGCATTTCAAATCGGGATATGCCGTGAGCAGATTCTCCGCAATGCCCATAGCAGTTCCCTGGTCGCCGTTGCAGGGTTGCACGTCGCCTACCAGTTCAATGTTGCTGGCACCACTGAGGGCATCCATATAGCCGTTGGTGCGGTCCGTATGGCACTGATTGCCCAGTGTTCCAGTGATGACCGCCACCTGTCCATCAATATTTTCAGCGGTCCATTCACCGGCGAGATAACCACCGTCATAGTTGTTGGTACCAATAAAGGCCGCAACCTCCGCGCCTTCATCCGCATCGGTGTCCAGGCAGATAACCGGAACGTTTCTCTCGTTTGCTTTTTTAATGGTGTCCACAACCTCGGCCGTTCCACAAGGCACAATGAGCACACCGTCGACACCACTCTCCAGATAGGACTCAAACATGGTGATCTGTTCATTGACACCATCTTCGGAGGGGGGAGCAGAGCAGACAATCTCCACTGTGTACTCGTCGTTGGATAGGGCTGCTGCAGCCTCTTCCGCAAATTCCTGCATAGCTACAAAATAGGGATTGGAAAGGGTTTTGGGAAGCAGTGCAAATGTCAGGGTTTTTGTTCCGGAGTTGTCTTCCGCCGCAGCGGAATCATTGGAGGCCTGTCCATCCGGGGTGGATGTATCGCCACCGCAGGAAGCAAGCGCGAGACACAGTACGAGCGTCAGGAGCAGAGCAAAACACTTTTTCATTTTGAGATCCTCCTTCTTTTTTATCTCAAGGCGTTTTCCGCCTTTGAGGCTACTGAAACCGGCCGTCAATCGACCTGCTTTGCAACACGGGCCTTGCGCTGGACGTCGATGATCACTGCCACAAGAATTACGGCTCCAGTGATCATCTGCTGATAATATGTCGACACGTTCAGCAGTACGATGGCGTTGCGGATGATGGCCACCACAATGGCGCCCATGACCGTTCCAATGATACCGCCTTCACCGCCCAATACGGAGGTGCCGCCCAGCACGGATGCCGCCACCGCCTCCATTTCGTAAGTCTCACCGGCAGTGGCCTGAGCAGCTCCCAGTCGAGCGACATACACAATCCCCGCAATCGCTACCATGACGCCGGAGATGATGTAAACTTTGCACTCATTCCAACGGGTCTTAACGCCGGAGAGCCGTGCCGCCTCCCGATTGGAACCTACCGCCAAAATGTACCGGCCTGTGGCCGTGTAAGACAAAATGAACTGTCCAACAGCCGCAGCAATCAAAAAGATTATCACAGGGACCGGGATGCCCAGGACACTGCCGCCGCCGATCCATTTGAACGATGTATTCTGAACGGTAATCGGCGTGGCCTGCGTGATGACAAGCGTCAAGCCCCGGCATAGATACATGGTGCTCAGCGTCATGATGAATGGCGGGATCTTCAGGCAGGACACCACAAGGCCATTCGCGGCGCCTACTGCGGCTCCTACCAAAATGCTGGCGATAATAGCCAACGGAATCGAGTTTGTCCGCTGCAACAGATCTGCTGCCACAACTCCCACAAGAGCCAGCAACGAACCCTGGCTCAAATCAATACCTCCGGTCATGAGGACAAAAGACATCCCCAGTGCCATAATGACGTAAACTGCCGCCTGCAACAGAATGCTGGTCACATTGCTCTGCGTCAGAAAGCGAGGATGCGCAATGGAAAGCCCCACTACCAGTACCACCAGCGGAACTGCCGCTGATAACCAGGGATAATTCAGATGAAATCTGCGGTGCTTTGTCAATTTTGCATCGGGCGCTCCTTTTTTCTCGTTCATAGCGCAACTCCCCCTTTTCAAATAGAATAGCTCATGATGAGCTCCTGTGTTGCGTCTGCCCGGTCAAGATCGGCTGTAATTCGTCCATCCCGCATGACAATGATGCGGTCGCAGATTCCTAGTATCTCCGGCAGTTCAGATGAAATCACAATGACGGCAGCCCCTTGGGAGACTAAGTCGTTGATAATTTGATAGATCTCGCTCTTGGCGCCTACATCTATGCCTCTTGTCGGCTCGTCAAAGATGTAGATATTGGCTTCCGAACAGAGCCACTTTGCAAAAACCACTTTTTGCTGATTGCCACCGCTCAAAAAATTGACCAATCGATTGATGCTTGGCGTTTTGATCCGCAGCTTTTCACGGTACTCCTCGGCCGCTGCCCGCTCCTTCCTTCCGTCCAGGACAATACCTCTGCGGAACTTTTTCAGGAGAGATGGCAGGGAAATGTTCTCTTTCACAGACTTGGATAGAATCAGCCCCTCCGTCTTTCGGTCTTCAGGTAAATAGCCGATTCCGTGCTCGATTGCTTCAGACGGGCTTGTAATTTTCACCTTTTCTCCGCCGATCCATATCTCGCCGGCAGTCCGTTGGATTGCCCCCACAATGGCTTTTGCCGTCGAGGTTCTCCCGGACCCCACCAAGCCGGAAAATCCCAGCACCTCTCCCTTCCGCACCTGGAAGGAAATATCATAGATGGTATTGGGAACCTGCAAATCGCGGACATCCAAAAGGACATCCCCTATGTGGGATTCCCTGTGGGGGAATTTTTCCTCTAACGTCCGGCCGACAATCATATTGATGACTTGGTCCATATCAGCCGTCTTGCAATCTTCAATTTCACCTGTCACCGCACCATCCCGGAAAATCGTGGCTCGATCTCCGATTCGCTTGATTTCCTCCATCCGGTGCGATACATAGATGAAGGTCACACCCTTGGCCTTCAGGGTTTCGATGATGCGGAAAAGATTGTCGATCTCATTGTCCGAAAGAGCCGAAGTCGGCTCATCCAATATGACAATTGAGGGGTTTTGGGAAAACACCTTGACAATCTCCACGATCTGTTGGTCGGCGACAGACAGCCTACGCACCTGGGTGCGGGGGTTGATATGATCTACGCCTAACTCTCGAATCCACCGCTCACACTCCTGATACGTTCGGTTCCAGTCCACGGCACCACTCTTACTTCGTAGTTCTCTTGTGAGGAACACATTTTCCGCCACATTTAAATGAGGAATTAGGCTGTTTTCCTGAAACACGGTTCCAATCCCTAGACTTCTGGACTGTAATGTGTCGTGGATCTTTACCGGCGTGTTGTTGAGATAAATTGCGCCTCCCTCGTCCGCCTGGTAAACACCTGTTAGAATTTTAATCAGCGTGGACTTTCCCGCTCCATTCTCTCCCAGCAAAACATGGACGTCGCCCCTACGGATGGAAAACGACACATCTTTGAGTGCCTTAACACCGGGAAAAGTTTTGGAGACATTTTCAAACCGGAGAATATCGTCAGACATGCCTAATTACGCCCCCTATTTGTCAATATTATTGACATTTTCTACAACTCCATAATACGGATGTTGTTATCTCATATCAATAATTTCGCTCCGAAACGATTTTCGTAAAAGCGAAAAATTTTTCGTTCGTGAAAGATCTGCGTAAAGGAGGCTTCTGTGCAAAGGGTGAGGGGGGGAAGGGGCGCGTTCATATATGTACGGGGAAGGAATATGGGAGATAGATCTGCTGCGTGCAGGAGTGATAATTGACAGAGGGGGGGAATGCTTCACCGGGTGCTGAAGCGGGCGCGGCTACCCAAGGTCCGGTTCCACGACCTCCGGCACACCTTCGCAACTCTGGCACTTCAGAACGGGGTGGACATTAAGATGGCGTCCAGGATGCTGGGACACTTCAGCGCAGGTTTCACTCTGGACACCTATACCTACGTCACGACAGCAGCCCAGAAGGAGGCGGCAAAAACTATGGAAAAGGTCCTAACAGCCGCACTGTAAACGACAAATAATCTCTCCAAAAAGGACGAAGGCCCGGAGGCGGAAACACCGCCTCCGGGCACGTTTTTCCTAAAGTGCCCCCAAGTCAAGGGCATTTTTATTTGACCCATTGTGGCAGCATACCGGCGGGGTACTCACCTGTGGTGATGTAATCGTAAAATTCATTGGGGGACAGCTTCGCCAGGTCCCACTGGCAGCGGTCCTTGTTGTAGGAATCCATCCAGCGGTCAATGGATGCGTTCGCATCCGCAAAGGATGTCCAACTTGGTATCTCACCGGCCAGCTCGTCCTTCATGTGCCCGAAAAAGCTCTCCTGGGGTGCGTTGTCCCAGCAGTTGCCCCTGCGGGACATGGACCGGCGCAGCTCCTGGCTTTCCACCAGTTGGATGAACCTCAAGCTGGTGTAGTGGGTCCCCTGGTCGCTATGGATCACAGTCTCTTTGTTCAGCGAGGTGCCGTGGTTTTGCACCAGCCGTTCCACCATCTCCAGGACGAAATCCACTTCCAGAGATTCGCTCATGGCATAGGATAAGACCTGTTTCGTGCAGGCGTCCAGGATTGTGGACAGATAGCAGAACTTCCCATTCAAAGGGATATAGATGATATCCGTCAGGAGGACGGCCCTGGGACCGCGGGATTCAAATTCCCGGTTCACCAGATTCTCCGCGGTGCTGCCCATTCGGATAGACCTCTGTAATCTGCGGTAGGGATTCGGCTTCCAAATGGGGCAGGCGAGACGGTACTTCCGCATGAGCTTCTTTATATTCATCCGCACACCCATGTGCAGCAGCCGCATGTGGATGCCCTGGGAGCCCTTTGCATAGCCGCGGAACTGGTGCGCCTCCAAAATCCGCCCAAAATCGGACTGGCTCTTCTGCTCCTTTGTTTCCCTGGCTCGTTCGGAACGTACCCAGAAGATGTTCTTCCTGTCCGCCAACGCTTCCTGGTATGGGGCAAATGCGTGTCCGCCAATCGGGGCCGGGGGTCTAATCCTCTGCGTCCATTTTCTTGGGTACAGTTTATCGGCAAGCTGGGGCAGAGTCTGGGACAGCCACTCCGGCCTTCTCAGCGGGAAATCTCGTTAGCCCTTCGTTACATTGCGCACATGGTCCACCGGGGACCAGTCGGTGATTCTTTGCATTCCGTATTCAGATGATGTGGTCCATGACGAAGTACGACGTGTCGTTCTCGTCAAAGTAGCTGGACACGCCGGCGATGTTGAGGTTGCCGATAAACTTCGCCAGGGTCCAGGCCTCCTCCAGGAACCGCCCGACGCCGTAGGCGAACTCCTTGCTGCAGGTCTCCATCATGACGGAGGCCGCAGTGCCGCCCACGCAGGTGGCGATTTCGCCGGACATGAACTCCTTCACTGCCACCCAGGCCAGGTACATGATGCCGAAACAGCTCTGCCCAAAACGCCCCATGATATCGCGGTTGTTCAGCACGGTCCCGGCCTGCAGGGCAATCGGACATTCTTTCACGTTCTTTTCCGGACGGAACAGAGAATATCTGCACTGCGGCGTGTATTCTGCCGCTCTCCCCATTGCTTTGGCAGAAGGCAATCTGCGAGGTTCTCAAAGGTTTGCCCCGGGAGTCTTTTTCCAAGAGACGATCCTTCTGTGTTGTTCCCGCCACACCAAAACGGAACCTGACGCTGATAAGCGCCGGGCCCCGCAAGGTCTTGAAGCGCTATACGGCTCAGGAATGATGAAGATTCGTTCTCTTCTCTCTTACCATTACCCGGGCAACATTCGTCAGCTCTCCAACATTCTGGAGCACGCGGCAATCATGGCCGACGGGGATGAGATCGAACTGGAGGACCTTCCTCAGGGTGTGCGGCCGGGTGGCAACCGTGCTGACCGCGTAGGCGGCAGAGAGAAGGCAGACCTCCCCATTAGTCTGAAGGAAGCGGAAAGATTGGCGATTGAAGACGCCCTCCACTATAATGGAGGCCGGCGCAAGCAGACAGCGGAGATTCTCGGAATCGGCGAGAAGGGGCTTTTCAACAAGATCAAAGAATACCATATCGATGTGCCCTGAAAGCAGATACAGCAGCTATATGCTGTATGGATTCTGCCCGAATAAAATTGCAGGGGTAGGCCGCCCGTAAAAACGCCGGGTAGCGGAAGCGGCAAGTGCTAATCCTGCTCCCGCCACTGACGGAGGGCACCATCCTGCCCGAAATAGCTGCGAAAGGAAACCGACAGTCTCCGGGCATCTCCCTCTTATGGAAGGTCTCATCTCACCAGCTAGTGCGCTCCATATTCCATCGAGTACCGAAACGAGTCGTACTTCCCAAGGGTAGAGTCCACGATCCCCGGTGCGCCTTCACCACGTCGGCCAAGAAGGAGGCTGCCAAGTCCATAGAAAAAGTCCCAGGCAGCGTCCGCTGATATTCCGACAAAACAGCAGAAGGTCTGGACACGGCTTCTCCGTGTCCAGACCTCACTTTTGGTCAAAGCAGATCCAGATCTGGGCGGGGCATGCATCAGAGTGGGAATCGGAACGCAGGACATCGCAAGGCGTGCTTCCTCTGGTGATTACAACGGCTGTAAGCGGCTGCCACAGGGGAGAATTCTTGCCCGCTTGAGCGGAGCAGGCGGGGTCCGTCGCTATATACACGTCTGCTACGCAATACCAAACAGAAGCCGGCGCTGTTTCAAATGGGTATAAAGTCGAGTTAGGGCCTACCAGGACAATACTTTTACAGGGCCTTGCAAAAGGCAAAAATCGCCCCGGCATGAGAACACGGAGTTTTCTGCAGGCGGCATCGTGTTGGCCAACCATGATGCCAAAAAGCAGCACGTGTATGGCAGCGGGCGGCAGGCTGGAGACAGTATTTTATCCCGTCACGACGGTCGGAACGGGGCTCTTTCTACATACATATCCCGATTCTTCGGTGCACCTTCCTATTTCAGAAAAGGAGCAGGCGCTGAAGCGCCTGCCCTTTTTACGGAATTGTAGTCATATTTCTTCCCAAATGCTTCGCTGTTTCCACACAAACCTCCTTCGGTTCACGCTCATTGACACTCAATGATGGCAGAAACCTGCGCCTCACCGGTGGAGGTGGGCTGATTTGTCCAGGTTACGACCGTTTCGGATGCGGGAGATGCTGTCAAGACGCCCATTGTATCATCGCCGATAGTGGGTCAAAGTCTCTCGCACAGAAAAATATGCAGAAGGAATCTGGGGATAATTTTCGAGGTTCTCCCAGTTGTTGTCTCCGCGCCAGTCCCCATCGTAATTGAACTTGGTGGGAATATCGGCACGCGTCAGATAGGAGTCGTTCACGTCCTGATAAATCGTTGGCGCCCAGTATTCAGCGAGGTTCCGGTACTGCTCGGAAGGCAAATCATCCGAAGCCGCCGCAGGGGTAAGGCAGACCGCCATTGCCAATATCAGCACAAATACTCGTTTCATGAGTTGTTCCCTCCTCCCCGCATCTTTTTACACGTTCAACACCTTGAGAGCTCCCTCTTCAATCTGAAAACGTATGGCCAAATGAGGCTGAGCCTGCGTGTGCTGACACGGCACTGCATCTGTGAAAAAGCATTCAACGCCGAGCTGCGACAAAAGCCGAAGAATCTTTCTGCTGGGGCAGTCATCTGTCCGATCATCCGAGACCGAGATAACGGCGTACCGCGGCCGCAGCATCTCCAGAAGCCGGGGTGTCAGGGCGTCCCCGTGTCCGTGGTGAGGCAGCTTCATAATGGTGCAGGGCGGGAGCTGGTGCTGCTCCCAGCAGGAGGCATACACATCTCCCGGCAGCTCAATCTCCTGTCCGGCGCAGGACAGCCGCAGGCGGATGCTGGTGTTGTTGATAAAGCCGTCCAGTGACTCCAGATCCCCGCCGCCGGCAGCGCCGGAAAGGACATCCTCCCAGATGGCGGCCTGCCGCCGGCGGAGTGTCTCGTCCTCCAGAAAAATTCCGGCGGTCAGCGTCTCGGTCAGCCGACAGGCGCAGGGCTCGCGGATCAGCCGGATCTCTGCCCCCTGATCCCGCAGGTGCGCCAGGGCCTTCAGATAGATCCCCATGGAGGTCATCAGGCACCGGGCGCCGGCTGTCCAGTCCGGCGGGACCGGAAGCGTGCGACCCCAGGTCTCCTCCGGCGGGAGGTAGTTGGTCCAGAATTCCCGCACCCGGACTTCCGGCAGCAGATGGGCCAGCCCGCCGGCGTGGTCCAGGTGGAGATGGGTCAGCACCAGCACGTCCAGCTCCCGAATCCCCTCTCTGCGCAGGTAGTCCGCCGCAGTAATCCGCTGCCCGTCCGGGCGGGAGCGCCCGATATGGACGTCACCGCAGTCCACCAGCATGGTGAAGGGCGTCTCCCTCTCCCGCAGCAGGATCGCGTCGCCATAGCCCACGTTGATGAAATCAGCCAGCAGCATCCGCACCACCGCCTTTCAGCACGTGGAGCTTGCGGGTATCCAGGCGCAGCTGCACATCGCCGGTGCGGGCGCCGGTCAGGTCCACGTTGGCGTCGTCGATGACGAACACCTCCGTGCCCACCCGCACCCAGTAACGGATCATGCGCCCCAGGAAGCTGTAGTTCTCGATGACGCCATGGAGCGCCGTGCCCTCTGGGGCAGGCTCCTCCAGCCCCAGCAGGCTGATACCCTCCGGTCGGACCACCAGGGTCACCGGCTCGCCGCCCTGAAGGTCCGTGTCCTCGTCCACCCGGAGGCGCATTCCCATGTGGTCCACGGACAGGCTGCCGTCCGCCTCCCGCCGGGCCGTGCCCTCCAGGAAGTTCACCGTGCCGACGAAATCCGCCACAAAGCGGTTGGCGGGGCGGAAGTAGATCTCCCAGGGGCTGCCGATCTGCTCGATGCGGCCTCTGCGCATCACGGCGATGATGTCCGACATGGACAGGGCCTCGTCCTGGTCGTGGGTGACGTACATGGTGGTGATCCCGAACTTCTGCTGGATCTGCCGCAGCTCCGTCCGCACCTCCACCCGGAGCTTGGCGTCCAGGTTGCTGAGGGGCTCATCCAGCAGCAGGATCTCCTGCCCCATTACCAGGGCCCGGGCAAAGGCCACCCGCTGCTGCTGGCCGCCGGAGAGCTGTTTGGGGAACCGCCCCTCCAGCCCCTGGAGGTTGAACATCTCCAGCATCTCCGCTACCTTGCGGTCCTTCTCCTCCTTAGGCGTCTTTTTCAGCTTCAGGCCGTAGGAGATGTTCTCATACACCGTCATGTGGGGGAACAGGGCGTACTCCTGGAACACCAGCGGCGTGTTGCGCTTGAAGGGCGGCAGGCCGTTCATCCGCTTGCCGTCCACCAGGACGTCTCCCTCCTCCGGCTCGGAAAAGCCCGCCAGCTGGCGCATCAGGGTGGTCTTGCCGCAGCCGGAGGGGCCCAGCAGCGTCACGAACGCCCCCTTTGGGATCTGCAGGGACACGTGGTCCAGAGCCACAAAGTCGTCGAACTTCTTGACGACGTTCCGAAATTCAATATAAGCATCCATACGTTCCGCCTCCCTTTACAGTTCCAACTTGATGCCCTGGCGGCCCAGGATCCACTGGGCCAGCCGCAGCACGGTGAATGCGATGGTGATGAGCACCACGGTAAAGGCCGCCGCCTCGCCCCACTGTCCGCTCTGCACCAGGACCATCACGGAGATGGTGCCCACGGTGGTGGAGGGTGCGTAGAGGAAGATCACCACGCTGAGGCAGGTGACCGACCGCAGGAACGACAGCACGAAGCCCGAGAGGAACGGCGCCTTCAGCAACGGAATGATGACGTCCTTGAAGGAGCGGAAGCTGTTGGCCCCCAGATTCAGGGCCGCATCCTCCACCGAGGCGCCGATCTGCTGCAGGCCGGCTGTCGCCGCGCTGTAGCAGGTGGGCAGATTCCAGAACAGCAGCGCCAGCACCATGATGGCGCCCGTCCCCGTCAGGGACAGCCAGCCGCCGTTGAACGCCAGAACAAATCCGATGCCCAGGAACATGCCGGGAATAGCGCCGGGCAGGATGGCCAGGAAATCCAGGAACTTGTTGAGGCCCACCTGCTTTTTCTGGACGATGTAGGCCAGCACCATGGCGAGGAAAGCCGCCCCAAGAGATGCCAGGAAGGCGTACTTGATGGAGTTCCAGATCTGCTTTCCCTTCAAGAACACGTACTGCAGGTTCTCCCAGGTGAAGGACCAGTCATAGCCCCAGGTCTTGGTGAAGGCACCGTAGAACAGCGTCCCGTACACCAGCAGGACGAACAGGGAGATCAGCATGGTCAGGGTGAAGAGCGACCACTTCACCCACTTGGGCACCGGGAAGGGATTCAGCGAGATCTCTTTGCCGGTGATGGTGATGTAGGACCGGCGGCCGACCCAGAAGCGGTTCACCAGGAACAGCACCACCGCCGGGATCAGCAACGCCACCGCCAGAACGGAGGCGGTGCTCATGTCGTACCAACCGTTGATCTGCATGTACGCCTCCGTGGGCAGCAGAGCCAGATCGCCGCCGATCATGATGGGGTTGCCGAAATCCGTCAGCACATTGATGGCCGCGATCAGGGCGCCGCCGGCCACGCCGGGGCGGCACAGGGGCCAGAACACGTCCCGGAACACCTGCCACCGGCTGGCACCCATGTTATAGGCCGCGTACTCCAGATTCGTGGAGATCCCCCGCATGACGCCATAGATCACCGAGTAGGCATACGGGAAAAACGTGACGGTCTGCACAATCCAAAGTCCTAGCCGGCCGTAGATATCCACATGCAGGCCCAGCAGGCCCTTGGTGATGATGCCCTGGACGCCGAAGAGCAGGATGTAGCTCAGCGCCACGATAAAGGGCGGCGAGACGATGGGCAGCAAGGTGATGAAGCGGAACAGCCCCTTGCAGGGCACATCCAGCCGGGCGATGACATAGGCGAACAGGAATGCCACCGCCGTACAGGAGATTGTGGAGACCAGCGTCATGAAGAGACTGTTCTTGATGGCGGTGAACCAGCGGGGACGGCTGAACAACTCCATATAGGTGGCTCCGTCCGGGAACAGGATCACCTTGATGACCGGATAGACCACGAACAGACCCACAAACAGAATGATAGCAATGATCGCCAGCAGCAGAAGCGGCTCATTTTTCAACCGCTTCATCTCTTTGAGAGACTCTCTGGCAGACGTGCCGACAGCCATGGCAGATTCCTCCTTTCAGGTGCACAGAGACTGCAAAAGCGCCTGCCTATGCGGCAGGCAGGCGCTTTTGGATCGGGAGATCAGGATCAGGCGCGATTGGCCATGATCTCGGCCTCGAACTTCTCCAGAACAGACTCCTTCATCTCGGTGGCCTTGTCCCGGTCATAGTCCACCAGATCCACCTCGTCAAGAGCGGGCAGACCCTCGGGAGCGGCCACATCGCTGCGGACGGGATAGCGGTAAGAGGTCTCCACGCTCAGCTCCTGGGCTTCCTTGGTCAGCAGCCAGTCCATGAAGATCTTGGCGTTTTCGGTGTTGGGACCGCCGTTGATGATGGCAGCGCCGCCGATCTCATAGGCGGTCTGCTCGGGGACGATGAGCTTGAGGGGATAGCCCTCCTGCTGGGTCTTGAAGCTGTCGTGGGCCCAGGCGATGGAGGCGATGAACTCGCCAGTGGCAACGGGGCTGATGACGTCGCCGGCGCCCTGATAGTAGTGATGGACATTCTGATCCAGCGCCTTCAGATACTCCCAGGCGGCATCCTCGCCCAGACGGAAAATCTGGCAGGCTGTGGCAATATAGGCGCCGCCGGCGGTGGTGGGATTGGCCCAAACGAACACATCCTTATAGGCGGGGTCCAGCAGGTCGTCCCAGGTGGTGGGCTCCGCCAGGCCCTGGGAGGCCAGTTCCTCCTGGAACCGCTCTTCGTTGATGATGATGCTCAGAACGCCCATGTACCAGCCCTGCCACAGGTGGTTGGGGTCGTTGAACCGCTCGTCCAGGTCGTCGTTGTTGGGAGAGTCATACTCCACGAAAGCCCCGGCCTCCGCCAGAGAACCGTACAGGTCCACGGAGCCGCCCACCAGGAAGTCCGCCTGGGGATTGTTCATCTCTGCCTGCACGCGGGCCACAGCGTCGCCGCCGCCCAGGGAGATATACTCAATCTCAATGCCGGTATCCTCCTTGAACTGCTGCGCGATGGCGATGGTGTTGTCCTCGTTCAGAGCGGAGTACACCACCAGCTTGCCGCCGGTCTGCGAGGTCTCCTCGCTGTTCCCGCCGTCCTCTGAAGGCGTATCTCCTCCGCAGCCGGTAAGTAGGGACAGAAGCATCAGAACGGAAAGTGCTAAGCTGAGAAACTTCTTCATAGATGACATCTCCTTTTCACGCAATTCCTTGAAATATGCTCCTATGGGCCTTCTGTTTTTATCATATCATAAAATTGGAACGTGTCAATTTTATTTTTGAAAATTATTGTGCAATTCGATATATTTTTATCAGATTGCACATGACTTATATTTTCATTTTATACGAATTGCATATAATATCAGCATGCTATTTTGGTCTTGCCAGCATTTCAAAGCCATAGTACAATACTATATAGAAGGAGGTGGCGGTATGCCCACTATCAAAGATATCGCAAGGGAAGCCGGCGTCTCCCACGGAACGGTCTCAAATGTCATCAACGGCCGTGGAAATGTCAGCGTGGAAAAAATGCGCCTCGTCTGGCAGGCGGCCGAAAAATTGGGCTACAAGGTCAATGCCAAGGCGCAGAGCCTGCGTCTCGGAAAGGACCGCGCCATCGCTGTGCTGCTGCCGGGGATCGAATATACCCATTGGGCCGCCATGTATGAGGTCTTTCAAAGCGAGTTTTCACAAAAGGGATACTCGGTTCAACTCTATTCCACCCGCTCCATGGAAAGCCGGGAACTGTCCATGCTGGCAGAGGCCTTGAATACCCGTTTCAGTGCGATCATCACCAGTACCTGTCTGACTGATGCTCTTTCACATTACCGGACAGAGGCACCGGATCTGCCGCTGGTCTTTCTGCAGCGAGAAGGTCCAGAACAGCCGGATGTGATGTACGCAGGATTTGATCCGGAGCGGGCCGGCCAGGAGATCGCGGCTTATATCCACTCTCAGGGCGCGGCTCGAATCGGCGTCTTCACAGAGTCCGCAGAACTGCCGGATGCCTCTTTGTTTGTCAGGGGGATCCGTTCCGGTTTCCAGGACATGGGGGAAGTTCGGTTTCTGGACTGCCGGAACTATCAGATCGGTCTGCAGGCTTTTGGTTTTTTCGACGGCGGTCAAAGATATGACTATATCGTATGTTCAGATCGCCGCAGGGAGGATGCAATCCGAGCAGCCAGCGCCTACTCCAGCCAGCTTCCGCTGCCCCGCTTTGTCACACTGGCCACAAAGGCCGCTGTGACAGACCCGGAAGCCTCAGTCTATGAGCTGGATTACAAGCGTCTGGCCCATAAAATTGTGAAGCATCTGCTGGCCCGACTGGAACAGGGAAAGCCGCTGCCCAGGAATCTGCGTCTGGAAAATGACGGGTTCCGCACCATACCCAAGGTGCCCGCCCAGCTGCATTCCCGGACTCTGCGGATGCTGACAATGGCCTCTCCCTCGACCACTGCTCTGGCCCGGCTGGCACCGCATCTCGAGAAAACCTCCGGTATCCATCTGGATATGACGGTACTGCCCTCTCTACGGGATGTGTACAGCGTCATCCAGTCTCCCGCCCGCAGCCAATACGATCTGATCCGCATGGATGTGGCCTGGCTGGATGAGCTGGGCGAGACCGTCTATCGCCCCCTCTCCCAGATCCCCTTTGATTGGGATGCCTTGCTGTCAAGGGCCATTCCGGAACTGGGGCAGCATTTCGCCACCGCTCATGGCGTCCGCTGCTGCATTCCCTATGATCCCAGTATCCAGCTGCTGTTTTACCGGCGGGATCTGTTTTCCGATCCCACCTATAAGCGGATGTATTTTGAGACCTTCCGGGAGGAGCTTGCTGTTCCAAAGACCTTCCTCGACTACAATCGCATTGCGTCTTTCTTTACCAAAAGCTGCAACGCCGCCTCCCCCACACAGTACGGTTCAACGGTAGCCATCGGCAATGTTGTCGTGAGCCCCAGCGAATTCATGCCCCGCCTTTTTGCGGAGAACGGACGTCTCCTGGATCGTCAGGGCCGGATCACTCTGGACACGCCGGAGGCGCTGCGCGCGCTGGAAAACTACCGGGAGACCTATTCTTATTCGGATCGGACGATCTATGATTTCTGGAAAAATGCTCTCGAGGGCTTTGCCGATGGGACGGCCGCCATGACGGTGGTGTTTATCAACTATGCCTCCCACATCCTGAACTCTCAGATGTCCCGAATTGCCGGTAAGCTGGGCTTTGCCCCCGTCCCTGGCGGAAAGCCGCTCTTGGGCGGCGGCGTGATCGGGATCACCCAGAGCTGCACCTGCCCCGAGGCTGCCTGTGCGTTTTTGGAGTGGCTGTATGCGGACCTGGTGGCACCTGTCTTCACCATGCTGGGCGGTCTCTCCCCCTGCCGATCCGCCTACAGCAACCGGGACATCAATGAGCAGTACCCCTGGCTCTCCACCGCCAGAAAGAGCTTTCCCTACGCCCAGCGCCGCCGGGACAGCACCTATTACAGCAATTTCAGCGAGTTGAAGCTGGAGACGATTCTGGCCTCCCACATCCAGCGGGCGGTTTTGGGGGTATGTTCCCCAGAAGAAGCGCTGAAGCAGGCCCAAGAGGACTGCAATCGCTATTTTCAGCCGTGGTAAAAGGGGCCAGGCCGCAAGAGATAGATGGGCTGAGACGAGCTTATAGAGGTCTTAACGAGAAGTCCGGCCGACAGGACCAGGATGTTCTGCGGCAGCCGGAAAATCTGGAGATCGAGCCGCAGGCAGAAATCTCTGCGGCGCCCTTCGCCGCCGGGTTTCAGCCGTGCATGGGGATCGCCAGGGAAATCGAACTCTGCTGCTTTGAGGGCAAAGAAGAAAGGCGGATCATTGAAAGAGCCCAACCAGGAGCTCCACTGGTCAAAAACTGATATGCCAATTCAAAAAAGAGCTGCCGTTGGCAGCTCTTTCTTAAGTTTCTGATTACAGTGGCTCTAATGGAAAGTGGATAGACGAGTGGTTTGAAAACTACGCAAAGGTAAAAGTTCGGCCGTCTTCCCACCAGACCTACCGGGGGTACATCGATAACCACATTAAGCCGAATATCGGCAAAGTCCCGCTGGAAAAGGGGCGGGTGGACCGGATTGAAAGCAAGCACCAGGAAAAGGGCCTGAGCGCCAAGACGGTGCGGAATATCCACCAGATCATCGCCTCGGCCATGAAGCTGGCGAAGGAGCAGAGGCTGATTGCCACCGATCCCACCGAAGGCTGTGCCCTGCCGAAGCTGGAGCACAAGGAGATGCAGACCCTTCCGGTAGAGCAGCTGGCGCCCTTCCTGCGGGAAGCCAAGGAGAGCAGGGTATTCGAGCTGTACTACGCGGAGCTGGCCACGGGCCTGCGGAAAGGCGAGCTGCTCGGCCTCAAATGGGAGGACATCGATTTGAATCAAGGCAACCTCCGGGTGAAACGGCAGATCGCCCGGATCAACGGCGAGGTAGTGGAGGCCCCGCTCAAGACGAAGAACGCCTACCGCACACTGCCTCTGGCGGAGGACACGATAGCCGTCCTAAAACAGCAGAAGAAAAAAGTCGGCAGCAGCCACTGGGTGTTCCCCTCACCAACCGGCGGGCCCATTTCGCCGGACAGCGTGCTCCATATGCTCCACCGGGTGCTGAAGCGGGCGGGGTTGCCCAGAGTTCGGTTCCACGATCTCCGGCACACGTTCGCAACCCTGGCACTCCAGAACGGGGTGGACATCAAGACGGTGTCCGGGATGCTGGGGCACTTCTCGGCAGGTTTCACCCTGGACACCTACGCCCACGTCACGACAGCGGCCCAGAAGGAGGCTGCCAGGACCATGGAAAAGGTCCTGACGGCGGCGCTGTAAACTCCTAAAAATCCCTCGAAAAAGAAGAAAGGCCCGGAGGCGGAAATGCCGCCTCCGGGCCGATTTTTTGACCCGTCTGGGTCACGGTTTGGGTCACTCCGGTGTCCAGAAAATGGGGACGTCCACAAAAGTTGCAAAAAGGTAGAGAAAATCACCGCTTTCCGGCTGGAAAGCGGTGTTTTTGTGGTTGCGGGGGCTGGACTTGAACCAACAACCTCCGGGTTATGAGCTGCCGTCGGTTTCTCCATCCGCTGCGGCACAGTGCTTTCCAGACCTCTTGGGGCCTGAAATGGCACAAAACCCGAAGGTTGTTCTTCTCCGCTCCACAGCGATTTTCAGCGATCTGGGTCAGAGTTTGGGTCAGCCACTCTGGTTCCCTCAGCAGGAGGTCGCATTAGCTCTTCATCACGTCTGGCACATGGTCCACCGGAGACCAATCCTGTATTTTAGGACCATTCCACTCTCCGATCGTGAGCGTATGTAGGCTGTCCATTTCTGCAAGTGGAGAGATATCCGTTACTTCCCGCACATACAGCACCAGGTTTTCTACGTCCTTCAAATTTGCAAGGGGAGAGAGGTCTGTCAGATATGCCCCCTCTTCGGTTGGAGACAGAAAGAGCGATCGCAGCTCTGTCAAATTCCCAAGCGGTGTGATGTCAGAAAATGCTCCAGTCAATTCCAACTGTGTCAGGCTGGTCAAATTGGCCAGCGGAGACAGGTCCGTGAAGGGATTGACCCCACTGATCCGCAGGAACTCTAACTTTGAGAGCGGTTCCAATCCCTCCAAACTTTCCAAACCGTCTGTATATAGATCCAGAGAACGAAGATCTGCCATCTGAGAGAAAGCACGCAGGTCCGGGCCGATGGACCCGGCATAAAAATAGATCTCCTGCAAATTTACAAGGCCGGATAAAGGCTCCAGACTTTCTACGGCCCCCAGATCCAAATCTAAGGATTCCAACTTTGTCAATCCAGCCAAAGGCCCCAGGTCTGTGATCGGACCGTCTCCTCTGTAATTATATCGTTGTCCGGCCATCTCCAGTTTTTTCAGATTTGTCAAATTCTGCAGAGGCGATAGGTCGCTGATCGCACTCTGGCGTGAGAGATAGAGCCGCTCCAGATTGGTAAGATCGGAGAGCGGGGATAAGTCGCTGAGGTGTATGTTGTCTCCGTAAGTATCCGTTTCACTGAACCCGCCTAAGCGCAGGCTTTTTAGATTTGTCAGGGGCGCCAGCGGGCTTAGATCTGTCAGATCATTCCCCGCCAGATTCAGTCCTGTGAGGTTGACCATATAGTGCAGCGGTTCAATGTCTGCGTCATTCAATCCCATTCCGCTTAGATCCAGCTCCGTCAAATCGGTGCTATATTCTACGCCCCGGATGGTGATGGAGGGCACCTCCGCCTCCACCAGTTGGATCTCCTCACCGTCTGCATCAACCGCTGCCTGCCCGCCCCTGCCGCCAATGGCGATGCCGACGCCGACAGCAACTGCCACGACCAGAGCTGCAATCCCGGCGATGAGGGCGGGCTTGACTTTTTTCTTCTCCGGCGCAGGCGTGGTCGCACCACCGGAGGCGGGCACCTCCACGATCTGCTGGCTCTCGATTGCGTCCAGGAATTCCGCCGCGGACTGGAAGCGATCCTCTGGCTGGACGGCAAGGCCTTTCAGAATGGCCTTGTCTAAGTATTCGGGGATTTCGATGCCGCACTGGGAGATGGGCACCAGGGTGTCCTCGTCCATCCGTTCCAGGGATTCCGGCGGTAAAAATCCTGTGATGGCGGCGTAGAAGCAGGCGGCGCAGGAGTAGACATCGGTGAAGGGCCCCTGGCTATTAGACCCACGTCGTGGTATGCTTTGCCGCTGACAGGAGGCGACACGTATGGCGAAAAAGAGAGCCAACGGAGAGGGAAACATCAGAAAAAGAAAAGACGGGAGATGGGAAGGGCGGTACACCGCCGGACACGACCCTGAGACCGGCAAGCCCATCTACAAAAATGTCCTGGGCCGCACCCAGGCGGAGGCCAAAATGAAGCTGAAAGCAGCCATCGAGGAAACTAAGAGTCTGGACATCACCAAGGCGGGAAAGTACACAGTGGGTGCCTGGATGGATGAGTGGTTTGAGAACTACGCAAAGGTGAAAGTGAGACCGTCCTCTCACCTGACCTACCGAGGGTACATCGACAACCACATCAAACCAAACATCGGAAAAATTCCCCTGGAAAAACTCACTTCTCTGGAGTTGCAGAAGCTCTACAAGAAATTGCTGGAAAAAGGCCGGGTGGATCGAATTGAGAGCAAACACCAAGCCAAAGGTCTAAGCCCTAAGACCGTGCAGAACATCCACCAGATCATCGCCTCGGCCATGAAACTGGCCAAGGAGCAGAAAATCATCGCCAGTGACCCTACCGAGGGATGTGCCCTGCCCAAACTGGAGCACAGAGAGATGAAAACTCTCCCGGTGGAGCAACTGGCCTCCTTCCTCCGGGAAGCGAAAGACAGCGGGGTATTCGAGATGTACTATGTGGAACTGGCAACTGGCCTTCGACGGGGAGAGTTGCTCGGCCTGAAATGGGAGGACATTGATTTGGAGAAAGGTGACCTCCGGGTAAAACGGCAAATCGCCCGGATCAACGGCGAAATCGTGGAAGCTCCACTGAAAACCAAGACCGCCTACCGGACGCTGCCCCTGGCAGAGGACACGATAGCCGTCCTAAAACAGCAGAAGAAAAAAGTCGGCAACAGTTCCTGGGTGTTCCCCTCACCCACCGGCGGGCCCATCTCACCGGACAGCGTGCTCCATATGCTCCATCGGGTGCTGAAACGGGCAGGATTGCCTCGGGTCAGGTTCCACGATCTCCGTCATACCTTCGCAACACTGGCCCTTCAGAACGGAGTGGACATCAAGACGGTGTCCGGGATGCTGGGACACTTCTCGGCAGGCTTCACCCTGGACACCTACGCCCACGTCACGACAGCGGCCCAGAAGGAGGCGGCGAAGGCCCTGGGAAAAGTCCTGACGGCGGCGCTGTAAGCTCCCCAAAATCTCTCCCAAAAGCAAGAGGACCCGGAGGCGAAAATACCGTCTCCGGGCCGATTTTTTGCCCCGTCTGGGTCACGGTTTGGGTCACCCAAGTGTCCAGAAAACGGGGACGTCCAAAAAAGTTGCAAAAGTGAATAAAAATCACCGCTTTCCGGCTGGAAAGCGGTGATTTTATGGTTGCGGGGGCTGGACTTGAACCAACGACCTCCGGGTTATGAGCTGCCGTCGGTTTCTCCATCCGCTGCGCCGCAGTGCTTTCTGGGTCTTTTAGGCCCTGAAATCGCCCCAAACCCGAAGGTTGTTCCTCTCCGCTCCACGGGGATTTTGCCCTGTCTGGGTCATAGGTTTGGGTCAGCAGAAAAAGCGGGCCTCACCAAAGAAAGCGGTCCACTTTTCGATTACTTCACTGCTCCGGGCCTCGATGATCCGCAGGATATTCCGCAGCACCCGCTCCGGAATTTGGGAGTTGTTGTTGCACAGCAGGCACTTCCCCGCCTTTGTGATCCACACCTTTGTCGCATTGGCAGACGGCGCGCCCTTCGCTACATGGACGTGGACCGGTTCCAGGGGGTCATTCTCGTTGGCCCAGAAGTACACCCAATATGGGCCGATTTTAAAGACCTGAGGCATTCTCAAAGCCTCCCTGCCGAGCAAACTCCAAAATCAAGTGGGCGGTCGATTCAATTACTTCCTGATACCGGGCAATTTCCTCAG
This sequence comes from Oscillibacter valericigenes, assembly GCF_016902445.1. Classification (GTDB taxonomy): domain Bacteria; phylum Bacillota; class Clostridia; order Oscillospirales; family Oscillospiraceae; genus Oscillibacter; species Oscillibacter avistercoris. The sequence goes on along the minus strand of NZ_JACSNX010000025.1, from coordinate 8,314 downwards.
GGGTAAAGCCGCAGATGTCCTCCCAGCGGTACGCCGGGAGAAAGCAGGAGGCGTGATGAAATCCGTCTTTGGCATCCGGCTTTTCAATATACACCTTGACCTCGCCATTGGGGAGCGTATCGGAATGGACAATTTCCGTATCGCCGTCGATCTGCAAAAAGGGATACATCATGGGACAGCACCATCCTTTCCTGCCTGTAGAGTACCATACACAGAGGAAATTATCAACTCCAACGCTCCAGCGGAACCGCTGATATTTTCCCTTGATCCAGGTTTTCCGGGGATGTTTTTGATACGGTGTTGACAAAGAGGTGAGAAAAAATTTGTACGCTTTTCGCTCATGCCATAAGCCTTCTTCCTGCAGTTCCACCGGATTTTACCGCCCCATCCGCAATACAAAAAGTCGGTTGGGATCGCCTGTGCAGCAATCCCAACCGACTTTTCATTTGACGCCGAACCTTTATTGATCAGCCGTTCCAGACTTCCTTCACATTGGAATGGAACGGCAATACAGTCTGAAAGCAGTTGCTTTCACTCAGGAAACGTGCGTCTTTCCGGCTGGAGTGGTGGGGGAATGGAAGCCGAATGGCCTGACCCTCATCATACATTGAGGCCATGAAAGAACCGTCTTTTCTCCGGCCGGTGCCGATGATGACTGCGTCTTTTTCCAGCAGCGCACGGACAAGCGCTTGATTTTCGGGACGCTCCAGATGGGTGTCTCCTATTATCACGATGTCCGCATTGTCGATGGAATTCTGTTTCACTGCGGGATAGAAATCCGTCAATTCCCGCCTCCGATCTTCTTTCACAGATGAGCCGGTTAGGATCCTGTCCGTTATGACTTTCATGTTCTGATCCAGCCATATCTTATGGCCGGCGCAGGTCTTGTATAGAAGATACAGGATTTCCACACCCCGGCCGAAGGCCTGAACCGGCAGTATGATCCGTTTGCCGCGGGCCAGGTATTCCCGCACCTTTCCCGAGAGACGATTTCTCAGAAGAGGCGCCGTATCCAGGATCGTATCGTGCGCCATATCAAGGATCGCTACATCCGCATGCAGGTCCTTGGGCAGATCCACTGGATAGGCCAGAGGATCCGGCTGAAAATCTCCGGAATAGAAGAATTTGTACCCGCTTTCGAAGCACACGTAAAACCACAGGCTGCCAGGGCAGTGTCCGCTGCTTCCGGTAATCACCTGGAAGCCCTCAAAATCCGTGCCGCTTTGGGGGGAGATATCCAATTCCCTGATTTTGTCATAGCGCAGGCCGATATGGCGGATGGTCTCCGGGCTGGCCGCGATGACGCCCTGAAAGCCCAGTTGGAGCAGGTATGGCACCGCACCCGTGTGATCCTTGTGGGCGTGGGACAAAAACAGGTAATTGATTTGCCGGGCCTCGTCCGGGGTGATGTTGGGATACGGAAGGGCATCGGTATCCAAGATGCCGCAGTCAAACATCAAAGAGCGCCCGTTCTCCTGTTTCAGCAGGAAACAGCTCCTGCCATGCTCCCCGTAGCCGCCTTTAAGCTCCAGTTCGGTCATATGCGTATAATTGATCGGGCTCGATGGAAAGATACCCCTTCTGGCCTTTGTTCAGATTGGATGTGTGCAGAAACGTGACCTCCTCGCTATCCTGTGTTTTGGCCTTCATACGGTATATTCCGCCTTCAAATGTAGGCATCACGACCTGGACTGGAATGCTGTTGGGCCGTTCCGTGTCGCTGTATGCAGCGTCTTCTGCCCTGAAATATAAAGACAAACTGCTGCCGGATGCAAAGTTCAGTGCTCTCACCTGAGTGCCTGCGATGCGTGCCTCTGTATATTCGCCGTCGCTTTTGCCCGCACTGCCGCTGATATGATTGCCCGCGCCCAGCAGGCCGGCGACCACCGCTGTGGCCGGCCGCCGGTAGCATGCCTCCGGTGTTGCGATCTGGTCGATTTTCCCGTCGTTCATGACAACGATCTGGTCGGCCATGGCAAACGCCTCAGATGGATCATGGGTCACATGGAAAACTGTTGTCTTCAGCTCTCGAAAGATCTGCGCCATTTCGGTGCGCATTTCAATGCGCAGCTGGACATCCAGGTTGCACAGCGGTTCATCCAACAGGATGATGGAAGGAGACATGATGAGAGCTCTGGCGATCGCCACCCGCTGCTGTTGCCCACCGGACAGTTCCGCCGGATATTGGTCCATCAGGCCGTTGAGGTGGAGCAAATCCACCATTTTCTGCAGGTTCTCCTCCTGTTCCTGTCTGGTGGCTTTTCTGAGCTTCAGGCCGTACAGGATATTTTCCCTGGCGGTCATATGGGGCCACAGAGCGAAGTCCTGGAACACCATATTCAGATCTCTTTTTTCGATGGGGACGATTTTGTTGGGGGAAGTGACTTCCACACCGTTCAGCAGAACATGCCCGCTGTTGATGGGAAGAATCCCAGCGATGATGTTCAAAAGTGTAGACTTCCCGCAGCCGGAGGGGCCCAGCACAGAGATGATCTCTCCTTTCTGGACATCCAGGGAAACACCCTTCAGGACTTCTTTTTTTCCGTAGTTTTTATGAATTTGATCGAGTTTTAGGATCGTTTCCATATAATCCTGGTCACCCCTTCCTTGCTTTTCTCATATTGAGAAGTCTTTCCAGCAGCGCCATGATCGTAATGATGCAGACGCCGCTGACGATGGTCGCCGCAGCGGCATCGCCGAATTTCAGATCGTTATACGAGTCGGAGATCCACACCGGTAATGTCTCCCAGTTGGGCGGATACAAAATCGTCGTGATGGCAAGATTGAAGATGCTTCCGCCAAACGCGGACAGCACCGCTGACACAGAGCTGTTGTGCAGAAGGGGCAGAAGGATCGTTTTGATCTTCGTAAAGAATCCCGCCCCCTGCATTTCCGCCGCGATCAACAGCGATTCGGGGATTTTTGCCATGCCGGCCACCAGGATTCGATTGATCAGCGGGATCGCTGCCGCCACCACTGCCAGCACCAGGATCGCGGGCGTTCCGTACAGGTGCAGTCCGATGGGGACCAGCCATTTCTGGTTCCACACAAAGATGTATCCGACACCCAGCACGATCCCGGGGACGGCCATCGCCACAAGCGTGGTCATATCAATGGCCTTCTTCAGCGGCGTCTTGGCGTAGGTCAAGACGTAGGCGCAGCAGAACGCGATCACCAGCCCGATCACCGCCGCGATCACCGCCAGCCCCAGGGAGTGGGCGATTCCCACCAGCAGGGTGCTGTCGGCGGAGAGGATATTCTTGTAGTTTTCCAGCGTGAAGGTGAACTTGGTGAGGCTGATGGCGCTGGAGAAGGACATGACCAGGCTGGAGACGGCGGGGATGCCAATGGAGATCAGGACAAAGATCCAGACCACGGCGCTGAGGCAGACGTTCCTGCCCCGGCTCAGGCGCTGGGGCACCGCCTGCTGCGTACCGTTGTCCAGAAAGTCAAATCGCTTCGCTCCCAGCGCCTTGTACTGGATGAACATGGCCAGCACGATGAGCAGCATCAGGCACAGAGACAGCACGCCGGCCATATCGAACCGCGCGGGAGATGTACAGATGGCCGAGTAAATCGTGTACGGCAGCGTGGGATAGGAGTAGACCGCGGTGATCGTGGAGGACAAACCGTAGTCGCCCACCGTATCCATAAAGATGAGCATGGCCGCCGAGCACAGGGCGGGCAGCATCAGCGGAAGCTGGATGTCCCTCCATACCTGAAAGCCGGAGGCGCCGTTCATCCTTGCCGCATGCATGAGACGGACCGGCTCCCATTCCAGGGCGGTCCTGATGGTGATATAGGCCATGGGCCACTTGCACAGGGTCATGACGGTCACAAGGCCGGGATAGGAGAACACAAATCCGCTCATCCAGTCAAGGCCCAGCCAGGCTTTTGCCACGCCGTTTCCGGAGGCGAAATAGACCCAGCCCTGAGCCAGGATAAAACTCGGTATGATCATCAGGGCCCAGGCGGCAAGATCCAGCATCTTTGCGCCCTTGAACTGATACTTTACCCGGACCCACGCCAGGAAAGCGGCAACGATCAGTCCGCAGACCGTGGTGCCTCCCGCCAGAGCCAAAGAGTTGAAGAGAGCTTTTCTCCAGAGGGGCCTGGTAAAGATGTCCCCAAGGATCGATATATTTTCCAGGGAGAATTTGCTGATCTCCAAACCGGGGCAGACGATTTGAAAAAGTACTGCTGCCAAAGGCAGCAGTACTAATATGAATAAAATCGCAAAAACTCCGTTGCTGATCCGCGATTCACTGTTTTTCATCACTGTGCAGAATAATCAGCGAACCAGGCCTTGATGTCCGCTTCGTTCTCGGCGCCAAACTGGACATCTGCCGCCACCAGGGTGGGGTTGGGCTCACGGTCCGGCTTTGCGGTCACACCCTCCACGGAGGGGGTAAAGTACGCCTCGTCACCGGTATCGATGAGCTCCTGCTGGACCTCGGGATCGAGAAGGAATTCAACAAACGCCTTCGCAATGTCGGGCTGGTCGGTAGACTTGCAGATGGCAGCAACACGGGTAGAGGCAGCCGCGCCCTCCTCGGGCCACACAATGGTGATGGGCTCGCCGTCGGCGATCATGGCATAGGCGTTGGATTCCTGCAACATGGCGATGGTGGCCTCGCCGGAGGCCAGGGCCTCCACCACCTGCGGGTTCTTGGGATAGACCTTCAGGCCCTGCTCAAACAGCATGGTAAAGAACTCCTGGCCGCCCTCCATGCCCAGGGTATCCATGAAGTAAGCCGCCAGAGGATAGGCCGGCGCGGCGACGCCGGGGTCGGCCATGGCAACCGCACCCGCATACTTCGGGTCGGTCAGATCGGCGTAAGACTTGGGGGCGTCCTCCTCGCTCCACACGTCATTGCGGTACACCAGGACACCGGCGGAATGTGCTCCGGTGGGATAGAAGCACTTGTCATCGGGGACCAGCGCGCTGAACTCAGGCGTGAGCCCGCTGGCGTTTTCAATCTCCACGTCGGTCATCAACTGGCTGCCCAGATCCAGGTTGTAGATGTCATACATAGAGTCCATCCACACCACGTCCCACTGGGGGTTGGATTTTTCCGCTTCGATCCGGGACATGGTCTCGGCGCCGTTGCCCACAACAACTTCCACATCGTAACCGGTCTTTTCCTTGAAAAGGTCGGGGATCACCGAATCAAAGTCGTTCAGGTAGACAGTCAGCGGCTCAGCTGCCTGTTCCTCCATGCTGGGGCCTTCCTCTTCCACGTCGGCCGTCTGATTGGTCTCTGTCTCCGAATCGGCCGTTCCGGTCGTGTTGGAAGAACATCCTGTTAGCACGAACATCGCGCACAAAAGCAAACACCACAGTTTTTTCATCATTCCATATCCTTTCTTATCCATGATTTTTGCCCCCTCATGGTAACATCCATCCCACGCAAAAATATGAACAAATTGTGAATAATTGCTCAAAATTTGGATATTTTGCACAATTTTAATTGCTGTTTTACACGTAATTTACAATTTCGAGTGTGAATGTGACCCCATGGATATCCGCAGGCTCCTCTGCATTTCGCCGGCATCGCCGGAAGCAATTTCGTCAAGCGGAAGGAGGACCTGCAGTTTCTGGACAACGTCTTGAAAACGGTGCTGGTTGCGTACAAAGACTATTTCCAGGAGTGGTTCGTGGAGGGCCTGTCCATCCGTAAGTACGCCGAGGCACAGCAAGCACAGTGGACAAGGGATTTTTTCTCTCTGCCCAATAAAGGGTTTCTCCTGGGACTCAATGCAGGCAAACTGTCGGTGTACAGTTTCCCGCGGCGATGCGAAAGTCAAAAGGCCCACCAGTGCTGGTTCAGCATCCAAACCATCGGCGAGGCAGTGGGCATGAACGAACATACGGTGCGCAAGCACATCTGGCAGTTGAAAAAGTATGAGTTGGCTGCAGAGCGCCGCATGTGGCGAAGCACTGGAGGGAGCTGGAAAGCCCCGCATGACCGCCTGTAAGCCGCTGTGTGGCCCCCTTCGGGGTAGGACAGAGTCCCTGCCCCCTCCCAGCGGGTACAGGCCGGATTTGGGCGGTTGTTCCCCATTGTTTTGGAACGGAGGATTTCCCTCCTGGCCCTTTTTCAAAGGGTAAAAGAATAAGCAGGGAAAATGAAATTGCTGCGTCTCGCTGCGGTGCGATAGATTAACTGGGACCGTCGGCAGCAAACGGCTGGAGAGACGGTTTTACCCACCCTCGGGTGGGGCAAGCATCGCGGCCGGCTATACGCCGGGCGCAGCTCCGGGCAGAAGCCCGGACCCACTTTGGGCGGCTAAAGGGCCGGAGGGCAGAGAGAAGAAATGCAAAGTTTACTCCATGCCGGGATTACGACGCCGTTGACAAAGAGAACGGCCGTCTCACGGAAGGCGGAAAAATCCCCCCGTTTGGCCCTGTGAGCCGTTGTGTCGGGCGAGTGGGGGCGGGCAGGCATCCGTGCCCACCGAAGCAAGTTTGTAGCCCTTGTCGGGCCCGTGTGCGGAAGTCCGCAACTGCTGCCGGAGCACGCTTCCACCCCCAAATCGAGGGTGAACCTACCCGTTGAAAATATAGCAGGAGAAAGAACCGGCGCTTTTGTGGCGCCGGTTCGCTCACAACTGCCCGCAGTGCGGGCAGTTGCGGGGTTTTGAAAGGGCGTTGTTCTGCACATGAAATAGTGGCATTGACGCTTTTCTCTGTAGAATTTGGCTGTCTTCTTAGAGCCGCAAAGAGCTGTTGGGGCGTTCCTGGACTATTGAGGCACGAAAGCCCCTTCAAAAAATGCGTCGCTGAAAACAAGATAGGTTTCCAACCCGGCAGCCAAGTTGTTACTTTTCTGAAAATTTCCGCCCGGTCCCCTGGCTATTACTGGGAAGTCGTGATATGGTGTGTCGCTGACAAGGAGGCGGCACGATGCACGATTACATGAAAGCCCTGCACGCACGGTTCTGCCGAGAGCCGGAGCTTCAAAAAGCCCGGGAGGAATTGGAACAGGCATACAGAGAAATCAAAGCGAGGTTAGGCCAGCAAGACCAGGAGACCCTGCTGCAGCTGGCGGATCTGGAGAACGAACTGCGGGAGGAAACCTCCCTGACATCCTTCATCGCCGGCTTTCGGCTGGGCATGGGGATTGCCGGGGAGCTGGAGCCCTACTGCTTCGAGGACGAGGATGAAAGACGGGCCACAGAGAGGGCAAAGATGAGGTGTCCCCAGGTCAAAATTTGATACGCTATTCAAAGAAAAAGGGCTGCCGCCGGCAGCTCTTTCTTAACAAACTGATAACTATCGGCGTTCCCCCTGGCTATTTCTGTTCTCTGTGGTATGTTGTGTCGTTGCAAAGGAGGCGGATGCTATGGCAAAGAAACGGGCCAACGGCGAAGGCAACATCAGAAAAAGGAAGGACGGTCGCTGGGAGGGGCGCTACACCGCTGGGCGCGACTCGGAAACTGGCAAGCCTATCTACAAAAACGTTCTGGGCAGGACCCAGGCAGAGGCTAAGGCCAAGCTGAAAGCGGCCATCGAGGAAACCAAAAGCCTGGATGTGACCAAAACCGGAAAATACACGGTAGGCGTCTGGATGGACGAGTGGTACGAAAACTACGCAAAGATCAAAGTGAGGCCCTCTTCCCACCAGACATATCGAGGATACATCGACAACCACATCAAACCGAATATCGGCAAGATTCCGCTGGAAAAGCTCACTTCTCTGGAGTTACAGAAGCTCTACAAGAAGCTGTTGACCAGCGGGAGAATTGACAGAGTCGAGAGCAAACACCAAGCCAAAGGTCTAAGCCCCAAGACCGTGCGGAACATCCATCAAATCATCGCCTCGGCCATGAAGCTGGCGAAGGAGCAGAAAATCATCTCCATCGATCCCACAGAGGGCTGCGCCCTGCCGAAGCTGGAACATCGGGAGATGAAAACTCTCCCGGTGGAGCAACTGGCCTCATTCCTGCGAGAAGCCAAAGATAGCGGCGTGTTCGAGATGTACTACATTGAGCTGGCCACTGGTCTCCGGCGGGGTGAGCTACTCGGCCTGAAGTGGGAGGACATCGATTTCGAACATGGCAACCTCCGGGTGAAACGGCAGATCGCCCGGATCAACGGCGAGGTCGTGGAGGCCCCGCTCAAGACGAAGAACGCCTACCGGACGCTGCCGCTGGCGAAGGACACGATAGCCGTCCTGAAAGAGCAGAAGAAAAAAGTCGGCAGCAGCCACTGGGTATTCCCCTCGCCTACCGGCGGACCCATCTCACCGGACAGCGTGCTCCACATGCTCCACCGGGTGCTGAAGCGGGCGGGGTTGCCCAGAGTTCGATT
>NZ_JACSNX010000024.1 GCF_016902445.1 Oscillibacter valericigenes | reverse complement strand
TCGCGCGCGGAGGGCCACTGCACCGGAGCGCGCTTAGCGCCTTTTTCTCTTCCACCGGGCGCGGCGCATTCTCTTTTTGGGCAAGACCAAAAAGAGAATGGGGGGCGCACCCCTGTGGGAACAGCCCCCTGCGGGAGCAGACGCCCCCCCGCCAGGGGCGTCATTCCTCCGGTATCTCCGCCCCCAGGCGCCCCCACGCCTCCCGGATATCTCCCCAGGAGAATCCCCTGCGGAGCAGCGCGCTGGTGAGCCGCCGCTTCTCCGCCTCCTCCGGGGTCCGTCCCCGGAGCTTGGCGGCCAGGAACCGGTCGATCTGCTCCGCGCTGTCGCCCGCCTGGTCCAGGGCCTCGTCCCACAGCTCCCGGGGCACGCCCTTCTCCCGCAGCTTCTCCCGGATGCGGGCGGGGCCGTAGCCCAGCCCCGCGCAGTGCCGCACCAGGATCGCCGCGTAGTCCGCGTCGTTGAGGGCGCCGATGGCCTCCAGCCACTCGGCGGCGTAGCGGGCCTCCGCCTGGCTGGCCCCCTTCTCCTGGAGCTTCCGCTCCAGGTCATGGCGGCTCATGGCCCGCTTGCCGATGAGGTCCGCCGCCGCGGCCTTCACGTTGGAGACCCCGGCGGCCTCCTTCAGCTGGCCCAGGCGCCGGGCGTCCAGGTCGTCTCCCGGCCGCAGGCCGAAGTCCAGCAGCTCCTGCTCCGTGATCTTCAGGCAGGCGCCGTCCTCCAGAAACACCAGCACCCGGCCCTTTTTGTGGGGAGACGCCTGGATGCGCTCAATCCGCATCGTCGAAGTCGTCGGCGCTCACGTCCACCGCCCGGCCGGCCGCCTTGGCGGCGATGCGGGCCTGGTTGCTCATCAGCTTGTCGAAGTTCTTGCGGATGTCCGCCTCCAGCTTGTCCGCCACCTCCGGGTTCTCCTGGAGGTACCGCTTGGCGGCGTCCCGGCCCTGGCCGATGCGGGTCTCCCCGATGGAGAACCAGGAGCCGGACTTCTGCACCAGCTCCAGCTTCACGCCCAGGTCGATGAGCTCGCCGAAGTGGGAGATGCCCTCGCCGTACATGATGTCGAACTCCGCCTCCCGGAAGGGGGGCGCCACCTTGTTCTTCACCACCTTGGCCCGGGTCCGGTTGCCCACGATCTCGGAGCCGTTCTTCAGCGCCTCGATCCGGCGCACGTCGATGCGGACGGAGGCGTAGAACTTCAGCGCCCGGCCGCCGGTGGTCACCTCGGGGTTGCCGTACATGATGCCCACCTTTTCCCGCAGCTGGTTGATGAAGATGACGATGCAGTTGGTCTTGCCGATGGCGCCGGTGAGCTTCCGCAGGGCCTGGCTCATCAGCCGGGCCTGGAGGCCCACGTAGCTGTCGCCCATCTCGCCCTCGATCTCCGCCCGGGGCACCAGGGCCGCCACGGAGTCCACCACCACCACGTCGATGGCGCCGGAGCGGACCAGGGCCTCGGTGATCTCCAGGGCCTGCTCGCCGGTGTCCGGCTGGGCGATCAGCATATCCTCCACCTTCACGCCCAGGGCCCGGGCGTAGGTGGGATCCAGGGCGTGCTCCGCGTCCACGAAAGCCACCTCGCCGCCCCGCTTCTGGGCCTCGGCGATGACATGGAGGGCCAGAGTGGTCTTACCGGAGGACTCCGGCCCGTAGATCTCCACGATCCGCCCCTTGGGCAGGCCGCCGATGCCCAGGGCCACGTCCAGGGACAGGGAGCCCGTGGGGATGTAGTCCACATTCAGCTCCGCCTTGTCGCCGAAGCGCATGATGGAGCCCTTGCCGTACATCCGCTCGATCTGGGCCATGGCCGTGTCGATGGCCCGCTTCTTATCGTCCGCCGGCCCCGCGTTGGGCAGCGGCGCTTTCTCTCTCGCCATTGTGTTCTCCTCCTGCTATCACATTTCTCAAAAACATTGTCAGATCTCCGTACACAGCGTGCCGAACACCACCCGGGGGATGTCGTGGTGGTCCTTCACCACCTGGATGTCCCCGAAGCCCTGGGCCCGCATGATCCGCAGCACCGCGTCCGCCTGGCCGATGCCCACCTCGAAGTACAGCCGGCCGCCGGGGGCCAGGGCCGCCTTCCACTTCTCGGAGATGCTCCGGTAAAAGTCCAGGCCGTCCTCGCCGCCGTCCAGGGCCAGATGGGGCTCGTAGTCTCGGACGGAGGTGTCCAGCGTCGCGATGTCCGCCCGGGGGATGTAGGGCGGGTTGGAGACGATGCACTGGAACTCCCCCAGGGACTTCTCCGGCTTTTCCCGGGCGTCCGCCTGGATGGGCACCACCCGGGCCGTCAGGCTGTTGCGGCGGATGTTCTGGCGGCAGATCTTCAGCGCGCCGTCGGACCACTCCCCCAGCACCACCCGGGCCTGGGGCGCCTGGGCGGCCACCGCCAGGCCGACGCAGCCGCTGCCGGCGCACAGGTCCAGCACCCGGCATTCCCCCAGGGTCTTGATGTAGCCGATGGCCTGCTCCGCCAGCACCTCCGTGTCCGGCCGGGGGATCAGCACGTCCCGGGAGATGTCCAGGGGCAGGCCGTAGAACTCCCACTCGCCGATGAGGTAGGCCACCGGCTCCCCGGCCAGGTGCCGCTCCACCAGGTCCCGGACCCGGCGCTCCAGCTCCGGGGAGGCGTACAGCCCCCCGTCCCGGGCCAGATCCTCCCGGCTCTTGTTGGTGCCGAAGCACACCAGCTCCCGGGCCTCCAGCGTGGCCTCTTCAATGCCGGCCTTCCGCAGCTGCTGGCGGATATCCAAATACAAATTGTTGTATGTCGTCGCCATAATACGCCTCGCTATCGTTTCTCTGGCGGGAAACCCAGTTAGGAGTTAGGAATTAGGAGTTAGGAATTGTGGTGTCCGGCAAAGCCGGACCGATTCAAATCGTTCCGCCTGCGGCGGAACACATCAATTCCTAATTCCTCATTCCTAATTCCTAATTTACCACTCGTCTTTCCCTTTTTCGCTGGGCAGTACCAGCTCCAGGGACCGGATGGCGCACTCGATCATGGAGTCGTCCGGCTCGTTGGTGGTGAAGTTCTGCATCCACATGCCCGGGGCCGTCAGGATCTTGGCCAGGCGGCTGTCCTGCACGTGGCGGCCCACCCAGCGGTTGAACTCATAGGTGATGCCCACCACCAGGGGCAGCAGGATCAGGTGTGCCAGGGTCCGCAGCCAGACGCTGGTGATGGGCCAGATGCCGAACACCACGCTGGACACCAGAATGGACACGAAGATCACCACGAACAGAAAGCTGGTGCCGCACCGGGGATGGTGCCGGGGCTGGATGCGCACGTTCTCCACCGTCAGAGGCAGCCCCGCCTCGTAGCAGAAGATGGTCTTGTGCTCCGCACCGTGGTACTGAAACACCCGGTAGATGTCCTTCTGCCTGGAGCAGAAGATCAGATACAGCAGAAAGATGGCCACCTTCAGGATGCCCTCGATCAGGTTCCGGCCCCACATGGGGAAATCCGGGAAGAAGTGCAGCAGCCCGCCGGTGAGGAAGGTGGGCAGCACCAGAAACAGGAAGACGGACAGGCCGATGCCCAGCAGCACGGAGAAGCCCACGATCAGCCCCTCCAGCTTTTTGTTGGAGAACGTCCGGTCCAGCCACTGTTCGAATTTGGAGGGCTCCGAGACCTCTTCCTCCGGATAGAAGTCGGCGGAGTACATCAGGGCCTTCACGCCGTTGACCATGGAGGACAGGAAGTTGACGGTGCCCCGGATCAACGGCCAGCCCAGGATGGGATGGCGGTCCTTGATGAGCCGCAGCTCCTCCACCTTTTCCACCAGTTCGCCGTTCTGGTCCCGGACCACGATGGCCTGCTTCTCCGGCCCCCGCATCAGGATACCTTCAATGAGCGCCTGTCCGCCGATGCTGGTGCGGAAGGCGCAGGACTTGTTTGCGTCTGCCATGGGAATTCCTTTCTAATGTGCTCAGCAAGCTGATTATATCATGCTCCGCGGCAAAAATCAAACATTTGTTCGATTTCCGCGGGGTCATTCTTTCACCGGCAGGCAGATGGTGACCACCGCGCCGCCGCCATCGGCATTGCCGATGGTAAAGATGCCGTTGTGGAGGCCGACGATCTCGTCGCACACCGCCAGGCCGATGCCGCTGCCCCGGGCCTTGGAGGAGCCCTTGTAGAATTTCTGCTTGATGAAGGGCAGCTCCGCCTCCGGGATGCCGGGGCCGTAGTCCCGGACCCGGACCACCTCGAACTCCCCCTCCCGGCTGATGGAGGCGTCGATCCGCTTGCCGGCGCCGCCGTGCTTGGCGGCGTTGTCCAGCACGTTGCAGAACACCTGCTTCAGCCGCTCGGAGTCGCCGGGGATGGGGGGCAGGTCCTCGTCCCCGCTCTCATAGGTCAGCTCGATCCCCTCCTGCCGGAACAGCTCCCGGTAGGTGAAGATGGCGTCCTCAAACTCCGCCTGCAGGTCCACCTGCTCCATGTGGAGGGTGAAGCGGCCGTCCTCCATCTTGGAGAACTCCAGCAGCTCCTCCACCATGGTGGAGAGGCGCCGGGCCTCGTTGAGGATGATGCGGATGCCCCGGCGCATCTGGGCGGGGTCGTCGGTGGTGTCCTCCAGGATGGTCTCGCCCCAGCCGTTGATGGCGGTGAGGGGCGTCCGCAGCTCGTGGGACACGGAGGAGATGAACTCGGACTTCATCTTCTCGTTCTGGCCGATCTTCAGGGACATGTCGTTGATGTTGTCCACCAGCTCCCCCAGCTCGTCGGTGTACTTGTTCTCGATCTGGAAGCCGTAGCTGCCCGCCGAGATCCGCTTGGCCGCCTCGGTCACCACCGCCACCGGCTCCACCACGTTGTTGATGAACAGCAGGCTGGAGATCAGCACCAGGGCCATGCAGATGACGCCCACCGCCAGGATGATGAACACCACCAGCACGATCTGCCGGTCCACCAGCTTCAGCGAGGTCACCAGCCGCATGACGCCGGCCACCCGGCCGTTGAACAGCAGCGGTGCGGACACCGCCAGGATCTTCTCCCCCGTCTCCGGGTCCCGGCCCTGGAAGGGCTCGATCTTCTGATTGGCGATGGCGTTGGTGATGTCGCTGGTGCCCGGCGAGCTGCCCGCCGTCAGGCCGGAGGTGGACATCTGGATGCGGCCGGTGCTGCCGATGAACTGCAGCTCGATCTGGTTTTTGTCCTCATAGGTGTCCACCGCCTGGGTGGCCATCTGGTTGTACTCGGCGTAGCTGTTCATGAAGTAGTCGTTGAAGGCGTTGGACATGGCCTCCACCTGCTTCACCAGGCCGTTTTCCATGCTGCTGTAGTAGTAGGTGGACACGCCGGCGGACACCAGCGTCACCAGCAGCACCAGCAGCACCAGCACCGGCAGGATGGTATTGACGATCCACCGCTTCCGCAGGCCCCGCAGGCGCAGGGCCGTCCACTTTCGATCCCGTTCTTCCTCCGCCATGGGGCCGCACCTCCTTCTGCTTGGTCTTTCTGCGCGGCTCCCCGGAACCGGCGCATCCTTCAGGTCTTCAGAATCCCCACTTGTACCCGTAGCCCCACACCGTGGTGATGTAGGTGGGATTTTGTACATTGTCCTCGATCTTCAGCCGCAGGCGGCGGATGTTCACATCCACGATCTTCAGCTCGCCGAAGTAGTCCCGGCCCCAGACCATGTCCAGGATCTCCTCCCGGGACAGGGCCTTGCCGGGGTTCTCCATGAACACCTTCATGATGGAGTACTCCACCTGGGTCAGCTTGATCCGCTGGCCGTTCTTCTCCAGGGTGCGGTTGCGGGTGTTCAGCAGGAAGGGGTCCTGCCGGATCTCCCCGGTCTGGGGGACCTCCTCCCCGCCGGCCCGGCGGAACAGGGCGTCCACCCGGGCGGTGAGCTCCGCCGGGGAGAAGGGCTTCGTCACATAGTCGTCGGCGCCGGTCATCAGCCCCGTCACCTTGTCCATCTCCTGGGAGCGGGCGGTGAGCATGATGATGCCGATCTTGGAGTTGGTGGCCCGGATCCGCCGGCAGACCTCGAACCCGTCGATCCCCGGCAGCATGATGTCCAGCAGCGCCACCTTGGTGTCGGGATTCTCCTTCAGCTTCTCCAGCGCCTCTTCGCCGGTCTCGGCCTCAATGACGTCGTATCCCGCCCGGCGCAGGTTGATCACGATAAAGCTGCGGATGCTGGACTCGTCCTCCAGCACCAATACTTTTTTCATCTGGATGTCCGTCCTTTCCATGCTCAGCTGTCGCTGGTGGTCCATTCCTGTGTGATCAGATTGAAGGCCTCCAGCAGCTCGTCCTCCGACAGGCCGTGGCGCCATGTCTCATTCGCTTCCAAAAGCTCCGCCGTGTAGATGGTCTCCATCTGGCGGCGGAGGATGATCCGTCCGCCCCGGGTGGCCCGGATCTCCCGGCTGGGTCCCGTGAGCTTGGTGATCCGCAGGAACGGGATGTCGGCCTCATTTTCCCGGTAGGAAAAGGTCACCGCGCTCTCGTCCGTTCCGGTGGACCGCACGGCGGCCACCTGGCCGTCCCAGGTCTCCTGCAGGCGCAGGTACCATCCGTCCTCCACATTGTGATAGGTGTGCAGCACCAGTGTCCCCGTTCCGTCGCCGGCAAACGCGTACCAGTCGATCCGCCAGGCGCCGTCATCCTCTTCGCCGTTCCGGCCGTGTTCCGTCACCGGGCGGGGCACCTCGGTGATGTTGTCCCCGTTGATGTCCTCCGGATACAGGGAGCAGAAGGGCGCCACCTCCGAGGACACGCCGGTCACATCCGACAGCAGGATGTTCACCAGCTCTCCGTTCTTCACCGTCAGGATGTCTGTGGCCATCCAGGCGGACTCCTCCACCCCGGTGACGAACAGGGCCGGGCTGCTGTCCGCCAGTGTGCCGCTCTTCACCCGGCCCTGCTGGCTCAGCTCCGCCATGGTGCTGGTGATGCGGGCCGAGGTGCGCAGCTGCAGGGCGCCGTCCTCCCAGCAGTAGTAATCCGCCATGCCGTTGCCCTCCGCATCCGCCCGGAAGACCACCAGCTCCCACAGATCGTCCTGATTCAGATCGTTGACGGCGTACCGCACGTAATTGGTGCCCCGGATCAGCTCCTCCGGCACCCCGGACCGCAGGGTGTAGACAGACAGCGCCTGCAGGTCTGTGTTGACGCGCCAGCCCACCAGCAGCTCCTTCCATCCGTCCTGATCCAGGTCCTCATAGGCGATGCTGTAGATGCTGGTGCCGGTCCCCTCGATGACCGCCGTCTGCCGGTACGTCTCCTCCTCAGCCGTGAAGATATAGATCTTCAGCGGCTTTTCGTCTGCGGTGTTGCGGAAAAAGGCCACGGCCTCCTCCTCGCCGTCTCCGTTCAGATCCTCCAGCTGGACGGACTGGATGTTGCTGCCGGAGACCGGCGCCGCATACTCCGCGCCGCTTTCGATCACCTGATTGATGCAGTTGTTCAGCTCCGTATATTCCGCCGGCAGCTGCGGCAGGCTGTACAGCTCCTCCGGAGAGAAGGAAAAGCCGCAGCCGCTGACAGCCAGCAGCAGGCACAGCCCGATCAGGGACAGCAGTCCCCGGTAGATCCGCCGCTTCACAGTCTCCTCCCTTCCGCGCCAGAGGCGCCTGTCCGATTGCATACTCCAACTTGTATATGATAGCACGTTTTCTCTGCAATGGGTAGGGGTTCTTTGCATTTTTCCCGCTTTTTACGTTCTGTTCATTTTCTCCCGGGCGGGGCCTTCGCCGGAAAAACCGGCATGGCAGCGCCATGCCGGTCTCATCCCTCCGTCTCTTCCCCTCCGGCGGCTGCGGCGCGCCGGTACGTCTCCGCCAGCGCCCATTTCTGCCGGTGGGTCATCCGCTTGATGGCCGCCTCCCGCCGCAGGGCCGCGGAGCGGTCTGCCGCCGGCTCCTGGTAGATCAGCTCCACCGGCAGGCGGCTGCGGGTGTATTTGGCGCCCCGCCCGCTCTGGTGGGCCCGCAGGCGGCGGGGCAGGTCATTGGTGCACCCGGTGTAGAGGGATCCGTCCCCGCACCGCAGGATATAGACCAGATATTCCATGGCACGCTCCTCTCCCCTTCGGATCGTCCCTCCTCTTTCCCGGCATGGGGACTTCCCCCCGCGGCATAGGAATGGGGGCAGGGAGGGATCTTATGTTGTCTGCCGCGCTGCTGCTGTTCGCCAATACATTGCTGTTCTCTCTCCGCCTGTCCGGCGGGGGCTCGTTTCCCAAGCCCCTGTCCGCCGCAGAGGAGCGGGAATATCTCCGCCGCTACGCCCAGGGGGACCAGGAGGCCCGGGACGTCCTCATCGAGCGCAACCTGCGCCTGGTGGCCCATATCATCAAGAAGTATTACACCCAGAGCGGAGACCAGGAGGATCTGATCTCCATCGGCACCATCGGCCTCATCAAGGGCATCACCAGCTTCGACCCCGGCAAGGGCGCCCGGCTGGCCACCTACGCCGCCCGCTGCATCGAAAATGAGGTGCTGATGTACTTCCGCAGCCAGAAGAAGCTCCAGGGCGAGGTGTCCCTGTCCGACTCCATCGAGACGGACAAGGAGGGCAACGCCCTCCAGCTGATGGACGTGGTGGGCGTGGACGACACCATGCTGGACGACATCCACGACCGGGACAGCGCCCTGCGGCTGCACCAGCTGGTGCGGGACCAGCTGACCACCCGTGAGGCGGAGATCATCCGCCTGCGGTACGGGCTGGGCGGCACCATCCCCCTGACCCAGCGGGAGATCGCCGCATCCTTCGGCATCTCCCGGTCCTATGTATCCCGCATCGAAAAGCGGGCGCTGGAAAAGCTGCGGCAGGGCCTGCAGGGCCCGCCGCCGGCCGCAGGCCGCGGGGACCGCAGATAAAAAGCGGAGGGGCACGCAGCCCCTCCGCCCCGGTCCTGACGCTCAGTACCGCCGCACCACAGCCGCCACTTTCCCCAGGATCTGGGCATAGGTGCCGTCGATCGGCGCGTAATTCTCGTTCTCCGGCATCAGCCAGACCTGCCCGCCCTTCAGGGCCAGGCGCTTTACCGTGGCCTCGTCGTCGATCATGGCCACCACGATCTCCCCGTGATTGGCGGAGGGCTGCCGGTGGACCACCACCAGGTCGCCCGGCAGGATGCCTGCGTTCAGCATGGACTCTCCCCGGACCCGCAGGGCAAAATACTCCCCGGTCCGGCCGCCGGTGTCAAAGGTCAGATAGTCCTCGATGCACTCCTCTGCCAGGATCGGGCTGCCGGCCGCCACGTTGCCCACCACCGGCACCTGGTTTTCCTGCCTGGGGGCCGTCCGCAGCGTGATGGCCCGGCCCTTGCCGGCCCCCTTTTCGATCACGCCGGCCTCCTCCAGCTGCTTGAGATGAAAGTGGACGGTAGAGGGCGACCTCAGCCCGACGGCCTCTCCGATCTCCCGCACAGAGGGGGGATAGCCCTGCTCCCGGATACAGGCGGCAATGTATTCGTAGATCTTCTGCTGCATCTTTGTCAGTTCCTGCATACGCGCCCCACCTTTGCCAGATTCTTGTCTGCAGTATATCACACTCCCTTCAGAAAAGCAAACATTTGTTCCATATTCTATGGATTTTTTGCGGGACCGCCTCCGCCTGCGCCGATTCCCGGGATCTGCCTGTTTTTTTGCAAAATCCCCTTGAAATGCAGGACAAACTATGGTATCATTAACATCTGTGAAATCAAGATCCATGCCCTGCATGGCTGAAATTTTGGAGGTTATCCTGATGGACGCTTTAACGCTTGTCATTACGATCCTGCAGCTGCTCTGCGGTCTGGCCATCATCGTGGTGGTCCTGTTCCAGTCCGGCAAGAGTGCCGGACTCTCCGGCGCCATCGGCGGCGTGGCGGACTCCTTCCTGTCCCGCAACAAGGCCAAGACCTGGGACGCCAAGCTGGCCCGCGCCACCAAGTGGGTGGGTGCGGTCTTCCTAGTGCTGACCATGGTCCTGCTGATCCTGCAGGGCTGATCTTCCGCAAGACGAGATCCCCGGTGCATGCGCACCGGGGATCTTTTTTACGGCTCGCCGGAGCAGTACAGCACGCCGGCCTCCGGCCGGATGCCGCTGGCTTCCAGCAGCTCCTCCACCGTCACGAAGCAGTACCCCTCCGCCTGCAGGGCGTCCACGATGGCCAGGGCCGCGTCCACAGAGGTGGGGTAGATGTCGTGGAGCAGGATGATCTGGTCCGGTGCCGCGTGTTCCAGCACCGCCTCTGTCACCTGGGCGGCGTCCAGCTTCTCCCAGTCCCGGGGGTCGATGGACCACTTGATCATGGGCACGCCGATCAGCGCCGCGTCCGCCGCGTCCACGGCGCCGTAGGGCGGGCGGAGCCAGTAGTCCTCTCCGCCCAGCAGGGACTCCAGCGCCGCCTCGGTCTGGCCCACCTCCTGCCGGATGGTCTCCTCCGTGACCCCCAGCAGCCGCACGTGGTTCCAGGTATGGCTGCCGATCTGGTGGCCCTCCGCCTGCATCCGCTCCGCCAGGTCCTCGTTGCCCTCGATCTGCTTTCCGATCAGAAAAAACGTGGCCCGGGCGCCCCGCTCCGCAAGGCCGTCCAGCAGGCGCTCCGTGGTCTCCCGCCGGGGGCCGTCGTCAAAGGTGATGGCGATCCGCCTCTCCGCCGGGATCGCCGCCTCCCCGTCCGTCCGCTGCGCCGCCGGCTCACCCGGCGCGCAGCCCGTCAGCACGGCCAGCAGCAGGCAGCAGGCCAGCAGGCGTCCTCTTCCCATCGCGCCCTCACCTCCTCTTTCATACGGTGGTAGTTTGTGCGGCGCCGGAAAAATTACGCCCGTTAAATTTTCACTGTTTCATCGCCGCCCTGCCCGATCTGAAAAAAGAAGCGGGCCGCGCCCGCTTCTGCAAAAGCTCCCGGAGTCCCGCTCCTTCTCAGTCGAACCAGTCCGTGATCTCCTCCACGGCTTTTCCCACCAGCCCGCCGGCGGAGTCCAGTGCCTCCAGCGCGATGTCCAGTCCCTCCTCCACGCCTGCATGGAGGCCGCTCTTTTCGCCGGATCTCCGCTTGGGCAGCTTTTTCGCGGCCTCAGGTCCTGCGGCCCTGTCCGCCGGGGCCTTCTGCCTCGGGAGCTCCTGCGGTCCGGATGTCCGCTCCGGCTGGTTGAATGCCCCGCAGCCGGGGCAGAATCCGTCCTCGTCGTAGTCGTACCGCTTCCCGCACGCATAGCACCGCACCATCCGCATCGGCCATCCCTCCTTTTTTACCATTTTATCACGCTGCCGCGTGGGCCGCAAGAACAATCAAAAGCCCTTTGTCACAGGTCCTAGGTACCCATGACAAAGGGCTTTTTTGATCGGGAAAATTACTTCACCAGCTCGATGATGGCGGTCTCGGCCGCGTCGCCGCGGCGCACGCCGGTGCGGATCACGCGGGTGTAGCCGCCGTTGCGCTCTGCATAGCTGGGAGCGATCTCCTTGAACAGCTTCTTGCAGACATCCTCGCGGGTGATGAAGCTCATGGCCTGCCGATAGGCAGCCAGGTCGCTCTTCTTGCCGAGGGTGATCATCTTCTCAGCCAGAGGCTTGATCTCCTTGGCGCGGGCAAGGGTGGTCTCCATCTTGCCGTTGTCCAGGAAATCCGTCACCTGCTGACGCAGCATCGCCATGCGCTGGTCAGTGGGCTTGCCAAGTTTCCGAGTTCCGGGCATTTCGGTTTTCCTCCTTATAGGATTTTGGTCAGCCGGGGGAGCATCCGCCGGCACTCAAATCAGTTGTTGTTGTCTTCGTCAGCCAGATGGAGCCCCATCATCGCCAGCTTGTTGATGACCTCTTCCAGGGACTTGCGGCCCAGGTTGCGGACCTTCATCATCTCGTCCTCCGTCTTGGAGATCAGATCCTCCACGGTGTTGATGTTGGCACGCTTGAGGCAGTTGAAGCTGCGGACGGAGAGGTCCAGCTCCTCGATGGTCATCTCCAGCACCTTGTCCCGCTGGGCCTCCGCCTTCTCCACCACAGTGGGCTTGCTGCCCACGTTCTCAGAGAGATCGGTGAACAGGGTGAAGTGGTCGCACAGGATCTTGGCGCCCAGGGACACCGCGTCCCGGGCGGAGATGGTCCCGTCGGTCCACACCTCCAGGGTCAGCTTGTCAAAGTCGCTGGAGGCGCCCACGCGGGTGGGCTCCACCGTGTAGTTGACCTTGTAGACGGGGGTGTAGATGGAGTCCACGGCGATCACGCCGATGACGTTCTGCTGGGGCTTGTTCCGGTCGGCGGGCACATAGCCCCGGCCGTGGGACAGGGTGATCTCCATGTTCAGCGTCGCGCCGTTGTCCAGCGTGGCGATGTGCATGTCGGGATTCAGGACCTCCACCTCGCCGTCGGCCTTGATGTCGCCGGCCCGCACCTCGCAGGGGCCCACCGCCTCGATGTAGACCGTCTTGGTGGTCTCGCAGTGCAGCTTGGTGAGCAGGCCCTTGATGTTCAGAACGATCTCCGTCACGTCCTCCTTGACGCCGGGAATGGTGGAGAACTCGTGCTGTACGCCGGCGATCTTGATGGTGGTCGGGGCCGTGCCGGGCAGAGAGGAAAGCATAATCCGGCGGAGTGCGTTGCCCAGAGTGGTGCCGTAGCCGCGCTCCAGCGGTTCCACCACATACTTGCCGTAAGTGGCGTCGCCCGGCGTCTCGATGCACTCAATCTGGGGCTTTTCAATTTCGATCATGCAGTAGTACCCTCCTTCATCTTCTTGTTGCGGGCGCGCGTCGCCGCGCGCCGCCGGCAGTTCCTATCATTATTGAGGGTATCCTCCGCTTACTTGGAGTACAACTCAACGATGAGGTGCTCCTCCACGGGAACGTCGATGTCCTCCCGGGCGGGCAGGCGGGTCACGGTGCCCTTCAGGGCGTTCTTCTCCCGCTCCATCCAGGCGGGGATCAGGAACACGGGGGCGTCCTGGCCCAGCAGGCGCTTGAAGATCTCAGAGGAACGGCTGCTCTCCGCCACCTCGATCACATCGCCGGCCTTCACCTGATAGGAGGGGATGTCGACCTTCTTGCCGTTGACGGTGAAGTGGGCGTGGTTCACCAGCTGACGGGCCTGACGGCGGGTCATGGCGAAGCCCATGCGATAGACAACGTTGTCCAGGCGGCGCTCCACAGCGATCAGCAGGTTGTCGCCGGTCTTGCCGGGGGCCTTGGCGGCAGCCTCGTAATAGGCGTGGAACTGCTTCTCCAGAATGCCGTAGATGAACTTGACCTTCTGCTTCTCATTCAGCTGGATGCCGTATTCGCTCTTCTTCTTTCTCATCTGGCCGCCGGGGTTGCGATTGGTCTCCTTCTTCGCATAGCCCATCACGGCAGGAGAAATGCCCAGAGCCTTGCAGCGCTTGGCGATCGGCTGCATATTCTTAGCCATTTGCTTGTTACCTCCTCTTCAAATCAGACACGGCGGCGCTTGGGGGGACGGCAGCCATTGTGGGGGATGGGAGTGACGTCCTTGATCATGGTCACTTCCAGGCCCACGGCCTGCAGCGCCCGGATGGCGGCCTCACGGCCCTGGCCGGGGCCCTTGACGAAGACCTCGACGGTCTTCAGGCCATGCTCCATAGCGGCGCGGGCGGCCGTCTCAGCTGCGGTCTGTGCCGCGAAGGGGGTGGACTTCTTGCTGCCGCGGAAGCCGAGGCCGCCGGAGGAAGCCCAGGAGATCGCGTTGCCCTGTGTATCGGTAACAGTTACCATGGTGTTGTTGAAGGAAGACCGAATGTGGACCTGGCCACGCTCGATGTTCTTCCGTTCACGCCGGCGGCGAATGACCTTCTTGCCGGCGGATGCCTTTGCAGTTGCCATCTTGGTTCTCCCTCCTTACTTCTTCTTGTTGGCAATGGTCTTCTTGGGACCCTTGCGGGTGCGCGCATTGGTCTTGCTGCGCTGGCCGCGCACGGGCAGACCCTTGCGGTGGCGGATGCCGCGGTAGCAGCCGATCTCGGTCAGCCGCTTGATGTCCAGAGCGGTCTGGCGGCGCAGGTCGCCCTCAACGGTATAGCTGTCGATGGCGTCACGCAGCTTCTGCTCGTCGGCGTCGGTCAGATCCTTCACGCGGGTGTCGGGGTCGACGCCTGTCTGCGCCAGGATGTCCTTGGCGCTCTTTCTGCCAATGCCGTAGATATAAGTGAGGCCGATCTCGATACGCTTATCCTTCGGCAGGTCAATACCGGCAATACGTGCCATACTCTTAAAGCACCTCCAATTAAATGTTAGCCCTGTCTCTGCTTATGCTTGGGGTTCTCGCAAATGACCATGACACGGCCTTTGCGGCGAATGACCTTGCACTTCTCGCACATGGGCTTCACGGACGGTCTTACTTTCATAGTTTCTAACCATTCCTTTCAGCGGTTTGTGTCTTTACAGCTCAAATGGCGCTTACTTGCTGCGCCAGGTGATCCGGCCGCGGGTCAGGTCATAGGGGGACATCTCCACCGTCACCTTGTCGCCGGGCAGAATCCTGATGAAATTCATTCTGAGTTTTCCGGAAATATGTGCCAAAATCTTGTGTCCATTTCCAATGTCTACCTGGAATGTCGTATTGGGCAGGGCCTCTACCACGACGCCCTCCACTTCGATCATGTCGGATTTTGCCAAACGTTATCCCTCCTGGTCCGGATCAACCTCCTCGCGGTATGCCGCAAGGGTCTTGCGAAGCTCGCTGTTGGTGATTCTCGCTTCGCCTCTGATTTTTTCAGAAAGCCGGTTCTCGTCCGCCGCGACAAACAGCACGTGTCTGCGCTTCTTGCGCTTGGGCGACTCCACCTTCCTGGATTTTCCGTCTGCCAGCAGCAGGTACTCCCCCTCCACCGCCAAGACGACGAAGAGCTTTCCCCGGTCCCTGCCGGCTGAAGATCTGACGATATTGGATGCTGCAATTTCCATGTGGTTCCTCTCAGATGGCGGGACCCGTCAGGATCTCGGGCTCGCCGTCGGTGATCAGAATGGAATTCTCATAGTGGGCCGCCCACTTGCCGTCCAGCGTCTTGACGGTCCAGCCGTCGCTCATCTGCTGGATGGCCGCGGAGCCGGCGTTCACCATGGGTTCGATTGCAAGCGTCATGCCGCGGAGGAGCCGCGGGCCCCGGCCGGGGTGGCCGTAGTTGGGGATCTCCGGCGACTCGTGCATCTGGGCGCCGACGCCGTGGCCGACATATTCCCGGACGATGGAGTAGCCGTGACTCTCCACATACTGCTGGATGGCCGCCGAAATGTCGAACAGCCGATATCCCTCCTTGGCGTATTTGATCCCTTCGAAGAAGCTCTGCCTGGTCACGTCGATCAGGTCCTGCGCCTCCGCAGAGATGGTGCCGCAGGGGAAGGTGGCCGCGCAGTCCCCGTGGAACCCTCCAATGTACGCCCCCACATCCACGCTGACGATGTCGCCCTCCTGCAGGACCCGGGGCCCGGGTATGCCGTGGATGATCTCATCGTTGACGCTGATGCAGGCGCTGGCCGGATAGCCGTTGTAATGCAGGAAGGAGGGCACTGCGCCTTGCTTGCGGATAAAGTGCTCCACCGCGCGGTCGATCTCATGGGTTGTGACGCCGGGCTTTACCATTTCCCCTGCCAAGGCACGGGCAGCCGCGGTAATTTTTCCGGCCCGGCGCATCAGTTCGATCTCGTGGGGGGATTTCAGTGTGATCATGTGCTCATCTCCCCAGCGCGCGGAGGATCGCCTGTGAGGTCTCAGCCACTGTGGGCTGATTCTCCACAGACCGCAGGAGACCCCGCTGGGCGTAGAACTCCTTCAGCGGTTCCGTCTCCCTATGATAGACCTCGAGCCGTGCCTTCACGGTCTCAGGTTCATCATCTTTCCGTTGGACCAGCCTGCCGCCGCACTTGTCGCAGATGCCGGCCTGCTTGGGGGGCACAGCCACCAGGTGGTAGCTGGCCCCGCAGGTCTCGCAGACACGGCGGCCGCTCATCCGTTCTGTAATGGTCTCGTCGGAGATCTCAATGGAGATCGCGGCATCGAATCTGATCCCGGCCTTCTCCAGGGCCTCTGCCTGGGCGATGGTGCGGGGCACCCCGTCCAGGATATAGCCGTTCCTGCAGTCGTCCGCCGCCAGCCGTTCCGTGATGATGCTGATGATCACATCATCGGGCACCAGCTGGCCGGCGTCCATGAAATGCTTGGCCTCCAGTCCTGTGGGCGTGCCATCCTTGATGGCCGCCCGCAGGATGTTGCCCGTGGAGATGGTGGGGATGTTCAGTTCTCTGCACAGGATCTCCGCCTGTGTGCCTTTGCCGGCGCCGGGAGCGCCCAACAAGATCAAATTCACAGAAACGCCTTCTCTCTTATTCCAGGAAGCCCTTGTACTGACGCATCAGCATCTGGGCCTCCAGCGCCTTCACGGTCTCCAGAGCCACGCCCACGACGATGATGACGGACGTGCCGCCGATCGCCAGATAGGCGCTGCCGACAGCCTTACCCAGCAGCAGCGGGCAGATGGCCACGATGCCGAGGTAGATGGCGCCGAACAGGGTGATCTTGCTCAGGACCCGCTTGATAAAGTCCACCGTGGGCTTGCCGGGGCGGAAACCGGGGATAAAGCCGCCCTGCTTCTTCAGATTGTTGGCGATCTCCACCGGGTTGAACTGGATGGTGGAGTAGAAATAGCTGAATCCGATGATCATGATGAAGTACACGATCATATAGATCACAGACTGGGTGTCGATGGCATCGTAAATGCTCCGGGAGACGGTGCCTTCGGCGGGGATGCCGATGAAGGTCCAGATCGTGACGGGCAGGGATGCGATGCTCTGTGCGAAGATGATGGGCAGCACGCCGGACATGTTCACCTTCATGGGGAGGTGAGAGCTCTGGCCGCCGTACATCTTCCGGCCAACCTGCCGTTTGGCATACTGGACGGGGATGCGGCGCTCGGCGTCGCTGATGAACACGACGAACACGATCAGCGCCAGGACGCCCACCAGCAGCAGGACCACCACCGCCGGGTGCAGCACCAGGACGGTATCAGAGGCCTCCGTGCCGGCAGCCCAGTTGCGCACGCCGTCATACAGGGAGCTGACGGAGGTGGGGATCCGGGACAGGATGCCGGCAAACAGGATGATGGAAATGCCGTTGCCGACGCCGAACTCCGTCACCTGCTCGCCCATCCACATGACGAAGGAGGAGCCGGCAATGAAGGACACGATGATGACCAGCGCCGGCCAGATGCCCGTGGCATCCGTTGCCAGCAGGTTGTAGTTGCGCATCATGAAATAGTAGCCGACAGCCTGCAGGATGGCGATGCCCACCGTGGTATAGCGGGTGATGGACTGGATCTTCTTCCGGCCCTCCTCGCCGCCTTCCTTGGCCAGCCGCTCTAGGGCCGGGATGGCCACCGTCAGCAGCTGGATGATGATGGAGCTGTTGATATAGGGCTGGATGCTCAGGGCGAAGACCGTCGCCTGGGCGAAGGCACCGCCGGACATCACGTTGTAGAGGCCCAGGATGGTGCCGCCCATCTGGTTCAGATAGTCCTCCAGCAGGGTCACGTTCACGTAAGGGACCGTGATCGCATTACCGATGCGGAAGATCAGCAGGATGAGGAGTGTAAAGATGATCTTTTTCCGCAGCTCGGGGATGCCCCACGCCTTGCGAATGGTTTGGATCACGTTACATCACCTCTGCCTTTCCGCCAGCTGCCTCGATAGCCTCCTTGGCAGAAGCGGAGAAAGCAGAAGCCTGGACAGTGAGCTTCTTGGTCAGCTGGCCGCTGCCAAGAACCTTGTAGCCATAGCGGCACTTGGAGAGGATGCCCTTCTCCAGCAGGGCGTGGACCGTGACGGTGTCACCGTCCTGGAACCGGTCCAGGGTGCTGAGATTGACGATCTCCAGGGGCTTTGCAAAGATGTTGTTGAAGCCGCGCTTGGGGATGCGGCGGGCCAGCGGCATCTGGCCGCCTTCGAAACCAACACGGATCTTGCCGCCGGAGCGGGCCTTCTGGCCCTTGTGGCCGCGGCCGCCGGTCTTGCCGTTGCCGGAGCCGGCGCCCCGGCCCTTCCGGTACGGGGCCCGGACGGAGCCCTCGGCGGGAGACAGTTCGCTCAACTTCATAATTCCGTGCCTCCTTATTTCACTTCAGTGACCTGCAGCAGATAGCCGATCTTGGCGATCTTGCCGCGGGTCTGGTCGTTGTCGGGCTGCACGGTGATGTCACCGATCTTGCGCAGGCCCATGGAATGAGCGGTGGCGACCTGTTTTTCCAGGCGGCCGTTCAGGCTCTTGACGAGCTTAATATTTAAGTTTGCCATTTTTGCGCCTCCTTAACCCACGATCTCTTCGACGCTCTTGCCGCGGATGCGGGCGACCTCCTCGGGACCGCGCATGCTCTTGAGGCCCTCGAAGGCGGCGGCGACAACGTTGTTGGGGTTATTGGAACGCAGGCACTTGGTCCGGATGTCCTTGATGCCTGCGGCCTCGACGACGGCACGGACAGCGCCGCCGGCGATCACGCCGGTACCGGGGGCGGCGGGCTTCATCAGCACGCGGCCGGCGCCAGCCTCACCGATGGTCTCGTGGGGCACGGTGGTGCCGGAGAGGGTCACGGTGATCATGTTCTTCTTGGCGGCTTCGATGCCCTTGCGGATGGCCTCGGGGACCTCGGCGGCCTTGCCCAGGCCGTAGCCCACCTTGCCCTTGCCGTCGCCCACGACGACCAGGGCGGAGAATTTCATCACGCGGCCGCCCTTGACGGTCTTGGAGACGCGGTTCAGGGAAACGACCTTCTCGATATACTCGCTCTGTTCTCTTTCAAATCTAGGCATGTTGTCGTTCCTCCTCCCTTAGAATTTCAGGCCGCCCTCGCGGGCACCCTCTGCCAGAGCCTTCACGCGGCCGTGGTACAGATAGCCGCCGCGGTCAAACACGACAGTCTCGATACCCTTGGCCTTGGCGCGCTCGGCCACCAGCTTGCCAACGGCGGTGGCAGCGGCGATGTTGCCGCCGTAACCTTCGATGGCCTTGTCCAGGGAGGAAGCGGAAGCCAGGGTCACGCCGTTGACATCATCGATGACCTGGGCGTAGATGTTGGCCTCGCTGCGGAACACATTCAGACGCGGCATCTCAGGGGTGCCGGAGATCTTGGCGCGCACTCTCTTGTGGCGCTTCAGGCGCTGGGCGTTGGTATTCGGTCTCTTAATCATATCGGCACACCTCCTTACTTCTTGGCGCCGGTCTTACCGACCTTGCGGCGGATGACTTCATCGGCGTACTTGATGCCCTTGCCCTTGTAAGGCTCGGGAGGACGCTTCTCGCGGACCTCGGCCGCAAACTGGCCGACGGCCTGCTTGTCGCATCCGTTGATGACGATTTTATTGGGAGCGGGGACGTCAATGGTGATGCCCTCGATCTCAGAAACGATCACCTGATGGGAGAAGCCCAGGTTCATGACCAGGTTCTTTCCCTCCTTGGCCACACGGTAGCCCACGCCGTTGACCTCCAGCTCCTTCTTGTAGCCGTCGGTCACGCCGACGATCATGTTGTGGAGCAGAGTCCGGGTCAGGCCGTGGAGGCTGCGGTGCAGCTTGTCGTCGGAAGGACGCTCCACGGTGATCGTGCTGCCTTCCTGCTTAATGATCATCTCAGGGCGCAGAGCCTTCGTCAGCTCGCCCTTGGGTCCCTTTACGGTCACCACATTACCCTCGGCGACATTGACGGTGACGCCGGCGGGAACGGTAATGGGCATTCTGCCAATTCTAGACATGGTCCAATACCCTCCTTACCACACGAATGCCAGGACCTCGCCGCCGACATGCAGCTCGCGGGCCTTCTTGTCGGTCATGACGCCCTTGGACGTAGAGATGATAGCGATACCCAGGCCGCGGAGCACACGGGGCAGCTCATCGGCGCCCACATAGACGCGCAGGCCGGGCTTGGAGACGCGGCGCAGGCCGGTGATGACCTTTTCCTTGCCCGCGTTGTACTTCAGGGAGATGTGGATGACACCCTGGGTGCCGTCGTCCACCACCTGGAAGTTCTTGATATAGCCCTCATCCAGCAGGATCTGAGCGATGCTCTTCTTCATGTTGGAGGCGGGAACATCAACGGTGTCATGCTTGGCGTTGTTGGCGTTGCGGATGCGGGTCAGCATATCCGCAACCGGATCAGTGATATGCATAATAAATCCTCCTATTTTAGAGTTGCGGTCTCAGCAAGACCGCTGCGGCAGCGAGGTATCATGGCGAATGGAGCAGTCCGCTGGTGCGTGGTGCCCAATTCGTCATGACCTTTCGCCATCCGTTATGCCAGGGGCCCCATATCAAAAGCCCATGGTATCAAAGAAAGTGTTGTGTGCTGGAACCGGCTTTCTGATGGATCTTGTTCTCAGACAAGGCGCAGGCCCGAAGCTGTACGTGTGTACAGCAAGGGGCTGCAACGCAGTATGAGGGCAAGAGACTCAGAAAGAGGCCTTCCGCACGCCGGGGATCTCGCCCTTGTAGGCCAGCTCCCGGAAGCAGATACGGCACACGCCGTAATCACGCAGATAGGCGTGAGGGCGGCCGCACAGCTTGCAGCGGTTGTATCTCCGGGAGGAGAACTTGGGGGTCCGCTGCTGCTTGAGAATCATGGATTTCTTTGCCATCGTCTCTTCCTCCTTAGCGGGCGAAGGGGGCGCCGACCTGCTCCAGCAGGGCGCGGGCCTCTTCATCGGTGTGCGCGGTGGTGCAGATGACCACATCCATGCCGCGGATCTTGTCGATCTTGTCGTACTCGATCTCGGGGAAGATCAGCTGCTCCTTGATGCCCAGGGCATAGTTGCCGCGGCCGTCGAAGGAGTTGGGGTTGATGCCCTGGAAGTCGCGGACGCGGGGCAGGGCCACGTTGAACAGGCGGTCCAGGAACTCCCACATCTTGTCGCCCCGCAGGGTGACCTTTGCGCCGATGGGCATATCCTCACGCAGCTTGAAGTTTGCGATGGACTTGCGGGCCCGGGTGATGACGGGCTTCTGGCCGGTGATCTGGCTCAGGTCGTTCACCACGTTCTCCAGGACCTTGGAATTTTCACGCGCCTCGCCGCAGCCCACGTTCACGACCACCTTGTCGATCTTGGGGATCTGCATGACGCTCTTGTAGCCGAACTGCTTCATCAGAGCGGGAGCGACTTCGGCAGTGTATTTCTCTTTCAGTCTGGCCATTTGTCAGCTCTCCTTTCTCACAGCTCAGCGCCGCAGTGCTTGCACACGCGGGTCTTCTTGCCGCCCTCGATCTTGTGGGCGACGCGGGTGCCCTTGTTGCACTTGGGGCACACCACCTGCACCTTGCAGGCGGCGATGGCGGCCTCGCGCTTCATGATGCCGCCCTCCTCGCCCTGACGGCGGGGCTTCACGTGGCAGGTCACCATGTTGATGCCCTCCACAACGACCTTCAGGGAGCCGGGAACGGTGCCCAGCACCTTGCCCTGCTTGCCCTTGTCCTTGCCGGACAGGACGACAACGGTATCGCCCTTCTTAATGTTCATAGCCATTTCGCTGCCCTCCTCAAATCACTTCGGGAGCGAGGGACAGGATCTTCATGTAATCCTTGTCGCGCAGCTCACGAGCAACCGGCCCGAAGATACGGGTGCCTCTGGGGTTCTTGTCGTCCCGGATCAGGACGGCGGCGTTGTCGTCGAAACGGACATAGGTGCCGTCCGGCCGGCGGACGCCCTTGGCGCTGCGGACGATGACGGCCTTGACGACCTCGCCCTTCTTCACCGTGCCGCCGGGGGTGGACTTGCGGACGGAAGCCACGATCACATCGCCGATGTTGCCGAACTTCCGCTTGGAGCCGCCCAGGACACGGATGCACTTGATCTCCTTGGCGCCGGTATTATCGGCAACCTTCAGAAAAGTTTCCTGCTGAATCATAACGGCACCTCCTTACTTCGCTTTCTCAACGATCTCGACCACGCGCCACCGCTTGTCCTTGGACAGGGGGCGGGTCTCCATCACCTTGACCCAGTCGCCGATGCCGCAGCTGTTCTGCTCGTCATGAGCCTTCAGCTTGTAGGTGCGGCCGACGATCTTCTTGTACAGAGGATGGGCCACGCGGTCCTCGATGGCGACGACCACGGTCTTATCCATCTTGTCGGACACCACTCTGCCGACCCGGGTCTTACGGGAGGAAGTTCTCTTCATCTCTTCGTTCATGTTCGATTCCCTCCTTCTTACTGCTTGTCAGAAGCTCCGGAGAGCTCCTTCTGACGCAACATGGTCTTGACTCGGGCAATGTCATGCTTGGTCTCCCGGATCTTCAGGGGATTGTCCAGCTGATTGGTGGCGTGCTGCATACGCAGATAGAAAAGATCCTTCTTCAGGCCCACCAGCTTCTCGTTGAGCTGCTCGGGGGTCATGCTACGAATTTCACTTGCCTTCATCTTCACTCACCTGCTTCCTCGTCGGTGCGGGCGACGATCTTCGTCTTGATGGGCAGCTTGTGGCTGGCCAGACGGAGCGCCTCGCGGGCAACTTCTTCAGACACGCCGGCGATCTCGAACATGATGCGGCCGGGCTTCACGACGGCGACCCAGAACTCGGGAGAGCCCTTACCGGAACCCATGCGGGTCTCGGCAGGCTTCTTGGTCACGGGCTTGTCGGGGAAAATCTTGATCCAGACCTGACCGCCACGCTTGGTGTAGCGGGTCATGGCGATACGGGCGGCCTCGATCTGATTGCTGGTGATCCAGCCGGGCTCCAGGGCCTGCAGACCGAACTCACCGTAGGCGATCTTGTTGCCGCGGGTGGCCTTGCCGGTCATGCGGCCGCGGTGCACGCGGCGATACTTGACTCTCTTCGGCAGAAGCATTACTGGGCTCCTCCTTCCTTAGCGGGTGCCGCGGGCGCCGCGGGGGCAGCCGGACGGCTGGGATTGGTGGCACGGTTGAAACCGCCCTGGGGACGACCCTGGCCGCGGTTGAACCCGCCCTGACGGTCACGGTTGAACCCGCCGCCCTGGCGACGGTCACCGAAGCCGCCGCGGCGGTCGCCGTCCCGGCGGGGACGACGCTCACGACGCTCCTGATAGGGCTTGGAGGTGTCCATGGTGCGGGGGGTGGTGCGCAGGGTCTGAGAGAGGACCTCGCCCTTGTAGATCCACACCTTCACGCCGATGCGGCCGAAGGTGGTGGCAGCCTCCGCGAAGCCGTACTCGATGTCGGCCCGGATGGTCTGCAGGGGGATGGTGCCCTCGTGATAGTGCTCAACGCCGGCGATCTCGCGTCCGCCCAGACGGCCGGAGCAGCAGACCTTGATGCCCTTGGCGCCGGCGCGCATGGCGCGGGCCATGGCGTTCTTCATGGCGCGGCGGTGAGAGATGCGCTTCTCCAGCTGCTGGGCGATGTTCTCCGCCACCAGCTGGGCGTCCATGTCGGGGTTCTTCACCTCGACGATGTTCAGGCGCACCTTCTTGCCGATCAGCTTCTCCACAGCGAGACGATACTGCTCGATCTGCTCGCCGCCCTTGCCGATGACCATGCCCGGCCGGGCGCAGTGGAGGAAGATGGTGACGACATCGTTGCTCCGCTCGATCTCGATCTTGGGAACACCGGCGCCGTACAGGGTCTTCTTCAGGTACTTGCGGATCTTCTGATCCTCGACGATCAGATCGCCGACCTTCTCATCACTGGCATACCAACGGGAATCCCAGTCTTTGATGACGCCCACGCGCAGGCCGTGGGGATTTACTTTCTGTCCCATAAAACTGTTCTCCTCCCTCTTATGCCTTTTCCGTCACAGCCAGGGTGACGTGAGAAGTCTTCTTGTTGATCCGATAGGCGCGGCCCTGGGCCCGGGGCATCATCCGCTTCAGGATGGGGCCGGGGGTGGCGAACACCTCGGACACCACCAGCTTGGCGGGGTCCATGCCGAAGTTGTTCTCGGCATTGGCGCAGGCGGACTTCAGGAGCTTCATCAGAGGCTCGGAAGCGGCCTTGGGGGTCTGCATCAGGATCGCCATGGCGGTGCCGGCGTCCTTGCCGCGGATCAGATCGCACACGATCTGGACCTTGCGGGGAGCGATGCGGACATAGCGCAGATACGCTTTGGCAATCTTAGTCTCTTCCATGTTCAGCATCCTCCTTCATTAAGAATCTTTCCGATGGCCGCGGAAGGTGCGGGTGGGAGCGAACTCACCCAGCTTGTGGCCGACCATATCCTCCTGGATATAGACGGGCACGTGCTTGCGGCCGTCGTGAACGGCGATGGTGTGGCCCACGAAGGCGGGGAAGATGGTGGAGCTGCGGCTCCAGGTCTTGAGGACCTTCTTCTCGTTCTTCGCGTTCATTTCTTCGACCCGCTTCAGAAGCTCCGGGGCAACATACGGGCCTTTTTTAATGGATCTGCTCATATTGACTTGCCTCCTTACTTCTCGTTGCGGCGCTTGACGATGAATTTATTGGTGGGGTTCTTGCCCTTGCGGGTCTTGTAACCCATGGCGGGCTTGCCCCAGGGGGTCACCGGGCCGGGACGGCCGACGGGCGCGCGGCCCTCGCCGCCGCCGTGGGGGTGGTCATTGGGGTTCATGACGGAGCCGCGCACGGTGGGACGCCAGCCCATGTGACGCTTGCGGCCGGCCTTGCCGATGTTGATGTTCTCGTGCTCGATGTTGCCCACCTGGCCGATGGTGGCGTAGCAGTTGGTGCGCACGATGCGGACCTCGCCGGAGGGCAGACGGACCTGGGCGTCGGAGCCCTCCTTGGCCATCAGCTGCGCGGCGGTGCCGGCGGAGCGCACCAGCTGGGCGCCGTTGCCGGGATGCAGCTCGATGTTATGGATCACGGTACCGACGGGGATGTTGGCCAGGGGCAGGGCGTTGCCGGGCAGGATGTCCGCCTCGGGGCCGGTCATGATCTTGTGGCCGGCTTTCAGGCCCAGAGGAGCCAGGATATAGCGCTTCTCGCCGTCCTCGTACTGGATCAGGGCGATGTTGGCGCTGCGGTTGGGGTCGTACTCCAGGCGCAGCACGGTGGCGGAGCCGATCTTGTCCCGCTTGAAGTCGATGATGCGGTACTTGCGCTTGTTGCCGCCGCCGCGGTGGCGGACGGTGATGCGGCCGTAGCTGTTGCGGCCGGAGCTCTTCTTCAGGGGCTCGGTCAGGCTGGGCTCGGGCTTGGCCTTCTTGTCGATGCCGTCGAATCCGGAGACCGTCATCTGCCGTCTGGAGGGAGTCGTCGGCTTAAAGGTTTTGATAGACATTTCGCGTTACACTCCTTCCGTTTATCAGACCATGCTCTCGAAGAACTCGATGGTCTTGGAATCCGCCGTCAGCTGAACGTAGGCCTTCTTCCAGGTCCGGGTCATGCCGGGACGGCCGGCGCCCATGCGCTTTTCCTTGCCGGGCACCGTCAGGGTGTTGACAGAGGCGACCTTCACGCCGAAGATCTCCTCCACCGCCTTCTTGATCTCGATCTTGCCGGCGTCCTTGGCCACCTCGAAGACGTACTTCTTGTCGGCGGCACCCGCCATGGCGCGCTCGGTGATGATGGGGCGGATGATGATATCGTAAGCGGTAGCCATTACGCGTACACCTCCTCGATTTTTGCGAGGGCGTCCTTATCCACGACCAGATACTTGGCGTTCAGGATGTCGTAGACGCTCAGGATGGAAGCGGGAGTGGTCATGACGCCGGGGATGTTCCGCGCGCTCTTGACGATGGTCTGGTCCACCTCGGGAGTGACCACCACGGCCTTGCCGTCCACGCCGACGGCGGTGAGGAACTTGCGGAAGTCAGCGGTCTTGATGGCGTCCATCTTGATGGAGTCGATGACCACCATCTCGCCCTCAGCCACCTTGGCGGAGAGGACGGACTTCAGCGCCAGGCGCTTGACCTTCTTATTCAGCACATAGCTGTAGTCGCGGGGCTTGGGGGCAAACACGATGCCGCCGTGGGTCCACTGGGGAGCACGGGTGCTGCCCTGCCGGGCGTGGCCGGTGCCCTTCTGACGCCAGGGCTTCTTGCCGCCGCCGGAGACCTCGGCGCGGGTAAGGGCGCTCTGGGTGCCCTGTCTGCAGTTGGCGAGGTGGTTCTTGACGACCTCGTGCACGACGGTCTGGTTGGGCTCGATGCCGAAGACGGCGTCGTTCAGTTCCACAGTGCCGACTTCTGCGCCGGCCATGTTCAAAACTTTCATGGTAGACATTGTTCAAGCACCCCTTTCTTACTTGTTTCTGGCGGAGGCCTTCTGCGGGTTGCGGCCGGAGGCCTTCTGCGGGTTCTTGCTGATGTCAGCGCCGGCCTGCTTGACCTTGTGGACCTTGACGGTGGACTTGATGGTCACGAGACCGCCCTTGGGGCCGGGGATGGCGCCGCAGACCACCAGCATGTTCAGCTCGGGGTCGACCTTCACAACGCTCAGGTTCTGGACAGTCACCTGCTCCATGCCCATGTGGCCGGCGCCGATGGTGCCCTTGATGATCTTGGACATGTGGCTGGTGGCGCCCAGAGAGCCGATCTGACGGGCCACAGGGCCGGAGCCGTGGGTCTCCTTCAGCCGGTGGGCACCGTGGCGCTTGATGACGCCCTGGTAGCCGTGGCCCTTGCTGATGCCGGTGACGTCCACGAAGTCGCCCTCTTTGAAGGTGTCGGCCTTCACGATGTCGCCCACGTTCAGCTCGGAAGCGTTCTCCAGGTCGAACTCCCGCAGGTACTTCTTGGGAGCCACGCCGGCCTTGTCCAGATGGCCCTTCTCGGGCTTGGTGAGCTTGCGCTCGGCGATGTCCTCAAAGCCCAGCTGGACCGCCTCATAGCCTTCCTTTTCGGAAGTCTTCTTCTGCACGACCACGCAGGGACCCGCCTCGATGACGGTGACGGGGATCACATGGCCGTTCTCGTCAAAAATCTGGGACATGCCCACTTTTTTGCCGATGATCGCTTTCATGGATATTCCTCCTTAAAGGTTATTGGTCGGCTTAGATACGTGCGGGTTGGGTCCCGCCGCATTGCTCTGCCGACATGACCCGTCTGCCTCGCAAGACGGCAGACATGGACAGCAAACTACTTCGTTTCAAAAAAGTGACAAGCACTTTTTTGAGCTGGGATTCAGTCCGCTGCAGCGCACTCGCTTGCGCTCGCACGTTTGCGGACTGCGAGGTGTTTTTGTCCACGCACAGGTCGCGGGCAAAAACGAATCTCACATTCTTTCGCGTCTCCGGACGCGAAATGCGAGGACCTGTCCCCTCTTTAAGATTTACAGCTTGATCTCGATCTCCACACCGGCGGGCAGCTCCAGGGCCATCAGGGCCTCCACCGTCTTGGGGGTGGACTTGGTGATGTCGATGAGGCGCTTGTGGGTGCGGCGCTCAAACTGCTCGCGGCTGTCCTTGTACTTGTGGACGGCCCGCAGGATGGTGACGACTTCCTTCTTGGTGGGCAGAGGGATGGGGCCGGACACGGAAGCGCCGGTGCGCTTGGCGGTCTCCACGATCTTCTCTGCGCTCTGGTCGATGACCTGGTGGTCATAGGCCTTCAGCCGGATGCGGATCATTTCTTTCTGAGCCATGGTTGTTTCCTCCTGATTTCGTAGGTAGTTTCACGAGTCTCGACGACCTACGGCGAGAGAATTTTTCTATACGCTTAACCGTGCGTATCATTCCAGCTCATGAAAAATACCGGCGTTTCACAACGGCCGGTATCCTGTCATGGCGCAGCGATCTACGCAACGTACAGATCCTTCTCAGCCGCCCGATTATCGGACATACTCCCCGGAAGTTACCTCTTTCGAGCAATCTCCCGGTTCATCGCAGTGCTCGCCGGGCACAGTTCCGCCCTCCACGCGAGCCTTATTATCATAAAAGAAAATCTTCCCGATGTCAAGCCTATTTTCTCTGTTTTTTATGAAAATATGAAGATTTTTTTGGCAGGCGGTTTTTTCTTCCGGTTTTTCCAAGATTCGGAGAAATTTCCGCCGATCCGCCTCTGTCTGATCTCCCCCGAAAACAGGAGGAGGGTCTCCCCTCCTCCTGTATCCTCTGTTTAGTAGGCCACGCCCCAGTAGATGTCGGTGGTGCACTTCTTGCCGCACACGGGGCAGACGCCCTCGGTGCCGCTCTGCTCCAGGGGCATGCAGCGGGAGCTGACGCCGGCCCGCTCCTTCATGGCCAGCTCGCACTCCAGAGAGCCGCACCACTTGGACCGCAGGAAGCCGCCCTTCCCCTCCACGATGGCCTTGGCCTCCTCGGGGGTCTTGATGTCGAAGGTGTTGTCCTCCCGGTTCTTCAGGGCCATGGCGTACAGGTTGTCGTGGATCTGGTCCAGCAGGGCCTTCACGGTGCTCTCCAGCTCCGCCAGGGCCACGGTGATCTTCTCGCCGGTGTCCCGCCGGGCGATGACGCACTGCTCCTTCTCCATGTCCTTGGGGCCGATCTCCACCCGGACGGGCACGCCCTTCATCTCGTACTCCGCGAACTTCCAGCCGGGGGAGTTGTCGGAGTCGTCCATCTTGGTGCGGACGCCGGCGGTATTCAGCCGGTCCCGCAGAGAGGCCGCCGCCTCCAGCACGCCGGGCTTGTGGGCCGCCACGGGGATCACCACCGCCTGGGTGGGGGCGATCCGGGGAGGCAGCACCAAGCCGTTGTCGTCGCCATGGGTCATGATGATGCCGCCGATCATCCGGGTGCTGACACCCCAGCTGGTCTGGTGGGGATAGTGGGGCTGGTTGTCCCTGCCGGTGAAGGTGATGTCGAAGGCCTTGGCGAAGCCGTCGCCGAAGTAGTGGCTGGTGCCGGCCTGGAGGGCCTTGTGGTCGTGCATCATGCACTCCACGGTGTAGGTCTCCTCCGCGCCGTTGAACTTCTCCTTGTCGGTCTTGCGGCCCTTGAGAACGGGCATGGCCAGCACGTTCTCCATGAAGTCCGCGTAGATGTTCAGCATCCGCATGGTCTCTTCCCGGGCCTCTTCGGCGGTGGCGTGCATGGTGTGGCCCTCCTGCCACAAAAACTCCCGGTGGCGCAGGAAGGGGCGGGAGGTCTTCTCCCACCGCAGCACGCTGCACCACTGGTTGTACAGCTTGGGCAGGTCCCGCCAGGAGTGGATGATGTTGGCGTAGTGCTCGCAGAACAGCGTCTCGGAGGTGGGGCGGACGCAGAGCCGGTCCTCCAGCTTCTCGCTGCCGCCCATGGTGACCCAGGCGCACTCCGGCGCAAAGCCCTCCACGTGGTCCTTCTCCTTCTGCAGCAGGGACTCCGGGATCAGCACCGGCAGGTACACGTTCTCATGCCCCGTCTCCTTGAACCGCCGGTCCAGCTCCGCCTGGATGTTCTCCCACAGGGCGTAGCCGTAGGGCCGGTAGATGAACATCCCCTTCACAGAGGTATAGTCGATCAGCTCCGCCTTTTTGCAGACGTCGGTGTACCACTGGGCGAAATCCACGTCCCGGGACGTAATGGCGTCCACTTGTCTCTTATCCTGTGCCATAGTTTCCATCCTTTTCTCTATGATCGCGCCGTCACTCGGCGCAGTTATACACTGAACATTTATTGTATCCACTCTGGGAGAAAAAGTCAACTGTAACCGTCGCAGGGCGGCTCAGCCGATGGCAGAACAGCAGAGATCC
This sequence comes from Oscillibacter valericigenes, assembly GCF_016902445.1. Classification (GTDB taxonomy): domain Bacteria; phylum Bacillota; class Clostridia; order Oscillospirales; family Oscillospiraceae; genus Oscillibacter; species Oscillibacter avistercoris. The sequence goes on along the minus strand of NZ_JACSNX010000024.1, from coordinate 5,469 downwards.
TGGAACGCCTTTGTATGTGTCAAGAGTTACAAAAATTGTCGTTCGTTTTGTCAAATCAGATGAACTTGAAACTATCAAAGCAAACATATTGACAAATCTGAACTCTCGGTCTATCATTCAGCTATAAGCTGTCAGACAGGTGCTGTCAGCTTACATATAATCAGATGGATGATTGTTTGAAGGAGGAGTATATGAAAAAAATACGGTGGGCATGGGACAATTTTGAAGAAATCCTGTTGGGTCTAATCATTACAGTAATCACTCTGGCCTCCGGGCTGCAGGTCATATGCCGGTATCTGTTCAATAACTCCCTGACGTGGAGCGAAGAGCTGAGCCGGTACCTGTTCGTATGGACAGGCTTTCTGACACTCAGTCTCTCCATCAAGGCCCGCTCCATCATCTCTATTGACGCGTTCGTTCTCTGGATGCCCCAGCGTGTCCGCGCCGGACTCAATGTCCTGGTCTATCTTTTCTGTGCGGGAGTGTTTGCCGCGCTGTCGGTCAATGCGTACCACATGGTGGCCTCCTCTGCAGGCCAGGTCAGCCCGGCCATGGGTCTGCCGCTGGCCGTTGTTTACATTGGTCCGCTGCTGGGCCTGGTCCTCTCCATCATCCGGTCTTTGGGCCGCGTGATATGTGAATGCAAACTTGTGATCAGAAAGGAGGCTGTGTAAATGTCTCTGGTGCTCTTCTTCGGTGTACTGGCCATCCTGTTGGTGCTGACGGTGCCGATCTGCGTATCTTTCGCATTCGCAACGCTGCTGCCGTCTCTGGTCAATTCAGATTTCCCCTACACAGCAGACGCTGCGATCCGCTCCATGGTAAGCGGTTTGAACAACTTTCCCCTGCTGGCGATCCCCCTGTTCATCATTGCGGGCGTGATCATGGCAAAGGGAAAGATCTCCGAGCGGCTGTTCAACGTATTCTCCTACTTTATCGGCAACAAAACCGCCGGCTTGCCCTGCGCGGTGACCATCACCTGTCTGTTCTACGGGGCGATCTCCGGCTCCGGCCCCGCCACCACGGCAGCTGTGGGGTCCATGTGTATCCCCCTGCTGACCAGCGTCGGCTATGACCTGACCTTTGCCACCGCTCTGGTGGCGGTGTCCGGCGGTCTTGGCATCATTATCCCCCCGAGCATCCCCTATATCATGTACTGCAATGCCGCGGGCACCTCTATTTCCGAGCTGTTCCTGGCAGGCTTCCTGCCCGGCGTATTGATCGCCCTGTGCCTGATGATCTATTCCTACATCTACTGCAAGATCCACGGCGAGGACAAGGCCAAGCTGAATGCCCAGTGGCAGGAGCTGCGTTCCAGAGGCCTTGGCACCGTGCTGAAGGAGGGCTTCTGGGCCCTGCTGTCTCCGGTCATCATACTGGGCGGCATCTATGGCGGCATCTGCTCTCCCACTGAGGCGGCCACCATCTCCATTTTCTACTCGCTGATCATCAGCCTGTTTGTCTACCGGACCATCAAGATCCGGGACCTGCCCAAGATCCTGCTGGAGGGTGTCCATTCCTACGCCCCCATTCTGATCATCCTGTCTGCGGCTGTGGCTTTTGCCCGCGTGATCACGCTGATGAATGTGGCCTCCGTTGTCAGTGAAGCGGTCCTGAGCGCCATCTCTTCCAAGGTAGTCATTCTTCTGCTGATCAACGTTCTGCTGCTGTTTGTCGGCATGATCATGGACACCGGTCCGGCCATTCTGGTGTTCACCCCCGTGCTGCTGCCAGTGACTGAGGCCCTCGGTGTCGATCCGATCCATTTCGGCATCATCATGTGCGTGAACCTGGCCATCGGCTTCGTGACGCCGCCTATGGGCGCCAACTTGTTTGTGGCCAGCAACCTGTCCAAGGTCTCGGTAATCGAGATCGCCAAAAAGGCCGTGCCCTTCATCCTTGCCTTCCTCGTGGCCCTCATGCTGATCACCTTCATTCCTGAGATCAGCCTGTTTCTGGTCAAGTGAGAACACCGGGCACTGCCCGTTTACAGTTCTGCATATTTTATAAGGAGGATATTCGCATGAAAAAGTTTTTGATTCTGCTTCTGACGCTGGCACTGACTCTGTCTCTGACCGCCTGCGGCGGCGATACCACAGGAGGGGAATCCGCCTCCGACGATGGATCTGCCGAGGGTACCACCTACAGCTTCACGGTGGGCACCAATACCGCCGAGGACTCCGTCAATCAGCTGCTGGCGGAAAAGTTCAAGGAACTGATTGAGGAGCGCTCCGACGGGGCCGTCACCGTAACGATCTATTCCAACGGTGCCCTGGGCGGCGATGCTGAGCTGACGGAGTCCTGCATCGCCGGCACCGTAGACTTTATCATCGGAATGACGGGCTCCCTGGTGAACTACATTCCCGAGGCAGCTCTGTTTGACCTCCCCAACGCATTCCCGGATCTGGCCACCGCTCGGGAGGTGCTGGATGGTCCCATCCTGGCTGACCTGCAGGCCGCCTATGAGGCCGGCGGACTGAAGCTGTTCGGCTACGCCGACTCCGGCTTCCGCGTCATGTCCAGCAGCAAGGCTGTCCGTCAAATGTCCGACTTCTCCGGCATCAAGATCCGCACCATGGAGAATCCCAACCACATCGCCTACTGGCAGGCGCTGGGCGCCAACCCCACGCCTTCCGATTTCAGCGAGCTGTATATGTCTCTGGAGCAGGGCACTCTGGATGCGCAGGAGAACCCCTATGATCTGATCGTGGCCAACAAGCTCTATGAGCCCCAGAGCTACATCATTGAGACCAACCATCTGCTGCACACGCTGAACATGGTCGGCAGTAAGGCCACCTACGACGCTCTGCCTGCCGATATCCAGCAGCTGGTTTCCGAATGTGCCGCCGAGGCCCACCAGTATGCCCGGCAGATGGCGGACGAACGGATCGAAAGCCAGAAGGCCACCATTCAGGACGCCGGTCTGGAGATCATCACCCTGGAACCTGCCATGATCCAGGAGATGGCCGATACTGCTTCCAACGTCTATGATCTGGTCCGGGAGCAGATCGGCGACGAGCTGGTGGACGAGCTGCTGGCGCAGGTCGAGACCACCTCTGCTGCGGAATAAACCGTTCATGCGGACGGGACAAGGGGAGAGACACCGGACTCTCCCCTGTCTCTTCAAGGTTTTTGCACAGTCATGATGGGCAGATGCTCTTGTAAAGCCCGGAAATAACTGGTAAAATGTTTTAAATCGATAACACTGGCGGACAGGAAGAGACATCCAAGTGCCCGTGCGGGCGGCTTTCAAATCTGCAGCATCTCCGCACGGGAGGCAGTGTGCAGCCTGTCCATATATCCTAAAATCCTAAAACTGTGATAAGGGGCATACGGTTGGCTTATGGCTCTGAAACCCATTAAAAGAGTGAATATCGCGGAGCAGGTCTTTGAACAGCTGCGGGAGCAGATCCTCCACGGAACCTGGAAGGAAGGAGAGAAACTGCCGTCTGAACAGGAGCTGACGGAGACACTGGGCGTCAGCCGCAGCTCTGTCCGCCAGGCGATCCGGACCCTGGCAGACTACGGGCTGGTAGAGACCCGGAACGGCACTGGGACCTATGTCAAGCGGCAGATCTCGGGCAATTACATGATGAACATCGTGCCGCTGGGCGATCTGCAGACCGAGGACATTATAGAGGTCCTGGACTTCCTGTGCCTGATTGAGGACAGCGTGGCGGCTATGGCCGTGGAGCGCTGCACACCGTCGGACTTGTCCGAACTGCAGGAGATCCACAGCCGTCTGCTGGCTGCCAGGGACCAGAGGGATCTGGAGACGCTGACGGCAGTTGATGTGGAGTTCCACTCCAAGATCGCCATGATTACCCAGAACTCCCTTGTGACCCAAACATACGCTCTTTTGCTGGCGTTTCTGCAGCCGGCTATGCGCCGCATTTACATGACCTTGGGCGCGGAGGAGGGCATTCCTTACCACGAGCGCCTGATTGAGGCATTCTGTGCGCATGACGCAGCGCGCGCCAAGCAGGTGATGCACGACCATGCCCAGAATCGCCGGGAAAAGTTTTTAGCCACCAACGAAAGGAAGTGACCCATGAAAATCACAAGCGTTGATATTTTTCTCCTGCGGCATGTCGGCGAGGAGTTTTCCCCCTTTCCGTTTCGCCCCGTCGTTTGCCGCGTGAATACAGATGAGGGGATCTGCGGCTACGGGGAGGCCGGCATCTCCGTGGGCACCGGTGAAAACGGCGTGGCCCATATGCTGAAAGATCTCGCCCAGATGACGCTGGGCAGGGACCCCATGGCAAATGAAGTGATCTGGGAGGACATCCACAACGTCCTCCGCGGCCATCTGAGCGGCGGCGGCGTGACCGTGTATTCTGCCATGAGCGCTCTGGATACCGCCATGATGGATATCAAAGGCAAAAAGCTGGGCGTCCCCATGTACGTGCTGCTGGGAGGAAAGTACCGCGACAAGCTGAAATGCTATCTCTCTCAGTGCCATCTGGGTTATCTGGATGATTTCAGCCTGCAGGCCACCCCGGAACAGCTGGCAGAGACCTGCGACAGGATCCGGAAGGATGGCTACTCCGCCGTAAAATTCAATATTCTCGCCTTTGACGAAGCCGGGAGATCCCTGCCGCGGGAGACAACCACCGGTCCGCTAGACAGAGTCACGCTGGACCTTGCGGAAGCCCGGCTTGCGGCAGTCCGGGAGCGGTGCGGAAACCAGCTGGACATCATTCTGGAAAACCTCTGCGGCACAGACGTGACCGCCGCCGTCCAGCTGGAGCGCATCGCCAGAAAATACGGCGTGCTCATGATCGAGGAGGCTACCTCCAATTTCAATCCCGCCCTCTACGGCGAGATCGCCCGCAGGACGGAGACGCCGCTGTCCGCCGGAGAGCGCGTCCATACCCGCTGGGGCTTTGAGCAGCTGCTGCAGCAGAGAGCCATCTCCGTGATCCAGCCGGATATCACCAACTGCGGCGGTATGTCCGAGGCCAAGAAGATCTGCGATCTGGCCCACATCTACGATGTCCGCGTCCAGTGCCATGTTGCCGGCACCCCCATCGCAGAGGCCGCCGCGATCCAGCTGGAGGCCGCGATCCCCAACTTCTTCATCCACGAGACGTATCAGATGGCCGCGCACCCTGACTGTGTCGCCTATGGGACCCATGCCTATGTGCCGGAGAACGGCTATCTGACGGTACCGGATCTGCCCGGCCTTGGTCAGGAGCTCTCTGACCAGGCGATTGCAGAGGCTCTGGGCCATATCGTGGTGCAGTAGGCGAACGCCCGCTGTACACCGGCCGTAGGTCCGCCTGCAGAAAACCGCAGGAGAGGAAATCCTCTCCTGCGGTCTTTTTACAGATGTTCCCCGGGAACACCCGATCTACTTTGTCACCTCGCCGCCGGGGGCGGAGTGGGCCGTGGACCAGGCGTGCTCCAGAGCCGCCCAGTCGCGCTGGGGCAGCTTGTCCGTCCAGTTCTCGACCTTGTCACCGCTGA
>NZ_JACSNX010000023.1 GCF_016902445.1 Oscillibacter valericigenes | reverse complement strand
ATGTTGATAGCTGGGCAATGCACCCCCCATTTCTCTTTTGGTCTTGCCAAAAGAGAAACGGGCCGTGCACGGTCCAAAGAGAAAAAACGCTTTGGTCGCAACTTTGCACATCCGTGCAAAGTTGCTGTACGGGGGTCGGCGTGAGATGGTGCCTGCGGATTTGCGATGACTCCCCGACGGGCGCGGCGGGGTGCGATGCGGACTTGACGGCGGATTCCCGCGGCGCGGGTGCGTCTTGGGTCGGGGTGCAAGCACGCATTTGACCAGTTTCTCTTTCCGCGCGTTCCGCTTCGCTACGCGCTACCTGGGCAATTGTAGGGGCCTGTACTACCGGGTGGACGAGGGCGTCTTCCCCTACAATGGGGGCGATGGCTTTCGGCATCCCCGTAGGGGCCGATGCCCTCATCGGCCCGTTCCACCGGCTCCCATCGACCACCAGGCCAGCGGCAGCGAAAAGAGAAGCAATTCAATGCGACGACCACCCCGACGACCTGGGCACCATCCGGCACGGGACGGCAGCATCGACCTCGCAGAAGACCCAAGCGTGCCCGAAGGCCAGCCCAAATCGGAGCAGGCACCGATACGCCGACCCCCGTCGCGCGCGGAGGGCCGCTGCACCGGAGCGCGCTTAGCGCCTTTTTCTCTTCCACCGGGCGCGGCGCATTCTCTTTTTGGGCAAGACCAAAAAGAGAATGGGGGGCGCATCCCCGCTGGACAAGCCCCCTGCGGGAGCAGAATCCCCCGTGGCCAACCTCCGGCGGCCCATCGTCCCCGAAGGCCGGAGGCCTTCTTAGATCCGCATCTCCACACCCTGCGCCCGCAGATAGCGCTTCAATTCCTTAATGTCCACCTGCCGGGTGTGGAAGATGGAGGCCGCCAGCCCGGCGTCGATGCCGGGGTGGGTGAAGAGCTCCGCGAAGTCCTCCCTCTTCCCGGCGCCGCCGCTGGCGATGATGGGCACGTGGACACGCTGCGCCAGGGCGTCCAGCATCTCCAGGTCGAAGCCTTGCTTCACCCCGTCGGTGTCGATGGAGTTCAGCACGATCTCCCCGGCGCCGTCTCCAACGCCCCGGACGGCCCACTCCATGGCGTCGATGCCGGTGTCCTCCCGGCCGCCCTTGGCGAAGAGACGGAACTGGCCGTCCACCCTTTTTACGTCCATGGAGAGCACCACGCACTGGTCGCCGTACTTCTTGGCCGCCGCGGCGATGATGGTGGGGTCCGCGATGGCGCCGGAGTTGACGCTCACCTTGTCGGCGCCGCACTTGAGAACGCGGTCGAAGTCCTCCAGCGTCCGGATGCCGCCCCCCACGGTCAGGGGGATGAAAATTTCGGAGGCCACCCGCCGCAGGATGTCCGTGAACAGGTTGCGGCCCTCCACAGAGGCGGTGATGTCGTAAAACACCAGCTCGTCCGCCCCGGACTCGTTGTAGAACCGGGCCATCTCCACCGGGTCCGCCATGTCCCGGAGCCCTTCAAAATTGGTCCCCTTCACCACCCGGCCGTCCTTCACGTCCAGGCAAGGGATGATCCGCTTGGCTAACACGCGCCCACCTCCGCGATCACCGTTTTCAGATCCAGCCGGCCGGTGTACAGGGCCTTGCCCAGAATGGCGGCCCTGGTGCCGATCCGCTGGAGCTCCTTCAATTCCTCGATGCTGCTGACACCGCCGGAGGCGGTGATGTCCAGGCCCTGGATCTCCGAGAGCTCCCGGTAGAGGTCCAGGTTCGTGCCCGCCTCCGCCCCGTCCCGGCTGATGTCGGTATAGATGACGGTTTTCACCCCGGCGTCCCGGAGGCGGCGGCAGAAGTCCACGCCGCGCTCAGCGGAGAGCTCCTTCCACCCGCTGACGGCCACATAGCCGTCCCGGGCGTCCACGCCCACGGCAATTCTGTCGCCGTAGGTCCGGGCCATCCGCTCCGTGAAGGCGAAGTCTTTCACCGCAATGGTGCCCAAAATGCACCGGCCCACCCCCAGGTCCAGGTACCGGCGGATGCGGTCCTCGGTGCGGATGCCGCCGCCCACCTCGATGTACAAGCCGCCCTGCTTCACAATGGCGGCGATGGTGTCAAAGTTGGCCAACGTGCCGTCCTTGGCGCCGTCCAGGTCCACCACGTGGAGGTACCTGGCCCCGGCGGCGAGAAAGCTCCGGGCCACGGCGCAGGGATCCGCGGCGTAGACCGTCTCTCTGTCATAATCCCCCTGGTACAGGCGGACCACCTGTCCGCCCCGCAGGTCGATGGCGGGAAAAATCTGCATATGCTCGCTCCTTCTCTGGGTCATTGGCCGCTGTTCAGAGGTGCTCCTTGCAGGAGAGTTCCTCCGCCTCCAGCCGCAGGACGCACACGGCGTCCACCGCCCCGGCCGGGAAGGTCCAGTCTCCCCGGCCTGTGCTCTGGCGCATGATGGCGGCCAGGCCCCGTCGCTTCTCCGACGGGTCCTCCACCACGCGGATGGGGCCCTCGCCGATGACGCTCCGGAAGGCGGCCGTGTAGCCGCAGGCCTCCTCCGCCCCCTGGAGCCGGTAGCCGGTGTCCAGCTCGAACCCGGCCCAGCCGTTCCGGCGGACCAGGTCCAGCTTCCGGCCCTCGGCGGCGCCGTGGAAGTAAAAGACGTGGCGTCCGTCCTCCACCGCGTGGCCGAAGTTCACCGGCACCACGTAGACGCCTCTGCCGTCCTGAAAGCCCAGGCGGCAGACTTCACAAGCATCGATGACCGCCCGGATCTTCTCCGGGTCCGTGACGGCCCGGTCCTGTCTTCTCATAGGTCGCATGCGCACCCCTCCTCACAGTTCCGCGAAGGCCCGCAGCAGCCGCAGGCCCGTGTCCCCGGACTTCTCCGGGTGGAACTGCGTGCCGTAGACGTTCCCCCGGCGCACCACGCCGGTGACGGCCACATTGCCGTACTGAGATGCGGCCAGGGTGCTCTCGGCGCAGTCCCGGGCGTAGAAGCTGTGGACGTAGTACACGTACTCCCCGTCCCGGACATGGCGGAACAGGGGGTCGTCCCGCAAGATCTGCAGGCTGTTCCAGCCCATGTGGGGGACCTTCAGCGTCTGGTCCGTCAGGTCCTGGTGGAGGTCCACCACCTGGCCGGGCACCAGCCCTAAGCCGGGGTGCTCCCCGTACTCAAACCCCCGGTCGAACAGCAGCTGCATCCCCAGACAGATGCCCAAAAGGGGCTTTTTCTCCGCCTCCTCCAGGAGCACCGGCACCAGGCCGGTGTCGTCCAGCTTCCGCCGGGCGTCGCCGAAGGCGCCCACGCCGGGCAGGATGATCCTGTCCGCCGCCCGGAGGCGTCCGGCGTCGCCGGTGACCTCCGCCTCCAGGCCCAGGGCCTTCAGGCTGGACACCAGGGAAAAGAGGTTCCCCACGCCGTAATCCACGATCGCGATCATTTACAGCACACCTTTCGTGCTGGGAATTTCATCCCGGTGTTTTTCGTCCAGGGCCGCGGCCATCTTCAAGGCCCGGCCGGTACCTTTGAATACGGCCTCCAGAATGTGGTGGGTGTTCTCCCCCGCCATCTGGCGGATGTGGAGGGACATGGGGCAGGCCCGGACAAAGGCCAGGAAGAACTCCTTCCCCAGCTCCGTGTCGAAGTCCCCCACCTTCTGGGCAGGCAGGTCCACGGACCAGCCCAGGTAGTCCCGGCCGGAGAGGTCGCAGGCCACCAGCACCAGGGTCTCGTCCATGGGCAGGAGGAACTGGCCGTAGCGGGTGATGCCCCGCTTGTCCCCCAGGGCCTCTGTAAAGGCCCGCCCCAGACAGATGCCGATGTCCTCCACGCTGTGGTGGCCGTCCACCTGAGTGTCCCCCTGGCAGCGGACGGTCAGGTCAAAGTCCCCGTGGCGGGCGAACAGCTCCAGCATGTGGTCCAGGAACCCCACGCCGGTGGCGATGTCCGCCTTTCCGGTGCCGTCCAGGTCCAGGGAGAGCTGGATCCGGGTCTCCCGGGTGTCCCGCTTGATGTCGGCAGTCCGCATACGCGCTCCCTCCTTTACAGCCATTCCAGGAGGGCGGTCAGCTCCTCCACCAGGGTCTCCATCTGCTCCATGGAGCCGATGGTGATGCGGACATAGTCCCGGATGCGGTCCGCGTCGAACCACCGGACCAGGATGCCGTTCTCCTTCAGCTTCCGGTACAGGGTCTCGCCGGGCAGTTGCTGGTGCTTGGCAAAGACGAAGTTGGCCTGGGAGGGCAGGACGGTGAAGCCCAGGTTCTCCAGCTCGCCCACGGTCCAGGCCCGGGTCTGCCGGATGGCGGCGGTGCAGGCGGCGAAGTACGCCTCGTCCGCCACGGCGGCGGCGCCCGCGGCCATGGACAGCCGGTTCACGTTGTAGGGGTGGAAGCTGTACTTCACCCGGTTCAGGTCCGCGATCAGGTCCGGGCTGCCCAGGGCGTAGCCCACCCGGCCGCCGGCCAGGGACCGGCTTTTGGACATGGTCTGGGTCACCAGCAGGTTGTCATACCGGTAGATCATGGGCACGCAGCTCTCGGCGCCGAAGTCCACATACGCCTCGTCCACGATCACCACCCGGTCCGGGTCCGCGTCCAGCAGCCGCTGGATGTCCGAGCGGGGCACGGCCATGCCGGTGGGGGCGTTGGGGTTGGCGATGACGATGGTGCCGGGGAAGTCCATGTAGTCGTCCACATTCAGGGTGAAGTCCTCCCGCAGGGGAATCACCTTCACATCCAGCCCGAACAGGGCCGCCTGGGACTTGTAGAACCCGTAGGTGATGTCGGCGTAGGCCACGGGCCTTCCCGCGCCGCAGAAGGCCCGGAAGGCAAAGGCCAGCACCTCGTCGGAGCCGTTGCCCGCCAGGACGTTCTCCGGCTTCAGCTCATAGTGCCTGGCGATGGCCTCGGTCAAGGCGGCGCAGGCGGGGTCCGAATACAGATTCAGTTTCAGGATCTCCGCCCGGTTGATGGCCTTTAAGACCTTGGGGGACGGGGGGAAGGGGCTCTCGTTGGTGTTCAGCTTCACATACTGCTGATCCTGGGGCTGCTCGCCGGGGGTGTAGGGGGCCAGGCGCGCTGCCTCCTGAGAGATCCAGCGGCTCATGGGGTCACTCTCCTTTCTCTTCCATGCGGGACAGGGCGGACCGGGCGTGGCCGTGGAGGCCCTCCCGCTCCGCGAAGTCCGCGATCCGGGGGGCGGCGTCGGTCAGCGCCTCCCGGGTGTAGTAGATGAACTGGGTCTTTTTCACAAAGTCGTCCACGCTGAGGGGACTGGAAAACCGGGCCGTGCCGCTGGTGGGCAGGGTGTGGTTGGGGCCGGCGAAGTAGTCCCCCAACGCCTCCGGCGTGTGGCGGCCCAAAAAGACGCTGCCGGCGTTTTTCACCAGGGGCAGCAGGGCAAAGGGATCGTCCACGCACAGCTCCAGGTGCTCCGGAGCGATGCGGTTGGCGGCCTCCACCGCCGCGGCCAGGTCCTTCGTCACCAGGATCTTTCCGTTGGCCTCCAGGGACTTGCGGGCGATGTCCCGCCGGGGCAGGTCCGCCAGCTGGGTCTCGATCTCCCGCTGTACCGCCTCCGCCAGGAGGCGGCTGTCCGTCACCAGCACGGCGGCGGCGTGGGTGTCGTGCTCCGCCTGGCTCAGCAGGTCCGCCGCCGCCCAGGCGGGGTCGCTCTTCCCGTCCGCCACCACCAGGATCTCACTGGGGCCGGCGATCATGTCGATGGCCACCTGGCCGAATACCTTCCGCTTGGCGGCGGCCACGAAGACGCCGCCGGGGCCCACGATCTTGTCCACCCGGGGGACGGTCTCCGTGCCGTAGGCCAGGGCCGCCACCGCCTGGGCGCCGCCCAGCTTGAACACCCGGTCCGCCCCGGCGATCTTCGCCGCCGCCAGGGCCGAACCGCTGATGGCTCCGTTTTCGTCCGGCGGCGTCACCACCACGATCTCCCGCACCCCGGCGATTTTGGCGGGGATGACGTTCATCAGAATGGTGGAGGGGAATGCCACCGGGCTGCCGGGGACGCAGACCCCCACCTTCTCGATGGGGGTGTACCGCTGGCCCAGCACCACGCCGGGCCGGTCCGTCAGGCAGAAATCCCGGTGGACCTGGGCCTCATGGAAGCGGCGGATGTTGGCCGCCGCCTGCCGCAGCGTCTCCCGGAAGTCCTCGTCCACGCTGTCCCAGGCGGCCTCCATCTCCGCCTCGGTCACTTCAAAGGAGGTGAGGTCCGCGCCGTCGAACCGGCGGGTGTATTCCCGCAGGGCTTCGTCGCCTCGGGTGCGGACGGCCTCCAGCACGGCGTCCACCGCCGCGCCCACGTCCGCCTCCGCCTGGGGTCCCCGGTCAAAGAGGGGCAGATCCTCCAGCCGGTCCGCCTCGTAAATGGGGATCACGACTCCGTCACCTCCGTCAGCTTTTTCAGCAGTGTCTCGATCTGGCGGTGCTTGAACTGGTAGCTGGCCCGGTTGGCGATGAAGCGGGCCGAGATGGGCATGAACTCCGTCAGCACCTTCAGGTCGTTCTCCCGCAGGGTGGTGCCGGTCTCCACGATGTCCACGATCACGTCGGAGAGGCCCAGGATGGGGGCCAGCTCGATGGAGCCGTTCAGCTGGATGATGTCGATGTCCCGGCCCTGGGCGGCGTAGTACCGCTTGGCGATGTTCACGAATTTGGTGGCCACCCGCAGGGCCCGGCTCTGGTCCTCCTGAAAATCCTTGGGCCCGGCCACGCACATGCGGCACCTGCCCAGGCCCGTATCCAGCAGCTCATACACGTCCGCGCCGGACTCCGCCAGGATGTCCTTGCCCACGATGCCGATGTCCGCCGCGCCGTGCTCCACGTAGATGGCCACGTCGCTGGGCTTCACGAGAAAATAGCGGATGCCCGCCCTGGGGTTCTCCACCACCAGCTTCCGGGTGTCGGCGTAGTTCTCCGGGCAGCCGTAGCCCACGCCGGCCAGCAGGTCGTAGACCTTGTCCCCCAGGCGGCCCTTGGGCAGGGCCACGTTCAGCATCACGGGGCCCGCCGGCTCCTCCGCCGCCTCGTCGGAGAGGCGGTCCAGCTCGTCTAAGTACAGTGCGAAGCCGATGGCCCGGGCGCCGGGGCGGAACTGCTCCGCCAGGGGGTCGTACTGCCCGCCCCGCAGCACCGCACGGGGCGCGCCCGCCAGATACCCCTGGAGCACCAGGCCGTTGTAATACTCCATGTCGTTCACCAGGGACAGGTCCAGCTTCCAGTAGTCCGTCTGGCCCTGATCCTCCAGCGCCCGGCACAGGCCCCGCAGCGCCTCCAGCGCCGCGCCCATGGCGGCGTTTAAAGCCAGGGGCTCCGCGGCGGCGAGGACCTCCTGCCAGGGGCCCGCCAGCGTCCCCAGGCGGCACAGGGCGTCCGTCCCCTGGCGGGACAGGCCCGCCGCCTCGGCGGTCCGCCGCAGCTCGTGGACGTTCTTGTCCCGGATGCAGGTGAGCAGCCTGGGCCGCACGGCCTCGTCAGCGCCCACCGCGTCAAAGAGGCCGGTGACGAAGCCCATGTGGCTGATCTCCAGCACGAAGTCCCGCCCCGTCAGCGCCAGGCTCCGCAGGGCCAGGGACACCACCTGGGCCGCCGCGGCAGCGTCCACGGCGCCGATGCACTCCAGGCCCATCTGGCTGATCTCCCGGAAGGTGTGGCTCTCCTGGCTGGGGCGGTAGACGTTCTCCTGGTAGTAATACCGGCCGCAGCCGCCGGGCGCCACCTGGGCGTTCTTGGCGATGGAGAGGGTCACGTCCGGCTTCAGCGCCAGCAGCCGCCCATCCAGGTCCGTGAAGGTGATGACCTGCTCGCTGGAGAGAAAGCGGCGGTTCTCCTGATACAGGCCGTATTCCTCAAACCGGCCCATATGGTATTTCTGAAAGCCCTCCCGCTCATACAGCAGCCGCAGCTGCAGCGCCGTCCGCTCCTGGGGGCGCAAGACATTCAGATCCAATTCCATGGGGACACTCCTTCCGCGGGTCCCGGGCCCGCCTTGATCTCAGGGTCCATTTTACTTTATTTTATTAGCAAAGTAAAGTGCTAATTCAGTAGCAGAAAAAATTCTGTGCTTTGCACAAATCCGCTGCCGCGGAGCGCGCGATACAGGTTGATTTTACACCTGGCGCGGGATTTTTGCAATCACCCCGGCAGCAGCGTGTTTCCTGCGGTTTCCAGCCGCAAAATTCCCGATTTCTTCATAGATAGAGGATTTCCGGTCCATGCTCCTTTTATCATCTAAAGAAAATCCTTTTATCCATGGAGAGCCGCTATGAAACGAAGCACCCCGCTGGACCGCAACATCGGCGCCAAAGTGAAATACTATCGGAAGCTCCGGGGCCTGTCCCAGAAGCAGCTGGCCGCTCAGCTGCAGACCAACGGCTGTGACCTGACGGAGACCATGCTGGGCCACATCGAGACGGGCTACCGCTCCACCTCCATCTTTGAGATCGACAAGCTGGCGGAGGCCCTGAAGGTGGACTACAACGCCCTGTTCGCCCAGGATTGACGGCGCGCCGCGGAGAGATCCCGCGACGCGCCGTTTTTGATGCCGGTCATCCGTTGTCCAGAGCCACGGTGTAGGTGAAGGAGAGGTAGTTCTCCTCCTCCATGGGCTGCCAGCCGATGCCCGCATAGTAGTAAAAGCCGGTCTGCTCCACCTCCGCAGTGATGACCACTCCCGGCTGATGGAGGGTGAACCCCCGTTCCCAGTCCGCCTCCTCCAGTTCCCGCATCTGGGCCTGCCGGGACCAGGACCAAAACGAGGCCTCCTCTCTGCCCCAGGCCAATGCCACTACAACCTGCGGCACATAGCTGTCCGGTGTGTCCACCCATGTGGTTGTAGCATTTTGAAAGGTTCCGGACATGGTGACAGCCGTGACATGGCCGTCCTCCACCGTGTAGTGGAACACCCTGGCGTCGTCCCAGGGGTTCACATCCATCAGTTCATCCAAGGAGATCGTAATCTGGCTGCTATCCTCCGGCTTTTCCTGCCACCGGCCCGCCTCGTCCAGATACGTTCTGCCGCCAAAGCCCAGATATGAGGCCTGGCGGTTGTAGTTCTCCGCAAACTCCGCCACCGTCAGGTCCCCCTTGTTAGGCGGCAGCTGGCAGGCGCTGCTCACCGCCTCCGCCGCCGTCAGCACCAGAACCGCCGCCAGGAGCAGCGCCGCCGCGTATCGGGGACGGAAGGGCTTTGCGATATAGGCCACCCCGTCATCCCAAGGCTGTGGCTCCTCTTTCCAGCACCGCCAGGCGGATCGGATGATCATCACAAGAGAAAATATGGGGATATAGAAGCCCAAGCCCCACCCCAGCATCATGATATAGCGGGTCACGCCCTCACTGTAGGGCAGGTTTTTCCCATCTGCCCCCGTCAGGCGCATCCCCAGCAGGGCCTTGCCGGGTGTGGTGCCCCAGAGGCGCAGGGACAGGGGTTCCAAAACGCCCAGCAGGACCACGCCCGCCAGATTGAGGGCCAGTCCTGCCTGAGTCGGATTATACCCCAGCAGGCATAATCCCACCACTAGAATCATCCACACCAGGAAGTCGTCGAACGTCCGGGCGAAAAACCGCCGGGAGGCGCTGTGCACCGTGGGCAGCCGGTCCGTCTCCGGCAGGGCCGGAGCGGAGGCCTTGTCCCACCAGGGGCCGCCCTCCCCCGGCAGGGCCGGGGCGTCCAGGTCCGCCAGGTACTTCCCAGGATCCAGGCCGGCGAAGGTGGTCCCCGTCTGCCGCAGGTCGCCGCAGACCCGCTCCACCCGGCCCAGGGCGGCTTGTTCGCCGCCCACCTCCGTCAGCCGCCGGTCCAGCACGGCGGAGAGGTCCGCCTTCCCGTCCCGCAGGGCCCGGAGCTCCTCGATGGTCACCCCCAGCCGCCGCAGCAGCTTGATCTTCTCCAGGGTCCGCAGGTCCTCCTCGCTGTAGTCCCGGTAGCCGTTGCCGGACCGGGCGGGGGCCAGCAGCCCCTCCGCCTCGTAGTAGCGGATATTGGCCCGGGGCACGCCGGACCGGGCCTCCATCTCCTTGCTGGTCAATGATACCGCCTCCTTTGGCCTCAGGATAAAGTATCAAGGGACTTGACAGTCAAGCCTTTTTCGGAAAAAATCCGGTCTCCGTCCGGTTTTCCCCGTCTGGACATTCCCCTCTGCCTCTGCTATGATGGTATCATCTTCGCCGGGGCTCCGCAAGACCGCCGGCAGATTTCAAAAAAAGGAGAGACCGCCATGTTCACCCCATCCGACAAATGCCCCCGGCGGGACGCCTGCGTCCGGAACGGCAAGGGCCTGATCCACATGAAGGACCTGACGGACCAGAAGGGCCTGTATGACCACGGCCGCCTGTTCGCCCACGTCACCATCGACCCGGGCTGCTCCATCGGCGACCACCCCCATGACCATGAGACGGAGTTCTACTACATCATCAAGGGAGAGGGCGTGTTCAACGACAACGGCACGGAGGTCGTGGTCCGCCCCGGCGACATCTGCGCCACCGGCTACGGCGAGGTCCACGGCCTGGAGAACCGGGGCACCGAGCCCGTGGAGCTCATCGCCCTGATCGTTCAGGAATAAGTCCCCAAAAGGGCGGCCCCCCGGCCGCCTTTTTCCTGCCCTGAAAAAAATATCCCCGTTCCCTGAAAGTTTTTTCCCCGCCGGATCGTACCCTAGGTGAGAGCGCTCCAAAGGAGTTGAGACACATGGACTATATGGAACAGGCGGAGCGGCTGGCCAGGACCTATGCCGACCCCATCCTCCGCCTCAGCTACACCTATCTGAAAAACACCCACGACGCCCAGGACATCTGCCAGACGGTGTTCGTCAAGCTGCTGACGGAGCCCCGGGAGTTCGAGAGCCCGGAGCATGAGCGGGCCTACATCCTGCGGATGGCGGCCAACGCCTGCAAGGATCTGCTGAAGAGCCCCTGGCGGCAGCGGTCCCAAGCCCTGGACGAGGGGCTGCAGGTCCCGGCGCCGGAGGCGTCCGACGGGTCCGTGCTGGAGGCGGTGAACCAGCTGCCGCCCCTCTACCGGGCGGTGATCTACCTCTTCTATTACGAAGGGTACCAGGCCGCCGAGATCGGACAGATCTTAGGCATCCCCACCGCCACTGTCCACACCCGGCTGGCCCGGGGGCGGACGAAGCTGAAAGAACTTTTGGGAGGATATGGCTATGAACAGTCAGTTTGAATATCAGGAGTCCCTGAACAGCCTGCGCTTTACCGATGAGCAGAAGGAGGCCATCGCCCGGCGGGCCGCCGAGGCGGCCCGGCAGCAGACCCGCCAGGCCCGGCCCGCCCACCGCCGGCCCGTCCGCCGGATGGCTCTCGTCGCCGCCGCTGCCGTGCTGGTGCTGGCGATGGGCACCGCCGGGGCCACCGGCATCCTGCGGTCCGCGGTGGAGGTGTTCTCGCCCCTCTTCGGCGGCGCCCCCGCCCAGACGGAGATCATCGACCAGATCGGCTATCCCGTGGGGGCCTCTGACACCGACAACGGCGTCACCGTCACCGCCGACGCCGTCATGGGCGACGCCTACAACGCCGTCATCGTCTACACCATCAGCCGAGACGACGGCACGGCCCTTCTGCCGGAGGGCACCAGCGGCGATATGCTGCTGGTCCGCGGCAACGGCACGGATCTGAACGTTCTGGGCGGCGCTCACGGCGGCAGCCACTTTGTGGTGGAGGATCCGGCGGCCAGCTCCATCCAGCTGGTGGAGACCATCAGTGCCGACGTGCCCATCAACGACTGCACCGCCACCGGCGTGTTCGAGGACATCTGCAAGTGGGACGAGGCCACCGGCGAGGCCGTGCCCGTCATCGAGGGCAAGTGGAAGGTCAAGTTCCAGATGGCCTATGAGGACAGCTCCGTCACCCTGGGCAGCGGAGAGACCTTTGTCCAGAACGGCATGACCTTCACCATCGACTCCATCACTCTCTCCCCCGTGGCCTACAAGGTGGACTACACCGTGGACAGCGAGGTGGTCTGGAGCGACAGCGGCAGCGGCCGGCAGAGCGAGGAGGACTCCCGCCAGATGGCGCGGTACTTCGAGAACGTGGAGATCCTGCTGACCCTCACCGACGGCACGGTGGTGGACCTCTCCAACGCCGGCGGCAGCATCGGCCCGGAGGACGGCGTCACTGTCTGCTCCAAGGGCGAGATGCTCTCGGAGGTCATCCCCATGGAGGACATGGCAAGCATCTCCGTGGGCGGCGTGGTGTTCCCCATCACCGCAGAGTAAACTGTATAGCGAGATAGCGAGATCCCCCGCCGGGCATGCCCGGCGGGGGATCTGTCGTTTGCTTATTCCGGCACCACATGGGCCGGCTTCACCAGGTCTGCCAGCAGTTCTTTCGCCCGCGCCACATCCTCCGGCTTTACGGAGATGTAGTAGGTCAGCCGGTCGATCTTGCCGTTGGGGCCGAAGTCCCGGTGGTCCAGCTTGGCGCCGCAGCCGCAGGCCGGGGCCTCCGTCTCATAGTAGCCGGTCTCCATGATCTTGATGCCGGCGTCCTTCAGCCGCTGCCGTGCCTCCTTCCACCGGGGCTTGTCGCCCCAGACCTCATAGGCCTTCTCCCGCTTTCCGAACAGTGCCATGGCTCAGCCCTCCAGGGACTTCCAGGCGGTCTCCAGGGCGATCTCCATCATCTCGTGGAAGGAGTCCTGCCGCTCCTGGGCGGAGAGGGACTCTCCCGTAAAGATGTGGTCGGAGATGGTCAGCAGGCTCAGCGCCCGCTTCCCCAGCCGCTGGGCCGTCCAGTACAGGCCCGCCGTCTCCATCTCCAGGGCCAGGATGCCGAACTTGCGGTACATGGCCCCGGCGTCGGGGTTGTCGTTGTAGAACTGGTCCGCCGTGAACACCTGGCCCACGTCCGCCCGGACGCCCATGGCCTCCGCCGTCTCCACCGCGTCCCGGAGGAGCCGGAAGTCGGCGGTGGCGCACAGCTGGCCGGGGAACCGGTACTGGTCGGCGAAGTGGGAGTTGGTAGAGGCTCCCAGAGCGATGACCACGTCCCGGACCTTCACATCGTCCCCGATGCCGCCAGCGGAGCCGATGCGGATGATGGTGTCCACGCCGAAGAACTGGTACAGCTCATAGCTGTAGATGCCCATGGAGGGCACGCCCATGCCGTGTCCCATGACGGAGATGCGCTTGCCCTTGTAGGTGCCGGTGTAGCCCAGCATGTTCCGGACGGTGTTGAAGCACACCACGTCCTCCAGATAGTGGTCCGCCACGTACTTGGCCCGCAGGGGGTCGCCGGGCATCAGCACGGCCTTGGCGATCTGGCTCTCGTCCGCCGCGATGGAGGCAGAGGGGGATTCCTTGATGGCCATTTTCGATTCCTCCTTGTGATACAGATGTCGGATATTCCGCTTTGTTGTCAGGTCTCGTCGTCAAACAGCGCCGCCAGGCTCTCGGTGTACGGGGCCCGGCAGATGCCCTTCTCCGTGACGATGCCGGCGATCAGGTCGTGGTCTGTCACGTCGAAGGAGGGGTTGTAGCACTTCACCTCAGGCAGGGCCATGGGCTTTTCATACCACAGCGTCTTGATCTCCTCCGGGTCCCGCAGCTCGATGGGGATGTGGTCCCCGTCGGGGCAGTTCATGTCGATGGTGGAGGTGGGCCCCAGCACGTAGACGGGGATGCCGTAGTGCCTGGCCAGGATGGCCACGCCGGAGGTGCCGATCTTGTTGGCGGTGTCGCCGTTGGCGGCGATCCGGTCGCAGCCCACGAAGCAGGCCTGGACCCAGCCGTTCCGCATGACGATGGAGGCCATATTGTCGCAGATCAGCGTCACGTCCACCCCGGCCCGCTGGAGCTCGTAGCTGGTGAGCCGGGCGCCCTGGAGCAGAGGGCGGGTCTCGTCGGCGAACACCCGGATGTGCATGCCCCGCTCCGCTGCCAGCAGGAAGGGGCCCTGGGCCGTGCCGTACCGGGAGGTGGCAAGGGGCCCGGCGTTACAGTGGGTCAGCACGCCGTCCCCCTCCTTCAGCAGGCTCAGGCCGTATTCGGAGATGGCTTTGCACTTGGCGATGTCGTCCTCATGGATCGCCACGGCCTTTTGGTACAGGGCGTCCAGCAGCACCTCCCGGGGCTCCTGGAGACGGGCCCGGGCCACGGCCATCATCTCCCCGATGGCCCAGCTGAGGTTCACCGCCGTGGGGCGGGAGGCGTTGAGGGCCTCGCCGTCCTCCGTCAGCTTCCGCAGGAACGCCTGCCGGTCCTCTGTCCAGGCGTCCCGGGCCAGCAGGTACATGCAGTAGCCGGCGCAGATGCCGATGGCGGGCGCGCCCCGCACCCGCAGGGCCCGGATGGCCTCCACCATCTCATCCAGGGTGGTCAGGCGGATCTCCCGTTCCTCACCCGGCAGCAGGGTCTGGTCGATGATGTACAGGGCCTCCGCCTGCTTGTCATAGCGGATGTTCTGGGCGTGGGTGACAGCGGTGATGTCTGGCATGGTGGTCCTTCCTTTCCGGCGACGCACCCCGTTCATCCCTCCGGAGCGGCGCTCTCACAGTCTTTCGTTCAGTGTATCGCAAATCCGCTTTGGACGCAAGAGGTAGCCGCCCCGGGAAACCGGCAGGGCGGCGGGAATGTCCCGCCGCCCGGTGCCGCGCTCACACCCGGAGGATCCAGCCGTCCTTCCGGGGCTTGGGGGCGGGCAGTTCCCCGTCCACATACCCCAGGATGCAGTTGCCCACGCCCCGGTATGTCTCCGGCAGGCCCCACTTCTTCAGCAGCTCCTTGCCCTCCGGCCGGTCAAAGAGCTCCATGGCCCGGTTGATCCAGCAGGAGCCCAGCCCCAGGGCCGCGGCGGCGTTCATCAGGTTCCCCATCACCAGGGAGCCGTCCTGCAGCCAGTTCAGCTTCTCCCCGTCTCCCAGGACCACCACCACGGTGGGGGCCCCGTAAAAGGGGTCCGTGCCCGGGTTGCCCTGGATCTCGGCGTTCAGCCGGGACATATAGGCGATGGTCTCCGGGTCCTGGACCACCACCAGGACGGAGGTCTGCAGCCCCTTGGCGGACGGGGCCCAGGTGCCCGCCTCCAAAACGGCGTTCAACTCCGCCTCCGTGATCTGCTCCGCCTTGTACCGGCGGACGCTCCGCCGCTCCTTCAAAACCCGCAGCGTCTCATTCATCTTCTGTCGCATCCTTTCTGTTCAGGGCTCGGGGCATCGGGCCCCGGCTGTGTGCTCTGCCTGCATTATACCATACTTTTCCGGGTTTCCATAGCTTTTTCGCGCCCGGGCCGCCGGAATAACCCGTGCCTCCCCCGCATAGGATGGAGCAACAAGAGGCGGGGAGTGTTGTGTTTTGAAGGGTAACATGGAAGAGCGGGCCGAGCGGCTGGCTCAGTACATCATCGAAAACCGGACCACGGTCCGCGCCGCCGCACAGAAATTCGGCATCAGCAAATCCACGGTGCACAAGGACATCTCCGAGCGGCTGCCCCAGTTCAACCGGGTGCTGTATCTGCAGGTGAAGGAGATCCTGGAGGTAAACAAGGCCCAGCGGCACATCCGGGGCGGCATCGCCACCCGAAAAAAGTACCGCGGGGAATAAACGCCGCATAGACTGGTCATAGAAAGCTTGCAACGGAGGAATCGCCATGGCAAATCAATCCCGCTGCCGCTGCCGGACGGTCCGGTCCACGCCGGCCCCTTCCAGTGCGGCACCGGCGCCGTCTGTCCCGGAGCCCCCTGTCCGCCGCTGGCCCCATCCGGTGGAGGGCGCGGGCCCCGCACAGGACCTGGACCCGGCGCTCCACTACATACGATGCGCCCTCTCCTACCAGAACCAGCTGCTGGCCGACATCAAGACGCTGCTGCAGCAGCTGGTGCCGGAGGACGGGCAGGAGGACTCCGCACAGTCCTGAAAAATGGCGTGCCGGTGCGCGGCACGCCATTTTCCTCTTGTGTTTTTCCGCGATGCGTTTTATAATGGACAAGCATTATGTAAATCATCTGCGGAAAACGCCGGCGGCGATGATGCCCCGGCGGCAAGGAGCGTATCGTAACATGACAAAGAGAACCCGCCGGAGACGGCGCAGCTGGAGCAGGCTGCTGCTTCTCGTGGTCTTCGTGGCCGCCGCCCTGTACGCAGGCTACTTCTGCCTCTTCCGTGCCCCGGAGGTCCCTGCGGACACCTCCCAGCCCGACGAGACGGAGACGATCTCCGATCAGGAGACCGTCCAGGACCCGGAGGCCGAGGCCCGGGCCGCCCATCTGGAGCGCAAGCCCTACTTCTACACCATCCTGCTCTCCGGGTGCGACGACGGCAACGGCAACAGCGACACCAACATCCTGGTGGCGGTGGACGCCACCAACGGCTACATCCACGGCGTCAGCATCGCCCGGGACACCAAGGCCGTCTGGGACGGCAAAAGCCACAAGATCAACGCCGCCTTCGGCTCCGGCGGTGCGGAGAAGCTGGCAGAGGTCATCGGCGACCAGTTGGGCATCCCGGTGGATTTCACCGTATCCGTGGACCTGACGGGCTTTGAGGCACTGGTGGACGCCATCGGCGGCGTGGACTTCGAAGTACCCATCAATATGAACTACGACGACCCGTACCAGGATCTGCACATCCACTTCAATGCCGGGATGCAGCATCTCACCGGCGAAGAGGCCATGAAGGTGGTCCGCTTCCGCCACAACAACGACGGCTCCGGCTACGGCAACGAGGACATCGGCCGGATGCAGACCCAGCAGGCATTTTTGAAGGCCGTGGCCCAGCAGACGCTGACGCTGTCCAACCTGGACAAGATCGATGACTTCGTGAAGATCTTCCAGCAGTACGTGGAAACGGACCTGACGCTGGGAAATCTGGCCTGGCTGGGCAAGGAGGCCATCTCCATGGGGGCGGAGAACATCTCCTTCTCCACCCTGCCCGGCGAATGGCATTCCCCCTACATCTATCTGGACCCCGACGCCACCCTGGAGGTGGTGAACCAGTACTTGAATCCCTATGTGGAGGACCGGACCATGGAGGACCTGAACATCCCCGCATGAGCGTCCTCCCCGCCCGCAGAGGTATTCCGATCACAGGCAAGGAGGTGCCGTCATGAAGAAACGGATCTGCGCTCTGGCGCTGGCTCTGGCGCTGACGCTCTCAGTCCCCGCCGTGGCCGCCCAGGACAGTGCGGACAACTTCGTCCGCAGCAGGACCTATTCCGGTCAGTTTGCGGACCTGCCCGCCGACTCCACCTTTTACAGCAATGTGGCTGCCCTGTATGAGTACGGCCTGACAGTCGGCAAGGCCGACGGCACCTTCGGCCTGCGGGATCAGCTGACCGTGGGGCAGGTGGTCATCTTTGCCGGCCGCATCCGCAGTCTGTACCGCACCGGAGACACCGAGGCCGGTCCGGGCGCCCACGCCGGTGAGGACGATGAGGCTGCGGCCCTCCGGTATCTGCGGTATCTCCAGGCGGAGGGCGTCATCGGCACGGAGCTGGACGAGGTCCTGTCCGCCCCCGCCACCCGGGCCCAGGTGGCCCACGTGCTGGCAAGCACCCTGCCGGAGGAGGTCCTGCCCGCCGTCCATCAGGATCTTGTGACCCAGGCTTACGCCAGCCGCCGGTTCATTACGGACGTGACGGAATACACCCCCTATTATCAGGACATCCTGACCCTCTACCGCGCCGGCGTGTCTGTGGGCAGCGACGGCACCGGCTCCTTCCTGCCGGACCAGCCCATCACCCGGGGCGCAGCCGCCGCCATGCTGACCCGCATGGTGGACCCAAGCCTGCGGGTGACGCCGGACTGGGATCTGGGCCGGGAGAGCTGGAGCGCCCAGGGTGCCACCATGGGGGACCTGGTCCCTCTGGGGACTTACGTGGCTGCGCCCTCCTCTGAGGCAGAGCTGGATGAGAGCATCCGGTACATGCTGGCCTCCAACCAGAACACCCTGACGCTCCAGTATCCCAGCCTGTCCGTGGTCTCTGCCCGGCAGGTGATGGAGGCGGCGCTGGCAGACGTCAAGACCTACTGCGAGCAGTGCTACAACACTGTCAACTGCACCTACTCCGCGGACGGGGCCATCACCCTCACCTTCTCCGCTGCCGACGCGGGAGAGAAGATCCTGACCTACCGGGACGCCGCCATGGAAGCTGCCATCGCCGTCCATGACGACCTGTGGGAGCGCGGGGAGATCACCGCCTCCATGACGGACTATGAGAAGGCCCAGGTCTACTTCACCTGGATCTGCGACAACTGTGTCTACGACTACAGCGCCGGGGACAGCTCCCTGAGCCACATCGCCTACAACCTGTTTGAGAACGGCACCGCCGTGTGCGACGGGTACACCGGCGCCTACAACCTGCTTTTGAAGCTGGAGGGCATCGACTGCACCGCCCTGTCCAACAGCTCCCACATCTGGACCGTGGCCACCCTGGACGGCACGGAATACCACATCGACACCACCTGGGGCGACAGCGGCCCCGCCCCCAACTACAGCTACTTTGCCATGACGCCTGACGAGTCCTGGCAGCACCACAGCTGGTAACTGCGCAAACGAGCGCCTCCGGGATCCCGGAGGCGCTCTTCTTCTGCCTGTTTCACAGATGGTGGTCCCGCAGCAGCCGCTTGGCCTGCTCCCACAGCTCGTCGCTGACAGTCTGGACCACCACGACTTTCCGCACCAGCTCCGGCAGGGCCGCCGTCAGCTCATGCTCGATCAGCGTCTCGTTGGTCAGATCCGCCGAGGGGCACCCGGCGCACTGGCCCAGCAGCTTGATATACAGCACGCCATCCTCCAGATGGTCGATCTCCAGCTCCCCGCCGTGGGCCCGCAGGGACGGGCGCACCTTTTCGTCCAGGACGGCCTCGATCTGCTTCAGCTCTTCACTCATGTGTGTTCCTCCTGTTCCGCCGCCTTGGCGGCTGTGATCTCCTCCCGGATGCGGTGGCGGGTGCTGTCGAACAGCAGCTCCCGGTTGTGGCGGAAATAGGCGTCGCAGCCGAACTGCTCCACGAACCAGGAGGTGTCGTACCCGGCGGTGATCTCCGTCACGAAGATCACCAGCTCCTGTCCCTGACCGAAGGTGGTCTCCAGAAAGCGGAAGGCGTTGTCGAACATGGCCTTCGTCTCCACGGCCATGGTCTTGCGCCGCTCCACCTCCTGGCCGAACCAGCCCCGGACGGCGTCCATGGCTCCCTCCGGCGCCGCGGCCTCCCGATCCAGCCGCCGGCGATAGTCCTCCAACGCGTTGATCTCCCGCTGCCGGAGGTCCCGGGACTCCTTGTCCAGCTGGCCGGCCTCTTTGGCCTGCTTCATGGCGGTGCGGCGCTTCCACAGCAGCTGGTCCAGCACCGTCAGGGGCGGCGCGTCGGCGATCTTCTCCCGGAACTCGGTGAGCGACTTGTGGAGGGCGTCGGTGAGGGCGTCCTGCCGGCGGGTGTTCCGGGCCTCCTCGCTGAGGCGGGAGAGCACCAGCCCCATGACGGAGAGCTTCTCGTCAAAGGGGGCCTCCCGCAGCTCCAGGACCGTGATGTTCTCCCAGGTGCCGCTGAGGATTCCCTCCACGTGATAGGTCTTCTGGTACTTGTAGAACAGCTCCAGGTAATTGGCGAAGTCCTTGGCGATGCGGGGCATCTGGATGTACTGCCCCACCACCTCCCGGTCCGCCCGGATGCCCAGCTTTTCATAGGCGTAGAGGAGCTCGCTCAAGTCCTCCCAGCCCCGGGCGGTGGCGAACTGCAATCCGTCCGCCGTGTTCTCGATGCGGTAGAAGTTGTCCTTCTTGATGTCCAGGTAGGAGAGGATGGCCCCGTGAAGGTTTTTGCGGCGGGCGTATTCCTTCCACACACCGTAGTCCTCCTCCACGTCGATGCGCTTCACCCGGTCCAGCGTCACCACGTCAAAGTCCCGGACGGACTTGTTGTACTCCGGCGGGTTGCCCGCCGCCACGATGAGCCACCCCTCCGGCAGGGCCTGGTTGCCGAAGGTCTTGCACTGGAGGAACTGGAGCATCATGGGGGCCAGCGTCTCGCTGACGCAGTTGATCTCGTCCAGGAAGAGGATGCCCTCCTTCAGCCCGGTCCGCTCCATCAGCCGGTAGACGGAGGCCAGGATCTCGCTCATGGTGTACTCGGTGACAGAGACCTCCTCCCCGCCGTAGGTGCGCTTTTCGATGAAGGGCAGGCCGATGGCGCTCTGCCGGGTATGGTGGGTGATGGTGTAGGCCACCAGGCCCACGCCGGTCTCGGCGGCGATCTGCTCCATGATCTGTGTCTTGCCCACGCCCGGCGGGCCCATCAGCAGCACCGGCCGCTGGCGCACCGTGGGGATCAGGTAGTTGCCCAGCTCGTCCCGGGCCAGATACGCCTTCAAGGTGTTGGTGATCTCCTGCTTTGCCTGTTTGATGTTCATATCCGTACTCCTTACAGTTGGGGAAGTTCGTCCAAGTCGATGAGGTCCATGCCGTCCTGCTCCGCGGCCTCCCGGGCGGCCCGCTCCAGGGCCGGGGTGGGCACCACCAGCCGGATGGCCCAGGGGGGCATCCTCACGGCCAGGGGCGGCTCCTCCAGCAGCACAAAGGCCGTGTCATAGGGCGGCCGCTTCTGGGGGTAGATGCCCATGCCGTCGGTGAAGTACACCAGCCCCCGGAGGGAGGTAAAGGCCCCCTCCGCCCGGAGCTTCGCCACGTGGTCGAACACCGGCCGGAAGTCCGTGGCGCTGCCGCCCACCAGCTGGAAGTTCTCCATATACGCCTTCAGCTCCTCCAGGTCGTGGATCGGCGTGTCGGACCGGACCTGGTCGTCGCACTGGAGGATGCGGATGTTCACCTTCCGGGTGAAGGTCTCCGTGCTGCGGAGGATGGCGTAGGTGCAGGCCAAAAACTGCCGCACCAGCTCACCGGAGGTGGACATGGAGGTGTCCACTGCGATGACGAAGTCCTCGATCCGCTTCTCCTCCTTCGTCTCCGGCGGCTCCACCAGGGGCATGTTGCCGTAGAGCTGGAGGCCGTAGGTGTAGAAGATATAGTCGAAGGCGTCGCCGTCCACCGCCATCACCTCCCGGGGCACGGCGAACCGCCGGAGGAAGGCCCGGTAGTCCACATCGTCCCGGTTGGCCACCCGGATCTGCTCCAGCACCGCCTCGCCGCCGGTGGCCTGTCCCGCCAGCACCGTCTCCAGCCCCGTCTGGGTCTTTTCCGAGACGCCCTGCCACTTCTCCTCCCGCTGCTTCTGCTGCTCCTGGTCCTGCTGGTCCGGGTCCCACAGCCCGTGGTCGTCCACCAGAAAGGCCCGCTGGAGCCGGGCTACCTCATACGCCGGCAGATCCAGCCGCAGGAGATGGCGGTAGATGCCCTCCGCCGTCAGCACCGGCATCTCCGCCCGGCACTGGCCGTAGAACTTCTGCTTGGCGGGGACGAAGCCCCCGGCCAGACAGGGGTAGTCCAGCTGGTCCAGGATGCTCTCCACCGCGACATCGCAGGCCAGGTCCCACAGCTCCGGCGCCCTGCCCCGCTTCTTCCACAGGTGCCGCAGCATGCAGTGGAGCAGCACGTGGAGATACGCCCGGTCCACCGCCGTCCGGGAACGGAGATACCGGTCTGAGAGGAAGCTGCCGTCGTAGTACAGCGTCTCCCCGTCCGTGGCAAGGCTCAGCGTCACGCCCCCGCCGGGCTGGAAGTCCAGGCTGCACAATGCCACGTCCAGATAGGGCAGATTCAGATACAGCTCGTTCCGGGCCGTCTGCAGGATCTCCAGCCCGATGGCCGTCAGGTCCTTGGGCGCCATGGCGCACCTCCTTCCCGTTTACAGATCAAAGGTCTTATCCAGGCCCCGGGGGGCCTCGTCCCGCTGCTGCTCCAGCAACAGGGCCAACGCCTCGGCAGCGCCGGACTCCCGGGCCAGGTCCCGGGCGGCCGCCAGCTCCGCCGCCTCCGGCTCCGCCGTCCGCAGCAGGAACGCCAGTCCCGGCATGTCCCGCTCCCCCACCAGCCAGACCGCCGCCTCCCCGGCGTGGGTCCGGAGATAGGATCCGTACTGCTCCGCCGCCCGGGGCGACAGCTCCATCGGGTACCGCAGCCGCCAGAAGGCCAGCCGCACCGCACACCCCGCGTCGTGCTCCATGCCCAGAAAGCCGGGCCACAGCTCGTCATACGTCCGCAGATCCAGCTTCTTCCGGCGGAAGGAGTGGTGATAGGGATACCCGGCGCCGGAGATGTTGTAGTCAAAGTGATGGGCCGGGCAGTTTTCCTCGTAGACCTCTCGGTACTCCGGAAAGATCAGCCGGAAGAGGCTGCCGTCCGTCTCCCGGATGGTGACGTCCAGCTCCCAGGGCAGCTCGTCGGCAAACCAGGCCAGGGCGTCTCCCTGCTCCTCCTCTCGTGTCAGGTGGAGGGTGTTCAGGCTGCGGCAGTTCATCAGCACGGCAGCGCCCCATATCCGAATGCCGTCGTGGAGCCGCAGCGTCCGCAGGGCACCGCAGTTCATCAAGGCGTAATCCCCCATCCGCCGGAGGGACCGGGGCAGGGTCAGATCCTCCAGGTCCCGGTTGGTCCAGATCTCCGGGTCGCCGGCGCCGCCGCAGGTCACCAGCAGCTCCTCCCCCTCCGCAGGGGCGGCGGTGGGCGAGAGGGCATGGTCCCCCAGGGCCGTCACCGGCAGGCCGCACAGCGTCTCCGGCAGAACAGCCCGCTTGTCGCAGGTGGCCGCCCGCAGGACTGTGATCCCCTCCGCCTCCCGACGGAGGATCAGCCTCCAGTTTCCGCTGCCGGGAATGATCTCCACAGCGCCGCCTCCTCTCTTCGGACAGGCCGTTGTTCTCAACTTCAGTAGTGTATCACATTTTCCGCAGAGAGCCTAGTCGCAATGGCCACAAAATTTTTTCGCAGGATCCTGGATTTCCCTCTTGACAGATCCGTGTATACTGTATATACTGTGCATGTACAGTACGAACAGGAGTGACTTCCATGGAACTCATCATCCGCAACACCACCAACCAACCCATCTACGATCAGATCTACGCCCAGATCAAGGCCCAGATCATCGCCGGCAAGCTGGCCCCGGGAGAGGCGCTGCCCTCCATCCGGGCCCTGGCCAAGGACCTGCGGATCTCCGTCATCACCACCAAGCGGGCCTACGACGAGCTGGAGGCCGACGGCTTCCTGTACACCGTGGCCGGCAAAGGCTGCTTTGTGGCGGAGAAGAACCTGGACCTGATCCGGGAACAGAAGCTGAAGGAGCTGGAGGACCACCTGGACGCCGCCGTGGAGCTGGCCGCCCAGTGCGGCGTCTCTCCGGCAGAACTCCACGAGATGCTCCGTATCCTGCTGAAAGAGGAGGAACCTCACGTATGAACGCCATCGAACTGAGCCATGTGACGAAACACTTTCCCGGCTTTACCTTACAGGACCTGTCCCTCGCTGTGCCCAGCGGCACCATCTGCGGCCTGGTGGGCGAGAACGGCGCCGGCAAGTCCACCACCATCCGCCTGCTGATGGGCGGCCTGCAGCCGGACAGCGGCACCTGCACCGTCCTGGGGACGGACGCCGCCTCGCCGGAGTTCCTCGCCGTGAAAGAGGACATCGGCGTGGTGCTGGACGAGGCCTATTTCCCCGAGAGCCTGAACGCCCTGCAGGTGGGAGACGTCATGGCCAGGACCTACCGCCGGTGGGACGGCAAGCAGTACCGGAACTATCTCACCCGCTTCGGCCTGCCGGAGAAGAAGCCCTTCAAGGACTTCTCCCGGGGCATGAAGATGAAGCTGGCCATCGCCGTGGCGCTGAGCCACAGCCCCAAGCTGCTGGTGCTGGATGAGGCCACCTCCGGCCTGGACCCCATCGTCCGGGACGAGGTGCTGGAGATCTTCAACGAGTTCACCCGGGAGGAGGACCACTCCATCCTGATCTCCTCCCACATCTTGAGCGATCTGGAGAAGCTGTGCGACTACATCGCCTTCCTCCACCAGGGGCGGCTGCTGTTCTGCGACGAGAAGGACCGCCTGCTGGAGGAGTACGGCATCTTCGTGGGCACGGCGGATCAGGTGAACAGCCTCCAGGACGGGGCCGTGGTGGCCCGGGAGTCCAGCGGCTTCGGCGGCGTCCGGTGCCTGGTGAAGCGGGACCTGGTGCCCGCCGGCTGGGAGCTGGAGCGGCCCACAGTGGAGGACGTCGTCCTGTTTTTGGTGAAAGGAGCAAAGAAGCAATGAGCGCCCTGCTTTTGAAAGACTACTATGTGATCTTCCGGCAGATGAGGATCTTCCTGCTGCTGATCCTGGTGTTCTCCTGCATCCCCGGCACGTTTTACAGCACCTTCGCTGTGGTGTACGCCTCCATGCTGCCCTACACGGCCCTGGCCTATGACGAGCGGAGCAAGTGGGACCAGCTGGCCGCCATGATGCCCTACTCCGCCCGGGACGTGGTGCTGAGCAAGTATCTCTTCGGCTGGATCAGCGTGGCCATCGCGGCGGCTGCCACCTTCGTCCTCCAGACCATCCTCTCCTTCGTCTGGCTCAGCGACGTGACCGGCCCCTCCATCCCCGTCATTCTGCTGTCCGTGTGCGTGGCCGTGTGCATCCTGGACATCACCCTGCCGTTGATGTTCCGGTTCGGCGTGGAGAAGGGGCGGCTGGCCATGTTCCTCATCATCTTCCTGGTGTGCGCCAGCGCCGGAGGCATCGCCACCATCGAGCAGTCCTCCCTGGACGGCGGCTTCTACCTGTCCTTCTCCCTGGTGCCCGCCGCCATCGCCGCCGTGGTGCTGACGGTGGTGTCCATCCCCATGGCCATCCGGTTCTATGGCCGCAGGAGCCGGTGAGCAGTATGGAAAATGCGCCGAACGCCTCCCGCCCGGCACCCACGCCGGCGGATCTGGCCGCTCTGCTGGCCCTGTGCGGGGCGGCCCTCCTGGAGCGAAAGGAGCCGAGATGAAAAATGCCCATGTCTGCCCCAAGTGCGGCAGCAGAGACATCGTCCGCATCCCCGATCACCCCAGCCGCTACGCCAGCGGCAGCAACATCTACACCAGCAAATATACCCTCATGGGAAAGATCCCTGTCATCCGCTACGTCTGCTGCGGCTGCGGGTACGTGGAGAACTGGGTGGAGTCTCCCATGGAGCTGGTGCAGCTCCACCAGACCTTCGGGGACCGGTGAACCAGCAAGAGCCGGGCACGGAGCTTCCGTGCCCGGCCTTTGCCGAAATCCACAGAAAACCGGCCCGGACCGCCCCTTCGATTCTGCCGGTTTTGCCACGGGTCGGCCGTTGACATTTCCCCGGGCCGGTGCTACACTGGAACAGTATTTTTTGGAAACGCTTTGGGCGGCGGTTTGCGGCGGATGCCGCAACGCGACAACCAAACAGACACACCGCGGACCGCGGCCGAACGTCCCGAAAGAGACTGGGACTTTCAGCCGCAAAATCGGTCCGGCGGTGTTTTTTGTTTGTCGGGCTGTCAGCGGCGGGCGTACAACGGGCGTTTCCTGCAGAAACTGTGTGCGTGGAAAGGCAAGGTGAACGGCATGTCAACGAAATTCGTATTCGTCACGGGCGGCGTGGTGTCCGGTCTGGGCAAGGGGATCTGCGCGGCCTCCCTGGGGCGGCTTCTGAAGCAGCGGGGCATCCGGGTGCGGAACCAGAAGTTTGACCCCTATATCAATGTGGATCCGGGGACCATGAGCCCCTATCAGCACGGGGAGGTCTTCGTCACCGAGGACGGGGCCGAGACGGACCTGGACCTGGGCCACTACGAGCGGTTCGTGGACGAGGATCTGACCGGCAACAGCTCCGTGTCCTCCGGCAAGATCTACTGGTCCGTGCTGAACCGGGAGCGCCGGGGCGACTACCTGGGGGCCACGGTGCAGATCATCCCCCACATCACCGACGAGATCAAGCGCCGCATCTACGCCATGGCGGACGAGGACGTGGACGTGGTCATCACGGAGATCGGCGGCACTGTGGGCGATATCGAGTCCCAGCCCTTTCTGGAGGCCATCCGGCAGGTGG
The DNA here is from genome assembly GCF_016902445.1 of Oscillibacter valericigenes. Classification (GTDB taxonomy): domain Bacteria; phylum Bacillota; class Clostridia; order Oscillospirales; family Oscillospiraceae; genus Oscillibacter; species Oscillibacter avistercoris. The sequence goes on along the minus strand of NZ_JACSNX010000023.1, from coordinate 12,072 downwards.
CGGCGGAGCGGCCCCGGGGGGACGTGGTGTTCATCCACGTGCCCCTCATCGTCCAGATCCCCGGCAGCGGCGAGCTGAAGAGCAAGCCCACCCAGCACTCCGTGAAGGAGCTGCTGAGCCTGGGCATCCAGCCGGACATCCTGGTGTGCCGGTGTGACGTGCCCATCACCGAGGACATCCGCCGGAAGATCGCCCTGTTCTGCAACGTCCAACCGGACTGCGTCATCCAGAACGCCACGGCGGAGACGCTGTATGAGGTGCCCCTGCTGATGGCCAGGGAGGGCCTGGACGAGGTGGTGTGCCGGAAGCTGGGCCTCATCACCCACCAGCCGGACCTGCGGGAGTGGAGCGCCATGGTGAAGCGGGAGAAGAACGCCCACAGGCGGGTCACCATCGCCCTGGTGGGCAAGTACACCCAGCTCCACGACGCCTACCTCTCCGTGGTGGAGTCCCTGAACCACGCCGGCACCGCCAACGACGCGGTGGTGGACATCCGGTGGGTGGACTCCGAGACCCTGACGGAGGCCAGCACGGCGGAGCGGCTGGCGGGCTGTGACGGCATCCTGGTGCCCGGCGGCTTCGGCGACCGGGGCATCGAGGGCATGATCGCCGCCGTGCGGTACGCCCGGGAACACCGCATCCCCTACTTCGGCATCTGCCTGGGGATGCAGATGGCGGTGATCGAGTTCGCCCGCCATGTGCTGGGCTGGACCGACGCCAATTCCTCCGAGTTCTCCGGCTCCACCGCCCACCCGGTCATCGACCTGATGCCGGACCAGGTCCACGTGACGGACAAGGGCGGCACCATGCGGCTGGGCCGGTACCCCTGCGTGCTGGCGGAGGGCTCCCGCAGCCGGGACCTCTACGGCCAGGCGGAGATCTCCGAGCGCCACCGCCACCGCTATGAGTTCAACAACGACTTCCGGGCGGAGATGGAGGCCGCCGGCATGCGCCTGGCGGGATTGTCCCCGGACGGCCGCCTGGTGGAGATCATCGAGCTGCCGGACCACCCCTGGTTCGTGGGCGCCCAGTTCCACCCGGAGTTCAAGAGCCGTCCCGACCGGCCTCACCCGCTGTTCTACGGCTTCGTCGGGGCCTCTGTGGAGAAGATGGAGGCTGACGCTCAATAAAATCCGGGCGGGACGGCTCTCTGCCATGCGGGCGGTTGCCCCGCAAGGGGCGAGCCCGCCGGCATCCCCCGCAGACTGCCGCTGTAAGCGGCTTGTCCGTCCCGACCGGCCTCACCCGCTGTTCTACGGCTTCGTCAAGGCCTCTGTGGAGAAGATGGAATCCGACGCTCAATAAAATCCGGGCGGGACGGCTCTCTGCCATGCGGGCGGTTGCCCCGCAAGGGGCGAGCCCGCCGGCATCCCCCGCGGACTGCCGCTGTAAGCGGCTTGTCCGTCCCGACCGGCCCCATCCGCTGTTCTACGGCTTCGTCAGGGCCTCTGTGGAGAAGATGGAGGCCGGCGCCCAATAAGCGCCCGGTATTCTACGGACTTTTGATGGCCGTCTGAGGACATCGGCGGCCCAGGAGGTAACACGATGAATCACTTTGCCAAGATCGCCGCTCAGCTGAGATCCCATGACCTGGACGGCGTGCTGCTGACCAACGAGGCCAACCGCTTCTACGCCTCCGGCTTTCACTCCGCCGGCACCGACGGCATGGCCCTGGTCACTCCCGAGAAGTTTTACTACTTCACAGACTCCCGGTACACGGAGGCCGCCCGGCGGCACATCCAGGGCGCGGACATCCGGGAGGTGGGCGCCGGCCGGGGGTACTCCGCGCTTTTGCAGGAGGCCGTCCAGCGCCACCACATCCGCCGCCTTGGGTTTGAGGACGCCTATATGACCGTCCGGGAGCATGGCTTTTACGCCAGGGCCCTGCCCTGTGAGCTGGTACCGGCGGCGGACCTGCTGGCGGAGCTGCGGGCGGTGAAGGACCCGGAGGAGCTGGAGATCCTGATCTCCGCCCAGCGCATCGCCGAGAAGGCCTTGGCGGACATTCTGAACGAGATCCGCCCCGGCGTCACGGAGAAGGAGACCGCCGCCCGGCTCCAGTATCTCATGCTCCACTACGGGGCGGAGGACAAGTCCTTCGACCCCATCGTGGTGTCCGGCCCCAACGGCAGCCTGCCCCACGGGGTGCCCTCGGAGAAGGTCATCCAGGCCGGGGAATTCGTCACCATGGACTTCGGCTGCGTGTACCACGGCTACTGCTCGGACATGACCCGCACCGTGGCGGTTGGGTCCGTGACGGATGAGATGCGCCAGGTCTATGACACCGTGCTGCGGGCCCAGCTGGCGGGCATCGCCGCCGCCAAAGCCGGGGCCACCGGCCGGGCGGTGGACGGCGCCGCCCGGGAGGTGATCGAACAGGCGGGCTACGGCCCCTATTTTGGCCACAGCTTCGGCCACGGCGTGGGGGTGGAAATCCACGAGGGGCCCAACGCCACCCCGTCCAACGACAAGCCCCTGCCTACCGGGGCCGTCATCTCCGCCGAGCCGGGCATCTACCTGCCCGGAAGGCTGGGGGTGCGGATCGAGGACGTGCTGTATCTCACGGAGGACGGCTGCCAAAACCTCACCCTGGCCCCCAAGGACCTGCTGATCCTGTAAATGCCCCCGCTCCCGCCCCGCCGGCGGGAGCGTTTTTCCCCGGCGGCGGTTGACAAAGCCGCCGGGACGACGCATAATAAAACCATCAAATTTCCAGAAAACGGATGCCCCGCATCCAGACAAAAGGGAGGAATCATGGACACCATCTATATCACCGGACACCGGAATCCGGACACGGACTCCATCGTCTCCGCCATGGCCTATGCCGCCCTGAAAAACGCCCTGGGCCAGCGGCAGTATGAGGCTGCCCGCCTGGGCCAGATCAGCGACGAGACCCAGACCGTGCTGGACCGCTTCGGCTTCCAGCCCCCCAAGCTGCTGAACAACGTGCGCACCCAGGTGCGGGATCTGGACTACGACACGCCCCCCACCCTGTCCGCCGCCGCCGCCATCAGCCGGGCCTGGCGGACCATGCAGAAGAACAAGATCTCCGCCATCCCCGTGGCCAATGAGGACGGGACGCTGTACGGCATGCTCTCCGCCGGGGACGTGGCCAACTACGACATGTCCTCCGTCCGCAATCCCAATGTGGGCAGGATCCCGGTGTACAACCTGCTGTCGGTGCTGGAGGGGAAGATCCTCAACCAGGGCGGCGAGATGCGGGACGAGATCTCCGGCGAGGTCACCATCGCCCTGCCCGCCAGCCGGGAGAACCTGATGTTCTCCAGCCCGGACAGCATCGTGGTCTGCGGCGACCAGCCGGACATGATCCGCCGGGCGCTGGAGATCGGCGTGGCCTGCATCATCGTCTGCCAGGCGGAGGTGGACCCGGAGCTGCTGGCCACCCAGACGGACACCTGCATCATCTCCACCGCCTTTGACGCCTACCGGGCGGTGCGGCTGATCTACCACGCCATGCCCATCAGCAGCATCTGCAAGAATTCCGACCTGGTGTGCTTCCACCTGGATGACTATATCGACGACGTGCGCAACGCCGTGCTGGAGAGCCGCTTCCGTGCCTACCCCATTCTGGACGAGGAAGAGCACGTGGTGGGCACGCTGTCCCGCTACCATCTGCTGCGCCCCCGGCGCAAGCAGGTGATCCTGATGGACCACAATGAGAAGGCCCAGTCCGTCCCCGGCCTGGACCAGGCGGACATCCTGGAGATCATCGACCACCACCGGCTGGCGGACATCCAGACCAAGAACCCCATCACCGTCCGCAACGAGCCGGTGGGCAGCACCACCACCATCGTGGCCGGCATGTACCAGGACAAGGGCCTGATGCCCACCGCCAAGATGGCGGGGCTCATGGCCGCGGCCATCGTGTCCGACACGGTCATGTTCAAGTCCCCCACCTGCACCCAGCGGGACATCGACGTGGCCAACCGCATGGCCCGCATCGCCAACATCTCCCTGAAGGAGCTGGGCCAGGTGATCTTCTCCGCCGCCGGCGGCGGCACCCGCTCTGCGGAGGAGATCTTTCGGACGGACTACAAGGAGTTCCACATCGCCGGCCACAACCTGGCCGTGAGCCAGGTGACCTGCATGGACTCCGACAAGCTGCTCCAGCGGAAGGACGAGTTCCTGAAGCTCATGACCTCCATCCGGAAGGAGAAGGGCTTTGACATGGTGATCATGATGGTCACCGACGTGCTGCTGGAGGGCACTCAGCTGCTGTTCGTGGGCGACCGGGAGACCATCCGCCAGGCCTTCAATGTGGAGGATGTGGAGGACGTGGTGTTTCTGCCCAAGATCATGTCCCGGAAAAAACAGGTCATCCCCATGCTCTCCGCCCTGTGGGGCTGAGAGGACGGTGTCCTGCCGCCCGGCGCTTTCCGCCTGGAGAGCGCCGGGCGGCTGTCCCTTCGGGACGATCCCATGTTCCCGGAATATCTTCCAGTTTTTTTGTATAAAATCACCATTGACTTTATCTGTTTAAAGCTGTATGGTGTAAAAGTACAAAGGCCGGCCGGCAGAAGGGAGCTCTACCATGGATCTGATCTGCGTGATGTTCCGCACTGTGGCGGAGCACTCTCGATTTTATGGCTGCCAGGTCCGCTATGCGGGCCGATATCGTCATAGGCAGAGCAGCCAGTGATGCAGCCATCGGCCGGTGGATCGCACCCCGTATGGAAGGCGGCTCTGCACTTGGGACAGAGCCGCCTTTTATAATTTTCCCCCCGATCAATCTTGTAAAGGAGATCACTGCGATGAAAAAGAAGTTTCTTGCCCTTGCCCTGACCGCTGTCATGGCTCTGAGCCTGGCCGCCTGCGGCGGCGACACCCAGACCAGCGGCGACACCTCCACGGATGACACCGCCTCCGGCGACGGCCAGACCTACACCGTCGGCATCATCCAGCAGATGCAGCACGAGGCGCTGGATGCCGCCACAGAGGGCTTCCAGGCCGCTCTGACGGAAAAGCTGGGGGACAGCGTCTCCATCGAGTTTGAGAACGCCTCCGGCGACCCCTCCAACTACTCCACCATCGCCAACAACTTCGTCTCCCAGGGCGTGGACCTGATCATGGCCAACGGCACCTCCGCCCTGCAGGCCGCCTCCACCGCCACCAGCACCATCCCCATCCTGGGCACCTCCATCACCGAGTACGGCGTGGCCCTGGGCATCGACGGGTTTGAGGGGACCACCGGCTTCAACGTCTCCGGTACCTCTGACCTGGCGCCCCTGGACCAGCAGGCGGAAATGCTGCACACCTGGTTCCCCGAGGCCCAGACCGTGGGTCTGCTGTACTGCTCCGGCGAGCCCAACAGCCAGTATCAGGTGGACACCGTCCAGAGCTATCTGGAGGAGATGGGCTACACCTGCACCCAGTACTCCTTCTCCGACTCCAACGACCTGTCCGCCGTGGCCACCAACGCCTGCGCCCAGAGCGACGTGGTCTATATCCCCACCGACAACACCGCCGCCAACAACGCCGAGCTGATCGGCAACATCGCCCTGGATTCCTCCACCCCCATCATTGCCGGTGAGGAGGGCATCTGCAAGGGCTGCGGCGTGGCCACCCTGACCATCAGCTACTATGACATCGGCTACGCCACCGGTGAGATGGCCTATGAGATCCTGGTGAACGGCGCCGATCCCGCCGCCATGCCCATCGAGTACGCCCCCCAGTTCACCCCCAAGTACAACCCCACCATGTGTGAGGCTCTGGGCCTGACCGCCCCCGAGGGCTATGAGGCCATCGCCGAGTAACCACCCCGCACTTTCAAAAAGCTGAAAAGAGCCAGCGGAAAAGGGGCTTCCCTTTTCCGCTACTCTTTGCTAGAATAGAGCAGCAAACTTCCTCCGGGCGAGACCCGGAGGATCTTGGAGGGATCTCACTTGAACATCATGCATCTGGTCAACGCCCTGCCGGGCGTGGTTGCCCAGGGACTGATCTGGGGCATCATGGCCATCGGGGTGTACATCACCTACCGCATCCTGGACGTGGCCGACCTGACGGTGGACGGCACCATGGCCACCGGCGGCGCCGCTTTCATCATGCTGACCATGGCGGGCGTGCCCCTGCCGCTGGCCCTGCTGGGCTCGTTCCTGGCAGGCGTGCTGGCCGGACTGGTCACCGGCCTGTTCCACACCGTCTGCGGCATCCCGGCCATCCTGGCCGGCATCCTGACCCAGCTGGCCCTGTACTCCGTGAACCTGCGGATCATGGGCCAGGCCAACCGGCCCGTCAGCTCCCGGCAGTATGAACTGCTGGTGGACCAGCAGAGCGTCCGCTCTCTCAGCCTGGACAACCCCATCCTGGTGGTGGCCATCTTTGTGGCGGCGGTCATCGCCCTGCTGTACTGGTTCTTCGGCACGGAGCTGGGCGCGTCCCTGCGGGCCACGGGCTCCAATCCCAATATGTCCCGGGCCCAGGGCATCAACACCAACTTCACCAAGGTGCTGGGCCTGATGCTGTCCAACGGCCTGGTGGCCCTGTCCTCCGCCCTTCTGGCCCAGTATCAGGGCTTCGCAGACGTGAACATGGGCCGGGGTGCCATCGTCATCGGCCTGGCGGCCGTCATCATCGGCGAGGTGATCTTCGGCAAGCTGTTCCACAACTTCGCCCTGAAGCTGGTGGCGGTGGCCATCGGCGCCATCCTGTACTACCTGGTGTATCAGGTGGTCATCTGGCTGGGCCTGAACACCGACGATATGAAGCTCATCACCGCCCTGATCGTGGCGGCATTCCTGGCCATCCCCTACTGGAAGGGGAAGTACGCCCGTGTCAAGGTGCCGGCCGGCGGCGCCAAGGCGGAGGTCAAGACAGGAGGGGAACAGGATGCTTGAGATCAAGAACATCTGGAAGACGTTCAACGCCGGGACCGTCAATGAGAAGCAGGCCCTGCGGGGCGTCAGCCTGACCCTGAAGGACGGGGACTTCTGCACCGTCATCGGCGGCAACGGCGCCGGCAAGTCCACCATGCTCAATGCGGTGGCCGGCACCTTTACGGTGGACAGCGGCGCCATCGTCATCGACGGGGTGGATGTGACCCGCCTGCCGGAGCACAAGCGGGCCAAGTTCATCGGCCGGGTGTTCCAGGATCCCATGATGGGCACTGCCCCCACCATGCAGATCGAGGAGAATCTGGCCCTGGCGGCCCGCCGCGGCCAGAGCCGGGGCCTGGGCTGGGGCATCACCAAGACGGAGCGGGCCGACTATCGGGAGTTGCTGCGGGACCTGGACCTGGGGCTGGAGGACCGGCTCACCAGCAAGGTGGGGCTGCTCTCCGGCGGCCAGCGCCAGGCACTGACGCTGCTGATGGCCTCCCTAAAGCGGCCCAAGCTGCTGCTGCTGGACGAGCACACCGCCGCCCTGGACCCCAAGACCGCCGCCAAGGTGCTGGAGCTCTCCGACCGGATCGTGGCGGAGAACGAGCTGACCACCATGATGGTCACCCACAACATGAAGGACGCCATCGTCCACGGCAACCGGCTCATCATGATGTACGACGGCAACATCGTCATCGACGTGTCCGGCGAGGAGAAGAAGAAGCTCACGGTCCCAGATCTGCTGGACCTGTTCAGCAAGGTCAGCGGCAGTGACGAAGCCGACGACAAGATGCTGCTCTCCTAAAGCCGCTGATCAGGCCCCCGCGCAGCGGGGCGCGCATCAGCGCGGACAAGCATTTTGCAAAGCAAAATCTTGGCCCGGAGGGAATTCATTTCCCTCCGGGCTTTTCCCGTCACAGGGCTGTTCTGCCGGGGGCCGCTTTCCGCCCGGGATTTATCCCTTTAAAGCAGGAGAAAAGATTTGTGCAAAATCACGGTTGACATTTCCGTCGCCGCTTCGTATAATGCAACCAATCAGAAAAACCGTTGAGCAAGAGGAGTACCTGGTCAGGTCACCTTTCAGAGAGCCGTGGATGGTGGGATCACGGCAGAGAACTTTCCAGCGAATGGACTTGCGAGGGCAGCGCGAACGGCGAGAGTTCAGTAGCGTCTGACGGGACCCGCACCCGTTATCCGGGCGGCGCGTATGGAAGTACGTGAGACGAGCGGGCGCTTTGCGTCAACTTGGGTGGTACCGCAGGACGGTTTCAAGTCTTGTCCCAAATATGGGGCAGGGCTTTTTTTGATGCCTTTTGACCTCTCTGGAAAGGAGACTCTCTATGAAACTCTATACGAAACGATGGCGGAGCTCGGAAATAGATCCCGAATTCCTGACTCCTCATTTCTAATTTCTAATTGATCGAAAGGTTGGTAAATACTATGATGAACATTCTGAAGAAATTGGCCGCCTGCGGCCTGTCCCTGACGATGGTCCTGTCCCTGGCCGCCTGCGGCGGCAGCACGGACGACACCGCCTCCAACAATGACACCTCCGCCGATGGCGGCGAGACCGTCAAGTACCTGATCGGCATCAGCCAGTACGGCCAGCACGGCTCCCTGGACAACTGCCGGGAGGGCTTCCTCCAGGGTCTGGAGCAGGCCGGCCTGGTGGAGGGCGCCGACTTTGAGGCAGACTATCAGAACGCCAACTTCGACGACAACCAGGCCACCCAGATCGGCCAGATGTTCTCCGCCGAGGACGTGGATCTGATGGTGGGCATCGCCACCAACGCCGCCACCGCCTGCTTCAACGCCGCGGAGGACAAGGACATCCCCGTGATCTTCACCGCCATCACCGATCCGGTGGGCGCCCACCTGGACGAGGGCAACATCACCGGCACCTCCGACGCCCTGCCGGTGGCCGGCCAGCTGGAGCTGATCCGGGCCCTGCAACCGGACGCCGACACCATCGGCATCGTCTACACCACCAGCGAGGCCAACTCCGTCTACTCCATCAGCGTCTATGAGGAGCTGGCGGCAGACTACGGCTTCACCATCGACGCCGTGGGCGTCACCTCCCAGGCAGAGGTCACCCAGGCGGTGGACACTCTGCTGTCCCACGGGGTGGACTGCCTGTCCAACCTGACGGACAACAACGTGGTGGGCGTGCTGGGCGCCATTCTGGAGAAGACCGATGAGGCCGGCATCCCCGTCTACGGCTCCGAAGTGGAGCAGGTGAAGCTGGGCTGCGTGGGCGGTGCGGGCCTGGACTACGTCCAGCTGGGCATCCAGACCGGCCTGATGGCCGCCAAGGTCCTCACCGGCGAGGCTTCCTGCCAGGATCTGCCCTATGAGACCATCGAGAAGTACGGCCTGTATATCAACTCCGACACCGCCGCCAAGCTGAGCATCACCATCCCCGACGACATCGCCCAGCAGGCCGAGGAGTGCGCGGAGTAAGTCCCCGGCTGTAAACAGAAAAAGGAGAGTCCATTATGAAGCTGATCACCTATCGCCAGAACGGCGCCGAACACGTGGGCGCCCTGACAGAGGACGGAACCGGCGTCCTGCCCCTCCCCGTTCCGGATATGAACACCCTGATCGAGACCATGACCCTTACAGACCTGCGCTCCGCCGTCGCCGCGGCGGAGCGCGGCAGCGCGCTGGCGCTGTCTGACGTGGAGCTGCTGGCCCCCATCCCCCGCCCCCGGCAGGACGTGCTGTGCCTGGGCATGAACTATCTGGCCCACGCGGAAGAGGCCGCCCGATACAGCGCCGACGCCTTCCGGAAGGAGCGGCCGGTGGCCGTGTACTTCTCCAAGCGGGTCAGCGAGGCCGGAAAGCCCGACGGCGTCATCCCCCGCCACGCAGGTCTCACGGACCGTCTGGACTACGAGGCGGAGCTGGCGGTGGTGCTGGGCAGGACCGCCCGGGACGTGAAGGCCGCCGATGCGGCGGACTGCATCTTCGGCTACACCGTCCTCAACGACGTGTCCGCCCGGGACTTGCAGACCGGCCACAAGCAGTGGTACTTCGGCAAGAGCCTGGACGGCGCCACCCCCATGGGTCCTGTGCTGGTGACCGCCGACGAGATCGCCTATCCCCCGGCGCTGGAGATCACCTGCCGCGTCAACGGGGAGCTGCGGCAGCAGTCCAACACCTCCCTGCTGATCACCTCCATCGGCCAGATCCTGGAGGAGCTGACCGCCGGCATGACCCTGCTGCCGGGCACCATCATCGCCACCGGCACCCCCGCCGGTGTGGGCATGGGCTTTGACCCGCCCAAATTCCTCCAGTCCGGCGACGTTGTGGAGTGCGCCATCGAAGGCATCGGCACCCTCCGCAGCACGGTGGTCTGATCATCTCACAAGGAGGCATCTCAACTCATGGACGTGATGGAACTGCTGACCAGCACCCTGATCCAGGGTCTGATCTACGCCCTGATCTCCTACGGCGTGTATATCACCTATTCCATTCTGGACTTTCCGGACCTGGGGGTGGACGGCACCTTCCCCCTGGGTGCCGCCGTCACGGCGGTGCTGATGACCCGCGGCGTCAACGCCTGGCTGACCCTGCCCATCTCCCTGGTGGTCGGGGGCCTGGCGGGCCTCTTCACCGGCGTGGTCCACGTGAAGCTGAAGGTGCGGAACCTGCTGGCGGGCATCATCACCATGACGGCCCTGTTCTCCGTGAACCTGCAGATCGCCGGGTCCAACCTGAACATTGACCGGTCCATCGACACCATCTTCACCTCCGCTCCGGTGATGGCCCTGTTCGGGGACCTGTCCCTCTCCGGGCGGAAGCTGATCGTGTCCCTGGCGCTGGTCATCGTGGTGAAGCTGCTGCTGGACGCCTACTTCCACACGAAATCCGGCCTGCTGCTGCGGGCGGTGGGCGACAACGCCACCCTGGTGACCACCCTGGCCAAGGACCGGGGCACGGTGAAGATCCTGGGCCTGGTGATCTCCAACGCCCTGGTGGCCTTCGGCGGGTGCATCGTCTGCCACGAGACCCGCAGCTTCTCCGCCACCATGGGCACGGGGCAGCTGGTGTACGGCCTGGCGGCGGTGATCATCGGTGTGTCTCTCATGCACTTCTACGCCTCTACCCGGCTGACCCGGGGGCTGCGGAAATCCCGGGCGCTCCGCTTCCTGGGCTCTCCCCAGGGCACCACGGCGGTGGTGCTGGGCAGCGTGCTCTATAAGCTCTGCATCCAGATCGCCATGAGCATGGGCCTGCCCACCAATATGATGAAGCTGATCACGGCGGCACTGTTCCTGCTGGTGCTGGTGCTGTCCGGCCGGAAGGGGGAGGCGATCATCCATGCTTGAGGTACGGAACGTCACGAAGATCTACAACCCCGGCACGCTGACGGAGCAGCGGCTGTTCGAGGACTTCTCCCTGACGGTGGAGGACGGCCAGTTCGTGGCCATCGTGGGCAGCAACGGCAGCGGCAAGACCTCCCTGCTGAACATCATCTGCGGCTCCATCCCCATTGAGGGCGGCGACGTGCTGGTGGGGGGACAGAGCATCTCCAGGCTGAAGGACTACCAGCGGTACGCCACCATGGGCCGGGTCTACCAGGACCCTGCCGCCGGCACCTGCCCCAATCTCACCATGCTGGAAAATCTGTCCCTGGCGGACAACAAGGGCAGGTCCTACGGCTTGAGCCGTGGCGTCAACAAAAAGCGCATCGACTTCTACCGCCAGCAGCTCTCCGCCCTGGGCCTGGGACTGGAGGATAAGCTGGACGTGCGGATGGGCGCTCTCTCCGGCGGACAGCGGCAGGCGGTGGCGCTGCTGATGGCCACCATGACGCCGCTGAAATTCCTCATTCTCGACGAGCACACCGCCGCCCTGGATCCCAAGACCGCGGAGACCATCATGGTCCTGACGGACAAGGTGGTCCGGGAGAAGGGGCTCACGGCCATGATGGTCACCCATAACCTCCGCTACGCGGTGGAGTACGGGGACCGGATCCTGATGATGAACCGGGGCCATGTAGTGCTGGACCGGGCGGGGGCGGAAAAGCAGTCCACCTCCATGGACGACATTCTGGCCATGTTCAACAAGATCTCCCTGGAGACCGGGAACTGACGAAAAGCGGGCATCCTATGGATGCCCGTTTCAGCTTGTCGAAAAAGTCTTTTCGACAAGCTGCTTGCGTTTTCCAGAACTTTGAAAAGTTCTGGAAAACGGTTGATTGAAAACGAAAGACACCCTTCCTGGGTTTCTT
>NZ_JACSNX010000022.1 GCF_016902445.1 Oscillibacter valericigenes | reverse complement strand
GCAGGGCGAGCAGGGCCCCGCCGGACCGCAGGGCGAGCAGGGCCCCGCCGGACCGCAGGGCGAGCAGGGCCCCGCCGGACCGCAGGGCGAGCAGGGCCCCGCCGGACCGGACCTCTATGCGTCTTTTGTTGCGTATATGCAGCAGTTTGCCAATGGATCCCCCATCTCCTTTACCCAGGCAGTGGCGGATCCCACCGGGCATATCTCCCAGCCCTCGGCCACCCAGGTGGCCTTGGCACCGGGCACCTATTTTGTCACCTACCATGTCTCTGCGGTCCTGGAGGCAGCCGGCTATCTCCAGATAACGCCATTTTATAATGGCGCCGCCTTTCTGGAGTACGGTGTCTACGACCGGGTGAGCAGTGCCAGTGTGAGCGTATCCGGCTCCGCCGCGTTTATCGCGGTCGTCCCGGCGCAGACTGTGCTCACCCTGAACTGCAACAGCAGTGCCGCTGTCCGGGATGGCGCCATGACCATGGTGATTATGGGGCTGCACACCGAAGAGAGCGGAGCTTGATCAAGGGAAAGCGGGGGCCGCGTGAAGGCGGCCCCCGCTTTCCCCGTTCGCTTTATCCCAGCGCCACATCCAGCACCATCATCACCAGAAACCCCAGCACAAATCCGCAGGTGCCCGCCCGGCTGTGGGCCTGAGGCACCAGCTCCTCCACCACCACATACAGCATGGCCCCGGCCGCAAAGCTCAGCAGCCAGGGCATCAGCGGCTCCACACCGGCCGCCGCCAGCACCACAAGGACGCCGAACACCGGCTCCACGGCGCCGGAGAGCATCCCTCCCGCAAAAGCCCGGGACCGGGACCAGCCCCCCTGCCGCAGGGGCAGGGCCACGGCGGCGCCCTCCGGAAAGTTCTGGATGCCGATGCCCATGGCCAGGGCCGCCGCGCCGGCAAGCCCCTCTCCGCCCGCCGCCAGGGCAAAGGCCAGCCCCACCGCCATGCCCTCCGGCACGTTATGTAGGGTGATGGCCGTCATCAGCAGGGTGGTCTGCCGCCAGGAAGCGTCCAGGCGGCCCCGGGAGCGCCGCAGGCGGGGCAGCAGACCGTCCAGCGCCGCCAGGAACACCACCCCCAGCAGCATCCCGCCCGCAGCGGGCAGCCAGGACGGCAGGGGCAGCGCCGCCGACCTGTTGATGGCCGGGAGCAGCAGGCTCCACACGGAGGCCGCCGTCATGACCCCGGCCGCAAAGCCCAGCAGAGCCTTTTGAAAGTGGGGCCGGGGCTCCCCGGCGAAAAAAAACACCATGGCCGCGCCCAGGGTGGTCATCAAAAACGTGAAGCCTGTGCCCAGGGCCGCCCAGCCAAGAGACTGCAGCATAGCACCAACGCCTTTTCTCTGATTCGGGCGGAACACCGCCCGTATGCCAGTATAGGCGGCAGGACTTCCCTGTGTGACAGGGCTTGCGTCCGGGCTGGATGTGTGCTATCATAAAAATAACAGGAAAAACTCATATAAGTTCGCTGTCATGGCGCGAACGTCTCTACGGAGCCGCCGAAGGCTCTGCTATGGGTGTCTGTTGGGAGAGGTGCAGCCTCTGCCGGCAGGCGCTTCTTTTCTGCCCAAAACACTGAAACGGAAAAAGGAGATCTGCCATGTCACTGACGATCATCAAAGGGACCATTCTGTCCGCCCCCGCCCTGGGACAGCTGGAGGCCGTACCGGGCGGGTATCTGGTGGCCGTGGACGGCGCCATTCAGGGCATCTACCCGGTGCTGCCGGAGCAGTACGCCGGCGCCCCGGCGGAGGATTTTGGGGACGCGCTGATCCTCCAGTCCTTCGCGGACCTGCACCTTCACGCGCCCCAGTATCCCATGCTGGGCATGGGCATGGACCTGCCCCTGCTGGACTGGCTGAATGCCTACGCCTTCCCCACGGAGGCCCGGTTCGCCGACACCGGCTACGCCCGGGAGATCTACCGCCGCCTGGCCCGGGAGCTGATCGAAAACGGCACCACCCGGGTGTGCATGTTCTCCTCCCTCCACACGGACGCCACGCTGATCCTGATGGAGGAGCTGGAGAAGGCGGGCGTCACCGGCTACGTGGGCAAGGTGAACATGGACCGGAACGCCGCCCCCGGCGTGCTGGAGGAGACCACAGAGGAATCCATGCGGGAGACGCTCCGCTGGCTGGAGGCGAGCCGGGATTTCCGCCTGGTGAAGCCCATGCTGACGCCCCGGTTCACCCCCTCCTGCACCGACGAGCTGATGGCGTTTCTGGGCAGGCTGGCAGCGGAGCGGGATCTGCCCGTCCAGTCCCACCTGTCGGAAAACCAGGCGGAGATGGCCTGGGTGCGCCAGCTCCACCCGGACTGCCAGCAATACTGGGAGACCTATGCCAAATACGGCCTGTGGAATGACCGCACCGTCATGGCCCACTGTGTCTGGTCCGACGGGCGGGAGCGGCGGGCCATGGGGGACGCCGGCGTGACGGCGGTCCACTGCGCCGACTCCAATCAGAACATCTGCTCCGGCGTGGCGCCGGTGCGGGCCATGCTGAACGAGGGCGTAAAGGTGGCCCTGGGCAGCGACATCGCCGGTGGGGACCACCTGCACATGTTCGATGTGGTGGCCGCCTCCATCCGGGCCTCCAAGGCCCGGCGGGTGCTGGACAACTGGGAGACGGACTTGCTCACCGTGCCGGAGGGGTGGTATCTGGGCACCTCCGCCGGGGCGGCGTACTTTGGAGAGCGGCCGGGCTTTGCCCCGGGCAACCGCCTCCACGCCCTGGTCCTGGCGGACGACCAGCTGCCTCAGCCCCACCCCCTGACGCCCCAGGAGCGTCTGGAGCGGGCGGTGTATCTGCGGCAGAACGGCGCCATCCGGGCGGTCTGGAGCGAGGGGCGGAAGGTGTTCTCCGCGGAGAATTGAGGAAAGAGCGGGATGCGTCCCGCGCTTTCCTTGTTCCCGGGCGGTTGCTGACCGCCCCTGCATCCCCGCCGCAGGAGCTGGCCATAAATAAAGATGCGGCACATCCGCCTGGATGCGCCGCATCTTTTTGTCGTTGTCACGCCCCGGCAAACTGCCCCGGGTCCCGCAGGGCGTCTGCCGTCTCCTGGGATACTTCCGCAGAGAATGTCAGCAAGCCTCCCAGGCCTTCTATGTTGATGGCGTCTCCCACGCCCTCCAGGGTGTCGGACAGGACCTCCGTGGTGACGGCATTGCTGTCGGAGCGCACCTGGGTGCGGAACACTTCCAGATATTCCCGCTCCGCGTCCGGGTCCTCCCCGGCGTGGAGGGTGGTCTCCTGCCAGTAGACATAGGTGTAGAGGGGATCTCCCTCCGCGCTCCCGTGGTCTGCGCTCTCTCCGCCGGCCTCGTTGATGAGGGCGTCGATCTCCGCCACGGCTGTGTCGTCCGTAACGGTGTACAGCTCTTGGCCGTCCGCGTCCAGGATCTGGTAGTAGTGGTCCTTTTCCGGCTCTGCGGCGGGCTCGTCTGCTGTCTGCCCGCCGCAGGCGGTCAGCAGCAGCGTCAGGGCCAGGGCGCAGAGAATCCAGCACTTTTTCATACATGCCTCCTGTAATTTTTCCATGGGCCTTCGGGCAGATGTCACCGCAGACGCAGCTCCTCCAAATAGGTCTGGTCCGCCTGGGTCATATTCTGGCACCGGGCGGAGATGTGCAGGGCCGCGGGCGTGTCGCCGCCGGCGCTGCGGAATACAAAGGATATCTCCAGGTCCCACTCACCCGGTGTCAGGGGAATGGTCTCCTGCACGTCGGTGTCCGCCTCCAGCTCCGCTCCCGTGGCCGCATATTCATAGACCGCCTCACCCTCCGGAGAGATCAGGCGGACCTCCACCCGGCTCTCGCCGGAGATCAGGCCCTCTTCTTCCAGGGGGAGCAAGTGGTTGAATTGGATCTCCAGGTCCAGGGTGTCCTCGCCGGACACCTGGAAGGGCCAGTGACCGCCGGTGACGGTGGGCCGGGCCTCCTCTTCAAAGGTGTGGTCCAGGCGGAATACATAGCCCGCCTGGATGCCGTTCAGCAGCTCCTCCCGGGTGCTGTAATACTCGTACAGAGACTCTGTGTCCTCTGCCGGGGCGGCGTCCTCCGCCGGGTCCGTCGTCTCCGGGGATGCCGCATCCCCATCGGGGGCAGTCTCGTCCCAGATGGCCTCGCCGTCGATCACCAGTGATCCGTCCTCGCCGGTGCGGACCTCCGCGTCCCCCAGGGGGACGCTGCAGGCCGCCAGGGACAATGTCATCCAACCCGCCAGGGCGAGGGCGCCCAGGCGCTTTTTCAAATCGCTCAAAGAAGTTCCCTCTTTCTCTCTCAAAACAGCTGCACCACGCCGTAGGTGAGCACCGTGACGATGGCTCCGGCGATCACCACGCCCAGAAAAATAGCCGGCACCGCGTGGCGCATGCGGATGTCCAGCAGGGCTGCCACCAGGGCGCCGGTCCAGGCGCCGGTGCCCGGCAGGGGGATGGCCACCAGGATGATGAGCCCCGGCAGGCGGTACTTCCGCACCACCCGGCCCTTCAGGTGGGCCCGGCGCTCCAGCCAGGCGATCTTGGGGCCGAAGAGGCGGGTGCCCCGCAGCCAGTCGAAGATCCGGCGGATCAGCAGCAGGATAAAGGGCACCGGCACCATGTTGCCCAGGACGGACACCACGCAGGCCACGGCCGGGGAGAGCCCCGCCGCCACCCCCACGGGAATGGCGCCCCGGAGCTCCAGCACCGGCACCATGGCGGTGCCGAAGGTCAGCAGGATCGCTTGCATCAGGTTTTCCTCTACGGGCATGGCGGCCTCCCTCAAAATTTCCGGGGCCGCGGGATCGCTCCCGCGGCCCGCCGGAAGCGTATGGTCCAGTTTACTCCAGATTCAGACGCTTTTTCAAGGTGATTGTGGTAACAATATAGAACACTGCGCCGTAAAGCACCGTCAGGACGATCATTCCCAGCATGGCAACGTGCATGGCCGCCACACCGGTGAAGTGGAAGTCCATCGATGCCAGCAGACGCTGGACCACCCCGTTATCCAGGCTGATCAGCAGAATGCCGCTGGCCATCTGCATCACGAACTGGAACACGAAGAAGAACACCACGGACATGGCCATCTTGTGGTTGGCAAAGCTGTGGCCCACCGCCAGGGCGGCATAGAACTGCAGGGAGAAGCTCATGCAGGCCGCCAGCATCAGCACCATGAATTCCATCAGGAACGCCGTGCCGTTGACAGCGTAGTAAGCGTTCAGCTGCTGGAACAGCTTGGGGAAAATGCCGGCCAGGTCCGTCAGGAAGCTCACGTTGAAGGCAGCCACAAACGCGGACAGGATCACCACCACGCCGGTGGCGATGAACCACACGGCGGAGACGATCAGCTTGCTCCACACATGCTGGTGGACGGAGGCGGGCAGGGTGAACATGATGTAGCCCTCGTCCCCCAGCAGATTCTTGTAGAACCGCTGGAGCATCAGGATGAACGCCACAATGAACACGCCGATGATGGCCGCCACATAGGCCAGGATCACCAGAGCTGCCAGGATGTTCAGAACGACATTGCTGGTGTCCATCAGCCGGGCGGAGAAATTGAAGCCCAGGGCCACCGCCAGCAAAACCAGATACAGGGGGCCCATGATGCGGGCCGTGGCACGGAACTCGTGCTTCAAGAGTTTCGTCAGCATTTGAACACCTCCCGGAACAGGGCGTCCACGCTCATGCCCTTCTCCTCCCGGATCTCATCCACGGAGGACTGGAGCACCACCTGGCCCTGATTGATGAAAATGACCTCGTCCAGCACCTTCTCCACATCTGCGATCAGGTGGGTGGAGATGATGACCGCCGCCTCGGGGTTGTAATTGGTGATGATGGTGGAGAGGATGTAGTCCCGGGTGGCCGGGTCCACGCCGCCGATGGGCTCATCCAGCAGATACAGCTTCGCCGCACGGCTCATGACCATAATGAGCTGCACCTTCTCCCGGTTGCCCTTGGACATCTGCTTGATCCGCTGGGTCAGGCGGATGTTCAGATGCTGGAGCATCTCCTCCGCCGCCTTCCGGTTGAAGTCCCGATAAAAGTCGCCGTAGAAGTCCAGCAGCTGCTTCACGGACATCCAGGTGGGGATGCAGGTCCGCTCCGGCAGGTAGCTGACACAGGCGTGGCTCTCCTTCCCGGGGACCATATCGCACACCAGCACCTCCCCCTCGCTGGGGGTCAGCAGGCCGTTGGCCAGCTTGATGAGGGTGGTCTTGCCGCTGCCGTTGGGACCCAGCAGGCCCACGATCCGGCCCGGCTCGATGGTCAGATTCACATGGGTCAGCGCCGGGGCGCTGCCGTAGTGCTTCGTCAGATCTTTACACTCCAGAACTGCCATTGTCTTCTCCTCCCTTGCTCTCTTCCTGCCGCAGCAGCGTCAGGATCTCCTCCCGGTCATAGCCCAGATGGGTCATGGCCTCCAGGAACGCCTGGATGTGGCGCTCCGCCAAGCTTCTCTTTGCCGATGCGATCATGGCCTGATCCTCCGTTACAAATCTACCCGTGGTCCGCTGGCTGT
Source organism: Oscillibacter valericigenes (assembly GCF_016902445.1). Lineage (GTDB taxonomy): Bacteria > Bacillota > Clostridia > Oscillospirales > Oscillospiraceae > Oscillibacter > Oscillibacter avistercoris. The sequence continues at coordinate 35,196 of NZ_JACSNX010000022.1, read as the reverse complement.
AGACCAGCCCGTCCCGCTCCAGCTCCGTCAGAGCCCGCTGCATGGTGTTGGGGTTCACCCCGGCCTCCGTGGCCAGGTCCCGCACGGAGGGCAGCCGCTCTCCGGGCGGAAACGCGCCTGTGACGATGCCCACCTTGATCTGTGCGATCAGCTGGGAGTAAATCGGCGCGTCATTGGAAAACTGCCACTTCACATAAGCACCTCCCATTTTTGTTTTATTGTACTAAGCAATTAATACAATAACACATCTTAGCCGTTTGTCAAGGGGGTTTGAGAAATTTTTTTGAGCGGCCCTTGGGCGCAAAAAGTGCCGCAGCGGCAAACCGCTGCGGCGCAAAGGATTCATGGACTATTCCGATTTGCCCGATGGGCTTCTCCGGTCATACCGGCGGCCCAGGATGAGGATGGCCAGGCCAACGATGGTCACCAGCAAGCAGACAACCGTCCCCCAAAGGCCCGCCCACAGAATATTCGCATGTGCCTGCGGCCGCTCCGACAAGAGCACCAGCAGCACATAAGTAATCCGATACAACAGGCCGTGCGCCAAATATAGAAGCGGCCAGGGCAGCACAAATCCCGTTCCCAGCAGTCCCACCAGCACCGGGAGCCAGCCCAGGTGATTCCAGCGGAAGTTTCCCGCCATTCTCCGGCCCCGGATGGCAAGGACAGCGCCCGCCGCCGTAATCAGAGCCGCCGGTACGACATTTAAAAGGAGCGGGTCCATCAGCACCAGGCACCACTCCTCCGGCGTGAGGCTGTTCAGGGCTCCCACGCTTCGGGCGTACCTCGCCAAATCCACGCTCTCCCGCAGCAGCCGCACACCGCCCCAGGCCGCCAGGACCCAGGCCAGCAGATAGCCCTTGTTCCGGTACCACTGCTTGATCCGTCCCCACAGGCCCGCCGGGGTCTGGGCCCTGGCTGTCTCCGGTTCCTCCCGTTCCTCCAACAATAAGTAGTCCGTGGACACGCCGAACTGGCGGCTGATGCGGACCAGCTTCTCCGCCTCCGGCATGGCCTCGCTCCGCTCCCACTTGCTGACCGCCTGGCGGCTCACGTCCAGCAGCTCGGCAAGCTGGTCCTGGCTCAATCCCGCCTGGGCCCGGAGCCTCTGCAGCTTCTCTCCAAAGGTCATGGTGCTCCCCTCCCCTGCCGTTCTCACACGTTCAGGATACCAGACGCCGCCGTCCGGCGCCAGCAACCGGACCTGGAAGTTCCGCTACCACAGGTAGCGGCGGGCATTTCAGCGGTATCTTTTCTCCAGGATCTCCACCACGTCCGCCAGGGCGCCGTCCAGCGCATGGGAGACGACGGTGGCGCCGCTGTCCCGGACGGCGGGGATGCAGTTGGCCGGGGCGAAGCCCTCCGCCGCCAGGCGCAGCATGGGCAGGTCATTGGCCTCGTCCCCCACGCAGTAGACGTGGTCCAGCCCGATGCCCAGGTACTCCGCCAGGCGGCGGACCATGCCGCCCTTGTTGGCACCGTGGGCGGTCATCTCCAGCAGGTTTTGGCCGGAGAAGATCAGCTCGTAGTCGCCGCCCCAGCCCTGGGCCAGCAGAAAGTCCCGGATCTGCTCCAGCACGTCGTGGGACGCCTCGAACAGCAGCTTCCCCAAAGGCAGGGGCACGTCCAGCAGAGAGGGCGCCTCCGTCACCGCCACCTTGGTCAGGTGCTCGTGGTGCCGGGTGATGGCATTGGGATGTACCGCATGGATCACGTTGCCGATGTGATACGCCTCCACCGCCACCTCCGGGAACCGGTCCAGCACCAGCTGGCCCCGCTGGCGGGCGTTCTCGTCCAGCAGGGCGCTGACCAGGTACTCCTGCTTGGCAAAGTCGTACAGGGCCGCGCCGTTGCAGATGACGCCGGGGGCGTTCATGGGCACCAGAGGGGCATACTTCTCAAAGGCCGCCAGGGCCCGGCCGGTAGAGATGGCGAACCGGCCGCCCTCCGCCATGAAATATGTCAGCGCCTGCCGGTTCCGCTCCGGCAGGGGCGGGATGGGCTCCCCCCGCAGCAGGGCATCCTCCGTGTAGATCAGGGTGTTGTCAAAGTCGCTGGCCAGCAGCACGCCGTCAAATCTTCCCATGGGCGTCTCCTCCTTGTTCTTTCGGAAAAAGGGGGAGAGGCGCTGCCTCTCCCCCGGTCGTTTATTCGCTCTTGGGGGCAGAGCCGCCCTCGCCGCCGTTCTTGTTCCGCCGGCGGCCGCCCCGGTGATGGGGCCTGCGGCGGCGCTTGGTCTCTCCCTCTCCGCCGGGGGCGGCGGACTGCCCCTCTGCCGGCTTCGGCTGGGTGGGCTTGCTCTCCTGCCTGGGGGGACGGGGCTTGGACTCCTTCTGCTCCGGCCGCTTGGCCTCTGCCTTGGACTGCTCGGCCCCCTCACCGCTTTTGCCGCCTCTTCGGCGGCCGCCCCGGTGCCGGCGGCGGGGCTTGCTCTCGCCGCTGCCGGGGGCGCCGATCTTCTCCCGGGTGGGTGCATCCTCCAGCCGGGCATCCATATAGAACGGCGTGGTGAGGGTCGGGGTCTCCAGGCCCTCTTCCTCATCCCGTTCCTCCACATAGCGGGCCGGCCGCTCCGGAATGGTGATGCCCTCCCGGCTGCCCTTGCCGTTGCGCAGGATGCAGATCTCACAGTTGTGATAGCACTTCAGCGGCTCCGGCGCGCTGTCCAGGCTGACCTTCACCGTCTCCCGCAGCAGATCCACGCTCTTCACGTTGCCGGGGCCGTCCGGCGTCTGGACGAAGGACTCCACCTTGGGCATCCGCTTGGAGGCGTCCTCATAGACGTTCTGCTCGTATTTCAGGCAGCACATCAGCCGCCCGCAGGTGCCGGAGATCTTGGCGGGGTTCAGGCTGAGGTTCTGGGTCTTGGCCATTTTGATGGACACCGGCAGGAAGCCGTCCAGGAACTGGGAGCAGCAGAAGGGCCGGCCGCAGATGCCCAGGCCGCCGATCATCTTGGCCTCGTCCCGCACGCCGATCTGCCGCAGCTCGATCCGGGCCCGGAACACGCCGGCCAGGTCCCGCACCAGCTCCCGGAAATCCACCCGGCCGTCGGCGGTGAAGTAAAAGACGATCTTGCTGCCGTCAAAGCTGGCGGAGACGTTCACCAGCTTCATCTCCAGGCCGTGGGCGGCGATCTTCTTCTCGCAGATGTCGAAGGCCTCGCTCTCCCGCTTCTTGTTCTGCTCCACGGTGCGGCGGTCACTGTCCGTGGCCAGGCGCAGCATGGGGCTCAGGGTCTTGACGATGGCGGAGTCCTCCACCTCGTGGTTCCCCTCCGTGCACGTGGCGAACTCCGGCCCCTGAGCCGTCTCCACGATCACCTGGTCCCCCATCTTCACCTGATGGCCGCAGGGATCGAAATAGTAATTCTTACATCCGCCCCGAAAGCGGACACTGATGACTTCTGTCAAAGGATACCCTCCAATTCCACCGCGAGAGCGCCCAGCACATGGCCTGTCCCCACATTGTAGGTGCACTCACCGCGATACTTCTGTAACAGTTCTATTGTGCGCATGATTTGGGTTTTTGTCAAGTTTTTCGCAAGGATCGGGGCAGTCTCCCGGCAGTCCTCCACCGGTTTTCCGCCGTATTGCAGCAGCAGCGCCGCCGCGCACAGGGCCCGGCCCCGCTCCAGCAGGGCGGCCAGGTCCTCCCGGGTGATGCGCTTTTTCTCCAGCCGCACCGCCAGCTCCGCCACCTTTCCCCGCTTCCGCTCCGCCAGACAGCGGCACAGAGCCTCCGCCGCCTGGATCTCTTCCCCGCCGCCTTCCTCCGCCGGGTGCAGCTTCAGCTCCACGCAGCGGGACCGCAGGGTCTGGAGCACCACAGCGGCATTTTCCGCGCAGAAGAGAAACGCCGCGTAGGGCGGCCCCTCCTCCACCACCTTCAGCAGCACGTTCTGATCCTGCTCTGTCAAAAGGGCGCAGTCCGGGAACACGTAGACCTTCCGGGCCCCCTCGTTGGGGCGGATGTAGGCGTCCGCCCGGATGGCGCGCACCACGTCCACCGCGATGTTCTTGTGGTCCGGGTCCTGAACGGTGATCACATCCGGGTGGATGCCCGACAGCACCTTCCGGCAGGCGGGACAGACGCCGCAGGGCCGCTCCCCCTCCCCGGCGCACTCCAGGGCTGCTGCGGCAAAGCGGGCAGCGGCGGCCCGGTCTCCGCTGCCGGTGAACAGCAGCGCGTGGGACAGGGTGCCGCGGGTGGCGGCCTCCCGGATTCGAATGGCGGCGGGATCGTCGGCCCGCAGGCCCAGTGGGGTCATGGCGCTCTCTCCTTTTTACGCACAAGGCGAATTGCTTTTTATTTTACCACAGGACCGTCCGAAAAGGAAGCACGTATGGATTTTCTTCGTTGCGCAACCGTTAATTGTTGGGATTGCACAAAGCTTTGTGAAAACATTCCAGGTTTTATGGAATTTCTTAGTGTTTTTATGTATTGTTTTCCAAAAAAATTCCAAATATAATAGAGAGGTATCGACCAAAATGCATTTCATGTATCCTCGGGCCGGAGACCTCCGACTCGATCTACGGTAAGAAAGAGAGGTTTTGACTACATGAGCAAAAAATACGTCTACTTGTTCAGCGAAGGCAACGCCAACATGCGCGAGCTGCTGGGCGGCAAGGGCGCCAACCTGGCCGAGATGACCAACATCGGCCTGCCGGTGCCCCAGGGCTTCACCATCACCACCGAGGCCTGCACCCAGTACTACGAGGATGGCCGCCAGATCAATGAGGAGATCCAGGCCGAGATCATGGAGTACGTGGCCAAGCTGGAGGGGATCACCGGCAAGAAGTTCGGTGACATCGAGAACCCCCTGCTGGTCTCTGTCCGCTCCGGCGCCCGGGCCTCCATGCCCGGCATGATGGATACCATCCTGAACCTGGGCCTGAACGAGGACGTGGTGGACGTGCTGGCCAAGAAGTCCGGCAACCCCCGCTGGGCCTGGGACTGCTATCGCCGCTTCATCCAGATGTACTCCGACGTGGTCATGGAAGTGGGCAAGAAGTACTTCGAGCAGCTCATCGACCAGATGAAGGAAGCCCGCGGCGTCACCCAGGACGTGGAGCTGACCGCCGAGGACCTGAAGGAGCTGGCCGGCCAGTTCAAGGCCGAGTACAAGGCCAAGATCGGCTCCGACTTCCCCTCCGATCCCGTGGAGCAGCTGATGGGCGCCATCAAGGCCGTGTTCCGCTCCTGGGACAACCCCCGCGCCAATGTGTACCGCCGGGACAACGACATCCCCTACTCCTGGGGCACCGCCGTCAACGTCCAGTCCATGGCCTTCGGCAACATGGGCGATGACTGCGGCACCGGCGTGGCCTTTACCCGCAACCCCGCCACCGGCGAGAAGAAGCTGTTCGGTGAGTTCCTGACCAACGCCCAGGGCGAGGACGTGGTGGCCGGCATCCGGACTCCCATGCCCATCAGCGAGATGGCGGAGAAGTTCCCCGAGGCCTTCGCTCAGTTTGAGAACGTCTGCAAGACTCTGGAGGACCACTACCGGGATATGCAGGACATGGAGTTCACCGTGGAGCACGGCAAGCTCTACATGCTGCAGACCCGCAACGGCAAGCGCACCCCCGCCGCCGCCCTGAAGATCGCCTGCGATCTGGTGGACGAGGGCATGATCGACGAAAAGCGGGCCGTGGCCATGATCGAGCCCCGCACCCTGGACACGCTGCTGCATCCCCAGTTTGACGGTGAGGTGCTGAAGAAGACCCCCGTCATCGGCAACGCTCTGGCCGCCTCTCCCGGCGCCGCCTGCGGCAAGGTCGTCTTCTCCGCTGAGGACGCCAAGGCCTGGGCCGAGCGGGGCGAGAAGGTGGTCCTGGTCCGGCTGGAGACCTCTCCCGAGGACATCGAGGGCATGAAGGCCGCCCAGGGCATCCTGACCGTCCGCGGCGGCATGACCTCCCACGCGGCCGTGGTGGCCCGCGGCATGGGCAAGTGCTGCGTCTCCGGCTGCGGCGCCATCAAGATGGACGAGGAGAACAAGCAGTTCGAGCTTGCCGGCAAGACCTTCCACGAGGGCGACTGGCTCTCCATCGACGGCTCCACCGGCAAGATCTACGACGGCGCCATCCCCACGGTGGACGCCTCCATCGGCGGTGAGTTCGGCCGGGTCATGGGCTGGGCTGACCAGTACCGCCGTCTGAAGGTCCGCACCAATGCGGATACCCCCCACGATGCCGCCCAGGCCCGGAAGTTCGGCGCCGAGGGCATCGGCCTGTGCCGGACCGAGCACATGTTCTTCAACGAGGACCGCATCCCCGCCATCCGCCGGATGATCTGCTCCGACACCGTGGAGCAGCGGGAGGCCGCTCTGGCCGTGCTGGAGCCCATGCAGCAGTCCGACTTCGAGGGCATCTACGAGGCCATGGAAGGCCTGCCGGTCACCATCCGCTTCCTGGATCCCCCGCTGCACGAGTTCGTGCCCACCGACGAAGCCGACATCGAGCAGCTGGCCAAGGATATGGGCAAGACCGTCTCTGAGATCAAGGCCATCATCGCCGGCCTCCATGAGTTCAACCCCATGATGGGCCACCGGGGCTGCCGTCTGGACGTCACCTATCCGGAGATCGCCGTGATGCAGACCCGCGCCATCATCAAGGCCGCTCTGAACGTCCAGGCCCGCCATCCCGAGTGGACCATGGTGCCTGAGATCATGATCCCCCTGGTGGGCGAGGCCAAGGAGCTGTCCTATGTGAAGAAGATCGTGGTGGAGACCGCCGACGCCATCATCAAGGAGGCGGGCTCTAACATGAAGTACCTGGTGGGCACCATGATCGAGATCCCCCGGGCCGCCCTCACTGCGGACGAGGTCGCCAAGCAGGCCGACTTCTTCTCCTTCGGCACCAATGACCTGACCCAGATGACCTTCGGCTTCAGCCGCGACGACGCCGGTAAGTTCCTGGACGCCTACTACGACAAGAAGATCTACGAGAACGATCCCTTTGCCAAGCTGGACCAGACCGGCGTGGGCAAGCTGGTGGATATGGCCTGCAAGCTGGGCCGTTCCGTCAACCCCGACCTGCATCTGGGCGTGTGCGGCGAGCACGGCGGCGACCCCTCCAGCGTGGAGTTCTTCCATCGGACGGGTCTGGATTACGTGTCCTGCTCTCCCTTCCGGGTGCCCATCGCCCGGCTGGCTGCCGCCCAGGCCGCCATCAAGGACGCGCAGTAAGAGACACTTCCAAGCCCCATATTCCAGAAAAACGCCGCCCCGGCTCAATGAGCCGGGGCGGCGCTTTTTTGCTCTCACTTCCGTGTTTCAGGCGCGGCGCTTTTCGGATGCGGGCCCTTCAGCGTCTCCCGCCGTCTGTCCGTCCGCGCCGGGTCCTGAACGCCAGGACTGCGCAGGAGACGATGGAGAATGCCACCAGATCCTCTGCCAGGGGCGGGAGCCAGATATGCGCATCCGTGAGCGCCATCCTTCCCAGATCGGAATTGATGTAAAGAAACAGCGCACAGCCCAGAACACCCGGGACGGACAGGCAGATAAACTGCCTCTTGCCGCTGCGGGCCAATACCCCGCACACGGCACCGAGGAGAACGAACACGAGCTCCGCGGCCAAAAACAGACGCACGGAGCCGTTCTGCAGTCCGTACCGCAGGACATCCAGGCCGCTGTTCAGGAAAAGCTGTATCATGGCAATCCCTCTTGTTTCGCCTCTCTGCGTCCGGGCTGCGGCGGCCAGCCTGTTCCGGCCGCCGCGCCGCCCTTACTTCGCCGTGGGCATGAAGGGCCGCAGGACCCCTGCCACCTGGGAGATGGGCATGGTCTGGAGATAGATGTGGCCCGGCCCGGTGATGACGGTGTTGAAGATGCCCTCGCCGCCGAACACCATGTTCTTCACTCCCGGCACCGCCTGGATCTCCATGGAGCAGGTGGCGTCCATGGCCGCCAGGTATCCGGTGTCCACCACCAGGGACTCGCCCGGATCCAGGTCGTACTCCACGATGTGGCCGTCGAACTCCGCAAAGGCGATGCCGCTGCCGGAGAGCTTCTGCATGATGAAGCCCTCGCCGCCGAAGAAGCCGGATCCCAGCTTCTTCTGAAGGAATACGGACAGCTGGACGCCTGCCTCGCTGGCCAGGAAGCCGCTCTTCTGGACGATCAGCTCCCGTCCCGGGCCGATCTGGAACGCCCGGATGCTGCCCGGGAAGCTGGAGGCGAATGCGATCAGTCCCTGGCCGCCCTGGGCGGTATAGCGGTTCTGGAAAATGGAGTCGCCGGAGAGCATCCGGCCGAAGGCCTTTCCCAAACCGCCGTTGGTGCTGGTCTCCATCTTCATGTTGGGGGTCATCCAGCTCATGCTGCCCCGCTCGGTGATCATGGTCTCGCCGGGCTCCAGCTGGCAGATCACCACCGGCAGCGGCGTGCCCTCGATCTGATATTCCATGGTGTGCTCCTTTCTCTTCTCGGCCCGGGGCCGGTTTTCTCCATTGTAACCGGGGCCGCTGTGCCGTGTCAATCCAAACCGGGCGGCTTTCCAGATCCTTACAGAGATTTTACAGCCCCGGCATCCGTTTGGGTGCCGGGGCTGTGCTCCGCTCAGTATTCCACTTCGCCGGTGTACACCAGTCTGGCGTCGCCGGTGAGCGTGACTTTTTCGTCGGTGTAATTCACCACCAAGTCACCGCCGCGGACCCGGACCGTGATGTCCCGGCCCTTTTCGCACTGTCCGGCAGCCACCGCGGCCACCACCGCCGCGCAGGCGCCGGTGCCGCAGGCCATGGTCTCGCCGCTGCCCCGCTCCCAGACCCGCATCTTGATGGTGCTGGGGTTCACCACCCGGATGAACTCCGTGTTGATCCGGTCCGGGAAGTAGGGCGCGTGCTCGAAGAGGGGGCCGACGGTCCCCACGTCCACGCCGTCCACCCGGGGACAGAACACCACGCAGTGGGGGTTGCCCATGTCCACGCAGGTGATGTTCCAGGACTGGCCGCCGATCTCCACCGGGTAGTCCACCACCTGCCGCTCCGGGATGTTCAGATGGAGAGCCGTGGTGTCCAGGGCGGCGTAGCCCATGTCCACGCAGGCGGAGGTCACCTTGCCGTCGGTGGTGTACACCCGGACGGTCTTGGTGCCCTTGTCCGTCTCGATGGTCATCTCCTCTTTGCGGACGATGTGATTGTCGTAGAGGTACTTGGCCATGCACCGCAGGGCATTGCCGGCCATGGAGCCCTCGGACCCGTCGGCATTGAACATCCGCATCCGGGCGTCCGCCTTCCGGGACCGCTCCATAAGGATGATGCCGTCAGCCCCGATGCCGTAGTGCCGGTCGCAGAGGGTGACGCACAATGACTCCGGACAGGTGATCTCCCCGTCGAAATCCTCCAGGAAGATGTAGTCGTTGCCGCAGGTCTGCATCTTGGCGAAGGGCAGCTTCTGCCGCTCCGTCCGCAGGTGGCAGATGTCGATGAGCTCCGTGTTCCCCTGGTTGTACCGGCTGGCCAGGATATCCGTCAGGGCGCCGGCGGTGTCCAGCGAGGTCAGGCAGGGGATGCCCAGCTGGACGCACCGGTGGTTCAGGTGGATGAAGTCCCGGATATACTCCGGCTCCGTGGAGCCGGTGAGGATGACATAGTCGATCTTTCCGGCCTCCAGCAGCTGGAACACCCGGTTGTCCCGGCCCAGCTTGCCCACCACCTCCACATCGGTGCCCAGGCGCCCGATCTCCCGGGCGGTGCCGTCGGTGGCGTAGAGGCGGAAGCCCATCTCGTCCAGCTTCCGGGCGATGTCGACGATCTCCGGCTGGTCCCGGCGGTTCACGGAGATCAGGACCCCCGCGTGCTGGCTCTTCTCCACCTTGTATCCGGCGGAGACCAGGCCCTTGAACAGGGCCTCCTGCATGTCCTTGCCCAGGCCAAGCACCTCGCCGGTGGACTTCATCTCCGGGGACAGGGCGGCGTTGGCGTCGGTGATCTTCTCGAAGGAGAACACAGGCACCTTCACCGCCACATAGGGGGGCCGGCGGTACAGCCCGGTGCCGTAGCCCAGGGCCTTCAGGGGCTGGCCCACCATGACCCGGGTGGCCAGGTCCACCATGGGCACGCCGGTGACCTTGGAGATGTAGGGCACTGTCCGGCTGGCCCGGGGGTTCACCTCGATGACGTACAGCTCCCCCTGGTAGATCAGGTACTGGATGTTGATAAGGCCCCGGGTCCCCAGAGACAGGGCCAGCTTCTCCGAGCAGTCGATGATGGTCTTGAGCATCTTGTCGCCGATGGAGAAGGGCGGATAGACGGCGATGGAGTCGCCGGAGTGGACGCCGGTGCGCTCGATGTGCTGCATGACGCCGGGGATCAGCACGTCCGTGCCGTCGGAGATGACATCCACCTCCAGCTCCTTGCCCATGAGATACTGGTCCACCAGGACCGGGTTCTCGATCTTGCCGGAGAGGATGATCTCCATATACCGGCGGACCTCCTCGTCGTTATGGGCGATGACCATGTTCTGGCCGCCGATGACGTAAGAAGGCCGCAGCAGCACGGGATAGCCCAGCTCGTTGGCCGCCGCCAGGGCCTCGTCCATGCCCAGCACGCCCCGGCCGGCAGCCCGCTTGATGGAAAACCGCTCCAGCAGCTCGTCGAACCGCTCCCGGTCCTCTGCCATGTCGATGGACTCGGCGCTGGTGCCCAGAATAGGGATGCCGCGGCTGTCCAGGAACTTCGTCAGCTTGATGGCGGTCTGGCCGCCGAAGGCCACCACCACCCCCACCGGCTTCTCCACGGCGATGATGTGCATGACGTCCTCCGGGTACAGGGGCTCGAAGTACAGCCGGTCGGCGGTGTCGTAGTCGGTGGAGACGGTCTCCGGGTTGTTGTTGACAATCACCACGTCATAGCCCAGCTCCTTCAGCGTCCAGACGCAGTGGACGGAGGAGTAGTCGAACTCAATGCCCTGGCCGATGCGGATGGGGCCGGAGCCCAGCACCATGATGACGGGCTTGCCGCTGCGGGGGAAGGCCCGGGACTCGCAGAAGCGGTCATAGGTGGAGTAGAAATACGGCGTCTCCGCGTCGAACTCCGCGCCGCAGGTGTCCACCATCTTGTAGACGGCGTCCCGGTGCTCCGGCAGCGCCTCGCCGCCGGAGAGGCGGCGCAGTGCCTCGTCGGGATAGCCCAGCCGCTTGCCCTCCCGGTACTGCTCTTCCGTCAGGCCGCCGGCGATGGATGTTTCATATTCCGCCAGCTTCCGCAGCTTGCAGAGGAACCAGCGGTCGATCTTGGTGATGTCATGGATCTCCTCCACCGTGACGCCGGACTTCAGCGCCTCGAACACCGTGAAGAGCCGGTGGTCGTCCACCCGGCGGAGCCGCTCCCGGATGGGGGCATCGTCCCCGTGGTCCGGCTTCCGGTTCAGGGTGTCCATGCCGATCTCCGCCCCCCGGACGGCCTTCAGAAGCGCCATCTCGAAGCTGGGGGCGATGGCCATGACCTCGCCGGTGGCCTTCATCTGGGTGCCCAGGGTCCGGCTGGCATCGGCGAACTTGTCAAAGGGCCACTTGGGCATCTTCACCACGATGTAGTCCAGGGTGGGCTCAAAGCAGGCGCAGGTCTTGCCGGTGATGTCGTTTTTGATCTCGTCCAGGGTGTAGCCCAGGGCGATCTTGGTGGTGATCTTGGCGATGGGGTAGCCGGTGGCCTTGGAGGCCAGGGCCGAGGAGCGGGACACACGGGGGTTCACCTCGATGACCGCATACTCGAAGCTCTCCGGGTTCAGGGCCAGCTGCACGTTGCACCCGCCCACGATCCCCAGGTGGGTGATGATGTCCAGAGACGCCTTGCGGAGCATCTGGAACTCCTTGTCCGCCAGGGTCTGGGTGGGCGCCACCACGATGGAGTCGCCGGTGTGGACGCCCACCGGGTCCAAGTTCTCCATGGAGCAGACGGCGATGACGTTGCCCACGCTGTCCCGCATGGTCTCGAACTCGATCTCCTTCCAGCCGAAGATGGCCTTCTCCACCAGGATCTGGGTGATGGGAGAGGCGTCCAGGCCGGTGCCTGCAATGATCTTCAGCTCCTCGGGGTCCTTGGCCGCGCCGCCGCCGGCGCCGCCCAGGGTGAAGGCGGGCCGCACGATGACGGGATAGCCGATCCGCTCCGCCACCGCCAGGGCCTGGTCCACGGTCTCCGCGATGTCGGAGGCGATGACCGGCTGGCCGATCTCCGCCATGGCCTCCTTGAAGAGCTCCCGGTCCTCCGCCCGGGAGATGGCCGCCGCGTCGGTGCCCAGCAGGCGGACGCCCTGCTGTTGGAGAAAGCCCTCCTTATCCAGCTGCATGGCCAGGGTCAGGCCCGTCTGGCCCCCCAGGCCCGCCAGGATGGAGTCGGGCCGCTCCTTTTTGATGATGCGCTTGATGGTCTCTACCGTCAGGGGCTCCAGGTAGATCTCGTCCGCCATGGCCTGGTCCGTCATGATGGTGGCGGGGTTGGAGTTGCAGAGGACCACATTGACGCCGGCGTCCTTCAGCACCCGGCAGGCCTGGGCGCCGGCGTAGTCGAACTCCGCCGCCTGGCCGATGACGATGGGGCCGGAGCCGATGACCAGCACCTTTTGAATGCGCTTATCCAGCGGCATTACCGGTCACCCCCTTTCATCAGGTCTACAAATTGGTCGAACAGGAACGAGGTGTCCTTGGGGCCGGTGCAGGCCTCCGGGTGGAACTGGACCGTGAAGGCCCGCAGGTCCGGGTAGTCGATGCCCTCGCAGGTGCCGTCGTTGGCGTTGATAAAGCGGACTTTGCCTGCCGGCAGGCTGTCGCCGTCCACGGCGTAGCCGTGGTTCTGGCTGGTGATGTAGGTGCGCACACCGTTCAGGTCCCGCACCGGCTGGTTGACGCCCCGGTGGCCGTATTTCAGCTTGTAGGTGCTGCCCCCCACCGCCAGGGCCGTCAGCTGGTGGCCCAGGCAGATGCCGAACAGGGGCACTTTGCCCAGCAGCTTTTTGATCTGCTCGATCTGGTAGGTGTTCTCCGCCGGGTCCCCGGGGCCGTTGGAGAGCATGACGCCGTCGGGGTTTGATGCCAGCACCTCCTCCGCGCCGGCAGAAGCCGGCAGGACGGTGACGGTACAGCCCCGCTTCTGCAGCTCCCGGACGATGTTGCGCTTAGCGCCGTAGTCCAGCAGGCTGACCCGGAACCGCTCCTCCCCCACCGCCGGGTGGACGGAGGGCTCCTTGCAGGTGACCGCCTCCACCACGCCGGTGACGGCGTAGGTCCTCACCGGCGTCAGGTCTGCCGGGACTTCCTCACAGATGGCCGCGTTCATGACGCCGTGCTCCCGGATGATGCGGGTCAGCTCCCGGGTGTCCACGCCCCAGAGCCCCGGCACGCCCTGTGCCTTCAAAAAAGCGTCCAGGTCTCCCTGGCAGCGGAAATTGGATGGCTCTTCACACCACTCCCGCACCACGTAGCCCCGGACGCAACACGCGCCTTCAAAATCCTCCGGAATGATCCCGTAATTGCCGATCAGCGGATAGGTCTGCATCACGATCTGCCCCGCATAGCTGGGATCCGTCAATGTCTCGATATAGCCGCACATGCCGGTGGTGAACACCAGCTCGCCCACGGCGTCCGCCGGACCTCCGAACCGGAAGCCCTCAAACACCTGGCCGTCCTGCAATACCAGATATCCCTTCTTCATGTCATTCCTCCCACTCCGGCATAGGGCCGGAAAATCCCTATTGGATGTTATTATGAGGTTTTTTGCCGAAGCCGTCAATCCTTATCCCGTTCAGCCGCGGTAGACTTTTCCAGGGATATAGGTACTACTTTTTGTGCATTTTCGCAAAGGTCGCCCTATTTGCTGCAAAATGCAAAAAAATCCGCCATTTTTCGTTGCCGCGGGACCTGCCTTCTTTTATAATAGGAGCATCACAACCAGCAGGGAGGCGCCGCCTGTGGCAAAGCACCTGGACAAGTTCAGCCGTCCTTTTCAGAACAGCCCCATTCCCTTTGTGCTGGCAGAGGCACTGACCAACGGCACCGGCGACATCGTGGATCTGGTCTGCCGTTTTTTGAATCCGGCCGCGGCAGCTCTGCTGCAGCTGGCGCCGGAGGAGGTCCAGGACCGGCGGCTGTCCCAATTCGCGCCCCTGCCGGCGGCGGGGGTCCTTGCGCCGGTGCAGGCAGTGGCATTCTCCGGGTCCTCTGCCTCCTTCCCCTATGTCACTGCGGCAGGGCAAGCTCTGTCCGTCACCTGCTATCAGGTGATGTACGGCATCGTGGCGCTCCTTCTGGATCCTCAGGGGTCCGCTGAGTCTGCCCAGGGGGAGCCGTCCCTGCCGGATGCGCTTCCCTGCGCCTCGCTGGAGCTGAGCCGGGAGGGCCTGCGCTGCAGGGCCTGCAACCGCCAGCTGTGCCAGCTGAGCGGCAGGAGTCAGAAAGTCCTGCTGGAGCAGCGGGGGAGCCGTTTTTCCGCCCTTGTGGAGCCTGCGGACTGGCCCGCCCTGCTGCAGGAGCTGCTGGATGCGGCCCGGGAGCGCCGGACAGCCGACCAGGACTTCCGCCTGCTTCGGGCAGACGGAAGTCCGGTCTGGGTGAGTCTGCGGGCAGAGGTCGTCTCCTCCCGCAGGGGCATCACGGTTTTCCGGGCCGTTTTGTGGGACATCGACCGGCTCCGCCGGGAGGGGCTGGCGCTGCGGAAGGCCCTCTCCCAGCAGGAGGCTGCCGGACGGATGCTGGACCAGATGCCCGTGGGGCTGTGTCTGCTGCGGTCGCAGCCCGGCCGCGCGTTGACCGTCCTGCGGATGAATCGGGAGTTCTCCCGTCTGCTGGAGCTGTCCCCGGACCAGCTGGAGCAGCGCCTGCAGGCAGATCCAAGCAGCTTCCTTCCGCCTGCAGACCGGGAAGAACTGCTGTCTGCGGCTGTCCGCGCCCGGGCGGGTCGATCTCCGCTCCGCCGGGTCTGCCGTGTGCTCTCCGGTTCCGGACAGGAACGGTTTTTCTCTCTTCACATCGCCTGGGAACCCCAGGCGGACGGAAGCTCCATGGTCTCCATTGCCTGTGTGGACGCCTCGCAGGACGCCGCCGACCAAGCGGAGCACCGGGCCCGGGCCCAGATGTGCGACCTGCTGCTGGAGCACACCTCCCTGCTGACTCTGGACTATGACCCCGTGCAGGACCTGGCGCAGATCCAGCGGCACAGCCCCAGCGGCCGCAGGACCAGCCGCACCGTCTCCGGCTACCTGAAGAGCCTCTCCACCGCAGCCTATCTCCACCCGGAGGACCGGCGGCGGCTGGCCGGTGCGATCCGCCGGGCGCTGACCCATCCCGGAACGATCTCCAGCTCCTACCGCGCGGACTATGAGGGTACCGGCTGGCGGCGGTATCGCGTCTCCTGGATGAGCCTGTTCGATGAACAGGGGGACATCCGCCGCCTCCTGGGCAAGGCGGAGGATGTCACCAGCCTGCAGGCGGCGGCAGAGCATTTCCGCCAGCTTGCGTCGCAGCACCGGAAACAGGCCCGGACCTGCCTGGCTGCCGCCCGACTGGATCTGACTGCTGACCAGACGCTGGACGCCAGGGCCGCTTCCCGCAGCCTGCTGCGCGCCCTGTTTGACCGCACGGCCGGCGCCTGTCTCCAGCAGATGGCCGCCGCCCTGCCGGATCCGGAGGAGCAGCAGCGGTTTGCGGCGCTGTTTTCTCCGGAGGCCCTGTGCAGTGCTTTTGCCGCCGGCACTTTCCAGCTCTCCCTGGAACACCGGGTGGAAGCTGGAAAGTACGGGATCCTTCCAGTCCAGACCTCCGCTGAGCTGGCGGAAAATCCCGACACCCTGCATCTGGAGGCGTTCTTTCAGCTGCGGGACCGGAGCGCGCACCATCTGCGCTCCGCCCTGCTGGACGCGCTGGCCAGCCAGGATTACGCCCTGGTGCTGACGGCGGACATCGCCGCCGGCGTCTGCCGTGCCTGGGGCACTGCGGCTGAGCGTCTGCCGGAGAACACCACCTTCCGGTCTCTGGCCGCCTGGTATCTCCGGCAGCTGCCGCCCACTTCGGAGCGGGCCGCTCTGCGGAAGGCCCTTACCCTGGCGCAGATCCTGACCCGTTTGGAGACCGCACCCACAGCGGAATTGGAACTGCCCGCTCCAGAGGGCGGCACTTATCGCCTGCGGTGTTCCCTGCTGGAAGAGATGCCCGGTGTGCTGCTGGTGACCTGCCGGCAGGTCCCATCTGACGGAACGCCGGCGCCCCAGGCGTAAAAAGCCCCGCCGCAGACATCAGTCCGCGGCGGGAATTCTATTACTCGTCCAGCTTGAGCACCGCCAGAAATGCCTCTGTGGGGATCTGTACGCTTCCCAGAGAGCGCATCTTTTTCTTGCCCTCCTTCTGCTTTTCCAGCAGCTTCTTTTTGCGGGTGATGTCGCCGCCGTAGCACTTGGCCAGCACGTCCTTGCGCATGGCCTTCACGGTCTCCCGGGCGATGACCCGGCCGCCGATGGCCGCCTGGACCGGCACCTCGAACAGCTGCCGGGGGATGTTCTCCTTCAGCTTCTCACACAGCCGCCGGGCCCGGGGGTACGCCTTGTCCCTGTGGGCGATGAAGCTCAGGGCGTCCACCATCTCGCCGTTCAGCTTCAGGTCCACCTTCACCAGCTCGCTGGGCCGGTAGCCGGAGAGCTCATAGTCCAGAGAGGCGTAGCCCTTGGTGTTGGCCTTCAGGGCGTCGAAGAAGTCGTAGATGATCTCGTTCAGAGGCATCTGATAGTGGAGCTCCACCAGGTTGGTGTCCAGGTACTGCATGTCCTTGAACTCGCCCCGGCGGTCCTGGCACATGGGCATGATGTTGCCCACATACTCGTTGGGGGCGATGATGTTCACCTTGACATAGGGCTCCTCCGCGTGCTCGATCGCCGCCGGGTCCGGGTAGTTGTGGGGATTGTCAACCGTGACCATGGTGCCGTCGGTCTTGTACACGTGGTAGATGACGGAGGGCAGGGTCGTCACCAGGTCCAGGTCGAACTCCCGCTCCAGCCGCTCCTGGATCACCTCCATGTGGAGCATGCCCAAAAAGCCGCACCGGAAGCCGAAGCCCAGGGCCACAGAGCTCTCCGGCTCAAAGCTCAGGGAGGCGTCGTTCAGCTGGAGCTTCTCCAGGGCGTCCCGCAGGTCCGGGTACTTGGAGCCGTCCTCCGTGTAGATGCCGCAGTACACCATGGGCTGCACCGGCCGGTAGCCGGGCAGCGGCTCCGCTGTGGGAGCGGCTGCGTCGGTGACCGTGTCGCCCACCCGGGTATCCTTCACATTCTTGATAGAGGCGGTGAAGTAGCCCACCTCGCCGGCCTGGAGCTGATCGCAGGGCTCCATGCCCAGGGGCAGCAGGTGGCCGCACTCGATGACCTGGTAAGTGGCACCGGAGGCCATCATCTTCACCTGCTGGCCCGTGCGGATGCTGCCCTCCATGATGCGGAAGTAGACGATGACGCCGCGGTACGAGTCGTACTGGCTGTCAAAGATCAGGGCCTTCAGGGGCGCCTCCGGGTCCCCCTTGGGGGGCGGGACATTCTTCACGATGTCCTCCAGCACCGCCTCGATGTTGGTGCCCAGCTTGGCGGAGATCTCCGGCGCGTCCAGGGCCGGCAGGCCGATGATGTCCTCCACCTCCTGCTTGGCCTTGGCGGGGTCCGCCGCCGGCAGGTCGATCTTGTTGAACACCGGCAGGATCTCCAGGTCGTGTTCCATGGCCAGGTACGTGTTGGCCAGGGTCTGGGCCTCCACGCCCTGGGTGGAGTCCACCACCAGAACCGCGCCCTCGCAGGCGGCCAGGGAGCGGGAGACCTCGTAGTTGAAGTCCACATGGCCCGGGGTGTCGATGAGGTTCAGCTCATAGTCCTCCCCGTCCTGGGCATGGTAGGTCAGCCGGACGGCCCGGGCCTTGATGGTGATGCCCCGCTCCCGCTCCAGGTCCATGTTGTCCAGCAGCTGGCTCTCCATCTCCCGGGCGGAGACGGCGTTGCACTTCTCCAGCAGCCGGTCCGCCAGCGTGGACTTGCCGTGGTCAATATGGGCAATGATGCTGAAGTTTCGGATGTTGCTCTGCTTTGTCATATACGGTGTTCCTCCATCGGCAAGTCCACGCAAGGCCCGCCATGCGGGCCCGGCGCGGAGCGCCGTAAATTCAAATCATAAACGGGGACCCCGCAAATTTTTCGTTTTCGCGGGGACGCCGTCAGGCGGCGTGCTCGGCGTTCCACCGGGTCCAGAAGTCCTCGTCCCAGAACTTGTCGTAATCATAGTGTACCACAAATTCCCGCCAGCTGGCGAGCGTCTCTTCCAGATTTTCCTCCGTCAGCCGGCCCTCGTCCGCCCGGAGCATGGCGAGGATCTCCCGGCAGACTTCCCCGGAGTGGTGGATGTAGTCGCAGTAGTTGTCCAGATCCGTCACGATGTCCGCATCCATGAGGTATCCGTAGAGCCTCACATTGTCGTACTGCAGCAGCGTCTCCCCGGCCTGCCGGATGGCGGCGAGCACCGCATCCACCCGCCCCTCCCGGGTGACCTTGTCCCAGAAGAGCATGCTGTAGGGCGGCAGGAAGAAGTCAAACTCCGTCTCCGGATGCTCCCGAATCCATCCCTCCGCCACCGCCAGATTGGCGGCCACGTTGTCCTGATAGGTGTCAGAGGGCAGTTCCTCCCCTGCGATCTCCGGCCGGTCGTAGTTGGCCAGGGCGGACATGTGGTTCCACCATTGGTCTTTGTCCCAGGTGAACCCCTCGTCGATGGTGTCGCCCTCTCCCCAGCGGTTGGACAGCAGGGTGTAGGCGCTGTAGTACAGGGTATCTTTATTCAGGAGATACTGGATGTCATCCAGCGGATTGGCGTTGTAGAGGTACTCCGGCATGGCGGCGGTGACGCCGCTCTCGTCCCGGATCAGGGTGTTCACGTCCAGTCCGAAGATCACCCGCTCCGGGTCCTGAGCCCGGAAGAGGACGCCCAGCACCTGATCGAACTCACTGTAATACCCGTCCGGGATGGTGAGCCGCACGGCGGAAGTGCCGAAGGTCTCCTCGATCCAGCTGGCGCGGTAATTGGCCGCCATGGAGGTCCCCACCAGGACGGTGTCCGCCTCCACGTTCTTCGCCAGCCCTGCCATCTGGTACCGCTCGTTGAACAGCACTGGCTGCCACTGGTCCGGCACCCGGTAATACAGGCACGGATCCACCGCGTACACGACGGCTCCGCAGACCGCCAGCAGCGCGGCGAGACATGCCAGGAGGCCGCAGACCCAGCGTCGATATGCTTGCTTCATACGGTCCTCCTCAGAAATTGGAATAGATGAAGGTGGTGACGCCGGTGAAGGACAGCACGCACCACAGCGTCAGGATCACCAGTCCGGCCCCCCGCCAGACGGTGGGGCGGAAGTCCTCCATGCGGCGGATCACGTTCCGGGGCCAGAGGACGGCGAGCATGCCCGCCCCGTACAGCAGCACCACCCGCAGGATGTTCCGCCAGGGCCCCAGGGCCGGAAGCAGCATCTGCACGGCGCTGGCCTCCTCGGTGAACAGGCCTTCCAGCAGCCAGGCCTCCGGCTTGGCAAGGCCTCCGGTGACGGCCCGGGACAGCAGCTCCAGAGCCCCGGCGCAGTCCGGCGCCCGGAAGAACACCCAGGCGATGTTGACGAACAGGAACGTCAGCCCCCACCGCAGCAGGAGAGGCAGATGGTCCCGTCGCGTCCCCCAGGCCCGTTCGATGACCTGGGCCAGCCCGTGGAGGGCGCCCCACACCAGGAATGTCCAGCCAGCCCCGTGCCAGAAGCCGCTGACCAGGAAGATGATGAGAATGTTGCAGTACGTCCGGGCCGTTCCCCTGCGGCTGCCGCCCAGGGGGAAATACAGGCACTCCCGCAAGAAGGTGGTCAGGGTGATGTGCCACCGCTTCCAGAACTCCGTCACAGAGGCGCTGCGGTAGGGGGAGTCGAAGTTCACCGGCAGGCGGATGCCGAAGAGCCGGGCCACACCGGCGGCGATGTCGCAGTAGCCGGAGAAATCAAAGTACAGCTGGAGGGTATAGCCCAGGATCACAAGCCAGGCCGCCGGGGCGCTCAGCTCCCCCAGGCGGGTCCAGCCGTTGTTCACCACGGTGCCGAAGGAATCCGCCAGCAGCACCTTCTTGATGGTGCCGCAGCAGATGGCGTAGACGCCGGCCGCGGCATCAGACCAGTCCGGATGGAGAAAGGTCTCCCCCCGCAGCTGGGGAAAGAAGGTGTCCGGCCGCAGGATGGGGCCGGAGGTGACGGTGGGGAAAAACAGGCCGTAGAGCAGCAGCCGGTCCCCCGGTCCCGGGACATATTCCCCTGTGCAGACCTCCTTCAGCAGCCACAGCTGCTGGAAGGTGAAAAAGCTCAGGCCCAGAGGGGCCCAGCCCACCTCCACCGCGCCGCCGGTGAGGAATTCCGTGTACTTGAACCCCACCAGCACGGCGATGTGATAGACGCAGGCAAGGACCATCGTCCGGCGGCGGCTGCCGCCGGACCGGGCCATCCGGCGGATGGCCCACGATGTCACGCAGATGCCCAGCAGCAGGCAGGCAAGGCCGCCCAGCACCACCGCCGGTCCGCCCGGTCCCAGGAGGTAGAAGACGGCGGAGGCCGCCGTCAGCAGAGCGGCCCCGGCGCCGGAGCTGCGCCGCCCCACCGGCAGGCAGACTGCCAGGGCGACCGCCAAAAAGCCGAAAAAGGCCAGAGACTGAAAGCTCATCTGCTCTTCTCCGTCAGGGCGCTGAGGCGGGCGTCCGTTGTGCTCAGCACCTGGGTCAGGCTCTGGCACCGGCCGGGATAGGCGGCGGTCAGCGCCTCATTGGACAGGTCCGGGAACTCCGCCTTCTTCGCCGCCTGGGCCCGAAGGCTGCGGGTGTACTGGATCTCCGACAGCTTCATGTCCGCCTCTGCCGTGCCCATGGTGCAGGCGGCGGGGTCCAGGGAGAAGTACGCCTCATTGGCGCCGGCGGTCCGGTACAGGTGCCGGTACAGCTGGTACACGGCGCTGCCCAGATATCCGGCGGCGGCGTTGATGGCCCCCTTGTCGTTCAGCTTGCCCAGCAGGCCGAACAGCACGCCGATGGCGCCGGAGAGCAGCTTGCTCTGCAGCGTCGCCAGCACGCTGCCCTGGAGGATGTTCCCCGGCTCGGCGGCGTTCAGGATCTCCTGCTCCGTCAGCATGTTCCCCTCCCGGGACAGCGTGCGGCCCAGGATGAAGTCCGCGGAGACGTGGTAGTAGTCGCAGGCCTTCACCACGAAGGCCAGGCCCGGCTCCCGGATGCCGTTCTCATAATGGCTCAGCAACGCCTGGGAGATGCCCAGGTCCGCCGCCGCCGTGCGCTGGGAGACGCCCCGCTCCTGCCGCAGCAGGGACAGGGTACGGGAAAATTCAGTTGAGGAAGCCATCGTTTCTCTCTCCTTTGGTTTTTATACACGACGTATAGTTTAGCAAATACGATACAAATTGTAAAGAAAAAACGGGCCTGTCTGTCATTTTTTAAGGGACGGTACTGCCCTGCAGCACCGTCCCCTGTTCTCTCCGTCCCGCTCAGCCTCAGAACAGCCCCAGCTGTCCCAGCAGCAGGTCGCCGCCGATGGAGTGCAGCTGGCGGGCGTTTTCCTCCCAAAGCCGGTCCGCCGCCGCCATCTTCCGGATGATGTCCTGCACCGTGGCCTCCAGAGCAGAGCCCGCCCGGTAGTCCGCCGGGAAGATGAAGTCCACCCGCCCCTTGGCCAGCAGATCCTCCACGCCGGGGCGGTTGCTCTCCTGATACACGGCGATGGCCTGGCCGCCGTAGGCCCGCATCATCTTCATGCAGGGCACGTCGGAAAGGCCATCCCCCATGTAGATCATGTTGGGGAAGGGCACCCGCTTGCTGTCGTCGGGCATGGAGGCGTTCAGGTCCCGGTCATTGGACACGTCCAGGACCCCCTTGTTGATCCGGTAGACAAACTGGGTCTTGGCGGTGAAATTCACCGCCAGCTTGGGCCACACGGGGACGCCGTTCTCGTCATAGTAGAACTCGCTGGCGTAGATCTCCTTGAATTCCCCGCTGATGGAGGACCCCTCGATGATCTCCCGCAGGCCGGAGGAGATGATGTAGTGCTCCACCTGGACGCCCTGCCGGGCACCGAAGTCGTTGATCCGCCGGAACCAGTCCTCCACCCCGGGGAACAGCACGATGCTCCGGCCCTTCTCCACCAGGTCCGCCCGGGTGAAGGGCCGATCCCGCCGTTCCGCCTCCCGGATCATGGTGTACATATAGGCCAGGATCCCGTCCATCCGGTTCCGGTGGCCGAAGCCGTTGGCCTCCGCCCAGAACTCCGCGGGCGTCATCCCCAGGGAGGGGATGAAGGCGTAGTCCTGCATGTCGGTGGTGCACAGCGTCTTGTCGAAATCGTACAAAAAGGCCACGATGGGCTGCTGCTTCATGGCAGGTCCCTCCAATCAAAATCCCAGGAAGAAAAAAGCGGCTCCTGCGAGCCGCTTTTGCATTTTCAGTCTTCTCCGCCGGAGTAGTTGCGGCCGAACTTCAGGTCGCTGAGGTTGATGCGGCGGGTAGGCTCATCCACAGTGTCCGCGGCAAAGGGATCACCCTCCGGATAATCATCCTCTGCTGCAGGCGCCTCTTCTTCTGCCGTGGTCTCCTCTTCCTCCGCGCTCTCCTCTCCGAACGCGGCCATCACCTTTTCTTCGATCTGTTCCACCGTCTCCGCCGTCTCCGGCTGAGAAGGCGGGATCTCCGCCTCCACCGGCAGGGTGGGCAGCTGCTCTAGGAATTTCAGCTCCCGGTCGCACAGCTCCCGGGCGGCGGAGATGAACTTTGCCAGATCCATCTGGCCCTGACGCAGCCGCTCCTCGGCGGTCTCCACCTCCTGGCGCAGCTGGCCGATCTTCTCCCGGGCGCTGCTCTCCGCCTGGGCCAGGATCTCGTCCCGCTTGGCCTCCGCCTCGTGGACGATGGAGTCCGCCATCTTCTGGGCAGTCAGCAGCGTGGCGCGCATGGAGTCCTCCGTGGCGCGGTAGTCCTCCACCTTTTCCACCAGGACCTTCAGCTTGGCCTTCAGCGCGGCATTTTCCTTATAAAGCGCAGTGTAGTCGTCGGTGAGCTCATCCAGGAACTCATCGACCATGGCCATATTGTATCCGCCCATCACCGCCTTGGAAAAGGCGTGGGTGGAAACTTCCTGCGGTGTCAGCATAGTGCGATGTTACCCCCCTCGTCCGGCTCAGAAATAGAGACCGTTGTTTTCCAGCTCGTCGATCAGATCGCCTTCGATATCCACGTGATAGGGCGTGATGATGTAAGTATTGGCGGCCACCTTCTTGATCTTGCCCTCGCCGGCATAGGCCACGCCGGACAGGAAGTCGATCAGGCGCCGGGCGATGTCCTTGTTGGTGGACTCCAGGTTCAGCACCACGGTCCGCTTGTCCTTCAGATGATCAGCGATCTCGGAGGCGTTCTCGAACCGCTCCGGCTTCACCAGGACCACCTTCAGCTGGGTGGTGGCGTGGATGTTCACCACCTTGTTGCGGCGGTCCTCCACCTTCATCTTCCGGTCCTCAAAGGCGCTCTGCCGGGCCGGCTCTTCGAAGTCGTCGTACTCCTCGTCCTCATCCTCGTAGGGGTGGGTCCATTTCTTCAGTTCGTCCAATAAGCTCATAATAGCCTCCTGTCGGAGCCGCGCTCCGGTCTTTTCAGTTGTAATGGCGGGCGCCGAAAATCGCGCTGCCGACCCGCACCATGGTGGCACCGGCCCGGATCGCATCTTCGTAGTCGCCGCTCATGCCCATGGAAAGGTATTCTAATTCATTATGGAACAATTTCTTGTTCATGTCAACATAAAGTGCCTGAACTTCCTGAAAATACCGGAAATTGGCGTCCCGCTCCGCATCTGCCGGCGGGATCGTCATCAGTCCCCGCACCCGGACATGCGGCCGCTCCAGGGCGGTCTCTGCCCCGGCCAGCACGTCCTCCGGCGCAAAGCCGCTCTTGGCGGCCTCCCGGCCGATGTTGACCTCCAGCAGGATGTCCTGCACCAGGTCCCGGGCGGCGGCCACCTTCTCGATCTCGTCCAGCAGCTCCCGCGAGCCCACAGACTGGATCAGGGCCACATGGCCCACCACCTGCTTGACCTTGTTGCGCTGCAGGTGGCCGATGAAGTGCAGGGGCGCGCCGTCATAGGCGTGCTGCTCCAGCTTCTGCACCATCTCCTGCACCCGGTTCTCCCCCAGGGCGTCGATGCCGGCGGCAACGGCCTCCCGGCAGGCGGCGGCGTCGTTCATCTTGCTGGCGCCCACCAGCAGGATCTCCTTCGGATCCCGGCCGGCCTCCCGGGCCGCCGCAGCCATGTTCTCCCTGATCTTTGCAATGTTTTCCGCGATCGTCATCAGCGTTCCAATGCTCCTTCCCGTAATGCCGGCCCTGCCGGTCCTCTTTCTCAGTTTCCCATGATTTTTCCATCATACAGCTCATAGGCTGTGATGATCACTTCATCTCCGGCCCGCAGCCGGATCTCCTCCTGTGACTTGGTGACCTCCTCCGCAGTATCCAGCGTGGACCGGACCAGTGCAAAGTCCTCTCCGCTGTACAGCACGTCCACCGGTTTGAAGCGGGCCTCCATCCCCACGATGCAGTAAACGCCGGTCTCATTCACTGTGGATTCCGTGCCATCCTCGTCCGTGACGGTCCGCTCCCGCACCCGCACGGCCTCCTTGGGCACCCGGATGCCGGTATAGGTCTGCCGGATCACCTCGGCACTCTGCTGGCGCAGCAGCGTCAGGCCGGAGAGATACGTGTCTCCCCGGAACACCACAGCCACCCGGCCGTTTTCCGCCTCGCTGACATGGATCAGCTCCACGCTCAGATCCTGGCTCACGCCCTTGGCAAAGCGCAGCTTCAGCGTCCCGCTCTCCTCCAGGGTCTGCGCCTCGCTCTCCTCCACCACAGCCACATAATACCATGTGTCCCCCAGCACCAGCTTGCCGACGTTGTTCGGGAGGCCGCTCTCATCCGGCTCCAGCGCAGAGATCTGGCCGGGCGTCAGCTGTTCCACATTCTCCGGCGTCAGGATCGTTTCATAGCCGTCCACAACAGCGCTGTAGAGTCCGGATTCCGGGGCCGTGATCCGGCGGACAGAGCTGCCCGCCTGGGCCTGCAGGGTGTTCACCTGGCTCTGCAGCTCCGCCAGCCGCGCCGAGAGGTCCGCCGTATCTGAGTACGTGTAGTCCCGCTTCATCACCAGGCTGCGCAGCTCGTCGCCATAGTCCTCAGCGGTATCCAGCCGGTCCGCCGCCAGGGCGCCCCGGTAGTTCCGGATCGTCTGAAGGATCTGCGCATCCAGGCGCAGAGAGACCTCCGCCCCCAGTGCCGCCTCCTCCGCATACTGCAGCTGCTCGATCTGCGTCTGGAGAGACTGGATCTGCTGCTGCAGCTCCAGGGACGCCTGGTCCGCATAGACCAGGGCCACCACACCGCCGGCACTGACCCGCTCCCCCTCGGTCCGCTGCTGCTGCAGCAGGCCGCTGGTGTCGTCGGGCAGGACGGTCTCATCCCGCACCACATAGCCGGACAGCGCCGTGGACAGCTCCACTTCATATCGGTACGCCAGCGTCGTGGTCAGCGGGTCTCCAAAATACCGCACAGCCTGAATGGCAAAATAGGCCAGGACCCCCAACGTGACCAGCGCCAGCAATAATTTCGTTCCAAGCGTTCTCTCTTTCATGGATTACCTCGATCTGTCTCTCTGCCCCGACGGGCCCGGCAGCGGCCGGCCCCAGTCAGCGTTCCGCGCTGACCGGGGACCCCGGCTCTCCTTTTCATAGGCCGACGTGCGTGCGGCCCATGGAGCCGTTTTGCTCCGCAGGCCGCTTTCGCGGCGGCGCGCTCACGCCTGCGTGGCGGCCGGCTCCTCACGCTCCAGATCCACCGGCCGCACCGGCGCAATGGTGGAGATCGCGTGCTTGTAGATGATCTGCTGCCGGCCGTCGCTGTCCAGCACCACCACAAAGGCGTCAAAGCCCGTGATGGTGCCCCGCATTTGGAAGCCGTTCATCAGAAACATGGTGACGGGCAGCTTGTCCCGTCTGGCCCGGAGGAGAAACAGGTCCTGTAAGTTCGCTTTTGTCTGCATATATGTCCGCTCCTTTTTCTGTATGAGTCGGACGATGTCCCTGTCTCCCGTCCGCTCACCGCTAGGATACGCCAGCGGCGGTCAGGATTTCCGTCGAAACCTGGAGGGCCCGGGCAAAATCACGGTCTTTTTCCCACCAGATCCAGTGGATGTCCGGATTCCGCCGCAGCCAGGTCAGCTGGCGCTTGGCGTACTGCCGGGAGCGGAGCTTCACCTCTGCCACGGCCTCCTCCACGGCGGCGGTGCCGTCCAGGATCCCCAGGAACTCCTTGTACCCGATGGCCTGAAGGGCCGTGGCCTCCCGGGGCAGGCCGCTTTCCAGCAGCTGCCGGACCTCCTCCAGCAGGCCCGCGGCCACCATGGCGTCCACCCGGCGGTCGATGAGGGCCTTCATATCCGCCCGGTCCCGGAACTGCAGGCCGATCCAGACGGCGTCGTACCGGGGCGGCAGGGCTGCGGTCTCCGCATTGTGGGCGGAGATGGTCTTTCCCGTCTCCCGGTAGACCTCCAGCGCCCGGAGGATCCGCTTCTCGTCCGCCGGGTGCAGCCGCTGCGCCGCCTCCGGGTCCACCTGCCGCAGCTCCTCCAGGAGCGAGCCGATGCCCTCCCGGGCCAGCCGGTCCTGGAGCTCCTTTCGGACGGCACCGCCGGCGTGGCCGCCGGCAAAGGTCCGGCCCTGGACCACGGCATCCAGCCACAGCCCGGTGCCGCCCACCAGGATGGGCCGCTTCCCCCGGGCCAGAATATCGTCCACGATGGGGATGGCCGCCTGGGCATACCGGGCGGCGGACCACTGCTCCGCCGGATCCGCCACGGCGATCATGTGGTGGGGCACGCCCTCCATCTCCTCCGCCGTAGGGGCGGCGGTGCCGATGGTCATGCCTTTGTAGATCTGCATGGAGTCGGCGGAGACCACTTCCCCGTCATATCGCTTTGCCAGCAGGACCCCCAGCTTCGTCTTGCCGCAGGCCGTGGGGCCCACCACGCAGATGATCTTCTCCGGCATCGCCATCCCTCCTCTCGTCTTTTTTGTCTCTGGCGGTCTCTCAGAAGGTCTCCGCCAGCCGGCGGGCCTTTTCGCAGGCCTCCGCCAGAATCTCTTCCGTTTTAGCCGGGTCCAGATCCAGGCCGCCGGCGAACACGTAGTCGAACGCCGGGATGCCGAACATGGCGCACAGCTGCTTCCAGTGCAGGACGCCCAGACTCTCCGGCCGCTCCACGTCGCCGCCGGAGGTGAGGTACACCAGCTTCTCTGCCCGGCAGTCCCCGTGGCAGCCGTCCGCCTCGTAGTGATACGTCAGCCCGTTGGCGGAGATGTACTCGATATACGTCCGCAATGCCGCCGGGAAGGTCAGGTCCCAGAAGGGCGCCGCCACCACGACCCGGTCCGCCGCCCGGAACTGGCGGGCCAGGTCGAATACCGGCGCGTCAAAGCACCGGATGCCCGCCAGGGCGTCCCGGTCGTTCAGCATCTCCGGATCAAAGGGCTTCAGCGCCAGCAGCGCCTCCGGCGCCACGGTCTCCACCTCCGCCTCGGGATGAAGGTCCTTCCATGTTTCCAAAAACGCTTTCGCCAGCGCCAGGGTCCGGGACGCCTCTCCCCGCTGGCTGATGCAGCTGTTCACAAACAGCAGTTTCATGACAAATTACTCCTTTTCCTCCAAAACGGTCGTGATAATGGGCTTTCCCTCCCGATCCAGCAGCGGCGTCATCCCACCGGCCTCGCCGGAAGAGTGCCACAGATAATTGACTCCGGTCTCCCGGTCCACCCAGATCGCCGTGTTCTCAAAAACGCTGCTCTCCACATGGGTCTGTACGAATCGCTTCTCCTTCTTCGCCATACAAGAAACCTCCTGAAAACCCAAAAATCGTCCGCTATCCTCACAGGAAAAGGGGCTAGGGAAAAACCTGCGGTTTTTCCCAGTTCGTTCGCCAGCGGCGAACGAATAAATTGAAATCATTTTCGCCGCGGCGTGTACGTGGCGAAAATTCCTTGACCCGTGCGCCCTGGGCGCACACACCAGTGACCGACGTCACTGGTGTGGGGGGAGGTCGAGGGGGGACGCAGTCCCCCTTCGAAGTCTCACGCCCGCCGGAACATTTTCTCCAGCTCGTACTTCGTCAGCTTCACCGCCACCGGGCGGCCGTGGGGGCAGTATTTGACCTCCCCGCTCTGGACCCGGTCCACCAGCACCCGCAGCTCCGCCGGGTCGCTGACCCAGCCGCCCTTGATGGCCGCCTTGCAGGCCATGGTGTGCAGCAGATTCTCCCGCTTCTCATCCGGGGACCGGCCGGTCCGCAGGCACTCGGCGAACTCCTCCAGGGTGGACACCGTGTCGGCGGCGTCGATGTCCGCCGGCACCTCCCGCACCAGCAGGGCCCCGCCGCCGAAGTCCTCGCAGGCAAAGCCGAACTGCTCCAGCAGGGGCAGGTTCTCCAGCAGCAGCGCCCCGTCCTCCCGGCTCAGCTCCGCCGCGATGGGGGCCAGCAGCGTCTGCCGCATGGGGGGCTCCTGGGCATTTTTCAGCTTGTCGAAGTTGATCCGCTCGTGGGCGGCGTGCTTGTCGATGAGCCAGACGCAGCCGTCGGCGCTCTCACAGATGATGTAGGTCCGCAGCACCTCCCCGGCGATGCGCCAGGGGGCCTCCTTCGTCTCCAGGGCGGTCTGGCCCGGCAGGTTCTCCGTCAGCTTCAGCTGCTCCGGCGGGATGGCCGGCACAAAGGGCCGGGGGGCGGATCTTTGCGGAGCCGCCGTTTCCGCAGAGGCAGCTGCCGGTGCGGGAGCCGCGGGCTCCTCTGCCCGCCGCTCTGCCGCAGAAGCCGTCACGGAGACAGGCGGCTGTCCCAGAGCGCCCCGGTATGCGGGTGTCGGAGGCGTCTGCTGTTTCCCGGATGGTATCGTCACAGAGGACGGAGCCCGGCCCAGGGCACTCTGGGTCGCCGGACGGCTGGTCTGGTAAAAGGACGTCCGTCCGCTGTCCGCCACCTTGGCGGGGGCGCGCAGCTCCGTGTTCCAGGCGGGCCGGGCCGGCGCAGCCGGAGGCGCTGCGGGCTTTCCGCCGCCCTGGCGGAACGTCTTGGCGTCCATGGTCTGGAAGAAGTCCTGCCGGGAGGCCGCCGTCAGGGGCGGCTCCTTCGCCGGAACGGCAGCAGGGGCGCCGGTCCTGTCCAGGGCGTCCAGCACCGTGTGGTAGACGGCGTCGAACACGTCGTGCTCCCGGGCGAACTTCACCTGGGTCTTGGCCGGATGGACGTTCACGTCCACCGCCGTCACCGGCAGCGTCACAGACAGGACACAGCCCGGAAATTTCCCCTTCATGATCTGGTTGCGGTAGCCCTCCTCCAGCGCCGCCGTCAGCAGCTGGGATTTGATGAACCGGCCGTTGACGAAGAACACCTGCATGGACCGGGAGCCCCGGCCCATCAGCGGTGCGGTGACGAAGCCGGAGACGGAGATGTCTCCCCCGCTGCCGGACACCGGCACCAGCCCCCGGGCGAAGTCCCGGCCCAGGGCGGCGTAGATTGCGGATTCCAGCTTTCCGTCGCCGGGGGTCAGCAGGGCCTCCACCCCGTCCTTGATGAATTTGAAGGAGACGTCCGGGTGGGACAGGGCCAGGTGCTGCATCAGGCCGTTCACCGCCGCTGTCTCCGCGCTGTCCTTGCGCATGAACTTCAGCCGGGCGGGTGTATTGTAGAACAGGTCCCGGACCGTGATGGTGGTGCCCTCCGGCGCGCCGGCGGCCTCCACCGTCCCGGGCACGCCCCCCTCCAGGTGGAGGGACGCCCCCTCCGCCGCACCGGCCTGGCGGGTCAGGATGTCCACCCGGCTGACGGCGGAGATGGCGGCCAGAGCCTCGCCCCGGAACCCCAGGGTGCCGATCTTCCCCAGGTCCGCCTCCGTCCGCAGCTTGGAGGTGGCGTGGCGCAGGAAGGCGGTGGGCAGCTCGGCCGGGGCGATGCCGCAGCCGTTGTCCGTCACCCGGATCAGGCCCATGCCGCCCCGGCGGATCTCCACCACCACGGCGGTGGAGCCGGCGTCGATGGCGTTCTCCACCAGCTCCTTCACCACGCTGGCGGGCCGTTCCACCACTTCACCGGCGGCGATCAGGTCCGCCACATGGGAATCCAGTTGTTGAATGTGAGGCATAGCGCGTTCCTTTCTAAGCTCAAAGCAGCAGCACAGCGACGACGGGGATGGTCAGGATCGAGGCGATGGTGGTCAAGAATGTGATCTGTGCCATGGAATCTGTGTCCCCGCCGTACTCCATGCTCAGCAGCGTCCCGTTCACTGCCACCGGCATGGCCATCTGGGAGATGGCGATCCCCACGACCATCGCATCGAATCCGAAGGGGCGCAGGATCAGGCACAGCACCACCGGCAGCACCAGCAGGCGGACCACCGTCAGCACCCACAGCTTGGGGGAGCGGAAGACCTGGCCGGGAGACATGCCCGCCAGCAGGGATCCCACTACCAGCAGGGACAGCGGTACGGTGATGTCGCCCACAAAGTCCAGCATCTCCCCCACCAGAGCCGGCGGCCGCAGACGGGTCAGCGCCAGCACCAGGCCCAGGACAGAGGCCACGATGCAGGGGGAGACCAGCTGCTTCCACCGGAATCGGGCCGCGCCGGCCAGCAGCAGCGGCCCCAGGCTGAAGGACAGCAGGTTGAAGGGAAGTGCCAGAACAGCGGCGTAGAACAGGGCGCCGTCCCCAAACAGGGCCACCGCCACAGGGTAGCCGATGAACCCCACATTGGGGAAGGCCAGCGCATACCGCCACACGCCCTTCTCTCCCCGGCTGCCCGGCAGCAGGCGCGGCACCACCAGCGCAAATACCGCCTCCAGCAGGTAGAACACCACGCCCACTTCCAGAATGGAGAGAATGGTCCCCAGGCCCGGCAGCTCCTCACCGGTGACCACTGCAGCCACGATCATGGCCGGCATGGTGATGTTCAGCAGCAGCTTGGAGATCTTCTGATCCGTCTCCCCGCCCAGGTAGCCCAGCCGGTTGGCGCCATAGCCTGCCGCGATGGCGAACAGGATCACCAGCATCTCTCCGAATACGTCCCAAAAATTCATTCCGTCTGTCTCTCTCCCCGTCGTCTTCTTGTTGTTCTCTCAGGCCACCAGCGTCCAGGCGGAGAGGGCGTTGGCCGCCGCGTGGAGGCCGATGGACGTCCACAGCGTCCCCGTCCGGTCATAGACCCAGGCCAGCACCAGCCCCGGCACCAGATACTGGAGCATCAGCAGAAAATAGGTGATGTCCCGGTTCACCACCGCGAACTGCCACACGTGCAGCAGGGCGAACAGCAAACAGCTCACCAGATATCCCACAGCCGCGCTCTTGCGCCGGAGATTGCCGAACACCAGCCCCCGGAACAGCACCTCCTCCACAAAGGGCGCCAGAAAGACGACGATCAGCAGCGTCATGTGGGGGGCGTCCTCGATCTGGGCGGAGATGGTGGTGTCGTTCAGATTGGTCTGGTTGGAGACCACCAGCCGGGTCAGCCGGAACACCAGTTCGTTCAGGCCGTACAGGGCCACCAGACCGACGGCCATATACTTACAGGCCCCGCCCAGGTTGTCTGCAAAATTCCGGGACGTCCGCCCCAGAAAACCGTGGAAGATGATGATGGTGGCAGCGAACAGGATGTAATAATAGAGGATGTTCTGCAGCCCGGCGCTGATGGTCACCCCCAGCAGCCCGCCGATCATACGGAACAGGGGCGCGGTGACAAAGGGCAGCACCAGCAGGTAGATGACAAAGAGCACCGTGCCCGCGATCTGTTCTCCCGCCGACATATAGGCGGCGCTCTTTTTTCTCGGCATCTCGTTTCCTCCCGATGGTCACTTCAGCTTTTGCTTCCACTCATAAATCAGGTTCATGGCCTCTAGCGGCGTCAGCGTCTCCACCTGGCAGCGGCGGAGGGCGTCTAGGACCTCCCCCTCGCCGATGGCGGTGAGGGACACCTGATCCTCTTCCTTCCGGGCGGCCACGTACTGGACGCCGTTCTCCTCCTCCAGCTCCTTCAGGACCGTCTTGGCCCGCTGGACCACCTTGTCCGGCAGCCCCGCCAGCTTGGCCACCTCGATGCCGTAGCTGCGGTCCGCCCCGCCGGGGAGGATCTTCCGCAGGAAGATGATGTCCTCTCCCC
Source organism: Oscillibacter valericigenes (assembly GCF_016902445.1). Lineage (GTDB taxonomy): Bacteria > Bacillota > Clostridia > Oscillospirales > Oscillospiraceae > Oscillibacter > Oscillibacter avistercoris. Next base: position 2,918 of record NZ_JACSNX010000022.1, on the reverse strand, counting down.
GGGTCTTGACGGCGATGTTGTAGTTCACGGTGCCGGGCAGGGTGTTCTCCAGCTCCGTCAGCTCGTGGTAGTGGGTGGCAAAGAGGGTCTTGGCCCCCAGCAGCTTCTTGTCCGCGCAGTACTCCAGCACCGCCCGGGCGATGGACATGCCGTCAAAGGTGCTGGTGCCCCGGCCGATCTCATCCAGGATCAGCAGGGAGTGCTTCGTGGCATGGCGCAGGATGTCCGCCACCTCCGTCATCTCCACCATGAAGGTGGACTGGCCGGCGGACAGGTCGTCGCTGGCGCCGATGCGGGTGAAGATCCGGTCCACCACGCCGATGCGGGCGCTGGCCGCCGGGACGAAGGCGCCCATCTGGGCCATCAGCACGATCAGGGCCACCTGGCGCATATAGGTGGACTTGCCCGCCATATTGGGGCCGGTGATGATGGCCACCCGGTCCTCCTTTTCCCCCATGAACGTGTCGTTGGGGACGAAGAGGCTGTCCTTCAGCATCTGCTCCACCACCGGGTGGCGGCCGTCGCGGATCTCGATGACGCCGGACTCGTCCACCGTGGGGCGGCAGTAGTGGTTCCGCACCGCCACGGCGGCAAAGGACACCAGGGCGTCCAGCTCCGCCACCGCCGCGGCGGTCCGCTGGATGCGGGCGCTCTGGGCGGAGATGGCCTGCCGCAGCTGGGTAAACAGCTCGTACTCCAGGGCCACCACCCGGTCCGAGGCGGTGAGGATCTCATGCTCCAGGTCCTTCAGCTCCTGGGTGATGTACCGCTCGCCGTTCACCAGCGTCTGCTTGCGGATGTAGGTGTCCGGCACCTGGTCCTTAAAGGAGTTGGATACCTCGATGTAGTACCCGAACACCTTGTTGTAGCCGATCTTCAGGGTCCGGATGCCCGTTTTCTCCTTCTCTTTGGCCTCGATCTCCGCCAGGACGCCCTTGCCGCCGTTCATGATGCGGCGCAGGCGGTCCACTTCCCCGTTGTAGCCGTCCCGGATGAAGCCGCCCTCCCGGACGGAGAACGGCGGCTCGTCGCAGATGGCGGCGCCGATGTGTTCCCCGATCTCCGTCAGGTCCTCCAGCTCCCCGGCCAGCTCCGCCAGCCGGCCGCCGGAAAAGGCCGTCAGCTGTTCCCGCAGGGCCGGCAGCCGTTCAATGGCGGCCCGGAGGGACACCATGTCCCGCCCGCCGGCGGTGCCGTAGACGATGCGGCCGATGAGCCGCTCCATGTCCCCCAGTCCCGTCAGGGCGGCGGTGAGCTCTTCCCTGGCAATGGTATTCTCCACCAGGGCGGCCACGGCGGCGTTGCGCTTGACGATGGCGGTGACGCTCAGCAGCGGCCGCTCCAGCCAGCTGCGGAGCATCCGGCCCCCCATGGGGGTCCTGGTCTTGTCCAGCACCCACAGGAGCGAGCCCTTCTTCTCCCGGTCCCGGAGGGTCTCCGTCAGCTCCAGATTCCGCCGGGCGGTGAGATCCAGCTCCATGAACCGGCCCTGCTCGTAGTAGTCCAGGTCGTTGATGTGGGAGAGGTCCGTCTTCTGGGTCTCGTACAGATAGTGGAGCAGCCCGCCCAGAGCCATGGCCGCCGCAGGGTTGGTCCTGGGCAGGCGGTCGAATGCCTCCTCTCCAAACTGGCGGCGGATGTTCTTCTCCGCCTCCGTCAGGCGGAAGCGGCCCTCGCCGCCGTTCTCCACCCGGCAGCGGAATTTCTCCGTCAGCGTGTCGGTGAGGGCCTTTTCCGAATAGGCCCCGTCGTTCACCACCGCCTCCGCCGGGGAGAAGCGGCCCAGCTCGTTGATGACGTGCTCCACCCGCTCCGGCCCGTCGAAGGCCGTCAGGTGGGTCTTGCCGGTGGAGATGTCGCAGAAGGCCGCGCCGGCGTTCTGGCTGTCGATATAGATGCCGCAGAGGAAGTTGGAGGACTTGTCCTCCAGGCAGGCGGCGTCGATGACCGTGCCGGGGGTCACCACCCGGATGATGTCCCGCTTCACCAGCCCCTTGGCCGTTGCCGGGTCCTCCATCTGCTCGCAGATGGCCACCTTGTAGCCCTTGGCGATGAGCCGGGCGATGTAGGCCTCGCTGGCATGGTAGGGGATGCCGCACATGGGCACCCGCTCCTCCTCGGGCTTGGCGTGCTTGCCGTGGTCCCGGGAGGTGAGGGTCAGATCCAGCTCCCGGGAGGCCAGCTTGGCGTCGTCGGCGAACATCTCGTAGAAGTCGCCCAGGCGGAAGAACAGGATGGAGTCCGGGTTGTCCTTCTTGATCTCCAGGTACTGCTTCATCATGGGGGTCAGTTCGGCCAAAAGGGGTCACCTCTTTTATCTTTCTATCGAAGGATGTTGAATTTGGGGTTATGGGAGTGCGTCCCATTGGACGCGGGGAAACAGCCATGCTGATGGCTGGGCAGATGCGCCCCCCATTTTCTTTTTGAGACATCAAAAAGAAAATGCGTCGCGCCCGGTGGAAAAGAAAAAATGTTCGGCGGGTCGGTCTGCGCCAGCGCAGACCTCCTACCGCCGGCGGGGGAAGGTTGACTGTCCCTTGCGGCAGTCAGGGACGGAAACGCGCTGTCCTTGGGGAAACCTTTGGCCCGGGGAGGTCTGGGATACATGCTGCGCCGATTTTCGCTGCCGCTGGCCGGTTGTTGATGAAGGCTTCAGCATAGGACAACGCAACAGCTCCTACGCCCGCCGGGGGAGCGCGTAGCGAAGCGGAACGCGCGGAAAGAGAAGCTTGTCAAATGCGTCCTTGCACCCCGACGCAAGACGCACCATCCGCCACGGGACGGCAGTATCGACCTCGTAGAAGAGTCTAGCGTGCCCGAAGGTCAGGCAAAATCGGAGCAGGCACCACTACGCCGACTCCCGTGCGCACGGAGGGCCACTGCACCGGAGTGCGCCCAAGCGCCCTTTTCTTTTGGAC
>NZ_JACSNX010000021.1 GCF_016902445.1 Oscillibacter valericigenes | reverse complement strand
CCGTCGTCTTTCCAACTTTTTCGCCAGAAGAGTACGTATCCCCAAACAGGAAAACGCAAAACCATTGAAATCATTTGATTTTTTCGGGAAAATTGGTAGCAAATCAGGATAGCGATGCTACCAGATTTGAAAAAGCGAAAAAAACGCAAGAAAATGCGGGAAATTTTCTGGTAGCAGCTCTGGTAGCAGAGGCAAAAATGGGCTTGATGAGGCACAAAAATGCCGGTATAATCCTAACTGACGACAGGAAAAGAGGGAGGAAAACGGATGACGGCAACAGGGCGGTTCGCACCGTCCCCAAGCGGACGGATCCATCTGGGGAACATTCTGTGCTGTCTGCTGGCGTGGCTCAGCGCGCGGAAGAAGGGCGGGCGGGTGATCCTGCGGATCGAGGACCTGGACACGGCCCGATGCCCCCGCCAGTACGGAGAGCAGATGTGCCGCGACATCCGGTGGCTGGGGCTGAACTGGGATGAGGGACCTGACGTCGGCGGCCCCCACGCACCCTACACGCAGAGTGACCGGACGGCGCTGTACCAGGCGGCGCTGGAGCGGCTGGAGGGCCAGGGGCTGGTCTATCCCTGCTTCTGCACCCGGGCGGAGCTCCACGCAGCCAGCGCCCCCCATCGGGAGGACGGGCAGGTGATCTATCCCGGTACCTGCCGGCACCTGACGGCGGAAGAGGCTGCGGAGAAGGCGCGGCGCACGGGCCGGTCGCCCGCTCTGCGGCTGCGGGTACCGGAGGAGGAGATCGCCTTTACAGACGGACATATGGGGGAATACCGGGAATTTCTGGCCCGGGACTGCGGGGATTTTTTGCTGCGGCGATCCGACGGCATGTTCGCCTATCAGCTGGCGGTGGTGGTGGATGACGCCGCCATGGGCGTCACAGAGGTGGTGCGGGGAGCAGACCTGCTGAGCTCCACGCCACGGCAGCTGCTGCTGTACCGCCTGCTGGGACTGCAGGAGCCGGCGTTTTATCACCTGCCCCTGCTGCTTGACAGCGATGGACGGCGGCTCAGCAAGCGGAACGCCGACGCAGGGCTGGACACCCTGGGGGAGCGGTATACGGCGCCGGAGATCCTGGGAAAGCTGGCATTTCTGGCTGGATTCAACCCCTCGGCAGAGGCCAGGACCGGAGAGAGCCTGCTGGCGGATTTTGACTGGGAGAAGGTCCCCAAGACAGATATCCGCATCCCGGAGGGACTTTTTTGAAAGAAAAACGGCACAGGCCAAAGGCCTGTGCCGTTTTTTCAGGATGGGGGAGGATCGGGGATCTCTACCTCACTCATCAGATCCCGGCTGATGATGGTGAGCATGTCCTCCAGTTTTGCGCACTCCTCCGGGGAGAACCGCTGGGAGATGCGATTCATCACCGCTGTCATGTAGGCGGTACTGATGTTGTAGTAGTCGATGTACTTCTGGGTGATCTCCAGATGGTATTCCCGCCGGTCGTCCGGAGACTGGACCTTGCGGATATAGCCCTTTTTGATGAGGCTGTTGACTTTGTAGGCCGCATTGGGCGGGGAGATCCGCATGAAGGTGGCGAACTCGTTGACTGTGGGGCTGCCCAGGGCCTGGATCGCCTCCATGCAGAAGGTCTCCACCGTGGTCAGACTGGCCTCCCGGTCCTGGAATCGGCTGAAGATCTCCTGATAGAAGTGCAGCTTGAACTTGGTATACACGTTAAAAAAGGCATCTTTCAGCATATCAAAAGTCCCTCTTTCCGGCAGGACCGGCTGCCCGGCGGGCAAGTGCCAGGCGTTATTCTGCACCGATGGCAAAGGTCAGCTCCGCCGTGCAGGCCAGTTCGCCGCCCACGGTGGCCTTGCACTCACCGATTCCCACCGGGCCCCGGCGCTTGGTGAGGGTGCACTCCATCTCCAGCACATCGCCGGGGATCACCTTCCGGCGGAAGCGGGCGTTTTTCACGCCGCCGAACAGGGCGATCTTGCCCTGGTTCTCCGGCAGGGACAGGATGGCCACCGCGCCCACCTGGGCCATGGCCTCCAGGATCAGCACGCCGGGCATGACGTGCTCCTGGGGGAAGTGGCCGCAGAAGAACTGCTCGTTGACGCTGACGCACTTGATGCCCTTGGCCCACTGGCCGGGCTCATAGTCCGTGATCCGGTCCACCAGGGCGAAGGGGAACCGGTGGGGCAGGATCTGGGCGATCTGATTGGAATTCAGTTCATTTGCCATGGTTTACGCCTCCCACTTCTTAAACAGCAGGCTGCCGTTGTGGCCGCCGAAGCCCAGGGAATTGGACAGAGCATACCGCAAGTCTGCGCTGCGGCCCTGATTGGGCACCACGTCCAGGTCGCAGGCAGGGTCCGGCACCTGGTAGTGGATGGTGGCGGGGAGGAAGCCCTCCTGCAGCGCCAGGGCGCAGAACAGGGCCTCCACTGCGCCGGCGGCGCCCAGCATGTGGCCGGTCATGGACTTGGTGGAGCTGATAGCCAGCTGGTAGGCGTGATCGCCGAACACTGTTTTGACAGCGGCGGTCTCACCGGCGTCGTTCAGGGGGGTGGAGGTGCCGTGGGCATTGATGTAGTCCACATCCTCCGGCTTGGCCCCGGCGTCGGCAATAGCCATTTCCATGGCCTTGGCGCCGCCGCTGCCGTCGGGCCGGGGGGCTGTCATGTGATAGGCATCGCAGGTGGCGCCATAGCCCACGACCTCTGCGTAGATCCGGGCGCCACGGGCCTTGGCGTGCTCCAGCTCCTCCAGCAGGAGGATGGCGGCACCTTCGCCCAGCACGAAGCCGCTGCGCTCTGCGTCAAAGGGGATGGAGGCACGGTCGGGATCCGGGTTCTGGGTCAGGGCCTTCATGGAGGTGAAGGCGCCGATGGCCAGCGGGGTCACGGCAGACTCTGCGCCGCCGCAGAGCATCACGTCGGCGTAGCCGTCCCGGATATAGTGGAAGGCGTCGCCCACGGCGTTGGTGCCGCCGGTGCAGGCGGTCACCGGGCAGGAGCACATGCCCCGGAAGCCGGTGTGGATGGCGATCTGGCCGGCGGCCATGTTGCAGATCCCCATGGGGATATAGAAGGGAGAGACCCGGTCCCAGCCCTTTTCCTTGCCCTTGTCATGCTCCGCCTCCGTGAGAAACAGCCCGCCGATGCCGCTGGAGACGATGACGCCGCAGCGGTCTGCTTCCGCCTCGTCCAAAGTGAAGCCGGCATTCTCCAGGGCCTCCTTGGCAGAGACAACAGCCAGCTGGGTGAAGCGGGCCATCCGCTTGGCCTCCGGCTTGCTCATGTAATTTTCCGGCACAAAGCCTTTGACCTCGGCGGCCAGCTGGACCTTCATGCCGGTTGGATCGAACTGGGTGATGGGAGCGACGCCGCAGACACCGTCCTTCACGGCCTGCCAGCTCTCCATTGCGGTAAGGCCAATGGGGGTCACGGCCCCCAGGCCGGTAATGACGACTCTCCGTCGTTCCATAGTGTACCTCCTATAGATAGTGTTGGGAGCATCCAGAGAAGGTGTTCCCAAGGGCCCCCGAATCCCAAAGCAGGGGGCCAGGGGGCGCAGCCCCCGGTTCTTCCGCCAAAGGCGGGAGAAGAAAATTTGATCATTTTCGGCAGGGCGCGCCCCAGGGCGGCCTCTCTTGCCCCTACGGGGCAATTCACCTTCTGTACCTGCCGAAAATACTTTGATTCAGCCGCCTTGGGCGGCGTCCCCAGTGACCGACGTCACTGGGGATGGGGGAGGGCGAGGGGGAGCCCGCTCCCCTTCGCATTACATCGCCATGCCCCCGTCCACGGCCAGGACCTGGCCCGTCACATAGGCGGCCTCGTCGCTGGCCAGGAAGGCCACGGCACGGGCCACGTCCTCCGGCTTGCCCAGCCGCTGCATGGGGATGGTGGGCATCATGGCATCCTTGGCGGCCTGGGGCATGGCGGCGGTCATATCCGTCTCGATGAAGCCGGGGGCCACGGCGTTGACCGTCACGCCCCGGGAGGCCAGCTCCTTGGCCAGAGACTTGGTCATGCCAACCACGCCGGCCTTGCTGGCGGCGTAGTTCACCTGGCCGGCGTTGCCCCGGAGCCCCACCACGCTGGAGAGGTTCACGATCCGGCCGTACCGCTGCTTCATCATGATCCGGGACACAGCCTTCATGCACAAAAACGTGCCCTTCAGGTTGGTGTCGATCACCGTGTCGAAGTCGGCTTCCTTCATCATCATCACCAGGCCGTCCCGGGTGACGCCGGCGTTGTTCACCAGGATGTCGATGCGGCCGAATTCCTTGACGGCGGCATCCATCAGGGCCTTCACCTGGGCCTCGTCCGCCACGTTGCACTGCACGGCCAGGGCCTTGGCGCCAAGGGCCTCACAGGCGGCTACGGTCTCCCGGGCGGCCTCTTCCCGCCCGGCGTAGCACAGCACCACATTGGCGCCGCCCCGGGCCAGCTCCTCGCAGATGGCCCGGCCGATGCCCCGGCTGCCGCCGGTGACCACGGCGGTCTTTCCAGAAAAGTTCATCACGCTTTCTCCTTCATCAGTTCTTCCAGAGTCTGGGGCAGATCCTCCACGTCCGCCACCGTCTCAACAGCGCAGACGGGCATGCCGGGGACGGTCTTCTTCACAAAGCCGCTGAGGGCCTTGCCCGGACCGATCTCCACGATGGCATCCACGCCCATGTCCGCCATCTTCCGGATGGAATCCTCCATGAACACGCTGCTCTGCACCTGCTTCACCAGCAGGTCCTGGATGGCAGTGCTGTCATCCTTTACATCCCCTAGGCAGTTGAAGATCACGGGGATCTGGGGCTCCGCAAACTCCACGCCCTGGAAGTATTCCCGCAGGGCATCCCCGGCGGGGGCCATCAGGGGCGTGTGGAAGGGGCCGCTGACCTTCAGGGGCAGGCACCGGCGGGCGCCCTTCTCCTTGGCCAGAGCGGCGGCCTTCTCCACGGCGGCCTTCTCGCCGCCGATCACCAGCTGGCCGGGGCAGTTGTAGTTGGCGATCACCACGCATCCCAGGTCAGCGGCTGCGTCGCAGCATGCCTGCAGGGGGGCGCGGTCCAGGTTCAGGACCGCCATCATGGCGCTCTCCCGGCCGGCGGCCGCCTCTTCCATGGCACGGCCACGGAAGGCCACCAGCCGGATGGCGGTGGCGGCGTCGAACACGCCGGCGGCGTGGAGGGCGGAGTACTCGCCCAGGGACAGGCCCGCCGCCACAGCGGGGACGATGCCCTTCTCCCGCAGCACCGCCGTCAGGCCGGCGGCAAAGGCCACCATGCAGGGCTGGGTGTAGCGGGTCTGGTTGATGATGCCGTCCGGGTCCTCAAAGGAGACCTTCTTCAGGTCGAAATCCACCTCCGCGCTGTCAATGACAGCGCGGAAAGCGGGATACTGCTCGTACAGGTCGGCGCCCATGCCGGCGTGCTGGCTGCCCTGGCCGGCGTATAAAAAGCCCAGCTTCATTCCGCGTCGCTCCATTCTGCGGCGGTGGCCTTGGCCCGGGCGATACCGCTCTCATACAGCTCCCGGAAGATCTCGGCCACGGGCTTGATCTCGTGGAGCATGCCGGCCACCTGGCCGCTCATGACGCTGCCGGTCTCCACGTCGCCCTCCAGCACCGCCCGGCGCAGGCCGCCCAGGGTCAGCTGCTCCAGCTCCTCCAGAGTGGCGCCCCGCTTCTCCAGGGCCAGGTACTCCCGGGCCATCTTGTTCTTCAGGATCCGGACCGGGCCGCCGATGGAACGGCCGGTGACCACCGTGTCGGTGTCCTTGGCCTTGAGAATGGCCTGCTTGTAGTTGTCGTGGATGGGGCACTCGACGCTGGCAAGCAAACAGGTGCCCACCTGGATGCCGCAGGCGCCCAGGGCGAAGGCGGCGGCGGCCTGACGGCCGTCGGCGATGCCGCCGGCAGCCACCACGGGGACACTGACCGCATCGATGACCTGGGGCACCAGGGCCATGGTGGTCATCTCGCCCACATGGCCGCCGGACTCCGTGCCCTCGGCGATGATGGCGTCCACGCCGTACCGCTCCAGACGCTTGGCCAGGACCGCGGCGGCAACCACGGGGATCACCTTGATGCCCTTCTCCTTCCAGGCGGGAATGTACTTGCCCGGATTGCCGGCGCCGGTGGTGACCACCTTCACATCTTCCTCCAGGATGACCTGGGCGATGTCGTCGGCATAGGGGCTCATCAGCATCAGGTTGACGCCGAAGGGCTTGTCCGTCAATTCCTTGGCCCGGCGGATCTCCTTACGGAGACGGTCGCCGTCCCAGCCGCCGGTGGCGATCATGCCCAGCGCACCGGCATTGGAGCAGGCGGCGGCGAACTCACCGGTGGCGATGTTGGCCATGCCGCCCTGGATAAAGGGGTACTTGGTCCCCAGGATCTCATTGAGTTTTTTCATATCGATCTCCCATTCGCCGCTGCGAGCGGCCCAAATCAGACTGAAGGATCTTCAAGGCAGGCGTCAGGACGCCTGCTTCCCACGCAGGGGGCTCAGGCGAACTCCACCAGGGCGCCGCCCCAGGTGAGGCCGCCGCCGAAGCCCACCACCAGGACCCGGGAACCGGGCCCCACCTTCCCCAGGTCGTGGAGCTCACTGATGACCAGGGGGATGCTGGCGGCGGAGGTGTTGCCGTATTTCTGGATGTTCTTGTAGTATTTCTCTGGCGGGATGTGATACTTCTTGGCCGCCAGGTCGATGATCCGGGCGTTGGCCTGGTGGAAGACGAAGAAGTCCACATCCTCAATGGACATGGCGGCCTTTTCCAGCACCTGGTCGATGCAGTAGGGAACCGCCTTGACGGCGAACTTGAAGGTGGCCTGCCCGTTCATGAACACATGGGCGGGCTCCGGATGGGCCGAGCCGGTGACGCCCAGCATGTCCGGGTCGCCGTGGCAGCCCAGCACAGCGTGGATGGAGGGATAGTCCTCCCGCCACTCCACCACTGCGGCGCCGGCACCGTCCCCGAAGAGGACGCAGGTGCCACGGTCCTCCCAGTTGATGAACCGGGAGAGCATCTCCGCCCCGATCACCAGGCCGTATTTCCGGGGAGCCTGGGCCAGCAGGCACTCCATGGTGTGGATGGCGAACAGGAAGCCGCTGCAGGCGGCGTTCAGGTCAAAGCACACCGCGTCATAGGGCAGCCCCAGTCCCCGCTGGACCATGCAGGCGGCGGAGGGGGACAGGTAGTCGGAGGAGAAGGTTGCCACCACGCAGGCGCCGATGTCCTCCGGGGAGATCCCGGCGTTTTCCAGCGCCTGCCGGGCGGCATTCACACACATATCCGTGTGGGTCTCCGTGGTGCAGTGATGGCGGGTCTTGATGCCGGTGCGGGTGGTGATCCACTCGTCGTTGGTGTCTACGATCTTGGCCAGATCGTCGTTGGTGACGATCTTCGCGGGGGCGAAGCGCCCGGTGCCTCTGATTTTGATTCCGCTCATGCTTCCTCCTTCTGGGATGCTGTGCCCATGCGCCTGAATTTCTGATACCGGCCGGCAGCCAGGGATGCCCCGGACTCCTTTGCCAGCTCGGACAGATGGCGGCTGAGGTACCGGTCCACCTGCCGCATGTGGGCGGCGGGGGACAGATGGGCGCCGCCCTCCGGCTCAGGGATGATGTCGTCGATGACGCCCAGCGCCAGCAGATCCGTGGCCGTCAGCTTCATCAGCTCGCAGGCCTCCTCGTGCCGCTGGGAGTCCTTCCACAAAATGGAGGCGAACCCCTCCGACGAGAGGATGGCGTACACGGAGTTCTCCAGCATCAGCACCCGGTTGGCAACGCCCAGCGCCAGGGCGCCGCCGCTGTTGCCCTCGCCGGTGATGAGGGCGATGACGGGGACCGTCAGGCGGCTCATTTCCATCAGGTTCCGGGCGATGGCCTCGCCCTGGCCCCGGGCCTCCGCCTCCAGGCCGGGATAGGCGCCGGAGGTGTCGATGAATGTCAGGATGGGGCGGCGGAACTTCTCCGCCTGCCGCATCAGCCGCAGGGCCTTGCGGTATCCCTCCGGGTTGGGCATGCCGAAGTTGCACTTGAGGTTCTCCTCCAGCGTCTTGCCCTTCCGGGTGCCGATGACGGTGACGGGCCGGCCGTGGTACAGGGCCACGCCGCCCAGGATCGCGGCGTCCTCGCCGCAGAGGCGGTCGCCCTTCTGCTCAAAGAAGTCGGTGAACAGCGCCTCGATATAGTCTGTGATATTGGGCCGCTGGGGGTGGCGGGCAATGGCCACCCGCGCCGCGGCGGTCAGAGATTCGCTCATGTGCGTCCCCCTTTCTCATGGAGCCGCAGCAGCTGGGCCAGGGTGTCCCGCATCTGCAGCCGGGGCACCACCGCGTCCACAAAGCCGTGTTCTTCCTGGAACTCCGCCCGCTGGAAGCCCTCCGGCAGGGTCTGGCCGATGGTCTGCTGGATGACCCGGGGACCGGCAAAGCCGATCAGGGCACCGGGCTCCGCCAGAATGATGTCCCCCAGGGAGGCAAAGCTGGCCGTGACCCCGCCGGTGGTGGGGTCTGTCAGGACCGAGATATACAGCAGGCCCTTTTCCGAGAAGCGGGCCAGCGCCGCGCTGGTCTTGGCCATCTGCATCAGGGAGAGGATGCCCTCCTGCATCCGGGCGCCGCCGCTGGCGGCAAAGAGGATCAGGGGCAGGCGGTTCTTGGCGGCGTATTCGATGGCCAGGGTGATCTTCTCTCCCACCGCAGAGCTCATGGAGCCCATGAAGAAGCGGCTGTCCAGCACCCCCACCACACATTTGTGGCCGCCGATGGTGCCGGTGGCAGTGACGGCGGCCTCCGTGAGGCCGGTCTTGCGCTGGGCGGCCTGCACCTTTTCCCGATAGCCGGGGAAGGAGAGGGGGTCGGCGGGGGAGAGCTTTTCAAACAGCTCCCGGAAGGAGCCGGGGTCCAGGATCGTGCTGAGCCGGTAGTAGGCGCCGATGGGGAAGTGGTAGCCGCATTTGGGGCAGACCGACAGGTTCTGGGCCACCGACTTGCGGTCGCTGTCCTGCCCGCACTTGGGACAGGTGATGGCCTTGTCGCCGGGGATGTGGTTGTCCCGGATGGCCTTCATGGCCAAAAGGCGCGCCCGGCGCTTGGCAAAGACGCCGTTCATTCCGCTCATGCATCCACCCCGCTTTCACTGAGCTTGCGGCTGAACTCCAGCAGCTCGGACAGGTGCTCATCCAGGAAGGCAGTGGTGCACTCCCCCAGGATGAACTCCGGATGATACAGGATCTGATAGGAGAGCTCCGCGTTGGTGGGGAAGCCCTCCAGAGTGAACTCCTCCAGGCAGCGCCGCATCCGCCGGATGGACTCCATCCGGGTGGGGGCATAGGCCAGGATCTTGGCCGCCATGGAGTCGTAATAGGGCGACAGTTCACAGCCGCTGTACAGGCAGGAGTCCACCCGCACGCCGGGGCCGCCGGGGAAGTGGAGGAAATCCACCCGGCCCGGGCAGGGACGGAATCCCTGGACAGGGTCCTCGGCGTTGATGCGGCACTCGATGGCGTGGCCCTGGAGCTTCACGTCCTCCTGGCGTAGGCGCAGGGCCAGGCCGGAGGCAATGCGCAGCTGCTGGCGCACCAGATCCACGCCGGTGACCAGCTCCGTCACGCCGTGCTCCACCTGGATGCGGGTGTTCATCTCCATAAAATAGAAGTGCTCACGGTCCGGGTCCAGCAGGAACTCCACCGTGCCGGCATTCTCATAGCCAACGGCTTTGGCCGCCTTTACGGCGGCGGCGCCCATCCGCTCCCGCAGCTCCGGTATCAGGCACCGGGCAGGGGCCTCCTCGATGAGCTTCTGGTTCCGGCGCTGGACAGAGCAGTCCCGGTCTCCCAGGTGGATGACGTTGCCGTACCGGTCCGCCAGCACCTGAAACTCGATGTGCCGGGGCCGGAGCACCAGCTTTTCCAGATACATCTCGTCGTTGCCGAAACAGGCCTGGGCCTCTGCCTTGGCCTCTGCAAAGGCTGCGGAGAGGTCCTCGGGCTTGTCGCACCGGCGGATGCCCCGCCCGCCGCCGCCGGCGGAGGCCTTCAGCAGCACGGGATAGCCCACGGACTCCGCCGCGGCCAGGGCCTCCTCCACAGAGGCCACGGGGCCGTCGGAGCCGGGGGTCACAGGCACACCGGCGGCGCGCATCAGGTCCCGTGCGGCAGATTTGGAGCCGGCCTTGCGGATGGCGTCGCCGGAGGGACCGATGAAGGTCAGACCGGCAGCGGCGCAGGCGTCCGCAAAGTCGGCATTTTCAGAGAGGAAGCCATAGCCGGGGTGGACGCCGTCGCACCCGGTGGCCTTGGCCACCGTCAGCAGGGCGTCCTGATTCAGATAGCTGTCCGCCGCCCGGGCAGGGCCGATACACACCGCCTGCCCCGCCAGCTGGACATGGAGGGCGTCCGCGTCCGCCTGGGAGTATACGGCCACCGTCTCGATCCCCAGCTCCCGGCAGGCCCGCAGGACCCGCAGGGCGATCTCCCCCCGGTTGGCGATCAATACCCGCCTCAGCATGGCTTATAACGGAACAGCGGCTCGCCGAAAGCCACCAGCTCGCCGTTGCTCTTGCACACGCTCTCGATGACGCAGTCACAGGGGGCGGGGACCTCGCTCATCATCTTCATGGCCTCGATCAGGCAGACGGTCTGGCCCTTGGACACCCGGTCGCCGGGCAGGACGAAGGGGGCCTGGTCAGGAGCGGGAGAGGTGTAAAACGTGCCCACCAGAGGTGCGTCGATGGAGGGGCCGGCGGCCACGGGCACGCTGGGCGCGACGGGAGCCGCGGCGGGCGCGGCGGCAGGTGCCGCGGCCTGGGGAGCGGCCGCGCCGCCCCGGGTCAGTTCTATAGTAAACTCCTGCGTGGACAGCTTCATCGTCTGGGCGGTGCTGCGGTCGAAGCAGGCGACAAGATCAAAAATCTCTTGGTTGGTCATAGCGCATTCCTTTCTCTACAGAAAGTGAACCCGCCGGAGGGCATGAGCCCGCCGGCGGGCAGGGATCACTGCTTGTGGGCGTTCAGGTAATTCATGACATCGCCGACGGTCTTCATCTCCGCCAGCGCGCTGTCCTCAATGGAGATGCCGGTGGCCTCTTCCAGAGCCATCACCAGCTCCACGGAAGCCAGGGAATCAGCACCCAGATCGTCAGCCAGGGAGGCGTCCATTGTGACCTGCTCCGCGTCGCAGCCCAGAGTCTCCACGATGATATCACGTACTTGCTCGAATTCCATATTGGTACTCCTTATGTCGAAAAATGATGAAATTATTTTAATTAAAATTATTTAACTAAAATATTTCAGGTTGATTTTATGCGGTTTGCGCCGGTTTGTCAAGTAAAATTTTGGGAGAGTCTGGAGGCGCCGGGAGAAAACAGCCGCAGGCACATCTTACATTATTTAGAGAAGTGACAGCGCCCGGCGGACAGACTCTCAAAAAATTGACGAAAAAGGATATTGCATTTGCCGGCATATCCGTTATAATGTGTTGGGATTGTGCAGAGATCGGGATTTCTCTGCAGGAGAAAGGACGAACATTATGAAGATCGTGATCGTGGGCGCGGGAAAGGTGGGCGTGGCATTGACGCGGCATTTGTCCGTGGACAACAAGGTCACCGTCATCGACCAGAACCCACACCTGGTTGAAAATATCATCAACATCTATGACGTGATGGGAGTCTGCGGAAACGGCGCCAGCTATGACGTGCAGAAGGAAGCGGACGTGGAGCACACGGAGCTGCTGATCGCGACCACCTCCAGCGATGAGATCAACATCCTCACCTGCCTGGTGGCCAAGAAGCTGGGCGTGCAGCACACCATCGCCCGGATCCGGAATCCGGAGTACAGCCGGCAGCTGCGGTTCATGCGCAGCGAGCTGGGGCTGTCCATGGCCATCAATCCGGAGGCGGCCACCGCCCGGGAGATCGCCCGGGTGCTGCGCTTCCCGGCCGCCATGAAGCTGGAGTCCTTCTCCAAGGGCCGCCTGGAGCTGGTGGAGTACCGGGTGGCGGAGCACACGGCGCTGGATGGGATCCGGCTGTCGGAGCTGTACCGGAGCATCAAGGTGCGGGTGCTGATCTGCGCCGTGGCCCGGCAGGGGGAGACCATCATCCCCTCCGGCGACTTCACCCTGCGGGCGGGGGACAAGATCTACCTGACCGCCGCGCCCCGGGAGCTGGAGAAGTTCTTCCGAAACCTGGGCGTGTTCCGGGCCAGGGCGTCCTCCGCAATGATCGTGGGCGCCAGCAAGATGTGTTACTATCTGGCGTCCGAGCTGCTGGACATGGGCATGTCCGTCAAGATCATCGACCAGAACGAGCAGCGGTGCGAGACCATGAGCGAAAAGCTGCCGAAGGCGCTGGTGATCGTGGGAGACGGCACGGACAGCGAGCTGCTCAGCGAGGAGGGCATCGGCCAGACGGACGCCTTTGTGGCCATCACCGGCCTGGATGAGGCCAATATCCTGATGGCGCTCAGCGCCGCCAAGCAGTCCGGCGACTGCTGCAAGGTGGTGGCGAAGATCAACCGCAAGTCCCTGCTGGACCTGGTCTCCAACGAGAGCATGATCGACAGCGTGGTGTCCACCGGCGCGGTGACCACCGAGCTGATCCTGCAGTACATCCGGGCCATGAAGAATGCATCTGCCTCCAAGGTCAAGACACTGCACCGCATCGTGGACGAGAAGGTGGAGGCGCTGGAGTTCAGCGTGACGCCGGACATCCCCTTTGTCAATGTGCCGCTGAAGGATCTGAACCTGAAGCGGGGGCTGCTGCTGGCGGGCATCGTGCGGCAGAATGGGCAGATCGTCATCCCCGCGGGCGATGACATGCTGCATCCGCATGACGACGTCATCGTGGTGACCACAGACACGCAGCTGGATGACCTCCGGGACATTCTCGAGGAGTAAAGGCAGGTATCTTCTGTGAATTATCGAATCATTGGATTTGTCATCGGCCGGATCCTCCTGGTGGAAGCGGCGCTGCTCCTGCTGCCCATGGCGGTGGGCCTCGGATACGGGGAGTCTCCGGTCCCCTTTCTGATCCCCATGGCGCTGCTGGCGGTCATCGGGGGTCTGCTGAGCTTTCGGAAGCCCGCGCATTCGGCGCTGTATGCCAGAGACGGCCTGGCGGTGGTGGCCCTGGCGTGGATCTTCATGTCCATCTTCGGAGGACTGCCCTTCTATATCTCCGGGGATATCCCCCGATTCGTGGACTGCATTTTTGAGACCGTCTCCGGCTTTACCACCACCGGAGCCACCATCCTCACGGAGGTGGAGCCCCTGACCCGCGGCGGCCTGTTCTGGCGCAGCTTCACCCACTGGGTGGGCGGCATGGGCGTGCTGGTGTTCGTGATGGCCATCCTGCCGATGGGCGGGGATGGACACGGCATGCACATGCTGCGGGCCGAGATGCCCGGCCCTGCCCCGGGCAAGCTGGTGAGCCGCATGAGCGACACCGCCAAGATCCTCTATGGGATCTATCTGGTGATGACCATCATCGAGATCGTCCTGCTGGCGGCCGGAGGGATGCCGCTGTATGATGCCTGCATCCACTCCTTCGGCAGCGCGGGCACCGGCGGCTTCAGCTGCCGCAACCTCAGCGTGGGCGCCTATAACAACCCCTATTTCGACATCGTCATCGGCATCTTCATGATGCTCTTCGGCGTCAACTTCAATATGTACTACTTCCTGCTGGTGAAGCGGTTCCGGGACGTGTTCCGGTCTGAGGAGCTGTGGGCCTACTTCATCATTGCGGCGGTGGCGGTGGGGGCCATCACGGTGGATATCGTCGAGCTTTACGACTCTGTGGGCACCAGCCTGCGCCACGCGTTTTTCCAGGTGTCCTCCATCATGACCACCACCGGCTATGCCACGGTAGACTTCAACACCTGGCCCACCTTCTCCAAGGCCATTCTGGTGGCACTGATGTTCATCGGCGGCTGTGCCGGCTCCACGGCCGGCGGCCTCAAGGTGGCCCGGGTGGTGATCCTGGAGAAGGCGTCCGTCGGGGAGATGCGGCGGATGCTCCACCCCAATGCGGTGCCGGCCATCCGCTTTGAGGGGAAGCCCCTCAGCGAGCGGAACATCCGGGGCGTCTATCTGTTTCTGGCGGTGTATATGGCCATCTTCGTGCTGTCCTGTCTGCTGGTCTCTCTGGAGCAGATGGACCTGGTGACCGTGTTCACTGCTGTGGCCACCTGCATCAACAATGTGGGGCCCGGCCTGGAGATCGTGGGCCCCATGGGCAACTTCTCCAGCTTTTCTCCCTTCTCCAAGCTGCTGCTGTCCTTTGACATGCTGGTGGGGCGGCTGGAGATCTTCCCCATGCTGCTGCTGTTCGCTCCCTCCATCTGGAAGCGGCGGCTGGCGGCGCCCCAGAGACAGGCGGACTTTTGAGCGGACCGGACAATGCGACCCTGCGCAGCCGTCCGCCGGTGCTTGTGAATGCCGGGAGGGCAGTCGATCTGATCGACTGCCCTCCTTTGTCTGCGCAGACAGGTCATCCGCACCCGGAGGCCGGATCTTCAGAGATGGGGGTCAGCGCCCGCAGCAGGTCCTCCCCCGTAACACCCAGCTGTGCGTCATCGCCGGCAAAGGGGATGCGCAGCAGATATTGCTGATCCACCTCATAGACATACACATAGATGCCGGAGCCGAGATCCTGTGTGTCCCCCAGAAGGGAGAGGACCTCCTCCCGCGTCATGGCGGGCGTCAGGGCCCGGACCTGGTCAGAGGTCACCTGTGCAGGCGCCGCAGCGGTGCCGCCGCTGCCTGAAGAGCAGTCCAGAAGCGATTCGGTCAGCGGAGTGTGCTCTCCGGCGTCGATGGTCCTTGCGGCCTCCTTGACCTCGCTGCGGGAGTATCCACGCAGATCCGCGGCCGGGATCCCAAGAGACGTCAGATACTCCACGGCTGCGTTGTATTGCAGCGTATCGACTGCAAATGCGGTCAGCGGCAGCACCAGCAGCAGGCAGAGACAGGCCGCTGCGGCGCCCCATTTGAGACGGCGGGACCGCCCGGCACCGTGGGCGCCGCCGGCCTCCTGCACATAGCGGGCGTCGAGATCGCCCAGGATCTCGCAGAAAGTCTCTCTTCTCACAGCGCAAAGCCCCCTTTCAGAAGATGGTCGTGCAGTTTTGAGCGCAGGCGGTGCAGCGTCACGGACACCCGGTTCTCTGTTGTCCCGAATCGGGATGCGATCTGGGAAACGCTGTCAAAGTACCAGTATCGGCGGACGAACATGCCGCGCTTTTCGGCGGGGAGCTGCGCCAGGAACCCATCGATGGCCTTCAGCAGCTCCCTGCGGTCGATCTCCTGCTCCACGGGGTCGGCATCGGACACCAGCTCTGCGAGCTCGTCCAGAACGGCCGGGGCCGTCCCGCCGCCCCGCTTGCCGGCGGTGTTGTATTTGTACCGGTTGAGGGATACGTTCCTTGTGAGCTTTCCCAGAAAGGCGGACAGGATGCTCGGCCGGTGGGGCGGCATGGCGTTCCACGCCAGCATATAGGCGTCGTTGACACATTCCTCGGCATCCTCCGGACTGCCCAGGATGTTTCTGGCGATGGCGGTGCAGTAGCTCCCGTATTTTTCAGCCGTGGCGGGGATGGCCTGCTCGTTCCGATCCCAGTACAGCCGAACGATCGCTGCGTCATCCATCTGACATTCCCTCCCTTTTGTGCGGTATCCGTTCACTGATATACACAAGTTCTGCCTGTGAATCTTACAGCGGATCTGCCGGGGGCGGTGCCTTCCTCCCCGCTGCCGCATGGGGCCGGATCGGAAGCGCAGAGGAAAACGGACCGCGGAGCCATGGCTCCGCGGTCCGTTTTCAAATGACGGCATCAGAGCATTTTGAGCAGCTCGATCTGCTCGCCGGAGGGGCCGGTGAAGAACCAGTTCTCCAGCCCGCCGAAGGTGTTGGGCATGACGCACTTGGCATCGGTGCGGAATGTTTCGACACCGGCGGCACGGAGTTCCGCCGCAGTCCGGTCCACGTCATCCACATACACGGCGAAGTGGGGGATGCAGCCCTCGCCGGCGGGCACCGGGGCGGCGATCAGCTCCACCAGAAAGCCGCCGAATTCCACCAGGGCCAGCTCTTTCTGCTGCTCCGGCGGGCAGGCGGGGGCCCGCAGATGCAGCGCGCCGCCGATCCTCTCATAAAAGGCGATGCTCCGGTCCATGTCCGCCGTGTAGACGGCGATGTGGCCAAGACCCTGATAATGTTCTTTCAGCATAACGATACCTCCTGAAAAATGGGTTGCCGCGCGGTCAGGCGCGGCCTGAAGCGCCTGCTGCGTCCGAGCGGCCGGGGATCAGCGCCCCCGCAATGCCGCAGGCCAGAGCGGGCAGGACCCAGCCGAAGCCCAGCGAGGACAGGGGCAGCAGATCCAGAAACGCCAGCTCCGCGCCGGTGTAAGTGCGGATGACCTCCAGCAGGCTCACGGCCAGAGCGCCCAGGGCCGCCAGGCGGAACACCCAGTCCCGGCGGATGCGGCGGCCGGTCAGAGCCAGGACGATCAGCACCAGGGTGGGAGGGTAGACCACGCTGAGGATGGGGGAGGCGATGGCGATGATCTCGTTGAGGCCGAAATTGGACACCACGGCACTGAAGACACAGATGATGCAGACCAGCAGCTGATAGGACAGCCGCCCGCGGGAGAGGTCGGAGAAATAGTTGGCGCAGGCGCTGACCAGACCCACGGCGGTGGTGATGCAGGCCAGGGCCACGACCACCGCAAAGAGGATGATGCCCGCATCGCCCAGCAGATTCCGGACGATGGCCACCACCAGGTAGGTGCGGTCCACGGTGATGTCAAAGAACCGGGCCGTGGTGGCGCCCAGATAGGTCAGCCCCAGGTACACCACCAGCAGACCCGTGCCGGCCACCAGGCTGGCCCCGGAGACCACCCGGATCTGGGCCCGGGGCTCTGTGTGGCCTTTTTCCCGGGCGCTTTTCAGGATGATATAGCCGAACACGATGGCGGCCAAGACGTCCATGGTCTGATAGCCGGCTTCCACGCCGGTGGCAGCCACATCCTCCACCAGGGGGACCCGGCCCACCGGACCGATGGGATCCGCCACACCCACCGCGATCAGCACCAGCAGGCCGATCAGCAGGGCGGGAGTCAGGATCTTGCCCACAATGTCCACCACAGCCGTTTCCCGCACGCACAGCAGCAGGATCAGCAGGAAGAAGAGGATGGAGAAGAGGACCGGGCTGAACCCGGATACCAGCGGCGCCAGAGATGTCTCATAGGTGGTGGCCGCGGTCCTGGGGATGGCCAGCATGGGGCCGATGCAAAGCACGATGGCGCACATCAGCGCAGTGGAGGGGATCCTGCCGATCCGGTCGGTGATCCCGTCGGGGCTGCCCTGACGGAGGATCGCAAACATGGCCAGCAGGGCCAGGCCGATGTCCGCCACATAGTAGCTGAAGAATCCCAGCAGCCAATCCGGCCCGGACTCCAGCCCCAGATAGGGCGGGAAGATCACATTTCCGGCACCGAAAAACATGGAGAACAGAGCAAAGCCGATGACCAGGCTGTCCTGCAGATGTTTTTTCATGTAGACCTCCTTGCTTTGCGGCAGGCGGATATCTGCCGCCCGGGGGCAAAGCAGCCGCGCGTTTTCCGCGCGGCCTGTGTATTTGATCAGTTGAGCGAATCGATTATATGTGAAATTTCGGGAAAAGTCAATGTTGTCTGCCGGAAAACCGCCATTTGGGCCGGAGCGCCGCGGCTGTGCAAAAAATGTCTGCGGAGCGGGAACTTTTTCGGAAGGGGGGCCGTCTAAGAGAACAAAGCGCGGCGGTGTGCCGCAAATCCCATCAAAACAGGAGAGAGACATGAAGAAGAAAGTATTGGCAGGACTGCTGGCTCTGGCGTTGACGCTTTCTCTGGCCGCCTGCGGCGGCACGGAGGATCCCGCCGACGAGACCAGCGACACCACCCAGGAGACCACCCAGACGGAGGACCCCGCCGGCGAGTCCGAGGAGACCCAGGAGGAAGAAGCGCCTGCGGAGGATCCGGAGGCTGCGGCGGAGGAGACTCCGAACACAGATGCCGGTGAGTCCGGCAGCAGCACGTCCAGTCCCGGCACCGGGACTTCCGGCAATACCACCGGCAGCGCAAAGCCCTCCGGCGGACAGGGGACCTCCTCCCAGAAGCCGGCCCAGGAGACACCTGAAAAGCCCGCGCAGGAGCTCCAGAAGCCTGCGGCAGACAATGGAGCGGCATCCCAGCCCACCCAGCCCCCGGCTGAGGAGACGTCCGGCTCCGCACCGGAGACTCCGGCGGGGGGCACCTCCTCCCAGGTGGACCTGACTGCCTTTGCGGCCTCTGTCACCAGCGACCAAGAGACCTGGCCCGGTATGATGCCCATGGAGGGAGAGGCCCTGGATTCCTTCTATGCCGGCCTCTCCGCCATCGCCACCAAGCAGTGCCTGGTGCAGATGGCCATGATCTCCGCCTCCGGCGATGAGATCGCCCTGGTGGAAGTGGAGAACAGCGGCGACGTCCAGGCGGTGAAGGACATCTTCCAGGCCCGGATCGACTATCAGGTGGGCGACGGCACGGCCCCCGGCGGCGCCTGGTATCCGGCGCCCACAGAGATGTGGAAGAATGAGTCCCGCATCGTCTCCAACGGCAATTTCGTGATGCTGGTGGCCCACACCGGAGCCGACAGCGTGGTGGAGCAGTTCAACGCCCTGTTCGCATGAGCGGCCTTCCACAGCGCAGAAAAAGAAGCAGGACTTGCAAAAGTCCTGCTTCTTTTTGGATTCAGATCTTGATGAGCTCGTAATCCCGGGTGCCGATGCCGATCTTCTCCGCGTGCTCCAGACAGACGGCCCAGTCGGTGTCCGGGTGGGCGGCGTGGAAGTAGTCCTTGTCCGTGCAGTCGCAGCCCTTGTCGAACAGGGCGGAGTTGGAGGCGGGCGTCTGGGCCAGCACCGCGTCGGCGCAGGCCTGGTCCAGCGCCACCGGGTCGAAGGAGGCGAACATGCCCACGTCCGGGACGATGGGCACGTCGTTCTCCCCGTGGCAGTCGCAGTTGGGGGACACGTCCACCACCAGGGACACGTGGAAGCAGGGGCGGCCGTCCACCACCGCCTTGGTGTACTCGGCGATCTTCTTGTTCAGGATGGCCGGCGCCTCGTCATACAGGCACTCGATGGCATCCTTGGGGCACACGGCGATGCACCGGGCGCAGCCCACGCACTTGTCTGTGTCGATGGTGGCCTTGCCGTCTTCGCCGAACTGGGGGGCGCCGTGGGCGCAGATCTTGGCGCAGGCCCGGCAGCCGATGCACTTCTTCTGCTTGACGAAGGGCTTGCCGGAGTTGTGCTGCTCCATCTTACCGGCCCGGGAGCCGCAGCCCATGCCGATGTTCTTCAGGGCGCCGCCCATGCCCGCCTGCTCATGGCCCTTGAAGTGGGTCAGGGAGATGAACACGTCCGCGTCCATCACCGCCCGGCCGATCTTGGCGGCCTTCACGTACTCTCCGCCCTCCACCGGGACCTCCACCTCGTCGTTGCCCTTCAGGCCGTCGGCGATCAGGATGTGGCAGCCGGTGGAATAGGGGGTGAAGCCGTTGACATAGGCGGACTCAATGTGGTCCAGGGCGTTCTTCCGGCCGCCCACGTACAGCGTGTTGCAGTCCGTCAGGAAGGGCTTGCCGCCGTGGGACTTCACCAGGTCCGCCACGGCCCGGGCCCAGTTGGGCCGGAGGTAGGCAAGGTTGCCCGGCTCGCCGAAGTGCATCTTGATGGCCACATACTTGCCGTCCATGTCGATGTCGCCGAAGCCGGCGGTCTCCATCAGGCGGGCCAGCTTCTGGGGCAGGTTCTCCCGCCAGCTGGGGCAGCGGAAGTCCGCAAAGTAGACCTTTGATTTTTCTGCCATGTTCTCGTTGCTCCTTTTTTCTCTTTCTGAAGTTTCCGGCAGATCCGGGGACCTGGGGGCCGCGGCGGCGTGCCTGCCGCCTCAGGGCAGATCCACGGAGATGTTGTCGGTGCCGTGTTCGTCGAATTCGGAGAGATAGGCGTCGATCCGGTCCATCAGTTCTCCGTAGTTTTCTCGGGTCAGAGGCTCTCCATCCATGTCCCGCATGGCCAGCTCCTCTGCCAGGATCTCATAGAAGACCACATCCTCATACTGCTCGATGGCCTCGTGGATGCCGCCGTCGGCAAAGGCCCGGGAGGGGATCAGCTCTCCCCGGTACAGCTCCACCAGCTTGCTCATTTTATGGCGCAGGCAGTGAGAGAAGACCAGACTTTCCACCTGATCATATTCCTGGATCCGGTCGTTTTCCCGGGTGGAGTTGATGACCCAGTTTCCTATGTACACCAGGTCCAGCAGATACCGGAACTGCTGTTCCGACAGTTCGATCTTCATGGGGCAGACACCTCCCAAATAGAGAATACTGTTCCAATTATATCAGACGACCCTGCAAAATTCCATATAAAAAACAGGGCAAAAAGACTAAAATCTGTCTTGCGGCGGAAGGCGCCGCATAGTATAATATGTAACTCGGATGTAAAATGCGCACCGCGGGACCCGGCCGGCCCTGCGGCCGGAGAAGGAGGCGGAACGGAATGGATCAGCGCCCCATCGGGGTATTCGACTCAGGACTGGGAGGGCTGACGGCAGTGCATGCCCTTTGGAAGATCCTGCCGGAGGAGGACCTGATCTACTTCGGCGATACCGCCCGGGTGCCCTACGGCGGCCGGTCCCGGGAGACCATTCTGAAATATGCCCGGCAGGATGTGCGCTTTCTGCGATCCTTTGACCTGAAGGCCATCCTCATCGCCTGCGGGACGGTCACCACCACTTCCCTGACCACGCTGCAGGCGGAGAACGACCTGCCCATGGTGGGCGTGGTGGAGCCCACCTGCCGCCGGGCGGTGCTGGTGACGAAAAACAAGCGGGTCGGCATGATCGCCACGGCGGCCTCCGTCCGGTCCGGTGCCTACGAGGCCGTCCTGCGGCGGCTGGATCCGGAGGTGCAGGTCTTCTGCCGGGCATGCCCCCTGTTCGTGCCCCTGGCGGAAGCCGGGCGCATCCGGCGGGGCGACGTGGTGATCGAGACCGTGGCCCGGGAGTATCTGGCACCGCTGCAGGAGGCGGGGGTGGACACCCTGATCCTGGGCTGCACCCACTATCCCCTGCTGGCGGATGTGATCGGCGATGTGATGGGACCCGGCGTGGAGCTGGTGTCCGCCGGAGAGGAGTCCGCCTTTGAGCTGAAGCGGATGCTGAAGGCCCGGGACCTGCGGGCGGATGAGGAACGCCGGGGCGAGACGGAGTTCTATGTCAGCGACCGGGTGGAGGATTTTGAGCAGACGGCTTCCCTGTTCCTGCAGGAGGATCTGTATCATATGGCACGGAGGATCGACATTGAACGGTATTGAGATGCGGAGGGAAAAGCTGCCGGTGACACTGTTTATCCGGGGCGAGCAGTATTTCGACGATGTGGACCCGGACGCCACGGAGCTGGTGACCGAAGGGACGCTGGAGCTGATGGAGGAGGGGCTGCGCCTGACCTATCAGGAGACATCCCTCACCGGCATGGAGGGGACCACGACCACGTTTGAGATCACCGGGCCCCAGGTCACCCTGCGTCGGGCGGGAACGGTGAATTCCCAGATGGTGTTTGAAGAGGGACGGCAGCACACGTCCCTGTATGAGACCCCCTATGGGGAGCTGTCCGTGGATATCCAGACCAGCGCCCTGCGGCATAATCTCAGTGACCGGGGGGGACTGCTGGAGATCCGATACTCCATCGCGGTGGAGCATACGGTGACGGGGAGAAACAGCTTTAAGATCCGGGTGAAACGGAAAAATTAGGAATTAGGAGTTAGGAATTAGGAATTGCGGGGCCGCCGCAGGCGGCAATCAAAATCTGTCCGGCTCTGCCGGACACCAAACTTCCTCATCCCTAATTCCTCATTGACGAAAGAGGGAACGATATGATCAACATGGTACAAAACGCGAAGGACCAGGCGGCGGCCCTGGCAATGGCGGCCTATCAGGCGGCGGTGGCGGACGGCACGCTGCCGGCGGCGGAGGTCAAGACCGCTCCGGTGGAGATCCCCAAGGACACCGCCAACGGCGACTTCACCACCACCTTTGCCCTGGCGGCATCCAAGGCTCTGCGCCAGCCGCCCCGGAACATCGCCCAGGCCCTGCTGGACCACATGGACCTGACGGGGAGCTACTTCGCCTCCGCGGAGATCGCCGGGCCGGGCTTCCTGAACTTCCGCCTGAACGACAGCTGGTATGCCGCCGTCTGTGAAGCGGTGGAGGCGGAGGGCACCGCCTACGGCACCAATGACGGCCTCAAGGGACAGAAGATCATGGTGGAGTTCGTCTCCGCCAACCCCACGGGCCCCATGCACATGGGCAACGCCCGGGGCGGCGTGCTGGGAGACACCCTGGCCTCCGTCCTCACCGCCTGCGGCGCGGACGTGACGAGAGAGTTCTATGTGAACGACGCCGGCCACCAGATCGACAAGTTCGCCCACTCCATCGAGGCCCGGTATCTCCAGATCATCCAGGGAGAGGAGAACGTGCCCTTCCCGGAGGACGGGTACCAGGGGGAGGATATCAAGGACCTGGCCCGGGCTTACTACGAGGAGAACGGGGACAAGCTGGTGGATGTGCCGGAGCAGGAGCGGCTGGACACCCTGGCCCAGTTCGGCCTGTCCGTCAACCTGCCCAAGATGAAGACCGACCTGGAGCGGTACAAGATCCACTACGACAACTGGTTCTATGAGTCCGCCCTCCACGAGAGCGGCTATGTGAAGGAGACCGTGGACCTGCTGACGGAGCGGGGCTGGACCTATGAGAAGGACGGGGCCCTGTGGCTCCGCACCGCCGACATCCTCCGGGACCACTTCCGCAAGCAGGGAAAGAAGGAGGCGGATATCGAGAAGCTGGACCTGAAGGACGACGTGCTGCGCCGGGCCAACGGCTTCTACACCTACTTCGCCGCCGACATCGCCTATCACCGGAACAAGTTCGCCGTCCGGGGCTTTGACCGGGTCATCAACATCTGGGGCGCCGACCACCACGGCCACGTGGCCCGGCTGAAGGGGGCCCTGGACGCCATCGGCCTGGATGGAGACAAGCTGGACATCGTTCTGATGCAGCTGGTGAAGCTGCTGCGGGACGGTGAGGTGGTGCGGATGAGCAAGCGCACCGGCAAGGCCATCAGCCTCTCCGACCTGCTGGACGAGGTCAGCGTGGACGCCGCCCGGTGGTACTTCAACGCCAAGCCGGACACCCAGATGGAATTCGACCTGGGGCTGGCGGTCCGGGAGGACAGCGAGAACCCCATCTACTATGTGGAGTACGCCCACGCCCGCATCTGCTCCCTGCTGCGGACCCTGGGGGAGGAGAATGTCTCCGTGCCGGCCCAGGCGGATGTGGACATGTCCCTGCTGACCGGCGAGGCGGAGCGGGCCCTGCTGAAGCAGATCGCCCAGTTCAGCGAGGTCATCAAGCTGGCGGCCCGGGACTACGATCCCAGCTATATCAACCGCTATCTCCAGGAGCTGGCGGGCTGCTTCCACCGGTTCTACACCGCCTGCCGCATCCGGGGCGAGGAGGCGGCGGTCCGGGACGCCCGGCTGAAGCTGGCGGACGACACCCGGATCGTCCTGCGGAACGGTCTGAAGCTCATCGGCGTGGAGGCACCGGAGAAGATGTAAGGCATGGCAGGGCCCGCACGGAAGGTGTGGGCCCTGTTTTTTGGGAGTCTGATATACCAAGGAGGTCTGAAATGGAAGAGACACAGCGGCATCAGCGCCGGGCGGCCCTGCGGGCGGCGTTTCCAGCCACCATCCCGGTGATGACGGGGTTTCTGTGCCTGGGCATCGCCTACGGCGTGCTGATGCAGTCCAAGGGGTACGGGCCGGGGTGGTCCGTGCTGATGAGCGCCATCGCCTTCGGCGGCAGCATGCAGTTCGTGGCCATCACCCTGCTGACCACGGCCTTTGACCCCATCCAGGCCTTTCTGCTGTCCGTCATGGTCAACGCCCGGCATATGTTCTACGGGCTGAGTTTGCTGGACAAGTACAAGGGGCTGGGGAAGGTGCGGCCGTTTCTGATCTATGTGCTGTGCGACGAGACCTTCTCCCTGGTGTCCACCCTGGAGCCGCCGGAGGGCGTGGCCGGAAAGGACTTCTACTTTTGGATCTCCCTGCTGGACTACCTCTACTGGATCACAGGCACGGCCCTGGGGGGCCTGGCGGGGAATCTGATCACCTTTGACACCACGGGACTGGACTTCGCCCTGACGGCGCTGTTCGTGGTGCTGTTTCTGGAGCAGTGGAAAAAGCCGGAGAACCGGCCCGCCGGGATCATCGGCATCCTCTGCGCCGCTGTGAGCCTGGCGGTGTTCCAGGCGGACAACATGGTGATCCCCGCCATGGCGCTGGTGCTGGCGGTGCTGCTGGGCACCCGGCGGCGCCTGGATCGAAGCGGAGAGGAGGGAGGCCGATGACGCTGACGCCTGTGGAGACCCTGGGCATCATCCTGGCGGTGGCCGCCGGGACCCAGCTGACCCGCTGGCTGCCCTTCTGGCTGTTCCCGGAGAAGAAGCAGCCCCCTGCCGTGGTGACGTATCTGGGCAGGGTCCTGCCGCCGGCCATGATGGGACTGCTGGTGGTGTACTGCCTGCGGAACGTCTCCTGGCTGTCCGCCCCCCACGGAGCGCCGGAGCTGATCGCCATCGCGGCGGTGACGGCGCTGCACACCTGGAAGCGGAACGTGCTGCTGTCCATCGCCGGGGGCACTGTGCTGTATATGGTGCTGGTGCAGGCGGTGTTCGTCTGAGAAATGATGCCGGCCAGGCGGAAGCCCGGCCGGCATTTTTCCGCGCCGTGGGAGCCTCGCTGTTTCTGAATCGTAACGATTTGTTGCGAAATTGAGGGGATTTTTGGAAAACATCCGAATATGCTGGACTTACAGTACGGAGAGCAGAACGGTATGACCAGGATCTGGAAAGCGAGGTGCCAAACATGAGGCGATTTCTTCTCTGCGGGGTGCTGATGATACTGCTGGCCGGCTGCGGCACAGCCGGGGAACAGACGCCGGAGGAAGTCCCGGAAGAGGTCCTGGAAGGAGAGACAGAGGCCCTCTCCGGTGAGGAGTTGGTATCCTCCGCCATGGAGGCGTATGCCGCGATCACAAAGGACCTGACCTTCACCCTGGATGTGACGGCGGAGGACGCCGAGCCCCTCACCCTCTCCATCACCCCGGAGAGCGCCTGGAACGTGGCGGGGCAGGAGAACCTGTTCTCCTACAGCTACCAGTGGGAGCCGTCCTCGGCCAGCACCTTTGGCGTGCAGTGGACCGATATGGAGAACAGAGGACTGTGCTTCACCATGACCGCCCCGGACGGGGAGACCACCCTGCGGTGCTGTACCGGCGGAGACGCGGTGATGTGGAACGTGGACGGGGAGGCCCACTACGCCCAGGTGACGGCCGTGGAGGACGTGGGCCCCGGCCTGGGGGACCTGCTGCGGGGGATCGCTGAGGACGCCCTGCGGGAGATGGCGTTTTCCGCCCCCACGGTGGACGGGGCAGAGACGGACTACGAGGCCATCGCCCGGCAGCTGAACGAGGCCATGGCGGAGAACGTCCGCAGCGTACCGGACTGGGTCACCTGGAAACCCCTGGACTTCCAGGCCAGCGGCGCCAGTGTGTTTGACGCCTACTACGGGGAGCCGGAGAACTTCTGCGCCGGACTGGGCTTCCGGCTGCTGGTGGACGACCCGGAGGGAGCGATGGCCAACAGCTGGCAGGCGGGCTCCGGCCTGGGCGAGCCGGACGCGGATGGATATTACGGCTATGGCAGAGAGGCCGCCATCCGGAAGAATGCAGACGGCGACTGGTTCTGCGACGGCCTGGCCACCGGGGGAAGCTCTGTGGATCTGCCCCTGTCCGCCTCTGGGGAGGAAGCGCCCCTTCCGGAGCTGGTGGACGCATTCTTCCTGACGGAGGGATTCAGCCACGACTGGCTGGTGCCCTGCTACATCCTGGAACACCCGGCGGAGGACATGGCGGTCCTGCCCGCCCTGCTGGACCAGCGGACAGAGGAAGAGGCCCGGGCGCTGTGCGGCGTCCTGGGAGACTGCCTGCGGACCGCCGATTACTGGGACTGGACTCCGGAGACGCTGGCGGCGGCCCTTGGAAGCTATGGGGCGTATCTGAACGCATAGATCTGCCAATTGCGGCATAAACTGGGACTGCGGCTTTTGCCGCAGTCCTTTTTGCGCTTTGGGAGGCGGACATGGGAAAGAGGCTGTTCTACTGGGAGTTGGCAGGGGCCCTGTTTACAGCGGCCCTTGGGACACTGCTGCATTTTACGTATGGCTGGAGCGGCGGATGGACCCCGGCAGCAGCCTTTTCCGCTGTCAACGAGTCCACATGGGAACATATGAAGCTGCTGTTTTTTCCCATGTTTCTGACCTCTGTGGTCCAGCTGTGCTGCCTGGGACGGACGTATCCCAACTTCCTGGCGGTGCGGGGCGTCAGCACGCTGGCGGGGACCGCGCTGATCCCGGTGCTGTTCTATACCTACACCGGAGTTGTGGGACGTCACGTGATGTGGGCGGACATCGCGGTGTTCTATCTGTCCGTCCTGGGGGCCTTTGCCCTGGACTTCCGGCTGCTGCGGCGGGGGCGGTTCACCTCGCTCTGGCAGCAGCTTCTGGGGCTGGTGATCCTGTGGGGCCTGGCCTTCCTCTTTGTGTTCTGCACGTTCCATCCGCCGGGGCTGGCACTGTGGCAGGACCCGGTGACATTGGGATACGGTCCTCTCCGGTGAGAAGCAGGCACCTCTTCCTGGGAAGAGGTGCCTGTTTGTTGATGGGGATTTTACAACCGTACCGTTGACCGGGGTCTCCGGGAGGGGTATAATATCTTCATCGATTCGATGGATCAGAACAGGAGGCCGCGCAGATGGAGACCACAAAGCGAAAGAGCACAGCGCCTTTTTACGCCGCCGCGGTGGTGTGGCTGGCCTATGCGCTGGTATTCCCCCTGTATGAGCCGCTGCACTATGCCCTGGCGGCCGGCGCGGCCATCCTGGCGTTTCTTGCGGCGGCCGCCCTGTGCCGGGCCGGCGCCGCAGGTGAGGCGGCCGGCGCGGAGGAGAAGAAGGAGCCTGTGAAGGAGCAGATCTCCACCGGAAACCCGGAGCTGGACAGGATGATCCGGGACGGGACGCTGGCCATCCGGGAGATGAAGCGGCTGGACGAGAACATCGCCGACCCGGGCATCTCCGCCGATATCGTGCGGCTGGAGCAGGTCAGCGCCAAAATTTTTGAAGAGGTGAAGGCGCACCCGGAGAAGCTGCCCCAGATCCGGCGGTTCCTGGACTACTATCTGCCCACCACCCTGAAGCTGCTGAATGCCTATGACCGGATGAGCGGCACCGGCATCTCCGGGGAGAACATCGACACGACCCTTGCCAAGGTGGAGGGGATGATGCGGATCATCACGGCGGCCTTTGAAAAGCAGCTGGACAGCCTGTACGGCGCCGAGGCCCTGGACATCTCCACGGACATCACCGTGCTGGAGAATATGATGGCCCGGGAAGGTCTGACGGAGGACCCGCTGAAGGCGGAGACCAAAAAGACGGAAGAGGACGGGAATGGCATCCAGCTGGAGCTGTGAGGAGGGACTGCCATGAAGAGAGAAAAGAGACAGCCAAAGCCGGGGTTCTGCCTGTTTTCCGCCGTGGTATGGGCGTTGATGGCTGTGGTATGGGGCCGGGAAGCCATGGTGTGGCAGAACGCCTTCCGCCTGGGACTGGTGGAGGCATCCGGCGTCTGGCTCCGGTGGGGGCTGGCTGCCCTCTCGGTGTGCCTGGCCGCCGCGTGGTGTGTCTACTGGATCAAAGGCCGGAGACAGTGCCGGGAGGATCCCGGCGCCGCCGGGGCTCCGAAGGAAAAAGACTGAGAACTTGAATAAACGGAGGAACATACAATGGCTGACGAGAAGAGCATGATGCCCGAGCTGACCCTGAATCCTGACCAGACGGACGACATCCCCCAGCTGACCCTGGACCCGGTGGCCCCCGCCACCCCGGCCACGCCCGCTCCGGAGCCGGCCAAGCCGGAGGTGACGCCGGTGCAGATGGACGAGAACCTGCTGAACGAGGCGGAGAAGCAGGCAGTGGAGGCGTTTTCCAGGAAGATCGACCTGACAGACTCCAACCTGATCCTCCAGTACGGCGCGGCGGCCCAGAAGAATGTGGCCAGCTTTTCGGAGAATGCCCTGAACTCCGTGCGCACCAAGGACCTGGGAGAAGTGGGCAAGTCCCTCTCCGACCTGGTGGTGGAGCTGAAGGGCTTCGGCGAGGAAGAGGAGAAGAAGGGCTTCTTCGGCCTCTTCAAGAAGGCCGGCAGCAAGCTGGAGGCCATGAAGGCCCAGTACGCCAAGGTGGAGACCAACGTGGACAAGATCGCCCGGGAGCTGGAGCAGCACCAGGTGACGCTGCTGAAGGACGTGGCCATGCTGGACCAGATGTACGAGCTGAACCTGAAGTATTACAAGGAGCTCACCATGTATATCCTGGCGGGCAAGAAGAAGCTGGAGGATGTGCGGGCCAATGAGCTGCCCGCCCTGAAGGCCAAGGCGGAGCAGTCCGGCGCCCAGGAGGACGCCCAGGCCTACAACGACAAGGTCCAGATGTGCGAGCGGTTCGAGAAGAAGCTCCACGACCTGGAGCTGACGAGGATGATCTCCGTGCAGATGGGCCCCCAGACCCGGCTGCTGCAGAACAACGACACCCTGATGGTGGAGAAGATCCAGTCCTCCCTGGTGAACACCATCCCCCTGTGGAAGAGCCAGATGGTGCTGGCCCTGGGCCTGGAGCACAGCCGTCAGGCCACTGCCGCCCAGAGCGCCGTCACCGAGGTGACCAATGACCTGCTGAAGAAGAACGCCGACATGCTGAAAATGGGCACGGTGGAGACCGCTCGGGAGGCGGAGCGGAGCATCGTGGACATCGAGACGCTGCAGCACACCAACCAGCAGCTGATTTCCACCCTGGATGAGGTGATGAACATCCAGCGGGAGGGCGCCCAGAAGCGCAAGGCCGCTGAACAGGAGCTGGGCCGCATCGAGGGAGAGCTGAAGCAGAAGCTGCTGGAATTGCGGGGCTGAACAGCGGCAGACGACTCCGACGGCCCAGCTCCAGGGGCCCCCGTCGGAGCCCAGCGCAGCGGGTCCGATGGGGAAAGGCGGAGCAAGGGAGCGGGCGCAGTTTTCGCCGTTAGGCGGAAACGAGCAGAGCGGACTTTGCGACGCCGCGGGCCGCATCGAGGGGGAGCTGAAGCAGAAGCTGCTGGAATTGCGGGGATGACTTCGAGGGGGAGCCCGCTCCCCCTCGACCTCCCCCACCACCAGTGACGTCGGTCACTGGTGTGTGCGCCCCAGGGGCGCACGGGTCGGGGAATTTTCGGCAGGTACATGCCCTGCCGAAAATGATTTCATTTTTTTGATCTGCCGGGGGCAGATCAACCGGGAAAACCCGTAGGGTTTTCCCTGGCCCCTTTCCCCGACTGGGGAAAGGGGGAGAGAGGACATACGCTTATGAAATTCTTTCAGAAACGGGCCGTGGCGGTGGTGGTGCTGATCCTGGCCATCGTGGCTGGGGCGGCCATCGGGCAGGCAAAAAAGCCGGACACCGGCGCTGAGGCGTCCACCGCCATCGTGGGGTCCTATACGTATGTATACGACTATGCCGGGGTGCTGACGGATGAGACCATGGAGCATATCGACGCCATGAACGCCTCCCTGTTTGCACAGACCGGGGCCCAGATCCTGGTGGATGTGGTGAATTCCACCGGCGGCGCGGACATCATGGAATACGCCGCGGACCTGGGGAATACCTACGGCGTGGGCTCCGCGGAGCGGAACAATGGTGTGGTGATGCTACTGGCCCTGGACAACGTCTCCCAAAGCGGCCTGATGGGCGACTACTGCGTGGTGGTGGGGACCGGGCTGGAGGCGTATGCGGACGATTTTGTCAGCCTGCAGTCCTATTATCTGGAGAGCGATTTTGCCGCCGGAGACTACGATGCGGGCGTGCGTGCGGCCTTTGACGCATTCATCGACTGGTTCGCGGATCACTACGGTGTCACCATCCGGGAGGGATATATCCCCGCAGTGCGGGAGACCTACTCCAGCGGCAGCGGGTACTATACGGAGACCCGCGGCTATGTGGCCCCGGCTGTCGGTTCCCTGGTGAGCGGCGTGGTGGTGCTGCTGGTGGTGTTATTTGCACTGTGGGTGATCCTGGACGGCATCCGGTACAGACGCTACCGCCGGCGGTACCTGCGGCCCGGCATGGGGCGGCCCACAGTGCTGTACTACCCCATCTTCTGGGGACGGCCCCGGCGGCCCAGAGCACCGCGCCCTCCGCGACCCCCGCGCCGTCCGCCCACTGGCGGCGGCTCCTTCGGCGGCAGCCGGGGCGGAATGTTTGGCGGAGGCTCCTTTGGCGGCGCTGGCGGCCGGCGGGGAAGCTTCGGCGGCGGCAGCTTCCGGGGAGGCGGCGGCCGGCGGGGCGGCTTCAGCGGCGGCAGTTTCCGGGGAGGCGGCGGTCGGCGGGGCGGTTCCTTCCGGGGCGGCCGCAGATAAAAACGACAAAAAACCACGTCTCAGATCGGGACGTGGTTTTTTGTGCCTGTCCGGCAGTCCGCTGCCTGCCGAACAGACGCCTTACACATTTTCTGCACAGAGGATGGACATTTGACCGTCCTGGCGGCTGGCCGGCGGGAGCTGTCCGCGGCGGAGAGCGTCCCGCAGCAGGAAGGGCGGCAGATAGCCCTGCTGCCGGAAATCCTGGGGAATGGTGAAATCCACGCTTCCCTCCAGCAGAAGCCTGCGGACGCTTTCGTTGATGTCGTGGCAGATCACCCGCAGCTGGCCCTGCCGTCCGGCGGCCCGCACGGCCTCCACACAGCCTGAAACATGGAGGTTGGCCAGGTAAATGCCGGCCAGGTCGGGATGGCGCTCCAGCGTTTCTGCCACCACGCGATACGTGGTCTGATAGTCGTTGAAGGTCTCGGCAGTCAGGATCTGTTCTGCCGGGAAACCCCGCTCTGCCATCCGCGCCAGAAAGCCGTTCAGCCGCTGACAGTGCCCGTCGAAACGGCGGTTGCCAACGGTGGCCAGGACCAGGCCGCCGGGCCGGACACAGCGGCTCATCAGCTCACCGGCCATCCGCCCTGCCCGATAGAGATCCTGCCCCACAAAGCAGAGCCGCCGGCTTTTCGGCAGATCGGAGTTGAAGGTGACGCAGGGGATACCGGCATCCGCCAGTTCCTCCACCCGCCTGCAGATGGAAGGGTCGTTGAGGGCGCAGATGGAGAGCCCTTCCGCCCCCTCCCGGACCATCTCATCCAGCAGCTCCACAGACTCCTGGGGCAGCTCCGTCCGGCAGCGGCGCTGGAGGATCCGCACATGCTGCGGCGCCAGCTCCTGCTCCGCCTGCCGGATGCCCTCCTGGACCTCTTCCTGAAACTGGCCGGTCCAGTTGGGCAGCAGGATCCCCAGTGTCAGCGGGCGGACAGCGCCGTCCTGCTCCCGGCGGTATGCCTCCCGGGGGGAGATATAGCCGGTCTCGGCCACGGCGGCCTCCACCCGGGCCCGCACAGCCTCGCTGACATAGGAGCGGTGGTTCAGGACCCGGTCAACGGTCCCCCGGGATACCCCCGCCATCTCGGCGATCTGCTGGATGGTCACCCGTTTCCCCATGCTGATGCGTCCTCCTTTTGCAACAGGATCTCTGTGCATTGCACAGGATGTCTCTATTGTATCGGAGGGGGAAGGCTTTGTCAATCTGGAAAAAACAGCCTTTGATTTCCGGCAAAGTGACGATTTTTGCGCAAATGGCGGAAGGGGTCTTGACTTTTTGAGGAACATGCGGCAGAATATGTGCAAAGCACATAATCTGTGCACTGCCTTTTTGACTGGAAAGGATGCGTCACCATGAAGTTTCAAAAATCGGCGTGTATCGAGCCCATGTATGGGGAACTGCCGTTTCTGGAGCGGTTTCAGGCTGCCAGAGCAGACGGCTTCGACTATGTGGAGTTCTGGAGCTGGACGGACAAGGATCTCCGTGCGGTGAGAGCCGCGGCGGAGGATGCGGGGATCGGGATCTCCGGGTTCAACGGGGATGCGGAGCTGTCGCTGATCGATCCCGGTCAGAAGCAGGCCTATCTGGATTTCCTGAAGCGTTCTGTCGACGCCGCTCTGCAGGTGGGCGCCCGCTCTGTCACCATCCACTCCAACGGACTGGGGGACGGCGGAGTGGTCCTGAACAGCTACCCGGAGCTTTCGGACACCGTGAAGCTCTGCACCATGTTCGATACGCTCCACGCCTGTGCGGAGCTGGCCGAGTCCTCCGGCATCCGCATGAACCTGGAGCCCCTGAACATCACCACGGATCACGCGGGCAACTTTCTCACCACAACCCGGATGGCCGCGGAGATGACCCGGCTCATCGGCTCCCCCATGCTGAAGGTCCTGTACGACGTCTACCACATGCAGCTCAATGAGGGGAGCCTCTGCGACAACATCCGCACCTACGGCGACCAGTTCGGCCACATCCACGTGGCCGATGCGCCCGGCCGCCACGAGCCCGGCACCGGGGAGATCCGCTATCCCCGGATCCTCCAGTGCCTGGAAGAGATCGGGTATCAGGGGCTTGTGGGGTTCGAGCTGATCCCCGCCGTCTCCACCGCCCAGGCGGTAAAGGCCATTGGGCTGCTGTAAGATCGTCCGGCAGCCGCAGATACAATCGAAAGGAAGGAAACGCATGGAACGCTTTCAGATCGGCATCATCGGCGCCGGCCGCATCGGCCGGGTCCACGCGGAAAACATCGCCAAATTCGTGCCCCAGATGGAGATCAAAACGGTGGCGGACCCCTATATGAGCCCGGAGGCCGAGGAATTCCTCAGGGGCCTGCGGATCCCCAACCTGAGCCGGGACGCGGAGGACATCCTCCAGGACCCGGAGATCCGGGCCGTCATCGTCTGCTCTCCCACCGACTGGCACGCGGAATACGTCATCCAGGCGGCAAAGGCCGGCAAGCACGTTTTTGTGGAAAAGCCCATCGACTACCGGCTGGAGCGGGTGCACGAGGCCATCGACGCGGCCAGGGCCGCCGGCGTCAAGCTGCAGGTGGGCTTCAACCGCCGCTTTGACCGGCATCACCACGCCGTCTATGAGGCCGTTCGCTCCGGCAGGGTCGGCAAGGTGAACCTGGTGAAGATCAGTTCCCGGGACCCGGAGCCCCCCGCCATCGACTATGTGAAGGTCTCCGGCGGCATCTTCTACGACATGATGGTCCACGACTTTGACATGGCCCGCTTCCTGGCCGGGTCCGAGGTGACGGAGGTCTTCGCCTACGGCGCCGTGCTGGTGGATCCGGCCATCGGCGAGGCCGGGGATGTGGACACCGCCGTGGTGACGCTGAAGTTCGCCAACGGCGCCATGGGCGTCATCGACAACAGCCGCAGGGCGGTGTACGGCTACGACCAGCGGGTGGAGGTCTTCGGCTCCGAGGGCGCGGTGATGGACGTCAACGACACGCCCACCAACGCTGTGTACTACGGGGCGGACGGCTCCATCGCCAGCCCCTGCTACAAGATCATGTGGGACCGGTACACCGGGGCCTTTGCCGCAGAGCAGCAGGCCTTCGCCGAGGCGGTCCTGAACGGCACGGAGCCTCTGGTCACCGGAGAGGACGGGCTCTATCCCATCCTGATCGCCGCGGCGGCCACCAAGTCGCTGAAAGAGGGCCGGCCGGTCAAGCTCAGCGAGATCGAAGCGATTTGAATGCCGGAACAGGATGCGCCCCACAGGCAGATGCCTGTGGGGCGCATTTTTTTGGATCTGCGGCGCGGGCCTTGGACAGAGGGACGGGCCTCACAGCGTCAGAGAAGGGGCGGCATAGGTCCGGCCGGCCAGCTCCTGATCCAGCATATACAGGCCCTTGGGATCGGAGCCGAAGAGCTGCATCTTCTTGATCAGGTCGGAGGCATTGGTCTCCTCCTCCCCCTGCTCTTTCACGAACCAGTCCAAAAACTGCATGGTGCGGAAATCCCGGTCCGCATAGGCAGCCTCATAGATGGTATGGATCAGAGAGGTGACATACTGCTCGTGGGCCAGGCCGGCCTCCAGGGGGTCCATATTGCTCTTCAGCCGGGCATCCGGCTTTGCAATGGCCTCCAGCGTTACAGGCACATCGTTGTTCTGCAGATACTGGAGCATGAGCATGGCGTGGTCCCGCTCCTCCTGGGCCTGGACCTTGTACCAGTTGGCAAAGCCGGCGAGGCCCTGCTCCACATAGAAATTTGAAAACTGGAGATACAGGTAGGCGGAGTAAAATTCCTTGTTGATCTGGTCGTTGATCAGTTGTGAGACTTGTTCCTTCAGCATAACAGAGGCGTCCTTTCCATACACAGTTTCAGACAGGAGCTGTCCTGCCTAACGATTATAGCACGGTCCTGCTGAAAAGCAACGGGAGAAGCAAAAAACAGGTAGACGCGGCGAGGGGGGTGTGCTACAATGGGCGTGCCGCAGAGCGGACAAAAAAGCTTAGCAAAATCCAAACGAATGGGTGCGGCCCTTGACAGAACCATAGCGGCATCCATGCTATAATGGGCCTGCTGCCGAAAAGGGCAGAGGGAACGATTGAAGTTAGAAGAGGGATCACTGTGTTTTTTCGCAGAAAACATCAAATGACGCCGGCCCGGATCATCCTGATCGGATTTGCCCTGCTGATCCTGGCCGGAGCGCTGCTGCTGACGCTGCCCATCTCCACCCGGGACGGGCAGGGGGCTTCCTTTTTTGACGCGCTGTTCACCGCAACCTCCGCCACCTGTGTCACCGGCCTGGTGGTGCAGGACACGTCGCTGTACTGGTCCGGATTCGGCCAGGCGGTGATCATTCTGCTGATCCAGATCGGCGGCATGGGCGTGGTGACGGTGGCTGTGGCCATTTCCATGCTGGCAGGCCGACGGATCGGCCTGAAGGAGCGCTGGGTGATGCAGGAGTCCATCTCTGCGCCCCAGGTGGGCGGGATCGTCCGGCGGACCCGGTTCATCCTGACGGCCATGCTGCTGCTGGAGGGAGCCGGTGCCGTGCTGCTGGCCCTGCGGTTCTGCCCGGAGATGGGGCTGCGGGGCATCTGGTACGCCGTGTTCCACGCCATCTCCTCCTTCTGCAACGCCGGATTCGACCTGATGGGCGCAGAGGCCGGAGCGCCCTATGTCTCTCTCACCGGGCATGTGGGCGATCCTCTGGTGAACCTCACGGTGATGGGGCTGATCGTGGTGGGCGGCATCGGCTTTCTCACCTGGGGCGATGTGCGGGAACACAAGTGGCATCTGCGGTCCTACTGCCTGCAGAGCAAGCTGGTGCTGGTGACGACGGCGCTGCTGATCCTGCTGCCGGCCCTGTTCTTCCTGTGCTATGAGTTCCGGCTGCCCCAGTGGGAGGGGATGACGCTGGGAGAAAAGGTCCTAGCATCCCTGTTTCAGTCTGTGACCCCCAGAACGGCAGGGTACAACACGGTGGACCTGACTCAGCTGACAGAGTCCTCTCAGCTGGTCATGATCCTGCTGATGCTGATCGGCGGGGCGCCGGGATCCACTGCCGGCGGCTTCAAGGTGACCACGGCCGCGGTGTTTTTCCTGGCTGCCCGGGCGGTGTTCCGCCGGCGGGAGGATCTGCAGTCCTTCGGGCGCCGTCTGCCGGTGGAGACGCTGCGCAGCGCGTCTGCCATCCTCCTGATGTACGTGGGGCTGTTCCTGCTGGGCGGGATGGCGATCTCCTGCGTGGAGGGCGTGCCCCTGCTGGCGGCACTGTTTGAGACGGCCTCAGCCATCGGTACGGTGGGCCTGACCCTGGGCCTGACGCCGGAGCTGGAGGGCATCTCCCGGATGATCCTGATCTTTTTGATGTATTTTGGACGGGTGGGCGGACTGACGCTGATCTACGCAGTCCTGCCGGACAGCGCGGCCGTTCCGGCGCAGATGCCCCAGGAACGGATCAATGTGGGATGAGCAGGACGACTGACACAAAGCCTGCACAAGGAAAGGATGAGAACGGTGAAATCAGTATTGCTGATCGGATTGGGGCGCTTTGGCCGCCACATGGCAGCCAAGCTGCAGGAGCTGCACCATGAGGTGCTTGCCGTGGACAAGGATGAGGAGCGGGTCAATGACGCATTGCCGCTGGTGACCCATGCCCAGATCGGGGACAGCACCAGCGAGGCGTTTATCGCCTCCCTGGGGGTGCGGAATTTTGACATGTGCGTGGTGGCGATCGGTGATGATTTCCAGAGCTCTCTGGAGACGACGGCGCTGCTGAAGGAGCAGGGGGCGCGGTATGTCCTGTCCCGGGCCGCCCGGGATGTCCACGCCAAGTTCCTGCTGCGGAACGGGGCGGATGATGTCGTCTATCCGGAGCGGGAATCTGCCAGCTGGGCAGCGGTGCGCTACAGCTCTGACCATATTTTCGACTATGTCCAGCTGACGCCGGACCACTCTATCTATGAGACGGCGGTGCCGCCTGCCTGGATCGGAAAGACCATCGGTCAGCTCGGCGTGCGGCAGCGGCACAACATCAACATCCTGGCCACCAAGCAGGGGGAGGAGCTGACGCCGATCCCCGGCGGTGAATACTGCTTCCGGGGAGATGAGACCATCCTGATCCTGGGAGACAACCGGGACGTCCAGAAGTTCCTGCACTTTTGACCCTGGCGGGGATACGCTGCATTATGCGGAAAAAGACAAGATACCGGCTGATATGACCGGTATCTTGTCTTTTTTTCAGGGCTCCGTCTGCTCTGTATGGAGCAGGCGGAGCTTCCGCTCTGCGGAGACCATGCTCTGCTCGTAGCGGTCGATCTTCTGGTTCAGCAGATCCAGGGAGGCCTGCATCTCTTTCATCCGGGCCACCAGCTGGTCCCGCTGCTCCATCAGCAGGGCCTTGCGGGCGCCGATGGTGGCGTCTCCCTGCCGGAACAGATCCACATATTCGATCAGCGCCTCGATCTGGACCCCGGCGGCACGCATGCACTTCATCAGCTGGATCCAGCCGCAGGACTCCTCGCCGTAGTTCCGGACGCCGCCCTTGGTGCGGGGCACCGGGGGGATCAGTCCGATCCGCTCATAGTAGCGGAGCGTGTCGGCTGAAATGCCGTATGCTCTGCTCACTTCCGCAATGGTCATGGCCGGAGACTCCTCACTGGGCGGCCTGGGCCGCTTCGTTGACACACCGCAGGGCGTTCAGGCTGCGGGGATAGCCGATGTAGGGCAGGCACTGGGAGATGATCTGGATCAGGAAGGCCTTGTCGTTGCCGATCTTCAGATTGGCGCCGGCGTGGCTGACGAGCTGAGGCTCACAGCCGCCCTGGGCGGCCAGGAAGCAGAAGGTGATCATCTCCCGCTGCCGGTAGTCCAGCCCTTTGCGGGTGTAGTAGTCACCGAAGCAGTTGTCCGCCAGCCAGCGGTTGATGTGGCGGCTCTCTTCCGGGCCGCTGTCCTGGAAGCCCCGCATCCCCTCGCCGAAGATGTCCACCTGGGCCTGGTTGCCGGCGGTGAGCCGGGTCTCCGCCGTGGTAGTGGATCCGGGGGCCAGCGGCAGGGAGACGCCCTGTTCCTGCAGGACCTGATTCGCCGCATCAAAGAAGGGGCGCACCCGGCCCAGCCCCAGATAAGCCACAGCCTGGTACAAAACCTCCTTCGCCTGGGCGGGAGTCACGCCGGCCCGCAGCGCGGCAGGCAGCTGTTCCCGGTATTCCGACACGCCCTGACAGCCCAGCAGTGCGGCGAGAACGGCCATCATCCGGGTCTGCTCATCCAGGCTGCCTTGGTCCACAACTTCGCCCAGAGCGAAGTTGGTGAAGAGCTCCATGAATTCCGGGTCCGAATCCCACAGGGGGGACGGGTCCCCCGGGAACAGACGGGACAGATTTTCTTTGGCAGATGCGGAAAGTGCCATGCTGAAAGCCTCCTTTGCGCCGGTGCGGCGATGTCTTTTGATAACTCTACTTTAACACTTGGAGCCGACTCCAAGTCAAGCTCTTTTTGAAATGATACAATCAGGAATTAATCAATGATATTATACAAAGAGGATATCACTGACCACAGCTGGGAGAAGGGCCGCATCAAGTTCCAGATGCCGGCGCCCTGGAAGCCGTACTCCGTGATCAGGGCCAGGCGGGCGGAGAGGCTGCGGGCATCTTCGAACCAGACCTCGTGGACCGTGCCGTCCACGGCGGTGTAGTGGAAGAAGGGGGCCTGGGCCGTTTCGTCGTACTGAATGGCGACATCGTGCTCGATGGCCAGCTCGATGGCCCGCTGGTTGGAGATGGAGGGCGCCCGGGTAACGCCCTGAACAAAGGGCAGGGGCCAGTCATAGCCGTAGTTGGAGAGGCCCAGAAAGATCTTCTCCGGCGGGATCTCCGTCACCGCGTAGTCCAGCACGGCCCGCACATTTGGCAGGGGGGACACCGCCATGGGCGGACCCGCGGTGTAGCCCCACTCATAGGTCATCAGGAGCACGCCGTCTACAGCGGCACCCACGGCGGCGTAGTCGTGGCCCTCGTACAGGAGCCCTGCCTGTCCGGCGGAGGTCTTGGGCGCCAGGGCGGCCCAGAGGAAGAATCCCTGAGAGTTGAGAAGCCGCCGCAGCCGGGACAGGAAGGCGGCATAGGCCGCCGCCAGCTGGCCGGGGAGGAACTCGAAGTCCACGTCCAGGCCGGCGTAGCCCCGGCGGCGGAGCGTCTGCTGGACCTGAGCGATCAAGCTGTCCTGCACGGCGGTATCCGTCAGCACCAGAGTGGCCCGCTGGGTGTCGAACTGACCGGTCTCTGTCAGGGTGGAAAGGTGCATCACCGGCCGGACGCCCCGCTGCCGCGCGGCGGAGAGCAGTGCATCATCCTCCAGCTGGAGCAGGTCGCCTTCGGCGGTGATGCCGTAGGTGAAGGGCGCCAGGTAGGTGAGATAGGGGAGCTCCGCATCCAGCAGGGACTGGTCGATGTAGGGATAGGCGTAACCGTTGAAGGCGGCGGAGGACGTGGGGGTGCCGAAATAGGAGATCACCAGGACCTGTCCGGGCCGAAGCGCAGTCTGGCCGCCGAGGGGCCAGTTGTTCTGCCAGAGACGGCGGACCGTGGTGCCGTAGGCTTCCGCGATGGAGGCCAGGGTCTCTCCGGCCCGGACGGCGTGGACCTGGCGGGGAAAGCGGACCACAAGGGTCTGCCCCACCGCCAGGGCACCGCTGGGGGGCACGGCGTTGTCCGCGGCCAGGCGGGCGGGGTCGACGCCGTAGGATGCTGCGATGGAGCCGACGGTCTCGCCGGCTTGGACCACATGGATCGTCATGCTGGACATCACCTCCGGAAGAGCCTATTCGGAAAGGTGCATGAATATACTATACGACCCGCAGCCAAGTCGGATATCACTTGGCGATATGACGGACGTCAGCTTTTTTCGATAACTGAAATTTAGGGAAAAGTTCCATATTTGAACAGATTGCCACAAAATGGACCGTCAGATTTGTGAATTATTTTCTTCCGGTTTGCAGGGATCCAAGCCGCTGGACAGTTGACAGCCCGCCAATATCCCGTTAAAATATTCTCAGTGATTGTGTGGTTTTTAACGATCAAGGGGAAACGGATGTGCTGAACAAGCGTGCGCGATCCACCGGAGGGCGGAATCCCATCAACTTGTTCGGCCGATTTTTTTGTATGCGGCAAAGGGGGCAATGAGGTGTTCCTGCTGTTTTTTCTGCTGTGGCTGCTGCTCTCCGGGGGCGTGAGCCTGCACGCCTGCCTGTGGGGGCTGGCGGTCTCGGCTCTGCTCACCTGGTTCTGCCGGCGGGTGCTGGGATATGACTGGCGGATCTTCTGCGGCCACCCGGCGCGGATCTGGGCACTGATCCGCTATTTTGCCCATCTGGTGGCAGAGATGCTGAAGGCGGGCCTGATGGTCATGAAGATCATCTACGTCCATCCGAAGAAGATCACGCCCAAGCTGGTGTGGTTCCGGACGCCCCTGCAGACGGACCGGCACAAGGCGATGCTGTCGGATTCCATCACACTGACGGCGGGGACCATCACCGTGCGGTCCCAGGACGGACGGCTGCTGGTGCATGCCTTGGATGCGCCGCTGGCGGAGGGGATCGAGGACACCGCGTTCCAGCAGCAGCTGGAGAAGATGGAGGGCACCCAATGGAGACGGTGACGACCTGGATCTTGAATATCGGCGCTGTGGTGCTGGCCCTGCTGATCCTGGCCACGCTGGTGCGCGCGGTCCTGGGGCCCCGGTTCACAGACCGCATCGTGGCGGTGAACGTGATCGGCACGCTGGTGATCGCGGAGCTGATGGTGCTGTCCGTCCGGCTGCGGGCGGACTATCTGGTGGACATCGCCCTGGTGTTCGCCCTGCTGAGCTTTTTGTCCGTGGTGGTGGCGTTCCAGCTGGTGATGAGCCGCCAGAAAAACAAGCGCCGGGAGGAGAAGCAGGAGGGAACTGCCCATGATTGAGCATCTTGCGACGGGAGCGGGGCTGGCCTTCTTCCTGTTCGGCCTGTTCGTGTTTTTCTCTGCTGTCCTGGGGCTGTTCCGGTTTGACTATGTGCTCAACCGGATGCACGCCGCCGCAGTGGGGGATTCCCTTGGGATCTTCTGCGTGCTGATCGGTCTGATGCTGCTGCACGGCTGGTCCCTGTCTGCGGCAAAGACGCTGCTGATCTTCGTGTTCCTGTGGCTGACCAGCCCTGTGGCCAGCCACCTGGTGGCGGAGATGGAAGTGGCGACGGTCCCGGATATCCATAAGGAATGTGAGGTGGAGGAGCGATGATCGTACTGGAATACATCCTGCTGATCGGACTGATCGTCTGCGCCATTGCGGCGCCGCTGTGCAAGCGGCTGCTGGCGGCGGTGATCGTCTACATGGCCTTTTCCCTGATGATGGCCGTGCTGTGGAGCCTGCTGCAGAGTCCGGATCTGGCCATCACGGAGGCGGCTGTGGGCGCCGGCGTCACCAGCATCCTCTTCTTCCTGACTCTGAAAAAGGTGCATGCACTGAAGGGGACGCACGATGAGTAAGAAGATCGACGAGACATCCGGCTGGCTGCAGCGCTTTGCGGCCTGGGTGG
This sequence comes from Oscillibacter valericigenes, assembly GCF_016902445.1. GTDB lineage: Bacteria > Bacillota > Clostridia > Oscillospirales > Oscillospiraceae > Oscillibacter > Oscillibacter avistercoris. The sequence goes on along the minus strand of NZ_JACSNX010000021.1, from coordinate 9,466 downwards.
ACGGTGACCGGGAGCCGCCGGACCGGACGCTGCTGGTGATGGAGCGGAGGCCCCACCGGGACTTCCGCCCGACAGAGGAGGAGTTCGAGCGGCGGGAAAAGGACCGGCTGCGGAAATTCTTCAACTGGTATCCCATCGCGGCCACCGTGATCTGTGTGGTCATGGCGGCGATCCTGCTGACGACGGTCATGAACATGCCCGGCTTTGGTGACGAGGACAACCCCATCAACAACGAGGTGTCCGAGCGGTATCTGGAGCACGGCGCGGAGGAGACCGGCTCAGAGAACGTCGTGACGGCCATGATCATCGGCTACCGAGGCTTTGACACCCTGGGAGAGAGCTGTGTGCTGTTTCTGGCCGTGGCTGCGGTGATGATCCTGCTGCTGCGGGATGAAAAGAACACCACCGGCCGGGAGCTGCACCAGCTGGAGCGGGAGGAGGCCGGCGCGCGGGAGCATGCGGACCTGATCCTGCAGCAGGTGGCCAAGGTGCTGACCCCGTTCATCTTCCTGTTCGCCATCTATGTGCTGCTGAACGGAGAGACCTCTCCCGGAGGCGGATTTTCCGGCGGGACGATCCTGGGCGCAGGTGTGATCCTGTTTTCCGCCGCCTTTGGCGTGCAGCGCACACAGCGGTTCATGAACCGGCGGACCTACAGCGTGGTGCGGACGTTTGGCCTGATGCTGTACGCGGTGCTGTACGGGATCTATATCTTCATCGGGGCCAATGGGCTGCCGAACCATCTGGCCGGCATGATCCTGCTGATCGACCTGGCGGTGGGACTGGTGGTGGCCTGCACCATGTATGGCTTTTATGCCCTGTTTTCCCGGGGCGAGATCTGAGAGAGGAGGAGAGAGATGCTGTCGGATATCATCCAGAACCGGTACGCAGTCACGGCGGTCATCCTGTTCGGGATCGGCTTTACGAACCTGATGCTGCAGCAGAACCTCCTGCGGAAGGTGATCGGATTCAATATCATGGACTCCGCCATCTTCATGCTGCTGGCCTCTCTGGGCTATATCGACGGCGGCGTGGCGCCCATCGTGGGGGACCGCGGCTTTGATCCGCTGTACATCAATCCCATTCCCAGCGGCCTGGTGCTGACCGGCATTGTGGTGTCCGTCTCCATCACGGCGTTCTCCCTGGCTTTGATCCAGCGGATCTACCGCCGCTACGGCACGATCGAGATGCGGGAACTGCTGGACCGGGCGAAGAAGGAGGACGACTGATGCGGCCGTTTATAGAGAATTTTCCCTTCTTCTCCATCTTCCTGGCCATTTTGGCAGGCATCCTCACGGCCACCATCCGCAGCGGCCGGGCCGCATACTGGGTCACCATCGGAGTCTGTGCGGCCTCTGCAGTGCTGAATGCGTTCGTGCTGGAGTACACCTACCTGGGAGATCTGAGCTTTACGTATACCATGGGCCGCTTTCTCGCCCCCTACGGCAACGCCATCAAGTGCGGGCCGCTGCAGGCGCTGCTGACCACCGTGTTTTCCCTGGTGATGGGGACCTCCCTGGCTGGAGGACGGCGGGATCTCTTTCAGGATATCCTGCCGCAAAAGCAGAGGCTCTATTTCGTCATGGTCAATATGATCCTGGCGTCTTTGCTGGCGCTGACCTATACCAATGACGCCTTCACCGGGTATGTGTTCATCGAGATCAGCACGATTGCCGCCTGCGCCCTGGTGATGGCCAAGGACAACGGCCCCAACCTGATTGCCACCATCCGGTATCTCTTTATGAGCCTGGTGGGGTCCGGCCTGTTTCTGATCGGGCTGACGGTCCTGAACAGCATCACCGGCTATCTGCTGATGCCGTCCCTGTCGGAGGCGGTGGAGGGGCTGAAGGTCACCGGAGACTATGCGATCCCGCTGACAGTGTCGGTCGGCCTCATCACAGCGGGGCTGGGCGTCAAAAGCGCCATGTTCCCCTTCCATCTGTGGCTGCCGGACGCTCACGGCGGTGCCACCACGGCGTCCTCCGCGATCCTGTCCGGCCTGGTGCTGAAGGGATATATCGTGCTGTTGCTGCTGATGATCCTGCGGGTGTTCTCCCTGGAGCTGATCGTGGAGCTGGGAGCTGCCGATGTGATCCTGGCCTTCGGCGTGCTGGGAATGATCTTCGGGTCCCTGGCCGCCATGCGGGAAAGCCACATCAAACGGATGCTGGCCTATTCCTCCGTGGCGCAGATCGGGTACATCTTCATGGGGATCGGACTGGGGACTGTAGAGGGGCTGGTGGCCTCCTGCTTCCACATCCTGGTCCACGCCTGCTGCAAGCCGCTGCTGTTCCTGTGCGCCGGCAGGCTCTCTGCTGTCAGCGGCCACCACAAGAGCCTGAAAAATCTGCGGGGCAGTGCCTACCGGGACGTGGGGGCGGGTCTCGGCTTTACGGTGGGGGCCCTGTCCATGATCGGTATCCCGCTGTTCGGCGGTTTCGTCTCCAAGCTGTATTTCGCCAACGCGTCCCTGCCCACCGGCATGACGGCCATGACGCTGCTGACCATCGCCCTGTCCACTGTGCTGAACGCCCTGTACTACGTGCCGGCGCTGCTGGCCATCTGGGTGAAGCCGCCGGCGGAGGACGAGGCGGCAGTTCTGGCTGATGTCCACGCAGGGGAACTGGCCTTTGACCAGGCCTTCACGGCGGCGGATATCCTGCTGGTCGCTGCGATCTTTGTGCTGGGCATTTTCTACCACCCCATCACCGATGTGATCGAGGCGGGTGTCCGGCTGATCTGAGTTTGTTTGTGTTTGTAAGGGAGTACGCCCATGCTGTTGCTGCTGCCTATCCTGGTGCCGCTGATCGGCGGGATCTTTGTGTTCCGGCAGAAAAATGAAATATACCGAGACTGGCTGGTGGTGACACTGATCGTGACCACCGCCGTGCTGGTGCTGGCAAACTGCACGATGCCCACGCAGCGGCTGTGGCTGCTGACCATCCAGGGGGAGCTGGGCCTGGTGCTGAACAGCGACTGGCTGTCCAAATTCTTCATGGTGCTGGTGGTGTGCATCTGGGCACCGGTGGTGATCTTCACCAAGCCCTATATCCGCCACACCGGGCGCGGCAACCAGTTCATGGGCTTTTACACCATGACGCTGGGTGTCCTGATGGGCCTTGCCCAGGCAGCCAATTTCGTGACCATGTACATGTTCTTTGAGATGATGTCCCTGATCACGGTGCCGCTGGTACTGCACAACGCCACGCCGGCAGCGCGGCGCGCGGGCTTCAAGTACCTGGGCTACTCGGTGTTCGGCGCCGGCATGGCACTGGCGGGCTATTTCTTCATCGCCTATTACCTGACCGTGCCGGACTTCCAGCCCGGCGGGGCCATCGACCTGGCCCGGGCGGCGGAGCACCGGCCCATGCTGCTGGTAGTGTACTGCCTGATGATCGTGGGCTTCGGCGCCAAGGCGGGCATGATGCCCATGCAGTCCTGGCTGCCGGCGGCCCACCCGGTGGCACCGGCGCCGGCCTCCGCCGTGCTCTCCGGCGTCATCACCAAGGGCGGCATCATCGCGGTGATCCGGGTGACCTACTACATGTTCGGGCCGGAGTTCCTGGCGGGCAGCTGGCCCCAGTATGTGCTGCTGACACTGGCGCTGGTCACTGTTTTTGTGGGGTCCATGCTGGCCTATCGGGAAAAGCAGCTGAAGCGGCGGCTGGCATACTCCACGGTGAGCCAGGTGTCCTATGTGCTGTTCGGCCTGATGCTGCTGACGGAGGAGGGCGTCCAGGCGTCCCTGCTGCAGCTGGTCTTTCACGCGCTGGCAAAGGATACCCTCTTCCTGGCGGCGGGCGCTGTCATTTTCTCCACCAATCTGACGCGGGTGGACCAGCTGCGGGGCATCGGCCGGCGGATGCCGGTGACCATGTGGTGCTTTACACTGGCTGCCCTGTCTCTGATCGGCATCCCGCCGCTGGCGGGCTTTGTCAGCAAATGGTATTTGCTGGACGCGGGGCTGGAGGCGCCGCTGCAGGCATTCGGCATTGCCGGCCTGGTGGTGCTGGTGGTATCCGCCCTGCTGACGGCGGGGTACCTGCTGCCCATTGTGACAAATGGCTTTTTCCCGGGGCGGGACTTTATCACGGAGCGGCGGGAGGTGGGGCCGGAGATGACCTGGCCCATGATCGCCTTCTGCGCGGCGCTGGTGCTGCTGGGCCTGCTGCCGGGGACGGCCATCCACTGGCTGGGCCTGCTGGCTGCCAGATGGTTCTGATCCTGTGTGACGACTGAGAGGGGAGGTGTGCCTGTGAACCGCTTTTTAACGCTGCCCATTCTGCTGCCCATGCTGCTGGGGATCGGGCTGCTGATCCTGCAGCCGAAGAGCCGCAAGGTGCGCAGCCGCTACGTCATGGCATCGTCCCTGGTGACGTCGGCATTGTCTCTGGCCTGTGTCATCCTGACCTATCTGCATGACAGCGATTTTCTGGCCTGTATCCTGGTGAGCTTCAGCGAGGTGTTTTCCATCTCCCTGCGGATCGACGGTGCGTCCATCGTCTACGGCAGCATCGTGTCTGTCCTGTGGCCGCTGGTGACGGCGTATTCTCTGGATTACATGTCCCACGAGGGGCACGAGAATCGCTTCTTCGCCTTCTGGCTGGTGGCCTACGGCGTGGTGCTGGGGATCGCCTATTCGGAGGACTTCCTGTCGCTCTACTTTTTCTACGAGGCGCTGACGCTGACGACGCTGCCGCTGGTGATGCACGCCATGGATGAAAAGGCCCGCTATGCCGGCCGCAAATACCTGGTATATTCCATCACCGGTGCCGCCTTTGCCTTCATCGGCATGGTCTTTCTGCTCAACTACGGGGTGGGTCATCTGAACTTTCAATACGGGGGGATCCTGGACAAGGGCCTGGCGGCCGGAAACGAGGAGGCGCTGCGGCTGGCCTTTGTGGCGGCCTTCTTCGGCTTCGGCGTGAAGGCGGCCATCTTCCCCTTCCACGGCTGGCTGCCGGACGCCTCTGTGGCGCCCACGCCGGTCTCCGCCCTGCTGCATGCGGTGGCGGTGGTGAAGGCCGGTGCGTTTGCCGTGCTGCGGCTGATCTACTACGGCTTCGGGGCGGATTTCCTGCGGGGGAGCTGGGCCCAGACCGTGGTGATGACGGCCACCATCGTGACCATCGTCTATGGATCCGCCCGGGCGCTGCGGACGCCTCATCTGAAGCGGCGGCTGGCATTTTCCACGGTGAGCAATCTGTCCTACATCCTGTTTGCCCTGACGCTGATGACGCCGGGCGGCATCGTGGGCGGGATGACCCACATGGTCTATCACGCCTTTACCAAGATCACCATGTTCTGCTGTGCCGGTGCCATCATCGTCAAGAGCGGCAGGGAGTATATCTATGAGCTGGAGGACTTCGGCCGGGCGATGCCCATCGTCTTTGCCACCTTCACCGTGTCCTCCTTTGCGCTGATCGGCGTGCCGCCGCTGGGCGGCTTTGCCGGGAAATGGATGATCGCAGAGGCGGCGGTGGCATCCCAGAATCCGCTGGCCTATGCGGGCATCGGGGCACTGATCCTGTCTACGCTGCTGACGACGCTGTACATGCTGTCCATCGTGGTGCGGGCCTATTTCCCGGTGGGCGAGCTGGACCGGGCGGCGCTGGAGCGGGTGCATGACCCTGCCCCCTCTATGTGGGTGCCGCTGGCACTGCTGACAGCGGCAGGCGTGGCACTGGCGCTTTGCTCCAACAGTGTGATCGGCTTTTTGTGGACCGCGGTGCAGCGGGTCTGGTAAGGAGGACGCATGGAAAAGGCATTGCTGCTGTTCTTGGTGCTGTTTCCGCTCCTGACCTCTGCCTGGGTGTATCCGCTGCGGCGGCGGAGCCGGGAATACCGGAATCGGCTGATCCAGATCGTGCCGCTGGTGGAGCTGGCGGCGGCTCTGCTGCTGTTGCTGTGGCCGGAGGCCAGTCTGGAGCTGCCCGGGGTCTGCGGCTTCGGCCTGCGGTTCCAGGCCGGGAGCCTTCACGGACTGCTGGCCCTGGTGAGCGCCTTCCTCTGGGCTGGCACGGGACTGAACTGCCCCAGCTATTTTGCATCCGCAGACGGGTGCAATCGCTTTTACTTCTTCTGGCTCCTGACGCTGGGGGCCCTGATGGGCGTCTTTCTGGCAGCGGATCTGTTTACGCTGTTCGTGTTTTTTGAGATGATGTCCTTCACCTCCTATGTCTGGGTGGCACAGAATGAGACGGAGGAGGCGCTCCGGGCCGGACAGACGTATCTGGCGGTGGCGGTGATCGGCGGCATGGCGCTGCTGGCGGGGCTGATCCTGCTGAAGCATCTGCTGGGGACGCTGGCGTTTGACGCCATGGCGGACGCCGTCGCCAGCCTGCCCCCGGAGAAGATGAGCGCGCTGTATGCGGCGGGGGGCTGTGCCCTGGCGGGCTTCGGCGCCAAGGCGGGTATGTTCCCGCTGCACATCTGGCTGCCAAAGGCCCATCCGGTGGCGCCGGCGCCGGCGTCGGCGCTGCTGTCCGGCATCTTGACCAAGAGCGGGATCTTCGGGGTTCTCATCCTGTCCCGGTACTTGTTCTGGGCAGACCTTCCCTGGAACACGGTGGTGCTGGCCCTGGGCGTGGTGACGATGGTGCTGGGAGCAGTGCTGGCCCTGTTTTCCATTGACCTGAAGCGGACGCTGGCCTGCTCCTCCATGTCTCAGATCGGCTTCATTCTGGTGGGGGTTGCCATGCAGGGATTCCTGACCGGGGAGAATGCCCTGGCGGCCTGGGGCACGGTGCTGCACATGCTGAATCACAGCCTGATCAAGCTGGTGCTGTTCGTTTCGGCCGGCGTGGTGTATCTCGGCACGCATTCCCTGAATCTCAATGACATCCGGGGCTGGGGCCGGAACAAACCGGTGCTGAAGGTCCTGTTCTTTATCGGGGCGGCCTCCATTGCCGGTGTGCCGGGCTTTTCCGGATATGTCAGTAAGACGCTGCTGCATGAGAGCATCGTAGAGTATGTGCGTGTGCTGGAGCACGCCGGGATGTCCACCGGCTGGTTCACGGCAGTGGAGTGGCTGTTCCTCTTCTCCGGCGGACTGACGGCTGCTTATATGACAAAGCTGTTCGTGGCCATCTTCCTGTCCAACCGGGCCATCGGCCAGCGGCTGCCGGTCAGGGGCTATCTGGCCCCGGGGACGCTGGTGGCACTGTCTGCGGGCGCTGCGCTGCTGCTGTTCCTGGGCCTGACGCCGGGGATGTCCATGGAGCCGCTCGCCCAATGGGCGGCGCAGTTCCTGCGGGCGGACGCCGGACACAGCGTCCACTACTTCACGGCGGTGAATCTGCAGGGGGCACTGATCTCCCTGGGGATCGGTGCGGCAGTCTATCTGCTGGTGGTGCGGGGCCTGCTGATGCGGCAGGAGCCGGAGGGTGTGGTCTATCTGGACCGGTGGCCCCGGCGGCTGGATCTGGAAAACCTGGTCTATCGGCCGGTGCTTTCGGCGCTCACGTTTGTGGGAGCACTGTGTGCCCGGGTGGCGGCATCGGTGGGCGACTGGCTGGTGCTGCTGGGGGAGAAGATCCTCTTTACCAAGGCACCCGGCATCTTTGTACCCAAGCACGATGAGAATTTCGGCACATACGGCCGCAAGCCCCGGCACTTCCTGACGGAGGAGACCTTCTCCTTTGACCTGATGCTGGCGGGCGGCGGACTGATCGTCCTGCTGCTGTACCTGCTGCTGTAGGGATCCGGCGGCGCAAAACAAAACCGGGATCCCCGGAAAGGCAACGCCTTCCGGGGGTCCCGCAGCATTTCCGGGAAATGGGGAGGCTGCTTCCCGTGTGCTGAGAAGGTGCTCAAGACCGGCCCCACGGCAGGGCTCCGGCGCCCCGCCGAAGACTTGGGCCGGGCGTCTGCGCTCCGTCACACAAAGGACAGCACCCGCACAGCTTGCGGTCATACCGGCCCCGGAGACTGGAGCGGAGGAATGGTCCCCGGTGATCGCTCCGAACCCGCCTTGGGAAAGATCCGGGGGAATACCCTTGCACTGGCCGCGGCCGGTCCGCAGAGAAAAAGACGTCCCGCATCTGCGGGACGTCTTTTTTGGATCCGTATCGGAAGGCTTATGCCTTCAGGCGGGAAGCGCGCTTGCTGCCATACCAGCAGATGATGGCCACATAAGCGACGGCGGCGCAGACACCGATGATGTAAGCGGGCGTCCAGGGAATGTGGAAACCGATCTGAGCATTGGCGATGTAGGTGACGCAGATGAAGGTGTAGAAGGCACCGGGGATCAGCGGCACCCAGACAAACTTGGCCTTCTTGTTCTCAAACATCCACACGGAGATGGCCAGGAAGGCAAACAGGGACAGCGTCTGGTTGGACCAGGCGAAGTAGCGCCACAGGGTGTTGAAGCCGTCGCTGTTGAACTTGGCCCACACGATGATGGCAGCCACCAGCACGAAGATGGGCACAGCCAGGGAGAGGCGCTTGCCGTTGTTGGACTGATCCATGTGGAAGGACTCAGAAACGGTCAGGCGCAGGGCACGCAGAGCGGTATCGCCGGAGGTGACGGGCAGGATAATGACGCCCAGCAGAGCGATGATGCCGCCCACAGGGCCCAGGATGTCCTTGCAGACCACGCCGATGGTGGCGGTGGCCAGAGAGGCATTGGCCTCCTGCAGGCCCAGGTTGTAGACGCCCATGGCGCCGGCAGCCCAAACCATGGCGATGAAGCCCTCCAGGATCATCATCCAATAGAAGGTGGTGCGGCCCTGCCGCTCGCTCTTCATGGTACGGGTGATGATGGCGGTCTGGGTGGAGTGGAAGCCGGACAGAATGCCGCAGGCCACGGTCACGAAGAACACAGGGAGGAAGTGGCCCTCAGCAAAATAAGCACCATAGTCAAAATACTGGCTGGTCCAGGAATCCCACACGTTCAGCAGGGGATAGCCCTTGACAAAGATGCCGATGAACACGCCGACGGCGGAGAACAGCAGGATGGCGCCGAAGACGGGATAAATCCGGCCGATGATGGCATCGATGGGGAACACGGTGGCGATCAGGTAATAGACGAAGATGACACCGTAGATGACCCAGGTGGACACGGAGGTGGGCAGGCCGTCGAAGCCGAAGACCTGCGTGGCGGCAATGTCGCCGGGGGTGTAGACGAACACGGCGCCCACCAGCAGCAGCAGCACGCACAGGAAGATGTTGTAGATGGTGAAGACGCCCTTGTTGGAGTACTTGCGGATCATGGTGGGCATCTGGGTGCCGCCGTCACGCAGGCAGATCATGCCGGAGAAATAGTCGTGCATGGCGCCGCCGATGACGTTGCCGATGGGGATGGTGATGAACGCGATGGGCCCGAACAGGATGCCCTGGATAGGTCCGAGGATGGGACCGGTGCCTGCGATGTTCAGCAGGTTGATCAGGCTGTTCTTCCAGCAGCGCATGGGCACATAGTCCACACCGTCCTGCTTGGAGTAGGCCGGGGTCTCACGGTCGTCCG